>NZ_CP061768.1:2630000-3830000 GCF_013624435.2 Nocardioides campestrisoli
TTCGTCCCTCTCTGGCTACACCGGCCACCGTCAGCCGGCGTACCCCACCTTGCCAGACGGTGGCGCCGCTCCCGCCGCCACCTAGGGTGGGGCGCGTGAGCGCAGAGACCCCGGACACGCCGGACCCGTCAGCCCGGGCCGGCACACCAGGAAAGTACGTGCGCGAGCGCGTCATCGGCCGCGGCGGCATGGGCACCGTGTGGCTGGGTCGCGACACTGTGCTGGGACGCCAGGTCGCGATGAAGCGCGTCGGGCTGGTCCCCGGCGGCTCAGCGCCGGACCTGGAGCGGGCCGAGCGCGAGGCGCGGCTCGCGGCCGCCCTCAGCCATCCCCACGTCGTGGCCGTCTACGACCTGGTCGCCGAGGGCGACGAGCACTGGCTGGTGATGGAGTACGTCGAAGGCGAGAGCCTCGCCGCGCTGATCCGGCGCGACGGCCCCCTCCCGGCGGAGGCCGCCGCCTCCATCCTCGAGCAGGTGGCCGACGCCCTTGCGGCGGCCCACGCGCACGGGATCGTGCACCGCGACGTGAAGCCGTCCAACATCATGGTCTCGCCCCACGGCCATGCGAAGCTCACCGACTTCGGGATCGCGAAGGCCGAGGCGGACGCCTCCCTCACCCAGACGGGGCTGGTGACCGGCTCCCCCGCCTACCTGGCGCCCGAGGTCGCCTCCGGAGCCTCCGCCACGCCCGCGAGCGACGTGTGGGCGCTCGGCGCCACGCTCTTCCACGCCCTGGCCGGGCGACCGCCGTACGACGTGGGCGACAACGTGCTCGGCGCCCTGTACAAGATCGTGCACGAGGCTCCGCCGCGGCTGGACGGGGTCGGCTGGCCCGCCTCCGTGCTCCACCACACGATGGCGACCGACCCCGCCGACCGGTGGGAGGCTGGCCGGGTCCGGGACTTCCTGCGGGCCGGGGAGCAAGCGGGCGCGACCGACGTCCCCACCTCGCGGCTGGCCACGACGCCTGCTCAGCGCCTGGTGGACGATGCCGCAGGAGACGGAGCCGAGCAGGCCGCGCCCTCAGCCCCCACCGAGCACACCGCGGCGTTCCCACCCGTGACCGCTCCCCCGGCTCGCGCTCCGCGGGCCGGCACCCGGCAGGCGCCCGCGCCCGCCGCCGGATCGAGCGGGCCGACCACGCCGGAGCAGGGCGAGCGCGCACCGAGCCTCGCCCCCGCCGGCGGCAGAGACCGCCCACAGGGCCGCACCCCCCGGTGGGTCTGGGGTGCTGCCGCGGCCGTCGTCGTGCTGCTGCTGGGCGGTGGTCTGGGCCTGAGCGCGCTCAACGACCAGGACGACCCGGACGGCCAGGACTCCCCCGCCGCGGACCCCGGGACCAGTGCGCCGAGCGACGCTGAGGAGGGCACCACCGCCCCGTCCCCCGCGCCGACCCCGACGCCCAGTCCCAGTGCTCCCAGCGCGCCGGACCCCCAGGCCATGGAGGCGTTCGTGGCGGGCTACCTGGACACCGTGACCAGCGACCCACGGGTCACGTGGCAACAGCTCACCCCGGCCTTCCAGGAGCAGAGTGGCGGGTTCGGTCGGTACAACGGGTTCTGGCGGACGGTCGAGGACGCCGAGGTGGTCGACATCGCGGCGGATCCCGACGCCCTGACCGTGACCTACACCGTCCGGTACGTGCTCAAGCGCGGCGGCAGCACCACCGACTCGGTGACCCTGAGCCTGGAGCCCGACGCCGACGGATTCCAGGTGGCCGGCGAGTCCTGACCGCGTCGGCGACCACAGGAACCCCGGATCCACAAGGGCCCACGGCCCCGTGACCCGGGCCACGCGGATGCCTACTGTCGGATCGCCGGGCCGCACACGCGGTCCGCGCGACCCGTGACGTCGGCCCCAGCCCCGGGGCGACGCGGAGGAGGTGTCCGATGGCCTGGCAGCGACGAGGCGCCCGCAGACGCACCGCCGCCGAAGCCTCGGCGTACATAGACCTCCCCTCGAGAGACGGCATGCACCTGCGGGTGCAGTCCGCGCTGGACCGCGTCCGCCCCTACCTGGGGTCGCACGGCGGTGGCGTCTCCCTGCTGCGCGTCGACGACGACGGTGTAGCCCACCTCCGGCTCGAGGGCACGTGCGCCGGCTGCCCCTCCTCCGCCGCCACCGTGCGCCAGACCCTGGAGCACGCGGTGCTGGCGTCGACACCGGGCGTGACCGCGGTCCGGGCGGAGGAGATGGTCGAGCCCCGCGGGCCCTCCGAGCGACGCGGCGCGCTGCGCGCCGACGCCGGCGCACGTCAGGCCGGGACGAGGTCGTCCTGGGTCGCGGTCGACCTGCACGTGCCCGCAGGGGTGCTGACCCAGGTGTCGGTGCAGGGCCAGCGGCTCGTCGTCGCCGGCCTGGCCGGGACCCTGGTCGCGTACCAGGACCGGTGCCCGCGCTGCGACGCGCCGCTCAGCGAAGGCGGCGTCCTGGTGGGCGAGCTCCTGCGCTGCGGCTGCGGCACCACCTTCGACGGCTACCGGGCAGGTCGTCCCGTGCACGACGAGGGCGCCGCCCTGACCCCCGTTCCCTTGCTTCCCGCCGGCACGAGCTGGACGGTCAAGGTCGAGATCGCGCGCCCCGCGCACGCCGACTGGGCAGCGACGCCGTAGGAGGCCTGAGCGCTTCGCGCACCGTGTGCGTGTCCCCCGCAGCGCTGGGTACGAACCATCAGACCCCACCAAGGAGGCACCATGACGACAGGACAGTTCCCAGGAAGCTCCGACGACGACCGTTCCGACACCCCTGCGACCGCGACCGGCAGCGCCCCGGACTCCCAGGGCGACTCAGGGATGAGCGCACAGGCCCAGCACGTCGCCGGCACAGCCGGCGAGCAGGCCAAACACGTCGCGGGCACGGCGAAGGACGAGGCCGCCAACGTCGCGGCCGAGGCGAAGAATCAGGCGTCGGCCCTCTTCTCGGAGGCGACCAGCCAGCTCGACGAGCAGTCCCGGGCGCAGAAGGACCGGCTCGCGGAGACCCTGAACACCTTCGGTGAGGACCTCGCGTCCATGGCCAGCGAGAGCACCGGGCTGGCGGCGGACGTCGCCCAGGAGGTCGCCCAGCGCGCGCGCAGCCTCGCGGCCCGCCTGCAGGACAAGTCCCCGCAGGACCTCCTGGACGAGGTGCGCAACTACGCCCGGCGCAGTCCCGGAACCTTCCTGCTCGGCGCCCTGGGCGCCGGTCTGGTCGCCGGACGCGTGGCACGTGGCACGAAGGCGGCCCGGGACGAGCAGGGATCGTCCTCGACCCAGGTGCCGGCCGCCGGAGGGGCGAGCAGCGACTACACCACCGACTCGGCCGTGGGGTACAGCACGGGCACGCCCCACGTGCCCGGGACCGAGGAGACGAGCGGCTCCGGCACGGCTCCGACGTACGGTGCGCCGGGGGTCACCGCGCCGTCCGGCACGGGCCAGGGAACCGAAGAGGCGCCCTTCCCCATGCCTCCGGCCACCGGCCCGGAGACGTCGCGACCGGGGACCCTGCCATGAGCCAGCCCCCCGTGACCCCGAGCACCCCGCCCGTGCCGCCTCCCGCCGGCGCCTCGTCCGCGAGCGGCGAGACCCGGTCGCTGGGCGACATCGTCGGCGACATCAGCCGGGATCTCAGCGACCTGGTGCGTCAGGAGATGGACCTGGCGCGCACGGAGATGAAGCAGGAGGCCAGGAGGCTCGGCAAGGGCGCGGGGCTCTTCGGCGGCTCCGGCGTCGCCGGGCTCCTGACCCTGATCTTCCTGTCCCTCTTCCTGGTCTACCTGCTCGACCTCTGGATGCCGGCCTGGGCGGCAGCGCTCATCGTCGGTGTGCTGTGGGGCGTCGTCACCGCCGTGCTGGCGGTGCTCGGACGCCAGGAGGTCAAGGAGGCCAGCCCCGAACTACCCGCGACCCAGGCCACTCTGAAGGAGGACGTCCGATGGGCGAAGGAACAGAAGAGCTGAACGTACGAGAGGCCGAGATCGAGCAGACCCGTGCGGCACTGTCGCGCGACCTCGACGAGCTCGGCGACAAGGTGAGCCCCCAGCGCGTGATGGAACGCCGCACGGAGGCCGTCAAGGGCCGGATGGGTTCGCTGCGCGACAAGGTGATGGGCTCCGTCCCGTCCGTCGGCAGCGGCTCGGGGGGCGGGTCGATGACCGGCTCGGTGAGCGACACCGTGAGTGGAGCCAAGGACTCCGTGACCGGCGGCGCGCAGAGCGCGGTCGGCAGCGTGCAGTCGCGGACCGAGGGCAACCCCCTCGCTGCCGGGCTGGTCGCCTTCGGTGCCGGCATGCTGATCTCCGGCCTGCTGCCGGCCAGCCAGCGCGAGACCCAGCTGGCCGGCCAAGGAATGGACGCGGCGAAGGAGCACGGCCAGCCGGTCATGGACCAGGCGAAGTCCGTGGGGCAGGACGTCGGGGCGAACCTCAAGGAGTCCGCCCAGCAGGCGGTCGAGGAGGTCAGGTCCACGGCTGCGGACTCGGCCAGCACGGTCAAGGAGGAGGGCCAGTCCTCCGCCCAGACCGTCCGGAACGAGGCTCCCGGCACCTGAAGAACACCTTCCGGACCAGGGCCGGTGGCGCTTTCTGCGCCACCGGCCGGTCGGACGTCCACGTTCTCCTCGCCGGGACCGTCGGTCCGCAACGGTCGACGGGTGCGTAGGGCGGGTGGGGCTCGAACCCACGACCCAAGGATTATGAGTCCTCTGCTCTGACCGGCTGAGCTACCGCCCCTGGTGTGCTGCGGCAGCCTATCCTCGGAAGATGGAGCGACCCGAGCTGACTCCCCTGCCCGAGGACTGGACCCGGATGCTGTGCGTCGTCGCGCATCCCGACGACCTGGAGTTCGGCGCCGCGGCCGCAGTCGCCCGCTGGACGGGACAGGGCAAGCAGGTCGTCTACTGCATGGTGACCAGCGGCGAGGCGGGCATCGACGCCCTCCCTCCGCAGGAGTGCCGGGCGGTGCGCGAGACCGAGCAGGTCGAGTCGGCCCGGATCGTGGGTGTCGACACCGTGGAGTTCCTCGGCCTGCCCGACGGCGTCCTGGAGTACGGCGTCGAGCTGCGGCAGGCGATCGCGGCGATGGTCCGCCGGCACCAGCCGGAGATCGTGGTGACCGGGAACTTCCGCGACACCTGGGGCGGACGCAACCTCAACCAGGCCGACCACATCGCGACCGGGCGCGCCGTCCTCGACGCCGTCCGGGACGCCGGCAACCGGTGGGTCTTCCACGACCAGGTCGCCCAGGGCCTGCAGCCCTGGGGCGGGGTCCGGGAGGTCTGGGCCTTCGGCTCCCCGCAGGCCGGCCACGCCGTGGACACCACGGAGACCTTCGATGCCGGCGTCGCCTCGCTCGAGGCGCACGCGGCGTACATCCAGGGCCTGGGCTGGGAGAACTGGGACCCGCGCGAGTTCCTGGAGGGGATGGCCCGCTCCGCCGGCGGGGCGCTCGGCGTCACGTTCGCCGCGCCGTTCGAGGTCTTCCCGATGGGCTGGGGCGACTGACCCCGGACCCGCGACCCGGCAGAGCACTCAGGGCGGCGTCAGCAGCTCGGCGGCCACCCACTCCTCGACCAGCGACCAACGCTCGGGGCGCAGCTGGGCGAGGTAGACCACCCGTCCCTCCCAGCGCCCGCGGCCGGCCGCACGCCACTCCAGCAGCAGGCCCGGCCGGGGCACGGGACCGTCGACCGGCACCGTGACCCAGCAGTGCCGGGACGGCGAGCCACCCTGCTCCCCTGCGCCCGGAGCAGCTCCGGACGCCTGCCCGTCCGTGGTCTCCGGAGGCGACGCGGGACGCGAACCGCCCCGTACCCGGTCCTGCAGCGGGATGCCGCTGCCTGTTCCGTACCCGCCTCGCGCCATACCTCATTAGAACACGTGTTCGAACGACGGTCGCAGGCTACTCGTCCCCTCGCAGGGTGAACGAACGGAGCCGGTCCCCGGCGAACCAGACCGACGCCACCGCGAGCACGACCGCGGCCCCCAAGGCGTAGCCGAGCCCCACCTCCGGGGACCACAGGAGGTCGCTGACCGAGGCCGCGACCTCCCGGCCCCAGGAGCCGATCGAGACCCAGCGGATCCCGACCAGGAGGTTGCCGAGCAGCCCCTCCCACATCAGCACCACGAGCAGGCCCACCACGACCGCGTGCTTGGTCAGCGCCGCGAGCGCGAGGAAGAGCGCCACGTACGCCGTAGCGGCCACCGCCCCGCCCACGCCCCAGGCCACGGCCTCCTCAGGTGCCGACCAGCTCAGCACGAGTGCACAGAGCGTGAGCGGCAGAGCTCCCAGGACCAGTCCGCAGATCCACGCCACGACGTACTTGCTGAGCGCGATCGCGTGCCTGTTGACCGGCTTGGCGAGGAGGTAGACCACGGAGCCGTCGTCCACCTCTGGGCCCAGCACGGCGCTGGCCGCGAGCAGGCAGACCAGCGGCATCGCCAGCGTGTAGCCCAGCTCGAGCACGGCGTCCTGCCCGACCCCCTCGTCCGTCAACGCCCGGATCACCACCGACAGGGCCAGCAGCACCGCGGGCACGATCACCAGCACCAGACCCCGGCGGCGTCCCAGCAGCGCCTGGACCGAGAGTCGCACGATCGTCGGGTTCATCCTCGGCCTCCCACCAGGTAGGAGAAGACGCTCTCGAGCGAGTCGTCGGTGGGCACCAGCTCCCGGATCCGCAGCCCCCGCTCGCGAGCCAGCAGCGGAAGCCGGACGGCGAACGTGCCGAAGTCGGAGACCGCCACGTCCAGGCCGCCGCGCGGCCGCAGCCCGACCGAGAGCACGGACGGCTCTCCGATCAGGGCGCCCCCCAGGGCCCGGTCGTCGTCGCTGACCACGACGTAGCGCACGGGCCGGTCCGTCATCAGCCGGCGGATCTGGCCGAAGTCACCCGAGGCGGCGTGCCGGCCCGAGACCACGACCTCGATCTGGCGAGCCACCTGCTCGACCTCCTCGAGGATGTGGGAGCTGAAGAGCACCGTCCGTCCCTCCTCGCCCATCCGCCGCAGCAGCGACATCAGGTGCATCCGCTGACGCGGGTCGACCCCGTTGAACGGCTCGTCCAGCAGGAGCACGCCGGGGTCGTGGACCAGAGCGGAGGCGAGCTTGACCCGCTGCCGCATGCCCTTGGAGTACGTGTCGACCCGGCGTGCGGCCGGCTCCACCATGTCGACCGTGGCCAGGGCGCGCTCCGTGGCGGCCCCCGGGTCGTCCAGTCCCTGGAGCTCGGCGCTGGCACGCACGAACTGCCGCCCGGTCAGGTACCCGAAGCTCAGCTCGCGCTCGGGCACCAGGCCCAGGGTGCGGTAGACGTCGGTGTTGCGCCACAGCGTCCGGCCGTCGAGGGTGGCGGTGCCCGCGGAGGGCGCGAGGAACCCCGACATCAGCGCGATCAGCGTGGTCTTGCCGGCGCCGTTGGGGCCCAGCAGCCCGGTGATCCCGGGCCCGATGGTCATGCTCACCCCGTTGACGGCCACGACGTTGCCGAACCAGCGGGAGACCCCGTTCAGGGTGAGGACGCTCATGTCCGGGCCACCTTCCGGTAACGCAGCACCAACGCGGCCAGGCAGGCGAGCGAGAGCCCGACGAAGACCAGCACGTAGAGGAGCTCCATCCCCCCGCTGCTCGGCGGGGCGACGCCGCCCTCGTCGGCCCAGGCACCCACCAGGCCCCGGTAGAGGGAGTACGGGGTGAACAGCCCCGCGACCTCGGCGACCTCGCGGTCGCCCTCCGAGACCGCCACGCCCTGGACGGCACTGACCAGGCCGTTGCCGACCAGCAGGACGGCGATGGTGCCCACGACGGCGAACCCGCGTCGGGTCGACCACGCCGAGATCAGCCCGGCCACCCCGGTCAGCGACAGGGCGAGCAGCACCACCAGCACCACGGCCACCGCCGCGTCCCGGGTCTGCTCGCCGAAGTCGAGCTCGCCCAGCAGCGCCACCGCGTAGAGGACCAGGATCGGCAGCAGCAGGAAGACCAGGGTCGCGGCGAGCAGTGACCCCGCACGGGCCAGCGCGTAGGTGCTGGAGCGCAGCGGACGCGCCAGGTAGAGGGTGATGCTGCCGTAGCGCAGGTCCCGGGAGAAGAGCACCGGCGCCTGGGCGGCGACGAAGATGCCGAGCAGCACCTGGGTGGTGGAGGCGTACGCGGCGTACCCGATGGGCAGGTCGTCCAGGCCGATGAAGACCAGGATCCCGGCCACGATCACGGCCGGGAGGAGGTTCAGCGACAGGAGCACGAAGGGCAGCACCTTGGAGCGGCCCGAGCGACCGATGCCGAAGGCGTTGCGCAGGCCGGTCAGCACCAGCGCCCAGGCGATCGCCCCCTCACCGCGCCGAGGCCCCCGGTACGGCAGGTAGCCCAGGTCGTGGATGACGCCCCGGGACCCGCTGCCGCGCTCGCCGTCACCTGCCACGGGAGTCCCCTGCCGCCATGAACACGTCCTCGATCCGGTGGTGGTCGGCCTGCACGCGGACCAGGCCCACGCCCAGCTCGCAGGCGGTGTCGCGCACCAGGTCGTGCACGTCGGCGCGGCCCGAGGCGTCGATCACCAGCATCTGTCCCCGGGGCCGGACCGCGAGGCCACGAGCGGCCAGTGCCTCCCCGGTACGTCGCTGGGCGTCGTCCCCGAGCACCTCGACCAGCAGGGAGCCCGTCGCGTCCAGGAACTCGTCGGTCCGGGAGGCGCGCAGCAGTCGTCCGCCGTCGAGCACCACGACGTGGTCGCTGACCCGCTCCAGCTCCCCGAGCAGGTGGGAGGTGACCAGCACCGCGATCCCGAAGTCCCGGCCGATGCGCTCGACCAGCTCCAGCATCTCGTCGCGGGCGGCGGGGTCGAGGCCGTTGGTCGGCTCGTCGAGCAGCACCAGCCGGGGGTCGTGCACCAGCGCCTGGGCCAGCTTGGCCTTCTGCTTCATCCCCGTGGAGTAGCCGCCCATCGGGCGGTAGCGCTCCTCGGCCAGGCCGACGTGCCGCAGCACCTCGGCGGTGCGCTCCCGGGCGGAGACCCGGGGCAGGCCCGACATCATCGCCAGGTGCACCACGAAGTCGCTGGCGCTCACGTCGGGAGGCAGGCAGTCGTGCTCGGGCAGGTAGCCCACCAGCGACCTGATCTCCCGCCCGTGGGTGGCGATGTCGTGGCCCAGGACGCTCGCGGAGCCACCGGTCGGGCTCACCAGGCCCAGCAGGATCTTGATCAGCGTGGACTTGCCCGCGCCGTTGGCGCCGACGAGCCCGGTGATCCCGGGGCCCACCTCCACGGTGAGGGCGTCCAGGGCACGGACCGCGCCGTACTGCTTTGACAGCCCACTGGTCACCATCACCGCGTCGCCCGCGGCGCCGGCCCCGTCGGCGCTCACCGTCGCTCGTCCCACTCCTGCTCGGACGGGTACGGGGGCGAGACCCGCGGATCGGGCGTGGCGGAGGTCGAGCCGTACGTCGGCGGACCGTACGCCGGCTGACCGTACGGGTTGCCGAGGTCGAGCGGGGGTGCCGTCCGCGACCTCGCGACCTTGCGCTGCCGCTCCAGGTCGCTGGAGCGGATGGTGTCGACGACGATCGGGGCCAGCCGTGAGTCGAGGGTCATGTGCTCGTAGGCGTCGTGCCTGATCTGCTCGACCAGGGCGTCGAGGCGCCTCACCTCCGCCAACGCCATCGCGGTGGCGCCCTTCTCCTTGCGGCCCCGGGCGAACCAACCGGCCGCGAGACCGACCAGGAACGGCGGACCCAGGAAGAACACCGACACGAAGAGCAGCGCAACCATGCCGTCGCCCATCTCTCCCCCTCTCACTCCGGAGAGGACGAGCCTACTCGCCCCGGCGCGGTCAGCGGGCGACTCGCACGGTCGCGCGCACCGTGTCGACGACCCGGCCCTCGCCCCGCCACACCGCAGTGAGCCGCAGCGTCCCGGCCTTGCCCGGGCGAGCACCCGGGCGGGCGCGCACCACGGCACGCAGCGGGCGGTTCCCGCGCGCCCCGACGCGCACCGTCAGGCCGGAGCGCAGCTCCTCGGTGACGTCGACCTTCCCGCGGAACCAGCGGACCTGCAGCGCGCGGCCGCCCCCACGACCGCGAAGCCGGTACTCGGCGGCAACCGGACCCGGGTTGTGGACCCGCATCTCGACGGTGCGGGAGCCCGACCGCGTCACCTCGGTGCGCACGTGCTGACCGCGACCCTTCGCGTGCAGCACCCCGACGCCCGCGTACCGCCCGCGGGACGCGACCCGCACCTGGGCGTCGGGACGCTGGTCACTGGCGGCGATCTCCAGGCTGAGCCCCTGCGGGTCACCGAGCCGGGCGCCGTCGGGACTGCGCAGGGCCAGGTGCACCCGCTCCGCGGTCTCCGGCACGGCGTCGCCGTGGATGGTCACCGGGAACGTCTTCTCCGTCTCCCCCGGGGCGAACCGGAGCGTCCCGGGCACCAGCGTGAAGTCGACGCCGGGTGTGGCCTTGCCGCCGACGTGGGCGTAGTCGACCGTGACCGCGCGGTCGCTCGCCAGCACCCGTACCGGCACCTGGACCACCTGGTCCTTCTCCCGCAGCGAGCCGCTCGGCCGGCCGAAGATCACCTCCGGCGCCGTCATCCACGCCAACCGCCCGGCGAGCCAGGTGCGGAGGAACTCCACCTCGCCGTCCAGGTCGTCGGCGTGCACGCTGCCCACCACCGCGGCGTGCGAGACGTGCCAGAGCTGCCAGTCGGCCAGGGCCTCGGGGCGGACCGCCTGGGCGGCCGGCGGGATCTGGGCCACGAGCTGCTCGACCACGGGCGCGAGCTGGATCGTCCGCTGCTTCACCGCGGTCGAGAACGCGGGATCCTCGAGCATCCGGGCGATCCAGTGCTTGCCTAGCCGGGTGTGCCAGCCCTCGGGGGTCGTCTCGATGTTCCACTTCGTCCCGGCGCTCAGGTCGAAGTCCCACAACGGCCCCAGGGTGAAGCGCCCGCCGGGCGTCCAGGAGACGTGCACGCTGGAGTGGAAGTTGGAGTCCTGGTTGCGGAAGAGCTCCTGGACGACGTACCAGTCGACGAACGAGTCGACGTCGACCAGCGGGGCGTAGCCCCGGACCGGGTGGGTGAACCGGTCTCCGTACAGCACGTCCTCGAAGGCGTTGACGGCCTTCTTGATCCGACGGCTCTCCGGCCGCTCCAGCTCGTCGGGGTCCTTGAACGAGACCGGGGTGCCGCGTCTGGTGCGGAAGCCCGGGTCGCCGCTCGCCCGGAACCGCTGGTCCACCTCCAGGAGGTAGCCGCCCTCGGGCAGCGCCACCCGGGTCGGGCCCTGCTCCACCTGCTCGGTGAGCAGGTAGAGGCCCTGCGACCGGCCGTTGAGCACCAGGTCGACGAACCGGCTGTCAGGGGTCCACGCGAGCCGGGTCTGCCGGCCCAGCTGGAGGGCGAGGTGGTTGCGCAGGGCGCTGCGGTCGGCGTAGTTGGCCAGCAGCACCCACTCGTCCGCCGCGGGCATGCCGCCCAGGCTCGTCGGCGCCGCGAGCTTGACCTTGTAGGGCTTCTTGGGCCACTTCCAGGTCGAGTTTCCGCGCCCCTTGATCTCGATCGGGTACGACGCCCCGGCCAGCGACAGCGAGCCGGCGACGTAGTCGTCCTTGCTCACCACCGGAGCGGCCTGCTCGGTGTCGACCACCAGCCTCTCGGGACGGGCCGGGACCGCCCACGTCCCGGGGTCGGCCACCTCCGCAGCCGCTGGCTCCGGAGCCCGGGGGGCCGCTGCGGCGCCGTGCGCCCACGGCCCCAGCGCCCCCGCGGTGAGGATCGCGACGATCCCGACTGCCCGACGTACCGACACACCCTGCTGACTACGCACCGCTGTCTCCCCCTGCTCGCGGTCCTCCCCCGGTGGGACGCATCGCGAGCAGACACACACTGCCGGGGTGGCATGGGAAATGCAAGAACCCCCCGATCGCTTGCGCGATCGGGGGGTTCTCGGACGGCTCCCCCGGTTGGACTCGAACCAACAACCCTCCGATTAACAGTCGAATGCTCTGCCAGTTGAGCTACAGGGGATCGGCCGCCCTTGCGGGCAACGCCAGAGAAGATTAGCAAGGAGGCCTGCGGTGAGCGAATCGGCCCCCGTCACACGAGCAATGCCCGGTCGGTCAGTCGAGCCCGACCTCGTCCTGGAGGTCGGCCAGCGCCTGCTCGGCCAACGACCTGACCTGGGGGTCCTCGGGGTCGATGCCCTCGTCGAACTCGTAGACCCAGAAGATCGGGGAGTCCCCCCGCGGCGCCCGGCGGGCGATCACCCGGACGCCCCGCCGACCGCTCACCGGCACGTGGCGCTGGAGCACCACGCTCGCGGTGACCCGCTCACGGACCAGCTCCGGGAGCAGCCTGGGGTCGGGCACGTCGAGCTCGTGGATCCCCCGAGGACGCCCCCAGGAGCCCACCTCGAGGAGCCGGAAGGTGGAGGTGTCCGCCTGCCAGTCGGCCGACTCCACCTGCTCCCAGGGCACCCGGCGCACCTCGTCCGGCTCGGGCCCGACCAGGTAGAACGCGTCCCTGGTGCCGGCTGCCACGCGCCCGTCGGAGGACTGGCACCAGGCCAGCACCTTCTCGCCCGCCTGGACGTGGATCGCGGTCGGCGGCTTGTCTCGACGCAACGTGAGCTTCACGCCCGTCAGGCTCCCACGGCCTTGTCCCGGAGGTCACGGCGGTGGTGCTCGAGCGCGACCAGCTCACCGAACATCTGCCGGTACTCCTCGGCCTGTTCCACCGGGTTGGTCCGCTGCAGCCTGGACTTCAGCTCCGTGACCCGCCGCAGCACCGAGAGCTCCAGCAGCCGGTAGACGTGGGCGTTCACGTAGGACTCCGTCGGGTCCCCCGCGGACCGCACGGGCTCCACCCCCAGCTCGCTGATCGCGGACGAGACCAACGGGTTCTCCACGCCGGCACGCAACCGGGTAGCCCAGCCGGGGTCGGCGGCCCCCTGGGCGGCGCCCCCGGCCGCGAGCACCGCCTCCCAGACCTCTCGGTAGACGGGGTGGCTGAAGTCGCCCGGGCTCACGCCGGCGACCACGCGCCCGACCGCGGCCGGGTACTGCAGCACCAGCTTGAGCGTCTCGCGCTCGATCGCGAACCGCGGGTCGCGAAGGTTGGGCAGCTGGCGCCGAGGAGGCGCCTCCCCCTGCACAGCGGCGCCCCGCTCGGACGCGACCCCGCGCTCGCTCGCCCTGGTCTCGTTCGCCCGCCGCTCGCTCCCCCTGCGCTCGTCGGGTCGACCGCGCGCCGAGGCGCGACGCACCTCGGCGCGGGCCTCGTCGACGTCCACGCCGATGATCGAGGAGAGCTCACGGGTGAAGGCGTCGACCTTCGACCGGTCGCGGATGCTGGAGACCAGCCGTGCGGCCTCCCGCAGTGCGTCGACCCGGCCGTCCGCGCGGTCCAGGTCGTAGCGGGCCGCGACGTTGCCGAGCACGAACCGGTACAGCGGCTGCCGCTGGGCGACCAGCTCGCGCACCGCCTCGTCCCCGGCCTGCAGCCGCAGGTCGCAGGGGTCCAGACCCGAGGGCTCGACGGCCACGTAGGTCTGGGAGACGAAGTTCTGGTCGCCGCCGAAGGCGCGGAGCGCAGCCTTCTGGCCAGCCGCGTCGCCGTCGAAGGTGAAGATCACCTCACCACGGAACTCCTCGTGGTCGTGCATGAACCGCCGCAGCACCCGGGCGTGGTCGTCACCGAACGCGGTGCCGCACGTGGCGACCGCCGTGCCGACCCCGGCGAGGTGGCAGGCCATCACGTCGGTGTAGCCCTCGACCACGACCGCCTGGGAGCTGCGCGCGATCTCACGACGGGCGAGGTCGAGCCCGTAGAGCACCTGGCTCTTCTTGTAGATCGGCGTCTCGGAGGTGTTGAGGTACTTGGCCTCGATCCGGTCGTCGTCGAAGATCCGGCGGGCCCCGAAGCCGATGGTGTCGCCGTTGGCCTCGCGGATCGGCCACATCAGCCGGCCGCGGAAGCGGTCGTAGGCCGAACGGCCGACCGCGACCAGCCCGGAGGTGGTCATCTCCTCCTCGGAGAAGCCGCGCTGGCGCAGCAGACGGGTGAGTGCCTCCCCGTCCCGCGGCGAGAAGCCGATGCCGAAGAGCTCGGCCGCAGCCTGGTCGAACCCCCGCTCGGAGAGGAACCGGCGGGCGGTGAGCGCGTCGGTGCCGCCGAGCTGGTCGGCGTAGAACTCCTGGGCCACCTTGTGCGCCTCCAGCAGCCGCCCCCGAGCCGGGCCGCGCGGACGCTGGGCCGGCTCGTCGCCCTCCTCCCGCCGCAGCTGCACGCCGTACTTGTCGGCCAGCTGCTCGACGGCCTCGGAGAAGCCCAGTCCGTCGATCTTCATCAGGAAGCTGATGACGTCCCCGCCCTCCTGGCAGCCGAAGCAGTGGAAGAAGCCTCGGGAGGGGGTGACGTGGAACGACGGCGACTTCTCGTCGTGGAAGGGGCACAGGCCCTTCAGCGAGCCGCCGCCGGCCTTGCGCAGGGTGACGTAGGAGGAGACGACGTCGTCGATGCGGGCCTTCTCGCGCACCTCCGCGATGTCATCTTCTCGAATCCGGCCGGCCACGAGCGGAGTCTACGGGGTTTGGCCCTCCGGAGGCTGGGGCACGGGGGCGTCATGACCGACCCGCACACCCCCCTGACGCCCGGCGCGGTCACGCCCGGGCAGGCACCAGAGCCCACGGTCGGCGCACTCGTGCACGATCTCACCCAGCAGGTCCCGGACCTCATCCGCTCCGAGCTGCGGCTGGCCCAGGCCGAGATGACCGCCAAGGGCAAGCAGGCGGGGCTCGGACTCGGCATGTTCAGCGCAGCCGGGCTGCTCGCCTTCTTCGGCCTGGCGGCGCTGATCACCACCGCCATCGCCGCCCTCGCGCTCGTCCTGCCGACCTGGGCCGCGGCCCTGATCGTCGCGGCCGTGCTCTTCGTGCTGGCCGGTGTCATCGGCCTGCTCGGCAAGAAGCGGGTGGACCAGGCGACGCCGGCCAAGCCCGAACGGGCCCTGGGCGGCATCAAGGAGGACATCGACACCGTCAAGGGAGGACACCGTGGCTGACCAGGACCCCGGCAAGGACGGCAGCGCGGCGACCCCCGCGGACATCGAGGCCGACATCGAGCGCAAGCGGCAGGAGCTCGCGCACACGCTGGACGCCCTCGGCACCAAGCTGGACGTGAAGCGCCAGGTCTCCGAGCGGGTGGACCGGGTGGAGCCGCGGCAGCTCGCCGTGGCCGGTGCGGTCGTGGTGGTGCTGGTGGCGCTCGTCGTGTGGCGGCGACGCCGGTGAGCATGAAGAAGCTGGACGGGCGCTCCCTGAAGTACGTCCTCAAGCGGTCGGTCCGGGAGTTCTCGAAGGACCAGTGCACCGACCAGGCGGCTGCCCTGACCTACTACGCCGTGCTGTCGATCTTCCCCGCGGCGATCGCGCTGACCGCGCTGCTCGGCCTCGTCGGGCAGGACCCGGACCAGACGGTGGACACGCTGCTGGACATCCTCGCCCCGCTGGTCTCCAACAGCATGCTCGGCGACATCGAGCCGACCCTGCGCGACCTGGCTGCCGCGCCGGGTGCGGGCGTGGCCCTGATCACCGGTCTGGCGGGCGCCCTGTGGACGGCGTCCGGCTACGTGGGCGCCTTCTCCCGGGCGATGAACCGGATCTACGAGATCGAGGAGGGGCGCCCGTTCTGGAAGCTCCGCCCGCAGATGCTGCTGCTCACCGCGACCTGCCTGGTGCTGATGGCCGCGCTCATCCTGATGCTGGTGATCTCCGGCCCTGTCGCCCAGTCGGTCGGGGACGTGATCGGCCTCGGCGACACCGCGGTGACCGCCTGGAACATCGCCAAGTGGCCGGTGATGGCGCTGGTGGTGATGCTGTTGATCGCACTCATCTACTACTTCACGCCCAACGTCAAGCAGCCCAAGATGCGCTGGCTCTCCCCCGGCGCCGTGGTCGCCGTGGTGGCCGGCGTCATCGCCTCCGTCGGCTTCACCTTCTACGTCGCCAACTTCTCCAGCTACAACAAGACCTACGGGTCCCTGGCGGGCGTGATCGTCGCCCTGCTGTTCCTGTGGATCATGAACCTCGCGCTGCTCCTCGGCGCCGAGATCGACTCCGAGCTCGAGCGCGGTCGCGAGCTCGAGGAGGGCGTGCCCGCCGAGATCGAGCTGCAGCTGCCGTTGCGCGACTCGCGCAACGTCGAGAAGGCGGCCGACAAGGAGCGCAAGCAGATCGACGAGGGGCGGGCGATCAGGCTCGCCTCCGGCGAGAACCCTCACGAAGACCCCTACACCGAGCCCGAAGCCGCCAGTCGCACGTCGGACTGACACAACGAAAGGGAAGACATTGATGAAGAAGAGCATGTTGCTGCTCGCCGCCGGAGCCGGGTACGTCCTGGGCGCGAAGGCAGGACGCGAGCGCTACGACCAGATCGCCAGCGGGTTCGACTCGTTCCGCAAGAACCCGAAGGTGCAGGCAGGCGCCCAGCAGGCGGCCGACCTGGCCAAGGAGAAGGCCCCCACGGTCGCGGACAAGGTGGGCACGGCCGCCTCGGCTGCGGCCGGCAAGGTCCGCCCCGGGGGTGGCAAGGACCAGAGCAGCGGCACGGACCACAGCAGCGCTCAGGACCAGCTGAACCCCGACAGCATCGCCCTCCAGGACGACCCGTACCCCAAGGGCAACCTGCCGTGAGGCCGCTGGCCTCCTGCTGGGCCAGCACGGCCTGACGGGGGGCCTAACCCCTGACGGCTGCGTGTCGGGTCACGGCACTGGCGTCGGTCAACGACGCCACCTGGTCGATCACCACGCGCAGCCGACCGCTCTCGTCGACCGCCTCTTCCCAGTCTTGTGCGAAGGGGCGGTCGAGTGCGTCCGGACCACGGAGCAGCAGCCCTTCCACCAGCTCGGCCATCAGCTCACGCTGCCGGGACATCAGCGCGACCCGGTCGTCGGCGCTCATCACGTAGTGCGCGGCGATCCCCTTGAGCACCGCGATCTCCAGCTGGGTGTGCTCCGGCACGACGAGGTCCGCCCGGTAGCGCACGAAGGGCCCCTCGCCTGCGGCGAAGGTGGCCTCCTGGACGCTGCCGCAGAAGCGGCCGATCAGGTCGCTGGTCAGGTTCTTCAGCGCCGCGAGTGCGCGACGACTGTGGTCGTAGCGCTCCGTGGGCCAGCTCTCCACCGTCTGCAACCCGGTGAGGACGTCGTCCAGCAGGTCGTCGTCGGCGTCCGGCCGGTACCAGTCGCGCACCGTCTGCCACAGGCCCGCACGGTCCAGCCGGGTCAGGTCGACCCGGTCGGCGACCACCCCGTCCTCCACGTCGTGCACCGAGTAGGCGACGTCGTCGGCCAGGTCCATCACCTGGGCCTCCAGGCACTGGGCGGTACCGCGAGCTCCCCGACGCATCCAGTCGAAGACCGGCTCGTCATCGGGGTAGACGCCGAACTTCAGCACCGTGCGCACCGTGCCGTCGCTGTGCACCCCCGCGGGGGGCAGGGCGGCCCCCCGGGTCCAGGGGTACTTCGTGCAGGCGTCGAGCGTGGCCCGGGTGAGGTTGAGGCCGACGCTGCGCCCCTGCCCGTCGAAGGTCTTGGCCTCCAACCGGGTGAGCAGGCGCAGGGTCTGGGCGTTGCCCTCGAACCCGCCACAGGCCTCGCTGAGGTCAGCCAGCACCCGCTCGCCGTTGTGGCCGAACGGCGGGTGCCCGAGGTCGTGGGCGAGGGCCGCCGTCTCGGTGAGGTCGGGATGGCAGCCCAGCGCTCGGGCCAGGTCACGGGCGACCTGCGCCACCTCGAGGCTGTGGGTCAGGCGGTTGCGGACGAAGTCGTCGGCCTGGGGACCCATCACCTGGGTCTTGGCCGCGAGCCGCCGCGTGGCCGCCGCGTGCACCACGCGGGCCCGGTCTCGCTCGAAGGCGCGACGCACCGGGGCGTCGACCCGCTTGGGGGGCTCGGGGACGAGGCGTTCGCGATCGGCGTCGTCGTACAGGTGGTCCATCGGGTCGCACGCTACCCGTCGCTGCCGACACCGGGACCCGTGCGGGTCCCGGTGTCCGCGGCAGCACTCAGTAGACCGTCACGTGCACGTGGTCGTAGTGGTTGGCGGTGGCCGACCCACGGTCCGACATGCCGCGCCATCCCTCGCCCGCGCGGTCGACCGACCAGATCTTCTGGGAGTAGATCAGGTACTCGATGCCGAGGTCGGCGTAGTTGGCCCGCAGGTACTCCGCGACCTCCCAGCCGCGGGAGCCGCTGACCATCACGTCGACCGCGCGACCCTGGCCGTGCTCGCCGTCGCTGCGGAACGTGCCGTAGGAGGTGATCTCCGGGAACCGGGCACAGACCGCGCGGTGCACGGCGGTGATGTCCGGGTCGACGCCGGCCGGGACCGAGGTGCCGTTGGTGCAGCTCCCGGCGATGCCGGTCAGCGGCTTCTCCTCGTCGAGGTAGCCGCTGGTCACCCAGCGAGCCTTGCCGCCCATCACGATCTCTGTGCGGCCCTGCGCCTCGCGGCCGGTCACCAGCACCTTGGTGGCAGCGTCGACGACGCCGACCTTCTGCGCGGACCCGTCGGCCGACGTCCAGAGGTTGAGCGCCTCGGTGGTCCAGAGCCGGGTGTCGGCCTGCCGGACGGCGACGTCGGCGGCCCGGGCCGCCGCGGCGGCGTTCTGCTGCTGCTTGCGGGCGGCCTTCTTCGCAGCCTTCCGCTCGGCCTGCTTCTCCGCCTTGCGGTCGGCCTTGCGGTCGGCCTTGCGGGCCTCGTCGGCCGCACGGGACGAGCTCCGGCTCACGGGGGCGGAGCGCTCGCCGATGCTGCTGGCCAGGGCCGTGCCGGCCAACAGGTCCCGGGAGGGGGGCTGGTCCTGGGACACGACGCCGAGAGCGACCGCGGAGACGGTGGTGAGGAAGGCGACCGGAGCGGCCACGAGGGCGGCTCTGGCCAGGGGGGTGCGGGCGTCGGTGACCCGCTTGTGGCGATGCTGTGCCACAGCGCTGATCCTTAGCTGTTGCTGACAAGATACGTCCGGCGCAGGTCGTGCCCCGGACGTGGTCGTTGAGTCAAGCACAATGCCGTCAGGAACTAGACATTTCAATCGCCCATTCTGGGGTGTCACCCCTCACCCCTCCGTTATCCGGACAAGGGCCCCGCACGACCGGGCAGTAGGTGACGACCGCACCCTCCTGCGACTGCTGTGACGGCCGGCGTCAGCCCCCGGTGGCCTCGTCGGCGTCCTCGCGCCACCGTGCGCCCCGTCCGTCGGTGTCGTCGAGCCACCCCTCCGGCAGGGCCACACGCTTGCGCGGCGAGCCCTGGCGACCCCGGGGCGCGCCCAGCTCGGAGACCGGGAACCGCTCGTCGGGGTCCAGCTCGGCGAGCAGCCGGTCGAGGTCGGCCAGCGAGTCGACCAGCGCCAGCGAGTGGCGCAGCGGCCCGCCGGCCCGGAACCCCTTGAGGTACCAGCTCACGTGCTTGCGGAACTCCTTGCAGCCGCGCTCCTCCCCCATGTGCCGGCAGAGCAGCTCGGCGTGCCGGCGCATCACCGCGCGGACCTCGCCCAGCGTGGGCAGGACGGTCTCGGTGGGGGTGGAGGAGAACGCCGCGGCCAGGTCGCGGAAGAGCCAGGGCCGGCCCAGGCACCCGCGTCCGACGACGACGCCGGCGGCTCCGGTCTCGCGGACCATCCGGACGGCGTCCCCGGCCTCCCAGATGTCCCCGTTGCCCAGGACCGGGATGTCGATGTGCTCCACGAGCCGGGCGATCGAGTCCCAGTCGGCCTCGCCGGAGTAGGCCTGCTCGACCGTGCGGCCGTGCAGCGCGATCGCGGCCACCCCGGTCTCCTGGGCGATCCTGCCGGCGTCCAGGTAGGTCAGGTGGTCCTCGTCGAGGCCCTTGCGGGTCTTCATCGTCACCGGGACGCCGTACGGCGCCGTGGCCGTCACTGCCGCCTCGAGGATCTCCCCCAGCAGGCCGCGCTTCCACGGCAGCGCCCCGCCGCCGCCCTTGCGGGTCACCTTGGGCACCGGGCAGCCGAAGTTGAGGTCGACGTGCGCGACCCCGTAGTCGGCGCAGAGGATCTCGGCGGCCTTGCCCACGTAGACGGGGTCGGTGCCGTAGAGCTGCACCGAGCGGACCGTCTCGAGCTCGTCGAAGACGAGCATCTTCCGGGTCGTCTCGTCACCCTCGACCAGCCCGCGGGAGGTGATCATCTCGCAGACGTAGAGACCAGCCCCCTGCTCGGCGCACAGGCGCCTGTAGGCCGCGTTGGTGATGCCGGCCATCGGGGCGAGCACGACCGGGGTCTCGATCCGCAGGTCCCCCAGGACCAGCTCGGTGGGCAGTGCGGAGCCGACCACGCGGCCCTCCTTCCTCGCCGGCGCAGGCGCCGCGCTCAGCAGCCGAGCAGCCGCTCGGCGAAGTAGCGGCTGATCCCGTCCAGGCTGATCCGCTCCTGGCTCATCGAGTCCCGCTCGCGCACGGTGACCGCGCCGTCCTCGAGGGTGTCGAAGTCGACGGTCACGCAGTACGGCGTCCCGATCTCGTCCTGGCGGCGGTAGCGGCGACCGATCGCGCCGGAGTCGTCGAACTCGACGTTCCAGTTCTCCCGCAGCTCGGCCGCGAGGCCCTTGGCCTTCGGGCTCAGGTCGGCGTTGCGGCTCAGCGGCAGCACCGCGACCTTGACCGGGGCCAGGCGGGGGTCGAGCCGCAGCACGGTCCGCTTGTCGACGCCGCCCTTGGTGTTGGGCGCCTCGTCCTCGGCGTACGCGTCGACCAGGAAGGTCATCAGGCTGCGCGAGAGCCCGGCTGCCGGCTCGATCACGTAGGGCACGTAGCGCTCGTTGGCGGCCTGGTCGAAGTAGCTCAGGTCCTGGCCGGAGTGCTGGGAGTGGGTGGAGAGGTCGAAGTCGGTGCGGTTGGCGACGCCCTCGAGCTCGCCCCACTCCGAGCCGGCGAAACGGAACCGGTACTCGATGTCGACGGTCCGCTTGGAGTAGTGGCTCAGCTTCTCCTTCGGGTGCTCGAAGTGGCGCAGGTTGTCCGGGTTGATCCCCAGGTCGGTGTACCAGCGGGTGCGCTCGTCGATCCAGTACTGGTGCCACTCCTCGTCCTCACCCGGCTTGACGAAGAACTCCATCTCCATCTGCTCGAACTCACGGGTGCGGAAGATGAAGTTGCCCGGCGTGATCTCGTTGCGGAAGCTCTTGCCGATCTGGGCGATGCCGAACGGGGGCTTCATCCGGCTCGAGGTCACCACGTTGGCGAAGTTGAGGAAGATCCCCTGGGCGGTCTCGGGCCGCAGGTAGTGCATGCCGGACTCGTCCTCGGTGACACCGAGGTGGGTCTTGAGCATGCCGGAGAACTGGCGCGGCTCGGTCCAGGCGCCGCGGGTGCCGCAGTTGGCGCAGGCGACGTCGCGCAGGTCGACCTGGTCGGGGTCGTCGAGGCCCTTCTTCTCCGCGTACGCCTCCTGGAGGTGGTCGGCGCGGTAGCGCTTGTGGCACGACTGGCACTCGGTCAGCGGGTCGTTGAAGGTGTCGACGTGGCCGGACGCCTCCCAGGTCTGGCGCGGCAGGATGATGCTGGAGTCGAGACCCACCACGTCCTGACGACGCTGCACCACCGCGCGCCACCACTGGCGCTTGATGTTCTCCTTCAGCTCGACACCGAGCGGGCCGTAGTCCCAGGCCGACCGGGTACCGCCGTAGATCTCCCCGCAGGGGTAGACGAAGCCGCGCCGCTTGGCGAGCGAGACGACGTTGTCGACGGGCGAGGGGGGCGGCTTGGCCACGGTGAGAGCTCCTGTTGCGCACGGCCGGCTGGCTGCCGACCTCGAAGGATCAGGGTAACGAGCGGCTACGTGCCTCGTTGAGGGCGGCTCCCGGCAGCACCGGCTCGTAGGCGCTGGGCTCGTCGATCGCCCGGCTCAGGATCGGCACCGCGGTGAGCTTGACCTCGTAGGAGGAGAGCGCACGCCGGTAGGAGCCCACGTCGCGCCACTCGGTGTGCAGAACCCACAGCTCGGGGTCGTCGAGGTTGCGCCCGATGGCGCCACGGACGTGACCGGGGCGGGCCGCGAGCGTCTCCAGCGCCACCTGGAGGTCGGCGCGGAACTGCTCGCCGGCCGACGCGGGCACCCGGAACCTGTTGATCACCATCACCCCGTCAGCCTAGGCGCGCAGGCGCGGCACGGTCGGCCGGCGACCCTCGTGTTGAAGACGGAGGCCCCGGATGTGAGAATCGTTCTCATGAAGACCTCCCCCTGGCTCGCTCTCCTCGTCCCGCTCGTCCTGGTCGCCCCGGGCTGTGGCGCACTGTCGGACGAGAGCGGCTCGGACGGCGACCGGGTGCAGGTGGCCGCGGGCTTCTACCCCCTGGCCTGGGTGGCCGAGCAGGTCGCGGGAGACCGCGCGGACGTGGTCAACCTGACCAAGCCGGGCCAGGAGGCGCACGAGGCCGGTCTCTCCATCGAGAAGACCGCCGACCTCGCCTCGGCCGACCTGGCGCTGACCCACCAGGCCCTGCAGCCCGAGGTGTTCGATGCCGCCGAGACCAACACCCAGGGGAAGGTCCTCGACGTCGAGGACGTCGTCGACCTGGCCCCCGCCGGCACGGGGCACGACCACGACGAGCACGACGACCACGGGGACGAGGGGCACGAGGACGACGGCCACGACCACGGGGACGAGGACCCGCACTTCTGGCTCGACCCGCTGCTGATGGCGGATCTCGGGGACGCGGTCGCCGAGGAGCTCTCCGAGATCGACCCCGAGGGCGCCGAGCAGTACGCCGACTCCGCCGAGGCACTGCGCGGGCGCCTGGAGGAGCTGGACCAGGAGTACACCGCCGGTCTGGCCGGGTGCGAGCGCGACGTCGTCGTGGTCAGCCACGACGCCTTCGGCTACCTGGGCAGGTACGGCCTGGAGTTCGAGCCGATCGCCGGGCTCTCGCCTGACGCCGAGCCGACGGCCGCCGACCTCCAGCACCTGCAGGAGCTGATCCGCGACGAGGGCCTGACCACCGTGTTCAGCGAGACGCTCGGGTCGTCGGCCCCGGCGCGCTCCCTGGCGAAGGACACCGGCCTGCGGACCGACACCCTCGACCCGATCGAGGGCCTCTCCGGCTCCGGCTCCCAGGCGGACTACCTCTCCCTGATGCGCGACAACCTCGACGCGCTG
Organism: Nocardioides campestrisoli; assembly: GCF_013624435.2. Lineage (NCBI taxonomy): Bacteria > Bacillati > Actinomycetota > Actinomycetes > Propionibacteriales > Nocardioidaceae > Nocardioides > Nocardioides campestrisoli. The sequence continues at coordinate 2,653,147 of NZ_CP061768.1, forward strand.
CGCAAGGCCGACGGATGCTGAGCGCGCCGTCGTCCTCCGCCGGCGCACAGCCTCCGGTCGCCCTGGACAACGTCTCGGTCTCGATCGACGGCCGTCCCGTGGTGCGCTGCGCAGACCTCATGGTGCGCACCGGGGAGTTCGTCGCGCTGATGGGGGCCAACGGGTCGGGCAAGTCGACCCTGGTCCGGGCGATGACCGGGCTGCGGCCACTCGCCGCCGGCACCGCGTCCCTCTTCGGCACCCCCCTGCCGTCCTTCCGCGACTGGCAGCGGGTCGGCTTCGTCCCGCAGCGCGCCGGGGCGGGCTCGGGGGTGCCGGCCTCGGTCTGGGAGGTCGTCGCCTCCGGACGCCTCACCCGCCGGCGCCTGTTCCGGCCGCTCAGCCGCGAGGACCGCCGGATGATCGAGGACGCCCTGGAGGTCGTGGGGCTGCGGGAGCTCGCCCGCTCGGGGATCAGCAACCTCTCCGGCGGGCAGCAGCAGCGCGCGTTGATCGCCCGCGCCCTGGCCGGCGAGCCGGACCTGTTCCTGCTCGACGAGCCGACCGCGGGCGTCGACCTGCCGCACCAGGAGGCGCTGGCCGACGCGCTGGGGACCCTGGCCGGTCGGGGCGCCACGATCGTCCTGGTCGCCCACGAGCTCGGCCCCATGCGCCCACTGGTGGACCGCGCGGTGGTGATGCGCAGCGGGCGCATCGTCTACGACGGCGCGCCGCTCGACGACCACGAGGTGCACTCCCCTCATCTCGGTGAGGCGCACACCCACCACCACGTCGAGCCCCAGCAGGACCACGTGCCCTTCGTGGCCTCGCCCCTGGACACGCCGGAGGGCGACCGATGAACGACCTCGTCTCGCTGTTCTCGCTGCCGTTCATGCAGCGCGCCCTGCTCGCGGCGATCTTCACCGGGCTCGCCGTCCCGGCCGTCGGCACCTACCTGGTGCAGCGCCGGATGGCGCTGATGGGCGACGGCCTGGGCCACGTCGCGGTCACGGGGGTCGCGATCGGCCTGGTCACCGGGTTCGCCCCCACCTGGACGGCGGTGATCGCCGCCGTCCTCGGTGCCATCGCGATCGAGGTGATCCGCGAGCGTGGCCACACCAACGGCGACGTCGCCCTCGCACTGCTCTTCTACGGCGGCCTGGCCGGCGGCATCTTCGTCGCCGGGGTGGGTGGGGAGAGCACCGCCAAGCTGCAGCAGTACCTGTTCGGCTCGCTGCTCAGCGTCTCGGCCGAGGACGTGCTCTTCACCCTCGCCTTCGCCGTGGTCCTGACCTTCCTCTGCCTCGGCCTCGCACCCCAGCTGTTCGCGGTCTCCCAGGACCAGGAGTTCGCCCGGGTCGCGGGCCTGCCGGTGCGGACCTACAACCTGCTGGTCGCGGTGCTGGCGGCGGTCTCGGTCACCGTCGCGATGCGGACGGTGGGGCTCCTCCTGGTCTCCGCACTGATGGTGGTGCCGGTGGCCACCGCCCAGCAGCTGGCCCGCTCGTTCCGTGCCACCCTGATGCTGGCCATGGGGCTGGGCCTGGCCGCCTCCTTCGGCGGCCTGGTGCTCGCGGCTGCCGCCTCCTACCGCGCCGACGTGGCGCCCGGGGCGTCCATCGTCCTGCTGAGCCTGCTGCTGTTCGTGCTCACCTGGCCGGTTGGGGCGCTGCTACGCCGACGGCAGCGGCTCCGGGTCCCCTTCGCCGACGAGGCCCCCTCAGCCGAGGAGACGGCCCACCTGCGACCGGAGGACCATCCGCACCAGCACGGAGAGGGCTGCGGGCACCGGGGGGTCGAGCACGGGAACCACGTCGACTACCTGCACGACGGACACCGGCACGCGCCGCACGGGGCCCACTATGACGAACACTGACCGCACCCGGCCCGAGCCCGCGCTGCGGCCCACCCGCCAGCGGACGGCCGTGACCGAGGCGCTCTCCACCTTCTCCGACTTCCGTTCGGCCCAGCAGCTGCACGAGCTGCTCACCCGGCGCGGCGAGCGGGTGGGCCTGGCGACCGTCTACCGCACCCTGGCCGCCCTCGCGGAGGTCGGCGCGGTCGACGTGCTGCGCAACGAGGACGGGGAGTCGCTCTACCGGCTCTGCTCGACCACGCACCACCACCACCTGGTCTGCCGCGTCTGCGGGGCCACGGTGGAGGTCGAGGGCCCGGCGGTGGAGCGGTGGACCCAGAGCATCGCGCGCGAGCACGGCTACGCCGACATCAGCCACGACCTCGAGATCTTCGGGACGTGTCCGTCCTGCCGCGCTCCGGGTGCGCCCGACCGCGCGGACACGCACGACTAGGCTCCCGCTGTGCGTACCGGTGCGAAGCGAGAGGTCCGACCCCCCACGCCCCACCCCTCGGGTGCCCGCCCTCCGGCCGTGCCCGCGGACCTGGTGCCGCGGCACGTGGCGATCGTGATGGACGGGAACGGGCGCTGGGCCAAGGAGCGGGGGCTCCCCCGCACCCGCGGTCACGAGCAGGGTGAGACGTCCCTGTTCGACGTCGTCGAGGGCGCGATCGAGATCGGCGTGAAGGCGATCTCCGCCTACGCGTTCTCCACCGAGAACTGGTCGCGCTCCCCCGAGGAGGTGCGCTTCCTCATGGGGTTCAACCGCGACGTGATCCGCCGGCGCCGCGACGAGATGCACGAGCTGGGGGTCCGGGTCCGCTGGGCCGGGCGGGCGCCCCGGCTGTGGAAGTCGGTGATCCGGGAGCTGCAGGTCGCCGAGGAGCTGACCCGGGACAACGACGTGCTGACCCTGACGATGTGCGTCAACTACGGCGGGCGCGCCGAGATCGCCGACGCGGTGCGCTCGATCGCCCACGAGGTCGCCGCCGGCAGGATCAAGCCCGACCGCATCGACGAGAAGACGATCGCCCGCCACCTGTACGTGCCGGAGTGGTCCGAGGCCGACCTGGTCTGGCGCACCTCCGGCGAGCAGCGGCTCTCCAACTACATGACCTGGCAGTCTGCCTACAGCGAGTTCGTCTTCTCCGACGTCCTGTGGCCCGATGTGGACCGCACCCACCTGTGGGCGGCGATCGAGGAGTACGCCCACCGGGACCGGCGCTACGGGTCCGCCTGAGCCTGCGGCCGAGCCCGACCGGGCTCGCCCGCAGCCGGGTCAGCGCTCGAGGTGCTCCAGGGAGCGCAGGCCCCGCTCGACGTGCCAGGCCAGGTACGCCGCGACCAGGCCGCTGGCCTCCCGGAGGTGGCGCGGCTCCGCGCCGTGCACCACCGGCCACTCGCCGGCCAGCAGCGCGCCGAGCACCTGCAGGGTCTCCAGCGCCGGGGTGGCCGACCCCGGGAGCCGGCACACCGTGCAGAGCACGCCGCCGGCCGCCGGGTTGAAGAACCGGTGCGGCCCCTCGGTGCCGCAGCGCACGCAGTGGTCGAACGAGGGTGCGTAACCGGCCACCGCCAACGAGCGCAGCAGGTAGGAGTCGAGCACCTGGCCCGGACCGTGCTCGCCGCTCACCATCGCCCGCAGACCCCCGACCAGCAGCAGGAACTGCTGGAGGGCGGGCTCCTTCTCCTCCACCACCAGCCGCTCGGCCGTCTCGAGCATCACCGTGCCCGCGGTGTAGCGGTCGTAGTCCAGGCCGATGCCGGAGTGGAACGGGGTGAGCGTCTCGGCCTGGGTGATCGTGTCGAGCGAACGACCCTCGGCCAGCTGGAGGTCGACGTGGGTGAACGGCTCCAGCCGCGAGCCCCAGCGCGAGGTGGTGCGTCGTACGCCCTTGGCCACCGCGCGGACCCGGCCGTGGTGCCGGGTGAGCAGGGTGATGATCCGGTCCGCCTCACCCAGCTTGTGGGTGCGCAGGACGACGGCCTCGTCGCGGTAGAGGGGCACTCCCCCATTGTGCCTGCTGGTGCCTGCTGATGCCTCCTGGCGCCCGCTCGGTCAGGTCGAGCTGCGCCGCTGCCGCTTCCGGGTGCTGCGCGCGTCCCAGCAGTCCAGGGCGAACGAGATCGCCGCCCCGTCCAGGCGGGCCGGGTCCAGTCGCCACTCCAGGGGCCCGCGCGACCGCACGACCGTGGCCTGGGGCAGCTCGGCGGCGAGCATCTCCACGTCGGCCCACGGGTGCGCAGGATCGGCCCGGTGGCCGACCAGGAGCACCGGGACCCCGATCCCGCGGCGCTCGCCCGCGTTCGGCGCCATCCGCCCGAACAGCACGCCGTGCACCATCGCAGCGAGCGCCCCGGGACGCTGGTTGCACGTGTCGAGGGCGACCCCCACCCAGAACGGCATCACGCCGCGGGGCACGGCGCGGACCAGCCTGCGCACCCCGGAGAAGGCCAGCGGCGCCACCCGGGCGCCCAGCATCAGCGGCGCCATCCGCAGCAGCCCGGCCGCGAAGCCGTTGTCCAGCACCGGGGACTCCAGGAGGAGGCCGCGCACCCGGTCCGGCGACCGCACCGCGGTCTCCAGCGCGACGTTGGCGCCCAGCGAGACCCCGACGAGCAGCGCCTGCTCGGCGCCGACCTCGTCGAGCAGCGCCTCCACCTGCTCGGCGTACGCGGTCACCGAGTAGGCCAGCGGGTCGCTCGGCCGGTCGGACCGGCCGTGCCCCAGCAGGTCCAGGGCGAGCACGTGGAATCCCTCGCTCGCCAGCCTGCGCGCGAGCGGCTGGTGCATCCGCCTGGTCATCAGCTCGGCGTGCAGCAGCACGGCCCAGCGCTCGCCTCCGCCGTACTCGGTGAACTCCAGCCGGTCGCCCGAGGACAGGAAGAGCTGACCGATGCGTTCCGAGACCAACATGTCAGGCAATCTAGCCACCAGCGTGCCGAGTGGACCGAATGACCACCAAGCCGCTCGCGGACTGGAACACTGTGCGCCATGTCCACTCGGGTGAGGGAACTGGAGCGGCGCGGGTCCGCGCTGGGAGTCGGGGCACTCGTCTTCCTCGCCGGGGTCCTCACACTCGCCGTCACCGCCGTCTCGGCCTGGTCCCTGTCACCCTGGTGGCCGCCGGTAGGCATCGCCTGCACGCTGCTGACCGTCACCCCCCGGCGCTGGTGGTGGTGGGTGGTGCCGACGGTGGTCGCCGCGAACACCGGAGCCAACGTGCTCTTCGACCGCCCCGTGCCCTTCGCGGTCACGCTGAGCGTCGTGGTCGCGCTGGAGGCGGTGATCTTCGCGTGCGTGATCCGCCTGCGCCGCGGCGGGCTGGCGGTCCTCGGCACCCAGGTCGACTTCCTGCGCCTGATCGCGGCTGCGGCCCTGTCCGCCGGGATCGGCGGGGCGGTCGCCGGGGTGGCACTGCCCCTGGTGGGCGGCCCCGACAGCGGACGGGCCTACCTGCTCGCGATCGCCCCCTCGCACGCGGCGGCGGTGCTGGTCCTGGCCCCGGTCCTGCTGAGCCTGCGCCGGCCGCTGGTCCCCGTCCGGATGGGCGAGCTGGTCCTCCAGACCTGTGCCCTGACCTTCACCACCCTGCTGGTCTTCGGGGTCAGCGACGTGCTTGCCATGGCCTTCGTGCCCATCCCCTTCCTGGTCTGGGCCGCCTTCAAGTTCGGCCTGCGCGTCGTCGCCGTGCAGATCGCGGTGATCGCGACCATCGTCTCCGGGGCCACCTCGCAGGGTCTCGGACCCTTCGCGGTGAACACCGGGGCCGACGCGATCGGCCCCTGGGAGGCGACCTCCCTGGTCCAGACCTTCCTCATGTGCATCGTGCTGATCTGTGTCCCGCTCGCCATCAACGTCGAGCAGACGATGCGCCTCAACGACCAGCTGCGAGCCACCGGCGACCTGTTCCGGCGCAACTTCTCCGAGTCCCTGGTCGCGATGCTCGTGCTGCGCGCCGGACACGACGACTTCGAGGTCTTCGACGCCAACCAGCAGACGACCACCCTCCTGGGCCTGGACCGCGAGCAGGTGGTGGGACAACCGCTCTCCACGCTCCTGGAGACCACCACCCCCCTCTCGGGGATCCTGGACCAGATGGTGGCCGGGACGCTGGACGGATGGCGCGGCGAGGGCCGGATGGCCCACCGTCCCGAGCGCCAGATCGCCCTGAGCGTGGCCCCCCTCTCGGGCTCGGGCGGGGAACCGATGTTCAGCGCCCAGCTGCTCGACCTCACCGACGAGCGCGTCGCCCGGGCCGACCTCGACGCCGAGCGCCGGCTCAGCGACATCACCCTGGCGACCACCGCGTGCCTGATCCTGGTCTGCGACCTGCGCGGCACGGTGCTGCGGGCAAACCCCGCGCTCGCCTCCCTCGTCGGCGCCTGCACCGAGGAGCTGGTCGGACGGCCCGTCTGGGAGGTGGCAGTGCCCGAGGAGCACCGCGACCTGGCGCAGCGGATGTTCGCCGAGCACGATCCGGACCCGATCCCGTCCGCGGTGGAGAGCACCCTGCTCGACGCCGAGGGGCACGAGCGCCGGATCGCCTGGACCAGCGGGGTGGTCAGCGACCCCGAGGGCCAGGCGACGTACCTGGTGATGACCGGGCTGGACGTGACCGCCGAGCGCAACGCCGCCGGGCTCACCCAGCACTTGCTCGCGGCGGCCCTGGACACCGCGCTGATCGGCATCGACCCCGTCGGCCGGATCACCCTGTTCAACTCGGGCGCGGAGAAGCTGCTCTCCGCGCCCGCCTTCGCGACGGTCGGCACGCCGTTCGTCGACCTGCTGGTGCCCGACGAGCTCGCCACCTGGGCCGCCGAACGGGACAGCGCCCCCACCTTCCCCACCGTGCTGGAGCACCTGCTCGACCAGCAGGCCCAGGACTGGACCTGGCGACGCTCCGACGGGAGCCGGACGCTGGTGTCGATGTCGCTGACCCGGGTGACCGACGACAACGACCTGCTCATCGGCTACCTGTGCCTGGGCAACGACGTGACCGAGGCGCGCCACAACCAGGAGGTGCTCGCCACCGCCCTGGAGAAGGAGCGGACCGTGGTGGAGCGGCTACGCCACCTCGACGTCGCCAAGGACGAGTTCGTCTCCACCGTCAGCCACGAGCTGCGGACCCCGGTGGCCAGCATCGTCGGCTACACCGAGCTGCTCCAGGACGGCGACTTCGGCGAGATCGCCGAGGAGCAGGCACCGGTGGTCGACGCGATCAACCGCAACGGCCAGCGCCTGGTCAACCTGGTCGACAACCTGCTGGCGCTCAACGGGCTCGCCGCCGACCTGCCCGCGTGGGAGCGTGCGCGGATCGACCTGGTCGACCTCGTCCACGCGCTCGAGCACACCACGGTGGCGAGCGAGGCCGCCCGCCGTCTCCAGCTCTGCTTCCGCGTGCCCGAGCACCCGATCCTGGTCGAGGGCGACTGGTCGCAGCTCGAGCGGGCGCTGAGCAACCTGCTCAGCAACGCGATGAAGTTCACCGAGCCGCGTGGACAGGTCACCTGCGTGCTCACCTACGACGCAACGCTCGGCGAGGCGGTGGTCGAGGTCTCCGACACCGGCCTGGGCATCCCTCGCGACGAGCAGGAGAACCTGTTCAAGCGGTTCTGGCGCAGCTCGACCGCCCAGGCCCGGCACATCCAGGGCACCGGCCTGGGCCTGACGATCGTGCAGACCGTGGTGGCCTCGCACGGCGGGACGGTGACCCTGGAGTCCGAGCACCTCGCAGGCACCGTCGCCACCATCCGCCTCCCGGCCTCCCGGGAGTGAGGGACCGGCTCAGCGGGCCCGGTTCACCGCGCTGACGACCGCCTTGAGCGACGCCGAGACGATGTTCGGGTCCAGGCCGACGCCCCAGAGCACCTGGTCACCCACCGCGCACTCGACGTACGCCGCCGCGATCGCGTCGCCGCCCGCCGACAGGGCGTGCTCGTGGTAGTCCAGGACCCGCACGTCTCCCCGGTCCGCGAAGGCCGGGTCGCACGCCGCCTGACGCTCGGAGACCAGGGCGTTGAGCGCGTGGGTGAAGGCGTTGATCGGCCCGTTGCCCTCCGCGGTCAGCGTCACCGGCTCACCGTCGACGCGGACACTGACGGTGAGCTCGTCCTTCTGCCCCGCCGCCGAGGAGGTGTGCACCGAGTCGAGCGCCAGCGGCGACGTCCGGTCCAGGTACTCGCCGCGGAAGACCGACCAGATCTCCTCGGGGGTGACCTCGCCGCCCTCGGCGTCGGTCCGCTGCTGGATCACCCGGCTGAACTCGATCTGCGCGCGGCGCGGCAGGTCCAGGTTGTGCTCGGACTTCAGCAGGTAGGCCACGCCGCCCTTGCCGGACTGGCTGTTGACCCGGATGACCGCCTCGTAGCTGCGGCCGACGTCCTTGGGGTCGATCGGCAGGTACGGCGCCTCCCACGGCATCTGGTCCACCGGGACGCCCTGCTCCTCGGCGCGGCGCTCCAGGTCCTCCAGGCCCTTCTTGATCGCGTCCTGGTGCGATCCGGAGAACGCCGTGTAGACGAGGTCGCCGGCGTACGGGTGACGCGGGTGCACCGGCAGGTTGGTGCAGTACTCGACCGTGCGCCGCACCTCGTCGATGTCGGAGAGGTCGATCTGCGGGTCGATGCCCTGGCTGAACAGGTTCATCGCCAGGGTCACCAGGTCCACGTTGCCGGTCCGCTCGCCGTGGCCGAACAGGCAGCCCTCGACCCGGTCGGCACCGGCCATCAGGCCGAGCTCGGTCGCGGCCACGGCGGTGCCCCGGTCGTTGTGCGGGTGCAGGCTGATGGCGCTGTGCTCACGCCGGGTGAGCCCGCGGGAGAAGTACTCGATCTGGTCGGCGTAGGTGTTGGGCGTGGACATCTCCACGGTCGCCGGCAGGTTGAGGATGATCTCGCGGCCCGCCTCGGGCTGCCACACGTCGGAGACCGCCTCGCAGACCTGCAGCGCGAAGTCGGTGTCGGACTGGGTGAAGATCTCGGGGCTGTACTGGTAGCCGAACGCGCCGGTGCCGACCAGGTCGCCGAGCAGCTCCTCGGCGTACTTGACCACCAGCTCGGTGCCACGGGTGGCGATCGACAGGCACTCGTCCGGCGTGACCCCGAAGACGACGCGCTGGAAGAGCGGCGCCGTGGCGTTGTAGAGGTGGACCGTCGCCCGGTCGGCCCCGACCAGCGACTGCACGGTCCGCTCGATCAGGTCCTCACGCGCCTGGGTCAGCACCGAGATCTGCACGTCGTCGGGGATGCGGTCGCCCTCGATGAGCTGGCGGACGAAGTCGAAGTCGGTCTGGCTGGCGCTGGGGAAGCCGACCTCGATCTCCTTGTAGCCCAGCGAGACCAGCAGGTCGAACATCGCCATCTTGCGGGCCGGGGTCATCGGGTCGATCAGCGCCTGGTTGCCGTCACGCAGGTCGGTGGAGAGCCACCGGGGCGCGTGGGTGATGCGGCGGGCGGGCCACGTCCGGTCCGGCACGTCGACCGGGACGAAGGGCCGGTAGCGGTCGAACGGCATCGGCGACTGCTGCTGGTTGTTGTGCATGTTGCTCAGGTCGGTCATGGTCTATCTCCTTGCGAGGCTCGGGCGTCCGGCACGCAGCACGCTCCCCGCAACGAGGTGGCCGGTGATCAGGCCTCGTTGCGGCAGCGAAGGAGGAGTCGACTCATCATGACCCCCGCAGTCTAGACCATGGCCCTCCCGTCCAGGTGCCGCGTCTCACAGGCCCGACCTAGGCTGGAGAGGTGCCCCGCCTCCTGGTCGTCCACCACCTCCCCACCGACTCCGTCCGCGCCCTCGGCGACGCGGTGGTGCAGGGGACCCGGGACGACGCCCTGGACGGCACGGTCGACGTCGTGGTGCGGCCCGCCCTCGAGGCGACGGCTGCCGACGTGCTGACCGCCGACGGCTACCTCCTCGGCACCCCCGCCAACTTCGGCTACATGAGCGGGGCGCTCAAGCACTTCTTCGACACCATCTTCCTGGAGGCCGGCGGCGCGCTCGACGCGGAAGGAGCGGCCGGCCCCAGCAGCAGCGGCCGACGACCGTTCGGCCTGTGGGTGCACGGCCGCTACGACACCACCGGCGCCACCCGGTCGGTGCTCTCGCTCGCGCAGGCGCTGCCCTGGCGACAGGCCGCGCCGGTGCTCGAGGTCGTGGGAGACGTGGGCGAGCCCGAGCTGGCTGCCGGCCACGAGCTGGGCGCCACCCTGGCCGCCCTGGTGGGGCCGGGGTGAGAGGCGCGCTGCCGAGCCTGGCCTGCGCCGTCGCGCTGGCCCTGGTCGGCTGCACCTCCGGCGGCGGGGACTCCTCGCCCTCGGAGCCGTCGGAGTCCCGGTCGTCCTCGTCCTCCCCCTCAGCCGCACCGCCCGAGACCCCCTCGGCGGCACCGGCCCGGCCCCGGGCGGGGCGCTGCTACCGGCTGGACTCACGCGAGGCCCTGGCCTCCGCAGCGGAGGCTCCCCCGGTCTCCTGCCGCTCGGCGCACACGGCCGTGACCTACTCCACCGGGTTCCTGGAGCTGGACCCCGCCGATCCCGCCGGGGCGCTCGACAGCCCGCGGGTACGCCGGCAGGTCGCCCCCACCTGCCAGCGGCGGCTGGCACGGTTCCTCGGCGGCTCCCTGGAGCAGCGGCGGCTCTCGCTGCTGACCCGGGTGTGGTTCACCCCGTCACCCGCGCAGGTCGAGCAGGGAGCACGGTGGTTCCGGTGCGACGTGATCGCGGCGCAGTCGGACGACCGGCTGCTGGCCCTGCCCCGCCCGAACCGGCTGCGGGGAATCCTGCGGGCCCCCGGTCCGCGCAACGCCTTCGCCACCTGCGGGACCGCGCGGCCGGGGACCCCGGCCTTCCGCCGGGTGGCCTGCTCCCGCCGGCACAGCTGGCGGGCGGTGGCCAGCGTGAGCCTGGGCCAGGGCGCCTACCCGCCGCGGGCGCAGATCTTCCGTCGGATGGATCCCCGGTGCACCGCCGCCGCCAGGGCACGTGCCCGGAACAAGTTCAGCTTCACCTGGGCCGAGGAGCGCCCCACCCGGGCGCAGTGGAGCGCCGGGCGGCGCTACGGCCTGTGCTGGACCGCTGTCCAGCGCTGACCGGGGCGGCGCGGACGCAGGCGCCGATGGAGCAGCGCCGACCGGACCGGCGAGCTGGTGTCAGAAGCCGAGCTTGCGCAGCTGACGGGGGTCCCGCTGCCAGTCCTTGGCGATCTTGACGTGCAGGTCGAGGTAGACCGGGGTGCCGAGCAGAGCCTCGATCTGCAGCCGGGCGGCCTTGCCCACCTCGCGCAGGCGCGCCCCCTTGTGCCCGATCATGATCCCCTTCTGGGAGTCGCGCTCGACGTAGAGGTTGGCGTGGATGTCCAGGAGCGGCCGGTCCTCGGACCGGTCCTCGCGCAGGCCCATCTCCTCCACCGTCACCGCGATCGAGTGCGGCAGCTCGTCCCGCACGCCCTCCAGGGCGGCCTCCCGGATCAGCTCGGCCACCAGCACCTCCTCGGGGGCGTCGGTGAGGTCGCCGTCCGGGTAGAGCTGCGGCCCCTCGGGCAGCAGGCCCACCAGGAGGTCGGCCAGGAGGTCGACCTGGCTGCCCGCGACGGCGGAGACCGGCACGATCTCGGCCCACTCGGTGCCGGTCTCGGCCCCCAGGGTCTGGATGTCCAGCAGGTGCTGCCCGATCTGCTCCGGGGTGGCCAGGTCGGTCTTGGTCGCGATCGCCACCTTGATCGTCCGGCGGACCTTGCCGAGCTCCTTGACGATGAACCGGTCCCCGGGACCGATCTTCTCGTTGGCCGGGAAGCAGACGGCGACCACGTCGACCTCGGCCCACGTGGTCTTCACCAGGTCGTTGAGGCGCTCGCCGAGCAGCGTCCGCGGACGGTGCAGCCCGGGGGTGTCGACCAGGATCAGCTGGGCGTCGTCGCGGTGCACGATCCCCCGGACCACGGTCCGGGTGGTCTGCGGCTTGGAGGAGGTGATGACCACCTTGCTGCCGACGAGCGCGTTGGTCAGAGTCGACTTCCCGGCGTTGGGCCTGCCCACGAAGGAGACGAAACCGCTGCGGTGCGGCGTGCTGGTCTGGGTCATCGTTCCTCCCGGGCGGCGTCGTAGGCCGCCCAGATCTCGTCGTCGGGCTGGCCGGCAGCCTTGCCGGCCCGGTAGATCGGTCCCGGGTCCACGGCCCGGGGCTGGCGCACCGCGTTGGCCCGCCAGTAGCCCATCACGTCGTACGCCGAGCTGGGCAGGCGGCGCGCGCGCATCAGGTGCTTGCGGATCGCCCGCATCTGGGCGGACTCCCCCGCCATCCAGAAGTAGCCCTCGCCCTCAGGCCAGTCGATGCCCTCGACCATCTCCGCGAGCGCGGAGGCGCCCGCGGCCGGCGGAGCCGACCAGGTCACCTCGGGGCCGGCGGGAAGGTAGTCGGTCAGGTCGTCGGGGACCTCGGCCCAGACCCGCGTGGGCAGGTCGACCGTCTCGGCGATCCGGGCCATCGCCGGCAGAGCGGTCAGGTCGCCCACCAGGAGCAGCCACCCCGCCCCCTCGGGCAGGTCGAAGGAGCCCTTGGGCTCCGTGACGGTCACCGTGTCGCCGACGCAGTCGCCGCTGGCCCACTCGGTGACCAGCCCGGTCTCGTGCACCACGACGTCGAGGACCAGCTCACCGTCGGCCCACCGGCGGACGGTGTAGTACCTGCTCTGGAACTGACCGGGCACCACCAGGCCGACCCACTCGTCCGGGATGCCGGTGCTGGTGAAGCCGGCGAGCCCGGGCCCGCCGAGGACCAGCCGGACGAGGTGCTCGGAGAGGTGCTCACGGGAGAGCACCGTCGCGTCGTGCTGCTCAGCCCTGGTGCTCACGCCCCCAGGCTAGTCACCAGTGCGTCTCGAGCCCGAATCCCCCGCTCCCGTCCGGCTCGGTCCGGGTGAAGAGCACCTGGTGCAGCTCGATGTCGTTGAGCTCGAAGCCCAGCCGGGACCCTGCCAGGTAGATGCCCCAGACCTTCGCCGTGGCCAGGCCGGCCTCGGCCACGCAGGCGTCCCAGTGCTCGCGCAGGTTGCTGCCCCAGGCGGCGAGCGTCCGGGCGTAGTGGGGGCGCAGGTTCTCGGCGTGCTGCATCTCCAGCCCTGAGTCCTGCCCGGCGACGATGATCCGGCCCACGCCGGTGAGCTCCCCGTCCGGGAAGATGTAGCGGTCGATGAACGCCCCCGTCTCGGTACGCCGGTTGTGCGGCCGAGTGATGCAGTGGTTGAGCAGCCGGCCCCCGGGCCGGACCCGCTCCCGCAGGTGCTCGAAGTACGGCGCGTAGTTGCGTACTCCGACGTGCTCCAGCATCCCGATCGAGGCGACCGCGTCGAACCCGCTCTCCGTCACCTCGCGGTAGTCCTGGCACCTGACCTCGACCTGGTCCGAGAGCCCTGCCTGCGCCACCGCCTGCCGGGCCCACTCGGCCTGCCCCGGGGAGAGCGTGACCGCCAGCACCTGCTGGCCGTACTCCCGGGCGGCATGCATCGCCAGCCCGCCCCACCCGCACCCGACGTCCAGCATCCGCTCCCCCGGCTGCAGGTCCAGCTTGCGGGCCACCAGGTCGAACTTGGCGGCCTGCGCCTCCTCCAACGTGCTCCTCTCGTGCGGGAACACGGCGCAGGTGTAGGCCATCGACGGACCGAGCACCAGCTCGTAGAACCGGTTCGAGACGTCGTAGTGGTGCTCGATCACCCGCGCGTCGCGGCTCCGGCTGTGGCGGAGCCCCTCGACGGTGCGACGCCAGCGCGGCAGCCGCTCCTGCGGCGGGGGTCGGGGAGGGACCAGGTGCGCGACGCCCAGGGAGCGCAGCAGCGCCATCATCTCCGCTGGGCCGGGGGTGTGGAAGCGCACCTGCTTGAGCTCGCGCAGGGCCGGGTAGGGGTCGCCGGGATGGACGCCCTCGAGCTCGAGGTCGCCCGCGGCGTAGGCGCGGGCCAGGCCGAGGTCCCCGGGGGCGGTGAGCAGGTAGGAGAGACCGCGCTCGCTGGTCAGGCGCAGCCCGAGCGCGGCGTCGGGCGGACCGGCGGCGCTGCCGTCGTACGCGGTGAACCGGATCGGCAGGGCTCCGCGGACGAGGGACTCGAACGCCTCGGCGACGCTCAGCTGTCGGGTCGTGAGCAGGCTCATCGTCGATGCACCACCTTGTCGTAGAGGCTGGTCAGCCGGTCGTCGGGGTCGTAGCGGCGCTTGACCTCCGCGAGCTCCGGTCCGCCGTAGAGCCCGTCGAAGGTCTCGCGGTCGTAGAAGGCCTCCGAGTAGAGCGACTTGTGCCCGCCCAGCTCGCTCACCTTCGTCTCCACCGCCCGGTTGAGCGGGGAGTCCTCGGCTCCGGGTCCCACCGGGACGGTGCCCCAGAAGCCGACGTTGACGTAGGTCCTGCCCGGCTCGAGCGGGTACGTCGGCCACGCGCGCGAGGTGCGCAGCCGCAGCGGGCACAGCCACACCGGCCGCATCCCGACCTCCCGGTCGAACCAGGCCAGGAACTCCCCGAGCGCCTCGACGGGCACCTCGACGTCCTGGACGACGCGCTCACGCCGTGGCCGGCCGGCCCGGGCGTCGAGGCGATCGACCAGGCCCACCCGGCGGTCCAGGGCGACGAGCCGCTGGTAGACGTCCGAGCGCCGCCACCGGCGGGGCCACAGCCGGCGGACGACCGGATGCCCCAGGCCGAAGGCGCGCGAGCACCAGAACCAGTCGGTGTCCCAGCGCCACACGTAGTCGGCGGCGGTCAGCAGGTCGGTCTCCCGCTCCTGCACCGAGCGCCAGTAGACGCCCGTCCTGGTGTAGTCGGAGACCGGGCCGGGCTCCGCGCCGAACCGCGCCAGGGTCAGGCGCAGCTGCGTGGGGGTGAAGGCCACCCCGTCCATCCCGTCGACGCGCTCGCCCTCCCAGCGCCGGGTCGCGACCACCTCCTCGACCGCTGCCGCGAGGCTGCCGGCGTCCGGGAACTCGACGTGCCGCAGTGCCACGTGGGTGCCGATCGGCTCGAGCTCGATGCGCAGCCGGGTCGCGTAGCCCAGCGACCCGTAGGAGCTGGGGAAGGCGTCGAAGAGGTCGTCCCCCGGCCGGCAGGTGACCAGCGTCCCGCCGCCGGTGAGCACGTCCATCTCCAGCACCGACTCGTGCGGAAGCCCGGAGCGGAAGCTGGTCGACTCGATGCCGAGCCCGCTGACCGCCCCGCCCAGGGTGATGGTGCGCAGCTGGGGCACCACGAGCGGGATCAGACCGTGCGGCAGGGTGGCGGCGACCAGCCGTTCGTAGGTGCACATCCCCTGCACCTCGGCCCGCCGGGACTCGGGATCCACCGAGAGCACGCCGTCCAGGCCGCTCACGTCGAGCCCCGTGCCGACCTCGACGCGGGGTCGGAACAGGTTCGTGGTGGTCTTCGCCAGCCGCACGGGGGCGCCAGGCGGCAGAGCCGCGTACGACGCCTGCAGACGGGCGACGGCGGCCGCATGACGTCGGCCCTCCCGAGGAGCCACGACGAGGCTCACCCGGCCCACGCTAGGGCAGGTGCCCCGGAGGCGCCAGGGTCCAGGGCGAGGTCACTCGCAGGCGGACCGGGCGGTGCGCTCAGGCCCCGGGGCCCACCGCGGTGGTCTCCGCGACCGCCCCGCGGGCGTCGCCCCGGTGCAGCACGACGTCGGGCCCGCCCAGGTCGCGCAGCGCCGCCACGTCCTCGGCCGACCCGGCCGACGCCCCGTCGGCACCCAGCACCACGGCTGCCTCCAGGCCGCGAGAGCCGGAGGCGACCGCCATCCCCACGCAGACCTGCAGGGCGGAGAGGCGCAGCGAGGGCAGGTCGACGGTGGCCGCGGCGTAGGTGCGCCCGTCGCTGTCGCGGACGGCGGCTCCCTCGGCGGCCCCGACCCTGGCCCGGGTGGACCGGGCCAGCGTGACCAGCTTGGCGTCCTCCGCGCTCAACCCGTGCTCAGCCATCGACCCGCTCCTGTGTCCCGGCCCGGTCGGCCGACTCGTCCTGGTCCTGGTCCAGCCACTCGCCGACCCGGTTCACCAGCACCGTGCCGACCTTGTTGCGCCGCCCCGAGGGGCCCTCGGCCTCGAAGCGCAGCCCGTGCACCTCGACCGCCGAGCCGGGGATGGGCACCTTCCCCAGGTACTTGGCCATCAGGCCGCCCACCGTGTCGACGTCGTCGTCGACCACGTGCACGCCGAAGACCTCGCCGAGGTCGCTCACCGGGAAGCGGGAGGAGACCCTGGTACCGGCGTCGGTGGTCTCGATCCCGGCCTCCGCCTCGTCGTACTCGTCGGTGATCTCCCCGACGATCTCCTCCAGCACGTCCTCGATGGTCACCAGTCCCGCGGTGCCGCCGTACTCGTCGACCACGACCGCGATGTGCTGGCGCGAGGCCTGCATCTCGGCGAGCAGTTGGTCGGCGGGCTTGGAGTCCGGGACGTAGTGCACCGGGCGCATCAGCTCGTCGATGCGCTGCGTCGTCTCGACCTCCGGGTCCTCGAAGTCACGGCGGACGATGTCCTTGAGGTAGGCCATGCCGACGACGTCGTCGAGGTTCTCGTCGATCACCGGCACCCGGGAGTAGCCGCTGCGCAGGAAGAGCGACATCGCCTGGCGCAGGTTCTTGTGCCGCTCCAGGTAGACGATGTCCGGCCGGGGCACCATCACCTCGCGCACGATCGTGTCGCCGAGCTGGAAGACCGAGTGGATCATCTTCCGCTCGCCCTCCTCGATCACCGCGGAGGCCTCGGCCAGGTCGACCAGCTCGCGCAGCTCGGTCTCGGTGGAGAACGGCCCGCGCCGGAAGCCGCGGCCGGGGGTGATCGCGTTGCCCAGCAGGATCAGCAGCTGCGGCACCGGTCCGAGGATGCGGGTGACCGCCACCACCGGACCGGCAAGCGCCAGGCCGACCGCGACGCGGTGCTGGCGTCCCATCGTGCGCGGCGCCACGCCGACCACCACGAACGAGACCAGCAGCATGACGCCGAGCGAGGTCGCCACCGTGGGCCACCACCGCCCGCCGAGCAGGTCGGAGACGGTGAGCGTCACCAGGACGATCGCGCCCGTCTCGAAGAGCAGCCGCAGCATCAGGACGGTGTTGAGGTATCGCGGGGCGTCGTCCAGGATCTGCAGCACCCGGCGGGCGCCGGTGCGCCCCTCGGTGACCAGCTCCTCGGCACGGGCGCGGGAGAAGCCGCTCAGCGCGGCGTCGGCGGCGGAGAAGCCCCCGGCCACGAACACCATCGCCGCCGCCCCCACCAGGACCCACAGGGCGCTCACCGGAGACCTCCTCGGACGCTCGCAGAACTCACTGGTCGGCAGACGCCGCGGCGCGCCAGTGCTCCAGCAGCCGTGCCTGGAGGTCGAACATCTCCTTGTGCTCCTCCGGCTCCGCGTGGTCGTAGCCCAGGAGGTGGAGGATGCCGTGCACCGTGAGCAGCTCGATCTCGGCCTCGGTGCCGTGGCCGGCGGTCTCACCCTGCTGCCGGGCCACCTCGGGGCACAGCACCAGGTCGCCGAGGACACCCTCCTCGGGCTCCTCGTCGACCAGACCGGGACGCAGCTCGTCCATCGGGAAGGCGAGGACGTCGGTGGGCCCTTCCTTCTCCATCCACTGGCCGTTGAGCTGGGCGATCGTCTCCTCGTCCACGGCCTTGATGCAGAGCTCGGCCTGCGGGTGGACCCGCATGCTGTCCATCACGAACCGGCTCAGCGCGGCGAGCCGGCGCACGTCGAGCGGCAGGCCCGACTCGTTGAGGATCTCGATGCTCATCGGCGCTCCCTGGTCCCGGCGCCGGCGCTCTCGGCGCGCGCGTCGAACTCGTCGTACGCCGCGACGATCTTGCCGACCAGCCGGTGCCGGACGACGTCGTGGCTGGTCAACCGGTTGAAGACCACGTCCTCGACCCCGGTGAGGATGCTCTCGACCACCTTGAGCCCGGACTTGACACCCCCGGGCAGGTCGACCTGGGTGACGTCACCGGTGACCACGATCTTGGAGCCGAAGCCCAGCCGGGTCAGGAACATCTTCATCTGCTCGGGCGAGGTGTTCTGCGCCTCGTCGAGGATGATGAACGCGTCGTTGAGGGTCCGGCCACGCATGTAGGCCAGGGGGGCCACCTCGATCGTGCCCGCGGCGAGCAGCTTGGGGATCGTCTCGGGGTCGATCATGTCGTGCAGCGCGTCGTAGAGCGGGCGCAGGTACGGGTCGATCTTCTCGCTCAGCGTGCCGGGCAGGTAGCCCAGCCGCTCCCCCGCCTCGACCGCCGGACGGGTCAGGATGATCCGGGTGACCGCCTTGGCCTGCAGCGCCTGGACCGCCTTGGCCATCGCCAGGTAGGTCTTGCCGGTGCCCGCCGGGCCGATGCCGAAGGTGATGGTGTGCTTGTCGATCGAGTCGACGTAGCGCTTCTGGTTCAGCGTCTTGGGCCGGATCGTCCGACCCCGGTTCGACAGGATGTTGAGCGAGAGCACGTCGGCCGGGCGCTCGGTGGTCTCCTGGCGCAGCATCGACACGATCCGCTCGATGGTCTCCGAGGTGACGCCCTGCCCGGTGCGCAGGATCGCGACGACCTCGTCGAGCAGCCGCTCGGCCAGGGCGATCTCGGCGGCGTCACCGTGGAAGGTGACGCGGTTGCCGCGGACGTGCACGTCGGCGTCGAAGGATTCCTCGATCAGCGCGAGGTGCTCGTCGCCCGGTCCCAGGAGGCTGACCATGTTGATGCTGTTGGGCACCACGACGGTGTGCTTGGTGATGAGTGGCGAGTCAGTCATGTTCCCCGTGGGGTGGCCTTTCGGATGGCGGCTTGGCCACCCCATGCTACGTCGGGGCCGGGCACGCCTCCCAGCGAGTTCTCGCCCGGGCGCCCGCTCAGCCGGGGGGCCAGGTCAGCGGTCGCCCGCCGAGCAGGTGCAGGTGGGTGTGGAACACCGTCTGGCCGGCGCCCGCCCCGGTGTTGAAGACCAGCCGGTAGTCGCCGGCCAGCCCCTCGGCCTCGGCGACCGCGTCGGCGACCCGCACCAGGTCCGCGAGCGCCTCGGGTGCCTGGGTGGCCAGCTCGACGGCGTTGGCGTGGTGCTCGCGCGGGACCACCAGGACGTGCGTGGGCGCCTGGGGGTTGATGTCGCGGAACGCCACGGAGCCGTCGCTGGTGTGGACGACCTCGGCGGGCACGTCACCGGCCACCAGCCGGCAGAAGAGGCACGTCTCGGAGGGACTCGGATCGCTCATGAGCGCACTCTCCCACGCGGCGGCCCGAGCTGTCTGCCGCCGGCCCGTCGGCCCCGGCGACCGGGTCGCTACCGCCAGCGCGCCGAGCGCGCCATCAGCGCCGCCACCGCGGCGACCCCGGCGGTCGAGGTACGCAGCACCTCGGACCCCAGACGGGCGACCCGCGCCCCGGCGTCGGTCAGCGCCGCCAGCTCCTCGGGCGAGATCCCGCCCTCCGGGCCGACCACCAGCAGGACCTCGCGCGCGGAGTCCGGCAGCGCGGGCAAGGGGTCGGCGGCGTCCTCGTGCAGGACCACGGCGAGGCCGTCTGCGCCCAGCCCCGCGACGAGGTCGCAGACCTCGGCGGTGGTGGCCAGCTCCCGCACCTCGGGGAACCAGGAGCGGCGCGCCTGCTTCGCCGCCTC
The DNA here is from genome assembly GCF_013624435.2 of Nocardioides campestrisoli. NCBI lineage: Bacteria > Bacillati > Actinomycetota > Actinomycetes > Propionibacteriales > Nocardioidaceae > Nocardioides > Nocardioides campestrisoli. The sequence goes on from NZ_CP061768.1 coordinate 2,672,609, forward strand.
GGCGGCCGTGGCCACCCACTTGGCGTGCGACTTGACCGCACGCTCCCCGCGCCAGACCGCGACGCTGCGAGCGGCCGCCCACGGGACGACGACGTCCACCCCGACCTCGGTCAGCACCTCGACCGCCAGCTCGCCGCGGTCACCCTTCGGCAGGGCCTGCACCACGGTGAACGCCGGGCTGGGTCGCGGCGTCTGCTCCAGCGCGGAGACGGTCACCGCCAGGAGCCGCTTGCCGGTGCCGGTCACCTCGCCCTGGGCGGCCAGGCCGAGACCGTCGGTGAGCACCACCTGCTCGCCCACCCGGAGCCGGCGTACGGCGACCGCGTGGTGAGCCTCGGCACCGGTGACCTCGACGACCTCCCCGACCCGGACGCCGGCGAGCGTGGGGACCCGGTGCACGGGCAGCGACATCGCGAGCGCCGTCAGTGCCCGAAGGCGTCGCGCAGCCGGCCGAAGACCGACTTGCCGGACGCCTTCACGGTGCCCTCCGGAGACTCCTCGCCGCGCAGCTGCGACAGCTCGCGGAGCAGCTCCTCCTGGCGGGCGTCGAGGCGGGTGGGCGTCTCGACGATCACGGTGACGACCAGGTCGCCCCGCCCGCCGCGCAGGCCCGGCACGCCCTCGCCGCGGATCACCTGCTCGGTGCCGGACTGGGTCCCGGGCCGGATCTCCAGGTCGAAGGTGGTGGGCTTGTCCTCGCCCTCCTCGTGCAGGTCGGCCTCCAGCAGCGGCAGGACGACGGTGGTGCCCAGCGCGGCCGCGGTCATCGGCACCGAGACCGTGCAGTGCAGGTCGTTGCCGGCACGGATGAACGTCGGGTGCTGGGCGACCCGGATCTCGACGTAGAGGTCCCCGGCGGGCCCGCCGCCGGGGCCGACCTCGCCCTGCTCCGCGAGCTGGACGCGGGTGCCGTCGTCGACGCCCGCGGGGATCTTCACGGTGAGGGTGCGCCGCGAGCGCACCCGCCCGTCACCCGCGCACTCCCGGCACGGGTCAGCGATGACCGTGCCGAAGCCACGGCAGGCGGCGCACGGGCGCAGCGTGCGGATCTCGCCCAGGAACGAGCGCTGCACCTGGGCGACCTCACCGGCGCCGCGACAGGTCTCGCAGGTGGTCGGGTGGGTGCCCGGGGCGGTGCCCTCGCCGTGGCAGGTGGTGCACGCCACCGCGGTGTCGACCTTGATCTCCCGGGTCACGCCGAAGGCGGCCTCGGCCAGCTCGATCTCGAGGGCGATCAGCGCGTCCTGGCCCCGCCGGGTGCGCGGGCGGGGTCCGCGGCCGCCACCGGTCGCCGCGCCCGGTCCGGCGCCGCCGAAGAACGCGTCCATGATGTCGGTGAACGAGAACCCCGCTCCCTGGCCGAACCCCCCGGCGCCGCCGAAGGGGTCGCCGCCGCGGTCGTAGTGCGCCCGCTTCTGCGGGTCCGAGAGGACCTCGTAGGCGCCGGTCACCTCCTTGAACCGCTCCTGGGTCTCGGGGTCCGGGTTCACGTCCGGGTGCAGCTGGCGCGCCAGCCGTCGGTAGGCCTTCTTGATCGTGTCGGCATCGGCGTCCTTGGGCACACCGAGCAACTCGTAGAGGTCCTGGCTCAACTTCGTCCTTCGTCGTGGGTGGGAATGGGCGGGGCGCTCAGGCCTCGTCCAGGATGCGGGAGACGTAACGGGCGACGGCGCGGACCGCTGCCATGGTGCCGGGGTAGTCCATGCGGGTGGGCCCCACGATGCCCAGGCTGGCCAGGGCGTCCTGGCCCGGCCCGTAGCCGGTGGCGACCACACTGGTGCCGGCGAGCTCGGTGTACGGGCCCTCGTGGCCGATCCGGACCGTCACCGCACCGGCGTCCGCCACCTCGCCGAGGAGCTTGAGCAGCACGACCTGCTCCTCGAGCGCCTCCAGCAGCGGCCGCACGGTGGTGTCGAAGTCCTGGCCGAAGCGCGCCAGGTTGGCCGCACCCCCGACCGCGACGCGCTCGTCGCGGCGGTGGTCGGACATCGCGTCGGTGAGCGCCTCGACGACCGCGGTGGTCAGGGCCAGGTCGGGAGCGGGGACCTCGCCCAGCAGGGCCGACAGCGCGGTCGCGGCCTCCGCGATCCGCTGGCCGGACGCGGTCCGGGCGATGCGCTGGCGCAGGTCGACCAGCCGGTCGTCGTCGAGCTCCCCGGTGCCGTCGGGCAGCTCGACCACCCGCTGCTCGACCCGGCCGGTGGACAGGATCAGCACCAGCAGCAGGCGGCCCGGCGCCAGGAGCACGACCTCGACGTGGCGCACGGTGCTGCGCGACAGGGTGGGGTACTGCACGACCGCCACCTGGCGGGTGAGCTGGGAGAGGGTGCGCACGGAGCGCTGGACCACGTCGTCGAGGTCGACCGCACCGTCGAGGAAGGAGGCGATGGCGCGCTTCTCCGCCCCGGTCATCGGCTTGACGGTGGTCAGCCGGTCGACGAAGAGGCGGTAGCCCTTGTCGGTCGGCACCCGGCCGGCACTGGTGTGCGGCTGGTGGATGAATCCCTCGTCCTCCAGCGCGGCCATGTCGTTGCGCACCGTGGCGGGCGAGACCCCCAGCCCGTGCCGTTCCACGAGGGCCTTGGAGCCGACCGGCTCCTCGGTGGCCACGTAGTCCTCCACGATCGCACGCAGGACGGCGAGCTTGCGGTCGTCCGACATGGCTCCTCCAATCCTGGTGTCTCGCGCCGGGCACGGGCTCCGTGCCGCGGTCGCTGGTGTCGGGTCTGTCCCGGTCCGGATGCTGGCACTCTGCTTCCGCGAGTGCCAAGTCTACTAGGCCCGCGAGCGCCGACTAGGCTCGACGGCATGACGCAGCTCGTCGAGGTAGCCGACCGGGTCTGGGTGGCACGGTACGCCGCCTACGACGTGAACGTGACAGTGCTCGGCGGGGAGCGCGGCCTCGTGGTCGTCGACAGCCGCGAGTCCGTGGAGGCGGGCCGCGAGCTGGCGGCCGACGTGGCGGCGCTCGGCCGCGGCGAGGTGGTCGCCGTCGTCAACACCCACGACCACGTCGACCACGTGGGCGGGAACACGGCGCTGGGCGCTCCCGAGGTGGTCGCCCACGAGGACGCGGACGTCCCCACCGCGACCCGCACCTTCTCCTCGGTCAGCACCCTGGACCTGGGCGACCGGGTGGTCGAGCTCTTCCACCCCGGACGGGCCCACACCGCGGGCGACCTGGTCGTCCGCGTGCCGGACGCCGACCTCCTGGTCGTGGGCGACCTCGTGGAGGAGGCGACCCCGCCGTGGTACGGCGCGGACTCGTGGCCCCTGGACTGGCCGATCGCGCTGGACATGGTCCTCGGGCTGGCCTCCGGCAGCACCGTGGTGGTTCCCGGCCACGGCATCCCCGTGGACCGCGACTTCGTCGAGCAGCAGCGCGGCGACGTGGGCATCGTCGCGGAGACCCTGCGCGACCTGGCCGGACGAGGGGTTCCGCGGGCGGAGGCCCTGGCCGCGGCGTCGTGGCCGTTCCCGCCCGAGCACATCGCCGAGGGCGTCGCCCGCGCCTACGACCAGCTCCCCCAGGCCCGGCGCACGCTCCCGCTGGTCTGACCCAGGCCGCGCGACCCGTGTGACCACCCTCACCGCGGGGTACGACGCGACCATGAGCGACCCCACCGACCTGCCCCAGGCCAGCAGCGAGTCCAGCGAGGCGGACGCCGACCACGGCGCCGGCGACACCGCGCCCGACGAGCGCTCGGTCGCCGGCATCGACGACGACCAGCTGCCCGAGGACGTGCGACCCGGCGAGGACAACCCGCTGGCCGAGCCCCTGGACCCCGACGACCCGGAGACCAGGTCGCCCGACGAGCTGGGCATGCACGACGTCCAGGACGACAGCGCCGGCGACAGCTCGGGCGACAGTGCCGGCGAGGACGGTCAGGCCGGCATTCCCGAGGGCTGATCCGCCCCTGCCCGCGCGTCCTTCCCGGGCTGGCCGGGCCGCCGTTCTAGCGTGGTCCGGTGCCTTCCCCCAGTGACCGCTACGGCTCCGACGTCCTCTCCACCGACTGGCGCGCCCCCGCGCGCGGGCGAGCCCAGGACAGGCCCGCCGAGGTCGGCCTGGTGATCGAGGAGGTCACCACCGGCTGGTGCGGCGAGATCGTCGGGATCGACCGCGACCTGCGGACGGTGACCCTGGAGGACCGGCGTTTCACCCGCCGGACCTTCCCGATGGGCCCCGGCTTCCTGCTCGAGGGCGCCCCGGTGGTGCTCACTCCGCCGGTGCAGCGCGCGGCCCCGGCGAAGGCGACCCGCACCGCGTCGGGCTCGGTGGCCGTGCACGGGGCCAAGGCCCGCGTCGCCCGGCAGAGCCGGATCTTCGTCGAGGGCCGCCACGACGCCGAGCTGGTGGAGAAGGTCTGGGGCGACGACCTGCGGATCGAGGGCGTGGTGGTCGAGTTCCTCGGGGGCGTCGACGACCTGGCCGACCACCTCAAGGACTTCAAGCCGGGCCCCGACCGCCGCGTCGGCGTGCTGGTCGACCACCTGGTCCCCGGGTCGAAGGAGAGCCGGATCGCCCAGGGCATCATGCGCTCCGCGGTGGGCAAGCACGTGCTGATCGTGGGCCACCCGTTCATCGACGTCTGGCAGGCGGTCAAGCCGCAGCGACTCGGCTTCGACCGCTGGCCAGACGTGCCGCGGCACATCGACTGGAAGAAGGGCACCTGCCAGCAGCTCGGCTGGCCACACCGCGACCAGGCCGACATCGCCCGCGCCTGGAAGCACATCCTGGGCGGCGTACGCGGCTTCCAGGACCTCGACCCCGCCCTGCTCGGGCGGGTCGAGGAGCTCATCGACTTCGTCACCGCCCCCTGAGGGCGCGGATCCGGAGCCTCCGGCTCAGTCGTCCAGGAGGTGGCGGACCACGCCGTCGGCCAGCAGCCTGCCCTCGCGGGTCAGCACCAACCGGTCGCCGTCGACCACCACGAGACCCCGCGCCACCACCTCGGGCACCCGGTCGCGCTCGGGCTCGCCCAGGGCGTCCAGCGCGAGGCCGTCGACCAGCCGCAGCTCCAGCAGGACCCGCTCGAGGTGCCGCTCGGAGTCGGTGAGCAGCTCGCGGCCGTGGGCGGGGCTCAGCCCGGCGGCCAGCCGCTGCTGGTAGGCCGCCGGGTGCTTGACGTTCCACCACCGCACCCCACCGACGTGCGAGTGAGCACCGGGCCCGGCACCCCACCAGTCGCCGCCCGTCCAGTAGAGCAGGTTGTGCCGGCACCGGCTCTCCGGGCGACGCGCCCAGTTGGACACCTCGTACCACCCCAGCCCGGCTGCGGTGAGGCGCTCGTCGGCCATCAGGTACTTGTCCGCCAGGTCGTCGTCGTCCGGCTCCGGGAGCTCGCCGCGACGGACCCGGCGGGCCAGCGCGGTGCCCGGCTCCACGATCAGGGAGTACGCCGACACGTGGTCGGGTGCGGACGCGAGCGCCGCGTCCAGCGACGTGGCCCAGTCCTGCTGCGACTCCCCCGGGGTGCCGTAGATGAGGTCGAGGCTGATCTCCTCGAAGCCCGCTGCCCGGGCCCACTCGACCGCGAGCGGCACGCGAGCCGGGTCGTGGGTCCGGTCGAGCACCTCGAGCACGTGACCGACGGCGGACTGCATGCCGAACGAGACCCGGGTGTAGCCGGCCTCGCGAAGCCGGGCGAGCCCGGCCGGCGTGACGCTGTCGGGGTTCGCCTCGGTCGTCACCTCGGCGTCGGGCGCCAGGCCCAGCTCCCGGTCGATCGCCGCGAGCACCGTCGCGAGGTCGTCGGGCGGGAGCAGCGTCGGGGTGCCGCCGCCGAGGAAGACCGTGCTGACCGGGCGGCGCGCCGACTCCTCGCCGAGCACCCGGCCGGCCAGGCGCAGCTCGGCGACGACCGAGTCGGCGTACGAGGCGACCGTGGCGCCGCCCACCTCCCCCAGCTCGCCGGGCGTGTAGGTGTTGAAGTCGCAGTAGCCGCACCGCACCCGGCAGAAGGGCACGTGCACGTAGACGCCGAGGGGACGCTCCCCGGCGCCCACCAGGGACTCGGGGGGCAGGGACCCGTCCTCGGGGGCGGGCTCGCCGGCAGGCAACGCAGAGGGCACGTCGCCATCCCACCACGCGGCTGGGTGCGAGGGGGAAACGAGGACCCTGCCAGGACGCACCAGGACGCACCAGGGCCCCGCGGTCTCCCGCGGGGCCCTGGTGGAGGAGGCGGCCGAGCCGCCGGACCTCAGACGTACATCTTCTCGATCAGGTCGGTGTAGTTGTTCTCCACCACGTTGCGCTTGACCTTCATCGACGGCGTGAGCTCGCCGGACTCGACGGTGAGGTCGTGGTCGAGCAGCTCCCACTTCTTGATGGTCTCCCACCGGTTGAGCTGGGAGTTCATCTGCTCGACGTAGCCCTGGACCATCTCCTTGACCTCGTCGCTGCGCACGATCTCGGTGTAGGAGGCGCCGGACATGCCGTTCTCCTCCGCCCAGTTCGCCATCGCGTCGGGGTCGAGCGTGACCAGCGCGACGCAGTACGGGCGCTCGCTGCCGAAGACCATGAACTGGCTGGCGTAGGGGCAGACGGCCTTGAACTTCGACTCGACCGCGGGCGGCGCGACGTACTTGCCGTTGGAGGTCTTGAAGAGCTCCTTGATCCGGCCGGTGATCTTGAGGTGCCCGTCGGAGTCCAGCGCACCCTTGTCACCGGTGTGGAACCAGCCCTCGGGGGTGAGCGACTTGGCGGTCTCCTCGGGCAGGTTGTGGTAGCCCTCCATCACGCCGGGACCCTTGATCAGGACCTCGTCGTTCTCGCCCAGCTTGACCTCGGTGCCCGGGAAGGGCGGGCCCACGGTGCCGAACTTGTTGGCGTCCGGGTGGTTGACGAACGTGCCGGCCGAGGTCTCGGTGAGCCCGTAGCCCTCGAGGATCTTGATGCCCGCGGCGCCGAACCACTCCGCGATGTCCTGGTTGAGCGCGGCAGCGCCGGAGATGAAGAAGCGGACCCGTCCGCCGAAGCGGTCGCGGATCTTGGAGAAGACCAGCTTGTCCAGCACCTTGTGCTTGAGGCCGAGGCCGAACGGGATGCTCTCGCCGTCCCGCTTGCGCCGCTCGACCTCCAGGCCGACCTCGAACGCCTTCTTGAAGATCTTCTCCTTGGCGCCGCCCTCGGCGGCCTGCATGGTGACGATCTTGCCGTGGGCCTTCTCGAAGATCCGCGGAGCGGCTCCCATGAAGGTCGGCTTGACGATCGCCAGGTTGTCGACGATGCGCTCGACCCGGCCGTCGATGGCGGTCGGGAAGCCACAGGCCATCTGCGTGGAGAGCAGCACCTTGCCGAAGGAGTGCGCCATCGGCAGCCAGAGGAACTGCAGGTCGTCCTCGCTCAGGATGCCCAGCGAGGCGATGGCGCTGCCCTCGTAGACCCACGACTGGTGCCGCAGCCGCACGCCCTTGGGGCGGCCGGTGGTGCCGGAGGTGTAGATCAGGGTGGCCAGCTGCTCGGGGCGGATCGCCTCGGCCTTCGCCTCCAGCACGCCCGGGTTGGCGGCCAGGTAGGACTCACCCAGGGCGGAGAGGTCGTCAAGGCTGATCACCCAGTCGTCCTCGGTCTTGCCCTCGAAGGTGACGACCTTGGCCACGTAGGGCAGCTCGGACTTGCGGGCCACCAGCTTGGCGATCTGGGCGTCGTCCTCGGCGAAGACCACCCGGCACTCGGAGTCGGACAGGATGTACGCCGTGTCCTCCTCGTTGGTCGTCGGGTAGACCGTGGTCGTCGCCGCGGCGGCGCACATGATCGCCAGGTCCGCGAGCACCCACTCGTAGCGGGTGCCCGAGGCGATGCCGACGCGCATCTCGGGCTGGAGCCCGAGCGAGAGCAGCCCGCCCGCGAGGTTGCGGACGATCTCCCCCGCCTCCGCCCAGGTGACCGACTCCCAGGTCTCGGCCTTGGTGGGGTAGCGGAACGCCTCACGCTCCGGGGACTTGGCCACGCGGTCGTAGAACTGGACCGCCACGTTCGGGTGCATGTCCGCCATGAAGCTGGTGTCGTTGTTCGGCATTTCTCCCTGACTTCGGTTCGTGGCGCGAGGCGCGAACGCGTCCGCCGACTGACTGCTTGGGAGTAACGTAGATCACTAAGTGACTCACCGGTAGCGAATCCCGGCGTTTCAGGCGTGGAGCGTGGCAGGAAATCCGCGGACGGAACGCTCAGCGCACCCCGGCCATCAGCCGCTGGATCGGGCCACGGGCCGCCAGCACGAGCAGACCGACGACGATCGAGACGCCGCCCACGATGAGGAAGAACCCGGTGTCGTCCTCGGGCTCGTAGTACCCGGCCAGGGTGCCGGAGATCGCGGAGCCCAGCGCCACGGAGAGGAAGAACAGCGCCACCATCTGCGTGCGGTACTTGGTCGGGGCGAGCTTGGTGGAGACCGAGAGCCCCACCGGGGAGATCAGCAGCTCGGCGACGGTGAACAGCAGCAGGATCGCGACCAGGCCCAGCAGCGGCGCCGAGCTCGGCCCCGACGGCATCGCCAGGAACGCCAGGAAGGCCAGGCCCATGACGACGGCGGACAGACCGAACTTGACCGGCGTCCCCGGGGCCCGGTCCCCCAGCTTCGTCCACAGCGCGGCGAAGACGCCGGCCAGCGCGATGATGAAGACCGGGTTGATCGACTGCACCCAGGAGATCGGCATCTCCCACCCGAACAGGTTCCGGTCGAGCCGTTCGTCGGCGTAGATCGTGACCACCGTGAACTGCTGCTGGTAGAGCGACCAGAAGACCGCGCTGCAGATGAAGAGCGGGATCATCGAGAACACCCTGCTCCGCTCGGCCCCGACCACCGACCGGTCCAGCAGCATCAGCGAGAACAGGGCGACGGCAGCCACCACCGTCACGCCGATCACCAGGTCGTCGAGCCGGCCCGCGGTGATCACCCCGGTCACCGACAGGACGACCAGCAGCGCGACCACCACGACGGCGGCGGCGGCGTACCGCGGCAGCCGCCCAGCGGGCAGGGGGTTGGGCACGTGGTGGGTCTCCTCGGGGAGCCGGCTGCGTCCACGCGCGTACTGCGCCAGGCCGAAGGCCATGCCCAGGGCGGCCAGGCCGAAGCCGAAGTGGAAGCCCCACTCCTTCTGGAGCACGCCGGTCAGCAGGGGGCCGACCAGCGCACCGATGTTGATCCCCATGTAGAAGATCGAGAAGCCGGCGTCGCGGCGCTCGTCGTGCTCGCCGTAGAGCGACCCGACCAGCGAGGTGGCGTTCGCCTTGACCCCGCCGCTGCCCAGCGCCACGAGTACGAGGCCCACGCCCACCCCGACCAGGCCGGGCAGGAGCGCGAGGGCCACGTGCCCGGCCATCACCATGACGGCGGAGTAGAAGAGGGTCCGCTCGGCCCCGAAGAGCCGGTCCGCGAACCACGCGCCGAGGATCGTGGAGAGGTAGACCGACCCGCCGTAGGCGCCGACGATGCCGGCCGCGACGCCGCGGTCGATCCCGAGCCCGCCGTCGGAGACGCTGAAGTACAGGTAGATCAGCAGGATCCCCTGCATGCCGTAGAAGCTGAACCGCTCCCACAGCTCCACGCCGAACAGGTTGGCCAGCACCCGCGGCTGGCCGAAGAATGAGCGGTCCGTGCCTTGAGGAACGCGTGCCGTGTGCCGAGTACTCACTCCCTCGACGGTACTCCGCCCCTCGGCCGGTCAGTGGGCCAGGTAGGCGACCGCCTTGCGCCGCAGGTCCTCCGAGAGGTCCTCCACCACCAGCAGGGCCGGCAGCAGGGCGCGCTCGGTGGTGAAGGCCCGGAAGGCCAGCTCGATGGTCACGTCGTGATCGGGGCGTTCGACGACCTCGATCCCGTCGCCGCGCTCGACGGCCCCCTCCTCGAGCACCCGCAGGTAGGCGCCCGGGTGTCCGTGGGCGGTGAACCTCTTGATCCAGGCGGTGTCGTCGTAGCCGGTCAACCCCATCCAGCCCGCGAAGACGCGGCACGGGGTGCGCACCGTGGAGACCTCGAGCAGGGCCGCGCCGACCCGCCACCGCTCGCCGAGGAGCGCGGCGTTCAGGTCGATGCCCGAGGTGGTCAGGTTCTCGCCGAAGTGACCGTCGGGCACCGGACGCCCCAGCTCCTCCTGCCAGTGGTCCAGGTCCTCCCGGGCGAAGGCATAGACCGCCTTGTTCGGCCCGCCGTGGAACTTCCGGTCGCAGACCGTGTCCCCCGCCATCCCGGTACGTCGGGCCATCACCGGGCCGTCGACGGCCAGCTTGCGGATCCCCGAGCGTCCGACCCGGCCGGTCCACGGCCCGGTCTCCGCCTTGCCGACGTTGACCGCGAGCACCTGCGCGTCCATCACGCCTCCTTCGAGCTGGTCGGCCCTGCGTCGCGCACGGCTCTCAGTCCTGCACGGCCTTCGCGACGGCGACACAGACCGTCAGGAGCTCACGGGTCCCGCGCCGGACCTGCCCCGGGTCGTCGCTCAGGCCCCACAGGGCATTGTGCAGCATCCGCACCACGACCCAGTCCCGCGCGCGCTCCTCGTCCAGCCCGGCGGCGTCGACGACCGCGTGGAACCGGCGGCGCACCCCGGCGCGCACGTCGCCGGCCAGCTCGTCCCAGCGGTTCCACAGCAGGGGCGCGACCTCGTAGTGGGGGTCCCCGGCCAGCGGCTTCGGGTCGATCACCAGCCACTCCTCGCGCTCCCCGGCCAGGACGTTGTCGTAGTGCAGGTCGGTGTGCAGCAGGCGCCGCTCACCCGGGTCGGACGTCAGCTCGCGGCCCAGCGAGACCGCCTGCTCGACCAGGCGGTGCGGCAGCGGCGCCCCGGCCGGCAGCGCCGCCAGCGACGCCGTCCACCGGGCGACCTGGTCGCTGAGCAGACGCAGCTGGGGCGGCGCGGGCAGGTGCAGCCGGGCGTAGCGCTGGCCCACCAGCTCACAGGCCTGCACGTCCCACTCCTCGGCCAGGGTGCGCCGACCGAGTCGTTCCAGCAGCATCGCGCGCCGGGCGGGATCCGCGCGCAGCATCCGCACCGCCCCGTCGCCGGCCCAGCGCTGCAGCGCGAGCGCCTCGTGCTCGGACTCCGCGTCCGGGAGCGCGAGCTTCAGGACGCCGAGCTCCCCCTCGGCGCGGCGTACCGGCAGCACCAGCGAGCAGTGACCGTGCATCGCCGGTCCGTCCGGCGACAGCTCCCACTCCGCCAGCACCTCGCGCGCGAGCCCGGGCAGCCGGTCGAGCCAGGAGACCCACGGCTCGCCGAGGGCGCGGCGGGCCTCCAGCCCGTCGGGGACCCGCACCGCCGCGTGCTGGCTCACGCCTACTTCTTGGTCTTCTCCGACGGCTGCGTGGTCGACAGCGCGGCGACGAACGCCTCCGGCGGCACCTCGACCGTGCCGATGTTCTTCATCCGCTTCTTTCCGGCCTTCTGCTTCTCCAGCAGCTTGCGCTTGCGGCTGATGTCGCCGCCGTAGCACTTGGCCAGCACGTCCTTGCGGATGGCGCGGATGTTCTCCCGGGCGATCACCCGGGCGCCGATGGCCGCCTGGATCGGCACCTCGAACTGCTGGCGCGGGATCAGGTCCTTGAGCTTCCCGGCCATCATCACGCCGTAGGAGTACGCCGCGTCGCGGTGCACGATCGCGGAGAACGCGTCGACGGGCTCACCCTGCAGCAGGATGTCGACCTTGACCAGGTCGGCGGCCTGCTTGCCGGAGCGCTCGTAGTCGAGCGAGGCGTAGCCCTTGGTCCGCGACTTCAGCTGGTCGAAGAAGTCGAAGACGATCTCGCCCATGGGCAGGGTGTACCGCATCTCCACCCGGTCCTCGGAGAGGTAGTCCATGCCCTGCAGGTTGCCGCGCTTGGTCTGGCACAGCTCCATGATCGTGCCGATGTAGTCGCTGGGGCTCAGGATCGTGGCCTTGACGACCGGCTCGCGCACCTCGGCGATCTTGCCCTCGGGATACTCGCTCGGGTTGGTCACCACGACCTCGGAGCCGTCCTCCATCTGCACCTCGTAGACCACGTTGGGGGCCGTCGAGATCAGGTCGAGGTTGAACTCGCGCTCGAGGCGGTCCCGGGTGATCTCCATGTGCAGGAGCCCCAGGAAGCCGATCCGGAAGCCGAAGCCCAGCGCGCCCGACGTCTCGGGCTCGAAGGTCAGCGCCGCGTCGTTGAGCTGCAGCCGCTCGAGGGCGTCGCGCAGCGTCGGGTAGTCGTCGCCGTCGATCGGGTAGAGCCCCGAGTAGACCATCGGGTTGGGGTGCTTGTAGCCACCCAGCGCCTCGGTCGCGCCGTTGTGCTGGCTGGTCACGGTGTCGCCGACGCGCGACTGACGCACGTCCTTCACACCGGTGATCAGGTACCCGACCTCCCCCACGCCGAGGTCGGCGGCCTTGACCGGCTCGGGGCTGATCACGCCGACCTCGAGCATCTCGTGGACCGCGCCGGTCGACATCATCTTGATCCGGTCGCGGTGGCTGAGCTTGCCGTCGACCACGCGGACGTAGGTGACCACGCCGCGGTAGGTGTCGTAGACGGAGTCGAAGATCAGCGCCCGCGGCGGGGCGTCGGCGTCGCCGACCGGGGCCGGGGTCTGCCGGACGATCTCGTTGAGCAGCCCCTCGACGCCCATGCCGGTCTTGGCGCTGACCCGCAGCACGTCCTCGGGCTCGCAGCCCACCAGGCCGGCGAGCTCGGCGGCGTACTTCTCCGGGTTCGCGCCCGGCAGGTCGATCTTGTTCAGCACCGGGATGATGTGCAGGTCCGCACCCATCGCCAGGTAGAGGTTGGCCAGGGTCTGGGCCTCGATCCCCTGGGCGGCGTCGACCAGCAGCACCGCCGCCTCGCACGCCTCCAGCGAGCGGGAGACCTCGTAGGTGAAGTCGACGTGGCCAGGGGTGTCGATCATGTTCAGCACGTAGGTGCCGGGCTCCGCCAGCTCGGCGTTGTCCGCCGGCACCGTCCAGGGCATGCGCACGGCCTGGCTCTTGATGGTGATGCCGCGCTCGCGCTCGATGTCCATCCGGTCGAGGTACTGCGCGCGGGCCGCGCGTGCGTCGACCACGCCGGTCAGCTGAAGCATCCGGTCCGCCAGCGTCGACTTGCCGTGGTCGATGTGGGCGATGATGCAGAAGTTCCGGATGATCGACGGATCGGTCTGGCCGGGCTGCGGTGCGGTCTTGGACACAGGTGACTTTCGGTACGGCGTGCAGAGCGTGGTCGACCCATTCTTCCACGGGGGCACCGTGCCACCGAAAGCCAGCGAGTAACCCGCGCGCGGTCCCCGGCCCGGATGAGAGAGGATGCGCCCCGTGACGACGTACCCCGCTCCCCCGCTGGCCACGGCACGTCGGCTGGAGTGGGCCTTCCTGCCGCCCGGGATTCGACGGTACGTCGAGCGCAGGTGCGGCTCGCCGGTCGTGGCGGCCCACTCCCAGGGGGCGGGCTTCACCCCCGGGTTCGCCAGCGTCCTGGCCTGCGAGGACGGGTCCCGGCACTTCGTCAAGGCCGCCTCGACGAAGGCACAGCGTCCGTTCGCCGACGCCTACCGCGAGGAGGCGCGCAGGCTCGCCTCGTTGCCCGAGGGGGTGCCGGCACCCAGGCTCTCGTGGCTGCTGGACGACGACTGGGTCGTCCTGGGCATCGAGCACGTCGAGGCGACGAACCCCGCCCGCCCGTGGTCCCCCGGCGACCTGGCCGCCACCCTGGACATGCTGGAGCGGGTCGCTGCCGCGCCCGGCTCGAGCGTCGCCTCGATGGAGCTGACCCCGATCGAGGACGAGCTGGCTGACTGGCCGACCCACTGGCAGGCGCTGCGCAGCCGACAGACCTCCCTGCCGGGCTGGGACCGGTACCGCGACGAGGCCGCCTCGCTCGCCGCCGGTTGGACCGCGGGATGCCGGGGCGAGTCGCTCGTGCACCTCGATGTCCGCGCCGACAACGTGCTGCTCGACGGGACCGGCACCGCATGGCTGTGCGACTGGAACTGGCCGGTGCTGGGCGCCGCCTGGATCGACTCCGTGATGACCCTGCTCGGGCCGCTCGGGGACGGCCTCGACGTGGCCGACGTCCTCGCCACGCGTCCACTGCTCCGCGCCGTCCGCCCGGACCACCTCGACGCGTTCCTCGCCCTGCTCAGCGGCTACTTCCTGCGGATGGGCGGCGAGTCCGTGCCGCCCAGCTCCCCGTGGATCCGCGCTCACCAGTGGTGGCAGGGTGAGGTCTGCTGGCTGTGGCTGGCGCAGCGGCGCGGCTGGGCCTGAGTCGTCGACCGAGGCGATTTGGGCGCCCCGTACGCCACTGGTAATCTCTTGGCTTGCATGTCCGGCGCCCGACCCTCTCTGGGGTTGCCAGGCAGCCGACACACCTCATTCTTCCTTTCTGACCAGACCGAGACCGAAGGTTCTTCCGTGGCGAACATCAAGTCCCAGATCAAGCGCAACAAGCAGAACGAGAAGGCTCACGAGCGCAACAAGGCCGTGAAGACCGGCCTGAAGACCGCCGTGCGCAAGTTCCGCGAGGCTGCGGCTGCCGGCGACAAGGAGACCGCGGTCACCCTCGGTCGCGACGCCGCCCGCAAGCTCGACAAGGCGGCCTCCAAGGGCGTCATCCACAAGAACCAGGCGGCGAACCGCAAGTCGGCCATCGCCAAGAAGGCCTCCGCTCTCTGAGGTCTTCTCGACCCTGGCTTCCTGAAGCTGCCGAAGGCGCCGCACTCCTCACGGAGTACGGCGCCTTCGTCGTTCCCACCCTCCGTACGGCGGGTCAGCGCGCGCGGAGCGCGACGAGGGTGAGCACGAGCCGCTCGAGGGTGTAGCTCGCGTCGTGCGCGGCGCCCTTGATGTCGGCGTCGGCCCGGGCCACCTCCTGCAGCGCGCGGGAGATGCCGGCGTCGTCCCAGCTGCGAGCCTGGGACCGGATCGTCTTGACCTTCCACGGAGGAACGCCGAGCTCCCGGGCCAGGTCGCCGTCGCGGAGTCCGCGGCCGGCCCCGAGGAAGCGAGCGACACCGCGTACGGACTGGGCGAACGCAGAGGTGACCAGCACGCCGGGGGTGCCCCCGTCGAGTGCCCAGCGCAGCTCCTCCAGCGCCTGGTCGGCGTCGCCGGCCATGGTGGCGTCGGCGACGGCGAACGACTTGGCCTCGGCGCGCCCGCCGAAGTAGCGCTTGACCAGCTCGAGGGTGACCTGCTCGCCGGGGAAGTCGCTGGTGAGCTGCGAGGCCGCGGCCGCCAGGGAGCGCAGGTCGTGCCCGACGGCCTGCACCAGGAACTCCGTCGCCTCCGGGGCGACCCGGGCGCCCAGCTGGGCGAACTCCCCGCGGACGAAGTCCACGAAGCCCGAGGCGTACTTGACCTCCGCGGCCTTCACCTCGGTCACCGCCGGCTGCTTGCGCAGCTTGGCGAGCAGCCCGCTCCCCCGAGGCCCGCCCCCGTGCATCAGCACCAGGGCGATGTCCTCCACCGGCGCGGCGGCCTGCCGGAGCACCGGGTCGTACAGCTCGTCGGGCAGCTCCTCGAGACCGCGCACGACGACGCAGCGCGTGGCGGAGAAGAGGGAGGGCGCACACATCTCCTCCAGCCCGGCGGCGGTCAAGGCCGAGGCGAGCGACTCGGCCATCTCGGCGTCGGCGTCGTGCTGACGCACGGCCTGGCGCACCGCCGTGACCGTGCGCTCGTTGAGGAACTCCTCCTTGCCGGTCACCAGGGTGACGCGTCCGAGGACCTGGGAAGCACGGGGACCTTGAGCCATGGTGCGCCAAGCCTCCCACACCGCGACGACGGTCCCGGCGGCCGCCGTCGGCACGCTCGCCGCCCCCGGCGGCCGCGTCACTCCAGGCTCGCCACACCCAACCCGCTGTCGACCTGCACCACAGCCAGGTCGCCCGAGGTGTCCGTGCGCAGGACGCGGGTCCCACCCTCGGTCAACGCCGCCAGCAGCTCCGGCGCCGGGTGTCCGTAGCCGTTGTCCTTCCCGACCGGCACGAGCGCGACCCGGGCGCCCAACGAGGTCAGGAACTCCATGTCCTGGGCCCGGCTGCCGTGGTGCGGCACCTTGAGCACATCCACCCGTAGGCCTGCCACGGCGCGTCCCAGGCCCGCCTGGGCGGGCGGCTCGATGTCTCCGGTGAGCAGCAGGCGCACCCCGTCCACCTCCACCAGCAGGACCACGCTGGCGTCGTTGGCGCCATCGCCGTCGGCGACGACCAGCGGCAGGCCGGGGCCGGGCCACACCGGTTGGACCGAGGCCGCTCCGACCTGGTGGATCTCCAGGTACGGCGCGGGCAGCGCCTGCAGCCCGGCCGCGCCCAGGGTGCGGGCGACCTCGGCGGCTCCCTCCGGCGGGTCGGCCAGCGGAGAGGCCCAGACCTGGGCGACCCGCCGCCCGTCCAGCACGCCGGACAGACCGCCGACGTGGTCCTGGTGGTAGTGGGTCAGCACCAGGAGCGACACCTCCCGCACGCCCAGCCGGTCCAGGCACCGGTCCGCGGCGGCAGGCTCCGGGCCGGCGTCGACCACGACGGCGGAGCCGGGTCCGGAGCGCACCACCAGGGCGTCGCCCTGGCCCACGTCGCAGGCGACCAGCAGCCACCCGGGCGGGGGCCACCCCCGGATCGGCCGCGGGACGACGACGGCCAGCAGCACCGCCAGGCACAGCAGCAGCGTGGGCACCGGCCGCGCGAGCAGCCGCGGGGTGAGGATCGCACCCAGCACGCACAGCCCCGTGAGCAGCGCGAGCGCGAACAGGCTCGTGCCCCAGGTCACCGCCGGGACCGGCAGCCCGGCGCCCCACCGGGCCACCGAGATGACCCAGCCGACCGAGAGCGCCGCCGGCCAGGCGACCCACTGCCCCAGCGCGGGCCACACCACGGCACAGAGTCCGCCCAGCAGGCCCAGCACCGTCGCGGGCGCGACGGCGGGCGCGACCAGCACGTTGGCCAGGACCGCCACCAGGCTCACCTCCCCGGAGAGCGCGGCCACCACCGGCGTGCACGCGAGCTGGGCGGCCGCCGGCACCGCCACCGCCTCGGCCACCCGAGGCGGCAGCCACCGGCGAGCGGCGTCGCGCCAGCCGGGTGCCAGCAGCAGGATCCCCGCGGTGGCCAGCACCGAGAGGGCGAATCCCGCGGTGACGGCCAGGGTGGGGTCCCACATCAGCAGCACCACGACGGCCGCTCCCAGCGTCCGGATCCCCCGGTCCCGACCGTTGCTGGTGAAGGCGAGCAGAGCGATGGACCCCATGGTCGCCGCGCGGACGACGCTCGGCTCGGTCCGGGCCAGCAGCACGAAGCCGACGATCCCGACCGCGGCGAGGACGTAGCGCCCCCGACCCCGGACCCCCAGCCAGCGTCCGGCGACCAGCAGGAAGCCGACCATCAGGGTGAGGTTCGTGCCGCTCACGGCCAGCAGGTGGGTCAGACCGGTGGTCCGGAAGTCGTCGGCCAGGCCGGGATCGAGGCCGGCGTCGTCGCCGACCACCAACGAAGGCACGAGCACCCGCTGGTCCTCGGGCCTGGGCTCGACCGCGCGGCGGATGCCGGCTCGCACCACCGAGGCCGCCCGCCACCACACGTCCGGCTCGGCCACGGTGCTCGGCGGTCCAGCGCGCGGTCGGAGCAGGGCCGCGACGTCTCCCTCGGCAGGCTGGAGCCGTCCGGAGAGGCTCACGGTGGAGCCGAGGGCGACCCCGCGCCAGTCCGGGTCCGCCACCACGACCACAGGGCTGCGCACCTGCCAGTGCCGGCCTCCGCCCGCCACCTCCCGGACCGTGCCACGGACCAGCACCTGCTCGCCGAACCGGCCGGCGACGGGTCGCGGGTCAGAGGTGACCACGAGCTCGGCCTCGACCCAGGCGCGCTGGGCCGCCAGCTCGGCCACCGGCCCGTGGGTGGCCGACGTCGTCCGGGCCCAGCCACCGACCAGCACCACCGCGACCATCAGCACCGCTGCCGCACGAGCCGGCGAGCGCGCGGGTCCACGGCCCAGCAGTGCGAGCAGCAGCAGCGCGACCAGCACCAGCGCCGAGACGGCGACCACCGGCTCCGGGGCGCGGAGGCCGCACAGACCTCCGGCCCAGGCGGCCGCAGCGAGCCAGGTCGTCCGCAGGTCGGGCAGTGGTCGCGACTGCTCCTGCTCCCCGGGTCTACGGCCGCTCCGCTCCAGCGCCGGCACGCTCAGACGGTGACGAGCGGGGTCAGCTCGGACAGCGTCACCTCGCCGATGCCGTTGACGTCCAGCAGCTGGTCCACCGCGCTGAAGCCTCCGTGCTCGCTGCGCCAGGCGACGATGGCCGCCGCCGTCACCGGCCCGACCCCCGGCAGCGTGTCCAGCAACGCCTCGTCGGCGGTGTTCAGGTTGACCAGGCCGCCGGGCGACGGGGCCGGGCCGCCAGCAGGAGGCGACCCGACCGGACCTGCCGGTCCCGCCGCGACGTCGACCCCGACCAGCAGCTGCTCCCCGTCCACCAGGACCCGCGCCAGGTTGAGGCTGGTGAGGTCCACGCCCGGCCGGGCACCTCCGACCGCGGCGAGGGCGTCGGCGACGCGGGACCCCACCGGCAGCACCGCGAGACCGGGGCGACGCACCTTGCCCGCCACGTCGACCACCACCTCGGCGGCCGGGCCACCACCTGAAGCCCCGGAGGCGGCGCCTGCGGGGCCGGCCTGGGCGGACGGGACACCGGTTCCCGGGGAACCCGGGCCCGGCGCCTGAGCCGTGGACGCAGTCGTGGACGGAGCCGCCACCGGGCTGGTGTCCCCGGCGGGCACCGGCAGGACGGTGGACTCGGGCTCGCCCGAGACCACCCACCACGTCGTCCACCCCAGCGCCACGACCGCCAGCACCGCCACCACGGTCAGGTGTGCAGGTCTCAGCGCGACGCTCCCCCGCAGGCCGGGGAGGAGCAGTCCCCTGCCCAGGCCCCGCCGGGCCGCGTGCCGTCCCGGCACCGGGAGCACCAGCCCCGGTCTCGCCGGGGCGACCCCGGCACCGGGCCCCGCGCCCCACTGCGATCCGGCAGCCCCGTCGACTGCCAGGTCGGGCCCGAGGTCCACCCCGGGCTGGGATCCGGGGTCCGCGCCGGGGTGCGTGGCCGCGCTCCGCACCCGGGTGTACTCGTCCCAGGGCCAGGCACCGGAATCGGAGACGGCCACCGGCTCCCCCGGCCCGTCCCCCGTCCTGTCCTCAGTCCCCGGGGCGGCGGGCACCTCGTGCTCGGCCCGGACCGACGCGAGCTCGGCGGAGAGCAGGGCCAGGCGTCGCGCCACCGCCTGCTCGTGCTCGGGATGGGGGCGGCGCGATCGCATGCTCCGACGTTAGGGAACTCGCGGCCGCCGCGTGCGGGGCCGACGCCGACCTGTGGAGAACGCCGGTTCCGCACAGACCCCGGGTGACGTCGCGTCCCCGGTCGGCGGACCCGCCAGCGACCTCACTCCCGGGGCGAGACCGCCGCGGCCACCATGCCGGGGCCCACGTGGGCGCCCAGGACGGCGCCCAGCTCGGTGCACCAGATGTCCCGGCCCTCGAGCTGGTCGGCGAGGCGCTGCCGCAGCCGGTCGGCCAGCTGGGCGGCCCGCTCGGGGCTCGCCAGGTGGGCCACGCAGACGTCGACCGGGCGCTCCTGGGCCGCGGCGACCGCCAGGTCCTCGAGACGCTGGAGGGCGCGGCCCGCCGTACGCACCCGCTCCAGGGAGGCCACGTGACCCTCCCGGATCTCCAGCAGCGGCTTGACCGACAGGGCCCCGCCGAGCAGGGCGGCCGCCGCGCCGATCCGGCCCCCGCGCCGCAGATACTCCAAGGTGTCGACGTAGAAGTAGGAGTGGGCAGCCGCGGCACGGCGCCGCGCGGCCTCCGCCGCCTCCTCGGCGCTGCCGCCGGCCGCCGCCACCTCGGCGGCCGCGAGCGCGGCGAACCCGGTGGCGGCCGAGACCTGCCGGCTGTCGACCGGGATCACCGGGACCGAGGCGCGCGCGGCCGCGAGCTGGGCTGACTCGAAGGTGCCGCTCATCTCGCCCGAGAGGTGGATCGAGACGATCGACTCCGCACCGCCGGCCGCGAGCTCCTCGTAGATCTCCAGCAGCCGGGCGGGCGCCGGACGCGAGGTCGAGACCGGGACGAAGTCGCGCAGCGCGCCCGCCACCATCTCCGGCGTGGCACCGTCCGAGCCCTCGTCGTGGACCTGGGCCCCGATGACGACCTGGAGCGGGACCACCACGATGCCGTGGGCGGCCGCCACCTCCGGCGACAGGCTGGCGGTGGAGTCGGTGACGATCACGGTACCGGGCACGGACCGAAGGCTAGCGAAGTCGGCACCGGACGGTTGCGGGCGCGACCGCCGCGGACCGTCCGGTGCCCACGAGCACTCCTAGACGACGATGTTGACCAGCTTGGGCGCCCGGACGACCACCTTGCGCACGGGGCGCCCGTCGATGGCCCGGACGACGGCCTCGTCGGCCATCGCCGCCGCCTCCAGGTCGGCCTCGGAGACGTCGGGCGCGACCTCGAGCCGCGCCTTGACCTTCCCCTGCACCTGGACCACCGCGGTGACGGTCTCGTCGACCAGCAGCGCCTCGTCGACGGTCGGCCAGCCGGCACGCGCCACGGTGGGCTCGTGGCCCAGCCGCTCCCACATCTCCTCGGCCGTGTACGGCGCGACCAGCGAGAGCAGGATGGCGACCGCCTCGACCGCCTCGCGGACCGCCGGGTCGGCGGGCCCCGCGCCGGCGTCGATCACCTTGCGGGTGGCGTTGACCAGCTCCATGGTGCGCGCGACCATCACGTTGAACCGGTGGTTCTCCACCAGGTTCTCGGCCTCGCGCAGCGTCTTGTGGGTGACCCGCCGCAGCCCCAGGTCCCCGGCGGCGGGGTCGCTGCCGACCTCGCTGGCGACGTCGCCGCTGAGCCGCCAGGCACGCTGCAGGAACTTCAGCGCACCGCCGGGCGAGACGTCCGCCCAGTCGATGTTGTCCTCGGGCGGGCTGGCGAAGACCAGGGTCAGCCGCACCGCGTCCACCCCGTAGAGCTCCAGCTGCTCGCCCAGGCTGACGCCGTTGCCCAGCGACTTGCTCATCTTGCGGCCGTTGTTGATCACCTTGCCCTGGGACAGGTACGCCGAGAACGGCTCGTCCCAGGAGACCAGGCCCATGTCGCGCAGCGCCTTGGTGAAGAACCGGGCGTAGAGCAGGTGAAGCACGGCGTGCTCGTCGCCGCCGACGTACAGGTCGACCGGGCCCCACATGTCGGCCAGCCGGGTGTCGAAGGCCTGGGTGTCGTCGTGCGGGGAGACGTAGCGCAGGAAGTACCACGAGGAGTCGACGAAGGTGTCCATCGTGTCGGTGTCGCGGGTCGCCGGGCCGCCGCACCGCGGGCAGGTCACGTGCATCCAGTCGGCGGCCGCGCCCAGCGGCGAGCTGCCCTTGGGCTTCAGGTCGGCTCCGCGCAGCTCCGGCAGCTCCACCGGCAGCTGGTCCTCGGGCACCGGCACCTCGCCGTCGACCGGGCAGTGGATGATCGGGATGGGCGCGCCCCAGTAGCGCTGACGGGAGAGCAGCCAGTCGCGGAGGCGGAAGTTGACCGCCCCGGAGCCGCGACCCTCGGCCTCGAGCCGCTCGATGATGGTCCGGATCCCGGTGGCCTTGTCGGTCAGGCCGTCCAGCGGACCGGAGTTGACGTAGGTGCCGTTCCCGGTGGTGGCGACGCCCGACTCCTCGGGGTTCTCCTCGCCGGTGTCGATCACCCGGCGCACGGGCAGCCCCATCGCCCGGGCGAAGTCCAGGTCGCGCTGGTCGTGCGCGGGCACGGCCATGATCGCGCCGGTGCCGTAGTCGGCCAGCACGTAGTCGCTGGCCCAGACCGGCACCTGCTCGCCGGAGACCGGATTGGTCGCGGTGACGCCCAGGTCGACGCCGGTCTTCGGGCGGTCCGTGGCCAGCCGGTCGATGTCGCTGGCCTTGCGCACCTGCGCCAGGTAGTCCTCCAGCGCCTCCCGGCGCTCGGGCGCGACGATCTCGGCAGCCAGCGCGGCGTCCGCGGCCACGACCATGAAGGTCGCGCCGTACAGCGTGTCCGGCCGGGTGGTGTAGACCTCCAGGTCGCGCGCGCCCTCGGCGGTCTCGACGGTGAACGTCACGTGCGCGCCCTCGGAGCGGCCGATCCAGTTGCGCTGGGCGTTGATCACCTTGTCCGACCAGGTCGGCTGCAGGTCGTCGAGCGCGTCCAGCAGCTCCTGGGCGTAGGCGGTGGTGCGGAAGTACCACTGGGTCAGCTCGCGCTTGGTCACCTCGGCGCCGCAGCGCTCGCACGCCCCGTCCACGACCTGCTCGTTGGCCAGCACGGTCTGGTCCTGGGGGCACCAGTTGACCGGAGAGTTCTTCCGGTACGCCAGGCCCTTCTCGTGGAACTTCAGGAACAGCCACTGCGTCCACCGGTAGTAGCTGGGGTCGGAGGTGTTGAAGCGCCGCGACCAGTCGAAGCTCACCGCGTACCGCTGGAACGACTCCAGCTGGGTGGCGATGTTGCCGTAGGTGTAGTCGGCGGGGTGGGCGTCGTTGCGGATGGCGGCGTTCTCCGCGGGCAGGCCGAAGGAGTCCCAACCCATCGGGTTGAGCACCTCGTACCCGCGCTGCCACCAGTAGCGGGCGATCACGTCGTGCAGCGCGGTCACCTCGGCGTGACCCATGTGCAGGTCACCACTGGGGTAGGGGAACATCGTCAGCGCGTAGCGCTTCTCCTTGCGCCCCGAGGCCACCGCCTCGTCGTCGGCCTTGAAGGGCTGCAACTCGTCCCACACACCGCGCCACTTGGCCTCGACCGAGGCCACGTCGTAGGAGTTCTCGCGCTCTTCGCGCTCCTCGCGCTGGTCGGACGGGGGGGTCGGCTGCTCGCTCATCATGTCTCCTGGTCGGCTCCTGCAAGGCACAAAAAAACCCTCCGGGCAGGGAGGGTGGCCGCGATGATCGTGCAGATCAGCGCGGCTGGCCAAGAAGGAGGGCGGTACGCATGAGCGTCATCCTACTCCTCCTCCCGGCCGAGCCGCGCTGCGCCGTGACTACCTGACGAACCGCGGAGTCATCGGCGGCTGCCACCACTCCCCCCGGTTGGCCTTCACCATGCCGATCAGGTGCATGACGATCGCGTAGAGCAGGGCCAGCGGGTAGGTGATGAAGCCGATCAGCACGAAGAACAGCGGGATCGAGATCAGCAGCACGATGGCGGTGACGATCTGGACGTTGACCGAGTTCGCCGCGTTGGCGCGGACGAACGGGCCGCGGTCCTTGTAGAGCAGGTAGATCACCAGGGAGCCGAGGAACCCCAGCGTCCCGGCGGAGAGCACCATCGCCACCAGCGGGACCACGTGGGCCGCAGCGCCCCAGGTCCGCTCCTGGCCGGGCGAGATGACGGTTCTCGGTGCGGCGTAGTCGTCCATTCCTCCTCTTCCTCCTTCTCCTGGGCGGACGCTCGTGCCCACCCTCACTCCACTCAACCACGCAGCAGCCCCATCGGTTCCCGTCCGCCGCCGAGATCAGGGCCGGCCCCGGGGAGGCCCCGGGACGACCCCGGGGGGGTGGCGTCCGCCGCCGTCGTCTGGTCTGCTGTGCGTGACCTGCGACACATGCAGCCATCCAGGAGGAGCAGTCGAGTGCCCGAGCCCCACCGCGCCGCCCCCCTCTCCCGTCGCCACTTCGTCGGGTACGTCGTCGCCGCGCCGACGCTGGTGGCCGCGGCCGAGCTGGGGCTGACGGCCCCCGCCTCCGGCCGGGTCGCCACCGCCGGGCTGCCGTCGCCGGAGATCACCGAGATCGCCGACCTCAACGACCTGATGACCGTGGCGGCGCTGCCGACCTCGCAGCTGATCACCGTCGAGGTGCACGCCGACGGAACCGTCTCGTTCGCCCTGCCCCGGGCCGAGGTGGGCCAGGGCATCACCACCTCCTCGGCGATGCTGATCGCCGAGGAGCTGGGGGTCCCGCTGGACCGGGTCCGGGTCGGCCTGGCCGACGCGCGACCCGAGCTGCTCTTCAACCAGCTCACCGGTGCCTCCAACACCACGATCGCCACCTACACCCCGATCCGGGTGGCCGCCGCCGTCGCCCGGACCCGCCTGCTTCGGGCCGGTGCGCAGGAGCTCGGCGTCGACGTCGGTCGCCTGCGACTGGTCGACGGCGCGGTGACCGACGGCCTCGCCCGGGTGGACATCGGCGCCCTCGCCGAGCGCGCCGCCACCCTCGACACCGTGCGGGTCGCGGTGACCCTCAAGGACGAGGACGAGTTCACCGTCATCGGCACCCCCCGGACCAGGGTCGACGCCCTCGCCGCGGTGACCGGGCGCAAGCAGTTCGCCATGGACCTGCAGGTGCCGGACGCCTGGCCCACGATGATCTGCCGGGCGCCCACCATCAACGGCAAGGTCGCGGGCGTCGGCAACCTCGCCCAGGTCCGGGCCATGCCCGGGGTCTCCGACGTCGGCGTGGTCTCCACCGGGGTTGCCGTACGGGCCCGGACCTTCGGCCAGTGCATCGACGCGGTCCGGGCCCTGGAGGTCTCGTGGAAGCCGGGGACCGCCGAGGGCAAGTCGGACGACGACGTGCTCCGGGAGCTGCGACGGGCCGAGGCCCCGATGGGCCTGCGCCCCCTCGTCCCGTCGGTGGAGGCCACCTTCACCTTCCGGTTCCGCAGCAACAGCGCCCTGGAGACCAACTGCGCCGTCGCCGACGTCCGTCCCGACCGGGCGGAGATCTGGTCGTCGCTGAAGTCCCCGATCGTGGCGAAGAAGGCGATCGCGGCACGGCTCGGCCTGGCTCCGAGCGCGGTGGCCGTGCACGTCACCGAGGGCGGTGGCTCGTTCGGCCGCAAGCTCTTCTTCGACGCCGCGCTCGAGGCGGCCGAGGCCTCCCGGCTGTTCCGCAAGCCGGTGAAGCTGATGTGGCACCGGGCCGACGACTCGCGCCAGGGCCGGACCCACCCGATGGCCACGTCCCGGGTGCGCGCCACCCACCTCGCCGGCAAGGTGCTCAGCTTCCGCCAGCTGCACACCAGCGTCTCCACCGACCTGGGGCACGGTCTGGGCGAGGTGATCACCGCGCTCGCGGCGAGCCTGCCGGTGGGCGACGTCGCGTTCTCCCAGACGTTCTTCCAGCTCTCGCAGAACATGCCCTACAACTTCGGCGCCAGCACCCGGCAGCTCCGGGAGACCGACAACGGCTTCAACACCGGCAGCATGCGCAACGTCTACTCCCCCGACATGGTCTGCGCCCGCGAGCTCGTCGTCGACCAGCTCGCGCGCAAGCTCGGCCAGGACCCCTACCGGTTCCGGCGCAGCTTCCTGCGCGACGCCCGTGCGCGTGCGGTCCTCGACAAGGTCGCCGAGGTGGGGGGCTGGGGACGGTCGCTGCCCCCGGGCGTCGCCCAGGGGATCTCCTTCCACGGCGAGTACCACTCGATGAACGCGGTGCTGGTCGAGCTCGACACCCGTCCCGAGACCACCGGGCGCCGGATCCGCGACGCGGTGACCGGCCCGCGGGTCACCCGCGCGGTGGTCGCCGTGGACGTCGGGCGGGTGGTGAACCCCAAGGGCCTGGAGGCGCAGATGCTGGGCTGCCTGATGGACGGCATCGCGCTCACGCTGACCTCGAGCCTGCACCTGCGCGACGGACACTTCCTCGAAGCCAGCTGGGACAACTACTTCTACACCCGGCAGTGGAACACCCCGCCCGACATCCAGGTCGTCGTGATGCCCTCGACCCGCGACAAGCCCGGCGGCGCCGGCGAGCTCGGGGTCGCCGCCTCCGCGGCCGCCGTGGCCTGCGCCTACGGGCGGGCGACCGGGACGATGCCCACCGACTTCCCGATCAACCACCAGACACTGTCCTTCGAGCCCAAGCCGACCGTCCCCCCGGTCCCGGCCTCGCCCACCGACGGCCTGACCTGGGCCCAGTGAGGAAGCCATCCCATGCCTGAGCACACCTTCCGCCTCAACGGCGAGCAGATCACCGTCGAGGTCGAGGACGACGTCCGCCTGTTGTGGGTGCTGCGCGACCTGCTCGGCGTCACCGGCCCGAAGTACGGGTGCGGCATCAACGTCTGCAAGGCCTGCACCAGCCACCTCAACGGCAAGGCGGTGAACCCCTGCGCCATCCCGGTCTCCGACCTCTCACCGGCCGACGAGGTGACCACGATCGAGGGGCTGCCGGCCACCGTCGGCGCCGATCTGCACCCGATGCAGGAGGCGTGGCTGGAGCAGGACGTCGCTCAGTGCGGCTACTGCCAGCCGGGCCAGATCATGACCGCCGTCGCCCTGGTACGCCGGGTCGCGGCGGAGGGGCGCGCCATCACCGACGCGGACCTCGACGGGATCCGCAACATCTGCCGGTGCGGCACCTACCCGCGGATCCGCGAGGCGATCAGGTCCGGGGCCGCGCGCATGTGACGCGTCCGGACTCGCACGGTGCGCCCTCAGCCCACGCGGGCGGTGTACTCCGGGTGGCCGTAGCCGCGGAGCCGCCGCTGCAGGAGGGCGACGACGTACCGGTCGACGAGCCGCTCCAGCCCGGGGACCCGGGAGAGGCGACGCACCAGCAGGACCCGACCGAGCAGGTACGGGAGCATCGGGACCGCGCGCCACTGGTCGGCCCGCGAGACCCGTACGCCCATCCGGGCGGCCCGGTCGAAGTCTCCCTGGAGGAAGGCGCGGACGAAGGTGATGGTGGCGAAGCTGCGCTCGAACCTCTCGGCCACCCTCCCCCAGGGCCCGGCGTCGGGATGCAGCCTCGCCGCCAGGGTGGAGCGGACCAGGGCGCCGCAGGTCTCGTCGTCGAAGGCGCTGCGCAGGGTGGCGGCCCGGGCCTTGAAGACCCGGATCACCCCGTGCGGGTCCAGCGGCAGCAGCTCGGGCGGCAGGCCGAGCAGGAAGCACCGGTAGCGCGCGAGCTCGATCATCGCCCGCTCGCGCTCGTCGAAGGTGTCCCGGCCCTGGCGGACCGCCTTGACCGAGATCAGGAAGCTGTTGATCAGCCCGGCAGGCATCTGGTCCACCTGCGGGATGGGCAGCCCGTGGGTCTTGTGGTTCCACTTGCCGGAACGGACGGCGTGCACCCGGACGGCCGAGTGCATCAGCCGCACCATTGCGGCCGCCTCGAAGCCGGGACCGTGACGGTCGGTGCCCCCGGGCAGCACGGTCGCGCCGAAGAACGACGCCGTCTCCTTGACCCGCCGTGCGGAGGTCTCGCCGGTCAGGGTGCCGGTCAGCGCCATCGGCAGGGCGGCGTACGCGTTGAGGAAGGTCGCCAGGAAGGCGCCTCGGATCACGAACGGGGTGAGCAGCGCGGCGTCGATCCGCTCCCAGCGGGCACCCTCGCGCACCTGGTCGACGTCGACCCAGTCAGGGGTGGCCTCCATCGCCTCGATGAACCGGCGCAGCTCCTCGGGCGCGTCGTCGACGGCGTCCAGCCCTTCCTGGCACGCGGTGCGCAGCATGGAGACGAGGCGACGCATCCCCAGCTCGGGGAGCAGGCTGGCGTAGGAGTCCGCCACCACGTCGCCGAGCCGGGTCGCCGTCACCATCAGGTCGACGAGCTCGGCGTCGGCGAGGAGCTCCGCACGGTCGGCGCCTCGTACGTCGTCCAGGTCGCTGGGGTCCTCGAGGGACAGCGCCAGCCGCTCCGGCACGTGGTCGGGGTCCAGCACGGCGTACAGCGCCGGCAGCTGCTGCCGCTGGAGACGGACCCGCTCCGAGAGCTCCTGGTCACCCATCGCGCACCCCCCTGCTCGACGGCACCTGCGACTCGGCGGTCGCTGCGGGGTGCCGGGGACGAGGACGTCCCGGGTTCAGTGTGCCCTGAGGGAGGTGAGCGCGCAGCGGGTCACGAGCCACTGGGGGCTCCCAGGTATCTTCGCTGCCGACCGTTCAGCACGATCGCAAGGAGCAGCAGTGAGCCAGTTGGTGGCGCCGACCAGAGACGGCGCCGGCTGGCGACGCGACTACCTCCTGCTGGTGGTCCTCGCCGTGGTGATCGGAGTGACGGCCCTGGTGGCCAGCGTGGCGCTCGACCAGCCGATCGCCGACCCGGAGGGGAGCTTCCTCGGCCCGTCGTGGGTGCGGCTGCCGGTCCTGTGCGGCGGCGCGATCATCCTGGACCTGGTGCCGCGTGCGCTGTGGCAGGGGCGGCTGCGTCCGCGCCGGACGGTCGCCGCGGTCCGCGAGCGCGTGCGCACGCACTGGACGGGCGCCCGGCTCAAGCTGGTCGTCCTCGGCATCTCCTGCTTCTACGTGATCTACGTCAGCTACCGGAACCTCAAGTCGCTGCTCCCGCTGCTGCGCGACGTCAAGTACGACCGCGAGCTGCGGGTGCTGGACCGCGCGATGCTCTTCGGCGAAGATCCCGCGAGCCTTCTGCACGACCTCCTCGGGACCGACCTGTCGGCACACGTCCTGTCTGCCGTCTACCTGGCCTACATCCCGCTCGTCGCGATCCTGGTCACCGTCTGGCTCGTCTGGTCGAACAACATCGGCTACGGCTGGTGGTTCGTGACCGCTCAGGGCATCGCCTGGACGCTGGGCACGGTCTCCTACTACATGCTCCCGACCCTGGGCCCGGGCATCATGTACCCCTCGCTGGTCAGCGATCTGACGACCACTGGCGCCTCCGACCTGATGGACTCCCTGGTCTACGCCAGGCACGGCTTCCTGTGGGCCGACGCCGACTACCAGGGCGTGGCCGGGTTCGCGAGCCTGCACACCGCGATCGCGCTGCTGTGGGCGCTGATGGTCCAGTACACCGTGCGCAGCCGGGCGATCCGGGTGGTGTTCTGGGTGAACTTCGGGCTCACCGTCGTGGCCACCCTCTACTTCGGCTGGCACTACATCGGCGACGACCTCGGCGGCATCGCGATCGCTCTGGTCGCCTTCTACCTCGGAGCCGTGGCGACCGGCCACCGGTTCGTCCCGGGCCGGCTTGCCGAGCGCTCCCCGGCGCCGGAGCCCGCGGACGACCCGGGGACAGCCCGCGACCTGGAGCCCGCGCGGTCCTGACGGGCCAGCCCTGGGACGACGAAAGAACCCGACGGCCTCGGCCGTCGGGTTCTTTCGTGTCCGCGTGATCAGCCCGGGCCGACCAGGGAGAAATGCGAATCGGCGGCCTCCCCGCAGGGAGACCGCCGACTCTGTGTTGTGGAGCTGAGGGGACTCGAACCCCTGACCCTCTGCATGCCATGCAGATGCGCTACCAGCTGCGCCACAGCCCCATCGTTTCCACCGGTGCGGTGGCAACGCGAGAACTTTAGCCAATGCCTCGGCGGATGCGAAATCCGGGGTCCTCCCGACCGTTCAGGCGTGTCGGTTCCATGCCACCAGACGCTGCGGCGCGGGAGCTCCACCGCCTGCCGGAGCGTCCTGCACCAGGGCCCAGTGGCAGTTGCCGAGCGCCCCGAACGCCATCGCCGACCCACGGGGCAGGCCCACCCACTCCGCGACCGAGACGCGCAGCGCGGCCCCGTGCGAGACCACGATCCCGAGCCCGCCGGCCGGCACCTGGGCCAGGGCCTCGTCGAGTGCGGGCAGGGTGCGCCCCAAGAGGGTCGACACCGTCTCCGAGCCGGGAGCCACGTCGTACTCCCCCGCACGGAAGCGGGCGAACTCCTCGGGGCACGCCTCGGCGTACTGGTCGTGCGTCCAGCCCGTCCGCTCCCCCAGGTCGAACTCGCGGAGCCTCGCGTCGGCGAGCACCGGCAGACCCGCCGCCCCGGCGACCTGCTCGGCGGTCACGCGGGCGCGCGCCAGGTCGGAGGTCCGGACGAACGTCGGCTCCATGGCAGCGAGCACAGCGGCCGCCCGGGCGGCCTGGGACTCC
This sequence comes from Nocardioides campestrisoli, assembly GCF_013624435.2. Lineage (NCBI taxonomy): Bacteria > Bacillati > Actinomycetota > Actinomycetes > Propionibacteriales > Nocardioidaceae > Nocardioides > Nocardioides campestrisoli. The sequence goes on from NZ_CP061768.1 coordinate 2,702,411, forward strand.
CCCGTGGCGTCCAGCGGGACGTCCCGCTGGCCCTGGATCCGCTTGGCCGCGTTGTACGCCGTCCGCCCGTGCCGCAGCAGCAGCAGCGTGCGCGGCTCAGGCACCGTCGAGGGGCCCCTGGTCGACCTGCTCGTCGCGGTCCTCGCGGCTGGTGCGGTCCACGTGGCCGGCGGCGTTGCCCAGGTCTCCGAGGTCGATGGCCGGGCAGTCGCGCCACAGCCGCTCGAGGGCGTAGAAGGCGCGCTCCTCCTCGTGCTGCACGTGCACGACGATGTCGCCGTAGTCCAGCAGGACCCAGCGGCCGTCCCGCTCGCCCTCGCGACGGATCGGCTTCGCGCCGTCCTCGCGCAGCTTCCGCTCCACCTCGTCGACCACGGCCCGCACCTGGCGGTCGTTGCTCGCCGAGGCGATCAGGAAGATGTCGGTGATCGCGAGCTGCTCGCTCACGTCGAAGGCGATGATCTGGGTGGCCAGCTTGTCGGACGCCGCGACCGCGGCGGTGCGGGCGAGCTGCTGGGCGTGGTCGGTGGCGGTCACGAGGACTCCTTGTGCGGCGGGACCTCGGAGAGACCCGGGTCGGGCTGCGAGGTGTAGAGGTGGTGCTTGGCGATGTACTGGACGACGCCGTCCGGCACCAGGTACCAGACCGGCTCGCCGCGGCCGGTGCGGCGGCGGCAGTCGGTCGAGGAGATGGCCAGCGCGGGGATCTCGACCATCTCGACCCGGTCCGCGGGGATGGCGGCCAGCGTCTTGGCGTCCATCTCGTAGCCGGGGCGGGTGCACCCGACGAAGCTGGCCAGCGAGAAGAGCTCGTCGGCGTCACGCCAGGTGAAGATGTCGGCCAGGGCGTCCGCGCCGGTGATGAAGTAGAGCTCGGCGTCCGGCAGCTCGGCGTGCAGGTCGCGGAGCGTGTCGATGGTGTACGTCGGCCCCTCCCGGTCGATGTCGACCCGGGAGACGCGGAACCGTGGGTTGGAGGCGGTCGCGATGACCGTCATCAGGTAGCGGTGCTCGGCGGGCGACACGGCCCGCTCGGACTTCTGCCAGGGGTCCCCGGTGGGGACGAAGATGACCTCGTCCAGGCCGTACCAGGACTGGACCTCCGAGGCAGCCACCAGGTGCCCGTGGTGGACGGGGTCGAACGTCCCGCCCATCACCCCGACCCGGCGAGACCGCCCCACGTTCAGCTGTGCTCGCGTCCCGCGCCGAAGGCGAGCAGAGCACCCAGCAGCCCGAGCAGGATCACCAGGGTCACGACCCCGATCCAGATGGGGTTGATGCCGGGCTCGCCGTGCTCGGACGCGGCCATGATCAGGTCGTTCAAGAACATGGCGGCGATCCTACCGTCCCCGGTTCCGGGCCGTCACCGCACGTGCCCCGCGCCGGTCACCACGTACTTGGTCGAGGTCATCTCCGGCAGCCCCATGGGCCCCCGGGCGTGCAGCTTCTGGGTGCTGATGCCGATTTCGGCACCGAACCCGAACTCTCCGCCGTCGGTGAACCGGGTCGAGGCGTTGACCAGCACGGCGGCCGAGTCCACCCGGGCCACGAACCTCCGGGACGCCTCCAGGTCGTCGGTGACGATCGCGTCGCTGTGGCCGGTGGAGAACCGGCGGATGTGCTCCACAGCCTCGTCGAGGGAGTCGACCACGCGCGCCGAGATGTCCAGCGACAGGTACTCCGCGGCGTGGTCCTCGTCGGTCGCGGCCACGACCCCGTCGTGCCCCGCGAACGCCTCGTCCCCGTGGATGGTCACGCCGGCCGCCTGGAGCGCCTCGACCACCCGCGGGAGGAACTCCCCCGCCACCTCGCGGTGCACCAGCAGCGACTCCGCGGCGTTGCACACGCTGGTGCGGTGCGTCTTGGAGTTCAGCACGATGGCCAGCGCCCGGTCCAGGTCCGCGGCCCGGTCCACGTAGACGTGGCAGTTGCCGGTCCCCGTCTCGATCACCGGGACCGTGGACTCCTCCACCACCGAGCGGATCAGCCCGGCGCCGCCCCGAGGGATGAGCACGTCGACCAGGCCACGGGCCCGCATCAGTGCCTTGACGCTGTCGTGGCTCTCCCCCGGCACCAGCTGCACGGAGTCGGCCGGCAGTCCCTCCTGGGCCAGGGCGTCGCGCAGGACCGCCACGATGGCGGCGTTCGAGGAGCGCGCGCTGGAGGAGCCCCGCAGCAGGACCGCGTTGCCCGCCTTGAGGCAGATGCCTGCGGCGTCCGCGGTGACGTTGGGCCGCGCCTCGTAGATCATCCCCACCACGCCGAACGGGACCCTGACCTGCCGGAGCTCCAGGCCGTTGGCCAGCGTGCCGCCGCGCACCACCTCCCCCACCGGGTCGGGCAGCCCCGCGACGTCGCGAAGTCCCTGGGCCATCGCGCCGAGCCGGCCTCGGTCGAGCCGGAGCCGGTCGACGATGTTGTCCGGCACGCCCTGCGCCCCTGCCCGCGTCACGTCCTCGCCGTTGGCGCTCAGCACCTCGGAGGCTCGCGCCTCCAGCGCGGCCGCCATGGCGCGGAGCGCCCGGTCCTTGGTCTCCCGGGTGGCCAGGGCCAGGTCGTGGCTCGCTTCGCGGGCGCGCAGCGCCACCTGGCGGATCTCGTCGTGGATCTCGTCGGCCTTGCTCATGGCGCTCAGCCTAGGACCGCCGCCATGATGAGCGGACCGGCACCTGCCGGCGGCGGACACCGGGCGAACCGTCCCGGCGCGCGCCTCAGCGATCAGGGGAACGAATGAGGACGACGATGCGGCGACGACTGACCGCGCTGGGCACGGCCCTGGCCGGCTGCGCCGTGGTGCTGCTGGCACCTGGCGGCACCGCCACGGCCGGCGCGGGCGCCGACGGGGCGAGGGACGAGGGCGGCACCGCCCGGCAGGGCGTGGAGCAGGAGCCGCCGTTCCGTCTGTGGATCCCGCGCAGGCTCAGCGCCACCGCGGAAGGGCCGGGCGGCCGGGTGTGGCTGGACCTGGGCGTCCGCGCGGTCGCGGGCGCGCACCCGGTCGAGGTACGCAGCCACCGGGCGGACTGGAAGTCGCCGCTCACCGGCACGTGGAGCGCCGGCCCGCTCGGCGGCACCCTGCCGCCGGGACTGCAGCGGGACTTCAGCGGCCTGACGAACTTCCTCAAGGTCGAGTACCGGGACCGCCGCGGCCGGGTGGTGAAGACCCGCCGGATGGACGTCTGCTTCAACAACGGGGGCGAACGAGCCCGCCCGGACGCCCCGGCCACGTCGCCCTACCCCTTCGGCTGCCCGATGAACGCGTTCACGGTCGGGTCCGTGCAAGGGATCCAGGCAGGCTGGGCGGCCCCGCTGGCCTGGGACTTCCGGCCACTGCGCCTGTCCCCGGGACGGTACGACGTGGGCGTGCAGGTCAACCCGCGCTGGGCGGACGCCTTCGGGCTCGCCGCGGAGGATCGCTCCCTGTCCACGAGGCTGACCGTCACCCAGGCGGACGGGCACACGCACCGCCACGGCGACGCACCGAGGCGGGCGATTTCCCCGGGCGTCGGCAAGCTCCTCGCGGGGCCGGCCGCCTCGGCGCCGACCACCGAGTCGGCCGGACGGGCCGACGGCCCGCGGCCGGACCTGCGCTCGCTGCCCGCCTTCGGGATCGAGCTGAACGCCAAGAGCACCCACCTCCGGTTCTCCGCCACGGTGTGGAACGCCGGGGACTCCCCGCTGGTCGTCGACGGCTTCCGGCGGGGCCGGGGTGACGTGATGGACGCCTACCAGTACTTCTTCGACCCTGAGGGCGAGCAGGTCGGGCACCAGGTGGTCGGGGAGATGCTCTTCCACGGCGCCAACCACCAGCACTGGCACTTCCAGGACTTCGCGCGCTACCGGCTGCTGCGGGCCGACGGGTCGCAGGCCGCCACCTCCGGCAAGGTCTCCTTCTGCCTGGCCAACACCGACGCGATCGACTACACCGTGCCGGGCGCCGACTGGCAGCCCGAGGGCACTGACCTCAGCACCGCGTGCGGCGACCCGGGCTCCCTGGCCATCCGCGAGGTCCTGGCCTCGGGCTCGGGCGACACCTACGCCCAGTTCCGGGCCGGCCAGGCGTTCCGGATCGAGGACCTGCCCAACGGCTGGTACTGGATCGCGGTCGAGGCGAACCCGTCGGGCCGGCTGGTGGAGCACGACACCACCGACAACGTGAGCCTGCGCCGACTGCACCTGGGCGGACGTCCGGGCGCCCGGACGGTCAAGGTGCCCCCGGTCGGGCAGGTCCGGGAGGAGGCCACGACCCCCTGAGGTCCACAGTCCCCGGAACGGCACGACGCCCCGCCACCCGAAGGTGGCGGGGCGTCGTACGTCGAGCGTCTGGTGCTCAGCCCTTGCGGGCGTTGATCTGCTCGGTGGCCGCCGGGAGGACCGAGTGCAGGTCGCCCACGACACCGAAGTCGACCAGCTCGAAGAGGGGGGCCTCCTCGTCCTTGTTGACCGCCACGATGGTCTTGGAGGTCTGCATGCCGGCGCGGTGCTGGATCGCCCCGGAGATGCCGGCCGCCACGTAGAGCTGCGGCGAGACGGTCTTGCCGGTCTGGCCCACCTGGAAGGTGTGCGGCTTCCAGCCGGAGTCGACGGCGGCACGCGAGGCGCCGACCGCTGCACCGAGAGCGTCGGCGAAGTTCTCCACCGGCTCGAAGTCGCCACCGGTGCCACGACCACCGGAGACCACGATCGCGGCCTCGGTGAGCTCGGGGCGGCCGGTCGCCTGCCGCGGCTGCGAGGCCACGATCTGGGCGGACTTGGCGGCGTCGGAGATCGTCGCGGCGAACTCCTCGACCGCGCCGGCGCCGGCCTTCTCCTCGGGAGCGGCTGAGTTCGGCTTCACCGTGATGATGGGCGTGCCCTTGGTGACCTTCGCGGTCACGGTGTAGTTGCCCGCGAAGACCGACTGGGTGGTGACCGGGCCCTCCTGGACGTCGACGGCGTCGGTGATCAGCCCGGACTGGGTCTTGATCGCCAGGCGAGCCGCCACCTCCTTGCCCTCGACGGTGGACGGGATCAGCACCGCGGCAGGCGAGGTCTTCTCGACCAGCTGCTGCAGGGCCTCGGCCTTCGGCGCGACGAGGTAGCCCTTGATCTGGGCGTCGTCGACGACGTAGACCTTCTCCGCACCGAACTTCTTGACCGCCTCGGCGACCTGGGCACCCTGGTCGGCGCTGCCGATGAAGACCGCGGACGGCTCACCGAGGCGCGCGGCGAGGGTGAGCAGCTCGTAGGTCGGCTTCTTGACCGCACCGTCGACGTGGTCGACGACAACGAGAACTTCAGACATGGCTCAGCTCCTCAGATGAACTTCTTCGAGGCGAGGAAGTCGGTCAGCGCCTTGGCGCCGGAGCCGTCCTCGTCGGTGACGATCTCGCCGGCGGTGCGCGGCGGGCGGGCGTTGGTCTCCTCGACCGCGGACCAGGCGACGGAGAGGCCGACCTCGCCGGCGTCGACACCCAGGTCGCTCAGGTTGAACGTCTCGAGCGGCTTCTTCTTGGCCGCCATGATCCCCTTGAAGGACGGGTAGCGAGCCTCGCCGGACTGGTCGGTCACCGAGAGCACCAGCGGCATGGTGCCGCCGATCACCTCGGTGGCGGAGTCGCCGTCGCGCTTGATCCGCACCTGGTCGCCCTGGGTCTCCACGACGGAGGCCTGGGTCACCTGCGGGAGGTTGAGCCGCTCGGCCAGCATGGCCGGCACGACGCTCATCGCGCCGTCGGTGGAGGCCATGCCGCACATGACGAGGTCGGCGGGGCCGATCTTCTCGACGGCCTTGGCCAGCACCAGCGAGGTGGCGATGGCGTCGGATCCGGCGATCGCGTCGTCGACCACGTGGACGCCCTTGTCGGCGCCCATCTGGAGAGCCTTGCGGACCGCGTCGACCGCCTTCTCCGGGCCGACGCAGAGCGCCGTGACCTCGACGTCGTCGCCGGCCTTCTCCTTGATCTGAAGGGCCTGCTCGACGGCGTACTCGTCGAGCTCGGACAGCAGACCGTCGACGCCCACGCGGTCGACGGTGTTGTCGCCCTCGAAGTGGCGGTCAGCGGTTGCATCGGGGACGTATTTCACACAGACAACAATGTTCATGGTGTGTGGCCCGGGGGCCCCTCCTGTGCACTCGAATGTGTTCGCGAGGTTACCAAGCACGAGACCCCACCGTGGACGGAGGTCCACGATGGGGTCTCTCACACCGCATCTCGGGGCGGTGTCGCTCCTTCAGGTGCTGATCAGCACTTGAAGATCTTGCAGCCGATCTTCTTCAGGAGCTTGAGCAGGTTGGCGAAGAAGTCACCGATCGGGTCGGGCGTCGGGGTCGGGGTGACCGTCGGGGTCGGCGTCGGGGTCGGCGTCGGCGTCACCGTGGGGGTGGGGGTCGGCGTCGGGGTCGGCGTCGGCGTCACCGTGGGGGTGGGGGTCGGCGTCGGCGTGGGGGTCGGCGTCGGGGTCGGCGTCGGCGTCGGGGTAGGCGTCGGGGTCGGCGTGGGGGTCACGGTGCCCTGGTAGGACGCGGTGCCGCTGCTGGCCTTGTAGCCCTCGGCGTTGGCCGGCTTGAAGTTGGCGGTCACGGTGTAGGACCCGGCCGGCAGGTCGGGCAGGGTCGCGGTGGCCTTGCCGCCGGAGACCGTGCCGTTGACGGTCTGACCGTTGACCACGAAGTCCACCGAGCCGGCGGGGGTGCCGCCGTTGGAGGTGATGGTGGCGGTGGCGGTCTTGCCGGCGATCGCCAGCGCGGTCGTGGTGGTGGCCTGGACCACCTCAACGGTGTCGATGGTCATGTTCTGACCGGGCTGCGGCTCGCAGGGCACCGGGGTGCCGCTGCCGATCGACAGCTCGGTGCCGTCCGCCTTCAGGTAACGCAGGGTCGAGGTGTAGCGGACCAGCGCGAGGGTGTTCGCACCCAGCTTGCTGGCGGTGAAGTCGGCGCCCTTGCCCGCGGCGTTGACGACCAGCGCGCCGGCGGTGCCCACCTGGGTGGTCGGCACGTTGACGGTCGTCGTCAGCGGGCTGCCGTTCAGGGTGGACTCGCTCACGGAGGTCCCCTGCACGGTGGTCGCACCGAGAAGACGGAGCAGCTGGACGGTGTTCTCCGGCACGGTCACCTTGGAGGTGACGTTGACCGGCACGGTCTTGCCGAACGGCACCGAGGCGGGCAGGTCGGTGTCGGTGACGTTGGTGAACACCGAGGCACCGGCCGCGGTCTGGCAGTCGAACCTGAGCTCGGCACTCACGGCGGTGGCGCTGGGCGCGAACGCGACCAGTCCGGCCGTGGTGATGGCTGCCGAGGCAGCCAGCGCCATGGGGCGCTTGAAGGAACGGTTCCGCATGTGTTTTCCCTCCCAAGGAATCCGTTACGAGTCGGTAGGTTACTCGACCGTAACTCGGCTGTGACACTAGCCACATCGCGCTCCGTTGACGAGACCTCCATCACAGAAATGGACCGATTACCAAAATCTGATGACAAGCGGGCAACGCTCGGTTATGCACCTGAGCGCGCCGCCACGACGTCGTCAGGGGCTCGGCCGCACCGTCCGATGCCGTCGGGAAAGCAGCAGGCCCCGCCCCCGGAGAACCGGGGACGGGGCCTGGATCAGTCAGATCACTTGATCTTGACGTTGCTCTTCTTCTGCGACTTCTTCGACGCGTCGCTGCCCGTGTACTTCACGGTCAGCTTGTACTTGCCCGGGGCGACCTTCTTGAAGGCGGCCTTGCCCTTGCCCTTGGCGTTCAGGGTCACGGTGGACTTGAACTTCTTCTTGCCCTTCTTCATCACGACCTTGACGTCGCCGGCGGCGGCGGTGCCGTCAGCGTTGGCCACGGAGACCTTGACGACGGCCTTCTTGGCCTTCTTCTTGTACGTCGCGGTCGCCTTGGTCTTGGTCGCCTGGACCTCGGCCGCGGGCGGCGGCGGCGGGGTCGCGCCGTCGGCCACCGTGAAGGTGTCGACGGTGGTGTCGGCGCCCGACACGGCCGTGCAGTCGACCGGGACCTCGGTGACGGTGCCCGCGTCGTTCTTCAGCGCCAGCGTGGCCGTGAAGCCGGCCAGCTTGATCGCCTTGGTGCCCGCGGTCGCCGCCACGTAGGGGGCGTCGCCCTTGCCCGCGACCTTGATCTCGAGCGGACCCGAGGTACCCGTGGACTGCGAGAAGGTGGCCGTGGCCGGCGCCGCGGCGCCGTCGATCGTGGTGGCCGTCTTCGCGGTCCCGGAGACGCTGCTACCCAGGGCGCGGGCCGTCGTCGCGGTCTCCACGGGGACCGTGATGGTGGCGGTGAAGTCGATCGCCGTGCTCGACCCGGTCGCGACGGTGGCCGGCACGTTCGTGTCGGCAACGGCCGTGAACTGCGAGGTGAGAAGCCCCCCGTACAGGTTGCAGTTGAAGGTGATGGGAGCGCTCTGGGCGCTGGCCGGGGCCGCGAAGGCGGCCAGGCCGGTGACTGCGACGGCGGCGGACGCGCCGGCGGCGAGGGTGCGGCGAATAACAGACTGGTGCATGTGGGTGCCTCCCAAAGGCGTTGAGGACGGGAGTCCGGTTACCCTCCCGTAACTTCGGGTGACTCTAATCACGCATGGGCCCGTTGCCAAACGTGGCGCGCGTCACGGGACCAAGGTCCTCAGAAAAGGACTCTCGGCCGCCGACCCCGGGCTCCCGGCCACCTCATCGGCTGAGCAGACCGTCCAGCAGTCGGCCCAGCAGCAGCCACACGGCGGCGGCCAGGCCCCAGTTGACCAGGGCGTTCTTGACCGCCGCGTCCTCCCCGGTGAACTGCACCACCCCGGAGCCGGCGTCGAAGACCGCCAGGTCGACCATGGCGGCCCCCGACGTCACGGCGTCCACCAGGACGAGGCGCTGGTCCGCCTCGAGGGCGACCAGCAACGCGCCGAGGGCCAGGACCAGCGCACAGGTCGCGCACACCAGCCAGACCAGCAGGCCCAGCCGCTGACGCACCCGTGGGACGCGCCGGTCCAGCCCGTTGCCCTCGGTCACGCGGGTTCCTCTCGTCGGTCCTCAGCGGCCGACGAACTCGGCCTTGCCCGGACCACGCTCAACGAAGGACCCCATGCCGAGGCTACGGTCCTCGGTCGCGAAGAGGGCGGCGAACTGCTGGCGCTCGATCTCCAGCCCGGTCTCCAGGTCGACCTCGAGCCCTCGGTCGATGCTCTCCTTGGCGGCGCGCAGCGCGAAGGTCGCGCCCTTCGAGAACTGGGAGGCCCACGCGACGGCCTCGGCGTACACCTGGTCCGCGGGGACCAGGCGGTCGACCAGCCCGATCGCCAGGGCCTCGTCCGCGTTGACGAACCGCCCGGTGAAGATCAGGTCCTTCGCCTTGGCCGGACCCACCAGACGGGCGAGCCGCTGCGTGCCCCCGGCGCCGGGGATGATCCCGAGCAGGATCTCGGGCTGACCCAGGACCGCGTTGTCGGCGGCGAACCGCACGTCGGCACAGAGCGCGAGCTCGCACCCGCCGCCCAGCGCATAGCCGGTGATGGCGGCCACGACAGGCTTCGGGATCCGCGCCACGGCGGAGATCGCCGACTGCAGGCCGCCGGAGCGCTTGACCATGTCGGTGTGCGACATCTCGGCCATCTCCTTGACGTCGGCGCCGGCGGCGAAGACGCGCTCGCCGCCCCACACCACCACGGCCTTCACGTCGTCGCGGTCGGTCGCCTCCTGGGCAGCCGCACGGATCTCCTCCTGCACGACCATGTTGAGGGCGTTCATCTTCGGACGGTCCAGCCGGATCGTCCCCACACCGTCGGACACCTCGAGGTTGACGAACTCGCCCATCTGTCTCTCCGCTCAGTCGTTGTGATCTGCCGTAGTGGCTGCCTTGGTGATCGGTCCCGGGATCGTGTCATCCCGCGCTCCCGCTCCGCGAGACCACCCCATCGGACACAATGGAGGAGATGACACCGCGCATGTGGAACCACCAGGACGAGCAGGCGAGCGTCTGGCCGGGACGCAACTGGCCCCTGGGTCCGACCTGGACCCCCGAGGCGACGAACTTCGCCGTCTACTGCCCCCGGGCGGACCGGGTCTGGCTGTGCCTGTTCGACGACGACGGCACGGAGCGGCGGGTCGAGCTGCTGGAGCAGTCCCTGGGCATCTGGCACGCCGAGATCCCCGGGGTGCCGGTCGGCGCCCGCTACGGCTACCGGGTCGAGGGCCCCTGGGACCCCGAGCGCGGCCTGCGCTTCAACCAGCACAAGCTGCTCGTCGACCCCTATGCCCTGGCGGTCTCCGGCACGGTGCAGGACCACCCGGCCGTCTACGGACACGAGCTCCACGACCCCTCCCTCCCGAACCGGGCGGACTCCGCCCCGTACGTGCCGCGCAGCGTGGTGGTCGCCCGCGACTTCGACTGGGAGGGCGACGTCCCGATGCGCCGGCGCTGGCGCGACACGGTGATCTACGAGATGCACGTCAAGGGCATGACCGCTCTGCACGACCGGGTGCCCGAGGAGCTGCGCGGCACGTACGCCGGCCTGGCCACGCCGGCGGTCACCGACTACCTGCGCGACCTCGGCGTGACCGCGGTCGAGCTGCTGCCCATCCACCAGTTCGCCACCGAGCCCGGGGTCGCGGCCCGCGGGCAGGTCAACTACTGGGGCTACAACACCCTCAACTACTTCTCCCCGCACAACGCGTACTCCGCCAGCGGGGACCGCGGCCAGCAGGTCACGGAGTTCAAGGAGATGGTCAAGGCCCTGCACCGCGCCGGGCTGGAGGTCATCCTCGACGTCGTCTACAACCACACCGCGGAGGGCGGGCCGCAGGGGCCGACGCTCAGCTTCCGCGGGCTCGACGACCTCGGCTACTACCAGCGGGTGCTGGACGGCCACGGCGACCCGGCGGTGCCCGACACCTACTGGGACGTCACCGGCTGCGGCAACACCGTCGACACCACCCACACCCAGTCGCTGCGGCTGGTCCTGGACTCGCTGCGCTACTGGGTCACCGAGATGCACGTCGACGGGTTCCGCTTCGACCTGACCTCCGCGCTGACCCGCACCCAGCAGGCGGTCGACATGGGCAGCCACCTGCTCACCGCCATCGGCCAGGACCCGCTGCTGCGGCACGTCAAGCTGATCGCCGAGCCCTGGGACGCCTCCATGGACGGCTACATGGTCGGCCGGTTCCCCCCGCCCTGGGTGGAGTGGAACGACCAGTACCGCGACACCGTGCGCGACTTCTGGCGCGGGCACAGCGACGGCATCCGCACGATCGCCACCCGCCTCGCCGGGTCCAGCGACCTGTACGCCGACGACGGGCGCTCGCCGTACGCCTCGGTCAACTTCGTCACCGCCCACGACGGCTTCACCCTGCGCGACCTGGTCAGCTACGACCGCAAGCACAACGAGTCCAACGGCGAGGACAACCGCGACGGCACCGACAACAACCGCTCGTGGAACTGCGGGGTCGAGGGCGAGACCGACGACCCCGAGGTCCGCGCCCTGCGCCGGCGCCAGGCGAAGAACCTGCTGACCACGCTCTGCTTCAGCGCTGGCGTCCCGATGCTGACCATGGGCGACGAGCGTGGCCGCACGCAGCGGGGCAACAACAACGCCTACGTGCACGACGACCCGGTCTCCTGGGTCGACTGGAACCCCGACGACGCGTGGCTCGACGTCTACGAGCACACCAAGGCCGCGCTGCGGCTGCGCCGTGAGCACCCCGCGCTCCGGCAGCGGCACTGGTTCGAGGGACGTCCCACCATCAAGGGCGGGCCGAGGGACCTGGCGTGGCTGCACCCCGACGGTCGCGAGATGACCACCGAGGACTGGCACGACCGCTCGCTCAAGGTGGTCGGGATGTTCGTCTCCGGCGACCCCCTGCGCTCCCCCGGGCCGCGTGGGGAGCAGTTGCACGACCGGTCGTTCATGATGTGGCTCAACAGCTCCGCCGACCCGGTACGGGTCACGCTCCCCCAGAACGAGTGGGTGCAGAAGGGGGAGGTCGTGCTCTCCACCGACGCCGCCCATCCGGCGGGCAGCGTCGTGCTGGCCGGCGACGTCGTCGAGCTCGAGGCCCGCTCGGCGCTGGTGGTGCGCGAGGTCTGAGCAGCACCGGCGCCGGGCGGGCGAACGGGCCTCAGCCGGGCAGGGCGACCAGGCCGAGCTCGGCCACCGACGCCAGTGCCCGGTGCTTCGGCACCACCCGGACGGTGTAGCCGAACGGACCCGCGTGGTCCAGCGCCAGGGCCGCGTCGAACCGGTGCCGGCCGTTCTCGTAGGACTCCACCAGGCTCATCGGGACGACCGAGAAGTCGGTGAGCTCGTCCTCGTGGCCGGTCCGGCCGTGCACGACCTGGACCTCGACGTCGTCCGGAGCGAGCCCGCCGAGCGCGACGTAGGCGTGCAGGCTCAGCTCGCTGCCCACCTCCGCGGAGTCCCCCGGGTCGACGGACTCCACGTGCTCCACGTGCACCGAGGGCCACTGCTCACGCACCCGCTGCTTCCACGAGGCCAGGTCCCGGGCGCCCTCGTACGCCCCGTCCAGCAGCCTCGCCTGCCGGGCCGCGGGCGCGTAGAGCTCGCGCACGTAGTCGCGCACCTGCCGGGTGGCCAGCACCTTCGGGCCCAGCGAGGTGATCGTGTGCCGCACCATCTCCAGCCAGCGGGTGGGCACGCCGTCGTCGTCCACGTCGTAGAACCGCGGTGCCACCTCGTGCTCAATCAGGTCGTAGAGGGCCGCCGCCTCGAGGTCGTCGCGGCGGTCGGGGTCGTCGATCCCGTCGGCCGACGGGATCGCCCAGCCGTTGCTGCCGTCGTACCACTCGTCCCACCAGCCGTCGAGGATGGAGAGGTTGAGTCCGCCGTTCAGCGCCGCCTTCATGCCCGAGGTGCCGCACGCCTCGTACGGACGCAGCGGGTTGTTCAGCCACACGTCGCAGCCCGGGTAGAGCGGGAGCGCCATGGCGATGTCGTAGTTCGGCAGGAAGACCACCCGGTGGCGCACCTCAGGGTCGTCGGCGAACCGGACCATCTCCTGGATCAGCCGCTTGCCGCCGTCGTCGGCCGGGTGCGACTTGCCGGCGATCACCAGCTGGATCGGGCGCTCCGGGTCGAGCAGGAGCCGCTTGAGCCGCTCCGGGTCGCGCAGCATCAGCGTCAGGCGCTTGTAGGAGGGCACCCGTCGGGCGAAGCCGATCGTGAGCACGTCGGGGTCGAGCACGTCCTCCACCCAGCCGGTCTCGGCGGGGGCCATCCCCCGCTTCGCCGAGGACCGGGCCAGCCGGGTGCGCGCGTCGGCGACCAGGCGGGCGCGCAGGGTGCGCTTGAGGTCCCACAGCCGGCGGTCGGGGACCTGGTCCACCAGCGGCCACAGGCTGTCGGTGTCGTCGTCGTCCACGTCGGCGCCGAGCTCGGCGGCGAGCTCGAAGATCTCCCGCGCCACCCAGGTCGGTCCGTGGACGCCGTTGGTGATCGAGGTGATCGGCACCTCGGCCTCGTCGAAGGCCGGCCACAGGCCGTTGAACATCCCCCGGGAGACATGCCCGTGCAGCCGGGAGACGCCGTTGGCGCGCTGAGCCAGCCGGAATCCCATCACCGCCATGTTGAACACCCCCGGGTCGCCCCCGGCGTAGTCCTCGGCGCCCAGGGCGAGCACCCGCTCGACCGGGACCCCGGGGGCCGGGCTGGAGCCGCCGCCGAAGTACTGCTCGACCAGGGTCCGCGGGAACCGGTCGATGCCGGCCGGCACCGGGGTGTGGGTGGTGAAGACGGTCCCGGCCCGGCACACCTCGAGCGCCTCGTCGAAGTCCAGGCCGGGCCCCGCCTCGGCCGAGGTGAGCTCGCGGATCCGCTCGATGCCCAGGAAGCCCGCGTGTCCCTCGTTGGTGTGGAACACCTCCGGCTCCGGCGCCCCGGTGATCCGCGACCAGGCGCGCAGCGCCCGCACTCCCCCGACGCCCAGGAGCAGCTCCTGGCGCAGCCGGTGCTCGGAGTTGCCGCCGTAGAGCCGGTCGGTCACGTCCCGGTAGTGCTCGGGGTTCTCCTCGATGTCGGAGTCGAGCAGCAGGAGCGGGACCCGGCCGACCTGGGCCACGTGCACCCGCGCGAGCAGCGGGCCGTCGGGCAGGTCGATCCGCACGGTGGTGCGCGTCCCGTCGGCCTCGCGCAGCGGGACCAGCGGCAGCTCGTCGGGGTCCAGGACCGGGTAGGTCTCCTGCTGCCAGCCGTCGCGGTTGAGCGACTGCTTGAAGTAGCCGTGCCGGTAGAGCAGTCCCACGCCGGTCAACGGGATGCCGAGGTCGGAGGCCGCCTTGAGGTGGTCCCCCGCGAGGATGCCCAGGCCGCCGGAGTACTGGGGCAGCACCGCGGTGATGCCGTACTCCGGGGAGAAGTAGGCGATCGAGCGGGGCGCGTCCGGCCCCGCGTGCCGGCCGTACCAGCGGTCCCCGCGCAGGTAGTCGTCCAAGGAGCTGCGCGCCTGCGCCAGCCGGTCGGTGAACTCCGGGTCGGCGGCGAGCTGGTCCAGCCTGTCCCGGCCCACCTCCCCCAGCAGCCGCACCGGGTCGTGGCCGACGCGGTCCCACAGGACCGGGTCGACGGCGGCGAAGACGTCCTGGGTCGGCGGGTGCCAGGACCAGCGCAGGTTGTGCGCGAGCACGCTCAGGTCGGCGAGCGGCTCGGGCAGGACGGGACGGACGGTGATTCGACGAATCGCACGCATGTTCCGACCGTAGGCCATTTCTTTGATCGATCCAACGCATACCGGACCCGGGGATCTGGGTACCAGCCTGTTCTCGGAGCAGGACGACCGTTCCGATATCCGTGCCCCACGCGGTTTGCGTGGGCTCCTGGTCTCGACGAGTGTGGGGAACATGGTTGGTCGAATTCCCGTCATGGCAGTCCATCCGGTGGTCGACCTCGGTCGTCAGCCGGCCAAGGCGACCGTGGGCGAGCCCCTGCCCGTCCGCGCCACCGTGTTCCGCGAGGGTCACGACCAGCTCGGCGCCGAGGTGGTGCTGGTCGCCCCCGACGGCACCCGGCGCCGCCCGGTGCGGATGAGCCCGCTCCCCGAGGGGCGGACCCGCTACGGCGCCGAGGTCGTGCCCGACGAGGTCGGCGCGTGGGGCTTCGAGATCCACGCGTGGTCCGACCCGCTCGCCACCTGGGAGCACGACGCGTCGCTGAAGATCCCCGCCGGCGTGGACGTCGAGCTGATGTTCACCGAGATGCGGCTCCTCCTGGAGCGGGTCCTGGAGGCGGGCGACCTGACCGGCGCCGACCGGTCGCTGGTCGCTTCGGCGGCGCGGAGCGCGGAGGACGAGGCCCGCCCGGCTGAGGCCCGCCTCGCCCTGCTGCGCTCCCCCGAGCTGACGCGCGTGCTGCGCGAGCACCCGCTGCGCGACCTGGCCACCGTCGAGGGCCCCTACCCGTTGTGGGTCGACCGGACCCTTGCGCTCTACGGCAGCTGGTACGAGTTCTTCCCGCGCTCCGAGGGCGCCACCCGGGACCCGAGGACGGGGAAGGTGACCAGCGGCACCTTCGCCACCGCGAGCAAGCGGCTGGACGCGGTCGCCGAGATGGGCTTCGACATCGTCTACCTGCCGCCGATCCACCCGATCGGCGAGGTCAACCGCAAGGGACCGAACAACACCCTCACCCCCGGCCCCGACGACCCGGGATCCCCGTGGGCGATCGGCAGCCGGCACGGCGGCCACGACGCCGTCCACCCCGACCTGGGCACCCTGGAGGACTTCGACGCCTTCGTCGCCCGCGCCCGCGAGCTCGGCCTGGAGGTCGCGCTCGACCTCGCCCTGCAGGCCGCCCCCGACCACCCGTGGGTGACCAGTCACCCGGAGTGGTTCACCACCCGGGCCGACGGCACCATCGCCTACGCGGAGAACCCGCCCAAGAAGTACCAGGACATCTACCCGATCAACTTCGACAACGACCCGAACGGCATCTGCCGCGAGGTCCTGCGGGTGGTGCGGCACTGGATGGCGCACGGCGTGCGGATCTTCCGGGTCGACAACCCGCACACCAAGCCGCTGGCGTTCTGGGAGTGGCTGATCAAGGAGGTCCGCCGCACCGACCCGGACGTCATCTTCCTCTCCGAGGCGTTCACGCTGCCGGCAATGATGCACGGCCTGGGCGCGATCGGGTTCCACCAGTCCTACACGTACTTCACCTGGCGCACCGGCAAGCGCGAGCTCGAGGACTACCTGCGCGAGGTCTCGCACGAGTCCGACCACCTGATGCGGCCGAACTTCTTCGTCAACACCCCCGACATCCTGCACGCCTACCTGCAGTACGGCGGCCCGCCGGCGTTCAAGGTCCGCGCCGTGCTCGCGGCCACCGGCTCCCCGTCCTGGGGCGTCTACGCCGGCTACGAGCTGTTCGAGCACGTGGCGGTCCGGCCGGGAAGCGAGGAGTACCTGGACTCGGAGAAGTACCAGGTGCGGATCCGGGACTGGGAGGGCGCGGCCGAGGAGGGCCGCACCCTGGCGCCGTACCTGACCCGGCTCAACGAGCTGCGCCGCCGGCACCCGGCCCTCCAGCTGCTGCGCAACCTCAGCGTGCACGCCTCCGACGACGACCAGATCCTGGTCTACAGCAAGCGGCGCGCCGACGAGCACGGCGAGGACACCGTCCTGGTGGTGGTCAACCTCGACCCGCACGCGACCCGGGAGACAATGGTCCACCTGGACATGCCGGCCCTCGGGTTCGGCTGGCACGACTCCTTCATCGCCCACGACGAGCTCACCGGGCAGGAGTGGAGCTGGAACCAGCACAACTACGTCCGGCTCGACCCCGGACACGAACCCGCCCACATCTTCCACCTGAGGAGCCCCCGGTGACCGACATCTCGACCGACACGATCGAGGAGCGAGGGGCGACCAACGACTTCGAGGACACCAGCAACACCGCCGAGCAGCCCGACTGGTTCAAGCGCGCGGTCTTCTACGAGGTCCTGGTCCGCTCGTTCCGCGACTCCGACGGCGACGGGACCGGCGACTTCCGCGGGTTGATCGAGAAGCTCGACTACCTGCAGTGGCTCGGCGTGGACTGCCTGTGGGTGCCGCCGTTCTTCACCTCGCCGTTGCGCGACGGCGGCTACGACGTCGCCGACTACAACAACATCCTCCCCGAGTGCGGCACGGTGGAGGACTTCCACCAGTTCCTCGACGAGTGCCACAAGCGCGACATCCGCGTGATCATCGACTTCGTCATGAACCACACCAGCGACCAGCACCCGTGGTTCCAGGCCAGCCGCACCGACCCCGACGGCCCGTACGGCGACTTCTACGTGTGGTCCGACACCGACGAGCTGTACGCCGACGCGCGGATCATCTTCGTCGACACCGAGCCCTCCAACTGGTCCTTCGACCCGGTCCGCGGCCAGTACTACTGGCACCGGTTCTTCTCCCACCAGCCCGACCTCAACTTCGACAACCCGAAGGTGCAGGAGGCGATGCTCGACGCCATGGGGTTCTGGCTCGACATGGGCCTGGACGGGTTCCGGCTCGACGCGGTGCCCTACCTCTACGAGCGGCCCGGCACCAACGGCGAGAACCTCCCCGAGACCCACGAGTTCCTGCGCAAGTGCCGCCGCTTCGTCGACGAGAACTACCCCGGCCGGGTGCTGTTGTGCGAGGCCAACCAGTGGCCCAGCGACGTGGTCGAGTACTTCGGCGACCCGGCCGTCGGCGGCGACGAGTGCCACATGGCGTTCCACTTCCCGGTGATGCCGCGCATCTTCATGGCGGTGCGCCGGGAGTCCCGCTTCCCGATCTCGGAGATCCTCGAGCAGACCCCCGAGATCCCGGACAACTGCCAGTGGGGCATCTTCCTGCGCAACCACGACGAGCTGACCCTGGAGATGGTCACCGACGAGGACCGCGACTACATGTGGGACGAGTACGCCAAGGACCCCCGGATGAAGGCGAACATCGGGATCCGCCGACGGCTCGCCCCGCTGCTGGACAACGACATCAACCAGATCGAGCTCTTCACCGCCCTGCTCCTGTCGCTGCCCGGCTCGCCGGTGCTCTACTACGGCGACGAGATCGGCATGGGCGACAACATCTGGCTCGGCGACCGGGACGGGGTCCGCACCCCGATGCAGTGGACCCCGGACCGCAACGCCGGCTTCTCCGCGGCCAACCCCGGCAAGCTGCACCTGCCCACGGTCCAGGACCCGGTCTACGGCTACCAGTCGGTCAACGTCGAGTCGCAGCTCGCCAACTCCTCGTCCCTGCTGCACTGGACGCGGCGGATGATCCACGCCCGTCGCCAGCACCCGGCGTTCGGCCTCGGCGACTTCACCGACCTGGGCGGCTCCAACCCCGCGGTCCTCTCCTACGCCCGCGAGCACGTCGACGAGCAGGGCAACCGCGAGGTGCTGCTCTGCGTCAACAACCTCTCCCGCTTCCCCCAGCCGGTCGAGCTGGACCTGCGCCGCTGGGAGGGGATGACCCCGGTCGAGCTGCTCGGCGGCGTGCCCTTCCCAGCCGTGGGCGAGATGCCCTATCTGTTGACCATGGGCGGCTACGGCTTCTACTGGTTCGTCCTGAACGCGCCGAGCGAGGAGAGCACCTCATGACCCAGTACGACGACCTGGCCGAGATGATGGCAGGAGCCCGGTGGTTCGCCGGGAAGGGCCGCGACTTCTCCGTCTCCCGCACCCGGCTCGCCGGGGTCCTGCCCGGCCAGGAGCCCGAGGTCGAGATCCTGCTGGTCGAGGTGGCCTACGCCGACGGCGGGCAGCCGGAGCTCTACCAGGTTCCGCTGGCCTACTACGACCACCCCGAGGAGCGGATCGGGCACGCCCACGTCGGCACCTGGGCGCACCCCGACGACTCCGGCCGCCTGCGGCACGCCTACGACGCGCTGCACGACCGCAAGGCGATGGCGCGGTGGCTGGAGGCCTTCGCCGGCACCGCGCAGGGCCAGGCGTCCCCCGGCCCGCTGCTGTTCCACAGCGTGGGCGACCACGAGCTGGACCTCGAGGCGCACTCGACGCTCTTCACCGGCGAGCAGTCCAACTCCTCGGTGCGCTTCGGCGAGGACACCGTGATGAAGGTGTTCCGCAAGGTCACCCCGGGGGTGAACCCCGACATCGCCGTCCACGAGGTGCTCACCCAGGCCGGCTCGGACCACGTGGCCGCGCTCTACGGCTGGCTGGACGTGCTCGACACCGAGGCGGACTCGATCATCCAGCTGGCGATGCTCCAGCAGTACCTGCGCACCGCCAGTGACGGCTGGGAGCTGGCCCAGGTCAGCGTGCGGGACCTGTTCGCCGAGGGCGACCTGCACCCCAACGAGGTGGGCGGCGACTTCGCCGGGGAGGCCGCCCGCCTGGGCACCGCCCTGCGCGAGACCCACGAGGTGCTGGCCGAGTACTTCCCGGTCCAGGAGCACGACGCGGCGCAGCTGGCGGTGCTCGCCTACCAGCTCCGCCGTCGGCTCGACGAGTCGCTGGCGGTCTATCCGGAGCTGGCGCGGCACGAGGCCTTCGTCCGTGAGACCTACGACCGCCTGGCCCAGCTGCCGGGCCTTCGGGTGCAGCAGATCCACGGCGACCTGCACCTGGGCCAGACCCTGCGCACCGTGCGCGGCTGGAAGATCGTCGACTTCGAGGGCGAGCCCGCCCGCCCGCTGGCCGAGCGGCTGCGCCCGGACTCGGTCTGGCGCGACGTCGCGGGCATGCTGCGCTCCTTCGACTACGCCCCGCGCGTGGCGGCGATGAACCACCCCGGTGACGAGGGACGCGAGCAGCGTGCCTACCGGGCCAAGGAGTGGTCGGCCCGCAACCAGACGGCCTTCCTCGACGCCTACGCCGACCAGGGCCTCTCCCCCGAGGACCGGGTGCTGCTGGCGGCGTACGTCGCGGACAAGGCGGTCTACGAGACCGGGTACGAGGCACGCAACCGTCCCGGGTGGGTCGACATCCCGCTCTCGGGCCTGGACCAGCTCGCCGAGCGGGTCGCCCGGACCGGCGACTCCACCCCCACCGACCCCACTGACCACACCGACCCGACCGACCCGAGCGGAGCGACTGCATGAGTGGACCTGGAGAGCTCGACATCCACCTGATCAACGAGGGCCGCCACGAGGAGCTGTGGCAGGTCCTCGGGGCCCAGGCCGACCAGACGGGGACGACGTTCTCGGTCTGGGCGCCGAACGCTCAGGAGGTCCAGGTCGTCGGCGACTTCAACGGCTGGGACGGCGGCTCCGCGCCGCTGGCCCCGATCGGCTCCTCGGGGATCTGGTACACCCGCGTGGACGGCGTCGGCGACGGGGCGCTGTACAAGTTCCGGATCCGTGGCGCCGACGGCGTGTGGCGCGACAAGGCCGACCCGATGGCCTTCCGCACCCAGGTCCCGCCGGAGACCGCGTCGGTGGTGCACACCTCGCGGCACGAGTGGGGCGACCAGGAGTGGATGGAGACCCGCGGGCTGCGGCAGCCGGTCGAGGGGCCGATGTCGGTCTACGAGCTGCACCTGGCCTCCTGGCGACGCCACCCCGACGGGCGCATCTACACCTGGGAGGAGATCGCCGACAGCCTGGTCCCCTACGTGCAGGACCTCGGCTTCACGCACGTGGAGCTGATGCCGGTGATGGAGCACCCGTTCGGCGGCTCCTGGGGCTACCAGGTGACCTCGTACTTCGCCCCCACCGCGCGGATGGGCGACCCGGACGGCTTCCGCCTGCTGGTCGACCGGCTGCACCAGGCCGGGATCGGCGTGATCGTCGACTGGGTGCCCGCGCACTTCCCCAAGGACGAGTTCGCGCTGGCGCGCTTCGACGGGACCCCGCTCTACGAGGACCCGAACCCGAGCCGGGGCGAGCACCCCGACTGGGGCACCTACGTGTTCAACTTCGGCCGGCGCGAGGTGCGCAACTTCCTGGTGGCCAACGCCCTGTTCTGGCTCGAGGAGTACCACGTGGACGCGCTGCGGGTGGACGCCGTGGCCTCCATGCTCTACCTCGACTACTCCCGCCAGCCCGGCCAGTGGTCCCCCAACGTGCACGGGGGCCGGGAGAACCTGGAGGCGGTCGGCTTCCTCCAGGAGATGAACGCGACCGTCTACAAGCGCGTCCCCGGGGCCTTCACCATCGCCGAGGAGTCCACCTCGTGGCCGGGGGTCACCCGCCCCACCTCGGACGACGGCCTCGGCTTCGGCTTCAAGTGGAACATGGGCTGGATGCACGACACCCTCTCCTACATGCAGCGGGACCCGATCTACCGCGCACACCACCACGGCGAGCTCACCTTCCCGCTGGTCTACGCCTGGTCGGAGAACTACGTGCTGCCGATCAGCCACGACGAGGTCGTGCACGGCAAGGGCTCGCTGCTGCGCAAGATGCCCGGCGACCGCTGGCGCCAGCTGGCCAACCTGCGGGCCTACCTGGCCTACATGTGGGCGCACCCGGGCAAGCAGCTGCTCTTCATGGGCACCGAGTTCGGCCAGGAGGCGGAGTGGGCCGAGTCCCGCGAGCTCGACTGGTGGCTGCTCGACCACCCGGAGCACCGCGGCGTCCGGGACCTGGTCCGCGACCTCAACCAGGTCTACCGCGACACCCCCGCGCTCTACGGGCAGGACAACGACCCGCACGGGTTCAGCTGGCTGGAGTCGCACGACGCCGGGCGCAACGTCTTCGCGTTCCTGCGCCGAACCCCCGGCGCGGACGACCTGGTCTGCGTGGCCAACTTCGCCGCCGTCCCGCACGAGGACTACCGCCTCGGGCTGCCCACCGCCGGCACCTGGTCGGAGGTCCTCAACACCGACGCCGACCCGTACGGCGGCTCCGGCGTCGGCAACCTCGGCACGGTCGAGGCCACCGAGGACCCGTGGCACGACCAGCCCGCCAGCGTGGTGCTGCGGCTGCCACCGCTGGGCACGGTCTGGCTGCGCCGTACTCCGCAGTGAGCGCCGGTCGGCTGGGGGGGCGAGGTTAGGGTGACGCCGTGATCCCCGAGCCGACCGTGCGAACCGTGAGCGACGGGGTGGCGCGAGTCTCCTGGCCGGCCATGCCGGAGGAGGGCGACTTCCGCGCGGCCGTGGCCAGCATCAGCGGTGCGGTCGAGCGCGCACTGGCCGACCACGGTCGCGTCGAGGCGTGGCTCGACCCCGAGGACACCGTGAGCCACCGGCTGGCCACCTGGTCCGGGATGCACCGCGAGGGCGTGATGCGCGGCGGCGTGCTGGCCGACGGCGAGCACCGGGACCGGATCGTCTACGCCCGGCTGGCCAGCGACGCCCCGCTCGGCGAGCCGGCCGGGTTCCGGGCCCTGCTCAACTCCTTCCTCCCCCGCAAGCGGGCGATCAGCCAGCTCCTGGTGCGCGACCCGGACGGCCGGGTGCTGATGTGCCGGCTGACCTACAAGAAGGACTGGGACCTCCCCGGCGGGGTCGTGGAGGTCGGTGAGTCCCCGCAGCTGGCCGCGGGTCGCGAGGTGCTGGAGGAGCTCGGGCTCGAGGTCACCCCCGGCCGGCTCCTGCTCACCGACTGGCTGCCGTCGTGGAGCGGCTGGGACGACGCGCTGTGCCTGGTCTTCGACGGCGGCGTCGTGTCGACCTCCGCCCTGGACGCGGTGGTGCGCGAGGAGCGGGAGATCGCCGGGGTCCAGTTCTGCGACCCCGCCGACGTGCGCGCGCACGCCGCCGACTTCACCGCCCGACGGGTCGAGGCCGCGCTCGCCGCGCTGGTCGACGGGACGACGTACACCGAGTCCGGTCGGTGACCCTCGTCCCTTCCTGAGCGTCCGCTGCCTACGGAGCCCCACGGGGTGTTTCATGGGTCCATGCGATGGGTGACGAACTTCAGCCAGGGCGACAAGAGCCAGAAGGACCTGCTGGGCGGCAAGGGCGCCAACCTGGCGGAGATGACCAACCTGGGGCTTCCGGTGCCGCCGGGGTTCACCATCTCCACGGAGGCGTGCCGCGCCTACCTCCAGGCGGGCGGGGAGCCGGAGGGGCTCGGCGAGGAGATCACCGAGCACCTGCGTGGCCTCGAGCGGCGGATGGGCCGCACCCTCGGCGACGCCCACGACCCGTTGCTGGTCAGCGTCCGCTCCGGCGCGAAGTTCTCCATGCCCGGCATGATGGAGACGGTTCTCAACATCGGTCTCAACGACCGGTCGGTCCGCGGCCTGGCCGAGCAGAGCGGGAACCCCCGCTTCGCCCAGGACTCCTACCGCCGGCTGCTGCAGATGTTCGGCGCCACGGTGCTCGGCGTCGACGCCGAGCGCTTCTCCGAGCTCCTGGACCGCGCCAAGGCCGACAAGGGGACCGACTCCGACCTCGACCTGGACGCCGACGACCTCGAGCGCCTGGTCGAGCAGTTCAAGCAGGTCATCGCCGAGCACGGCGGGCGGGAGTTCCCGCAGGAGCCCGGCGAGCAGCTCGAGCTGGCCGTCCGGGCGGTCTTCGACTCCTGGAACACCCCGCGGGCCAGGCTCTACCGTCGCCAGGAGCGCATCCCCGAGGACCTCGGCACCGCGGTCAACGTGCAGACGATGGTGTTCGGCAACTTCGGCATGGACTCCGGCTCAGGGGTCGCCTTCACCCGTGACCCGGCGACCGGCAGCCACGGTGTGTACGGCGACTACCTGGCCAACGCCCAGGGCGAGGACGTGGTGGCCGGCATCCGCAACACCGTGGCCCTGGCGGACTTCGCCCGGCTCGACCCCCGCTCCTACGACCAGCTCATGGAGATCATGGCGACCCTGGAGCGTCACTACCGGGACATGTGCGACATCGAGTTCACCGTCGAGCGCGGCACCCTGTGGATGCTGCAGACCCGGGTGGGCAAGCGCACCCCGGAGGCCGCCTTCCGGATCGGCAGCAGCATGCGCGACGAAGGCCTCGTCGACGCCGACGAGCAGCTGCGCCGGGTCACCGGCGACCAGTTGGCGAGCCTGATGTTCCCCCGCTTCGACTCCTCGGCCGAGCGCAGGCTGGTGGCCCGGGGCATGAACGCCTCCCCCGGCGCCGCCGTGGGCAAGGTCGTCTTCGACTCCCCCACCGCCGTGCAGTGGACCGAGCGCGGCGAGCAGGTGATCCTGCTGCGCAAGGAGACCAACCCCGACGACCTGGCCGGGATGATGGTCGCCCAGGGCATCCTGACCAGTCGCGGCGGCAAGACCAGCCACGCCGCCGTGGTCGCGCGCGGCATGGGCCGCACCTGCGTGTGCGGCGCCGAGTCGCTCGACGTGGACGCCGCCGCCCGCGAGGCACGCGTGCGCGACGGCGGGGTGCTGCGGGAGGGCGACGTGATCTCGATCGACGGAGCGACCGGCGAGGTCTTCCTCGGCGACGTGCCGGTGGTCGACTCCCTGGTGGTGCGTCACTTCGAGGGGGACGAGACCGTCGGCGACCCGGAGCAGGACGCCGGCGCGGACGTCGTGCAGGCGGTCTCCCAGGTGATGGCGCATGCCGACGTACGCCGGCGGCTCCAGGTCCGCGCGAACGCCGACACCGCCGAGGACGCCGCCCGGGCCCGCCGGTTCGGCGCCGAGGGGATCGGCCTGTGCCGCACCGAGCACATGTTCCTCGGCGACCGTCGCGAGCTGGTGGAGCGCCTGATCGTGGCTGAGGACGAGGAGACGCAGCAGGCCGCCCTGGACGCCCTCCTGCCCCTGCAGCGGCGCGACTTCGTCGACATCCTGGAGGCGATGGACGGGCTGCCGGTGACGATCCGGCTGATCGACCCGCCGCTGCACGAGTTCCTCCCCGACTTCACCGACCTCGCGGTCGAGGTCGCGGTCGCGGCCGAGCGCGGCGAGGTCGACGAGCACCGCAGCCGGCTGCTCGAGCACGTCCGCCGGCTGCACGAGCAGAACCCGATGCTGGGCCTGCGCGGGGTCAGGCTGGGCATCGCGATCCCGGGGCTGTTCGTGATGCAGGCCCGCGCGATCGTCGAGGCGGCTGCCGACCGGGTGGCCGCCGGCGGCACGCCGCTGCCCGAGATCATGGTGCCGCTGGTGGCCAGCGTGCGCGAGCTCGAGGTGGTCCGGCGCCAGATCCTCGCGGTCGCCGAGGAGGTGCAGACGGCCCGCGGGGTCCGGGTCGACGTGCAGGTGGGGACCATGATCGAGCTGCCGCGCGCCGCCTTCCTGGCCGACCGGATCGCCCGCTCGGCGGACTTCTTCTCGTTCGGCACCAACGACCTCACCCAGATGGCGTGGGGCTTCTCCCGCGACGACGTCGAGTCGGCGTTCTTCGCACGCTACTTCGACCACGGGATCTTCGACGTCTCCCCGTTCGAGTCCCTGGACACCCTCGGCGTGGGCGGGATGGTGGAGATGGGCACCGTGAAGGGCCGCAGCACCAAGCCCGACCTGAAGGTCGGGGTCTGTGGGGAGCACGGCGGGGACCCGGCGTCGATCCACTTCTTCCACCGCACGGGTCTCGACTACGTCTCCTGCTCACCCTTCCGGGTGCCCGTGGCCCGGCTCGAGGCTGGTCGAGCCGCCGTGCTCGACCAGCCGTAGCGGGGGTCGGCGCGGCCTAGAACAGGGCCGAGGCCAGGTTCTGCCGGCCGCGCAGCACCCGCGGGTCGTCGTTGCCCACCGCGGCGAAGAGGCCCAGGAGGTGGTCGCGCGCCCGGTCCCGGTCGGTGCCAGAGGTGCGGCGCACCAGCTCGACCAGGCGGCCGAAGGCGTCCTCCACGTGGCCCCCGAGCATGTCCAGGTCCGCCACCATCGTCTGGGCGTCCACGTCGTCCGGGGCCTGGGCCGCGGCCTGGCGAGCGGCGTTGAGGTCGACGCCCTGGGTGCGCTGGAGCACCTTGGCCATCGCCAGCCCGGCGGCCGCCTCCACGTCGGCCGGGTTGCCGTCGACGAGCTTCTGGTACTCCGCGACCGCCCGGTCGATGTCACCCTCCCCCAGCGCGTCCTGCGCCGCGGCGTACCGCGGGTCCTCCACCGGTCCGTCCTCGGAGTCCGCGACGGCGTGCCGGGGCTGGTGGCGCCCGGTGATCCCCTGGGTGGTGAGCTGCTGGGCCACCTGGGTCAGCGCGGCACGCAGCTCGTCGAGCGGGACGACGTCCTGGAAGAGGGGCATCGGACGACCGTCGATCACCGCCACCACCAGCGGGATCGTCGGGATCTGCATCGCCTGGGCGATCTGCGGCACCGCGTCCACGTCGACCAGGCCGATCAGGAACCGACCGTCCAGCTCGTCGGAGAGCATGGTCAGGTCGTCGGCCAGCTGACCGCTCTCCGGCATCCGGGTGCGCGAGTAGAACACCAGCAGCACCGGCGCGGTCATCGAGGACTCGAGCACCTGCTGGAAGTTCGCCTCGTCGATCTGCACGGCGTACGCCGAGCCGGCTGCCGAGGCACCCGGGGCACCGGCTGCTCCCGGAGCACCCGGGGCGCCTGCCCCGGGAGCACCGGCCGGAGGTGCGGGGCGCTTGAGCGCGGAGAGGTCGATGGCACCGGGGCGGGAGAACGGCTGCTGCGTCATGCGCCCCATTGTCGCGGACGGCGCCTGAGACGCCACCCGGGGTCGTCCACCCGGTGGATCAGGCGCGGACCAGGCACGGATCAGGCCAGGCCGAGCTCCGCGGCCTCTTCCCAGAGCTCGTCGCGCACCGACGGGTGAGCGGCCTGCTCGATGATGTTCCTCGCCTGGTCCCGCTCGTCGTGACCGAAGACCTCGGCCACGCCCTGCTCGGTGACCACCGCACTCATCTGGAACGAGGTGAGCGGGTCCTCCACCATCGGCACGATGGTCGAGACGCCGGCCTTGGGGTGCCAGGAGCGCAGGGCGATCAGCGCCTGCCCGCGCGGCGCGTGCAGGGCGCCCACGATGAAGTCGGTCTGGCCGCCGAAGCCGGAGTGGATCCGGGTGTTGATCCGCGACGCGTTGGCCTGGCCGAACAGGTCGACCTGGAGCGCGGTGTTGACGCTGGTCATGGCGTGGTTCCGGGCGATCCGGGCCGGGTCGTTGGTGGTCTCGGTGCGCAGCATCTCCACCCGCGGGTTGTCGTGCACCCACTCGAGCAGCTCGGGCGAGCCGAACAGGAACGACGAGCGGACGGGCACCTCGGTGTCCAAGGCCCCCGCGCGCTCCAGGGCGAGCACGCTGTCGGAGAACATCTCGGTCCAGATCTTCAGGCCCGTGCGCCCGGTCAGCCCGCGCATGGTGGCGTCGGGCACCGCACCGATGCCTGCCTGGAGGGTCGACCCGTCCATGACCCGCTCCGCGACCCTCGCCCCGATCCGGGCGGCGTCCTCGTCGATCGGCAGCGCGGGCGCCGTCTGGAGCGGGCCGTCGGCGGGAACGAGGAGGTCCAGGTGGTCGACCGGGATCATCGCGTCGCCGTAGGTCCAGGGCATCTGGTCGTTGACCTGCGCGATCACCTTCCCGCCCCGGGCGCGCGCCGCCTCGATCGCGGCGGGCAGCACGTTGACCTCCACGCCGAGGGAGACGAACCCGTCCCGCGGGGGCGTGGTGTGCAGCACCACCAGGTCGGGGGGCAGCAGCCCGTGGAACTGGATCGGCACCAGGGAGAGCCGCGAGGGGATGTAGCGCAGGCCGGCCCGGCGACGCTGGCCGGGACCCACGAACGAGGTCTCCAGGACCACCCCGGGCCGGTCCGGCAGCCGGGGCTGACCGTTGAGTGCCCAGAGCTTGTACCTCTCGAGCGCCGCGTCCACCTGCTCGAGCAGGTGCCACGGGGTGGCGTGGTTGCCGGTGACCACCACGCGAGGGTTGTCGGGGAGGTCGGCGAGCAGCTGGGAGAGGTCCACCGACTCATTCCATCAGGTCTGGACCGACCCTTCCCAGCGACCCTCCCAGAGTGGTAGAAACTCCCGAGCCCATCTACTGCCGCAAGGTGGGTCTTCTCATAGCCGCAGGGTTGGCCATGCCGCCCTGCGTCATTCGTCGTTCCTGGAGGGGATGTCGTGATCGACGTCGGGTTTGACTTCAGCTCAAGACACGTGCTGGTCACCGGCGGGACGCGCGGCCTCGGCCTCGTCATCGCGCAGGCGTTCCTGGAGACCGGCGCCCGCGTCTCCATCACCGGCTGCAAGATCCTGCCGTCGCTCTACGACGCGGACCTGTCCCGCTTCGACTATCACCAGCTGCGACTGACCAGCAGCGATGCGATCGACTCGTTCGTCGACCGGATCGGTGCCGTCGACGTCCTGGTCAACGCCGCCGGCGCCCGGCTCGACAACACCCTGGAGGAGCACGAGCGCGAGTTCATGGCGCACTCGGCCCGCCTCGGGTTCGTCGGCCCGATGCGACTCACCCAGCAGCTGAGGCAGCGTCTCTACTCCTCCGCCGCCCCGGGCGGCGGCGCGGTGATCCACACCGCCGCCACCCTGCGTTGGCTCGAGCTGACCCAGACCCCGGCGGACGCCCAGTCCGAGCTGGTCGCGCACACCGAGCGCGCCGGCCGTGCCTGGTCCCGGTTGGGGGCTCGGGTCAACACCGTGCTCTCCCCCGGACGCCTCACCGTCCCCGCCCAGCCCCGGCCGCACGCCGCATCGACGAGTGCCGCGGACGAGGGGTCGCTGATGACGCTGCGCCGGATCTCCGCCTCTCCCCGGGCGGAGCAGGTCGCGACCGTCACGCTGTTCCTGGCCAGCAGCGGCTCGGCCGCGGTCAGCGGGCAGACCATCTTCACCCAGGACAGGTAGCCGTCCCCCGGGCTAGTTGATGACCTTCGGGCCCCGCAGCCCGGAGCGCTGCACCACCCGCTGGATCGCGTGGTCCCGCTCGTTGGGCCGCCCCACGAACCGGATGTCCCGCAGTCCCTGCTCCTGGGCGGCGGACTCGAAGCAGAAGTGTCCGTAGCCGAAGATCCGCCCCACGAACGGCTTGCTCACGGTGATGTCGAGGATCCGGGAGAGCGGCATCGTGGCGTGCTGCCGGGAGAAGACCCCGTGCACCCGGAAGACACGCATGTTGGTGATCACGAACCGGTCCATGTGCTCGCCCAGCGCCAGGTAGGTCCCGTGCAGGGCGATCGCCCCGGCCACCAGCATCGGCAGCCAGGCGAGGTCGATGTGCACGAACGGCGTGGTGGCCAGCAGGGCTCCCGCGAGGGCCAGCTCCAGCACGGCGCGCACGTAGGCCGTCCAGTGGTGGCGCACCTCGTCGACCACCACCTCGCCCTCGTCCCGCAGCAGGTACTGCCCGATGTCGGGGTCGGTGAGCCCGCCCATCACGGCCTCGGGCGCGCCCGGCGGCGAGGCGCGGGGCTCACTGCCCCAGCTCCCCGAAGAAGGCGATGACCGCCTCGAAGAGGTCGATCAGGAGGTCCCACAGGGTGCTGGCCGTCGACTCCGCGGCCTCGGCGAGGCCGTCGGGGTCGGTGAACATCCAGAACCCGAGGAAGACCACGAGCAGCGCGAGGATCGCCTTCTTGGCGTTCATGTCGGAGTCTCCATCCGGTCCAGACCACAGAACGAGCCATTGCTACCACCTCGCGGGCATCCCGGTCTGCAGGCGCGCGTGCAATCTGCGCGCCTGATCAGCAGGCGGACACCCGTCAGGTACCGGTCGGCGCCCCGTTAGTCAGGGGACCGCGTCCAGCAGGCGGTCCGCGGCGGCGTACGGATCGGTGCGCCCGTCGGCCACCTCCTCGGCGAGGGCGTCGAGCGAGGCGTGCCCGTGCAGCCCGGCCCACCGGCCGCGCAGCGAGGCCACGGCGATCGCCTCGACCTCGCGCCGGGCCCGTCGCCGGCGACGCGCCGCGAGGCTCCCGGTGCTGGTGGACCACTCCAGGTGTGCCCGCACCTGCTCGGCCACCTCGTCGATCCCCTCGCCGGTGCGCGCGACCGTGCTCAGCACCGGGGGCTTCCAGTCGCCCTCGCGCCGGTCACCGAGCGAGAGCATGGTGCGTAGGTCGCGGCGTACCTGGTGCGCTCCGTCCCGGTCGGCCTTGTTGACCACGTAGAGATCACCGATCTCCAGGATCCCGGCCTTCGCAGCCTGGATCCCGTCCCCCATGCCCGGGGCCAGGAGCACCAGGGTGGTGTCGGCCAGACCGGCCACCTCCACCTCGCTCTGACCGACCCCGACGGTCTCCACCAGCACCACGTCGTAGCCCGCCGCGTCGAGGACCCGGACGGCCTGGGGCGTGGCCCAGGAGAGGCCGCCGAGGTGCCCGCGGGAGGCCATGGAGCGGATGAACACGCCGGGGTCGGTGGCGTGGTCGGCCATCCGCACCCGGTCCCCCAGCAGCGCGCCGCCGGAGAACGGGGAGGACGGGTCGACGGCGAGCACCGCCACCCGCTTGCCGGCCCGCCGCAGCGCCCCGACCAGCGCGCTCGTCGAGGTGGACTTGCCCACCCCCGGCGAGCCGGTGATCCCCACGACGTGTGCCCGGCCGGCGTGGGGCGCCAGGGCCGCCATCGCCTCGCGCAGCCAGGGCGACTCGTCCTCGACCAGCGAGACCAGCCGGGCGACCGCCCGGGGGTCGCCGGCCCTGGCCCCGGAGACGAGATCGGGGACCGACGCCGTGCGGCGTCGGCCCCCGGTCTGCGAGGTCACGCCTGCGGGACCCGGATGATCAGCGCGTCGCCCTGACCGCCGCCGCCGCACAGCGCGGCCGCGCCGGTGCCGCCGCCGCGGCGCTGGAGCTCCAGCGCCAGATGGAGCACGATCCGGGCCCCGGACATGCCGACCGGGTGGCCCAGCGCGATGGCGCCGCCGTTGACGTTGACCTTCTCCTCGTCGACGCCGAGCTCGCGGGCCGAGGAGATCCCCACGGCTGCGAACGCCTCGTTGATCTCGAACAGGTCGATGTCCTGGGCGGAGATGCCCTCCTTCTCCACCGCCTTGGCGATGGCGGCGGCGGGCTGCAGCTGCAGGGTCGAGTCGGGGCCGGCGACCTGGCCCGAGGCGCCGATCTCGGCCAGCCAGGTCAGCCCGAGCTCCTCGGCCTTGGCCTTGCTCATCACCACGACGGCGCAGGCGCCGTCGGAGATCTGCGAGGCCGTGCCGGCCGTGATGGTGCCGTCCTTGGAGAACGCGGGACGCAGTCCGGCCAGCGACTCGGCGGTGGTGTCGGCCCGCACGCCCTCGTCGGTGTCGACGGTGACCTCGCCCCGGCGGGACTTGACGGTGACGGGCACGATCTCCGCGTCGAAGACGCCGTTCTTCTGCGCCTCGGCCGCCAGCCGGTGGCTGCGCGCGGCGAAGATGTCCTGCTCCTCGCGGGTCAGGTTGGCGCTCGCCGCGTTGCACTCCTCGGTGAGCAGCCCCATCGCCTGGTTGGTGAACTGGTCGAAGAGGGCGTCGTAGGCCATCGAGTCGACCAGCGTGGTGTCGCCGTACTTGAAGCCCTCGCGCGACTTCGGCAGCAGGTGCGGGGCCTGGGTCATCGACTCCATCCCGCCGGCCACCACGATCTCGTGCTCGCCCGCGCGGATCAGCTGGTCGGCCAGGGCGATCGCGTTGATGCCGGAGAGGCACACCTTGTTGATCGTCAGCGCGGGGACGGCCATCGGCACACCACCCTTGACGGCCGCCTGACGAGCGCTGATCTGGCCGGTGCCGGCCTGGATCACGTGGCCCATGATGACGTACTCGACCTGGTCACCGGAGACACCGGCCTTCTCCAGGGCGCCCTTGATCGCGACGCCGCCCAGGTCGGCCGCGCTCTGGTCCTTCAGGCCGCCCAGGAGGCGACCGATCGGGGTGCGCGCCCCCGCGACAATGACGGAAGTGGTGCCTGACATGCTCAGATGCCTCCTGTGCTGGCGTGTGGATGAAGCGAGCCTAACCCGGTCCCCGCGGG
Source organism: Nocardioides campestrisoli (assembly GCF_013624435.2). Lineage (NCBI taxonomy): Bacteria > Bacillati > Actinomycetota > Actinomycetes > Propionibacteriales > Nocardioidaceae > Nocardioides > Nocardioides campestrisoli. Next base: position 2,734,125 of record NZ_CP061768.1, read on the forward strand.
GTGCCCGGGATGTCCCTGATGTGGACCCACTGTCCGTGGCCCGGGACGAGAGGCGACCATAGGCGCCATGAGCACACCGCTGGAGATCCCGGACCACCTGTTCACCGCCATCGACCACGTCGGCATCGCCGTGCCGGACCTGGACGAGGCCATCGCGTTCTACCGCGACACCTTCGGCATGCACGTCACGCACGAGGAGACCAACGAGGAGCAGGGCGTGCGCGAGGCGATGGTCGCCGTCGGCGACTCCGGCTCCGCCATCCAGCTCCTCGCGCCCCTGAACGACAGCTCCACGATCGCCAAGTTCCTCGCCCGCTCCGGCCCCGGCCTGCAGCAGCTGGCCTACCGGGTCACCGACGTGGAGGCGGTCAGCGAGGTGCTGCGCAGCCGCGGCGTGCGCCTGCTGTACGACGCACCCAAGCGGGGCACGGCCGGCTCCCGGATCAACTTCGTCCACCCCAAGGACGCCGGCGGCGTCCTGGTCGAGCTCGTCGAGCCCGCTGCGGACCCCGCCGCGCACTGATTCCGCCTCGCCGCCCGGCCATCCATGCGGGCTGTCACCCAGAAATGGGTATGACCTGACGCACAATCGGTTCCAGTCCGGTTACCGACCGGTAATCTTCGCCGCACCTCACCACCCGCCCTAGGAGACGAATCCAGTGCAGAACATCCTCGACGCGATCCTCGCCGATGACACGGCCCCGGAGGACTTCGCCAACCTCGAGCTCCCCGAGTCCTACCGCGCCGCCACGGTGCACAAGGACGAGGTCGACATGTTCGAGGGCATCGCCACCCGGGACAAGGACCCCCGCAAGTCGATCCACGTCGAGGACGTGGCCCTGCCCGAGCTCGGGCCAGGCGAGGCGTTCGTCGCGGTCATGGCCTCCGCGATCAACTACAACACGGTGTGGACCTCGATCTTCGAGCCGGTCTCGACCTTCGGGTTCCTGGAGCGCTACGGCCGGGAGTCCGACCTGGGCGCGCGGCACGACCTGCCCTACCACGTGGTCGGCTCCGACCTGTCCGGCGTCGTGCTCGCGGTGGGTGCCGGCGTGACCAAGTGGAAGCCGGGCGACCGGGTCGTGGCGCACTGCCTCTCGGTGGAGCTCGAGGCGCCCGACGGCCACAACGACACCATGCTCGACCCCTCGCAGCGGATCTGGGGCTTCGAGACCAACTTCGGCGGCCTGGCCGACGTCGCCATGGTCAAGGCCAACCAGCTGATGCCCAAGCCGGAGCACCTGACGTGGGAGGAGGCCGCCTCCCCCGGGCTGGTCAACTGCACCGCCTACCGCCAGCTGGTCAGCGCCAACGGCGGCAACATGAAGCAGGGCGACAACGTCCTGATCTGGGGCGCCTCGGGCGGCCTCGGCGGCTTCGCCACGCAGTACGCCCTCAACGGCGGCGCCACCCCGGTCTGCGTGGTCTCCAACGAGGAGAAGGAGAAGATCGCCCGGTCCATGGGGGCCGAGCTGATCATCAACCGCTCCGAGGAGGACTACAAGTTCTGGAACGAGGAGGGCACCCAGCAGAACCCGAAGGAGTGGAAGCGGTTCGGGGCCAAGATCCGTGAGCTCACGGGCGGCGAGGACATCGACATCGTCTTCGAGCACCCGGGCCGCGAGACGTTCGGCGCGAGCGTCTACGTCACCCGCAAGGGCGGCACCATCACCACCTGTGCCTCCACCTCGGGCTACATGCACGAGTACGACAACCGCTACCTGTGGATGAACCTCAAGCGGATCATCTCCTCGCACTTCGCGAACTACCGCGAGTCGTGGGAGGCCAACCGCCTGATCGCCCAGGGCAAGATCCACCCGACGCTGTCGCGGACCTACACCCTGGACGAGGTCGGGCAGGCCACGCTCGACGTGCACAAGAACTCCCACCAGGGCAAGGTCGGCGTCCTCTGCCTGGCCCCCGAGGAGGGCATGGGCGTCCGGAACCCGGAGATGCGGGCCGAGCACGAGACCGCGATCAACCGGTTCCGCGGCGTCTGATCCCGACTGTTACCGAGAACACCCCGGCCCGGGGACCTCCTGCCCTGGAAGTCCCGCGAGCCGGGGTGTTTTCGTTGTCTGCATCAGTCACACTGGACCGAGCATCACAACCGCGCCGAACCCAGAAGGGGTGCCCTGCACATGAGCCGCGACGAGGGCCTGTCCATCTTCGACCAGGACGAGTCCGGGGAGCTCCCCGACGACCAGCCCACCCAGCGTCTCGAGACGCCCGCGACCGCGAAAGCGTCGTCCGAGTCCGCCGCCGAACGGACCCAGGTCCAGCCCGCCGTGAAGGCGGCCCCGGCCGCGCCGTCCACCACCAGGACGCCGGCAGCCAAGACGCCCTCAGCGAAGGCGCCCGCCGCCTCCGCGAGCCGGCCCACCGGTGGCCAGTCCGCGGGAGGTCAGGCCACCGAGACCCAGGCCACCGCGACCCAGGCCATCGCGACCCAGAGCACCGGGATCCAGGCCGGGGCAGCAGCGCGTCAGGCACCGACCGCCGCCCTGTCCGCCCCCGAGTTCCCGATGGTGCGGCGAGGCGGCTACGACAAGGACGCCGTGGACCGCGCCGTCCGCAGCCTGCTGGCCGAACGGACCTCCGCGGTCTCCGGGCTCAGCGAGGCCCAGGAACGGATGAGGAGCCTGGAGGCCGAGCTCGAGCAGGTGCGCCGCTCCCTGGCCGAGGTCGAGACCCCGACGTACGCCGGTCTGGGCGGGCGCGCCGCGTCGATGCTCAAGCTGGCCGAGGACGAGGCCGCCGACGTCCGCGCCGCGGCCGAGCGCGACGCCCAGGAGATCCGCGACCAGGCGCACCGCGACGCCCGCGCGATCAAGGCCGAGGCCGCTCGCGAGGCCGAGGACATGCGGATCGTCCAGCTCAAGGAGCTGGAGGAGAGCCGCACCCGGATGATGGCCGACGCGGAGCAGGAGCGGACGCTCGCCCGGGCCGAGGCGGAGGACCTGCGGGCCGCCGCCAAGCGCGAGGCGGAGCAGCTGCGCCTGGCCGCCCAGCAGGAGACCAACGACCTGCGCACCACCGCCAAGCGGGAGGCCGAGCAGGCGCGTGCTGCGGCCGACCGGGAGGTGCAGGAGGCACGCCGCACCCTGGCCGTGGAGAAGGAGCGGCTGGCGCGCGAGGCGACCGAGCACCACTCCAACGCCACCGCCGAGACCGCGCGGCTGGTCAAGGAGGCGGAGGAGCGGGCCGAGGCCGCGGAGAAGCGGGCCCGCGAGGCCATCACCCAGGCCACCAGCCAGCGGCAGCAGGCGCAGCACGAGGCGGACGCCATGCTGTCCCGGGCCCGCCGCGAGGCCCAGCAGATCGTGACCTCCGCCAAGACCCAGGCCGAGTCGATCGCCACCAGCGGTCACGCCGAGGCGGAGCGTGAGCTGGCCGCGATCAGGGCCGAGGTCGACCGGATGTCGAAGCGCCGGGACGCCATCACCGCGCAGCTCGGAGCCCTGCGCGACGTGGTCGCGGGCTTCGCCGACGAGGACTGAGCGGAACCGCCGAGCGCGTCGGACGAACCCGATCGACCGGCCCGGCCCCCCGCGGGGGCCGGGCCGGTCAGTCTTCGCGGCCGGCGGCGATGAACCGCCGCAGCACGGCAAGGAACACCTCGGGCTGCTCGGAGTGCACCCAGTGGCCTGCGTTCTTCACCGTCACCCGGCGCACGCGGGGGAACCACCGCTCCATCGCCGGGGCGTGCTCGTCACGGACGTAGGCGGAGTTCGCTCCTGCCAGCCAGAGCACCGGGCCTGGATAGGGCGAGACGTCGCCGAGCCGATCCTCGGGCCAGCCACCGATCGCCCCGAGCTGCTCCCCCAGCAGCGGAAGGTTGGCCTGCCAACGCCAGCCGTCCCCCTCGCGGCGGAGGTTCTGCAGGAGGAAGGCCCGCACGCTGGGGTCCTCGACGTGGCTCGCCAGCTGCTCGTCCGCGTCGCTGCGTCGCTCCACGCTGGTCAGGTCGAGCCCGAGCATCCCCTCGATGAAACCGGCGAACTCGCCCACCCGGCGGTACGAGACGGGAGCGATGTCGACGACGCACAGCCGCTCCACGACCTCGGGGTGCCGCAGCGCGGTGAGCATCGCCACCTTGCCGCCCATGGAGTGCCCGACCAGCACGGCGGGCGGGCCCTCGGCCAGGAGGTCGGCCACCCGGTCCGCGTCCGCGACCAGGTCGACCTCGTCGGTCCAGCCGGAGCGTCCGTGGTTGGGCAGGTCGACCAGGGTGACCCGGTGGTGGTCGGCGGCGAGCTCCTTGCCGATCTGGGTCCAGTTCCGTCCCTGGCCGAAGAGTCCGTGGCAGAAGACCACGGGGGGCTCCCCCTCGCCCAGGACGGTCGTGTGCAGGCTCGTGCGGGCCGGCGCGGGCCCTGTCGTCCGAGTCACCTCAGAAGTCGAAGCCGTCGAACATGTTGCCCAGGCCCTCGCCGAGGCCGTCGAACATGTCGCCGACACCCTCGCCCAGGGCGCCCAGGCCCTCACCCAGGCCGTCGAGCCCACCGCTGAAGAGCATGCCCACGAACATCCACTGCATGGGTCCGAACGAGCCGTAGTAGCCCATCGCGTAGGGCTGGTAGGCCTTGCCCCCCTGCCAGTACGGCACGCGCTGGGCGCCGACCATCACCTTGCGGATGTCGGGCTCGGCCCCGGCGCGAACACGCTCGACGTCCAGCGCACAGGCCGGGACGTCGCGGGTCGCTCCGCCGGGCGGGGTCCACGAGACGTCGGCGACCGAGAGGCCGTGGCGCGGGTCGAAGAAGCAGGGAGGACGTCGGGTCGGCAGCGGCTCGCCCTCAACCCGGGCCCGCACGCAGGCCATCGCGTACCGGCCGTCCTCGAGGATCTCGGTCACGTGTCGCACCTGGTTCGGCGCCGTGAGGCTCTCCGCGGCCAGCTTGGCCGACTCGTAGGCGTCCAGGGCCCGCTGGTAGTCGGCGTTGGCCCCCGCCTCGAGCTCGCGCCCGGCCATCTCCAGGTCGAGCTCCTGCAGCTCGACCCCCAGCGCGGTGACGTCCTCGTCGACCAGCCGCCGGACGGGAGCGAGCTCCGCCGCGGCCCGCTCCTCGGCGCGCCGGCGCGAGGAACGGGACGTCGCTGCCACCACACCCACGGCAGCCACCACGACGAGCACCAGGAGGAGGTATTCCATGGCCCAAGCGTACGCGGCGCGGGAAGGGCCGTCACCGGACCGCAAGGTGGCCGCGGCCATCCCCCCGACGCCCGCGGCCACCTGTCACGACTCCCCCGGGCCGGCCTGTCCCCCGATCGGGCCGGCTCTGGCGAGCGTTGCCCCAACTCTCCCCCGACTCGGGACCTTCGGACATCGGTAGTCCTACGTAATCGCGTCAGCAGTACCGATAGGTTCTGCAGGGTGCTGACACCGTGTCTCGGACGATCCAGGGCCAGGAGCGCTCTGGAGTCCGCGCTGGTGTCCTCGCGCTGGGTCAGCCTCGTGGGGCCGCCTGGCTGCGGCAAGACCTTCCTGCTCAGGCACACGCTGGCCGACCACGAGCGCGTCGCCTGGGTCAACGCCGCGGGCCTGCGCAGCAGCGACGAGGTGCTGGCCGCGTGCCTGCGCGAGCTCGACGCGGAGTCCGCCCCCGGCGACAGCGCCGAGGGAGCCCTGGGCCGCGCCCTGGACGGGAGCGGGTCGGTCCTGGTGGTCGACGGCCTCGAGCTCGAGCACGAGGACCTCGGCCCGCTGCTCCAGGAGGTGGTGGAGGCGACCAGCGGCGGCCGGCTCGCCGTGACCGCCCGGGCCTCCTCGGGCCAGGCGCATGAGCGGGTCCTCCGCCTCGGCCCGCTGCCGGTCCCCGGCCGGGGCGACCCGCTCACCGGGCCCGCGGTCGAGCTGCTGACCGCCCGGGTGGCCGCCGCCGGCGGACGCACCGAGGACCTGCTGGCACACCCCGACGCCGTACGCCGCCTCCTGCGCGCGACCGGCGGGCTGCCGCTGATCATCGAGCAGACCGCGGTGCAGATCGCGCTGCTCGGCGCGGCCAACGCCGCCCCCGCGACCACCCTGTCCACCGCCGTCCAGGCCTCCTACGACCTGCTCCGCCCGCAGCAGCAGCGGTGCTTCCGCCGGCTGGCCCAGGTGCCGTTCCCGATCTCGATCGACGTCCTCGCCGCGATCACCGAGGTCGACCGGGGCTGCACCGGCGAGCTGGCGGCCGCCCTGGTCCGTCGCAGCCTGGTGGAGCTGCTGCCGGACGGCCGCTTCGACATGCTCTCCCCCATCCGTCAGCACGGCGCCTCCCTGGGCGAGGAGCACGGCGACGGCCCCGCCACCCGCCGGGCGCTGGTCGCGTGGGCCGACTCCGTCGCCCCCGAGGACACCAACTTCGGCGCGGGGGACGCGCCCTGGTTGCGCGACCTGCCGGCGATGCGGGCGGCGATCCAGGCCGCGGCCTCCGAGCCGGAGACACGGGACCTGGGCTACGAGCTGGCCAACCGGGTCTTCTCCTCCCTCTACACCGCTATGCGCGCCCGTGAGGCGGTGGAGATCCTGGAGGGGGTCCTGGTCAGTGGTGACGGTCCGGGGGCGATCGGCGCCCAGGTGGCCCGCCGCGCCGGCATCGCCGCCTCCGAGGTGCGCGGCACCTACGAGGGGCTGTGGCTGCTCGACCGTGCCGACGAGCACGCCCGGGCCGCGACGGACCCGGGGCTGGAGCTGGCGCGCACCGCCTCCATCCGGGCGGAGATGCACCTGGACGCCGGCGACTTCACCCGCGCCCGGCAGGAGGCACGCCGGGCGATCGAGCTCGACCCCAGCGGCCGCTCCATCGTCCGGCAGGCCACCCGCACCCTGGTCGACGTCCTGGTGGCGCGCGGCGAGCTCGCCGAGGCCGCGACCCTGGCGGCCCGGATCATCCCCACCCACGACGGCAACGAGGAGCGCTGGATCAGCCTCTCCGCCCGCACCCTGCTCGGCCGGGTCGCTCTGGAACGAGGCCGCCTGGCAGAGGCTGAGGCCGCGGCGCGCACCGCCATCGCGGAGTCCCGCCAGCTCGCCGAGGACCGGGTACGCCTGCTGGCCGAGACCCTGCTGCGGCAGGTCGACCCCTCGGCGCCGGTGACCACGGTCGACCGCGAGGTCCTCCCCTGGGCGGTGCGGCTCCCGGTCCTGGCCCAGGACGCACGGGACCTGCTGGAGGCCGGCGACGCCTCGCACGCCGCCGGCCTGGCGGCCGACGTGGTGGTCCTGGCCGACGGCAGTCAGCTCGGCCGCGACGGCGTCGAAGCCCGCCTCATGCTCGCTCACGCCCTGCTCGCCGAAGGCGACCTCGTGCAGGCTGCGCACACCTTCCTGGCCGCGCTGGAGCGGGCCGCCAGCATGCCGATGCCGCTGCGGGTCGCCGACGCCCTGGACGGGCTCGCCGGGCTCGCGGAGGAGACCGGGCAGCCCGAAGCCCCGTACCTGGCCGCCGCCGCGGCACAGATCCGTCAGCACCGCCAGGCGGCCGCGTGGGGGCTCACCGCCCGGCGCCGGCCGACGCCGGCCCGCACGTTCCCCGCCGGGTGGCTCGAGCAGGGCCACCTCACGCCCGCCGGGGTCGCGGAGGTCGCGGACCTGGTGCTGGGCCGGTCGGCTCCTGTCCCGTCCAGCGGGGCGTCGCCGACCTCCTCGGCGCTGGCCGCGCTGACGAAGGCCGAGCTCATCGTGGCCGAGCGGGTCGCCGACGGGTTGACCAGTCGGCAGATCGCCGAGGAGCTCTTCGTCTCCCCGCGCACGGTGGACACCCACCTGACGCACATCTACCGCAAGCTGGACATCAACACCCGGGCTCGGCTGGCCGCGATCGTGACCGACGCGCGGCGCTGATCCCAGCCCGGGCGTCGGTCACGACCAGGAGCGCGGATCAGGAGTAGTCGTGGAAGCCGCGGCGGGTCTTGCGACCCAGGTGCCCGTCGGCGACGACCGTCTCCAGCATCGGGGCGGGCGCGAACCCCGGGTGCTTGAACTCGGCGTGCAGCTCCTTCTGGATGGCCAGCGAGACGTCGTTGCCGACGACGTCGAGCAGCTCGAAGGGCCCCATCGGGAAGCCCGCCTGCTCCTTGATCGCGGTGTCGATCGTGGTCATGTCCGCCTGGCCGCTCTCGAGCATCTTCACCGCGTCGTTGAGGTACGGGAAGAGCAGCGCGTTGACGATGAACCCGGCCCGGTCGCCGCAGGAGACCGCGACCTTCCCGACCTTGGCGCACAGCGCCCGGACGCTCTCGTCCACGTCGGCGTCGGTGAGCTCGGTGGTGACCACCTCGACCAGCTTCATCACCGGCGCCGGGTTGAAGAAGTGCATGCCGATGACCCACTCCGGACGCGACGTCGCAGCGGCACAGGCGGAGATGGGCAGCGAGGAGGTCGTGGTCGCGAGGATCGTCCCCGGCTTGCAGATCCGGTCCAGGTCACCGAAGAGCTCGGTCTTGATCGCCAGGTCCTCCGCGATCGCCTCGACCACGAGGTCGACGTCCGCCAGGGCCTCGCGCTCGGTCGCGCCGGTGAGCCGGCCGAGCACGTCGCCCTTGGTCGCCTCGTCGAGCTTGCCGCGCGAGATCGCCTTGTCCAGCGACTTGGCGATCAGCGCGAGCACCCCGTCGAGCTTCTCCTGGCTGCGGCCGACGAAGACCACGTCGTAGCCGCTCTTGGCGAAGACCTCCACGATGCCCGAGGCCATCGTGCCGGTGCCGACCACGCCGACCGTGCGGATCTCGTGCCGCAGCTGCGGCTCCGCGGAGACGGCAGCCCCGTCCTGGGACTCCACCGTGCCACCGCCCGCGGCGACCAGGCTCTCCAGCAGGCCCGCCGGCCGGTGCAGCTCGTCCCCGGAGTCGGCGTACATCGCGGCCAGCTGGTCCCGGACGCTCTCCAGGCCCAGCTCCTCGACGGTGCTCAGGGGGCCCTGGGGGTAGCCGCAGCCGAAGCGCATGGCCGCGTCGATGTCGGCGCGCGAGGCGTAGCCCTCGGCGAACATCCGGAGCGCGTGGTTCAGGTAGGGCAGGACCAGCGTGCTGCTGATCTGCTCGTGGGAGGCGGCGGTCTCAGTCATGGCGGCATGATGACACGCACCTACTGGCCAGTAGCGATGAATCACCTGGTGGACGGAGATCACTGCCACCTATTGTCCGATAAACGAACATAGTCGACGATGGCCCACACTTTTGTGCCGCCTCACCTGCCCGCGCCGGGCTCCCGGACCAGGGCGGGTAGATTGCACGCCCGTGAGACTCGTCGTTGCCACCTGCCAGGTCGACTACGCCGGTCGGCTGACCGCCCACCTGCCGATGGCCACCCGGGTCCTGATGCTGAAGTCCGACGGCTCGGTGCTGGTGCACAGCGACGGCGGCTCCTACAAGCCGCTGAACTGGATGTCGCCGCCGTGCACGGTGCGCGAGGGCACCACGGAGGTCGACGGCGAGCCGCGGCTGGAGTGGACGGTGACCGGGAAGAACGGCGACACCCTGCGGATCCTGATCGAGGAGGTGCACCACGAGTCCACCCACGAGCTCGGCATCGACCCCGGCCTGGTCAAGGACGGGGTGGAGAAGCACCTGCAGGAGCTGCTCGCCGAGCACCCGGAGACCCTCCAGGACGGCCTGACCCTGGTACGCCGGGAGTTCCCCACCGCCATCGGTCCGGTGGACCTGATGTGCCGGGACCGGGACGGTCTCAGCGTGGCGGTGGAGATCAAGCGCCGCGGCGACATCGACGGCGTCGAGCAGCTGACCCGCTACCTCGAGCTGCTCAACCGCGACCCTCTGCTCACCGCCAAGGGGCCGGTCCGCGGTGTCTTCGCGGCCCAGGAGATCAAGCCCCAGGCGCGGGTGCTCGCCACCGACCGCGGCATCGCCTGTGCGGTGGTCGACTACGACGCCCTGCGTGGGATGGACGACGCGGAGCACCGGCTCTTCTGAGCTCCGGGCGGCCGGCCGCCGGGTCAGGCCGCGGTCTTCTTGGGGGACTTGCTCTTCTTGCTCCCCTTGACCGGCTTGTCCTCGACCCGGACCAGGCGACGCTTGTGCACGGTGAAGCCCTCGGGCAGCGTGCCCTCCTTGAGCATCCGCAGGGGGCAGCGGCCGCAGCGGTCCTTGGACTCGCAGCACTTCTTCTTGGGCAGGCGCGCCACGGACTCGTCGGCCCGCTTCTGCTTGCTCTTCCCCATGCCCCCGACGGTAGCAGAGAGAAGGGTTGCCTAACCTCACCTGCGCGAACCGTCTCAGGTCCGCGCAGGTGAGCCCGGTGCGTCAGTCCAGGTCGTTCGCGCGCCGGATCACGTCGACGATGCCGTCCATGATCTCGGTGAGCCCGAAGTCCTTGGGCGTGTAGACCGCCGCAACACCCGCGGAGATCAGCGCCTTGCCGTCGGACTCAGGAATGATCCCGCCCACGATCACCGGCAGGTCGCCGAGGCCGGCCTCGCGCAGCCCCTCGAGCACGGCCGGGACCAGCTCCATGTGCGAGCCCGAGAGGATCGAGAGCCCCACGCAGTGCACGTCCTCGGCCACGGCCGCGGCGACGATCTGCTCCGGGGTGAGCCGGATCCCCTGGTAGACCACCTCGAACCCCGCGTCGCGGGCCCGGACGGCGACCTGCTCGGCGCCGTTGCTGTGACCGTCGAGCCCCGGCTTGCCGACCAGCAGCCGCAGCCGGCCGCCCAGCTCCTCCCCCGTCGCCGCGACCCGGTCGCGTACCGCGGTCAGCTCGTCGCCCGCCTCGGCCACGCCGACGGCCCCGGTCACACCGGTGGGGGCGCGGAACTCGCCGAACACCTCGCGCAGCGTGCCCGCCCACTCCCCCGTGGTGACACCCGCCCGGGCCGCGGCCAGCGTGGCCTCCATCAGGTTCTTGTCGGTCTTGGCGTCGGCGGCCAGACGCTGGAGCGCCTCGGCCACCTCGGCCTCGTCGCGCCCCGCCTTCCACGCCCGCACGCTGTCCAGCGCGGCCTGCTCGGCTGCCGGGTCCGCGGTCTGGATGGCGCCGTCGAGGTCCGCGGTCAGCGGGGAGGGCTCGGTGGTCTCGAACTTGTTGACCCCGACGATCACCTCGTCGCCGGCCTCGATCCGGGCCCGGCGCGCGGCGTGTGCCGAGACCAGCTCGGACTTCATGTAGCCCGACTCGACGGCCGCGATGGCGCCGCCCATCGCCTGCACCCGGTCCATCTCGGCCCGGGCACCGGCGACCAGCTCGGCGACCTTCGCCTCGATCACGTGGCTGCCGTCGAAGATGTCCTCGTACTCCAGCAGGTCGGACTCGAAGGCGAGCACCTGCTGCAGGCGCAGCGACCACTGCTGGTCCCAGGGCCGCGGCAGGCCGAGCGCCTCGTTCCAGGCCGGCAGCTGCACGGCCCGGGCGCGGGCGTTCTTGGAGAGCGTGACGCCGAGCATCTCCAGCACGATCCGCTGCACGTTGTTCTCCGGCTGGGCCTCGGTCAGCCCCAGCGAGTTGACCTGGACGCCGTAGCGGAAGCGCCGCATCTTGGGGTCCTGGACGCCGTAGCGCTCCCGGGTGATCTCGTCCCAGAGCTGGACGAAGGCCCGCATCTTGCAGGTCTCCTCCACGAACCGCACCCCGGCGTTGACGAAGAAGGAGATCCGCCCGACGACGCGCTCGAAGTCGGCCTCGGAGACCTGGCCGCTCTCCTGCACCTGGTCGAGGACGGCGATGGCGGTGCACAACGCGTACGCCAGCTCCTGCGCCGGCGTCGCCCCGGCCTCCTGCAGGTGGTAGCTGCAGATGTTGATCGGGTTCCACTGCGGGATGTTGTTGACGGTGTAGGCGATCATGTCCGCCGTCAGGCGCAGCGAGTGCTCGGGCCCGAAGACGTAGGTCCCCCGGGACAGGTACTCCTTGATGATGTCGTTCTGGGTGGTCCCGGCGAGCTGGGCGGCCACCTCGGTGGGCTCGAGCTCGGGGTTCTGCTCCTCCGCCACCACCTGGTACATCGCCAGCAGCCACATCGCGGTGGCGTTGATGGTCATCGAGGTGTTCATCGCGGTGAGCGGGATGTCCTCGAACAGGCGCCGCATCTCGCCCAGGTGCGGCACCGGCACGCCCACCTTGCCGACCTCGCCCCGGCTCAGCGGGGAGTCCGGGTCGTAGCCCGTCTGGGTCGGCAGGTCGAAGGCGACCGACAGACCGGTCTGACCCTTCGCCAGGTTGTTGCGGTAGAGCGCGTTGGACGCCGCGGCGGTCGAGTGGCCGGCGTAGGTGCGCATCACCCAGGGACGGTCCTTGGCGTGCTGGGGCTCAGTCATAGGAGGATGCTACGACCACCTCACGCGCGTGCGCGCGCAGTCTCGCTCCTCCGGCGCTCAGGCCGTGACCGCGCCCCGCTCGACCTCCACGACCCGGATCAGCCGCGAGACGTGGAGCATCCGCCGGACCGCGGGACCGCACCCGCGCAGCGTGAGCCGATGACCGTCCCGGACCGCCTGGCGCGTGGCCACCGCGAGCAGCCTCAGGGCCGTGACGTCCACCGAGCGGACGCCGGAGAGGTCCACGACCACGTCCTGGTCCCGGTACTGCTCCAGGTGCCGGTACACCGCGTCGCGCACCTCCCAGGTGCTGCGTACGTCGAAGTCCCCGCTCAGCACCAGCGTCGCACCCTCCGCCATGATCTCCATGGTCACCCCTTTCCCGGCGCCCGATCGCCGGTTGCTGGAGCCGTCCCGGGAACCGCGCCCCCGGTCACCGCCCACTCAGCAATGTGAACTCAATCACCTAGACGTGTTCGTACCCTGTTTGGGTTGTCCGCCGCCACCAAGTAATTTCGTCGGCGGAACTCCCCGTCCGATTACCGACCAGACATCCCCGATCTCGGGCGATACTGGGACGGACGAGGCGTATGTGACAGTGCCCTCTCAGGTGTTCGGGACCGCACTTCGCGCAGGTACGCTCAACGCCATGGTCAACCTCACCCGCATCTACACCCGCACCGGCGACGCCGGCTCGACCCGTCTCGGAGACATGAGCGAGACCTCCAAGACCGACCTTCGACTGGCGGCGTACGCCGACGTCGACGAGGCGAACGCGGCGATCGGCGTCGCGCTGGCCGCAGGCGGGCTGGACGAGCCCGTCCAGCGGGTGCTGACCCGGATCCAGAACGACCTCTTCGACGTCGGCGCCGACTTCTGCACCCCCGTCGTCCCCGACCCCGAGTACCCGCCGCTGCGCATCGAGCAGGAGTACGTCGACCGCCTGGAGGCGTGGTGCGACGAGTTCAACGCCGACCTGCCCAACCTCCGCTCGTTCATCCTCAACGGGGGCACCCCGGGAGCGGCGTACCTGCACCTGGCCCGCACCGTCGCTCGCCGCGCGGAGCGCTCCGCCTGGGCGGCCTGGGCCGAGCACGAGGAGACGATGAACGTGCTGGCCATCAAGTACCTGAACCGGCTCTCGGACCTGCTCTTCATCCTGGCCCGGCACGCCAACACCGCCCAGGGCGACGTGCTGTGGGTGCCGGGGGGCGAGCGCGACTGAGGCGGAGGGCCCGGCCGGTCAGCGGACCGGCCGGAGGTCCCAGTTCGTCCCGGGCGGTCCCGCCTCGAGCCATGCCTGGAAGCCCATGAGGGACGAGGGGCTCATCGCCAGCTCGACCGTCCCCTGCGTGGTGCTGCAGGAGACCACGACGTGGTCGGCGTAGAGCGACACCTGCTCCGCACCCTCGGTCCGGCGCTGCCCGGCGTAGCTGATGTGGTCGCGCTGCCAGACCTGAGAGGGACGCGGCGAGAGGGAGAAGATCCGGAACCACTCGAGCGAGTCACCGGTGTAGCGGCCCATGCCGAGCACCCAGCCCCGGCCCTGCCGGTCCGTGCTGCGCGCGCGGTAGCTGAGCTCGAACGTGCCTCCGTGCCGCGAGAGCGTCCGCCGTCGCACCACCAGCGCGATCCCGTAGCACAGCACCAGGAGCAGCAGGACGCCCACGACGTCCAGCGCCACGAGCCAGGCCGGCATCCCACCTCCTTGCGGGGGCTGTACCCCGTCGTCTTGCTGGACCAAATGCAGCAGGGTGAGCACACCGGTCACCCGTGCGTGCTCACCCTACTGGGACGTACTTCGGCTCCGTCAGGAAGCCCTCTCCACCGCGCGGATCCGAGCCTCGGCGCGACGCACGGCCTCGGCCGCCTCGTCGTCGTTCTCGCCGGCGGACTTGGCCCGCTCGTAGTCCTGGCGTGCCTTCTCCAGGTCGATCTCGTGGGAGAGCTCGATGCGCTCCGACAGGATCGAGACCCGGTTGTCGGCCACCGACAGGAAGCCGGAGTCGACAGCCGCGACCCACGTCTCTCCCTCGGCGGTCTGCACGTCGACGACGCCCTCGATGATCAGCGCCAGCATCGGGGCGTGGCTCGGCAGGATGCCGACGTCACCCTCCGTGGTCCGGGCGATGACCATCTTCGCCTGGCCCGACCACACGAGGCGGTCGGCGGCGACGAGCTCAACCTGCAGCAGCGAGTCAGCCATCAGAGGTTCTTCTGGATCTCGGCCCACTTGGCCTCGACGTCGTCGAGACCGCCGCACATGAAGAACGCCTGCTCGGCCACGTGGTCGTAGTCACCGTCGGCGATCTTGTTGAACGCCTCGATGGTGTCCTTGACCGGGACGGTCGAGCCCTCGATGCCGGTGAACTGCTTGGCCACGTAGGTGTTCTGGGACAGGAACCGCTGGATGCGGCGCGCCCGGGACACGATGACCTTGTCCTCCTCGGACAGCTCGTCGACACCGAGGATGGCGATGATGTCCTGGAGCTCCTTGTTGCGCTGCAGGATCTGCTTGATCCGGATGGCGCAGTCGTAGTGCTCCTTGCCGATGTACTGCGGGTCGAGGATCCGCGACGTCGAGGTCAGCGGGTCCACGGCCGGGTAGATGCCGAGCGACGCGATCTCACGGGAGAGCTCGGTCGTGGCGTCCAGGTGCGCGAACGTGGTCGCCGGCGCCGGGTCGGTGTAGTCGTCGGCCGGCACGTAGATCGCCTGCATCGAGGTGATCGAGTGACCACGCGTCGAGGTGATCCGCTCCTGGAGCTGACCCATCTCGTCGGCCAGGTTGGGCTGGTAGCCCACCGCGGACGGCATCCGGCCGAGCAGCGTCGACACCTCGGAGCCGGCCTGGGTGAACCGGAAGATGTTGTCGATGAACAGGAGCACGTCCTGCTGCTGCACGTCGCGGAAGTACTCCGCCATGGTCAGCGCGGCGAGGGCGACCCGCAGACGCGTGCCCGGCGGCTCGTCCATCTGGCCGAAGACGAGGGCGGTCTGGCCGATGACGCCGGCCTCCTCCATCTCGACGATGAGGTCGTTGCCCTCACGGGTGCGCTCACCGACACCGGCGAACACCGAGACGCCGCCGTGGTCCTTGGCGACGCGGGCGATCATCTCCTGGATGAGGACGGTCTTGCCGACGCCCGCACCACCGAACAGGCCGATCTTGCCACCCTGCACGTACGGGGTGAGCAGGTCGATGACCTTGATGCCGGTCTCGAACATCTGGGTCTTCGACTCGAGCTGGTCGAACGCGGGCGCCTTGCGGTGGATGCCCCACCGCTCCTTGACCTCGAGGGTCTCGCCCTCGGCCAGGTTCAGGCAGTCACCGGTGGTGTTGAACACCCGGCCGAGCGTCACGTCGCCGACGGGGACCGAGATCGGGCCCCCGGTGTCGGTGACCTGCGCGCCGCGGACCAGGCCGTCGGTCGGCTTCATCGAGATGGCACGGACCATGCCGTGCCCGATGTGCTGAGCGACCTCGAGGGTGATGGTCTGGGTCTGGTCACCCAGGGTCAGGTCGACCTTGAGCGCGTTGTAGATCGCCGGCATCGCGTCGGTCGGGAACTCGATGTCCACGACCGGGCCGATGACGCGCGAGATCCGTCCGATGCCGCCGGCTGCGCCGGTGGCGTTCGTCTCTTCCACAGTGGCAGTCATTCTTCTCACTCACTCCCGGCGTTGGCGTCGGCGAGGGCGTTGACGCCACCGACGATCTCGCTGATTTCCTGGGTAATGCCAGCCTGGCGTGCCTGGTTGGCGATTCGCTTGTACTTCTTGATGAGCTCGTCCGCGTTGTCGGTCGCCGACTTCATCGCCTTCTGCCGTGCGGCCAGCTCGGAGGCGGCCGCCTGCAGGAGGGCGAAGTAGATCCGGCTCTGGACGTAGCGCGGCAGCAGGGCGTCCAGCACCTCCGAGGCCGAGGGCTCGAACTCGTAGAGGGGCAGCAGCTCGACGTGCGAGCCCGGCTCCCCGCCCTCGACGACCTCCAGCGGCAGCATGCGCACGGCCTGCGGCTCCTGGATGAGCATCGAGCGGAACCGGGTGAAGACCACGTGCACCTCGTCGACCGGCTTCGCCACGTCCCCGTCGGCGTCGGGATCCTCGTTGAGGAACGCCCCGATCAGGGTGGCGCCGATCTCGGCGGCCGCGTCGTAGGTCGGCTGGTCCGAGAAGCCGGTCCAGGCCTGCGCCACCTCACGCTGGCGGAACTTGTAGTAGCCCTCCGCCTTGCGACCGGTGACGTAGAGGTCGACCTCCTTGCCCTCCTCGCGGAGCCGCTCGACGAGGCGCTCGGCCTCCTTGAGCACGTTGGAGGAGTACGCCCCGGCGAGGCCGCGGTCGCTGGTCACGACCAGCACCGCAGCCCGCCGGGCCTCCGCCGGCTCGGTGGTGAGCGGGTGGTCGACGTTGGAGAACGTCGCCACCGCCGAGACCGCACGAGTCAACTCCCGGGCGTACGGCGCGGCCGACTGGGCCCGCTGCTGCGCCTTGATGATCCGAGACGCGGCGATGAGCTCCATGGCACGCGTGATCTTCTTCATCGACTCCGTCGACTTGATCCGCGCGCGGTACTCGCGTACCGAGAGAGCCATGCCTCAGCCCCGCTTCTGCTTGACGATCTGCTCCTGCTCGACGTCCTCGTCCTCGAGAGCGACGTGCTCCTCCTTGCCGGCCTTGATCGACTGGCCGTCCGAGGTCTCGAACTGGTCGAGGAAGGAGTCGTAGGCCGACGCCAGCTGCGACTCGGTCGAGTCCTCGAACTTCTGGGTCTCGCGGATGCCCGCGAGGATGCCCTCGTGCGAGCGGCGCAGGTAGTCGAGGAACTCGGTCTCGAAGCGCAGCACGTCGTCGGTGGGCACCTTGTCCAGGCGACCCGACGTACCGATCCACAGGGAGACGGTCATCTCCTCCAGCGGGTACGGCGAGTACTGCGGCTGCTTGAGCAGGGCCATCAGGCGCTGACCGCGGTCGAGCTGCTGACGCGAGGCGGCGTCGAGGTCCGAGGCGAACATCGCGAACGCCTCCATGGCCCGGAACTGGGCCAGGTCGACCTTGAGCGAGCCGGTGACGGCCTTCATCGCCTTGGTCATCGCCGAGCCACCCACGCGCGAGACCGAGACACCCACGTCGATCGCCGGGCGCTGGTTGGCCGCGAACAGGTCGGACTGCAGGAAGATCTGGCCGTCGGTGATCGAGATGACGTTGGTCGGGATGAACGCCGAGACGTCGTTGGCCTTCGTCTCGATGATCGGCAGGCCGGTCATCGAGCCCTTGCCCATCTCGTCGGAGAGCTTGGCGCAACGCTCGAGCAGCCGCGAGTGCAGGTAGAAGACGTCACCCGGGTAGGCCTCACGGCCCGGCGGGCGGCGCAGCAGCAGCGACACGGCGCGGTAGGCCTCCGCCTGCTTGGTCAGGTCGTCGAAGACGATGAGGACGTGCTTGCCGTCGTACATCCAGTGCTGGCCGATGGCCGAGCCGGTGTACGGCGCCAGGTACTTGAAGCCGGCCGAGTCGGACGCCGGGGAGGCCACGATGGTCGTGTACTCCAGGGCACCGGCCTCCTCGAGGGCGCCACGCACGGAGGCGATGGTCGAGCCCTTCTGACCGATGGCGACGTAGATGCAGCGGACCTGCTTGTCCGGGTCGCCGGACTCCCAGTTCTGCTTCTGGTTGATGATCGTGTCGATCGCGATGGTGGTCTTGCCCGTCGCGCGGTCGCCGATGATCAGCTGGCGCTGGCCGCGGCCGATCGGGGTCATCGCGTCGATCGCCTTGATGCCGGTGGCGAGCGGCTCGTGCACCGACTTGCGCTGCATCACGTCCGGCGCCTGGAGCTCGAGCGCACGACGACCGGAGGTCTCGATGTCGCCGAGCCCGTCGATCGGCTTGCCGAGCGGGTCGACCACGCGGCCGAGGTAGCCGTCGCCGACCGGCACGGAGAGGATCTCCCCGGTGCGGCGGACCGGCTGGCCCTCCTCGATCTTGTCGAAGTCGCCCAGGATCACGACGCCGACCTCGCGGGTGTCGAGGTTCAGCGCGATGCCGAGCGTGCCGTCCTCGAACTCGAGCAGCTCGTTGGCCATGACGGACGGGAGGCCGGTCACGCGGGCGATACCGTCCGCGGCCTCGGCCACGGTGCCGACCTCTTCGCGGCTTGCAGTCTCGGGCTTGTAGTCCGACACGAAGCGCTGCAGCGCGTCCCGGATCTCGTCCGGACGGATCGAAAGCTCCGTCATTTCCTCATCCTAACTTTCGTGTGCTCGAAGTTCTTGGTGTGTTGGCCCTGGTGGGCCGGCTCAGCCGGCGAGTGCGCGACGAGCGTCGTCCAGACGCGTGGAGACGGTGCCGTCGATGATGTCGTCACCGATCTCGACCCGGATCCCGCCGATGACCTCGGGGTCGACGACGATGTTGAGGTGGATCTCGCGGTCGTACTGGCGGCGCAGTGCCGCCTCCAGACGCTCGGTGTCACGCTCGTCGAGCGGCCTGGCCACCCGCACGGTCGCGACCTTCTGGCCGTGGATCGAGGCGGCGAGCTGCTGGTAGCTGTCCAGCGCCGCGACCACGGTGCGGTAGGTCCCGGCCAGCGCCTGGTCCGCCAGGGTGAGGGTGGACGGCAGCGTCCGGCCCTCCAGCAGACCGCGGAGCAGCGCCCGCTTGTCCTCCCGGCTCCGGGCCGGGTCGGCGAGCGCGCTGCGCAGCTCGGGGTTGGCGTCGAGCAGCTCGGAGAGTGCGAACAGCTCGTCGGCGAGCCGACCGGAGTCCGAGCCGGCCGAGGTCACGACCGCACGGACACCCAGCTCCTCCAGCGCGGAGGCCAGGTCGCGGACCTGGGTCCACCGGCGGGCGAAGGCCGACTCCACGACGACGAGTGCGTCGTCGGAGAGCTTGCCACCGAAGATCTGCCGCGCGAGCCCGGCCTTGGCCGAGGAGTCGACCGACACGTCGGTCGCGATCCGGCGCAGGCCCGGCTCGCTGCGGAGCACCTCGGCCACCGAGAACAGGTCGTCGCCGACCCGCGCCGCGTCCGCCCCACCGGCCAGGGCGGTGTCGACCGCCCCGGACAGTGCGGCGTACGTCTCGGCAGAAGCACCTCGCAAGGACATCAGCTGGCGCCTTCCAGCTCAGCGAGGAAGCGGTCGACGACCCGGCGCTGCCGGTCCTCGTCGTCCAGGCTCTCACCGACGATCCGACCAGCGAGACCCGTGGCCAGGGTCCCGACCTCCGCGCGGAGGGAGGTGACCGCCTGCTGGCGCTCGGCCTCGATCTGCGTCTTGCCGTGCTCGACGATGCGGGTGGCCTCGGCCTGGGCCTGCTCCCGCATCTCCGCCACGATCGCAGCACCCTGCTCACGCGCCTCCTCACGGATGCGCGCGGCCTCGTGCCGGGCGTCGGCGAGCTGCTTCTCCAGCTCGGCCAGCTTGGCGTCGGCCTCGGCCTGCTTGGTCTCGGCCGCGGACAGTCCACCCTCGATGGCAGCCGTGCGCTGGGCGTACGTCTCCTCGAAGGCAGGCATCACGAACTTCTTCACCAGCACCACGAGGATGGTGAAGAAGACTGCGGCGAGGACGATCTCGATCGGGTGCGGGATGAGGGGGTTGAGCTCCCCACCCGCCGCCCGGATGACCTCATTCTGCATGGGCAGGTCCTTTGGTTCGGATCAGTCGGTTAACGGTGTGGTCAGCGTCAGCTGAGCACGAAGGCGAGGGCGATGCCGATGATGGCCAGCGCCTCCGCGAGGGCGAAGCCCAGGATGGCGATCGGCTGCAGGCGACCCTGAGCCTCGGGCTGGCGGGCCACACCGTTGATGTACGCGGCGAAGATCAGGCCGACGGCGAGACCGGGACCGATCGTCGCGACGCCGTAACCGAGCATGTTGAGAGAGCCACCCACGGCTTCTTCCTTTCGTAGTTCCCAGGTTTGGGAGTGTGTTGGTGTTCGGTTGGTTCTACCGGTCCGGCGAGCCGGACCTGGGTCTGGAGGATCAGTGCTCGTCGGCCAGGGCGCCGGCGATGTACATCGACGTCAGCAGGACGAAGACGTAGGCCTGCAGGAACATGACCAGCATCTCGAGGACGCAGATGACCATGAACATGGCGAACGAGAGGATGCCCGCGCCGATGTACATGCCGCCCATCTCGGCGATGAGGTACTCGCCGCCGAGGGCGAACAGCAGCAGCAGGATGTGGCCCGCGAACATGTTCGCGAACAGACGCAGAGCCAGCGTGACCGGGCGGACCAGGATGTTGGAGAAGAACTCCAGGGGGATCAGCAGCGCCAGGACGGGGCCCTTCATGCCGCTGGGCACCGTCTGCAGCTTGAGGTATCCGAGGAACCCGTGCTTGCGCACGCCCACCCAGTTGTAGACGCCCCAGGCGATGACGGCCAGGGTGGCGGCGATGCCGATCCGCGACATCGAGGGGAACTGGATGAAGGGGATCAGCCCGAAGTAGTTGTTGACCAGGATGAAGAAGAACAGCGAGACCAGGAACGGCACGAACCGCATGAAGTCGTGGCTGCCGATGTTGTCCCGGGCGAGGCTGTTGCGGACCATCCCGTAGCCCATCTCACCGACGAACTGGAGCTTGCCGGGGACCATCGCCCGCTTCCGCGAGGCGTAGTAGAAGAAGGCGAAGATCACCACGACGGACAGCGCGAGCTGCAGCATCGGCTTGGTGACGCCCCAGTACATCGTCTCGCCCAGGAAGTTGAACGTCGGAGCGTTCTCCTGGGTGTAACCGATCGGGGGGAGGTTGAAGTCGCCCGGGCCCGGAGGAGTGAACCCCTCGGTCGGAATCGCGTTCATCGCGATCGCACTCACGCTGTCTCCTGTGTCTGCCGCGCTGCTGAATTCACTTCGTGTCCTTCTGGTCCTGCGCACCGGGCGCCGCGAAGGCCTTCCAGGTCAGGTACAGACCCAGGACCGCTCCCACGACGATGCCGATGCCGACCAGGTACGTGGTTCCCCACCACCGGTCGAGGCCCCAACCCACCAGTCCGTAGAACATCACGCCGGTGAGCACATAGCTGAACGCCCGCCAGGGGTCCTGGCTCGGCGGTCCGCTCGGTTCCTCGGCGCGGCTCTTGGGGGTGTCTTCTTGAGCCATCGCGATCCGGACAATAGCAGTCGAGAGACGTCACCTCGCACCCGCCTCCTGCCGGTCGTCGGTCGCCGGCTCGCGGAGGTCGTAGGCCGGGATCCGGGCGCGGGCGCCGAACCAGACCTGGGCGATCACCCAGGCCAGGGTGATGGCGACCACACCGACCACCAGCCATCCGCCGGACACCGTCTCCCCCAGGCTGCCATTGCGGTCCAGCGACGTCATGACCGCGGTCAGCGCGACGATCTGGAGCCCGTAGGTGAGGATGGCCACCAGCAGAGAGGCCGAGGGCATCGCCTGCGCCACGACGTGCACGGCGAACGAGCCGAACACGAGGACGGTGAGCACCGCTCCCGCTCCGACCGCAGCGCCGAGGGCGGCGGGACGACCATCGACCACGGCGGCCGCGGCCACGGCGAGCAGACCGACACCGACCGCGGCGAGAGCCGCCGCGAGCAGGACTGCGAGACCGGGGTCCCGATGGTCCTGCGTCGTCTCGGTCGACATGTGGCGGCCGTTCCTGTGGAGGTCAGTCAGAAGGGCGTCCGGACCAGGTCCGAGCGCTCGTGAAAACTATCACAAGGGCTCCGGGTGGCCGAAATCTGCGGTACCGGCGCTGGTCGACGCTCCATCGACGCTCCATCGCCGCCCGCCCCGGGCTCAGGACTGGTCGGGCAGGGGGCCGTCGGGAGGTACGGGGTCCTGCGCCTCGACGCCCTCGGGTGCGGCACCGTCCGGCGCCCCGCCCTCCGACACCACATCGTCCGGCACGGCAGCGTCCGGCACCCCGGCGTCCGGCACGGCTCCGTCCGCGCCGGTCGGCTCCAGCACGCTCGCGCGGACGTTGGGCAGCAGGAAGGTGAGCCCGACCGCGAGCAGGGTGGCCACCAGGAGCCCCGCCCAGACCGCCGGACCCGAGTAGAGGGTGGCGACGACGCCCCCGAAGCCCAGCAGGGCCGCCCAGGTCCACATGATGAAGACGGCGCGACGCTGCGAGTGACCGATCTCCAGGAGGCGGTGGTGCAGGTGCTGCTTGTCCGGGGCGAACGGCGACCGGCCGGCGCGGGTGCGGCGTACGACGGCCAGCACCAGGTCGGCCATCGGCACCAGCAGCAGGGACACCGGGAGCAGCAGCGGGAACATCACCACCCAGCCGGCTGCCGTCCCGTCACGCCCGATCGTCACCTCCGTGCCGTCGAACTGCCCGGTCAGGGTCAGCGCGCTGGCCGAGAGGACCAGCCCGATCAGCATCGACCCGCTGTCGCCCATGAACAGCCGGGCGGGGTTGAAGTTGTGCGGCAGGAACCCCGCGCACGCCCCCGCCAGCGCAGCGCTGAGCAGGGCGCCGGTGGTGGCCAGGGTGACCCCGTTGATGTCGGAGAGCTGGTAGCAGAAGAGGAAGAAGGCGCACGCGCCGATGCCGACCACGCCCGAGGCCAGGCCGTCCAGGCCGTCGACGAAGTTGACGGCGTTGACGGTGGCGATCACCACCACCACCGTCATCAACGCTCCCTGCGCCGGGTCCAGGATGAGCTGGCCCCCGCCGGAGTCGGGGAGGAAGTAGAACTTCACGCCGAAGTAGACGAGCAGTCCCGCGGCCAGCACCTGGCCGCCGAGCTTGGTGAGGGCGTCGATGTCGAAGATGTCGTCGAGGACACCCACGGCGCAGATCAGTGCGCCCGCGGCCAGCACGACGGCGGCGTCGCGGAAGACGAAGGGGTCGCTGCGGGAGAGGAACGGGAGCTCGCGCGCGACCAGGTACGCCGCGACCAGCCCGCCGAGCATGGCCAGACCGCCCAGGTAGGGGATCGGCTCGGCGTGCACGTCGCGGTCGCGCACGGCCGCCACGGCGCCGGTGCGCAGGGCGATCTCCCGGGCGATCACGGTGAGCAGGTAGGTGCTCGCCGCGGCGACCAGGAAGACCAGCAGGTACTCGCGCATCAGTCTCCGTCTCGCTCGGCCGGGGCGCCCGGCTCCTGGGGCTGCTCCGGCTCGGGGGTCTGCTGCTGGGGCTGCACCGGCTCGGTGACCTGCTCCGGCGAGGCGACCGCCAGACCGAGCGGCTCGAGGACGACGTTGAGCTCGTCGGCACCCAGGGCACCCCAGCGCAGCACCACCGGACGGGGCCCGGTGACGTCGACGATGGTCGAGGGCGCGGCGCCCGCGGTGCGCCCGGCGTCCACGACCACCGCGACCTTCTCGCCCAGCATCCGCTCCGCCTCGTCGGCGTCGCGCGCCGCCGGCTCACCGGTCAGGTTGGCCGAGCTCACCGCCAGTGGACCGGTGCGCTCCAGCACCGCCAGGGCCACCGGGTCGTCGGGCATCCGGACCGCGACCGTGCCGCGGGTCTCCCCCAGGTCCCACTGCAGCGACGGCTGCTGGTGGCAGACCAGGGTGAGCGGCCCCGGCCAGAACGCGTCGACGAGCGCCTGGGCGTACGGCGAGACGCGGCTGGCGAGCGCCTGCAGGGTGGTCGGGCTGCTGACCAGGACCGGGGGTGGCTTCTCCCGGCCGCGGCCCTTGGCCGCGAGCAGGGCGCGCACCGCCGCCTCGTCGAAGGCGTCCGCCCCGACGCCGTACACGGTGTCGGTGGGGATCACGACCAGGTCGCCACGCCGGACCGCCAGACTGGCCGCCTCGACCGCCTCCTCGCGAGCCTGGTCGGTGGAGGTCGGGAATCGCATGGTGCTCATCGTGCCAGTCGCGCCGTCACATAGCGCGGACGCCCGGCCAGGTCCTGGTGGTCGCGCACCTGCGACCAGCGCCCGGTGCCGGCGAAGACGGCCGGCGCGCTCTCGCCCTGGGCGTCGGCGTGCTCGGCACCCACCACCCCTCCCGGACGGAGCAGCCGGGCGGCGCGCCGCTCCAGCACCCGGAAGGCGTCCAGTCCGTCGGCGCCCGAGAAGAGGGCCAGGTGGGGGTCGTGGTCCCGGGCCTCGGGGGCCACCGACTCCCACGCCTCCAGGGGGATGTACGGCGGGTTGCAGACCACCACGTCGACCTCGCCGAGCAGGTCGTCGAAGGCCTCCCCCATGTCGCCCTGGCGCAGGTCGACGCCGGTCTCGGCGAGGTTGCGCGCCGCCCACCGGAGCGCGGCCGGGTCCAGCTCGACGGCGTGCACGCGGGCGGAGGGGACCTCGTGCGCCACCGCCCGGGCGATCGCCCCGGACCCCGTGCACAGGTCGACCACGACCGCACCGCGTCCGTGCTCCGCCTCGACGGCGCGTGCTTGGTCGACGGCCCAGCCGGCCAGCAGCTCGGTCTCGGGCCGCGGCACGAAGACCCCGGGCCCCACCTCGAGCTCGACGTAGCGGAACGCCGCGGTGCCCAGCAGGTGCTGCAGCGGCTCACGCGCCTCGCGCCGCGCGAGCAGCTCCTCGAAGCGCGCCACCTGGTCCGCGCTCACCTCCTCGGCCAGCGGGAGCTGCCCCAGGGAGAGGCCGAGCACCGAGGCCAGCAGCTCGTCGACGTCGCGCTCGGGGCTGGCCACGCCGGCCCGGGACAGCCGCGCGCCGGCGCTGCGACGCAGGCTGCGTGCGCTGACTCCCCCGTCGTGGTCGGCGCTCACTGCTCGAGCGCGTCCAGGCGCGCCGCCAGGTCGGCGTCCAGGGAGCTGGACAGGACCGGAAGGAGGTCCCCGTCGAGCACCTGGTCGAGGTTGTGCGCCTTGTAGCCGGTGCGGTGGTCGCTGATCCGGTTCTCCGGGAAGTTGTAGGTACGGATCCGCTCGGAACGGTCGACGGTGCGCACCTGCGTACGGCGGGCCGCGCTGGCCTCCGCGTCGGCCTCCTCCTGGGCCGCGGCGAGCAGCCGCGAGCGCAGGATCCGCATCGCCTGCTCCTTGTTCTGGAGCTGGGACTTCTCGTTCTGGCAGCTCACCACGATCCCGGTCGGCACGTGCGTGATCCGCACCGCGGAGTCGGTCGTGTTGACGCTCTGACCGCCGGGCCCCGAGCTGCGGAAGACGTCGATCCGCAGGTCGTTGTCGTCGACGACCAGGTCGACCTGCTCGGCCTCGGGGAAGACGGTGACGCCGGCGGCGGAGGTGTGCACCCGCCCCTGCGACTCCGTCACGGGGATCCGCTGCACCCGGTGCACGCCGCCCTCGAACTTCAGCATCCCGTACGGCGCCTCGCCGGGCTCCGGCGTGCCCTTCGCCTTGACCGCCACGGTCACCGACTTGTAGCCGCCCAGGTCCGACTCGGTGGCGTCCAGGATCTCGGTGCGCCACCCCCGCTGCTCCGCGAAGCGGGTGTACATCCGCAGCAGGTCCCCGGCGAACAGCGCCGACTCCTCGCCGCCCTCCCCCGACTTCACCTCGAGGATCGCGTCCTTGGCGTCGGCGGGGTCACGCGGGACCAGCAGCCTGCGCAGCCGCTCCTCGGCGGCGAGCCTCCGGTCCTCCAGCTCGTCGGCCTCGGCGGCGAAGTCCGGGTCCTGCGTCGCGAGCTCGCGGGCCGCGACGACGTCCTCGCCCAACCGGTTCCAGTCGCGCCAGGCGCTGATCACCGAGGACAGCTCCGCGTAGCGCTGGTTGAGCCGCTTGGCCAGCCGCTGGTCCGCGTGCGTCTCGGGCGCGCCGAGCTGCTCCTCCAGCTGTGCGTGCTCCTCGACGAGGCCTTGGACTGCCTCGAACACTGTTGCTCCTTCACCTGGTGCCGACGACGAAATGACGAACGCCGGCCACCCACCTCACGGTGGGGACCGGCGTCCGGAGAGCAGCTACTTCTTGGCAGCCTTGGCGTAGCGCGCCTCGAACCGGGCCACGCGGCCACCGGTGTCGAGGATCTTCTGCTTGCCGGTGTAGAACGGGTGGCACTGCGAGCACACGTCGGCGTGGAGCTTGCCGGACGTGGCAGTGCTGCGGGTGGTGAACGTCGCGCCACAGGTGCAGGTCACCTGGGTCTCGACGTACGCCGGGTGGATGTCCTTCTTCATGTCCGTGTCCTCTCGGGGTCGCCGGGTCGTGTCGCCTGGTGCGGGCACGTGAACCGGAACCGACGTGCAAGTGTGCCACCTTCGCCAACGCCGGGGGAAATCAGGGCATTCCCCCGGGGAGAAGCAAGGTCGGCGGGCGTGGGTCAGCGGGTGCGGGTAAGCAGGGCCTGCACCCGCGAGGCGAGCTCGCGGGGGCTGAACGGCTTGGTGATGTAGTCGTCCGCGCCGGAGTCGAAGCCCGTCTCCACGTCGGACTCCTGGGCCCGCGCGGTCAGCAGGATGACCGGCAGGTCGGAGAGCGCCGGGTCGCTGCGGATGACCCGGACGGCGTCCAGGCCGGACATCCCCGGCATCATCACGTCCAGGACGGCGAGGTCCGGCCGCTGCCGCTGCACCTCGTCCACCGCGGAGGCCCCGTCGGCCACGGCGACCACGTCGTGGCCGAGGGTGGAGAGCTTGAACTCCACCAGCTCGCGGATGTCGACGTCGTCGTCAGCGACAAGAATGCGTGCCATGTCTCTTCTCGGTCCTCCTGCAGGGATGTCCGACCCAGCCTAGGCGCTCCGCGCCTGCGGCGGGCCGAAACGACGACGTCCGGACCGTCTCTCCACCCCGGAGGGCTACGACTTCTGCACCCGGGTGAGGAGGTCGATGTTGTTCTGCGAGGAGCCCAGTCGCTCGGTCAGCAGGGCCAGGGCCTCGGGCTGGTCGAGCTCGGCGAGCTGGTGGCGCAGCTTCCACACGATCGCCAGCTCCTGCTCCCCCATCAGCCGGTCCTCGTGCCGGGTGCCGGAGCGGACCGGGTCGATCGAGGGCAGGAGTCCCTTGCGGGCCGGCGCACGGTGCAGGTGCAGCTCCATGTTCTCGGTGCCGGCGAGCTCCTCGAGCAGCACCTCGTCGGTGCGGGAGCCGGTCTCGACGAGCACGGTCGCCAGGATGGTCAGCGACCCGCCGTCCTCGACGTTGCGCGCAGCCCCGAAGAAGTGCTTCGGCGGGAAGAGCGCACTGGCGTCGACCCCGCCCTCCAGCACCCGGCCGTTGGCGGGAGCCGCGAGGTTGTAGGCCCGGCCCAGGCCGGTGAGGGAGTCCAGCAGGACGACCACGTCGTGCCCCAGCTCGACCAGGCGCTGCGCGCGCTCGATGGCCAGCTCGGCCAGCATCGTGTGGTCGGTCGCGGGACGGTCGAAGGTGGAGGCGATCACCTCGCCCTTCACCGAGCGCTGGTAGTCGGTGACCTCCTCGGGGCGCTCGTCGACCAGCACCACCATCAGGTGGCACTCGGGGTTGTTGGTGCTGATCGAGCGGGCCAGGGACTGCACCACCGTGGTCTTGCCGGCGTGCGGCGGGGAGAGGATCAGCCCGCGCTGCCCCTTGCCGATCGGCGCGAGCAGGTCGATGGCCCGGCCCAGCAGGTCCTCGGGGCCGGTCTCCAGGCGGAGCCGGTCCTCGGGGTGCACGGGGACGAAGGCACCGAACTCGGGCCGGTCGCGGGAGGCCTCCGGGTCCGCGCCGTTGACGGTGTCGATCCGGACCATCGGGTTGAACTTCTCCCGGCGCTCCCCCTCCCGGGGCTGCCGCACCTGCCCGACGATGGCGTCACCGCGGCGCAGGCCGTACTTGCGCACCATCGACAGCGACAGGTAGACGTCGTCGGCGCCGGGCAGGTACCCGCTGGTGCGGACGAACGCGTAGTTCTCCAGGACGTCCAGGATGCCCGCGGCGGGCACCAGGACGTCGTCCTCGAGGATCGTGGTGTCGGGCTCGCTCCCGCGGCCGGGGCGACCCGTGGCGCTCCGCTCACGTCCGCGCCGGCGACGGTTGCGGCGGCTGCCGAGCTCGTCGTCGCCGAGGTCGTCGCGGGAGTCG
Source organism: Nocardioides campestrisoli (assembly GCF_013624435.2). Taxonomy (NCBI): domain Bacteria; kingdom Bacillati; phylum Actinomycetota; class Actinomycetes; order Propionibacteriales; family Nocardioidaceae; genus Nocardioides; species Nocardioides campestrisoli. The sequence goes on from NZ_CP061768.1 coordinate 2,762,294, forward strand.
TGCTGGTCGTGCTGGTCGTGCTCGGGACGGGACCGCTTCTCCTGGGGGTCCTGACGGGTACGCCCGCCCTTGTCGCCCTGCTTGTCGCGGTCGCCCTGCTTGTCCCGGTCGCCCTGCTTCTGGCCGCCCTGCTTCTCCCGGTCGCCGTGCTTCTCGCCCTGCTTGTCGGCCTGCTTGTCGGCCTGCTTCTCCCGAGCCTGCTTCTGCTCCGACTGCTTCTGGTCGCCCTGCTTCTGCTCGGCCTGGCGCGACTCGCCGGCCCGCTCGCGGCCCGGGCGCTGCGCGGCGCCGTCCTCGGTGCGGTCCGCCGACGAGGCGTCCTGCTGCTCGCGCCGGCGCGTCCGCTCCCGGCGGGTGGGCTCCTGCGCATCGCCGCCCCTGCTCGGGCCCTGCTCGGCGGCGCGCTCCACCGGAGCCTCCTGGGTGGCCCGGGCGCGGCTTCTCGCCGCGCGGGTCGGAGCCGAGGCTGTCGCCGGTGCGTCGCTGCTCTGGTCCCCTGCCCCGGACGGACCGGACTGGGGGGCGGCCTTGCTGGACTGGGGGGCCTGGGTGGACTCAGCGGACTGAGCGGACTGAGCGGTCTGGGCGGCGGCGGATCCCCGCGCGCTCACGCCGGCCTGCAGTGCGCGGATCGCCTCGACGAGCTGCGCCTTCCGCATGCCTGCGGCGCCGGCGATCCCCAGGGCCTCGGCCATCGCCTTCAGGTCGGCCAGGAGCATCCCGTTCAGGCTCCCCGCGCGCTTCTTCGGCGCGTCCTGCGAGGGGGTCCCGGCCGGGAGGGTCGAGTCGGTGGTTTCGCTCACGTGAGGTCCTACCCAGTGTCAGTGCCGCACGGCCCGTGCCGTGGGCGTCTCGTGGGCCCCTCGCCCGCCCCGGCGGAAAGCCGCGCGGTGCTGGACGTGGAGGGGGTGCACCCGGGATGTTGAGTCCACGGTCGGTGCGTACGCCGAGTGGCGCGCGCTCACGCTACCACTCCTTCAGCTGCCGAGGACGCGAGCGCCGCGCTGGTCGACCTCGAGGTGCCAGGCGCGCCAGCCGGCCGGGCACCGGGCGAGCAGCTCCGGCACCGAGGCGGCGTCGGTCAGGGCGAGCACGGTGGGCCCTGCTCCGGAGACCACCGCGGGGATCCCGGTCGCGCGCAGAGCGCGGACCAGGGCCAGGGACTCCGGCATCGCGGGCTCCCGCTGGTCCTGGTGCAGCCGGTCCTCGGTGGCCGGCAGCAGGCTCTCGGGACGTCCCGCGAGCGCCGCCACCAGGAGTGCGGCACGGCCCGCGTTCCGGGCGGCGTCGGCGTGGCTCACCACGGCGGGCAGCAGCCCCCTGGCGGCCTCGGTGGAGACCGGGGCCGACGGCACGTACGCCACGGTGGTGATCCGCGGGTCCACCGGCGCGGGCACCGCGAACCACCGGTCGCCCTCTGCCCCCGCGATCGTGAAGCCGCCGAACAGGGCGGGCGCCACGTTGTCGGGATGTCCCTCCAGGTCCGCGGCCAGCGTCAGGAGTGCGTCGTCGTCGAGCAGCAGCGCACCGCCGGCCACCAGCGCCCTGGCCAGCACCAGGCCCCCGACGATCGCGGCCGAGGACGAGCCGAGGCCGCGGGCGTGCGGGATCTCGTTGCGGCACGACAGCGCGAGGCCGGGCGGGTCGGCCCGCATCGCGTCGAAGGCGATCCGCATCGCCCGGACCACCAGGTGGCTCTCGTCGCGCGGGACCCCGTCGCTGCCCTCGCCGTGGACCTCCACGCGGAGACCACCCTCGGTGACCTCTCCGACCAGGTCGTCGCGCAGCGACAGCGCCAGTCCGAGGGTGTCGAACCCGGGCCCGAGGTTGGCCGAGGTCGCGGGGACGGTCACCGCGACCGGCCCCGGCACGAAGGTGGCCACCCTCAGACCAGTCCGGCTGCCGAGGCGGCGGCGAGGACGTCGGCGTCAACCACCGTGTCCACCACCGGGCCCAGCCCCTCCAGGGCGGTGTCGGTGTCCTTGAGGCCGTGCCCGGTCACGGTGATCACCACGGTCTTGCCGCGGTAGGACTCACCCTGCTCCAGCTCCTGCAGCATCCCGGCCACGCCGACCGCGGAGGCGGGCTCCACGAAGACGCCGTCGCGGCGTGCGAGCTCGCGCTGCGCGGAGAGGATCTGCTCGTCGGTCAGCGAGGCGAACCGGCCGCCGGACTCCTGCGCCGCGGCCACGGCCAGCTTCCAGGAGGCGGGGTTGCCGATCCGGATCGCGGTGGCCAGGGTCTCCGGGTGGGGGAAGGGCTCGCCCGTCACCAGCGGCGCCGCCCCTTCGGCCTGGAAGGCGCGCATGACCGGCTTGCGGGTGCTGACCCCGCGCTCGGCGTACTGGCGGTAGCCCAGCCAGTACGCGGAGATGTTGCCGGCGTTGCCGACCGGCAGCAGGTGCACGTCCGGCGCGTCGCCGAGCCGGTCGACGATCTCGAACGACGCGGTCTTCTGGCCCTCGAGCCGCACCGGGTTGACCGAGTTGACCAGGGCCACCGGGTACTCCTCGGCCAGACCGCGGGAGAGCCGCAGGCAGTCGTCGAAGTTGCCGCGGACCATGATCACCTGCGCCCCGTGCATGATCGCCTGCGCCATCTTGCCGCGCGAGATCTTGCCCTCCGGCACCAGCACCAGCGGCTTGAGGCCGGCCTTGGCGGCGTAGGCGGCCATCGAGGCCGACGTGTTGCCGGTGGAGGCGCAGACCACGGCCTCGGCGCCCTCGTGCTTGGCGACCGAGATGGCGGTGGTCATGCCGCGGTCCTTGAAGGAGCCGGTGGGGTTGTCACCCTCGACCTTGAGCCAGACCTGTCCCCCGGTGAGGCCGGAGAGCCACTGGGAGTCCACCAGGGGGGTGCCGCCCTCCCCCAGGGTGACGGCCGGCGTCCCGGCCGGGATGTCGAGCAGCTCGCGGTACTCCTCGATCACGCCTCGCCACTGGTGGGCACTCACTCCGCGTCTCCTTCCACCCGCATCACCGAGGTGACGTCGCGGACGATCTCCATCTGCCTGAGCCGGTCGACGGTCGCCGCCAGCTGTGCGTCCGTGGCCTGGTGCGAGACGACCACGAGCTGCGCGTCGGCGCCGCGGCCCTCCTGGCGCACCGTCTGGATCGAGACGTCGTGCGCGGCGAACGCCTGGGCCACCTCGGCCAGCACGCCCGCGCGGTCGTCGACGTCGATCGCCACGTGGTAGCGGGTCGTGGTCTCGCCCATCGGCCGCACCTCGCGCTCGGCGTACGCCGACTCCCCCGCGCCCGTGGTGCCGGTGAGCCGGTTGCGGGCCACCGTGACCAGGTCGCCGAGGACCGCCGAGGCGGTGGGAGCCCCACCCGCGCCCGGGCCGTAGAACATCAGCTGGCCGGCGGCCTGCGACTCCACGAAGACGGCGTTGTAGGCCTCGCGCACGCTGGCCAGCGGGTGGCTGCGCGGGATCATCGCCGGGTGCACCCGCACCGAGACCCGCTCGTCGGAGAGCTCGGCGATCGCCAGCAGCTTGACCACGGCGCCCATGTCGCGGGCCGAGGCGACGTCCGCCGCGGTGACCTCGGAGATCCCCTCGCGGTACACGTCGGAGGCGGTCACCCGGGTGTGGAAGGCGAGGCTGGCCAGGATCGCGGCCTTGGCCGCGGCGTCGAACCCCTCGACGTCGGCCGTCGGGTCGGCCTCGGCATACCCCAGCTCCTGGGCCTCCTCCAGCGCCTCGGAGAACCCGGCGCCGGAGGTGTCCATCTTGTCCAGGATGAAGTTGGTGGTGCCGTTGACGATGCCCAGCACCCGGGTCACCCGGTCACCGGCCAGCGACTCGCGCAGGGGCCGCAGGATCGGGATCGCGCCGGCCACGGCCGCCTCGTAGTAGAGGTCGCGCGAGGCCTTGCCCGCCGCCTCGAAGAGCGTGGGACCGTCCTCGGCGAGCAGCGCCTTGTTGGCGCTCACCACCGAGGCGCCATGCTCGAGGGCCCGCAGGATCAGCGAGCGGGCGGGCTCGATGCCGCCGATCACCTCGACCACCACGTCGACGTCCTCGCGCGCCACCAGCGACTCCGCGTCGGTGGTGAGCAGCCCCTCGGGCACCTCCACCTCACGCGGGGCGTCCAGGCGCCGGACGGCGACGCCGACCAGCCTGACCGGTGCACCCACCCGGGCCTCGAGGTCGTCGGCCTGCTCGGTCAGCAGTCGGACCACCTGGGAGCCCACCGAGCCGCAGCCCAGGAGCGCCACGTTCAGCGGCTTGTCGCTCATTCGTCACCCACGTCGGTTGCCAACAGGTCGTCCTCAGTCTCACGTCGTACGACGACGCGGGACGCGCCGTCTCGGACCGCGACCACCGGGGGCCGCAGCGCATGGTTGTAGTTGGAGGCCAGGGAGCGGCAGTAGGCGCCCGTGGCGGGGACCGCCACCAGGTCGCCGGGAGCCACGTCGGCGGGCAGGAACTCGTCCTTGACCACGATGTCGCCGGCCTCGCAGTGCTTGCCGACCACCCGGGACAGACGGCCTGGAGCAGTCGACTCGCGGCTGGCCAGCGTGCAGGAGTAGTCGGCGTCGTAGAGCGCGGTGCGGATGTTGTCGCTCATCCCGCCGTCGACGCTCACGTAGGTCCGGCGGGCGCCACCGTCGAGGGTGACCTCCTTGACCGTGCCCACGGTGTAGACGGTGCACATGGACGGACCCACGATCGCGCGGCCCGGCTCGATGGAGAGCCGGGGGGCCTCGACCCCGAGGGCGCGGCACTCGTGGTCGACGATCGCCCGCATCTCCGCGGCCAGCCGGCTCGGCTCGGCCGGGTCGTCCTGGGTGGTGTAGGCGATGCCGAAGCCGCCACCGAGGTCCATCTCCGGCATCGCCACGCCGAGCTCCCGGGCCACGGTCGCGTGCAGCGCGAGCACCCGGCGGGCGGCGACCTCGAACCCGGAGGAGTCGAAGATCTGGCTACCGATGTGCGAGTGCAGGCCCAGCAGCTCCAGGCCCGGGGCGGCGAGCACGCGGCGTACCGCCTCCAGGGCGTCGCCGGAGGTGATCGAGAAGCCGAACTTCTGGTCCTCGTGCGCGGTGGCGATGTACTCGTGGGTGTGCGCCTCCACACCGGCGGTGACCCGGACCATCAGGCGCACCGGGTCGCCGTCGTGGTCGGCGGCCAGCCGGACGAGCCGCTCGAGCTCGTCGAAGGAGTCGACGATGATCCGGCCCACGCCGAGCTCGATGGCCCGGGCCAGCTCGGCCGTCGACTTGTTGTTGCCGTGGTATCCCACCCGGGCCATGTCGAAGCCGGCCCGCTCGGCGACCAGCAGCTCGCCGGCGCTGCACACGTCCAGGCACAGCCCCTCCTCGGCGACCCACCGGGCCACGGCGGTGCTGAGGAACGCCTTGCCGGCGTAGAAGACGTCGAAGTCGTCGAACGCGTCGCGGAACGCCCGGGCACGTGCCCGGAAGTCCGCCTCGTCCAGGACGTACGCCGGGCTGCCGTGCTCGGCGACCAGGTCGGTCAGCCGGACTCCCCCGACCTCCAGGACGCCGTCGACCTTGCGCGCCGAGCCGGACCACAGGAGCGGCACCAGGGCGTTGGGGTCAGCGGGCTCGCGCAACCACGAGGGACCCCGCAGGGCACCGGCGGCGTGCGCCCACCCGGCCTGGTGGGTGGTGCTCACATCCGCTCCGGAGCGGACACCCCGAGCAGTCCCAGACCGTTGGCGAGCACCGTGCGGGTGGCGGCCACCAGCACCAGGCGCGCCTGGTTGACCGGACCGGCCGGCTCGTCGCCCTGGGGCAGCATCCGGCACTCGCGGGTGTCGTACCACTTGTTGAAGACCGAGGTGGTGTCCTCGAGGTAGCGCGCGACCCGGTGCGGCTCACGGAGCTCGGCAGCGCTGGCCACCACGCGCGGGAACTCGGCCAGGGCCCGCAGCAGCCGGCCCTCGTACTCGTGGCTGAGCAGCGAGGGATCGAACCCCTCGGTCGGGTCCTCGGGCAGGCTCATCCCGAGCTCGCCGGCGTTCTCCATCATCCGGCAGGTCCGTGCGTGGCCGTACTGCACGTAGTAGACCGGGTTGTCCGCCGAGGCCCGGGTGATCTCCGCGACGTCGAGGGTCAGCGGGCTGTCGGCCGGGTAGCGGGCCAGGGAGTAGCGCAGCGCGTCGACGCCGATCTCCTCGGCCAGCTCGGTGAGCGTGACGATCGTGCCCGCCCGCTTGGAGAGGCGCATCTCCTCGCCGTCGCGCAGGATCTTCACCATCTGCCCGATCATCACGTCGAGCGTCAGGTCGGGGTCGTCGCCCACGCAGGCGGCCATCGCCCGGAGCCGGCCCACGTAGCCGTGGTGGTCGGCGCCGAGCAGGTAGATGCAGTGGTCGAAGCCGCGGGCCCGCTTGTTCAGGTAGTAGGCGGTGTCGGAGGCGAAGTAGGTCAGCTCGCCGTCGGACTTGATCAGCACCCGGTCCTTGTCGTCGCCGAAGTCCGTGGTGCGCATCCACAGCGCGCCGCCGTCCTCGAAGACGTGGCCCAGGCCCTTGAGCCGCGCCAGGGTCTCGGGCACCTCGCCGCCGTCGTGCAGGCTGCGCTCGGAGAACCAGACGTCGAAGTGGGTGTTGAACAGGGCCACCTGGTCCTGCTGCTCCTTGAGCTGGAGCTCGTAGCCCTTCTCCCGCACCGCCGCGAGCCGTTCGTCGGCGGGCAGCTCGAAGATCCCGGGCTGGGCCTCGCCGACCTTGCGGGCCAGGTCCTGGATGTAGGCGCCGGCGTACCCGTCCTGCGGCGTGGGCTCGCCGAGCGCCGCGGCGATGATCGAGGCCGCGAAGTGGTTCATCTGCACGCCGCGGTCGTTGATGTAGAACTCGCGCGTCACCTCGGCGCCGGCCGCGGCCAGCACCCGGCCGATCGCGTCCCCGAGCACCGCCCAGCGGGTGTGTCCCAGGTGCAGCGGACCGGTCGGGTTGGCCGAGATGAACTCGACGTTGATCTTCTGCCCGGCGAGGGTGTCGGTGGTGCCGTAGCGCTCGCCGCCGGCGACCACCCGGGCCGCGATGATGCCCTGGGCAGCGGCACCGACGGTGATGTTGAGGAAGCCGGGGCCGGCGACCTCGACCGCGTCGATCCCGTCGACCTGCCGCAGCCGCTCGGCCAGCAGCTCGCCGAACGCCCGCGGGTTCGTGCCCGCCTTCTTGGCCAGCTGGAGCGCGACGTTGGTGGCGTAGTCGCCGTGACCCTGCTGACGTGGTCGCTCCACCGTGACCGTCCCGGGAACGTCGTCGGGCAGGGTCACCGCCCCCTCGGCCACCAGGGCCTTGAGCGCGTCGACGATGATGGTGGAGAGTTGGTCAGGGGTCACCTGACTAGGGTATCTGCGGGGCCCGGTTTCCACTCCGGCAGGTTCGACAGGTAGTCTCCCCACTCGCAACGTAGTGATGCGCTGCCTCCGTAGCTCAGGGGATAGAGCACTGGTTTCCGGTACCAGGTGCCGCAGGTTCGAATCCTGCCGGAGGCACGATCAGGCCAGAGGCCCCGACCATCGGTCGGGGCCGCTGCCGTTGTCCGGGCGGGTCTCAGCAGCGCGCGAGGGTGGCATCCCGCCCCGCCTGCCTCCCCCAGCGCCGGGCCGCCGCCACGTCCGGGAAGACCACGCTCGCGGCGCCGGCCGTGCCGAGCCGGCCCGGGACCACGCAGGTGGTGATCTTCCGGCCGTCGACCTGAGCCACCGCCTGGGCGATCCGGAAGAGCTCCACCGGACCCGCGTCGGTCGCGGTGTGCTGCAGCACCGTCATCACCCCGCGCTCCAGGAACCCGGGCCGGTCCTTGGAGGCGACGATCTTGGCGTGGATGCCGCGCAGGGTCCGCTGCTGGTTGGCCGAGCGACCGAAGTCGCCGTCCACCAGCCCCTTGCGGATCCGGCTGAAGGCCATCGCGTCGTAGCCGCCCAGTCGGATCCGGCCGCGGGCGAAGCCCTCCTTCTTCAGGTTCGGGTCGGCGAAGCGGCGCGGGTTGACCACGGTGATGCCGCCGATGTCGTCGACCATGTCCTCGAAGAACGGGAACCGGGTGACCATCACGTAGTCGGCCTCCACCCCGCTGAGGTTGCGCATGGCCGCGGCCATCAGCTGCGGGCCGCCGTAGACGAGGCCGGCGTTGATCCGGTTCCGGCCGTAGCCGGGCAGGTCGACCCAGGCGTCCCGGGGGACGCCGATGGCGGTGGCCGCCCCCGTCCTGGAGTTGATCCCGACCAGCTGGATCGCGTCGGCCCGGGTCCGGGTCATCACCTGTCCCGGCCGGGCGTCCGAGCCCAGGGCCAGGATCCAGACCACGTCGGGGCTCAGGTCCACCCCCTGGGCCCGCTTCACCTTCACCAGGGCCACCTCCGTGGGCGCGACCGTGGAGTCGGGCACCACCAGGCCCACCACCGCCAGGACGCCGGCCAGCAGCGCGAGCCGCAGGGCACGGACCCACCGCCGCGCGCTCATCGCCGGCCCCGGGTCAGGTCGTAGCCGAAGACCTTCCACTCCTGGCGCCCGCCCGCGCGCACCGGGGTGAGGAAGAGCCGGCCGCGCACCGACACCTTCGTCTCCACCTCGCCGGAGGTGTGCAGGTCCAGGGTGATCCGGGCGGTCACCCCGGCCGCCCGGCCGCCGGGTGCCAGGACGACGTACCGGACGGCACGCCTGGTGACCTCGACCCCGTCGATCCGCTCGGAGAGACCGGCCAGGCTGGTCAGCCCGCGCTCCTGCCGGGCCGACCGGGCCGCGCCTGGGGTGAAGCCCGCCCACGCCCCGGTCACCTCCCGGGGGAAGGTGCCGGCGACGAACCCCTCGTCCAGCCACTGGTCGACCACCGGGGTGACCCGACGCAGCAGCCGCTCGCGACCCTTCCGGGGCAGCCGCCCGACCACCTGGCCGAGCAGGTGCTTGCTGGGGACGACCTCCTCCTGCGCCTCGGTGGCGGTGTCGCCGGTCGGCGAGGGCGACGGGTCGGCCGCGGGCTCGTCGTCGCCCGAGCAGGCGCCCAGGACCAGGGCGAGCGGGAGGACGAGGGCGACCGCGCGCAGGCCCGCGCGCGACCGGGTGCGAGCCCGGGTGCGGCGGGGGGCGCGAGTGAGAACGGGACGTGGCACGGGACGGTGTCCTTCAGGTCTGGCAGGTCTGGCAGGTCGGCACGGCGGGGTCTGCGGCGGCTCCGTCATGAGCATCACTGGGGACACCCTGCCCCAATGACCACCCTTGCCACTGCATTTGTGAGGGCGGGGGTCTAGCCTTGTCGGGACTCATCCCGTTACCGCGCGCTTACCCGGAAGAGGCGAACCAAGCCGTGCCGCAGTCCCCACGCTCTGACCAGTCCTCCAACTCCTCCGCGGACGCCGATTTCGGCGCCAACGAGTGGCTGGTCCAAGAGATGTACGAGCAGTACCAGAAGGACCCGGCCAGTGTCGGCCCTGCCTGGTCCGACTACTTCAAGGATCACGCGGCGGTGAGCGGCCAGTCCTCGGCGGCGCAGACCCCCGCGGCCAAGCCGGCGGCACAGCAGGCGGTGAAGCAGGAGTCCGCCCCGGCCAAGCAGGCCGCCCCCGCCCAGCAGTCCGCGCCGGCCAAGCCCGCACCCACCGGCAACGGGTCCGCCGCCCCGACCCCGAAGGCGACGCCCCGGCCCGCCGCGGCGGCCGCCGAGCCGGCCACGGGCAAGGACAAGCCGGTCGCCAAGGACGCGCGTCCGCCCGCGCCGGCCCAGGCCAGCGACGAGCCCACCTACACGGTGCTGCGCGGCGCCCCGGCGCGGACCGCCCAGAACATGGACGCCTCCCTCACCGTGCCCACCGCGACCTCGGTCCGCTCGGTGCCGGTCAAGCTCCTGTGGGACAACCGCACCGTCATCAACAACCACCTGGCCAGGGCGCGCGGCGGCAAGGTCTCCTTCACCCACCTCATCGGCTACGCCATGGTGCAGGCGGTCAAGGCGATGCCGGAGATGAACGTCGGCTTCGACGTGGTCGACGGCAAGCCGAACCTCATCACCCCGGCGCACATCAACCTCGGCCTGGCCATCGACGTCCCCAAGAAGGACGGCAGCCGCCAGCTCCTGGTGCCCTCGATCAAGGCCGCCGAGTCGATGGACTTCGCGGGCTTCTGGACCGCCTACGAGGAGATCGTTCGCAAGGCTCGCGACGGCAAGCTCGGCGTCACCGACTTCCAGGGCACCACGATCTCGCTGACCAACCCCGGCGGCATCGGCACCAGCCACTCCGTCCCGCGGCTGATGAAGGGCCAGGGCGCCATCATCGGCGTCGGCGCGATGGAGTACCCGCCGGAGTGGCAGGGCGCCTCGGCCGAGGCGATCGCGCGCAACGCGATCAGCAAGGTGATGACCCTGACCTCCACCTACGACCACCGGGTGATCCAGGGTGCGCAGTCGGGTGAGTTCCTCAAGCGCCTGCACTCCCTGCTGCTGGGCGGCGACGGGTTCTACGACGAGATCTTCCGCTCGCTGCGCATCCCGTACGAGCCGATCCGCTGGTCCTCCGACATCGCCACCTCGCACGACGAGGACATCAGCAAGCAGGCCCGGATCCTCGAGCTGATCCACGCCTACCGGGTGCGCGGCCACATGATGGCCGACACCGACCCGCTGGAGTACCGGCAGCGCTCGCACCCCGACCTCGAGATCGAGTCGCACGGGCTGACCCTGTGGGACCTCGACCGCGAGTTCGCCACCGGCTCGTTCGGTGGCGAGGGCCGCCGGTTCATGAAGCTGCGCGACATCCTCGGCATCCTGCGCGACTCCTACTGCCGCACCATCGGCATCGAGTACATGCACATCATGGATCCCGAGCAGCGCCGGTGGATCCAGCAGCGCGTGGAGCAGCCGCACACCAAGACCCCGCGCGAGGAGCAGCTGCGCATCCTGCTCAAGCTCAACCAGGCGGAGGCCTTCGAGACCTTCCTGCAGACCAAGTTCGTCGGGCAGAAGCGCTTCTCCCTCGAGGGCGGCGAGACCACCATCCCGCTGATCGACGAGATCTGCGAGGCGGCCGCCGAGGCCTCGCTGGACGAGGTCACCATCGGCATGGCCCACCGCGGCCGGCTCAACGTGCTGGCCAACATCGTCGGCAAGAGCTACTCCCAGATCTTCCGTGAGTTCGAGGGCAACATCGACCCCCGGACGGTCCAGGGCTCCGGCGACGTCAAGTACCACCTCGGCGCCGAGGGCGAGTTCGTCTCCGGGCGCGGCGACACCATCAAGGTCTCCGTGGCGGCCAACCCCTCGCACCTCGAGGCCGTCGACCCGGTCCTGGAGGGCATCGCCCGGGCCAAGCAGGACGTGCTGGACCGCGGCGCCGAGTACCCGGTGCTGCCCCTGCTGGTGCACGGCGACGCCGCGTTCGCCGGCCAGGGTGTGGTCGCCGAGACGCTCAACCTCTCGCAGCTGCGCGGCTACCGCACCGGCGGCACCGTGCACGTCGTGGTCAACAACCAGGTCGGGTTCACCACCTCGCCCGGCGCATCGCGCTCGTCGCTCTACGCCACGGACGTCGCCCGGATGGTGCAGGCCCCGATCTTCCACGTCAACGGCGACGACCCCGAGGCGTGCATCCGGGTGGCCCGGCTCGCCTTCGAGTACCGCCAGGCCTTCCACAAGGACGTCGTCATCGACCTCGTCTGCTACCGCCGGCGCGGGCACAACGAGGGCGACGACCCGTCGTACACCCAGCCGCTGATGTACGACCTGATCGAGCAGAAGCGCTCGGTGCGCAAGCTCTACACCGAGTCGCTGATCGGCCGGGGCGACATCACCCTGGAGGAGGCCGAGCAGGTCCTGCGCGACTACCAGCAGCAGCTGGAGCGGGTCTTCACCGAGGTCCGGGAGGCGAGCTCCACCCCCTCGGAGTGGACGACCGTCCCCGACTACCCGGAGAAGTCGGCCGGGGCACGGACCACGGCGATCTCCCCCGACGTGCTCAAGCGGATCTCGGACGCCTACATCACCCCGCCGGAGGGCTTCACCGTCCACCCGAAGGTGATGCCGCAGCTCCAGCGGCGCGCGGCCGCGATCACCGACGGCCCGATCGACTGGGGCACCGGTGAGATCCTCGCCTTCGGCTCCCTGCTGATGGACGGCCGTCCGGTCCGCCTCGCCGGCCAGGACTCGCGGCGCGGCACCTTCGTGCAGCGGTTCGCCACGATCATCGACCGCAAGAACGCCGACGAGTGGACCCCGCTGACCAACCTCAGCGAGGACCAGGCGAAGTTCTACGTCTACGACTCGCTGCTCTCCGAGTACGCCGCCCTCGGCTTCGAGTACGGCTACTCCGTGGCGCGTCCCGACACGCTGGTGCTGTGGGAGGCCCAGTTCGGCGACTTCGTCAACGGCGCCCAGACCGTGATCGACGAGTTCATCAGCGCCGGTGAGACCAAGTGGCGCCAGCAGTCCGGCGTCGTGCTGCTGCTGCCGCACGGCTACGAGGGCCAGGGCCCGGACCACTCCTCGGCCCGGATCGAGCGCTTCCTCACCATGTGCGCCGAGGACGCGATGGTGGTGGCCCAGCCCTCCACCCCCGCTTCGCACTTCCACCTGCTGCGCACCCACTCGCTGGGTGAGGAGCACCGTCCGCTGATCGTCTTCACCCCGAAGTCGATGCTCAAGCGCAAGGAGGCCGCCTCCCAGCCGAGCGACTTCACCGAGGGCACCTTCCGGCCGTTCATCGGGGACGACGAGGCCGACCCGGCCGCCGTCGAGACCCTGCTGCTCTGCTCGGGCCGGGTGACCTGGGACCTGGTCGTGGAGCGGCGCAAGCGCGAGGACGGGGCGAAGTTCGCGATCGGCCGGGTCGAGCAGCTCTACCCGCGCCCGGTCGAGGACATCAAGGCGGAGATCGCCAAGTACCCCAACCTCAAGAAGGTGCGCTGGGTCCAGGACGAGCCCCGCAACATGGGCCCGTGGCCGCACTACGCGCTCAACGTGTGGCCGGAGCTGGACGTCGACGTGGAGCCGGTCACCCGGGAAGCCTCCGCCTCGCCGTCGGTGGGCACGCTCAAGCGGCACACCGAGGAGCAGAAGAACCTGATCGGTCACGCGTTCGCGCCGGCCACCGACCAGGTCGCGTCCGACTACTGAGCCGCGATGTACTTCACCGACCGCGGGATCGAGGAGCTGGAGCGGCGCCGGGGTGACGAGGAGGTCACCCTGGCGTGGGTCGCGGACCGCCTGCAGCAGTTCGTCGACGTGCATCCGGAGTTCGAGACCGCGGTGGAGCGGTTCGCCACCTGGCTGGCACGCGAGGACGACCCCGACGACGACTGAGGGGAGTCGACCGCCGATGGCCTTTCCGTCACCCCCGTGGCAGCTGTACGGCGACCTGTGGGGCTCGCTCTTCCGGGCACAGCCCCCGGGTGGGCCCCACGGGCTCTACGCCGTCGCCCTCGTGGCGTACCGGCCCGGCGGCACCCTGAGCTACTCCGAGCTCGTGGTGGCCCGCCGGGCCGACGACCGCGGCGCCCTGGCGTCGGGCTGGGGCCTGGCCCTGACGGTCCGTGACCTCCTCGTCGACTCCGCGGAGTCGCGCGAGGGCGGTCGTGGCCTGTGGGGGCTGCCCAAGGAGCTGGGCACCTTCACCCGCTCCCCCGGTGGTCTCGGCCCGGTCCACCGGACCGCCTGGCGCGTCGAGGAGAAGCGGGGCCCGGTGCTGGCTGCGGAGTTCCTGGACGCCTCGGCGCTGGCGCCCCGCGTGCCGCTGCGGGGCAGCACCCGGCAACCGACCGGGACGTCCCGGGTCCGGGTGGCGACCATCCGCGGCTCGGCGCGGACGAGCCCCTGCCTGGCCAGCTGGTCGTTCGAGCCGGAAGGACGCCTGGGGTGGCTGGCGGGCCGTTCCCCGATGGTCTCCTTCCGGCTGCGCGACTTCTCGGTCGCCTTCGCCTAGATGACGCCCATCGCCAGCATCGCGTCCGCCACCTGGCAGAACCCGGAGATGTTGGCCCCGGCGACGTAGTCCCCGGGCACGCCGTACTCTTCGGCGGTGGTCAGGCAGCGCTCGTGGATGCCGGCCATGATGTCGGCGAGCCGCTCCTCGGTGTACTCGAAGGACCAGCGGTCCCGGGAGGCGTTCTGCTGCATCTCCAGGGCACTGGTCGCGACCCCGCCGGCGTTGGCCGCCTTGCCCGGGGCGAAGAGCACGCCGGCCGAGCGGAGCAGGTCGACCGCACCGGGCGTGGTGGGCATGTTGGCACCCTCCCCGACCACCTGCACGCCGTTCCCGGCCAGCGCGCGGGCGCCGTCGACGTCGAGCTCGTTCTGCGTCGCGCACGGGAGGGCGATGTCGCAGGGCACGTCCCAGATGGACCCGTCCTCGATGTAGCGCGCCGTGGAGCCCCGCTCCTCGGCGTACTCCTTGATCCGGCCGCGGCGGACCTCCTTGACCTCGCGCAGCAGCTCGAAGTCGATGCCGCTCTCCTCCACCACGTAGCCGCCGGAGTCAGAGACCGCGACCACGGTGCCGCCGAGCTGGTAGGCCTTCTGCACCGCGTAGATGGCCACGTTGCCGGAGCCGGAGACGACGACCCGCTTGCCGTCGAACGCCGAGCCCCGCGCGCGCAGCATCTGGTCGACGAAGAAGACCGTGCCGTAGCCCGTGGCCTCGGTCCGGGCCAGCGATCCGCCCCAGGTGACTCCCTTGCCGGTGAGCACGCCGGACTCGTAGCGGTTGGTGATCCGCTTGTACTGGCCGAACAGGTAGCCGATCTCCCGCCCGCCGACGCCGGTGTCACCGGCGGGGACGTCGGTGTACTCCCCCAGGTGCCGGTAGAGCTCGGTCATGAAGGACTGGCAGAACCGCATGATCTCCCGGTCGGAGCGGCCCTTGGGGTCGAAGTCGGAGCCGCCCTTCCCGCCGCCGATCGGCATGCCGGTGAGGGCGTTCTTGAAGATCTGCTCGAACCCGAGGAACTTCACGATGCCCAGGTAGACGCTCGGGTGGAAGCGCAGCCCACCCTTGTACGGGCCGAGGGCGGAGTTGAACTCCACCCGGAAGCCCCGGTTGATCCGCACGACGCCCTGGTCGTCGACCCACGGCACCCGGAAGATGATCTGCCGCTCGGGCTCGCAGATCCGCTCGATGATCGAGGCCTCCACGTACTCCGGGCGTCTGCGCACCACCGGGGTCAGGCTCTCGAGGACTTCGTGCACGGCCTGGTGGAACTCCATCTCCCCGGGGTTGCGGTGCAGGACCTCGGCGTAGACCGGCTGGAGGGAGGGGTGCAGGGAGATCATGGGGAGGGTCCTTGGTTCGGGGGGAGGGGGATCGTCTGGGCGGCCGGCTAGGCCGTCGTGGGTGAGGGCGCGGTCCGCACGGTCAGGTCCGTGACGGTCGCGTCGGCGGGCAGGTCGAGCACGTGGCAGAGGGAGGCCGCCACCGACTCGGGTCGCAGGAACGCGGAGGCGTCGTAGGGGCGACCCTCCTGGTCGTGCACGAGCTCCTGCATGGGGGTCGCGGTCCGGCTGGGGTAGACGGTGCTCACGCGCACGCCGTGCTCGGCCTCCTCGGCACGCAGGGCCTCCGCGAACGAGCCCAGGCCGGCCTTGGCCGCGGCGTACGCCGACCAGCGGGGGTTGCCCGAGCGCACCGCGGTGGAGCTGACCAGCACCACGGTGCCGCGGGTCGCGCGCAGGGCGGGGAGCAGCGCCCGGGTGAGCATCACCGGGGCGGTGAGGTTGACCTGGAGCTGCTCTGCCCAGGCCCGGTCGTCGAGCTCGGAGACCCGCGCGAGCTCGACCACGCCGGCGCAGTGCACCACCGAGTCCAGCGGGCCGAGCCCGGCAAGCTCGGGGCCGGCGGCGGTCACCGCCGCCGGGTCGGCGAGGTCGACGACGAGGCAGGTCGAGCCGGGCAGCTCCGCGCCGAGCTCGGCGGCGCGCTCCGGGCTACGGGCCAGCAGGACGAGGCGGTCTCCGCGTGCGTGCAGCCGCTGCGCCAGCGCGCGACCGATCCCCGAGCCGCCCCCGGTGAGCAGGTGGGTGCGCACGGTCATCGAGTCAGGACGACCTTGCCGAACAGGTCACCGCGCGACATCGCCTCGAACGCGTCGCGGGCCTTCTCCATGGGCACGGTGCGGTCGACCAGCGGCTTGGTCCCGGTGGCGTCGAGCAGCGAGAGCAGGGAGGCGAGCTCCGCCCGCGTCCCCATCGTCGAGCCGATCACCTGGAGCTGCAGGAAGAAGATCCGGGTCAGCTCGGCGTCGTCGAGCTGCGGGCCACTGGTGGTCCCGCTGATGACGATCTTGCCGCCGGGACGCAGCGCGCGGATCGAGTGCGACCAGGTCGCCCGGCCGACCGTCTCCATCACCGCGTCCACCTTGCCCGGGAGCCGGGCACCGGACTCGAAGACCTCGTGGGCGCCGATCTCCAGCGCCCGGGCGCGCTTGGTCTCCTCGCGCGAGGTGGCCAGCACCCGCAGGCCCGCGGCCCGGGCCAGGATGATCAGGGCGGTGGCGACCCCGCCACCGGCACCCTGGACCAGCACGGAGTCGCCGGCCTTGAGGTCGCCGCGGGTGAAGAGCATTCGGTAGGCGGTCAGCCAGGCGGTGGGCAGGCAGGCGGCCTCCTCGAAGGAGAGCGACGCGGGCTTGGGCACCACGTTGCGGCGCGGCACGGCCACCTTCTCGGCGAAGGTCCCCTGGTAGCGCTCCGAGAGCAGCGAACGGCGCGGGTCCAGGGTCTCGTCCCCGGCCCACGAGGGATCGCTGATCACCGCGTGCACGACGACCTCGTTGCCGTCCTCGTCGATGCCCGCGGCGTCGCAGCCGAGGATCATCGGCAGCGCCTCCTGGCGCAGCCCCACACCCTGCAGCGACCAGAGGTCGTGGTGGTTCAGCGACGCGGCGCGCACGGTGACCGTCGTCCAGCCCTCCGGCACCTCCGGGTCGGGGCGTTCCCCCAGCACCAGGCCGGCGAGGGGGTCCGCGGCGTCGCGGGGGGCGAAGGACTCGGCGTAGACGGCGAACATGCTTCGAGATTACCCGTGGCCTTCGTCACCCGTTCCGCGACCCACGCCACGCGGGCGTCCCGCCGCCCGGCCGTCAGCGCCGGGCGACCCCGTCACGACGTGCGGCCGCGGAGACGGCCGCGCACACCGCCGGCCCGACCCGGGGGTCGAAGGGCGAGGGGATGATCAGGTCCGGCGCCAGCTCGTCGCCGACCAGGGCGGCGAGCGCCTCGGCCGCGGCGAGCTTCATGCCCTCGGTGATCGCCGTGGCGTGGACGTCGAACGCTCCCCGGAAGATGCCGGGGAAGGCCAGCACGTTGTTGATCTGGTTCGGGAAGTCGGACCTGCCCGTGGCGACCACCTTCGCGTGCCGGTGCGCCACCTCGGGGTGGACCTCCGGGTGCGGGTTGGCCAGGCCGAAGATGATCGCGTCGTCGGCCATCGTCGCCACGACCTCCTCGGGCACCGTGCCGCCGGAGACGCCGATGTAGACGTCGGCCCCCTGCATGACCTCGGCGAGCGTGCCCGTGCGCCCGAAGCGGTCCGCGGTGTCGCGGGCCAGGGCGGCCTTGACCGGGGTGAGGTCGGCGCGCTCGGAGTTGAGCACGCCCTGGCGGTCGACGATCGCGAGGTCCTCGATGCCGGCCTCGAGCAGGATGCGAGCCACCGCGACGCCGGCCGCGCCGGCGCCGGAGATGACCACCCGGGTCCCCTGGGCGGAGCGTCCGGTGAGCTTCAGCGCGTTCTTCAGGGCGGCCAGGGCCACCACCGCGGTCCCGTGCTGGTCGTCGTGGAAGACCGGGATGTCGAGCAGCTCCTTGAGCCGGTCCTCGATCTCGAAGCAGCGCGGGGCGGAGATGTCCTCCAGGTTGATCCCGCCGAAGCTGGGGGCCAGCCGGGCGACGGTCTCGATGATCTCCTCGACGTCGGTGGTCGCCAGGCAGATCGGGACCGCGTCGACCCCGCCGAACTGCTTGAACAGCACGGCCTTGCCCTCCATCACCGGCATCGCCGCGGCGGGGCCGATGTCTCCCAGCCCGAGGACGGCGGTGCCGTCGGTGACGACCGCGACGGTGTTCGGGACCCAGGTGTAGTGCTGCGTCATCGCCGGGTCCTCGGCGATCGCCTCGCACACCCGGGCGACGCCCGGGGTGTAGGCCAGGGAGAGGGCCTCGGGGCCGTCGAGCTCGACCGTGGAGACGGTCTCGAGCTTGCCGCCTACGTGGAGGTCGAACACCGGATCGCCGAGGAACGGGTGGGCTGGATCGGGTGTGGCAACCATGATGAAGATTCTTTCACGTGCCACTCCGACCTCGACGCAGGTGTCCACCCGGGTCCGTCACACCGCCTGTCTCAGCGGCCACGCCCCCACCGCGGGCGCGGCCACAGCCGGGCCAGGACCACGCCGTGCACCGCCTCGTCACCCACCGGCCCACGGTGCCGGGAGTCCACGCCGACGGTGGGGTCCTCGCTCAGCAGCCACCAGCCCGGTCGGCCGTCGCGCAACGGCCGCCGGGAGACGGCGCGCTTCACCGCGAGCGTCCCGTCCGGCAGGGTGGCCACCACCAGGTCCCCGGGCCGGACACGCGCCCCGTACCGGACCAGGATCCGGTCCCCGGGCGCGAGCACCGGGAGCATCGAGGCACCGCTGACCCGCGCCAGCCCGATCGCATGACCCCGCCGAGACCGGGTACCGCCCTCCTGAGCCCTGCTGTCCACGCCGAGTAGTGTCGCAGTCCGACATCCGCCGTTGCACGTCAGTTGCACGACCGAGAGGAACGTTTGATGTTCTCCCGCTTCATCGCCCCCACCGTCGAGGTCTCCGCCCACTGCGACCTGCCCTGCGGCGTCTACGACCCCGCGCAGGCCCGCATCGAGGCCGAGTCCATCAAGGCGATCATCGCCAAGGTCGCGGACAACGACGACCCCGACTTCCGCACCCGCGCCATCCTGATCAAGGAGCAGCGCAGCGAGCTGGTCAAGCACCACCTGTGGGTGCTGTGGACCGACTACTTCAAGCCCCCGCACTTCGAGAAGTACCCGCAGCTGCACACCCTGGTCAACGAGGCGACCAAGCTGGCCGGCGCCTCCGGCACCAAGGGCGAGCTGGACGCCGCCAAGGCGGACGAGCTGCTGGCCAAGATCGACGAGATCGCCGCCATCTTCTGGGAGACCAAGAAGGCCTGACCTCGGCGTCCACCCCAGGGGGGCGGGTTCCACCTCGGTGGCCCGCCCCACTAGGGTTCGCCTCGTTCGACAGAGCAAGGACGGTTGACATCACGATGAGCGGCATCAGCGATGAGTGAGATCACCATGGCGCGCAAGGCCGAGGTCGAGCTCAGGATCCCGGCGGACGGCGCCTACGCCTCCGTCGTGCGCACCACGACCGCCGGACTCGCCGCACGGCTGGACTTCACCCTCGACGACATCGAGGACCTGCGGATCGCCATCGGCGAGGCCAGCGCCATGATGCTGCCCGAGGCCGATCCCGGGTCCGACCTGACCTGCCGCTTCTTCCTCGAGCCGCACTCGATGACGATCGAGATCTCGGTGCAGTGCTCGGACCCGCCCGAGGTCGACCCCGACTCCTTCGCCTGGCAGGTCCTCAGCTCCCTGGCCGGGGACATCGCGGTCTCGACCGAGGACGACCGGTTCACCGTCCGGGTGAGCGTGGCCTCGAGCGTGAGCGAGGCCGACACCTGAGATGGTCCTGGAGATGGGGGACTCCACTGAAGCGTCGCTCTCCGCGCTCGACCTGACCCGTCGTCGCAGCGCTGAGCTCTTCGACGCACTGCGTGGCGCCGAGCCGCAGTCGTCGACCGCCGCCTGGGCGCGCGACGAGCTGGTGCATCTCCATCTCCCCCTGGTCGAGCACTGCGCCCGACGGTTCCGCAACCGCGGCGAGCCGTTCGAGGACCTCGTCCAGGTCGGCACCATCGGCCTGATCAAGGCCGTGGACCGCTTCGACCGCGACCGCGGGGTCGAGTTCTCCACCTACGCGACGCCCACCATCATCGGCGAGGTGAAGCGGCACTTCCGCGACAAGGGCTGGGCGATCCGGGTCCCGCGCAGGCTCCAGGAGCTGCGGATGCAGATCGCCACCACCACCGGCGAGCTGGTGCAGACCCTGGGCCGCTCCCCCACCCCCCGCGAGCTGGCCGAGTCGATCGGCTGCACGGTCGAGGAGATCGTGGAGGGGATCGAGTCCGCGAACGCCTACTCCACGCTGTCCCTGGACGCCGGCGAGGGCGACGACGAGGGGCCCTCGATCCTGGACGCCCTGGGCGTCGACGACGACAACCTGGAGAACGTGGAGATCCGGGAGTCGATCAAGCCGCTGCTGGAGAGCCTCGGCGAGCGGGAGAAGAAAATCCTGCTGCTCCGGTTCTTCAAGAACATGACCCAGTCGCAGATCGCCGCGGAGATCGGCGTCTCGCAGATGCACGTCTCCCGCCTGCTCACCCGGACCCTCGACCAGCTGCGCAGCTCGCTGGAGAGCGACTGAGCCAGGCTCAGGCGTGCTGGTGCTCCTCCTCCAGGGCACGCAGGCTGGCGGGGACGAAGATCCCCACGAGGACCAGCGCCGCCACGACCGCCAGGGCGACCGAGAGGCGAGGCGTCCCGCCGAACCAGCTCCAGGCCACGCCGAGCTGGATGAGCTGGGCGAGCACGACCGGGCT
The DNA here is from genome assembly GCF_013624435.2 of Nocardioides campestrisoli. NCBI lineage: Bacteria > Bacillati > Actinomycetota > Actinomycetes > Propionibacteriales > Nocardioidaceae > Nocardioides > Nocardioides campestrisoli. The sequence continues at coordinate 2,782,922 of NZ_CP061768.1, forward strand.
CCGCCCCCAGGTCTCGCGTTGCCAGACGCCGTAGGCGCACCACAGCAGGCCGACGCCGTACCCGACGAAGAAGGCGGTGGTGGTCAGCCCCATCGCCAGGCGCCCCAGGTCGAGCGAGAAGAGCTCCACGACCGCCAGACCCAGCATCACCACACCCTCGAGGCCGGTCAGGACCAGCGCCATGACCAGCGGGACGGGGAGGGTCGGGGAGGTCGAAGCGGGGCTCTTCACAGGCTCGAGTCTAGTCCGGGGCCTCCAGGCAAGAGGGAACGGCTGTGATGGATGTGACTACTTCGGGGGGTTGTGCGGCGAGCCATCTCTTGCGAGGCTTGTTGTCGCGCTCGTCACGGCGTCTCTTGCCGCGCCGCAGTTCGAGTCCCCCCTACTGTGCGACCAGATGTCTCGGACCGGTCGCCCTCCCCCCGACCCCAGGAATGAGGAAACTCAGCCATGGATTGGCGCCACCGCTCTGCCTGCCTCGACGAGGACCCGGAGCTGTTCTTCCCGATCGGCAACACCGGTCCGGCCATCCTTCAGATCGAGGAGGCCAAGCAGGTGTGCCGCCGTTGCGAGGTGCGCGAGCTCTGCCTCGCGTGGGCGCTGGAGGCCGGCCAGGACCACGGAGTCTGGGGGGGACTCAGTGAGGACGAGCGCCGGGCCCTCAAGCGTCGTAACGCCCGCACCCGGGTCCGTACCGCCTGAGCTCGTTCCACCTCCGAGCTCGTTCCACTTCTGAGTCCGCTCCACCTGAGCCGTCACCGGCGGCCCGGCTGGGCTCCCCCCTCGACGGGGAGCTTCTCGGCCGGGACGTCGACCACGACCCGGGTCCCGCCGGTGTGGGCGGCTCGCACCACCGCGAGCTGCCCGCCCAGCTCCGACTCCACCAGGGTGCGCACGATGGAGAGCCCCAGGTTCGTGGAGACGTCGAGATCGAAGTCGGCGGGCAGCCCTCGTCCGTCGTCGGTCACCACCACGTGCAGGCGACCCAGGCCCGTCCTGGCCTCCACCCGGATCGTGCCCGACGCCGTGCCCTCCTCCGGGTAGCCGTGCTCGACCGCGTTCTGCAGGACCTCGGTCAGCACCATCGCCAGCGGGGTCGCGACCTCGGAGTCGAGGCTGCCGAAGGATCCCCGTCGTAGCACCCGCACCCGGTCGCCCGCCACGCTCACGTCGGTGACCATCCGGCCCAGCCGGTCGGCGATCTCGTCGAAGTCGACCCGCTCCGTGACCGCCTGGCTCAGCGTCTCGTGCACGATGGCGATCGAGCCGACGCGGCGTACCGCCTCTTCCAGCGCGAGCTTGGCCGCGGGCTCGTCGATGCGGCGCGCCTGCAGGCGCAGCAGCGCCGCGACCGTCTGCAGGTTGTTCTTCACCCGGTGGTGGATCTCGCGGATCGTCGCGTCCTTGGTGACCAGCTCGCGCTCGCGACGCCGCAGGTCGGTGACGTCGCGCAGCAGCACCAGCGCACCGATCCGCTCGCCTCGCGGCATCAGCGGCATCGCCCGCACGACCAGGGAGACCTGGTCGGTGCCCAGCTCGGTGTCGCGGTGCGCGCGGCCGCCCAGCACGGCGCTCAGCGTCTCCTCGTCCGGGCGGCGGCGCGGCGGCACCAGGTCCCGGGTCAGGTCGGCCAGGACCACCCCGGCCAGGTCGCCGGCGAGCCCGAGCCGGCGGTAGACCGACAGCGCGTTGGGGCTGGCGTAGGTGACCCTGCCCGCCGCGTCCACCCGGAGGAACCCGTCACCCACTCGCGGGGTGTCCGCGTGGTCGCTGCGCTGGCCCGGCGGCGGGAAGAACCCCTGGGCGATCATCTGGGTGAGGTCCGAGGCGGTCTCCAGGTAGGCGAGCTCGAGCCGGCTCGGCGTGCGCACCCCCAGCAGGTTGGTGTTGCGCGCGATCACCGCGATCACCCGGCCGTCCCGCCGGACCGGGATGGTCTCCACCCGCACCGGCACGTCGTCGCGCCACTCCGGGTCCCCCTCGCGGACCAGCCGCCCCTGCTCGAGCGCCATGTCCAGCATCCGCCGCCGACCGGCCGGCATGAACGTCCCGACCACGTCGTCGACCAGGGCGGTGGGTCCCGTCGTGGGCCGCATCTGGCCGGCCGCCCAGAACCCGCGGCGCTCGCGGTCCGGCAGCCACATGACCAGGTCGGCGAAGGAGAGGTCGGCGATGATCTGCCAGTCGGCCATCAACAGCGACAGCCAGGCGACGTCGTCGTCGTCGAGGTCGGTGTGGGCGCGCACCAGTTCGGTCAGCGAAGGCACCCGATCACCCTAGGCCCCGCCGACGGGCGACCGGCACGCGCGCTGGGATCCGGACGGCTGGCAGGATGGGTGCATGGCAGCGGGGTACTGGCGCGACGTGATGTCCGGGGGGCTCCCGGTGCCGACGGACCGGCCGCTCGACGAGCTGACCGCCGAGCTGACCAGCATGCTCGGCTCCCCCGACCCGGCACTGCGCGACGGCCTGGCCTATCCCGCCCTCTCCACCTGGATCGCCCGCGGCGTCTACGACGACCTGCTGGCCGGCCTCGGCGACGGCATGGCGACCGGGCTCGAGGTCGGGCTCGGCGGCCGGGGTGACGACTCGGTCTTCCGTCGCGCCTGGTCGGTGCGGGTGCTGGGCGACGTGCTCGCCCGCGACAACGAGATGCGCCTGCTCACCGCCGACCAGGTCGTCCGCTGGGGCGACCGGGTGGCGACCTGGCTGGTGCGCGAGCAGGACCTGCGCGGCTGGGTGCCGGAGAAGGGGTGGGCGCGGGCCCTCGCTCACGGAGCCGACGCACTGGCCGCCCTGGCCGCCTCGCCACACCTCGGGGCGCCGGAGGAGACCGTGCTGCTCGACGTCGTGGCCGACCGGCTGGTGCTGACCCAGGACCAGGTGCCGGTCGACGGGTCCACCGACCGCCTGGCCCGGGCCACGATGGCGGTGCTGCGCCGTGAGCTGGTCCCGTTCAAGGTGCTCGAGCCCTGGGTCGCCCGGATCGCTGCGCACGCCTCGCCGTACGGCGCTCTCGGCGGCCCCGTGGGAGACCCCCTCGCCCGGACCGCGGCCTCCCAGGCCTTCCTCCGGGCGCTCCACCTCCAGCTGCTGCTGGCCCCCGAGCCGCCCTCGGTCCGCTCCGACCTGCTCCTGGTGGTGGTGGCGGCGCTGCGCGAGACGAACGCCGACCATCTCCTGTGAGCTGCGCAGGAGGTGCTCTGGGCTGAGATCCCTCCGCGCCTTCTACGAGTGAGTAACCTGCGTCACATGACCAACGAAGAGATCTCCGGCCACGCGGGCGAGCTGGCCGTCGCCGCCGCCCGGGCCCACGGCGTCGAGACCATGTTCACGCTCTCGGGCGCCCACGTCTTCCCGATGTACGACGGCGCCGTCAAGGCCGACCCGCCGATGCGCCTGCTCGACGTCCGGCACGAGCAGACCGCGGCGTTCGCGGCCGAGGCCACCGGCAAGCTCACCCGGACCCCCGGGCTGGCCGTGCTGACCGCCGGGCCGGGCGTCACCAACGGCATCAGCGCGATCGCCCAGGCCCAGTTCGCCGGGTCGCCGATGGTGGTCGTCGGCGGCCGCGCGCCGGCGAACCGGTGGGGCACCGGCAGCCTGCAGGAGCTGGACCACCCGCCGCTGATCGCTCCCGTCTCCAAGCTGGCCCGCACCCTGCACACCGCCGGGGACGTGCTCGGCGGGATCGACGAGGCCTTCCGGGTGGCCGGCAGCTCGCACCGCGGACCGGTCTTCGTGGACGTGCCGATGGACGAGTTCTTCAGCTCCGCCTCGGGTCCCGCGCCCACCGGTGCGCGCCCCGCCCCCGTGGAGCCCGACGCCGACGCCGTGGCCCGGATCGCCGGGCTGCTGGCGGCCGTGTCCCGCCCGGTCCTCGTGCTGGGCACCGACGTGTGGGCCGACAGGGCCGAGGACGCCGCGCTCCGGCTGGTGGAGTCCACGGGCGTGCCCACGCTGACCAACGGCATGGGCCGCGGGATCGTCCCCGGCAGGCACCCGCTGCTGGTCACCAAGGCCCGGGGACAGGCCCTGGGGCAGGCCGATCTGGTCGTGGTGGTCGGCACCCCGCTGGACTTCCGGCTCGGCTACGGCGCCTTCGGCGGCAAGGACGGTGCCCCCGAGGCGCAGGTCGTGCACGTGGCCGACTCTCCCGGGCAGCTCTCCGGCCACGCGAAGCTGGCCGCCTCGGTCAGCGGCGACCTCTCGCTGGTCCTCGACGGCCTGGTCGCGGCGCTCGAGCGTGCCCCCCGCCGTCCCGACTGGTCGGCCTGGGTCTCGGACCTCCAGGCGACCGTGGCCTCCGCCACCGAGCGCGACCGCGCGCTGCTGGGGGCCGAGGCGGACCCGATCCACCCCGCGCGGATCTACGGCGAGCTGCTCCCCCGGCTGGCCGACGACTCCGTGGTGATCGGGGACGGCGGTGACTTCGTCAGCTTCGCGGGGAAGTTCGTCGAGCCCCAGCGGCCCGGCGGGTGGCTCGACCCGGGGCCGTACGGCTGCCTGGGCGCCGGACTGGGCTCCGCGATCGCGGCGCGGCTGGCCCGTCCCTCGGCACAGGTCACGCTGCTGCTGGGCGACGGGGCCGCAGGATTCTCGCTGATGGACGTGGACACCCTGGTCCGCCACGACCTGCCGGTCGTGATGGTGATGGGCAACAACTCCGCCTGGGGCCTGGAGAAGGGTCCGATGCAGATGCTCTACGGCTACGACGTGGCCGCCGACCTGGGTCAGCGGACCGGCTACGACGACGTGGTCAAGTCGCTGGGCGGTGCGGGCGAGACCGTCACCGACCCGCGCCAGATCGGCCCGGCCCTGGACCGCGCGTACGCCTCGGGGGTGCCCTACCTGGTCAACGTGATCACCGACGTGGACGCGGCGTACCCGCGCAACACGTTCGGGATCTGAGCAGGCTCGTTCCCCACCCCCCACCCCGACACCGCACACCGATCGACACCATCCGGCACCCGCCGGACACCGACACCGCAGGAGAGCCCGTGACCGACCGTCAGCCCGATGCCCAGCCCGAGACGCCCGGGAGCGCGACGCTGCGCTTCACGGTCTCCGAGACGGACACGGCGCTGGCGGTCGGCAGCGGGTCGCTGCCCGTGCTCGGCACGCCTCGCCTGCTCGCCTGGTGCGAGGCGGCCACCTGCGCGGCGCTCGAGCCGGCGCTGACGCCGGGGTCCACCAGCGTCGGCACCCGGGTCGAGCTGGAGCACCTCTCCCCCAGCCCGGTCGGTCAGGAGGTGGAGGTCACGGCCACCACGACGTACACCGACGGGCGGCTGCACCGCCTCTCGGTGGCGGCCCGGCACGTCACGGACGGGCGGGCGGGGGCGGTCGTGGGCACCGGCGAGGTGACCCGCGTCGTGGTCGACGCGACCCGATTCCTGGCCCGGATTTCTCCGGCTGGGTGACCTTTGAGAGACTGACCCTTGGCCCTTCGCTGTTCGCAGGGTCGACCCGACCGCAGGAGGACACCATGGGCAAGACCGGCCGCAAGCGCCGCGCTCGCAAGAAGAAGGGCGCGAACCACGGCAAGCGCCCCAACGCCTGAGCGCTTTCTAGCACTGAACCCCCGCGCCGTTCCGGCCCGGGGGTTCGCTGCTTCCTGCGCTGGTCCGCGCCGGGTTGAGGTCAGCCCTCGGTGATCCGGACCTGGACCTCGCGGATCTGCATCAGCACCCGCTCGCGCAGCGCGGACGGCGCCTGCTCCTGGCAGGACCGGGCCACCACGGTCTTCACCGTGCGCTGCAGGTCGAAGCGGCTCAGGCAGGGCCCGCACTCGTCGAGGTGCCGCTGCACCGCGGCGCAGTCCGCGTCGTCGAGCTCGTTGTCGAGGAAGTAGACGATCCGTTCGAGGTAGTCGGCGCAGTCCTCGCCGTGCTCGTGGCTCATGACTTCTTCCCCTTCTCGACCGAGCCCGCGCTCAGCAGGTCGTGCTCCGTCACGTAGTCGCTCAGCATGTCCCTCAGCTGCCGGCGACCGCGGTGCAACCGGGACATGACCGTCCCGATCGGCGTCTCCATGATCTCCGCGATCTCCTTGTAGGGGAATCCCTCCACGTCGGCCAGGTAGACCGCGAGCCGGAACTCCTCCGGGAGCCGCTGCAGGGCGTCCTTGACCTGCGAGTCGGGCAGGTGCTCCAGGGCCTCGGTCTCAGCCGACTTCAGGCCGCTGGAGCTGTGCGACTCGGCGCGAGCCAGCTGCCAGTCCTCCACGTCCTCGGCCATCGACTGCTGGGGCTGCCGCTGCTTCTTGCGGTAGGTGTTGATGAACGTGTTGGTGAGGATGCGGTACAGCCAGGCCTTGAGGTTGGTGCCCGGCTTGAACTGGTGGAAGGAGGCGAACGCCTTGGCGAACGTCTCCTGGACGAGGTCCTCGGCGTCCGCGGGGTTGCGGGTCATCCGCATCGCGGCCGAGTAGAGCTGGTCGAGGTACTGGAGAGCATCGCGCTCGAACCGCTCGGTGCGCTGCGCGTCGGTCTCTTCCGTCAGGGCGTCATTCATCGGGTCCCACACTAGCGGGACACCGGATTCGGGGACTGTTGCGAGCACGTCGGGGTCAACACGACCTCAGCCCGCTCCATTCCCCGAGATCTCCCGGACGATCCACTCCACCGTCGACTCGACCAGGATCCCCAGGGCCTCGTCCCGGCTGATCCGTGACCGGGTCGGGACCTTGAAGGAGTGGTCCGCGTCGGGCACCACGGCCAGGTCGACGCCCGCGGGGAACTCCTCCGGCCGCCCGAACGGGTCCCGCTCCCCCTGCACCACCAGGGTGGGCAGGCCGACCCCGAGCAGCTCCTCGACGCGGGACTTCTCCGGCTTCCCGGGCGGGTGCAGCGGGAAGGCGAGGGCCAGGCAGCCCGAGGCGCCGAGCCGCCGGGCGCTGCGGGCTGCGGACCGCGCGCCCGCCGAGCGACCACCCACCACCAGCGGCGTACGCACCCGGAGCTGGTCGGAGGCCACCCGCAGTGCCTCGTCCAGGGTGGCCGGCGGCCCGGCGAGCTTGCGTCCGGCGCGGCGCCAGGGCTGCTCCAGCAGGACGACCGTCACGCCGACGGACGGGAGTGCCGCCGCGAGCGCCTGGAGGTCGGGGGCCTCCAGCCCGCCACCGGCCCCGTGGCTCAGCAGCAGGGTCGCCACCGGCCGTCGGGAGCGGTGGGTGACCAGGCGTGCCTCACCGCGCGGAGTCTGCACGAGGCGTTCGGCGCCGCTCATCGCGACTCCCGGGACGCGACCTCGTCGACCACGGCCGGATCCAGGTCGGTCAGCGGCAGCGGCTCGACCAGCTCGGGGCCGTTGTTGCGGACGTTGCTGACCAGGGTCGAGACCGGGTAGGCCTCCAGCCGCCCGGGCGACGCCGGCTGGAGCAGCGCCCGCAGGTCGTCGCCGGAGGCGCCCGGGTCGAGCCAGTCCGACCACCGCGCCTGGTCCAGCATCATCGGCATCCGGTCGTGGATGTGGCCCAGCTCGTCCTCGGCCTCGGTGGTGATCACGGTGCAGGTCCAGCGGAAGCGGTGCGGGTCGTCGTCCGCCCGGGCGGGGTCGCGCCATATCTCGTAGAGCCCGGCCATCGCCAGCACCCCGTGGTCGCGGGGCCGGATGAAGAAGGGCTGCTTGCGCGGCTTGCCGGCCGCGGTCAGGACCGACGTCGGGTACCACTCGTAGTAGCCGTCGGCGGGCAGCAGGCAGCGGCGGGACGCGAACGCCTTGCGGAAGGCGGGCTTCTCCGCCACGGTCTCCACCCGGGCGTTGATCATCCGGTTGCCGATGGCCGGGTCCTTCGCCCAGGACGGGACCAGTCCCCAGGTGAGCACCCGCAGCTGGCGCTCGGGCTCCTGCTCCCCCTCGTCGCGCCGGGCGGGGCGCTCGAGCACCGCGTAGACCTCCTTGGTGGGCGCCACGTTCCAGTCCGGCGCCAGCGCCTCGGCGACCCGGGGCGTCACCACCTCGAACTCCTCGACGAGGTCCTCGGGGGCCCGACTGGAGGCATAGCGACCGCACATGCGTCCCACCCTAGGGCCGCCGGGCGAGCCCGTCGTGCAGGCGCGGGGCTCCCGACCGGACACCAGGTGCCCGCGGGAGCGGGCCCTACTAGGGTGACCGGGTGACCTCGCAGCCGCTCCGCGACGTGGACCCCTGGCCCGCGCCCCGTGTCCGTCGCCCGGTGGACCTCACCGTCTCGCTGCCCGGAAGCAAGTCGCTGACCAACCGCGCGCTGGTGCTGGCCGCGCTCGCCGACGGTCCCAGCGTGGTGCGCCGCGCGCTCCGCTCGCGCGACACCCTGCTGATGGCCGAGGCGCTGCGCGCGCTCGGCACCCGAGTGGAGACCGACGGCGACGACTGGCAGGTGAGCCCCGCCGCCCCCCTGGTGGCCGGCGCCCAGGTCGACTGCGGGCTGGCGGGCACCGTGATGAGGTTCGTGCCCCCGGTGGCCGCCCTGGCCCAGGGGGACACGACGTTCGACGGTGACGCCCACATGCGCAACCGCCCGGTCGGCACGGTGCTGGAGGCGCTGCGCGCCCTCGGCGTCGGGGTCGAGGACGCGGGACGCGGCTCGCTCCCCTTCACCGTGCGCGGGAAGGGCTCGGTGCCGGGCGGCCGGGTGGTGCTCGACGCGTCGGCCTCCTCGCAGTTCGTCTCGGCCCTGCTGCTCGCCGGTGCCCGCTACGCCGAGGGCGTGGAGGTGGTGCACGAGGGCAAGCCGGTGCCCTCCCTGCCGCACATCGAGATGACGGTCCAGATGCTGCGCCAGCACGGGGTCGAGGTCGACGACGGCGAGGCGGACCGGTGGCGGGTGCGGCCAGGGGCCATCCGCGCCGTCGACCACACCATCGAGCCGGACCTGTCCAACGCGGCGCCCTTCCTGGCCCTGGCCGCGGTCTCCGGCGGGAGGGTGATGGTCCGCGACTGGCCACGCCGGACCACCCAGGCCGGGGACGCGCTGCGCCAGATCCTCACCCTGATGGGGTGCCGGGTCCAGCTCACCGACGCCGGTCTGGTGGTGGAGGGCACGGGCGTCCTGCACGGGGTCGACCTGGACCTGCACGACGTGGGCGAGCTGGCCCCCGCGGTCGCGGCGCTCTGCGCGCTCGCCGACTCCCCCTCGCACCTGCGCGGGATCGCGCACATCCGCGGTCACGAGACGGACCGGATCGCCGCGCTGGCCACCGAGCTCGCGGCCCTGGGGGCCGACGTGGTGGAGCGCGAGGACGGTCTCTCCCTCACCCCGGCTCCGCTGCACGGCGGGGTCTTCCACACCTACGCCGACCACCGGATGGCGCACGCCGGGGTGATCCTCGGGGCCGCGGTCGACGGCGTGCAGGTCGAGGACGTGGCCACCACGAGCAAGACCTTCCCCGACTTCGCCGCCTTCTGGTCGGGCCTGTGGTGACCGCGTCCTCGAGGCTCGCCGGGGAGCTGGGCACCCGATGAGCCGCCGCTACGACGAGACCGACCACGAGCACTACGAGCGTCCGCGGCGCCGTACCCGGCCCCGGACCAAGGAACGGCCCTCCTACGACGACGCGGTCGACGGCGTGGTGGTCACCGTGGACCGCGGCCGGTTCACCCTGCTCATCGAGGACCGCACGGTGATGGCGATGAAGTCGCGGCCGCTGGGCCGCAAGGGCGTCGTGGTGGGCGACCGGGTCCGGGTGGTGGGCGACGTCAGCGGCCGCGACGGCTCGCTGGCGCGGATCGTGGAGGTGATCCCGCGCACGACCACGCTGCGGCGTACCGCGGACGACGACGACCCGGTCGAGCGGGTGATCGTCTCCAACGCCGACCAGCTGGTGGTGGTCACCGCCCTGGCCGACCCCGAGCCCCGGCCGCGACTGATCGACCGGGCGCTGGTGGCGGCGTACGACGCCGGCATGGCCCCGCTGCTGTGCCTGACCAAGGCCGACCTCGCCGACCCGGAGGTCCTGCTCTCCACCTACCGCTCGCTGGGCGTGCCGTGGGTGGTCACCTCCCGCGGGGGCGATCTGAGCGAGCTGCGCGACCGGCTGCGCGGCCGCACCAGTGTCCTGGTGGGCCACAGCGGCGTGGGCAAGTCGACCCTGGTCAACGCCCTCGTGCCCGACGCCCACCGCCTGGTGGGGCACGTCAACGCCGTCACCGGCCGGGGCCGGCACACCTCGACCTCGGCCTACCTGCTGCCGCTGCCGCACGGGGAGGGCTGGATCATCGACACCCCGGGCATCCGCTCCTTCGGCCTGGCCCACGTCCGCCCCGAGCGGTTGATCGAGGCGTTCCCGGACCTGGACGAGATGACCGAGGGCTGCCCGCGCGGCTGCACGCACGGCGCCGGGGAGCCCGAGTGCGGGCTGGACGAGGCACTGGCCGCCGGCGAGGCCGAGCCCGAGCGGGTCGACTCCTTCCGCCGGCTGCTGGCGGCCCGGGAGGGCCACGGAGCCGACCCTGGCGGATCGACGGCGGCGGGGGAATAGCCTGTGCCCATGTCCCCCCACGGCAACGCCACCCCGGACTACACCGACGACCTCCGTCTGGCCCACCTGCTGGCCGACGACGCGGACTCGCTGACCGAGTCCCGGTTCAAGGCGTTGGACCTGCACGTGATGAGCAAGCCCGACCTGACCCCGGTCACCGACGCCGACCGCGCGGTCGAGGAGGGCATCCGCCGCACGCTGTCGCGCGTCCGGTCCCGGGACGCGGTCCTCGGCGAGGAGCAGGGCTCCAGCGGGCACAGCCAGCGCCGGTGGATCGTGGACCCGATCGACGGCACCAAGAACTTCGTCCGCGGCGTCCCGGTCTGGGCCACCCTGATCGCCCTGGAGGTCGACGGCCGGGTGGTGCTGGGCGTGGTCTCGGCGCCGCAGCTCCAGCGCCGCTGGTGGGCCTCGGAGGGCAACGGCGCGTGGACCGGTCGCTCCCTGATGAAGGCCACCCGGTGCGAGGTCTCCGACGTACGCCGGCTCGAGGACGCCTCCCTGTCCTACAGCTCGCTGTCGGGCTGGGAGGACCGCGGCCGGCTCGACGACTTCCTCTCCCTGTCCCGACGCTGCTGGCGGACCCGGGCGTACGGCGACTTCTGGTCCTACATGCTGCTCGCCGAGGGTGCCGTCGACCTGGCCGCGGAGCCCGAGCTGGAGATCTACGACATGGCGGCGCTGGACATCATCGTGCGCGAGGCGGGCGGCCGGTTCACCTCCCTGGCCGGCGACGACGGCCCCTTCGGTGGCAACGCCGTGGCCTCCAACGGCCACCTGCACGAGGCCGCGCTGGCCTTCCTCGGCACCTCGCCCGACGACGAGACCGACCCCGACGCGCGCCCCTCCGGCAACGGCTCGGTGCACGAGCTGCGGCGCCGCCCGCCGTCCTGAGCCTGTTCAGCCACCTCGGCGGCCACTAGCGTGGAGCCACGTACCCACCGCCGCGTCCCAGACGACCCGGCTGCCACGGAGGTCACCATGCGCATCAGCGACGTACTCAACGGCAAGTCGATCAAGGAAGTCATCACCGTCCCGCCCGACGCACCGGTACGCGACCTGGTGGACCTGCTGACCGAGCACAACGTCGGCGCCCTCGTGGTCAGCCACGACGGCCAGGCGCTGGACGGCATCGTCAGCGAGCGGGACGTGGTGCGGCGGCTCGCCTCCGACCCCGACCTGCTCACGCACAGCGTGCGGACGATCATGACCACCGACGTGCACACCTGCGAGACCACCCAGTCGCTGGAGGACCTGATGCTGCTGATGACCCAGCGGCGGATCCGCCACGTGCCCGTGGTCGAGGACGGAGGACTGGTCGGCATCATCAGCATCGGGGACGTGGTGAAGAATCGGATCCAGGAGCTGGAGTTCGAGAGAGACCAGCTCGACAGCTACGTCCACCAGAGCTGAGCGCCCCGCTCGGCCCGCACCGCCGGCTCCGGGCCGGCAGACAGGCAGGCACGCCCATGCAGAAGCCCGAGGTCGACCCGCACATGGGAGACGCCCCCACCGACCTGGAGGTCACCGACCTGGTCGAGGGCGACGGCGCCGAGGCCGGCGCCGGCAACACCGTCTCGGTCCACTACGTCGGGGTCGCCCACTCGACCGGCGAGGAGTTCGACGCCTCCTACAACCGCGGCGCCCCGCTGCAGTTCCGCCTGGGCATCGGCCAGGTCATCGCCGGGTGGGACCAGGGTGTCCAGGGCATGAAGGTCGGCGGCCGCCGCCGGCTCGTCATCCCGCCGCACCTGGGCTACGGCGACCGCGGAGCCCCCGGCGCCATCGCCCCCGGCGAGACGCTGATCTTCGTCGTGGACCTGCTCGAGGTCCGCTGACCCGTACGTCTCACCAGGGCAGGTCGTCCGCCACGTCCCCCGTGGCCACGCGGGCGGCCTGTCCTGCGGCGTCCTCGCCCGCTCCCGGCTCGGTGCTCTCCCCCGCCTCGCCCTCCTCCGCGTCGCGCTGCGGCAGCAGGAGGACGACGTCGCCGACGACCAGCTGACGACCCCGCCGGGTCTCCGGCTCCCCGTTGACCCGGACCAGGCCCGCCGCGAGCAGCGTCTTGGCCTCGGACCCGTGCTCCACCAGGTTGGCGAGCTTGAGGAACTGACCGAGCCTGATCGACTCGTCACGGATCGGGACGTCCACCGGTTGTGCGCTCATCTGCCCATCGTCGCTCATCAGTGCCCCAGCAGCACGCTCGCGGTGTGGATCAGCACCCCGACCAGGCCGCCGACCAGGGTGCCGTTGATCCGGATGAACTGCAGGTCGCGCCCGACGTGCAGCTCGATCCGCCGCGCGGCCTCCTTGCCGTCCCAGCGCTCGACCGTGTGCGTGATCACCGCGGTGATCTCCGCGCCGTACCGCTCGACGGTGAAGACCGCCAGGTCGGCGGCGCCGCGGTCCAGCCGCTCCCGCAGCCCGGCGTCCTCCCGCAGCCGCAGCGCGAACGCCTCGAGCTCGCGCAGCGCCCGTGCCCGCACCTCGCCCTGGGGGTCGCGCAACGAGCCCAGGAAGGCGCGGCGCAGGGAGTTCCACAACGACACCGCGGTCGCGCTGACCTGCGGGTGGTCCAGCAGCCGCTCCTTGAGCGACTCCGCCCGCTGCTGCGTCGCCGGGTCGGACTGCAGGTCCTGGGCGAGCTGGGTGAGCATCGAGTCGAGCGCCACCCGTGCCTGGTGCTCCGGGTCGTCGCGGATGTCCTCCAGCCAGCGCACCACCTCCACGTGCACCCGGGAGGTGACCGCCTCGTTGAGCCGGACCGGGGTCCACCAGGGGGCGCGCTGGGAGAGCACCTCGGTGAACGTCTCGGGGTTGCGCACCAGCCAGCGGTGCAGCTCCTCGATCCCCAGGTCCACCAGCCCGTGGTGGGTGCCGTCGTGCACCACCTCGGCCAGCAGGGTGCCGGCCAGCGGCGCGATCGGCTCGTCGCGGAACCGGGGCACCAACGCCTCGGTGACCAGGTCGGCCACGTGCTCGTCGCGCACCTTCGCCAGACCGATGGCGATCACCTCGGCGGCCTCGTCGACCACCCGCCGCGCGTGCGCCGGCTCCGCGAGCCAGGCGCCCACCCGGGCGGAGACGGCCGCGTTGGCCACCCGGTCGCGGATGATGTCCTCCTGGAGGAAGTTCTCCCCCACGAACTCCTCCAGGCTCTTGCCCAGCTCGTCCTTGCGCCTGGGGATCAAGGCCGTGTGCGGCACCGGCAGCCCCAGCGGGTGCTTGAACAGCGCGGTCACGGCGAACCAGTCGGCGATCGCGCCCACCATCGACGCCTCCGCCCCGGCGTTGACGAAGCCCCAGAACCCGTCCTGCCCGAGCGTGGCCACGTAGACCACGGCGGCGAAGACCAGCAGCGAGACGGCGAGCGTCCGCATCCGGCGCAGGCCGCGGCGGCGTGCCGCGTCCGCCTCCGGGGCGGCCGTGACGATCGGCAGGGGGCGGGGACTCGGCACGGTGTCGTTCATCGGACCCATCTTCCACGGTGCATGCCAGAATGCCGCCCATGGCTCGCACCGTCGTCACCTTCGGCACGTTCGACGTGTTCCACCTCGGCCACCTCCGGGTCCTCGAACGTGCTGCCGCGCTGGGCGACCGGCTGGTCGTGGGTGTCTCGGCCGACGCCCTCAACGAGCGCAAGAAGGGCCGGGTCCCGGTCTTCAGCCAGGCCGAGCGCCTGGCCATCGTGTCGGCGCTCAAGGTCGTCGACGAGGTCTTCGTCGAGGAGAGCCTGGAGCAGAAGCGCGAGTACCTGCTCGAGCACGGCGCCGACGTGCTGGTGATGGGCGACGACTGGGCCGGCAGGTTCGACGACCTGTCCGACATCTGCGAGGTCGTCTACCTCCCCCGGACCCCGGCCATCTCCACCACCGCGATCATCGAGCACATCGCCGACCTGTGAGGTCGGGTCCCCGGCCGGCACGTAGCCTGGCTTAGTCCTCCACCACGATCGAGAGCACCCCTTGCGCCGACCCGCCGCCGCGTTCCTCGCTGCCCTGCCGCTCCTGCTGACCGGGTTCGTGACCGCTCCCGCGCAGGGCGCCCTCCCGGGCGAGGCGGTGGACGTGGTGGACATGGTGGACGTGGTGGACGGGACAGCCGACGGGGAGGGCGACGCAGCAGGGGACGGCCCTCCGCCGGAGCTCGCCGAGGCCCAGGAGCTGCTGCTCGCCGACGCCGGGGAGAACACCCCGGACGGCAACGCCCCCCAGGCCCCGGACGTACGGGAGGACGCCGCCGACGTCACGATGGTGCTGCGCGACCTGTTCCTGGCCCGCCCGGGGATGGATCGCGAGGACCGCCGGCTCGCGACCCGCCTGCTCGCCCGACCCACGGTGCCCGGCACCGACACCTGGGCCTCGTACGACCCGGAGCAGCCCACCGCCCAGCGCTGCAACGCCCGGATCTGCGTCACCTACGTGACCGGGGGCAACGACCGGGCCACGCCTGCCTGGGCCGACCAGACGCTGGCCGCCGTCGACGAGGCCTGGACCGGTCAGGTGGACCGGATGGGCTACCCCGCGCCCGCCTCGGACGGCACCGCCGGCGGCGACGCCCGGTTCGACGTCTACCTGGCCAACATCTCCGACCAGGGGCTGTACGGCTACTGCGTGCCGGAGGGCCGGGTGCCCGGGCAGCCGGGCAAGTCATCCTCGTACTGCGTGCTCGACAACGACATGGTCGGCTTCTCCGACACCCCGTCGGCGAGCCTGCACGTCACCGCGGTGCACGAGTTCTTCCACGCCGTGCAGTTCAACGTCGACGTCCGCGAGGACCGCTGGTGGATGGAGGCGACCGCCACCTGGATGGAGGAGGTGCTCGCCGACTCGGTCAACGACAACCGGCAGTTCCTCAGCGCCGGGCAGCTGGGCCGCCCCGGGGTCTCGCTCGACAGCTACTCCGCAGACCAGGCCATGTACGGCAACTGGATCTTCGTCCAGCGACTCGCCCAGTCGCTGGGGCAGGACTCGATCAGGCAGATCTGGACCCGCCTGGACTCCGCGGGTCGCGACGAGTACTCGGTCCAGGGGATCCGTCGCTACCTGGCCAGCCGGAACCGGAGCTGGGGGAAGTTCTACGCCCGGTTCGTGGAGTCCAACCTCTCCCCGCGGCGGTACTACGACGAGGGCCGCGCCTATCGCAAGGCCCCGCTGGGCCGCAAGCTGCGGATCCAGCCGGGTCGTCCCACCCGGAAGGTCTCGGTCCGGGTCCCCCACCTGGCCGCGCACACCGTCCAGCTCCGCGCCGGTCGGGCTCTGCACCCCCGCGCCCGGCTCCACCTCCGGGTCGAGGCGGCCAAGGGGCGCGCCGCCGACCCGGTCGCCCGGGTGCTGGTGCACAAGACGGACGGCGGGCTGAGGCGCTTCGACGTCCGGCTCGACCGCTCGGGGCGGGGCTCGCGCACGGTCGGCCTCCAGCGCGGCCGGATCCGCAAGATCGTGGTGGTGCTCAGCAACACCTCCACCCGCTACCGCGGGTGCGGTGGCCCGAGCGCCTGGGCCTGCGGCGGCAAGGCCGTCGACGACGACCAGCGGTTCACCCTGACGGCCGTGGCGCGGCCAGCCGCTGTGGTCCGTCCGGCCTGAGCCGCGCGGCGCGAGTGCCGCACGGCCCAGGCCCGGACCGAGGGGTCGTGCTCAGGCGACCTGGGCGGGGAACCGCTCCCAGACCCGGTGCGCGGCCATCAGCCCGGTGAGCTCGGCCAGGGCCTGCTCGCCGCTCTCGGCCACGACCACACCAGCAGCACCGGTGGCGCCGGCCTGCTCCAGCAGGTCGCTGCCGGCGCCCCAGGCGGCGACCGCCTTGGAGTGCCGCAGGCACTCCTGGACCAGCATCACGGCCCGGGGGTCCGCCGTCGCCGTCGGAGCCCCGGCCTTCTCGTCCCGGGCGACCAGCGCGTCCGGCGCAGGCACCGGGGTGCGTGCCACCAGGAGCGCGTCGAGCTCGACCGAGCGTCCGGTGGCGAACGTGCGCTGCACCGGAAGGCCCCCGATCATCCCGCCGTGCGGGCCGATCAGGAAGGCCACCATGCCGGCCTCGTGGATGGCCGTGCGGACCCGCGCGACCTCGTCGAGGTCGTCCGCGTCGTCGACCAGGATCCCGACGATCCGGCCGTCGGCCGGCCAGGTCTGGCCGACCTGCGACAGCGCCGGGCTCGGCTCCGGGTCCTCCAGCGGCACGGTGGGCTCGGGCGCAGGAAGTCCGAGCGCGGTGGCCACCTCCTGGCACAGCACCGGGTCGATGTTGGCCAGGCACTGCAGCTGGCGCTCCTTGACCGCCTGCTCGTAGCACTTGCCGAGCTCGAAGGAGTAGGCCCGGATGATGTGCTCCTTCTCCACCGGCGTCATCGACCGCCAGAAGAGCCGCACCTGGCTGAAGTGGTCGTCGTACGACGCCGGGTTGGCCCGGACCTTGCCCGCCTGCGCCACGGTGACCGCCGCGTCGACGAACGCCCGGGTCTCCTCGTCGGAGAGGTCGGCGCCCGCGTGGAACGGGCAGCCGCCGTCCAGCGAGTTCGGCTTGTACGGCGCAACCCCGGCGTGCACCGCGTGCTGGTGGAAACCGTCACGCAGCATGTCGTTGACCGGCGCGTGGGTGCGGTTGATCGGGATCTGGTTGAAGTTCGGCCCGCCGAGCCGCGAGAGCTGCGTGTCGACGTAGGAGAACAGCCGGGTCTGCAGCAGCGGGTCGTCGGTGAAGTCGATCCCGGGGACCACGTGGCCCACGTGGTAGGCCACCTGCTCGACCTCGGCGAAGAAGTTCGTCGGGTTGGCGTCGAGCACCAGCCGGCCGATCGGCTGCACCGGGGCCAGCTCCTCGGGGACGATCTTGGTCGGGTCCAGCAGGTCGATGCCGGCGAACATCTGGTCGGGCTCGTCGGGGAAGACCTGCACGCCGAGCTCCCACTCGGGGAAGGCGCCGGCCTCGATCGCGTCGTAGAGGTCGCGACGGTGGAAGTCGGGGTCGATGCCGTTGATCATCTGCGCCTCCTCCCAGGTCAGGGAGTGCACGCCGAGCTTCGGCTTCCAGTGGAACTTGACCAGGGAGGTGCCCCCCTCGGCGTTGATGCACCGGAACGTGTGGACGCCGAAGCCCTCCATCATCCGGTACGAGCGCGGGATGCCCCGGTCGGACATGTTCCACATGGTGTGGTGCTGCGCCTCGGTGTGCAGCGAGACGAAGTCCCAGAAGGTGTCGTGGGCGCTCTGCGCCTGCGGGATCTCCCGGTCCGGGTGCGGCTTGGCGGCGTGGATGATGTCGGGGAACTTGATGCCGTCCTGGATGAAGAAGACCGGCATGTTGTTGGCCACCAGGTCCCACACGCCCTCGTCGGTGTAGAACTTCGTGGCGAACCCGCGGGTGTCTCGGACGGTGTCGGCCGACCCGCGCGAGCCCAGCACGGTGGAGAACCGGGTGAAGACCGGCGTCCGCTTCCCCTTGGCGAAGAGCCCCGCCATGGAGATGGTCTCCGCGGTGCCGTAGCCCTCGAAGTAGCCGTGCGCCGCGGCGCCGCGGGCGTGCACCACGCGCTCGGGGATCCGCTCGTGGTCGAAGTGGGTGATCTTCTCCCGCAGGTGGTGGTCCTGGAGCAGCGTCGGTCCGCGCTCCCCGGCCTTCAGGGAGTGGTCGGTGTCGCGGATCCGGGTCCCGGTCGACGTGGTCAGCCAGGGACCGTTCTGGGTGCGGTCGGTCGGCTCGCCCACCGCGCGGCCGGTCGCGGTCTCCACCTGCGGGGCCCGCTGGTCGGGCTTGGGCGGCAACGGCTCGCGCGGCGTGGTCGGCTCGGTCAGGGACGGCGGCTCCGGGGCGGGGACGCCGGGAACGACAGGGTCGTGCTTGCTCATGCGGGAAGGTCCTTCCGGAGGTGGACGGGCAGGTCCCGTACCCACTCCGGGGGAGTCATGCACCCGCAGGCGGACCCTCCTCGGTCACGACCTTGACCACCTCGCGGCGCAGCACCTTGCCCATCGGGTTGGTCGGCAGCTCGTCGACGAAGACGACCCGGCGCGGCACCTTGTACGGCGTCAGCCCGGCCCGCGCGTGCTCCCGCAGCTCGTCGGCGTGCAGAGAGACCCCCTCGACCTGCACCACGGCGGCCACGACCTCCTCACCGCCTCCCGGCTGGAGGATCCCGACCACCGCGGCGTCCACCACACCGCCGTGGGTGCGGATCACCGCCTCGACCTCGGAGGGGTAGACGTTGAAGCCGCCGGTGATGATGATCTCCTTCACCCGGTCCACCACGGTCAGGTAGCCGTCGGGCGACATCGTCACCACGTCGCCGGTGCGGAACCAGCCGTCGTGGAAGGCCTCGGCGGTCTCCTCCGGCAGTCCCCGGTAGCCGGAGAAGACCTGGGGGCCGCGCACCAGCAGCTCACCGCTCTCCCCCAGCTCCACCTCGCGGTCCGGGTCCTCGCGGTCGACCACCCGCACCTCGGTGTCGGGGAACGGCACCCCGATCGACCCCGGCCGGCGGCCCTTGGTCATCGGGTTGCCCACGATCACCGGGGAGGTCTCGGTCAGGCCGTACCCCTCCACCAGCAGCCCGCCGGTGGCGGCCTCCCACCGGTCGATCAGCTCGGCGGTCAGGGGCATCGCCCCCGAGAGGCTGAACCGGATGCCCTGCAGCGAGATCCCACGCCGCTCGGCCTCGTCGAGGATGCGCGCGTAGAGCGGCGGCACTGCGGGCAGGAAGCCGGGCACGCGGCGCGCGATCGCCTCCATCACCAGGTCGGTCTCCGGCTTGGGCAGGAGCACCAGGCGTGCCGCCAGGGCGACCCCGAGCAGCATGCTCACGGTCACGCCGTACGCGTGGAAGAGCGGCAGCGGGACCAGGAACGTCTCCTCCCCCTCGACCAGGCCGGGCACCCAGGCCCGGCCCTGGGTGACGTTGGCGACCAGGTTGCGGTGGCGCAGCTCGACTCCCTTGGGCGAGCCGGTGGTGCCGGAGGTGTAGAGCAGGAGGGCGACGTCCTCGGCGACCGGCCTGGGGTGGGCCGGGTCGAGCGGCTCCGAGCCGCGCAGCGAGGACCAGGCGATGGTGCCCGGCGCGGGGCCGGTGAGCTGCTCGCGCGAGGCCCGGGCCCGGGCGACCGGGAGCCGGAGCGCGACCCGCTTGAGCAGGGGCAGCTCGGCCGTCAGGTCGACGGCGACGACCTGCTCGAGCGCGCTGGAGCCGCGCAGCTCCGAGACCACCGGGGCGATCTTGTCCCACACCACGGCGACCTTGGCACCGTGGTCGACGAAGGCCGGCCGGAGCTCGGCGGCGGTGTAGAGCGGGTTGTGCTCGACCGCGGTGGCCCCGAGCCGGAGGACGGCGAAGAAGGCGACGAGGTTCTGCGGGCAGTTGGGCATCACCAGGGCCACCCGGTCCCCGGGGCCGACGCCGAGCCGGCGCAGCCCTTCGGCGACCCGGTCGACCTGGTCGCCGACCTGGGCGTACGTGGTGCTGCGGCCGAGGAAGTCGATCGCGTCCCGGTCACCGAAGCGGTCGACCGACCGCTCCAGCAGGTCCAGCACGGTGGTGTCGCCGTACTCCAGGTGGAGCGGCACCCCGGGTCCGTACGCGTCGGCCCATCGCGGCTTCGTACTCATCTGTCGTCCTGGCCTCTCCGCCGTCGGCACCGTGCCTCGACGGCACCAAAATACGCCGGGCCACGGGGGGTTGCGTCGCCCACCCGGGCCCTTAGGCTCGGGGGATGACCAGGTCGGGCCGCGTCGTGCTCGCGCTCGGTGGCGGCGGTGCCCGCGGGTACGCGCACATCGGCGTGATCCAGGTGCTGGAGGAGCAGGGCTACGAGGTGGTGGGCATCGCCGGCACCTCGATGGGAGCCCTGGTCGGGGGGCTGCACGCCGCGGGCTGCCTCGACGGGTACACCGAGTGGGTGGGCAACCTGTCGCAGCGCGACGTCCTGCGGCTGCTCGACCCGGCGCTGCGCACCCCCGGGATGATCCGGGGCGAGCGGGTGATGGGGAGGGTCGCCGACCTGCTCGACGGCGCCCGGATCGAGGACCTGCCGATCCCCTTCACAGCCGTGGCCACCGATCTGCTGGCCCATCGCGAGGTGTGGTTCCAGCGCGGACCGGTGGAGGTGGCCGTCCGGGCCTCGATCGCCCTGCCGAGCTTCTTCACCCCGGTGATGCTCAACGGCCGGCTGCTCGCGGACGGCGGGATGTGCAACCCCGTGCCGATGACTCCGCTCGGCGGGCTCCCCGCCGACCTGCGGATCGCGGTGACGCTCTCGGGCGAGGAGACCGACCCTCCGGACGCCGGTCCGACGCAGGAGTCCGCCGAGGACCGGCCGCTCAGCGAGTGGTACGAACGGCTGCGGCACACCGCCTCGCAGGTCCTCGAGCTGGAGGCCGGCCGACGGGTCTCGCGCTGGTTCGCCGCCAGGCGGGGCGAGGACCCCGCCGCTGCCGCCGGGAGCGTGCCCGAGCTGCCGGAGATGGTCTCGCCGTACGACGACCTCCCCGACGACCTCGGGGTGCTGCGGGTGATGGAGCTGTCGATCGACTCCCTGCAGCGCGTGGTCGCCCGGTACCAGATGGCCGGCTACCCGCCGGACCTGCAGATCTCGGTGCCGAAGAACTCCTGCCGGACCCTCGACTTCCACCGGGCGGCGGAGATGATGGCGCTCGGCCGGTCGGTCGCGACCGACGCCCTGGCACGCCTGGCGCCTCCCCCGGCACCCGGATCGACCAGCGAGCCGGGGTGAGGCAGAACCCGCCCTCAGTACAGGTTCTGCGAGAGCCGGGCGACCGCCCAGAACAGGGAGAACGGCATCGCACCGCTGAGCGCCTCGACCTCGTCCTCCCCCAGCCGGCGGAAGGCCTCCGCCAGCGCCGACGCGTCACTGTGACCGTGCAGCCCGTGCGGGTCGACCAGCCGCAGCAGCGCGGTCGTCAGCGGGGCGGGCAGCGTCCTGCGCAGCGTCCGGCGGGTCTCCTCCGGGGTCTCGTCCCAGGCACGCCGCACCGCCCGGACAGGCAGCACGTGCCGCTCCCGCCCGCGTGCACCGGCCGCGGGGACCGCCATCTCAAGGGTCACGCGAGGACGGTAGAACGCCGCCCAGCCGGCTCGCGGTGAAAGCAGCGAAGTGCGGGGCGGGTGTCCAGACCACCGCTCAGGGCACGAACCGGTAACCCATCCCGGGCTCGGTCACCAGGTGCCGCGGCCGGGAGGGGTCGGCCTCCAGCTTGCGCCGCAGCGTGGAGAGGTAGACCCGCAGGTAGTTCGTCTCCTTCTCGTACGCCGGGCCCCACACGGTCCGCAGCAGCTCCCCCTGAGGCACCAGCCGCCCCGGTCGGGAGACCAGGGCGTCGAGGATCCGCCACTCGGTCGGCGTCAGGCGCACCGCCTCCCCCGCGACCGAGACCCGGCGCGCGTCCAGGTCGATCCGCAGCTCCCCGGCCTCGACCACCCGCTCCGGCTCCGGCACCCGGCGGACCGCGGCCCGGATCCGGGCCAGCAGCTCGTCCACCCCGACCGGCTTGGTGACGTAGTCGTCGGCCCCGGCGTCCAGGGCGGCCACCTTCTCCTCCGAGGCGTGCCTGGCCGAGACCACGATCACCGGCACCTGGCTCCAGGTCCGCAGCCGGGTGAGCACCTCGAGGCCGCCGAGGTCGGGCAGTCCGAGGTCCAGCAGCACCAGGTCGGTCCCGCCGGCGCGCAGCCGGGCGAGCGCCTCCTCGCCGGTGCCCGCGACCTCCACCTCGTAGCCGCGGGCGCGCAGGTTGAGGGAGAGCGTGCGGCGCATGGCCGGCTCGTCGTCGACCACCAGCACCTGGGTCACGTGCGCACCTCCTCGGCCACCGCGGGCAGCTCCACGACCATCGTGAGCCCGCCGCCGGGGGTGTCCTCGGCGTGCAGGGTGCCGCCCATCGCCTCGGTGAGGCCACGCGCGACCGCCAGGCCGAGGCCGACGCCCGCGGGGCCGTGCCGGTCCCCCAGCCGCTGGAACGGTCGGAACATCTCCTCCTTGCGGTCGTCGGGCACCCCTGGGCCGCGGTCCGCCACCAGCAGCCGGACCAGTCCCGGGCCGGGCGCCGTGGAGACCCGCACCTCGGCGTCCGGGCCCGCGTGCCGCAGGGCGTTGTCGACGAGGTTCTCCACCACCCGGTCCAGCAGTCCCGCGTCGGCGCGCACCGGCGGCAGCTCCTCGGGCAGCTCCAGGCGAACCGAGCCGGCACCCGGCATGCTGCCGACGGTCCGGCTGACCACGTCGTCCATGCCCACGACCTGGTCCGCACGCTGCACGGCCCCCACCTGCAGCCGGCCCAGGTCCAGCAGGTTGGCCATGATCGCGTGCAGCCGGTCCACCCCCTCCTCGATCGTGGCCAGCAGCTCGGCCTCGTCCTCGGCGCTCCAGTGCACCTCGGGGCTGCGCAGGCTCGAGACCGCCGCCTTCACCGAGGCCAGCGGGGTGCGCAGGTCGTGCGAGAGGGCCGCGAGCAGCGCGCTGCGAACCCGGTCGGCCTCCCGCAGGCCCTCGGTCTCCACCCGCCGCTGCTCGAGCTCCTGCCGCTCCACGGCCACCGCCAGGTGGGTGGCGAACCCGGTGAAGACGTTGCGGTGGTGCTGCGGGAGTCGGCTCGGGGCGCTGGTGGCGACGACCAGGTCGGGGGTCAGCTCGGCCACCTCGCCGGCCTGGTCCGGACGCGCCGGGGGCCGGTCGCCCACGGCGGCCACCAGGTACCAGCCGTCCGGGCCGGTGCGCCGCAGCAGCGAGACCCCGTCCAGGTCGAAGGTGCCCCGCAGCTGGGCCAGCAGCGCGGCGGGGTCGTGCTCACCGCTGAGCAGCGCCGTGTTCAGCGCGGTCAGGCTGTCGGCCTCGGCGCGCGCTGCCTGCGCCTGGGCGCTGCGCCGCGCCGCGGTCTGCACCACCGAGGCGACGGCCACGGCCACGAGGACGAAGATGACCAGTGCCAGGGCGTCGACCCGACGGTCGATCTCCAGGGTCCGCGACGGCGCGGTGAGGAACCAGTTGAGGGCCAGGGTCCCGGTGGTCGCGCTGACCAGCGCGGGCCACCACCCGCCGGCCAGGGCGCTGGCCACGGTCATGGCCAGCAGTGTCATCGCGCCCAGGGCCAGGGTCGACGCCGCGGGCTCCTCGCGAGCCAGCGCCCCGGTGACCACCACCGGTCCGGCCAGCGCGAGCACCCAGCCGCCCGCGTGCCGGCCCGGTCCCAGGCGACCCGCGTCGCCCGCCCGGGCGTTCACGTCCGCACCGTCGGCAGCGGGCGCGTCGTCACGAGGACCATTGTGCGCCAGGGAGCACCCGCCCAGCCGGTCTTGACGGTTCCTTGACACCGCATGTCCTTCCACGCGGCCGGTGCCCGGCGTTGGATGGAGGCGACATGGACAGCTCCTCCCTCATCGCCTCACCGTCCCTGGCCCGGCGCTCCAAGCAGCTCTTCCTGGGCACCCGGCTCAAGAGCGAGCAGCTGGACGAGACGATGCTGCCCAAGCGGGTGGCACTGCCGATCTTCGCCAGCGACGCCCTCTCCTCGGTCGCCTACGCCCCCGACGAGGTCTTCATCATGCTCGCCGTCGCCGGCGCGACGGCGTACGCCTGGTCGTGGAAGGTCGCGCTCGCGGTCGCGGTGGTGCTGATGGCGGTGGTCGCCTCCTACCGGCAGACCGTGCACGCCTACCCCAGCGGCGGCGGCGACTACGAGGTCGCCACGGTCAACCTCGGGCGCCGGGCGGGGGTGACGGTGGCCAGCGCCCTGCTGGTCGACTACGTGCTCACGGTGGCGGTCTCCATCTCCTCGGGCTCCCAGTACGCTGCCGCCGCGCTGCCCGCCCTGTCCGGGCACGAGCCGACGGTGGCGGTGGCGCTCGTGGTGGTGCTCGCCGCGGTGAACCTGCGCGGGGTCCGGGAGTCCGGCGCCCTGTTCGCGGTCCCGACGTACACGTTCATGGCGGCGCTCCTCGGGATGGCCGCCGTCGGACTGTTCCGGCTCCTGACCGGGACCCTGCCCCAGGTGGAGAGCGCCGAGCTGCAGGTCGTGCCGGCGGCGGGGTTCGAGGAGCCGCTCACCACCCTGGGTCTCCTGCTGCTGCTCGCCCGGGCGTTCTCCTCGGGCTGTGCCGCCCTGACCGGGGTGGAGGCGATCTCCAACGGCGTCCCGGCGTTCCGCAAGCCCAAGAGCCGCAACGCCGCCACCACGCTGCTGCTGCTCGGGCTGATCGCGGTGTCGATGATGGTCTCGATCATCGTGCTGGCCAACCAGATGGGGATGCGGTACGTCGACCCGCACCAGCTCGACCAGCTGCGCACCGCCGACGGCTCCGCGCTGCCGGCGGGCTACGACCAGCACACGGTGATCGCCCAGATCGCCGGAGCGCTCTTCGCCGACTTCCCTCCGGCGTTCTACCTGGTGGTCTCGATGACCGGGGTGATCCTGGTGCTCGCCGCCAACACGGCGTTCAACGGCTTCCCGGTGCTCGCCTCGATCCTGGCCCGCGACGGCCTGGCCCCCCGCGCCCTCGGGGCCCGGGGCGACCGGCTGGCGTTCAGCAACGGCATCGTCTTCCTGGCCGGTCTCGCGATCGTGCTGATCCTGGCCTTCGACGCCGAGACGACCCGCCTGATCCAGCTCTACATCGTCGGGGTCTTCGTCTCCTTCACCATGAGCCAGCTCGGCATGCTGCGGCACTGGACCGGTCGGCTGCGCGAGGTGCACGACCCCCGCACCCGGCACCGGATGCTCCGCTCCCGGGCGATCAACGCCTTCGGCCTGGCCCTGACCTCCGTCGTGCTGGTGGTGATCCTGGTGACGAAGTTCCTGGCCGGGGCGTGGATCGCGATCCTGGCGATGGCGATCTTCTACTTCCTGATGCTCCAGGTGCGCCGGCACTACGACCAGGTCGCCGAGGAGCTGGAGTCCGACGAGCAGGACAGCGTGATGCCCACCCGGGTGCACGCCGTCGTGCTGGTCTCCCGGCTGCACAAGCCGACCCTGCGCGCCATCGCCTACGCCCGGGCGACGCGGCCCAACGTGCTCGAGTGCCTGCACGTGGACACCGACACCGAGGAGACCCGGGAGCTGATGCGGCAGTGGCAGGAGTCCGGGCAGGAGGTGGCGCTGCGGGTGCTGCACTCCCCCTACCGCGAGCTGGTGCGCCCGGTGGTCGCCTACACCGCCGAGCTCCGGGCGGCGAACCCGCGCGGTGTCGTCGCGGTCTACATCCCGGAGTACGTCGTGGGCCGGTGGTGGGAGCAGCTGCTGCACAACCAGACCGCGCTGCGGCTCAAGGCGCGGCTGCTCTTCCGGCCCGCGGTCATGGTCACCTCGGTGCCCTTCCAGCTCAGCTCCTCGCACGCCGCCCTGCAGCGGCGCGAGCGGGACCTGGACCGGGCCCGGCCCGGGGACGTGCGGCAGGGGCGGCCCCCACGGTCGTTCACCCGGCGCTGAGGGACTCCTCGTCGGTGATCGCGTGGATCGCCGAGAGGTGGGTCTCGGTGTTCTTGGTGACCAGCAGCAGGGTCTCCATGTGCGGCTCCAGGCCGGTGACCTTGTCCAGCGGGACGCCGATGACCAGCTGGAACCCCAGCCCCGTCCACGCCTGCACCGCGCGCCCGGCGAACTCCGAGTCGGCCTTGACGAAGCCCTCGTCGAGCATCACCGGGGCGAACCGGGGCCGCGAGCGCAGCTCGTCGCCCAGCCGGAACCGCAGCGCCGAGCCGACGATGAAGGCCACCAGCTCCTGGCTCTCGCCGCCGCTCTTCTCCCCCAGGGTCCGGTAGGTCGACTTGAGCTCGCCGGTGAGCCGGTCGTAGCGCTCGGCGCTGATCTCCACGTGCCGCCGTACGTCGAGCAGCCGGTCGCGGTCGGCGCCGTCGAGGCCCGCCTCGGTCGGCCGCAGCTGGGCCATGAACCGGCGCAGGTCGGCGAAGCGCGCCTCCATCTGCTCCTCGTCCAGGTCCTTCGCCGAACCGCGGGAGAGCTCGCGCAGGTCGCGGACGAAGACCTGCACGTGCGCCGGGGTCAGCCGGCGCAGCCGGATCCGCAACCTGTCCTTCTCCGCGCCGAACTCCAGGCGTCGCAGGATCGCGTTGATCGGCTCCAGCCGGTCCTCGATCTCCTCGACCGAGGCCGACATCGCCCCCGCCAGCGGGACGAGGTCCTGGCCACTCCACTCGGTGAGGCGACGGCGCCACTCCGCCCGCCGCTTCGCCAGCCCGGTCGCCTCGATCTCGGCCAGGATGCGCGCGTAGTCGGCGCACGAGTCGGGGGTGGTGCCCAGGTTGGGGTCCTCCCACTGCAGCTGGTAGGCGCGGAAGATGGCGGAGAGCTCGCGGTCAACGTGCTCCACCTCGACCTGGGCCGTGGTGACGGCCGCGTGCAGCCGGGCCTGGAGCCGGCCGGTGTTCTCGTGGAAGCGGGCCAGGTCGTCGGGGTCCTCGGGGGCGCAGGCGGCGGCGAACTCCTCGTCCAGGCGGACCAGCTGCTCCTCGCTCAGCCGCACCCCGCCGACGCGCTCCATCCGCTCGAGCTCGTCGTTGACCTGGTCCTCGGCCTCGACCATCTCGCCGTGCTCGGCGTCCAGGGCCGCCCGGCGCTCCTCGAGCTGGTAGCGGAGCCGGCGCGCCTCCTCCAGGTCCGCGCCGAGACGCTCGATCTGCTCCTCGAGGATCGTCAGCCGGTCGTCGGAGCCCAGGATCGCGCCCCGCCGCTGCGTCAGCTCCTCGATCCGCTGGTCGCAGGAGGGCACGTCCAGGTCGTCGAAGCCGTGGCTGCGCACCGCCTCGTGGGCGGCGCGGCGCAGGTCGAGCAACCGGGTGGCCTGCTCGACGGCGGCGAGCCGCGAGTCCAGCTCGTCCAGCGACTCCTCGATCCCGGCCAGCTCCTGGTCGATCTCGGCCAGGGAGTCGCGGTTGCTGAAGCCGATGATGCTGCGCTGCTCCCCCGAGCCGTGGGAACCACGGCGTCCCGAGCGCGTCTGCCCGGCCAGGGTCACCCGCAGACCGCCGCCCGCCAGGTCCGCGGCGTCCTCGACGCACAGGGCGTTGCGGGAGGGGTGGGCCACGTGCTCGGCGACCCAGCCGCGGAACGGCGACTCCTGGAGCAGCAGCTTGCCGGCCACGTGGTCGGGGTCCGGCGTGCCCGGCTCCTCCAGGTCGAGCTCGGCGCCCTCGAAGGTGAGACGGCCACGCAGCGAGAGCGAGTCGATCGCGGCGGAGAACTCGTCGAGCCGCTCCAGCGGCACCAGCATCAGCCGGGCCGAGGAGCCCAGCACGGTCTCGATGGCGGTGCGCCACCGCGACTCACCGGGCGCGACGTCGATCAGCTCGGCGACGAAGGGCAGCTCGGCGGGGCTGAGCCCGCTGGCCCGGGCCACCTCGTGCCGGATCGCGTGCAGGTGTGCGGGCACCCGGCCGGCCCGGCCCTCCAGCGAGGCCCGCTCCTCGCCCAGCGCCTTGCGCCGAGCCATCAGCGGGTAGCGCGCGGCCATCACCTCGTCGCGCTCGGCGACCAGTCCCGCGAGCTCGGCGGGGTGCTGGGCCAGCCAGCGCTCCGCGCGGTCGACGAGGGCGTGGTAGGCCTCCCGGGAGCCGAGCGGGTCGCCGGGCTCGCCGTCGGTCTCCAGGTCGAGCAGTGCCCCGGTCCGCTGCAGCAGGGCGTCGCGCCGGGCCGCGCGCTCGGCCCGCAGCGCCTGCTCCCGCTCGATGTCCGCGGCGAGCCGCTCCAGGGTCGTTCCGCCGGCCTGGCGGTGCTCCTCCTTGGCTGCCTCCAGGTCCGCGGTCAGTGCCGCGACCTCGCGACTGCTGGTCTTGAGCTCGTCGGCGACCCGGCCGCGCTCCCGCCGGTTGCCGGTGACCGCCGCGGCCAGCAGCCGCGCGTGCGTACGCAGCATCCACAGGCGCACCGGGGTGTCGCCCTGCGCCGTGACCCCGAACGCGTCGAGCTCGCCGGCCTGGGAGAGCGCGGCGCTCTTGCGGGCCGCGAGCTCGACGACCGGCGCGAGCAGCTCCTGCTTGCGCTCCTCGGTCTGCATCGCCACGTAGGCGGACTCGAGGTCGTCGAAGTGCTCCACCGCGCGGTCCGCGGCGGCGAAGGTCGCCGGGCGCTCGAGGACCATCTCCTTGTAGAGCTCGTCGACGCTGCGCACCTGGTTGCCGGCCTGGATGCGGGCGAGCAGCCGCAGGGCCTTGGCGCCGTCGCCGTTGGCCCCGATCCCGAGCCGGGCGTGCAGCGTCGCGGCGAACTCGGCGTACGTGCGGTGGACCCGGGCCCCCGGGTGCACCTTCTTGAGGGTGTTGGCGTGGAAGCGGTCCGGGACCGCGGCCTCCAGCGTCGCCAGGTCCAGGCCGGAGTCCAGGGTGACCAGCTGCATGGAGACGTCGCTGGACCTGGTCGCCCGCCGGGGCACGTAGTAGGTGCGCAGCACGGTGAACCGCCGCTGCCCGTCGTTGACGAAGGTCGCCGAGACCGCGCCCCAGGTGTCGCTGGAGCGCCCGCGCAGGAGCCGCTCGGTGGGTCGGCCGGTGCGGGGGTCGTCCACCAGGTCGACGGCGCCCCGCAGGTAGGAGAGCAGGTTGCGCTGGCCCAGGCTGCGGGCGCGGCCCGCGGTGGCGTCGTTGGAGGCGCCGTTGAACTTGGTGTCCGAGGGCATCATCAGGGCGGTGTAGGCGTCCAGGACGGTGCTCTTGCCGACGCCGGAGGCGCCGGAGATCATCGTGGTGTCGCCGCTGAGGTCGATCGCGACCCGGCCGGAGAAGCCGCCCCAGTTGACCAGCTGCAACGTCTCGATCCGCCACTGCTCGGTGTCGTCGGAGGGGGTGGCCACGCTCTCGTGGGCGAAGAGGCCGTCGCTGTGCGCGGCCTCGTCCTCGTCCTCGTCGAGCGAGGACTCCAGTTCGTCCAGTCCGTCCAGCTCGTCCGGCTCGATCGCCCCCGCGACCTCGGTGCCCTGCGTCATCCCCGGTCCTCCTCGTCCGTGACCTGCGGTGTCGTGCTCGCCCGGTCGTCGGCGAACAAGGGGTCCTCGGCCGGGGCCTCGGGGTCGTTGGTCTGCTGGAGGCTGACCAGCAGCTCCTGGAGCCGCTCGAGCGGCAGCAGCGACTCGATCGCCTCGCTGATCTCGAAGCGGTGGTCGGTGGGAGCGCCGATCAGCAGCCCCGCCTTCTGGATGCTGCTCACCGCGTTGCGGGCCCGCTTCTCGTCGCCGGAGACGTCGGTGGCGTGCGGCGGGCGGAACCCGGCGACGTAGTCGACGACGTCGTCGCGGTCCACGAAGACCCGTTCCTCCCCGGCCGCGGTGGCGACCCGGTAACGGTCGCGCAGGTGGACCAGCACCACCGTCTCCTCCCGGGACCAGGCCACGTCGTGCAGCAACGTGGGGAAGCGCCCACCGGTCTCCGGGACGGCCTGACGCTTCCACGCCACCTCGCGGACCGGGTCGACCTGCAGGTCGAGGAAGAGCTCGTGCAGCCTGGAGCGGATCACCCGCTCGTTGCCGGTCAGCGCCCGCCAGGCCTGGGGGTGGGTGCGCGCGCTGATGAAGCGCTGCTTGAGCAGCGCCACCAGAGCCCGGCGCTCGGCGTACTCAAGCTCGCCCTCGTCGCCCTCGAAGAGGGAGACCGACGCGGTGTCGTGGGCCGGCTCGTCCTGGTCCTGGTCCGCGTGCTCGTCCTGGGACAGGGCCGCGTACTCGTCGTCGGCCAGGTGCTCGTGCTGGTCCTCGAGGGTGCTCATCGTGCGTCCTCCTGCGGCGTGCGGTCGAGGTCTGGTGCGGACGGGTCCGTCCCGGGCAGCGGGACCAGCGGCACCCGGAAGGTGCGCTGCGAGCCGTCGGGGCGCACGGCCCGGTAGGGCTCCGTGCGCTCCTCGGCGGCCAGGTCGCGGTCGGCGGCCAGGTGGAGCAGCCCGAGGATCTCCACCGGTCGGCGCAGCGACGGGTCGAGGGAGTCGAAGAGGTCGCCCAGCGACGCCGCCGGGTCCGGGGAGCCCATCGCCCGGTCGAGCCGCTCGCGGAGGTCGGCCAGCGAGGGGCCGCCGAGGGCCATCAGGTCCTGGCGGGAGGGGCCCGCGGTCTCGGGCGGTGCGAGGTCGGCCAGCCGGGTGGGCACCACGTCGTCCGCCGGGTCGTGGAAGCGCTCGCGCAGGTGCTCGACCTCGACCCGGGCAGGCAGGAGCGGCAGGTCGACGGTGGCGCGCGGGCCGCTGTGGGCCATCCAGGTCATCAGCTCGGACTCGATGCGGCGCAGCGTCTGCTCCAGCTCACGGTCGCGGGTCGCGTCGTGGGAGACGATGTACTCCTTGAGCGTGGAGGTCACCCGGGAGCGCTGGGAGAGCACGCGGTCCAGCCCCTCGCGGATCAGTCGCACCGTGCCCCGCAGCTCGGCCCGCTCACCGTCGGCCAGCAGCTGGTCCGAGAGCGGGTGCTCGAGCAGCGCCGCCAGGTCGTCGCGGAGCTGTCCGACCATCGAGTCGTCGCGCAGCAGGGCGAACGCCCCCTCGAACGCGCGCCCCTCGGGGGTCGCGGTCATCAGTGCGTCGGCGCGGGCGAGGTAGTCGTCGATCACCTCACCGGCCGGACGCGCCTCGGAGCGGAACGACGCGAGGATCTCGGCCCGGATCTGGGCGAACCGCTCCTCCACCCGGGCGAAGTCGCTGGGCAGGGCGGAGATCAGCAGCTGGAGCTCGGTGAACCCCTCGAGCATGTAGTCGGGCGTGGCCGGCTCCAGCTCGGCGCCGTCGACCAGCCGGTCCCGCTCCGCGGTCAGCCGGGCGATCTCGGCGTTCAGCAGGGTGACCCGCGCCGTCCGGTCCGGGTTCGCCTCGCTGTTGAACCGGCGTACGGTGCTGAGCAGGGTGGCGATCCGGTGCTCGCTCAGCGTCGCCCGGTCGCGGGAGAGCGCCTTGACCAGCTCGAGCGCCTGCTGGGCGTGCGAGGTCAGCGCGTAGACCTCGCGGCCGCTGTCGTCCAGGGTCCGGACCAGCCACTGGCCGCGCATCCACCGCAGGCACACCTCGCGTCCGCTGCCCACGGGGACGTCGGGCTCCCCGGCGCCACGCAGCCGGCCCAGGTGGTCCTCGACCTGGGCGTGCAGCCGGGCGGTCGGCACCGGGCGGTTGTCGCGTCCGAACGCCGCGCGGAACACCGCGATCACCACGGGCGCCTGACGCTGGTGCAGGAGGGTCAGCGTGGGCTGGCGGAAGGCGCCGCGCACGCGAGCCAGCTCGCTGGCCACCTCGCTCATCGTGCTCCTTCTGTCCTGTCGCTGTCGTGTGCCTGTCGTGCGCCCGTGCGGCTGGCACCGCGGCCCGTCCGCGGGGGTCCGCGACCGGTCTGCGCCCGCTCGGCAACGAGACAGCATCCCACCGCGCGCCGGTGCGCGCCCGTGTGGGGTGTTCAATGGCGCAGATGCGGCTCTAGGCTGCCGTTCATGCCGCACATGAGGATCAGGGACGCCGCGTCCTACCTCGGCGTGAGCGACGACACCGTCCGACGCTGGGTCGACCGCGGCCTGCTCAGCGAGTCCACCGACGAGGCGGGCCGCAAGACGGTCGACGGCTACGAGGTCGCCCAGGTGGCCCGGCAGCAGGCCACGCCCCCAGGACCCCCCGGGGACGTCCTCAGCTCGGCCCGCAACCGGTTCGTCGGCCTGGTCACCGACCTCAAGGTCGACGAGGTGATGGCCCAGGTCGAGCTGCAGTGCGGGCCGTTCCGCGTGGTCTCGCTGATGAGCAGCGAGTCGGTGCGCGCGCTGGGCCTCGAGCTCGGCTCCGCCGCGGTCGCGGTGATCAAGTCGACCACCGTGATCGTCGAGACGACGGCGGACCGGTGAGAAGCCGCGTACTGACCGGGGTGCTCGCCCTCGCGCTCGCGCTCCTCGCTGGCGGCTGCTCACCGGACGGCGACGACCCCGACGCGACCACCCTGCGGGTCTACGCCGCGGCGTCGCTGGCCGGGCCGTTCGAGCAGCTGGCCGAGGAGTTCGAGGCCGACCACGACGGGGTGGAGGTGCAGCTCAACCTGGCCGGCTCCTCCGACCTGGCCGCGCAGATCCTCGAGGGCGCGCCCGCCGACGTCTTCGCCTCCGCGGACACCGCCACCATGCGGAGGCTGCTCAACGAGCTCCTGGTCGCCGAGGAGCCGCAGCCGTTCGCCACCAACACCCTGCGGATCGCCGTACCGCCGGGCAACCCCGCCGGCGTCGCCACCTTCGCCGACCTCGCCGACCCAGACCTCCAGCTGGTCGTCTGCGCCCCCGAGGTGCCGTGCGGTGCGGCCGCCACCGAGGCGGCCGAGGCCGCGGGCGTCACGCTCGCCCCCGTCAGCGAGGAGCAGTCGGTGACCGACGTGCTGGCCAAGGTCACCTCCGGGGAGGCCGACGCCGGCCTGGTCTACGTGACCGACGTGCTCGCGGCCGGCCACCACGTCGAGGGCATCGACTTCCAGGAGTCGGAGGAGTCGGTCAACCACTACCCGATCGCGCCCGTCGCCGACAGCGCCCGGGCCAGGCTGGCCGAGGAGTTCGTCGCGCTGGTGCTGGGCGAGCGAGGCCAGGCGATCCTTGCCGACGCCGGCTTCGGCCCGCCGCGCCCCGGCTTCGACCCGTCGCCCGGCAGGACCGACGCACCATGAGCGGTCGGCACAGCCACGTCGACGTCCCCCGGTGGCTCTACCTGCCCGCCGCCGGAGGCGCGGCGTTCGTGCTGCTGCCGCTGGTGGCGGTGGTGCTGCGTACGCCGTGGGCAGACTTCCTCGAGCTGATCACCTCCGAGGCCTCCCGCGACGCGCTCGCCCTGAGCCTGCGCACCTCGGCGGTCAGCACGCTGCTCTGCGTCCTGCTCGGGGGCCCGATGGCGGTGGTGCTCGCCCGCACCCGGTTCCCCGGGCAGAGCCTGCTGCGCTCGCTGGTGCTGCTCCCCCTGGTGCTGCCGCCGGTGGTGGGCGGCATCGCGCTGCTCTACACCTTCGGCCGGCGGGGGCTCCTCGGGGGGACCTTCGAGCTGCTGGGCGTCCAGGTCGCCTTCTCCACCACCGCCGTGGTGCTGGCCCAGACGTTCGTGGCGCTGCCTTTCCTCGTGGTCAGCCTGGAAGGGTCGCTGCGCACCGCCGGCCAGCAGTACGAGGTGGTGGCGGCCTCCCTGGGCGCCCGGCCCAGCACGGTGCTGCGGCGGGTCACCCTGCCCCTGGTCCTCCCCGGCCTGGTCTCGGGCGCGGTGCTGGCGTTCGCCCGGGCGCTGGGCGAGTTCGGCGCCACCATCACCTTCGCCGGCAGCCTGCAGGGCGTGACCCGGACCCTGCCGCTGGAGATCTACCTGCGCCGCGAGACCGACGCGGAGGCCGCGGTCGCCCTCTCCCTGGTACTGGTGATGGTGGCGGTGCTGGTCATCGGGCTGGCCCGCCAGGGCAGGAGCAGCCTGTGAGCCTGCAGCTGGAGGCGGTGGTCGACGAGCGCGGCGTCGAGGTGTCCCTGGAGGTGTCCACCGGGGAGACCGTGGCCCTCCTCGGACCCAACGGCGCCGGGAAGTCGACGCTCCTGGCGGTGGCAGCCGGCCTGCTGACCCCCGACCGGGGCCGGGTGGTGCTGGACGGGCGGGTGCTCACGGCCGCCGGTCACCAGGACCGGAAGCACGTGCCGCCGCACGAGCGGCACGTCGGGCTGATGGCCCAGGACCCGCTGCTCTTCCCGCACCTGAGTGTCGAGGAGAACGTGGCGTTCGGTCCCCGCAGCACCGGGACCCCCCGGCGCGAGGCCCGCGTCCGGGCACGCGACTGGCTGCGCGAGGTCGGGGTCGACCCGGCGCTGGTCGGGCGGCGGCCCGCCGGCCTCTCGGGCGGCCAGGCGCAGCGGGTCGCGCTGGCCCGAGCCCTGGCCACCGACCCCCGGCTGCTCCTGCTCGACGAGCCCCTGGCCGCCGTGGACGTCTCGCACGCCACCGTGCTGCGCCAGACCCTGCGCCGGGTGCTCGCGGACCGGACCGTGGTGCTGGTCACCCACGACGTGCTCGACGCCCTGCTGCTGGCCGACCGGGTCGTCGTCCTCGAGCACGGGCGGGTCGTCGAGGACGGGCCGTGCGAGGAGGTGCTCTCCCGGCCGCGCAGCGCCTTCGCGGCGAGGATCGCGGGTCTCAACATGGTCCGGGGTACGTGGCGCGAGGGCGCCGTCCACTCCCCCGCCGGCCTGCGCGTCGAGGGGGTCCCGGACGGCTCCACCCCGGGCGAGGGCGAGCCCGCCGTCGCCGTCTTCCACCCCCAGGCCGTCTCGGTCTTCCTCCAGCAGCCCGGGGGCAGCCCTCGCAACGTGCTGCCGGTGACCGTCACCGCGCTCGAGCCGCACGGCGCGCAGGTCCGGCTGCGGGCCGGTGACCTGACCGCCGACGTGACCGCCCGCGCCCTGACCGAGCTCGATCTGGCCACCGGCTCCGAGGCGGTCTTCGTGGTCAAGGCCCAGGAGGTCGCCGTCTACGCCGGGTGAGAGACACCGCCGACGCGGCGGGTGGGACCGGGCTGGCATGGTGGAGGGTGATGGCCGAGAACGACGAGAAGAGCTCCGGGCTGGACATCGACTGGCTGCGTACCGTCGGCGGCGCGATGGCCGCGGTGACCAGCGCCGTCCTGCTGTCCACCCTCGGCGCCGCCGGCACGATCATCGGCGCGGCACTGGGCAGCGTCGCCGCCACCGTGGGCACCGCCCTCTACACACGCGGGCTCGCCAAGAGCAAGGACACGGTCGCCCAGGCCCGGGCGGTCGCGCTGCGCGCGCGGCCGGGACTGGAGATGCGCCGGATCGAGAACCCGGAGCCCGGGACGGCGAACCCACCGGCGGACGACGGGTCCGCCGGGCGGACCGCGCCGGACCTCTACGGTGACGCCGACCGGCAGGACGAGGCGGACCGGCAGGACCAGGACCCAGCCGACCTCGACCCAGCCGGCTCGGACCCGGACCAGGAGTCCGCCTCACTCGGCGACCGGCTGCGTGCCCTGCCCTGGAAACGGGTCACCCTGATGGCCGTCCTGGTCTTCGTGGTGGCGCTGGGCGCGATCACGGCCTTCGAGCTGGTGACCGGCCGCAGCGTCTCCTCGCGCACCGGCGGTGGCGACGGCGGTACCACGATCGGGCAGGTGAGCCGTGAGGTCTCCGACGTGGACCGGCCCGCCCGACGCGAGCCCCGCGAGCGCGAGCCGGGCGAGACGCCCAGCGAGAGCTCCAGCCCGAGCGCCCCGGCCACCCCGACGCCCAGCCCCAGCTCCGGCTCGACCCCGACCGACGGGTCCTCCCCCACGCCGTCGGAGCCGACCCTGGGCTCCACCCCGGAGTCGACGCCGACCGACCAGCCCACCCCCTCCGAGCCGGCCCCCAGCCCGACCGCGTCGGGCGCCAGCTGATCTCGCGGCACCCGGCCATCAACCGGCGTCGGGTCGGCCCTGGCGACCCTGGCGGGCCTGGTGCGGCTGGCTGGGTCCGGTCAACCTGCGTCGCGCGGGACCTGGGCGAAGGGGTGCAGGCCCCACGCCTCGGAGAAGGCCTCCCCGGCCTGCATCCCGCGGGTGCTGTTCCCGTGCTCGTCCAGCGGAGGGCTCCACGCGGCGAACCCGAGCCGCCCCGGGGCGACCGCGAGCAGGGCGCCGGAGACACCTGACTTGGCCGGCATCCCGGCGCGGTGGATCCAGCGTCCGCTGCCGTCGTACATGCCGCAGGTGGCCATCACGCTGAGCACCTCGGTGGCCGCGTGGGCCTCCATCACCCGCCGGGACGTCCCGGGGACCTCTCCCCAGCCCGCCAGCGTCGCGCCCATCGTGGCCAGGTCCGCCACGGTGACCTGGACCGAGCAGACCCGGGCCAGTGTCTCGACCGCGTGCTCGACCTCGCAGTGCAGCGTCCCGCCCCCGCGCATCAGATAGCCCAGGGCGCGGTTGCGGTCCGCGTGCTCGAGCTCGGCGGCCACCACCTGCTCGTCGACGTGCAGGTCGCGTCCGGCCGCGGCCGAGCAGACCTCCAGCACCCGGGCGACCCGCTCCTCCACCCCGGAGCCGGCGACCAGCGAGGCCGCCATCAGCGCCCCGGCGTTGACCATAGGGTTGGGCGGGCGGCCCGTCTCCTGCTCCAGCACCAGCGCGTCGAAGGGCTCGCCCGTCGGCTCGACGCCGATCGACCGGCGCACCTCCTCGCCCCGGTCGCACAGCGCGACGGCGTACAGGAACGGCTTGACCACGGACTGGATCGCGAACTCGACGTCGCCCTCCGCGGTCGCGGTGAGCTCGCCCTCGACCGTCCGCACCGCCAGGGCGAAGTGGTCGGCCGCGCCCTCGGTGTCCACGCTCGGGTCCCCCACCTCGCCCGAACGCTCGGGCAAGAGGCGCTCCCGCTCGGCCTCCAGCCAGCCGGCCAGGTCCCCGGTCTGCGTCATGGCCTCCGAGTGCCCCGCCTGCTGGCCGGGCAAACGAGGAGCCGCCCTGCCCGCCCCCTCCGCCCGGCCTGACCCCGTGTAACGCTGCGTTGTGACGTCTGACCACGCGTCATAGCGCAGGCGAGGTCTATCGGTCTAAGCAACGGGTCAGGCTGCTGCCGGTTTGGTCAGCAGTTGGTCCAGCGCTTGGGCTGGGGTTCGCATGTCGAGGGTAGGGCGTGGTCGGGCGTTGAGGCTGGCTGCGATCTGTTGCAGGTCTACGGCGGTGAATCGGGACAGGTCGGTGCCCTTGGTCAGCCAGTGCCGCAGCAGCCGGTTGGTGTTCTCGTTGGTGCCGCGCTGCCAAGGTGAGTGCGGGTCGCAGAAGTAGACCGGCATGTTCAACGCGAGCTGGATCTGGTCGTAGCGGGCCATCTCGACGCCACGGTCCCAGGTCAGCGAGCGACGCAGGTGCTCGGGCAGCGCGGACATCTCAGCGATCATCGCCTGGGCGACCGACTCGGAGTCGTGCCGGCCGGGCAGGTGCAGCAGCATCGTGAACCGGGTCGACCGCTCGACCAGGGTCCCGACCGCGACCCCGCCGTTGATGCCCATCACCAGATCGCCCTCCCAGTGCCCGGGTACGGCCCGGTCGGTGACCTCGGGTGGGCGCTGGCTGATCGTGAACGCATCCCGGTACGGGCTGTTGGACCTCTTGGCCCCGCCCTGGGGTTTGCGACGGGCCCGCTTGGTCGACAGCTGCCGGTGCAGGTCTTGGCGCAACGACCCACGCGTCTGGACGTACAAGGCCTGGTAGATCGTCTCGTGCGACACCCGACCCATGATCACGTGCGGCGACTCCTCACCCAGCACCCGGGCGATCAGCCGCGGGGACCACCCGGCGTCCATCCAGTCCTCGATCCGCCGGCACAGGCCGGGGTTCTCGACCAGCCGGAACTCCTTGGGACGACGACGACGCTCGTGCGCGGCACGGTGCGCCACCGGCCCCCAGTAGGTGCCGTCGGGGCCACGGTTGCGCGTGACCTCGCGACTGACCACTGACTTGTCCCGTCCGATCGCCCGCCCGATCCGGCCGTAGGACCAGCTCGCCTGCAGACCTGCCGCGATCACCGCCCGGTCCTCACCACTCAAGGGCCGTCGCGGGCGTGGCAGCTCGTCGGCGCCGCGCCCGCCCGGCGTGCGGGCAGGCGCGGTGCCGGGCAGACCACCCACCGTGCCGTACTGGATCACTGGACTCACAAGCCCCGAGGATTGCCACCACACCGTGCCGGCCCGCTCCGACACACCGGCACCACGGCAGGCCGCCTTGATCGACAGCCCCGCGCACACCAGCTCGAAGAACTCTTCGCGTTGCTCGTAAGACACATGCCGCTTCGGCATCTACAACACCACCATTCGTTGGCGTTGCTTCGACCGACTGACTCCGCCGCAGCGGTGGACGCCATAACGCCGCGTTACACGTGCGAGGTCGGGCAGGGGCAGCGGTGGGGGGCGGGGCGGACGGGCGTACGACGAGCTCGCGGCCGGCGTACGACGGGCAGTCAGACCGCGGAGTCGACCAGCGAGCCCTCGTCGGCCTCCAGCCCCGGCTCGACGACCGGGTCGGGACGACGCACGAACAGCGCGCCGACCACGGCCAGCAGGGAGATCCCCGCGCCCCAGACGAGGGCGGCGTGGATCCCGTCGGCCAGCGCCGTCACCTCCTCGACGCCGCGCTCGGCGCCGTCGACGGTGGTCCGGGTCATCACGGTGATGAACAGCGCGGTGCCGGCGGCTCCGGCAACCTGCTGGAGGGTGCTCACGATGGCGCTGCCGTGCGAGTAGAGCGCCCGGGGCAGGGAGCCCAGCGCGGCGGTCAGCAGCGGCGAGAACATGAAGGCCAGACCGATGTTGAGCAGCACGTGCCAGCCGATCACGGTGAGGACCGTCGAGTCGGCGCCCAGCGTGGTCATCCCCCACAGTGCGGCGCTCGCCACCGCGGCGCCCGGCGGGACCAGCGGCCGTGCGCCGTACCGGTCGAAGAGACCACCGACGACCAGGCCGAGGGCGCCGAGGGTCAGCCCGCCCGGCAGCAGCATCAGGCCCGCCTCGAGCGGCGTCTGGCCCAGGACGCTCTGCAGGTAGATCGGCAGCAGGATCAGGGTGCCGAACAGCGCCATCATGCTGACCGCGACCAGGACGGTGGCCAGCGAGAACGCCGGGGTCAGGAAGGCGCGCAGGTCGAGCAGCGCGCGGTCGCCCAGCGCGCCCTGGCGGACGACGAACGCCGCCAGCGCCAGCACCCCGACGGTCAGCGGGATCCAGATGGGCATCAGCGGGTCGCCCTCGGCGGCCTCGCCGATGCTGCTCAGGCCGAAGACCAGACCGCTGAAGGCGAACGCGGACAGCACCACCGAGAGCGAGTCGAGCGGCACTCGACGGGGCTCGGTGACGTTGCGGATCCACAGGCCGCCGAAGAAGGTGGCGAGGCCGGCGATCGGCAGCACCAGCCAGAACATCCACCGCCAGCTGAGCTGGTCGAGGACGACGCCGCCGATGGTGGGTCCGACGGCCGGCGCGACCGCGATGACGATCGAGATCAGCCCCATGGTGCGGCCCCGGCGCTCGACCGCGACCACGTTGAGCACGGTGGTGAAGAGCAGCGGCATCATCAGCGCGGTGCCGACCGCCTGCACGACCCGGCCGGCGACGAGCACCGGGAAGACCGGCGCAGAGGCCGCGATCAGCGTGCCCACCAGGAAGCTGGACATCGCGATCAGGAAGACCGTGCGCAGCGAGAGCCGCGTCATCAGGTAGCCGGTGACGGGGATGACCACGGCCATGGTGAGCATGAACGCGGTGGTCATCCATTGGGCGGTGGCCGCCCCGACGTCGAACTCGACCATCAGCTTGGGCAGCGCGACGCTCATGATCGTCTCGTTGAGGATCACCACGAAGGCGGCAGCCACCAGCAGGGCGATGAGGCGGCCCACGTGCGGCGGGGTCGCGTGGTCTGTGCCCGCCTGGGGATCGGACGTGGTGCTGTCTGGGGAGGGAACGGAGGTCACCGGGGTCCTTCGAGATCGAGGTACCGCCCTGTTCGGACGGCCAGGGGCCCAACGCGCGGGTCGGTACTTCTGTTCCCCCTCTCCTCCCGAGCGCGTGGACTGGGTAGCGGTGCTCAGGCGCAGCCCCGGCCACCGCTGCGAGGATCCGAGGCATGACGACCTCACCGACCGGCCGCCCCCGCCCCGGACTCGCCGCAGCCGCCCGGGTCCTCGTCGGGTCGTGCTGGGCGGGCACGCTGCTGAGCCTGGGCGCCGCCGGTCTGGGGTGCTGGGTGATGGCCGCCGACCTGTCCGCGACCGGGGAGGACTGGGACGGCCTCGGGCTCTTCCTCGGTGGCCTGCTCCTCCTGGTCGGGGCCCTGCTCGGGGTGCTCTGTGCGGCGCTCGCGCGGGGCGCCACCCGTGGCCTGCGCTCGTTGCGCGAGGACCGCCACCCGGGTGCCCTGGCACCGACGTCCTTCCTCGCCGCACTCGCCGGCTGGCTGGTCACGGGCTACGTGGTGGAGGCCACCGAGCTGGACCCGACCTTCCTGGTCGTCCGGATCGTCGCCCTGGCGGTGGCCCTGAGCGGCACCTTGACCCTGGTGCTGACGCTGGGCTTCCGTCACTCCCCCGGGTAGGCGAGCCCGATCTGCCGACGGACCTCGTCGAGGGTCTCCATCACCGCGATGCTCTCGCCGGGCGGCAGCACCGGTGACTCCTGGTGGCCCTCGCGCACGAGCCGCTCGAGCTCGCGCGCCTGGTACTGCATGCCGCGGCCCGGCCCTCGCCCGTCGAACTCCTCCAGCACGGTGCCGTCGGGCCGGACCACCCGCAGGGTGCTCGGCGCGTACCAGGTCGGGGCGATCTCGACCCGGGCGTCGGTGCCGAGGACGACGGCGTCGTTGCGGCCGGCCAGGTCCAGGGCGGTGTGCAGCACGGCCTGTGCTCCGCCGGGGTAGGTGAGGACCACGGCGGTCTGGCGGTCGACGCCGGTGGCCGTCGGGACGGACCGGCTGTCGATGGTGAGGGGAGCGCCGAACAGGTCCCAGGCGAACGAGACCGGGTAGATCCCCAGGTCCAGCAGCGCGCCCCCGCCCAGGGCCGGGTCCTGGATCCGGTGCGCGGGGTCCGCCGAGAGCTGCTGGCTGTGGTCGGCCACCAGCGTCATCACCTCGCCGAGCGCGCCGTCGGCGACCAGCTCGCGCAGACGCACCATGTGTGGGAGGAAGCGGGTCCACATGGCCTCCAGGACCACCAGCCCGCGGGCCCGGGCCTCGGCGACCACGGCCCGGGCCTGGGCGGCGTTGAGGGCGAACGGCTTCTCCACGAGCACGTGCTTGCCCGCGCGCAGCGCCAGCAGCGCGTGCTCGGCGTGCAGCGGGTGCGGCGTCGCGACGTACACGACGTCGACCTCCGGGGCCTCGACGAGAGCCTGATAGCTCCCGTAGACCGACGCGATGCCGCCCAGCTGGGTGGAGAACCTCTCGGCGCCCTCCCGGGTACGAGACCCGACGGCCTGCAGGCCCAGGCCGTCGCTCCTCAGGTCCTCGGCGAACTGCCGGGCGATTCCCCCGGCTCCCAGCACTCCCCAACGCAACCCAGCCGACATCGAGCAACCTCCCACGTGGTCCCGGCACGAGGTGCCGGGAAGAACCAGGGACACCGTACGCAGCCCCGCGTCCGGCGTCGCCTCCCGAGCGGCGGGCTCACGTGTCCGGCAGGTAACAGCACCAGCCCACCCGGGGTCCGGCCTGAGGCCCCACCCAGCATCGTCGGCAGGAAGCCTGGTGGGCCTCGGACCACCCAACTTGGGGATCTCTCTACCCCATCGTGGGGATGTTCGTCCCCTGCCCCTTCCTCGCGGACCCCCGGGCGGTCCGAATCCGCCGGTCACCGCGGGAGACACGGAGTTAACCCAGGCTTCTCGCGGTCGAAGCCAGCAGATCGCACCGGAGTTCCAGGATGGGACGGCGCCGCTCGGGCAGCGTCACTCATCACAGTCGGGGGGCCGTGCCGGTCGGCGCGCTCCTCCACGCATCCCCGGGGGAACACGCAATGGACGCACTGCTCGACCCACTCAGTCTCCAGGACCTCGACGTCGCGACCTTGCGCGCGGTGTTCCCGCTCGCCGTCGCCGGCCTGATCGTCTGGTCGCTGTGGCTCTACCGCTGCATCCTCTCGGCCCGCGCCAAGCCGGTCGTCAACGACTTCAGCACCACCACCTCCGTCGTCGTGCCGTCCTACCACGAGGACCCGGAGATCCTCATGCAGTGCGTGGCCAACTGGCGGTCCCAGGATCCGACCGAGATCATCATCGTGCTGGACGTGGCCGACACCGAGGCCTACACGCGGTTGAGCCGGTTGGCGGACCCCAGGATCCGCCCGGTGCTCTTCAAGCACTCGGGCAAGCGCTCGGCGCTCGGGGTCGGGATCCGGATGGCCACCTCGGAGCTCCTGGTGCTGACCGACTCCGACACCCAGTGGCTGCCCGGCCTGCTGGAGAACGTCCAGCGCCCGTTCGCCGACCCCGAGGTCGGTGGGGTGAGCACCCAGCAGAACGTCTTCCAGCGCCGGACCAGCCTGTGGCGGCGGATCGCCGACTGGATGGTCAACCTGCGCTACTACAACTACGTCCCGGCGATGGGCGCGGCCGGCGCCGTCGCCTGCATCTCCGGACGGACCGGGGTCTACCGGCGCAGCGTGGTGATGCCGGTGCTGGACAACCTCGAGAACGAGTTCTTCCTCGGCCGGCGGTGCATCGCCGGGGACGACGGGCGGCTCACCTGGCTGGTGCTCTCCTCGGGGTACAAGACCGTCCACCAGTCCTCGGCCAAGGCCTTGTCGATGTTCCCCGACACG
Organism: Nocardioides campestrisoli; assembly: GCF_013624435.2. Classification (NCBI taxonomy): domain Bacteria; kingdom Bacillati; phylum Actinomycetota; class Actinomycetes; order Propionibacteriales; family Nocardioidaceae; genus Nocardioides; species Nocardioides campestrisoli. The sequence goes on from NZ_CP061768.1 coordinate 2,825,651, forward strand.
TTCCGGGCCTTCGTCAAGCAGCGGGTCCGCTGGAGCCGCAACTCGTACCGGTGCTACCTCACCGCGATCTACAAGGGCTGGCTCTGGAAGGTCCCGTTCGTCACCAAGGTGACGGTGCTCCAGATCCTGCTGACCCCGGTGACCATGGGGATCACCCTGGGCTACCTGCTCCTCAGCCGGCTCGAGCCGACCACCACCAGCGCCGCGCTGGCGGCCACCTGGCTGGTGGTGGGGCGGGGCATCCGCGGGTTCTCCCACCTCCGGCGGCACCCCGGCGACCTCTTCCTGCTGCCGGTGATGACGCTGGTGGTCATCTTCGTCGCGCTGCCGATCAAGCTCTACGCGTTCCTCACCATGAACCGTCAGGGGTGGCTGACCCGGAGCGCGGAGACCGTCGGGGGCGAGGGCCAGACTGCGGCGACGCTCGAGCACCCAGCCGGCGCGCCGGCCGTGCCCGCGCAAGGACGGAGCAGGGCCGTGGAGCTCGCGGGCGGCCCCCGGTGACCCGCCGGGCCCGGGCGGTCGCGCCACTGACCGCCGCGGTCACGTCCCTGCTGCTCGCCTCCGGGCCGTCCCTGGGGGCAGCCCCGGCCGCCGCCGCGAGCGACGGGGGCACCCAGGGCTCCCCGGTCGCCTCGGAGGGCCGCGCCTATCCGGGCGACCCGGAGAAGGAGTCCGCCCTCGTGGCCGCCGAGGACTCGCGGCTGATCGAGGTGCGCACCGTGGGGGTCCTGGCCCGCTGGAAGCAGCAGCCCGTGAAGAGCCCCTACCGGCTCGCCACCGGCGGTGCCTACACCCTCGTGCTCACCGAGCGCTCCGACCCGTACACGGTCGAGGACCTGCTGGACCTTGCTCCCCAGACCTTCGTCCGGCAGCCCGACGGCGCCTTCCTGCTCTCCGAGCACGTCGTCGTGGAGTCGGGCGCCACGCTCAACCTCGCCGATCCCGGTGGCCTCCGGCTCCTGCTGGCCAGCGACGCGGACGGCTTCGTCTCGATCATCAACGACGGCGGCCGCCTCAACATCGCGGGCACCGAGGGGTCGCCCGCCGTCGTGACCAGCTTCGACCGGGAGGACGAGGCCACCGACACCCTGACCGACGACGGCCGTGCCTACATCCGCTCGATCGGCGGGCAGGTCTCGATCTCCGACGCCGAGCTGCGGGCGCTCGGCTTCTGGAGCGGTCGCACCGGGGGCCTCTCCCTCACCGGCACGGACCGGCCGAACAGCGGCTCGCTGGACCGGCTGGCCGACTCCCTCGAGATCGGGGCCGTGCCGGGGACCGGACCGACCGTGCAGGGCAACCGCGACTCCGCCCTGGGCGAGGTGCTGCCCGCCGGAGACCTGCCCCTGCCGGTGGTCGACGTGGACGCCCCGCGCTACAGCTTCGTCTCCGCCGCCCTGGACCGCACGTCGGTGACGCAGAGCGCCTTCGGCCTGTTCGTCTCCGGGGCCTCGGGGCTCGACGTCCGGGACAGCACGTTCGACCGCAACCTAGTCTCCGGCCTCGTGCTGCACCGGTACGTCGTGAACGCGGTCGTGGAGGGGACCTCGGCCGGCGAGAACGGCCAGGACGGGATCGTGCTGGCCAGGGCCACCACCGGGATCGTCCTCTCCGAGGTGCGGACCGAGGGCAACGCCCGCAACGGGGTGACCATCTCCGGGCGCCCGCTCGCCGACGGGCCCAGCGCCACCGGCACCAGCGTCGGCAGCTACGGCAACAACACGATCACCAACAGCGTCTCCGACGACAACGGCCGGTACGGCGTCGAGGTGATCGGCGGCACCAGGGTCCGGGTGCTGGCCAACCAGGTGCGCGCCAACTCGGTGGGGATCGTGGTCCGGGACCTGGCTCAGGAGGTCTCGGTGATCGGCAACACCGTCAACGCCTCGGGCACCCAGGGGATCGCCGTACGGGACGGGGTGACGGACGGCGTCGTCTCGGGCAACCTGGTCGACGGAGGCGAGACCAGCCTCTACATCCGCGACTCGGAGGCCGACGTGGAGCACAACACCCTGACCGGCGCCTCGAACCACGCTGTCAGCATCGTCGGGCGGGCGGGTGACACCGTGGTCGACGCGAACACCCTCACCGGCCGGGGTCCCAGCGCCATCGAGACCAACCGGGCCGAGGACGTCGACCGCACCGGGTGGGACAACGACACTCGCGGGTGGCACGACACCACGCCGTTCCTGGTGACGCTCAAGCGCTTCCTCCAGCCGTTGACGCTGATGTGGCTGCTGCTGGGGGCGCTGCTGCTGTTCACCGCGGTCCGAGGCGCGCGGGCCCGCCCCGAGAAGCTCCATCCCTACGCCGACAAGCGACCGCTCCACGACCCGTCGGCCGTCGTGGTGCCGGACCGGGTGCCCCAGGAGGCCGGCCGATGAGCGCTCCGCAGTGGTCGCGAGACCGGGTCCGGGACGTGGCCGCCGGTGCTGCTGCCGGGATCCTGCTCACCTCCCTCGTCGCGGCCCTGGTCGCGGCCCTGGCCTGGCCGGAGACCTCCCGCACCGGCGCCGACCAGGGCGGTGCCCCGCCGGCGGTGAGCGTCCCCCCGGCGCCGACGACCGATCCCACGCCCGTCCCGGCGGCCACCGAGCCCACCGCCACCCCCGAGGAGGTCGAGGAGGAGGACGGTGGGGAGCCCTCCGAGGCGCCGGTCCTGCCGAACGCCGCGCCCGCCGGCACCGGTCCCCTGCCGGAGACCGACCGGGTCGACTGCCCGCCGGCCACCACGACCGTGAGCTCGGCCGAAGAGCTGGAGGCCGCTCTGGACGACGCGGCGCCAGGCGACAGCATCGCGCTGGCGGAGGGCACCTACTCCGGCGAGTTCGTCGCCTCCGCCTCCGGCACCGAGGCGGACCCGATCTTCCTGTGCGGCCCTGCGGACGCGGTGCTGGACGGCGGCGACGTCGAGGGGGGCTACACCTTCCACCTGGACGGGGCAACGCACTGGCGGCTGGTCGGCTTCACCGTCTCCGGCGGCCAGAAGGGCGTGATGGCCGACGGCACGGTCGGCTCGGTCATCCAGGGGCTGACCGTCACCGGCACCGGCGACGAGGCGATCCACCTGCGCTCGCACAGCACCGACAACGCGGTGCTCGACAACACGATCCGCGAGACCGGGCTGCGCAACGAGGAGTACGGGGAGGGCGTCTACATCGGCTCGGCGGTGAGCAACTGGTGCACCTACACCGGGTGCGAGGCCGACCGGAGCGACCGCAACGTGATCGACGGGAACACGATCTCGAAGACCACCTCCGAGGCGATCGACCTCAAGGAGGGCACCACCGGCGGCGTCGTCTCCGGCAACACCTTCGACGGCTCCTCGCTCAGCGGCGCCGACTCGTGGGTCGACGTCAAGGGCAACAACTACCTGATCGAGGGCAACACCGGCACCCACGCCACCGAGGACGGCTTCCAGACCCATCAGATCCTCGACGGGTGGGGTGACCACAACGTCTTCACCGGCAACCACGCCGACGTCCAGGGGCCCGGGCACGCGATCGCCTCGTGGCCGGAGGAGTCCAACGTCGTCCGCTGCGACAACACCTTCACCGACGCCGGGGAGGGCCTGAGCAACATCCCGTGCGGCTGAGCGCCTGCACACCGGCACCGTCGCCACCGGCACCGCCACCACGAGCAGTGCCACCACCAGGACCGCGCGCACCAACCACAGGGGGAACCATGAGCAGCACCGAGCAACGACCGCGCATCACCGTCCTCGGCACCGGCTACCTCGGGGCGACCCACGCCATCTGCATGGCTGTTCTGGGCTACGACGTCCTCGGCGTCGACACCGACCCGGCCAAGATCGACGCGCTCGCCTCCGGCCAGGTGCCCTTCTTCGAGCCCGGGCTGCCGGAGCTGCTGCGCAAGGCGCTCGACTCGGGCCACCTCTCCTTCAGCACCGACCTCGCCGAGGCCGGGGAGTTCGGCGACGTCCACTTCATCTGCGTCGGCACCCCGCAGAAGGCCGGCTCGGACGCCGCGGACCTGCGCTACGTGGAGGGAGTGGCGCGCGACCTCGCCCCGTTCCTGCGCCGACGGTGCCTGGTGGTCGGCAAGTCCACCGTGCCGGTCGGGACGGCGGCTCGCCTGACCACGCTGCTGCAGGACAACGCGCCCGCCGGGACTGACGTCGAGCTCGCGTGGAACCCGGAGTTCCTGCGAGAGGGGTACGCCGTGGAGGACACGCTGCACCCGGACCGGCTGGTCTTCGGGGTCGCCTCCGCCTGGGCCCAGGAGTGCCTGGAGGAGGTCTTCGCCCCCCTGCTCGCCGAGGAGGTGCCGGTCGTGGTCACCGACCTGGCGACCGCCGAGCTGGTCAAGGTCGCTGCCAACTCCTTCCTCGCGACCAAGATCTCCTACATCAACGCCATGGCCGAGGTGTGCGAGGCGACCGGGGCCGACGTCCAGGACCTGGCTCGCGCCCTCTCCCACGACTCCCGGATCGGCGGTCGCTTCCTCCAGCCCGGGCTGGGGTTCGGCGGGGGCTGCCTGCCCAAGGACATCCGGGCCTTCGTGCACCGCGCCGAGGAGCTCGGCGTCGGGAGGTCGGTGGCCTTCCTGCGCCAGGTCGACGCGATCAACAAGCGCCGACGGGCACGCACGGTCGACCTGGTCCGCGAGGAGGCAGGAGGCGACCTGCGGGGTGTCCGCGTGTGCTGCCTGGGAGCGGCGTTCAAGCCCAACTCCGACGACATCCGCGACGCACCCGCCCTGGACGTCGCCCGGATGCTGCAGCAGGAGGGCGCCGTCGTCTCCGTCTACGACCCCGAGGCGATGGAGAACGCCCGCCGCACCTACCCCGACCTGCAGTACGCCTCGGGCGTGATGGAGGCGGCCGAGGGCGCTGCGGTCGTGGTCCTGCTCACCGAGTGGGAGGTCTTCCGGGAGATCGACCCGTGGTTGCTCGGGCAGGTGGTGGCGGGACGGACGGTGGTCGACGGCCGGCACGCTCTCGACGCGGCGGGCTGGCGCACGGCGGGCTGGACCTACCGGGCGCTGGGTCGGGCGAGCTGACCGCGGTGCAGCGGCGGAGGAGGGACCCGGACGTGCCCGACGGGTACCGGCGCGGGCCGTCGGCGGCGGGACCGGTCCTGCTCGCGCTGCTCGTCGCCTTCCTGGCCGGCTCCTGCCGTGACGGCCAGGGAGGCGAGGACCGCGGAGTCGTCCCCTCCCCCGCCACCGGCGAGCCCACCGTGGCCTCCGGCACCGCGGCGCCGGACCCCGCCTGCACGCCGCGGCCTGGGCGCCGGGTCGAGACCGTCCCCGACGTGCTGGTGCCCGCCGTCGAGGTCCCCGCGGTGGTGGGCGAGGACGGCGAGGTGCTCGTCCCGGCGCTCACGATCCCCGCCCAGGAGGTCGACGGCGGCTGCGTGGTCCACCACGACGCGCCCGGCGGCTGTCTCGGCGCGGTCGAGGTCACCGGAGCCACGATCCCCCCGGCCGTGATCCCCGGGGCCGAGCTGGACGGACGGGTCTATCCCGAGGTGCTGGTCCCCGGCGCGAGCGTGCCGGGAGCTCGCGCCCCCCAGGTCTGCCGGGTCGAGCGGGACGACCAGCTCGTCGGCGTGACCCGGGCCGGGGTGGTCCGCGAGGGGTTCGCCCGCGACGGAGCCGCGCGACCGGGGGACGACCGAGTCCCGACCGTGCGCCTGGCGCCCGTGCGGGTGCCGGACGTCGACGTGGATCCCGAGCGCCTGGAGTCCCGCCGGCTGCGTGAGGCCGACGGGGTCAGCGTCCTCCAGGGCTCCGGCACCACGTCGTACGTCGCCTCCTCGGGCGTCCTGTTCGACAGCGACAGCGCCGCCCTGCGTCCCGAGTCCAGGGCTTCGCTGCTCGCGATGGCGCGCCAGATCGGCCGCTCCGTCGCCGGCGAACGGGTGCTGGTGGAGGGGCACACGGACGACCGCGGTGACGAGGCCTACGGCATGCGTCTCTCCCGGGCGCGGGCGAGCGCGGTGGCGGACTGGCTGGTGCGCGAGGCAGGGCTGGAGGCGGACGACGTGACGACCCGCGGGTACGGCGAGACCCGGCCGGCCCACCCCAACGACAGCGAGGCGAACCGGGCCCGGAACCGCCGGGTGGTCATCACGGTCGTGGGCGCAGGGCGCTGAGGGGCTCCCATGGCCCCCTGCTGGTACGCCTCGCTCCTGCGGACGACCAGCGCGCCTGTCGTCGCCCTCGCCTCGACGCTGGTCCCGGCCGCGAGAGCTCAGCCGTCGAGGACGACGGCGTCCCCAGTGCGCACCTGTCCCGGCACGGACACCTCGGCCTCGACCCCGAAGGCCAGCCCGGCGCCGGGCGGGCGCTCGCCCGCCAGCGTCTTGAGCAGCGTCAGGTCACGCACCGCGGTCTCCGGGTCCAGGTCGATCACGGCGCACCGGTAGACCGGACCGGTCACCGTCAGCTCGGCCTGGCCGACCCGGAGCCGACGTCCGGTCCAGGTGTCCTCCGCACCGGCCGGCAGGTCGGGACCGTCCAGCTCGAGCGTGGCCCGGAAGCGTGCGCCCGCCACGGGAACCCCGACCCGCTCCCCCAGCCGGCGCAGCGAGGGCCGGGTGACCAGGGTGACCGCGCCGCCGTAGACCACCTGACCCGGTGGCGCGCTGACCAGCGCGACCTCGCGACCCAGGTGGGCGGAGAAGAGCGCGGCCCAGGGACCGTCCTGCACCTCGACCCGGACCGGGCGGCCCCAGTAGTCGACCTCGAGGACCTGCCCGCTGCCCCGGGGTCGGTCCTGCGCCGACCCGGTCGGAAGGACGACGCCGAGGCTGGTCCCGTCCCAGGTCACGCGCGCCTGGAGCAGGCGGGGGTTCTCCACGGTACGCAGGCACCGCTGGGTGGCCGGGTCGACCAGGCAGAAGATCCGGTCGCCGACGGCACCCGTCCCGGCGAGCGACACGGACTGCCTGGTCTCGTGCCGCGCGCCCTTGAGCGGGGTGAGCCCGAGTCGAGTGACCTCCATGCCGGCACTCTGCCAGCCGGACGGCTCAGGCGCTCTGCAGGATCCGGCTCTCCACCTGGGCCACGACCTCCGGGGTGAGGTCGACCAGGCCGTGGGCCTGGGCCGCGTGCGCGGCGACCTGACCCAGCAGCGCCTGCTTGTCGGTGTGCTCGAACCGGGCGGCGCAGCCGGGCATCACGTCGCCGCAGGCCAGGGTGAAGGTCATGGTGTCTCCTCGTGCTGATGGGTGTGGGACTGGACGTGCTGGCTGATGTCCGGCCCGGAGCCGCGCTCGAAGTCGGGCTCCGAATCGGGCTCGGGCGGGACGCTGGCCGGGACCCGGACCCAGAGCACCGCGCCCCGGTCGTCCTGCTCGATCCCGAGCGTGCCCCCGTGCGCGACGGTGAGCGCGCGGGCCAGGTAGAGCCCGATGGTCACGCCGGTGGCGTCGTCGTTGAGGTCGAACGGCTCGAAGAGCGCCTGCAGCACCCCCGGGTCGATGGGGTCGGCGTCCCGGACCACCCGCAGCTCGGTCCACGGCGGCACGGAGACGACCTCCAGCCGCAGCGACCGGGGCTCGGGCAGGGACCGGCCCGCGTGCCACAGGTCGCGCAGCACCCGGGCGAACAGGGTGGGGTCCACGGTGACCGGCACGTCCAGGCCGGTCTCCGGTGCAGCACCGTCCGGCACGTCGCTCAGCCCCTCGACCAGCTCGCGCACCGTGACCGTGCGCGGGGCCAGGCGCAGCAGGCCCAGGGAGGCCGCGGCCAACAGCTCCACGTCGAAGGTGCGCTCGGCCAGCCGGGTCAGCGCCTCCCCCAGCCGCCCGACGGTGCGGGTGAGCATCGGGTCGAGCTCCTCGTCCCCCAGCATCGCCACCCAGCCCTGGGCGACGGCCAGCGGCGTACGCAGCTCATGGGCGAAGGCGGCCAGGAACCGGTCCCGCTGCCTCGCCGCGTCCGGGTCCGGGCGGTTGGTCACCGCCCCGGTGCCGGCGTCCACGAAGGCACGCACCCACCGCTGCAGGACGGCCGGGTCGACGGCCCATCGCCGCGCCGCGGCACTGGGATCGCTGCCGGCCAGCACCTCGAGCACCGCCGCCACCCGCGGGTCCTCGGCCACCGGGACGTGCTCCGGGACGTGCTCCGGGACGAGCGTCAGAGGGGCGGCGTTCACCCGTCCCATATCGGCCGCACCGGGGCGGACCTGAGCCCTGGGCTAGCCCGGTCAGGCCCGCGCCGTCTCCTCCACCTCGGCCGCCCGGCGGGAGGCGAGCGCGGCGAGGCCGGTGGTGATCGGCACGGCAGCGACCAGGCCGAGGGTCGCGACCACGCTGCGCACGATCTCCTGGGCGATGACCTGGTCGGTGACCACGCCGCCCAGCGGCTCGCTGGCCGCCACCAGCAGGATGATCAGCGGCAGCGCGGAGCCGGCGTACGCCAGGACGATGGTGTTGACCACCGAGGCGATGTGCGAGCGGCCCACCCGGCTGCCCGCGCGGTAGAGCTGGCCGACGGTGTACGCCGGGTTCGCCCGGGCCAGCTCCCCCACGGTGCTGGCCTGGGTGACGGTGACGTCGTCCAGGACACCGAGTGAGCCGATGACGATGCCGGCCAGCAGCAGGCCCTCCATGTTGACCTGGTGCGTCATCCCCACCGCGGTGGAGATGTCGTCGGTGATGCCGCTCAGGTGCAGCCCGGCCACGGCCAACGCCGACAGGGCCGCGGTCAACGTCAGGCTGGCCAGGGTGCCGAGCAGCGCCACGGTGGTGGAGAGCGAGAACCCGTGGGTGAGGTAGAGGACGGTCAGCATGATCGCCGAGGAGCCGACGATCGCCACCGCGAGCGGTGGCTCGCCGGCCAGGATGGCCGGCACCACGAAGAAGACCAGCAGCCCGAAGGTGACGGCGAGGCCGACCAGGGCGGTGAGCCCGCGCCACCGGCCGAACGCGACCAGGGCGAGCGCGAACGCACCGAGCAGTATCCAGAGCTCGGAGGCCCGCTGGTGGTCGACGATCGAGTAGACCTCCCCGTCGGGGGTCTCGCTGACGATCATCACGACGTCGTCGCCCTCGTCGACCTCCGGCGCACCGGGCCCGTTGGGCAGCGGCGCCTCGACCCGGCGGTCGGAGTCGTCGGCCTCGCTCAGCTCCACCTCGGCGGAGCCGCAGCCGTTGACGTCGTCGGGCAGCTCCTGGGCGCAGGCCTCGCGCTCGATCGCCGTGACCCGTCCCTCGAACTGCGTCACCCCGGGAACCTGCTCGGTCTCGATCGGCTCGCTGGACGGCCACAGCCACACCAGCGAGACGAGGGTCAGCAGGGCGATCGGGACGATCACCAGCGCGGCGGCGACCTGCACCCGTCGCGAGTCCCCTGCTGCGTGACGCGCGGAGTGCGAGTGCACGTGCATGGTGAGGCGGTCCTCCGGACTCTCTCGAATGCGACTGGCCGACGCCCCCATCGTACGGCGGCTCGTCAGCGACGGGTCACGGCGTGCTGAGCGGCTCCTCGGCCCGGGGACGCCGCCGCACCGCGCGGCGGATCACCGAGCCGGGCTTGGAGGCCAGCAGCGGGTCGAAGTCCTCGGTGACCGGGGTGAGCCGGCTCTCGTCGACGAAGACCGCCCCGTCGCGCACCTCCTGGACCAGGTCGCGGCCGAGCACGGCGCCGGCGGTGCCCATCCCGCCGTACATGGTGGCGTTGATGCCGAACAGGTGCTCGGTGCTGTTGCCGGCCAGGAAGAGGCCGGGGATGTGGGTCTTGACCCGCGGCCGGAACGGGCCGAGGTTCTTCAGCAGCGGCGCGATGCCGTAGCAGTTGCCGTCGGTGGTGAGGGTGAACCGCTCCTGGGTGATCGGGGTGGAGGCCTCGCAGAAGACCAGCCGCTCCCGGATGTCGGGGATCATCAGCTCGGCGGTGTCAAGCACGCGCTGGGTGAGCTCCTCCTTGAGCGCCAGGTAGCGCTCGTCGCGCCCGTAGCTGCCACCGTCGGCGGGCCCGGTCTCGACGTTCCAGAACTCGTACTCCTTCGGGGCCCAGCTGACCAGCTCGAGCGTGGAGTAGCCGGGCGGCGCGGAGTGCGTCCCCTCGGGGTCCTTGGCCGTCGGGCAGCTGATGCCGACCGGCATCTGCTCAGGGCACCGGCCGGCGGCAACCTCGCGGTAGTAGCCGTCGATGTCGTTGGTCGGCCAGACCCAGGCCAGCGGCGGGGTGTCGCGCTCGCGCAGGTCGACGTCGAGGGCGACGTAGACGGCGAACATGGGCAGGGTCATCTCCAGGTTCTTCACCCGGCGCCGCAGCCGGCGGGTCAGGTGCTCGTCACCGACCAGCTCGGCCCAGGTCTTCTTGAAGTCGGCCGCGGAGACCACGGCCTCGGCCCGGATCTCCTCCCCGTCGCGGAGCCGGACGCCGACCGCTCGGCCGTCCTCGATCAGGATCCGCTCGACCCGGGTCTTCGTGCGGACCCGGCCGCCGTGGGTCTGGATCACGTCGGTGAGGTGGGCACCGATCATCTGACCCCCGCCGCGGGGGTAGTAGGCGCCGGTCTGGAGGTAGTGGTCGAGGAAGCCGGCGTGGAAGGCGGCCGGCGTCCGGTGCGGCGGCCACGTGTAGTCGCCGTTCTCCGCCAGGATCACCGCCTGCGCGTCAGCGCTGAGCCCGCAGGCCTTCATCAGCGTGGTGATCGGTCGCACGCCCCAGCGCAGCAGCGCCAGCGGCCGCTTGAACCGCCGGTCGTTGGTGGCGATGCCCCGCATGATGTCGACGCAGCGGCGCAGCCCCTCCTCCTCGTCGGGGAAGGCGGCGATCAGGCGCTCGAGGTAGGTGTCCCAGCCGGTCGGGGTCTGGAACGTCGTCCCAGGGATCATGATCTGGCAGTGGCCCTCGGCGCGTTGACGCAGCCAGTTGATCCGCTCGGTCAGGGCGAGCCCCGAGAGCGTGGTCTGCATCCGGCCGCCGGGACCGCACTCGCCGACGTAGTGGGTGCCCACGTCGAACTCGAACTTGTTGCCGGCGCGGCGGAAGACCTGGGTGCTGCCGCCGACGACCTGGTTGGCCTCGAGCACCAGCACCTTCTTGCCGTTGGCCGCGAGGTAGGCCGCGGTGGTGAGACCGCCGGGGCCGGCGCCGACGACGACCACGTCCCAGGTCTCGGGGTCCTCGTGCGAGCCCGGGGTGGGGGGCGTGCTGGTCTGCGTCATGGCGCACCGCTTTCGAAAGTGATCTGGAGTCGGACTCCAGTTAACTCGCTGCGGGGCTACGGCGCCACCTCGCCGCGCCCGTCAGGTAGCCGGCGGACGCAGCATCAGGCCGTCGAGCAGGGTCAGACCGGCCTCGATCACCGCGAGCTCGACGCGCTCCGGAGCCAGCACGAGGGCGTCGCGGCGCAGCGCCAGCGCCGCCACGCCGTTCCACGCGCCGAACAGGAAGTAGGACATCAGCTCGGGGTCGACCTCGCGGATGGCGCCCGAGCCGACCGCGTCGCGGATGCTCTCCTCGAACTCCCGGCGCAGCTCCCCGAACCGGGTGACCACCTCGCTCTCCACCGGCGTCCGCGGGCCCCGCTCCCCCGTCGCGGTGAGGTACTTCAGCACCGCGGGGTGGTCCAGCAGCAGCCGCAGGTAGGCCGCGCCGACACCGGCGAACCGTTCGAGCGGCGGCGCTTGGGCCGCGTACGCCGTGCGCAGCGCCTCGGTGGCGACCGCCAGCACGCGTTCGGCGACGGCCGCCAGCAGTCCGTCCTTGGTGCCGAAGTGCACGTAGACCGACGCGGGCGAGATCCCCGCCGCGGCGGCGACGTCCTCCACCCGGATCTCCTCGGCGGCGCGCCGGGAGAGCAGCTGCTCGGCCGCGTCCAGCACCAGCGCTCGGGTGCGCTCGCGCCGCCGGGAGCCGCGCGCAGCAGCGTCGGTGCTGCGCTCGTCCGTGCGCTCGGCGTCGTCCACGCCGCCACCCTAGGGCTGAGTGCGTGCCTCTCGGGCCAGGTGCCCGGGTCGTTCGGCGGTGCCGCGGCTCGTCCTCGTGGCGCATGCTCGTGCCTGAGCCCCGCGGGGCGCCACCACCCAGGCGTCCCCTGACGGCCTACGTCGAGCAGGGCAAGGCCCACGGCAGGGTCGTGGTCACCCGGTGACCGCGACCGGCTCAGAGAGGAGCCTGGAGATGAAGTTCACCCGAAGCGGCGGGGAGACGAGCACCGGCCCCGCGGACTGGTTCACCGGCACCGTCTTCATCGACGGCATCCGCAACCCGGACGACCAGTCGGCCGTCGGCTGCGGGCACGTCCGGTTCACCCCCGGCGCCCGCACCGCGTGGCACAGCCACCCGAAGGGTCAGACGCTCTACGTCACCGACGGCCTCGGGTATGTCGCCACCCGCGGCGCCGCGCCGCAGGAGATCCGCCCGGGCGACGTGGTCTACATCGAGCCCGGCGAGGAGCACTGGCACGGGGCGACGCCTGGGCGCTTCATGGCGCACGTCGCCATCCAGGAGGCGGCCGCCGACGGCGAGGTCGTCACCTGGCTCGAGCACGTCAGCGACGAGGAGTACGGCGCCTAGGTGCCCACGAGGGTCGCCGGGAGCTACCAGTCCACCTGGTCGACGTCCGAGACCATGACCGGGCTCCGCTGCCGGTCGGCCTCCGGGACGACGTGCTCGCGCAGGCTCGGGAACGTCAGGCCGGTCCGCTCCTCGAGGAAGTCGAGCGACACGAGGTAGGTGTCGAACTCGTCGAGGTAGGTGCGGGAGACCTCGTCGAGGTCCTGGGAGAGCACGAAGCACTTGAACCGCAGCTGGCCGTCGATGCGGTACACCACCGTCTTCCAGTGCTCGCGGGGCAGCTGGACGATGCCCCGGTAGGGAGGATCGGTGGCTGCCAGGACCGGGCCGGCGAACAGGGTGAGGCGTCGCTCCTCGAGCCCCTCCTGGGCGAGCACCGCGTTCTCCAGCAGGCCCCAGGGGCCGCCGCGGCCGGACTGGTTGAAGTTCTGGAGCTGCGGGGTGATGTTGGGAAAGAAGAACGAGTCGGAGTTCGCCTGCAGGGCCTCGGGCAGGGTGCCCCAGAGCAGGTCGGAGCGACGGGCCACGTGTCCGCGGTCGAGGTCGTTCCCGACGTACGCCTCCTCCAGGGTCTGCGCGCTCTCGGGGATGCGCGGGTCGGCGCGGAACCGCTCGCCGGCGCGGCTGATGCTGTCGCCGGGGAACAGCCGCAGGCCGTCGATGTTCCAGGCGACCCACCACGCGAGCCGACGCGTGGGGTGCATCCGGACGGTGAAGTGCATGTACTCGAGCTCAGCGTCGAGCTCAGCGTCGAGCTCAGCCTCGAGCACTCCCCCGGGCGTCGTCGGGGGCGCGAGTGGGATGCCGAAGAAGTCGGCGTCGTATCCGAGAGAGGCCATGCCTCGAGTGTGCGGCAACTTCTCACCCCGGGGCCGCCCGCGCTCAGCGGCCGCGGCGGCCGAAGACGTCCTTGGGGATGTAGCCGGTCACCACCTGGGTGCGGTCGACGACCTCGGCGTTGTGGTAGTTCACCGCGATCGAGGCGAAGGAGTAGGCCTTCGGGGCGGTCATGCCCTGGGTCGTCACCAGGAAGTCGACGGTCTTCTCCACGGCCATCCGCATCGCCCGGTCCAGGTCCCAGTGGATGCCCATCATGATCCAGTGGGTGTCGTTCTCCGCCCACGGCAGCTCGGTCTCGGTCCTCTTGATCAGGGTGAAACGGAAGTTGCCGACACACGAGTGCTCCACGGCGGTGCCGCTGACCTCGCCGTCGCCCTGGCAGCTGTGCGGGTCTCCCAGGAAGACCTGCGCCCCGGGCTGGAAGACCGGGAGGTAGAGGGTCGAGCCTGAGCACAGGTCGCGAACGTCCATGTTTCCGCCGAAGGTCCAGGGCGGAGTCGAGTTCTGCACGCCGGTGGCCGGTGGCGCCGCATCCTCGGTGTTGCCGATGAACACCCCGCTCTGAGGCGCCACCGCGACGATGCCGGGGAACGGCTGGGCGGGGATCTTGAGGTGGTCGGAGAAGTGGACGACGTCCTCCCCACGGTGCTTGGCTACGCGGTACATGTGGGTGCGGACGTCAGGCCAGACCCCGGCCGGCTTGTCCGCCGGGATCTCCGCGGGGATGTCGAGCCCGACGTCCCCCTCGCGCCACCCGGGGTAGAAGGTCGCCATCACCCCGCCGGTCGGTGCGGTGTTGTTGAAGCCGAAGGGCGTCCGTGTCTCGACGTCCATGATGTCGATGACCAGGGTGTCGCCCGGCTCGGCGTCCTCGATGTAGATCGGGCCGGTCAGCACGTGGCCGCCGTACTGGCGGTTGCTCGCCTGGCGCTCTCCGCGCGTCTTCCAGAACTCCACGGCATCGGGCAGGACGGCGCTCGGGCCCGCACCGAAGGCGGCGAAGTACTCCAGCGGATGGGTCGCCTGGGTGGCTCCCTGGTGGGAGAGCATGTCCACGCGGACGGTCTTGCCCGATCGGACCACCAGCGCGGGGTCCCAGTCGATCGGAAAGCCGCCCCAGTGCAGGTTCTCGGGGGTCGACCGCAGGTGGTAGTCCCACTTCGTCTTGTGACGTGGCCGTCCGCCGCCGCGGCCGCCGTGTGCCTGGGCTGGGGATGCGATGCCGGCGGCGATCGGGCTGACAATTCCGGCTGCCAGCAGGCTGCGACGACTGGCCGAGCTCCAGTGGTTGCTCACTCGTACTCCTTCGACAAGGGGCGCGCGGGACGCGAGGGTGGGGGCCGCGCGCTTGGTGGGAACCCCACCCTTTCGTCGCGGTGTTTCAGCCGAGGCACGGCAGTGCAAACAGCGGGAAACCTGCCTGTACCGACCAGTACGACCGCGGCAGCGGACGTGACAGCCTCGTGCGGGTGCCAACCGTCCAGGTTCACGTGGGGTGTGCCGCGAACAATGAAACCGACCATCGGCCCCGCCTGAGCGCCGCGAGCGCCACCGCCACCCTTGCGCTGATCGGCCTGCACGTCGTCGCCGCAGCGGTGGTGATCCCGCTCCTGGCCGGGTGGCTCCGACGCGTACGTCGCTGAACGACGTGGCGTGCTCACCTCCCGCACGAGAGATCACTCCCGTGCGGGATGACCGGACCACGACGGGGCTGAGGACCCGCTAGCCGCGCTAGATCGTGGACAGGTGAGTGTGAGCGCAGAGCCACCGCCCGTGGCGGCGGACGAACACGTTCGAGGACCGCTCGCGCTCGCTGAAAGGCTGACCTCGAAACGTTCCGGCCGAATTGCCCGCAGCGACCACGATCGCGCTGTCCCCGAGCACCCGGATCACGAGGTCCTCGCTGGTCATGGTGTGGTGGGTCAGGTCTCCCGAAGCGATCAGCGACAGGAAACGCTCGCGTCCGTCGCTACTGCCGTCCGGTCCGACAATCATCCAGTCGTCGGTCATGAAGCCGCCGATCGAGGTGGCGTCGTTGCTCACCATCGCGGTGTCCCACGCACGGACCACCTCCTCCAGCTCCGCGCTCTCGGTGGGTTCCTCGGGTCGCATGACGATCAGTATCGCGCGTTCTGGGAGTCGATCCGCGACCGCAGCTGACCGCTGGCCGATCGCAGGCGGCCAGCGCTCGCGGCGATTGCGCGAGCAGTCAGGTGGACGCACCGCGAAGTTTCTCGCCGATGACTTCGGGAACGAGACCCCAACAGCAACAAGGCCCGATCTGCGTCTCCGCAGATCGGGCCTTGTTCTTTGTAGCGGGGGGGACGCTCCAAACTTGCGCTCGTCCCGTTGGCTGTCCTCTCTCCCCTGCGGTGCTTGGCGCCTGCCAGGGCATCTGCCACCCGTTCGTCATGGCCGGATCAAAGCACACAGCCGGGACATTCGACCGCGGCCACCTCGGTTGGTTCCCTCTGCAGCGCAGGTCGTACCTCGCGCTGCTCGTGACGAGCTCGAACGGGAGCTACACGTGTCACAGTCCCAGCTTTGGAACGCACAGGAGCAATCACGTGCCGAGACCACCGCATCGGGACCTTCGCCGAGTCCATCGCCAGCGACGCCACGGACAACGGGCTCGAGCCCGCCTCCTGTCGTTCGCCGAGGCCGTGGCCGCCCCCCTGGTGGCGCTCGCGGCCTGGCAGGCGCTCGTCGACGTCGCTCACGTCCGACCCGGACAGCGGGTCCTCGTGCACGCCGGCGCCGGCGGGCTCGGGTCGACCGTCGTCCAGGTCGCCCGCCACCTCGGGCTCCACGAGGCGACCACTCGCCCCTCTCCGAGCAGCCAGCGCTCACGCCGCGGCTGCGACGAGGGCAGTTCGAATCTTCGCTCCGGCAACTGTCAACGCGGTGACGCCATCTCACCGATAGCATCCGCCGCACGCCAGGAAAAGGACCACCATGGAGCCAGAGCCGAGCACGGCCACCCGTCCCGACCACGTCAACCGACTACGCCGCCCGCTGATCGTGGGGGCCGCGGTGGTCCTCGCGATCGCCGCCGTCACGTTCGCGCTGCGTGCGGGGATCCAGGAGGACCCCGACCCCCGACCGTCCACCGCCGCAGAGAGCACGGAGCCCGCTCCCCGGGCCGGCGCCGCGGAGGAGACGCCGGCGAGCGAGGTGACCGAGGTGACCGAGGGCGGAACCACCCTCCAGTTCGCAGAGTTCCCGCTCGACCTTGGGTGGGCCGAGACCTACGGCAGCAACATGGTCGCCGGCCCCAGCAAGGGCGTCATCTTCATGCCGGAGGGCCACTGCGACGAAGGGATCCTCTACCACTCCGACGCTCAGGACAGGCTCTGGACCTACGTCTCCGACGATGAGGGCAGCCGCAACCGCGCAATTCTGGGCTTCGCGGACGCAAGCGCCGCACGAGCCACCTTCCGGGCGCTGCGCGCCGCGGTGACCGACTGCGGCACCTACAGCAGCCCCTACACAAGCGACGAGGCCAATTCAGCCGAGGTCTACGACGCGATCGACGAAGCCAACGCTCGCGCCGGGACGACGACGTTCACCTTCGCGTACACGTTCAGGGCATCGGATCGGGTGCCGATGTCGGATCGGCATGACAAATTCGGTGTGCTGTACCAGTTCGCCCTCGTGGACCGGGTCCTCTACGGCAGCAACCAGTACGCCGGATGGACGAGACGGTCCGCGCGGGAGGGCGCGCTCACCCTGGACGAGGAGAACGCCCCGCTGGTCGCGCTCCTGCCAGGGCTCGAGCGATAGGAGTACGTCTGTCGGAAGCCGGCCGCCGTCCGATCCATCGGCAGCGACGATCCGTCGAGTCGCCTCGAGGCCGTCGGTAGTCGGCACCCTGATCTCCATCAAGACGACGTCGGGGCGCAGGTTCAGGGTCAGAGTCACCGCATCGCTACCGGTGCCGGCCTCGCATCACGACGGCACCCGCCAGAAATCCGGGTCACTCAGGCACAAACGTCGCCACTGGGTGTCTCGGCCGCAGAACGCAACCAGCGCGAGCGGCTTACCTCATGGGTTTGCCGAGAGTCACGACGCGACTCCGCGCCGTTCAATGGGATTTCTAGGAGCCGCCAAAAACAGCAACAAGGCCGGATCTGCATCTCTGCAGATCCGGCCTTGTCCTTTGTAGCGGGGGCACTGTTTGAACCCGCGCACCTTGGCTTATTGATCAAGTCCATTCACGCTCACTCCCCTGACACCACCTCATACCGCGGCTCCCTGGAGCCTGACTTCCTCCTCTATGAGCGCTTGGTCGCGGCCCGCAAGGAACTGTTCCCCACCCACGAGTTGATCGGCCGGGTAGTGGCATGTCGCCTATGCGGCTCACCCGGGGCCGAACTCACCACCCCTGGATGCACGGGCGCGCTGTCGTACTGCCACTGGCGCCTGGACCACGCCCACGACGGTGTCGCCGGAGAGCGGGACCAGGCCGTCATCGCTCCAGCATCTAGCCAAGACCGAGTTCGCCGGCGCCGGACCCGTCGAAAGGCAGCTAGCGCGCGCATCTCGACCCGGAGGCACCATGGGCGCCGGACAAGGTCGACGTTGCTCTGCTTGCCCGGTTCGCGATCCGGCGCGGCACGTGGCCGTGGACCATCCTCCTCGCAGATGCCGGACTGCTTGGGGATGGGCTCCGCATGGCACGCGGAACGATCATGACCGCGATGGATGGGCACCTGTGCCTGTCCATGCAGGAAAAGATCGTGGACGACTTCCTCCACCAGCACGGCATCACCCACGAGCGCGAACCCTTCTACCCACCTAACCCGGAGTTGAACCCGCGCACGAGACTGCGCGGAGACTGGCTCCTCGCCAACGGCACCCTCGTTGAGATGTGGGGCATGCCCAACGACCCGATGTACGCAGCCCGCATGCGCGAGAAGGAGATGCTCGCGGCAAAGAACGGCATCCGGCTCATCCCCGCCCCAGCCGCCCGCACGCGAACAGAAGAACAGAGATCCGAACGCCGACGCCCTGGGACGGAACACGTTCAACACCGACGTGCGCCTAGAACGTCTCGCCCGGTGTGCTGAAACGGTTCGCCTGTACGACTCGGGCCTGACGCGCCGTCAGATCGCTGCACAGCTTGGCCTCAGTGCAGAGACCATAAAGATCCTGGCCTCGTTCTTCGCCGTGCGCGTCACCAACGAGTCGGTGCGCCGGAGTCATTCACTGAGAGCCCGGTCTGGCGTGATGGCCTCTGGGCCGCTCGCGCAGTCTGGCGGCCACACGGATTGCAGAGCAGATTGCCTTTCACCGAGATCCCCAGGCAGGATGACGCGCTTTTCCACGACCTGTGACCTCCCCCAAGGACAAAGACCCCCGGACCAGAGGTCCACCGATCCGGCTTCGACCGCCCGGTGTGGGCAGGCCCCCGGACGCCCATCAGCCGGGGCCATCGCGCCCGGTCGGTGGCGCCAGCCGGCCCGCGAAGGCGCCCCGACCCATGGCCGACAGGATCGAGTCGTCCTGGGGAGTGTGCACCCGCCCGCACAGGACGTCCCGCAGGTGCCGCTCCAGTGGGTTGCGTCGGGTCAGGGCGTTGTTGCCCACCAAGCCGACCGCCTCCTCCACCGCCCTGATCGCGGCCCGCGTGGCGACCAGCTTCGCCGAGGCGGCCTGGCCTGCCGCCGCCTCGTCGCCGTGGTCCACGCGCGACGCCAGCGATGACAGCAGCTGCCACGACGTGCCGAGCGCGACGTCGATCTCCCCCACCGCGGCCCGGAACCTCGGCAGGGTCGCCAGCGGGGCCCCGAGCGAGGCCGGCCGACGGTCGATGAGGAAGCTGACCAACCAGTCCCGAGCGGCCTGCGCGACGCCGAGGTAGAGGGCTGACAGCCCCAGCGCGTTCCACGCGTTGAGTAGGGGCCCACGCGGAGCGATCTTCCCCGTCGCAACGGCGGCTGCGCCGTCGAACACCACGTCGTCACTCCGGGTCGCCCGGAGACCGAGATGGTCCCAGGTACGGCGGACCGTGACCCCCGGCGCTCCGCCACGTACCAGGAAGCCCCGTGCCTCGTCCGAGTCCCCGTCGCGGGCCCACACGACCATCCAGGAGAGGGCCTCGCCCCCTGTGGAGAAGATCTTGTGCCCGGTCACCTCGTGTCCCTGGTCGGTGCGCTTCGCTACCGTGGCCGGCAGACCACCGCGGACCGGGGTGCCGAGCTCCGGCTCCACCTGGAGGTCGTTGATCAGCACCGGTCGAATCGCGGACTCGCGTACCACCGCGGCGTAGACGTCCTCGGGCCAGGTCGGCTGCCTGCTCTCCATGGCGTGGGTGAACATGGTCATGGCCGCGACCAGCCCAGCCGACGGGTCGCCCTGCCCCAGCGCACGCAGCACCGCGACCGTGTCGGCAAGCCCGGCCCCGGGGCCGCCGTGGCGCTCTGCCACGGTGAGCGTCAGCAGCCCCGCCTCGTGGATCGCCCGGATGCTGTCCTCCGGGAAACTAGCCTCCCGATCGTGGCGCCCGGCGTTCCCGGCCAGCACCTCCACCACGCCCGGCAGGCGCTCCTGCCAGTCCCTCGGATCACCCATCACCCTCACTCCTCACGGTCCCTCGTCGTCGGCAGCGGGGGCCCGTCCAGGGACAGGCCTCCGAAGCGCTCCGCGGCCGCGTCCCAGCCCAACGAGGCATGGTGGGCCGCGGCGTTCACATCCCTCGCGAGCCGCTGGACCGGATCGGCCTCCATGAGCGCCCGCGCACCGCTCGCCGCGTACAGGCCGTCGACGGCCTGGACGCAGAGATCGACCGTGAAGGCGGCGTCCCGGGAGAGCCGGGCGCGGTCCAACCGGGAAAAAGCCGCCCCCGACGAGGCCCGGTCGATGATCTCTCGTACGCGCACCAGGTGCAGCGTGCGAGCGGTGTCGACCTCCGCCGCGGCCCGGGCCAGGCGCAGCCGCCGGGAGGTCTGGCTAACCTCGCGTCCCGTCCCGGCCACGGGTCGGCGCCACGACTGCGCCATGAACTCGTCCACCACTCCCTGTGCCATCCCGATGACCGGGGCCGCGAGGGCCCACTCGACGAACATCTTCGAGGGCGCGCGGTAGCTGGCGCGCCGGTGCAGCTGCCAGCCGGTGCGGTCACCGACGCCCGCGTCGTCCGGGGAGATGACCCGGTGCCCGGGCACGAAGACGTTGTCCACCAGCACGTCCTTGCTGCCCGTGCCCCGGAGCCCGACGGCGAACCACGTGTCCAGCACGCTGACGCTCTCGCGGGGCAGCAGCAGCCACACGACCGCGCCGGCGCCGGTGCCGGTGCCGGTGCCGGTGCGGCAGGCGAGCATCACCCAACTGGCGGAGTCGCACCCGCTGGAGAACGTCCATCTTCCCGAGACGAGGAACCCGCCGTCCACCGGCACCGCCACGCCCTTCGACGGGTTCAGGGCGCTGCTGCAGAGGACGTCGGGGCCGCTGGCGAAGTACTCATCCTGGCAGCGCGCCGGGAAGTGCCCGAGCCACCAGTTGTGCGCTGTCCACACCGCGTAGCACCAGGCTGTCGACCCGCAGCCGCGACCGAGCTCGGCGGCGACAGCGAACGCCGCGTCAATGTCGAGGCCCGGCCCGCCGTACCCGTCCGGGTTGCCCACCCGCAGCAGGCCGGAGTCGACCAGGTCCTGCACGGACTCCGGCGGGACCCGGCGCAGCTGCTCCGCGACCGTGGCGCGTTCCTTGAGCGTCGGCACCAGCTCGGCGGCGCGTTGCCGGACCTGGCGCGCGGCTGCGGCCCTCGTCACCGGCGCACCTCCCCGACGGACGCTCCTCGCCGCAGCGCGGCCAGGCGGTCGAGGAACGTCCGGGCGACCTCGGCCGCCTCCGCCGGGAATGCGAAGCCGCGGTGGGGCGAGACGGTCAGTCCCGGGACGTCCCACTCCTCGGCGTCCTCCGGCAGCGGCTCTTGCTCGTGGACGTCGACGAAGGCGCCTCGGAGACGCCCTGCCCGGAGTTCCTCGTAGAGGACGTCGTTGGCCACCGTCTCCCCCCGGCCCACGTTCACCACGACCGCGTGCGCCGGCAGTGCCGTCAGCACGGCACGACCGACCAACCGCCTGGTCGCCGGACCACCTGGAAGGCAGACAACCAGGTGGTCGAGGTGCCGCGCCTCGCGCTCCAGGGCCTGCGTCCCGATCGTCCGGTGGGCCCCCACGACGGGTGCTAGACCGTCTCGGGTCACCGCGACGGGGAGTGCCCCCCATGCCGCCAGCCGCGCGATCACCGCCCTACCGATGCGCCCGGCCCCGACGACCCCGACGGCGCTCCCCGCGAGCAGCGTCGCCTCCGAGTAAAACCACTCGGCGCTCCGCGGCGCCGCCAGTCGAGGCAGGTCCTTGATCACATGGAGCAGTCCCGACACGGCGTACTCGGCCACCGCGACGACGGGGACCTCCGCGGAACAGGTCACCAGGACGCCGTCCGCCAACCCCGTCGCGGCGAGGTGGTCCGCGCCCGTCCCCGTGAGGTGCACCCAGCGCAGGCGTGGCAGTCCGGCCAGGCTGCCGGGCGGGAAGTGGTGACCGACGAGCACACTGGCTGCGGGGTCCGGGGGCGCTCCGTCCTCCGCCAGCCGAACCCGCAGGCCGGGCGCGCTCGCGAGGCGCTCCGCGACCTCCGCGGCGATCGAGGACCAACCGACGCAGACGGACACCTCGTCCCAGCGCGCCGCACTCGGGCGACCCGTGCCTGCACCCATGCCTACACCTGGGCCCGGCGCCGCTGCGCGAGCAGCTCCGCCACCGGGTCCCTGCCGTGGGCGACCTCGAGGACCTGGGCGGTGTTGGCACGCACCTGGGTCCCGACCCAGTCGAAGAACCACGCCACCATCTGGGACAGGGGAAGGTCGAACGGGACGGTCCCGGTGAGCACGCAGCCGGTCACTGCAGCACCACCCACGTTCGCCACCACGTCCGGCACCAGGAGCACCCCGCGTGCGGCGAGGCCATCCTTCGCCGCCGTGGTGCAACACAGGTTGCCCCCCTCGACGACGACCTCCGCGACGACCCGGTGCACATTGTCCCCGCGGATCGCGTCCCCGGCGGCCGCCAGCACCAACACGTCCGCGTCGACGTCGAGCCAAGCCTCCGGTCCGTCCAGGACGGCAACCCCGTCCGGCAGGCCCGCCCTCTCCACGGTGCCGGCAGGCGTGGTGCGACCGACGAGCTCGCCCACGGACAAGCCAGCGGGCGCCGCGATCGTCCCGAGGACGTCCGCGACGGCCACGACCCGGTGGCCGCGCTGCTCCAGGCTCGCCGCCACCGCCCGTCCGACGGTTCCGAACCCCTGCACCACCACCCGGCAGCCCCGGGTCCCGAAGCGAGCCGTGATCGCGGCAGCGGTGGCCTCCGCAACACCGTGCCCCGTGATGTCGCGTAGGTGCGTCCAGAAGGTGCCCCAGTCCACGGGCAGCCGCTTCACCCTGGGGTGGTCGCGCACGTCGTACCGGGCAGCAGCCAGGAACACGTCCCGGTCCTCGTGCGTCGTGCCCAGGTCGCACCCCAGGTAGATGCCACCGTGCAGCAGCGGGGCCGCGGTCCTGCCGAACGCCCGGAGCACCTCGTCGCGCTCACCAGGGCCCGCCACGATCCCGGCCTTCGCCCCACCGATCGGCAGCCCCACCAGGGTGAGCTTCTCACTCATCGCCCGGGCCAACCGCTCGACCTCCTGCCGGGTGACGGCCTCCGTCATCCGGGTGCCGCCCATCGCCATCCCATCGACGAGCGAGTCGACGACCACCCATCCCGCGAGCGCCTCCGGCTGGGACGAGACCTCCGCCACGAGCAGCGGCCCCGGCTCGCCCTGACCGGCCGTCCGCGCAGGCATCCCTAGCATCTGTTTCCTCCCGTGGCGTGGTGTCCGATCGAGCCGGACGTCTTAAGATCGATCCGTTGGTGGGCCGAGATCCATGACAGGCTCGAACGGACCGAGACCACGACAGGCCCGTCACCGGCCAGGGCAGCCCCCACCGCTGACGAGACGTCCCCCTCATCACGGATCTCGATCCCCCGCGCACCGAAGGCGTCGGCGAGCGCGACGAAATCGGGGTTGTGGAGCTCGGTTGCGACGACCCGGCCGGGGTACGCCCGCTCCTGGTGCTGCCGGATGGTGCCGTAACTGCCGTTGTCGGAGATGACAACCACGAGGCGGGCACGACGCTGGACCACAGTGGCGAGCTCGTTGCCCGTCATCAGGAAGCCGCCGTCCCCGACGAAGGTGATGACCTGCCGAGCGGGGTGGCGCAGTGCGGCCGCGAGGCCGGACGGCACCCCAAAGCCCATGGCTCCGCAACCGAGCCCCAGGAGCGAGCCCGCACCGCCGAAGCGGTAGTACCGGTGTACCCAGCTGGAGAAGTTCCCGGCGTCCAGGGTGACGATGGCGTCGTCGTCGGCGAGCGAGGAGAACGACGCGACGACCGCGCCGAACGGGACCCCATCGCCGGGGTCCGGGACGGGGACCCAGGTCGCCAGTTGGCACTCCGCCTCGCGCAGCGACGCGGCCCACTCGCCGCGGCCGGGAGGTGGCTCCGCGTCCGGTCGGCAGTCCGCCAGGAGCTCCAGGAAGAGCACCGGGTCGCAGCGCATCTCCTCGACCTGTCCGGCGGCTCCGGGCGTGCCGCGCTCGCCCGAGTACACGTGCAGCAACGACTGGCCGGGGGCCGGAAGCGTCCGGTCCTGGGTCGTCACCACGTCGAGCCGGGTACCCACGGCCAGGACCAGGTCGGCGCTCGCGAACAGCTCGCGTTGCTCGGGCCGGGTCGCCAGGTGGAGGTGCCCCGCGTATAGCGGGTGCGCGTTGTCGACCAAGTCCTGGTGCTTGTTGCTGACCGCGACCGGCACCTGCAGGCGTTCTGCTGCCTCGCGGAGCACCCGCCGACCCCGCGCCCCGACCAGCGCCCCGCCTGCCAAGAGTAGGGGACGGCGCGCCCGTGACACCCGCCGGACCACCTCACGCACCGCCTCCTCGTCCGGGCGGGCCACCCAGCCGCCAGGTGCGGCGGCCGGCACGGGACGCCCCCCCGGCGCGAGCTCGGTGAGCACGTCCTCCGGCAGCACGAGGACCACGGGGCCGGGCCGGCCCTCGGTGGCTAGTAGCAGCGCCCGGATGGTCGTCTCCGTGGCGTGGCCACCCTCGATCAGGGTGAGGACGCCCTTCGCCTGGTCGGCGAAGGCAAGGTCGTAGTTCATCTCTTGGAAGCCGTCCCGGCCCAGGTCGCCGCGCGTCACCTGTCCCACCACGAGCAGCAGGGGTGTGGCGTCCTGGTGGGCCGCGTGGACGGCAATTGCGGCGTTCGACGCTCCGGGGCCCCGGTTGACCAGGCAGACCCCAGGCCGCCCGGTCATCTTGCCGTCCGCCAGCGCGGCGAAGGCGGCGGAGGCCTCGTGTCGGCACGCGACCACGTCGACGGAGCTGTCGACCAGCGCGTCCAGAAGTCCCAGGAAGCTCTCTCCCGCGACGCAGTACGTCCGGTCCACGCCGTGCCCGGCCAGAGCTCCCACGATCAGGTCGGCAACCCGTGGCGCAAACGCCATCCCTTTCCCCCGTCCCCCGCTTCCGTCCCTCCCGCGGGTCCCTCCAGAGCCGCGAGCAAATGCGCCGCCGGCGCACCGGCTGATCCCATTCAGCGGTCATCATGGTGGATCGGGCGGGGGCGCACGAGCGCTGTCCAAAAACCTTCGAGGCCCCTTGCGCCGGACCCCGTCGCCTGTGAGCCTCCTCGCCAGAGGGAGGGTCTTGGACCGCAGTCCAGGCTCCTCAGCAACGCCCAGGACGCTCAGAGGTCCGACTCGGGTCGAAGGACCGCTCACCCGGCTCGCACCCGCGCTTCCCGTGGCGGCACGAGACCAGACCACGACTGGAGAGCCGGATGACCGATCGACTCATTTCCTGCGACGACCACATGGACCTCAGCCAGCTGCCCGCCGACCTGTGGACCACCCGGTTACCGGAGTCGCTGCGCCACCGGGCCCCGCGCGTCGAGGAGCGCGCCGGACAGCCGGTCTGGGTCTGTGAGGGCGAAGTCTGGGGCCGGTGGGTGGGCCGGCCGCCCGCAGGTGGCGTCGAAGGGCGGCCCGTGAAGGCGATCTACGACGCGTTTGACCGGGGTGGCATCCACGATCCGAGCCCGCGGCGCGCCGCGGTGGCCGAGCTGCGCCTGGCGGACATGGACCGCGATGGTGTGCACACCCAGGTCATCTACGGCCCGGTCCGGCAGATCGCTGCACACGACCCAGTGCTGCGCGCGGCCTGCTACCGCGCGTACAACGACTGGCTGCTGGAGTTCTGCCAGGCCGCTCCCGACCGGCTCGTCGGCCTGCCGATGCTGCCGGAGACGCCGGACGCGGCGCTCGCCGAGCTCGAGCGGGTCCGCTCGGTCGGGAGCGTCCGCCAGGTGGTGCTTATGGTGGCCAACATCCACCCCAAGCTGGACGACCCCGCCTGGGAGCCGCTCTGGCAGGCGCTCGAAGACAGCCGCGTCGTGCTCTCCTGGCACATCACCGCCTTCGCCAGGCCGAACGAGCGCGTGGCGGGCAAGGCCGCCAGCGTCTTCGAGAACACCAAGCTCTTCCTCGAGAACTTCGTCGAGCCCTTCGTCGACCTGTTCTCGTGGGGGATTCTCGAACGGCACCCCCGGCTACGCCTCGTGCTGGCCGAGGGCGGCGCCGGATGGCTCCCCTGGCTCGTCCAGGAGCTAGACCACCACCACTGGAAGATGTGGGAGGCAGAGGAGTTCTGGTCCAACAAGGGGGGCAGCGAGCTGGTCACCAAGCCCAGCGACCTCTTCAGGCGGCAGGTGTACGTGACGTTTCAGGACGACACGGTGGCGATGTCCCTCATCCCGTTCTTCGGCGAGGACCACCTCCTCTGGGCCTCGGACTACCCCCACCCCGACAGCGTCTGGCCGTACTCCCGCGAGGCCATCGAGCGGCAGATGGGGCACCTCCCGGCAGAGCTGCGCAGGAAGCTCACGCACGACAACGCAGCGGCGCTCCTCGGCCTGGGGAACGCCTTCAGCCAGGAGGACGACGTCCGCCCGACGACCACCACGACCACGACAGCGATCTGAGGAGACCATGGCTGCGGAGCACGCATCTTGGGAGCCGGGCCCGGGCGGCTACTACGGGGAGTTCGGCGGGTCCTTCGTCCCGGAGATTCTCCACGAGACGCTCGCCGAGCTGCGCGAGGCCTTCGACGAGGCTCGGCAGGACCCGGCGTTCTGGGGCACCTACACGGACCTGATGAGCGGCTACGCCGGGCGCCCCACGCCCGTCACCCACTGCCCCAGCCTCACGCGCCTGCTCGGCGGGGCGAAGGTGTACGTGAAACGCGAGGACCTCAACCATACCGGGGCGCACAAGGTCAACAACGTGATGGGACAGGGCCTGCTCGCCCAGCGGATGGGCAAACGTCGAGTAATCGCCGAGACAGGCGCCGGCCAGCACGGAGTGGCGACGGCGACCATGGCCGCTCGGCTCGGGCTCGCGTGCACCATCTACATGGGTGAGGAGGACGTCGCTCGTCAGTACCCGAACGTCTTCTGGATGAGGCAGCTCGGGGCCGAGGTGGTCGCCGTCAAGGAGGGCAACCGCACCCTCAAGGACGCCATCAACGCGTGCCTGCGCGACTGGGCGGAGTCTATGCACGACACGCTCTACGTGCTGGGCACCGTCTGCGGACCGCACCCGTTCCCCCAGATCGTCACCTACTTCCAGTCCATCATCGGCCAAGAGGCGCGAGGACAGATGCTGGAGGTCGCGGGGCAACTGCCCTCCCGGGTCTACGCCTGCGTGGGCGGCGGCTCGAACGCCTCGGGCATCTTCACGGGCTTCCTCGACGACCCGGCCACCGAGCTGATCGGGGTCGAGGCCGGAGGCCGCGGCCCCGACACGGGCCTGCACGCGTCGCGGCTTGCAGGCGGGCAGGGAACCTCGGGGGTCGCCCAGGGCTACCGGACGGTTTTCCTGCAGAACGAGGAAGGACTCATGCACGACACCTACTCGGTGGCCGCCGGCCTGGACTACATCGGGATCGGCCCGCTCCTGGCGCACCTTCACCAGACCGGCCGGGTCCGCTTTGAGTCGGCGACCGACGACGAGGTGGTCGAGTCCCTGCGGCTCGCCATGCGCCACGAGGGCCTGGTCCCGGCACTGGAGAGCGCCCACGCGTTCGCCGCCGCGTTCAGGGAGGTGCCGGACCTCTCGCCGCAGGACACCGTTCTGATCAACCAGTCGGGCCGTGGCGACAAAGACATCTTCACCGTCGCCGATGCGCTCGGCGACGAGGAGTGGCGCGAGTTCCTCCGGCAGCGGGCTGCCGGGTACGACGCATGACGGCGGACCAGCGCTCCCCACTCGAGCGCCACGTGCGCGCCCGGCTCGAGACCAGGCCCATCCTCCTCATGACCCACTTGGTCGTGGGCTACCCCTCCCTCGATGCTAACTGGTCGATGCTGCAGGCGATGGACCGGGCCGGGGTGGATCTCGTCGAGCTGCAGCTGCCCTTCAGCGAGCCGATCGCCGACGGACCTTCCTTCGTCCGGGCAAACCACGAGGCGATCCGCAGCGGGACGGGGTGGCGCGAGTACTTCGACCTCGCGGGCCGTGCCGCCGCAGAGCTCGACCTGACCACCCTCTTCATGGGCTACTACAACAGCGTCGTCCAGATGGGCGCCGCGCAGTTCTGCGAGCAGCTGGCGAAGGGCCGCATGTCCGGCTTCATCGTCCCGGACCTGCCGCCCGAGGAGGGTGGCGAGCTGTACGCCGTCGCCCGCAGCCTCGAGCTCGACCCGGTCCAGATCATGACCCCCACCAACTCGCGGGCCCGGCTGCAGGAGATCGGGCGCCACGCCTCGGGGTTCGTGTACTGCGCCGCACGCACGGGCGTGACGGGACGACAGACGGATGTCTCGCAAGGCCTGGGGGACTTCCTGGGGCGCTGCCGGGAGGCGACCTCGGTGCCCCTGGGCGTCGGGTTCGGTATCAGGACCCCGGACGACATCCGGGCGCTGAGGGGGTCGGCGGAGATCGCCATCGTCGGCACCGCCGGGACCGAGGTCTGGCTCGAGCAGGGCCTGACCGGCTACGAGCCGTACCTCGACAGCCTCGTGGCCGAGGCGACGTGAAGGCCGGCGTCCGGGCACGACCCGGGCGGCGACCCCGCCCGCCGCAGCGCGACGGATCGCTCTGCCGCTACCCCAGCAGCCACCTCACAGAAGGAGTCTGACCCTTGGAGCTCAGCACCGAGTCGCAACTCATCCACGCCGGGACCGAGCGGACGCCGGGCGCGCCGTTCGGACCGCCGCTCGTGCCGACCAGCACCTATGTGTCCCAGGGCGCCCCGAACCCCGCCCTGCCGCAGTACGGTCGCAACACCAACGTGGGCTGGGAGGCGCTCGAGGACGCCCTCGCCGTCCTCGAGGGCCCGGGCTGCCACGCCGTGGCGTTCCCGTCGGGCCAGGCCGCCTCCATGGCCACGATGGCGGTCCTCGCCGACGGTCGCCCGCGCGTCGTGATGCCCGACGACTGCTACTACAAGACTAGGGACATGGCGCACCGGGTGCGCCCGGGGGGGGCCGAGATCGTCACGGTCGATCTCCTCGACTATGACGCGGTGGCGGCAGCGCTCGGCGCCGGACCCGCGGTGCTGTGGGCCGAGACCCCCGCGAACCCCCTTCTGCGGGTGGCCGACCTGGCCCGCCTCGCCGGCATCGCGGGGGACGCCAACTCGCTCCTGGTGGTCGACAACACCGTGGCCACGGCGTTCCTGCAGAAGCCACTCGACTTCGGGGCGGTCGCCTCGGTGTACTCCCTGACCAAGTCGCTCTCCGGCCACTCGGACGTCCTGGGTGGCGCGTTCGTGACCCGCTCCCCCCAGTTGGCGGACGCGTTGCGGAGCTGGCGCAGCACCAGCGGCGCCGTCCTCGGGCCGTTCGAGGGGTGGCTGGCGCTGCGAGGGCTTAGGACCTTGCCGCTCCGCCTCGCCCGTCAGTGTGAGAACGCCCTGGCCGTCGCCGAGTTCCTGGACACGCACCCGCGGGTAGCCTCCGTCCACTACCCCCGTACCTACGACGACCCGCTGGTGAAGTCGCAGCTGCCCCACGGCGCGGGGGGCCTCCTCGCCTTCCAACTGGAGGGCAGCGTCGCCGAGGCGGACGCCGTCGTGGCCGCGGCTAGGCTGATCGTGCCTTCGACGAGCTTCGGCGGCATCAAGTCCGCGTGGGAAAGGCGAGACCGCTGGGCGGCCGAGACCGCGCCGAGCACACTGATCCGGCTGAGCGCCGGGATCGAGCCCCGGGAGGACATCATCGCCGACCTGGCCCAGGCTTTGCGCGCCTGAGAGTAGGCGGTGGGGGCGCGGTCGCGCACCACGCCCCGGTCGTCGTCGCGCTAGCGATCCGCGGCCACGCCCTTGGTGTTGGCCTCGCGTAGGAGGCCCAGGCACCGGTCCACGTTCTCCGCCAGGTCGGCCTCAACGGGCAGGAGCGTGAGGCCGTTCTCCTCCGCCATGCGCCTGAGGGAGGCGTTGTACCGCTCCACGAACGCCACGTCTTGGTCGAACCGGCCGGGCATGGGTCCGTCGCGGCGGACGACCCGCTCGACGATGACCTCCGCCGACCCCTCGAGCACGAAGCAGAGGTCCGGTCGCATGATCCCGGCGACGGCCCCGCCCAACCAGCCGGGCAACTCGAGGCCGCGCGCCTCGAACAGCGCCAGCATGTCGTAGAGGTAGCGGTTGGCTACCACCACGGCTCCCGAGGCGAGGGCGGGAAGGATGGCGTGGGACTGGTGGGCATAGCAGTCGGCGAGGTTGAAGTGCAGGAGGGCGAGGTTCGGGAGGTCCTGGCCGTCACCGAGGTTCCAGAGGCTCCGGCGGACGTGTGCGTCCTGTCGCCACCACTCCGAGGGGGCGGCGAGCGCCCGGCACGTCCGGACGGGCTCGATCGCCGCCACCAACGCTTCCTCCAGGGTGGTCTTGCCGCTTCCGTCCATGCCGCAGATGGCGACGAGCGACCCGGGCTGCTCGTGTGTGGGCAAGGGCAGGTTCATGGCACTCCAAGTACGTTCGTCTTTCCAACGGTTCTCGACGCGGCTCACTCTCGCACGCCTCCGCGGCGTTCCGCGGGTCGTCTCAGGGCAATCGATCCGCGCGGTCACCCGACGGAAACCAGTTCATCGCCCCGATCCTCGCTCAACTGTCGGCGTCCCCGAACCGGACTCAGCAACAGCACCAGCGGGCCGGCCAGGAAGACCGCGCAGGTGCACCACAACGCGCCCTGCACCCCGACCGGACTGCTCGCCAGGGCTCCGGCGGCGACGGCACCCACCGGGATCACGCCCCACGTGAAGAACCGTACGGCGGCCATCACCATCGGCAGCAGCTCGTCGGGCGTGTCGGTCTGACGGTGCGTCCGGGTCACGATGCTGCCCACCACGACCGCCCCGCCCGAGACTAGGCTGCCGAACGCGAACAGCGGGACGAGTACCGCTGTCCCCGCGAGGGGAAGCAACAACAGCGAGGCCGCGGCCACGACGGACATCCAGACCAGAACGCGGGCGGTCCCGAGCCTCGTGGAGAGCCACGGCGTCACCGCCGCGCCGACGAGGGCGCCGACCCCCTCGGCGGCCAGCACGATGCCGACGACCAAGGGTGAGACGTCGAGCACCCGGACGAGGTAGACCGGAGTCAGGGCGGCCACGGCACCGGAGACCAGGTTCGTCACCACCGCCCACTGGACGCAGGGGAACATCACCGGGTGCCTGCGGATCCAGCCGAGTCCGGTGCTGATCACCTCGCGGGCGGGCTGGGGCCGGGCCGCGGAACTGGACGGGGCCTTCGGCAGCCTCCGCAGCAGGAACGCCGAGACCAGGTACGTGAACGCGTCGATCGCGACAGCCACGACACCACCGAGCACCTGCACGATTACGCCGCCGAGCGACGGCCCTGCGGTGGAGGAGACCGCGTGGGTGCCCGAGATCCAGCTGTTGCTCGCGACGAGGGTCTCGCGGCTGACGACCTTCGGCAGATACGTCGCGTTCGCCACGTCGAACAGCACCGTCGCCAGACCCGTCACGGTCGCGACGACCAACAGCTGCGTGAACGTCAGGACGCCCGCCCACCACGCCAGTGGGACGCTCAGCAGGGCGACTGCGCGCACCAGGTCCATCCCGACCTGGAGGATGCGGGTCTCTGTGCGCTGCACGATGACGCCGGCTGGCAGGCCCAGCAGCAGCCAGCCGAGGTCGACGGCCCCCACGAGCAGACTGACCTCGAAGGGCGTCGCGTCCAGCGCCTGCAGCGCCACGAGCGGGAAGGCGACGGTCGTGACAGCGGTCCCGAACGAGCTGGTGGCCATCGCGCCCCAGAAAAGCCAGAACGCGGAGTCGCCGGCCGCGTGCCTCCCCCGCGTCACTGCGACCCCGTCTGCGCGAGCGTGGCGTCCGACGACACCGCCGTACCGCCCCTCGGGGGTCGCCCCGGCGCGACGCCGCCCGCCCAAAGGCCCGCCGCGGCGAAGGCCTCAACGGTGGACTCCTCCTCGAACGCTCCGAGGTCCCTGAGGTACTGCAGCACCGGCGCTGCCCCTGCGGCGACGTCCTGTGCGACCGCCTCTGGGTGGAACGACTCCCGCACGACCTGCTCCACCTCGTGGGCCGGCAGTCCAACCGCCTCCAGCGAGTCCATCACCTCGCGGTAGTCGGGTTCTAGGAAGGCGTAGATCACGGCAGGCACCAGACCTGCGACTTCGGTGCGCTCCCGGGGGGTCAGCACGTCCCACAGGGCCCTGAGCACGGTTCGGAAGTACGCGTGGTGGCGCCCCTCGTCCTCGGCGTGGTCGCGGATGAGGTCACGGACCGCCTTGGGCAGCCGGGTGTCCCCCGGCAGCTCTCCGAGAACGCCGGAGATCAGCGTCTCACTGACGATCGAGAAGAGGAGCGCCTCGATGCCCCGCAGATTCCAGGGCACCTGTGCCCTGACGTCGTCGAGCCGGCCGAGGAAGGCGGGAGCCGGGAGCGAGGCGGGTCGCTCCACGCCGGTCACATGGGACACGTCCACCCCGAGGTCGTACGAGAACTGGGCGTGGTACGCCTCGTCCGTGACGATCTTGTAGGCGTCGCCCCTCATCTGCCGCGACAGTGGCAGGCCGGAGTGACCGCGGCTGATCATCGTCGCGACCGGGATGACAGCGAGGGTCTCCAACTCGGTGGTGAAGTGGAGGTAGTCGTAGAGCCGCCGGATGAGGAGGAAGCGCCGGGCGCTGGGACCGCGGGCGACGACGAGGGGATGGTCGCAGACCGGGTAGAGCTCAGGGCTGAAGAAGCAGCCCTCGTGCGGCAACTCCAGCCTGCGAGCCGGTTTGCGGCGCACGCTCGCCCTGTCCTCCCACGCTCGGAACGCGGCGGAGCGGAACACGTCCGCGCTGCCACGTTCCCCGGGCACGAGGGACCTCATTGCGCTCTCCTGGTACACGTCGACTCCCCCCTCTAGGTCTGACGGTCGGTCACGGCCTCGACGGTCGCCTCGAGCAGGCCCGCCCGGTGGAGCTCCAGCACGTCGTCGCGGACGTCGTCGGCGACCTCGGCCGGCTGCCCCTGCAAGGTCTCGTCCAAGGCGTCGCCACTCGCCAGGCCGCGCAACGCCGAGAAGGTCGGCGAGGTGGCGTCGAACTCGTAGAGCAGTTCGCCGCCCCGCATGAGAAATCCGGTGGGATTCAACTCGTCACGGAGCAGGGTGACCCCCTCCGTCATGCGGTACCGTCCGGGCGGCAGACTGTCTGCCGCTTCGACGACCCCGAGCCGGGCGGCGAGGTCCTGGCCGGACACGTCCTCCGCCACGCGTTGCCTCACGGGGCCGGCGGGCATCCGGCTCACCTTGGGCACCTCCCGCGCCAGCTCGCTCAGGAGTCCGAGGTTGACCAGTCGCAGGACGATCTCGGCCTTCTCGGCCAGCTCCGCATCCCGGCCGTCGACCGACAGCAGGGCCCGGACGTTGTCGCCCTCAAGGTGGTCGGCTGACCCCGGGGCGGCGAGTGCCCGCTCGACGAGGAGACCGTCCTCGGCCCGCAGCATCCGCATCATCATGCGGTGCGTGTGGCCGACGCCCGCTCCATAGAAGAAGGGGACCTTGCCCCGCACCCGCGACCGCTCGGGCACCAGTCCCTCCATCGCGCGCCGGAGGATCGCCTTGTCCCACAGGAGCGCGGGACGCAACCTGTCCGGGACGCTGGTCGAGATCTCGACGAGCCGGTGGTCTAGGAAGGGCACCCGTGCCTCGGTGCTGCTCCCGGCGGCGGTCCGGTCGTCATGCCACACGTTGTACTGCTGGACCTTGAGGTGCTCGGACCTCAGGTAGCGCGCGTAAGCATCTGCCGTGGACCCCGCCGCCTCCCGGACGAGGTGCGGCCGGACCAACGGTAGGGAGTAATCGGTCCGCCAGCTCGAAGCGGCTGCGCGGGGCAGGTCCGTCCTGTCGGCCAGATACTCGAGATTCCGGCGGAACCTCTCCCAACCGCCCTCGCCCGCGGTGTTGACCGAGTAGCCACCGTTGAACTCGTCGCTGGCGGAGCCCAGAAGCATCCCCCGGAGCTCGGGACGGGCCTGCCGGGCGAAGCGGTGCAGCTCGTACCGGTAATACACCTCGGGTCCGCACAGCGGCGTCTCCGAGAGCCACAGGACCCGTCGCCACTGCTCGGTCGACGGGGTGAGGTCGTGCGGGAACTCCACCTGGTGGTGCGGGTTGCCGTACTTGCCGGCCACCCAAGCCGCCTCCTCCACGTCACCGTTGAGGAGCGTCCCGGCCGTCACGGCGCTGAACGTGTGGATGTCCTGGGAATCCGCGAGGGCGAGCACCGCGGTCGAGTCGATGCCACCGGAGAGGAAGAGCCCCAGTTCGGCGTCCGCGGTGGCGCACTCCCGGACGGACGCGACTAGCGCGTCGCGGTACTCGTCGACGAAACGCTGCTCGCTCCAGTCCTCGTTCGGCTCCGGGAGCGACCAGTACCGGTGGGACCGGGTCGACCCGTCCCGCAGGTCGATCTCCAAGATCGTGCCCGCCGGGACCGACTCGATGCCCTTGAACCATGTGCACGTCTCGTCCTGGTCGAACTGGGGCGCCCCGATCAGCTGGGGGTGGCCCAGGGCGGTGGTCCAGTCCACCTCGCGGGGCGTGCCCGGGTCGACCATCAGGGCCTTGATCTCCGAGGCCGCGACGATGCGCTCGGCGCTGCGGTGGAAGTAGAGCGGCTTGATGCCGAACCGGTCACGGGCCAGGACCAACTTTTGGTTGCGCCGGTCCCAGAGGATCACGGCGAACATGCCGCGGACGTCGTCGAGGAAGTCCAGTCCATGCCGGCGGTACTGGTGGAGCAGCACCTCGCAGTCGGACAGGGTCCGCAGTTCGCTGGTGATACCGAGTCGCGACTCCAGAGACCGGTGGTTGTACACCTCGCCGTTCGCCACGAGGACGAGGTCGTCCTCGCCGGTGGCGAGGGGCTGGCTGCCGTTGGCGATGCCCACCAGCGAGAGGCGGGCGAAGGCGAAGCCGACCTGCGGCTCAATGCGCGTGGAGGTCTCGTCCGGCCCGCGGTGGTGCAACTGCAGCAGCATCTCGTCGACCAGCGCTGCCGTGTCGTGGTCGGCGGTGGCCGACGCCAGCGACGCGATCACTCCGATGCCGCACATGCTCCTGCTCCCTCCTGGCCCGATGGCCTCCCGCTGGCGCGGTTCTAGGTGATGAGGACGTCGTGCCACGCCCCCCGCGGGGGCGTGGCACGCGCCCGAGTGTCACGCCTTGTTGGCCATGACGACCTGCTTACTCACCTCGACGGTGGAAGGCTTGGAGTACTTCTTCATTCGATTCACCCCCTTGTCCTCGGTTTGGACTGACCGTAGTGAGGCTAACGACGGCGCCCTCCGCTTATCCAGACATTCGGCCGGGGCCGAATCAGCTGAACTCGGCCATGAGCGTGAACCCGCTGCGGTCCAGTTCGTAGAAGACCTCGTTCCCCCTTCGGGTTCGACGAACCACGCCGGCCTCCAGCAGTTCCCGTAGGTGCTCCGAGGTCGTGCTGGGCGCGATTCCGAGGGCGGCGGACAGGGTGGTGGTGGTGGCCGGACGGTCCAAGCAGCGCAGGATCAGCGCTCGCCGCCTGCCCAGCAGGATGGCGAGCGGGTCGACCTCTGTGTCGACGCACGCCTGCGTCCCCGGAAGGCCCTGCAGCGCCTGACCAGCGGGCAGCGCGTAGGAGACCGCCACCGCCCCCACCGGGAGCGCCGTGAACAGCGACCAGGCACCGCCGAACACAAGGGGGACGAGGCGCAGGCGCCGGCCCCTGGCGACGTGCCGGATGTCCTCCTGGTGCGGGGAGGCCAGCAGGGGTGGCCGCCAGCGCAGGTGAGCGTCGATACCGCTCAGCATCGCGACCCAACCGCGTGCGACGAGTGTCTCGTTGCGGCGCCGCACCTCCGCCCGTACGGTCTCGGCCATCTCCGTCCAGTAGGGCTCGACGGCGGCGCACCAGTACTCGTCGAGCAGCGACGGCAGGTCGCCGCCACCGAACGCCTCGCCGAAGTCAGGGGTCGAGGAGTCGGACGGCGGCGGCGGGGAGACGGCGGCGACTCTCAGCCACAGCTCCCGCACCAGGTCCGGCGAGACTCTCTGCTGCGTCTCGTGGGCCCAGCGTGCGTACGTGCCGCCGCCCCTGACCCTGAAACGCGCCAGCACCGCAAGGCTCGCGATGGTCTCCCAGGTCGCGCATCCGCCGACCTGCACCGCTGGCGGTGACGAGGGATCAAGCCGGAGCCGAAGCACCGTCGGCTCCGACGACCATGAGCCCGTCAGCCACCATCGACGTCAGGAACTCCGTGGCGTCCGCCAGAGCCTCGTCGTCGGGGATCCCGTACTCGGCGACCAGCAGTGCGGCGAGGTCAACGACAGTGCGCGTCCCGTCCGCGCCCTCGAAGAGCACAAGGGCGGCGTCGGAGAGCTCCAGCGCGACGTCACCGAGGCCGATTTGCAGCGCTCCCCGGCGGCGCCGGAGCCAGATGCCGAGGCGCCTGCGTGGGCGCGCCCCCGGGTCCACCGCGGTCACGGCTGCAGGTCCACTCGCAGGGCTATGTCCTGGCAGACGCCGAGCACCTCCGTCACCCAGCTGGCGGGGGCGTCCTGGTCGTAGGTCCGCATCGACTCCAGCTCCCAGTACCGGTCGAAGTCGAGGAGTGCGGGCGAGGCCGCCCGGAACCGTTGGGGCCGCCACTTCGGGATCAGGCTTAGGTACTCCCCGTGCGACTCCAGGAGCGCGTCGACCGAGTGCCCGAGCGCCCGCCTTGCCGACAGGACGGCGCTCTCGAAGTCGCCCCCCTCCAGTTGGCCGAGGGCGTCCTCCACAGCGTCGTCGGAGGCCGCGAGGGACCTCGTCATCATGAACGACCGAAACGCCGAGGTCCGCACCCGCTCGTGGGCGGTGGCCAACCAGTCCACCCCTGCCAACGGGACGCCGTGCTCCAGACGGGAGATGAGGATCTCCTCGCGAGGGTGAAGCAGGCCCTGTGCGACGACGTTGCGCTCGAACTGCTCCCAGGAGACCTTGGCCAGCATCTGGTCGACCTGTCCGAGCGTCCAGTAGACGACCTCCCACCTGCGATCGCCCGAGTTGAATCCCTCGGACATCACCCGGGGCGGGTTCAGCGGCAGGGGGAGTGCCATGCACGCGTCGGACTCCCACTCCCGGGTCACGAACACCGCGATGTCCACGTCGCTCTGCGGGTTCGCCCATCCGCGAG
This sequence comes from Nocardioides campestrisoli, assembly GCF_013624435.2. Taxonomy (NCBI): domain Bacteria; kingdom Bacillati; phylum Actinomycetota; class Actinomycetes; order Propionibacteriales; family Nocardioidaceae; genus Nocardioides; species Nocardioides campestrisoli. The sequence continues at coordinate 2,862,799 of NZ_CP061768.1, forward strand.
CCAGCGAGCCGACCAGCGACGCCGCGACCATGTCGTCCGGGACGAGACCCCGCTCGCGCAACGGTGACAGCCATTTCTCCGCGTCAGTCATCTGCCCTCCCTCTCGCGTCCTCCTCGGCCAACGCTAGCGGTTCACGCTGGGGGCCGGTCCCTGTCCTCCGTTCGTGGACTGCGGACCTGTCGCGGCAGCCATCGCCCTCCAGTCACGCACCTCGGCAAAGGGGCGGATCAGGCCGTGCGGTTGACGACCGACCAGGCGATGCCGTTGAGGATCCCGCCTCCGTGACCGCCTAAGAGGGCACCGTGGTCCATAAGCAGGGCAAACTCGACGTCGGCCGAAAGCTCGACGTCGGCCGAAAGCAGGTCTTCCGCGATGACGCAGAGGTCTACATCTACCCCGACAACGCCTTCCAGAGAGCAGGCGTCTACAAGAGGGCCCATCAGCAGGCCCAGAACAAGGTTCGTGGCCCATGGGCCGGCGGAGAAGACGGACGGAAACCACGGTCCCTAATTGGCCTGTTCGGCGGAAAGTGTTGAACAAGGGCGCGTGATGCCCCGGGTTTGCTTCCGAGGCATTGGAGCCGGCGAGCAAGCGGCATGAAGAGAACCACAACGCGAAGGCCAGGAGATGACAGCTCCTGGCCTTCGGTGGTTTGTTCGAGCGGCCGACCGGCTGGCGGCTTCCTGGCGGACTGACCCGCATCTCGTACCGTCTCGGGTATGGGAATCGCTGATGACATCGCCATCTGGGACGCTGAAGCTGCTGCGTTTGACGAGCCGGCAGACCACGGCCTGAGGGACCCGGCCGTGCGAGAGGCATGGCGCGAGCTCCTGCTGGGCCGCCTGCCCGAACCCCCCGCTCGCGTCGCAGACCTGGGCTGCGGAACCGGCACACTCTCCGTCCTGCTTGCCGAGGACGGCTACCAGGTCGATGGTCTGGACTTCTCGCCGCGAATGGTGGAGGCGGCCGGGCGCAAGGGTGCCGGTGTGCGCGGAGTGCGGTTCATGCAGGGAGACGCGTTCGCCCCGACCCTCCCGGAGGGGAGCTACGACGTGGTCCTCTGTCGGCATGTCCTGTGGGCGATGCCAGACCCCGCCGTCGCTCTGTCACGGTGGCTTCGCCTGCTCTCGCCATCGGGCCGGCTCGTGCTGGTGGAGGGTCGCTGGTCCAATGGGGCGGCCTCTCGGCCGAGCAGGTGGTTCGGCTCGTGGAGAACACGGGTCGGTCCGCGTCGTTGACTCGTCTCTCCGACCCGGCCTACTGGGGACGGAGCATCAGCGACGACCGCTACGTGGTGTCGAGCCTTCGATGAGAGGGCTGGCGTGCTTCCCCGAACGCCGGTTGGACGGTCAGTCGGTGGCGTAGGGGTTCGGGTTGGTTCGTCCGTCGGGCCTCGCCAGGCGGGGTGCCCGGATGATGCGCGGCCGGGCTCTCCGCGCCTGCTGCTCGAGCGCGGCGACGGCCCACTTCCGCCACTCGGCGAGCTCGTCGTAGGCCGTGTCGGATGTCCGGGCGGCCAGCACGCGGGTGGCGAGCGCGATGGCTTCCTCGGCCTGGTTCCGGGCGGCGTACTGGTGGCAGAGCAGCAGCGTCAGCCGGGGCTCGATGAGGTGGAGTTCGTAGTCCATCGCCCACCCGAGATGCCGGTCGATGAGGACCTGCCGAACGCCGTTGGCGCGCTCCCACTCGATGACCAGCCAGGTCATGTACGCCTTGACCTGGACGTGGCTCCACTTCTTGATGGCGCGGTCGCCCCGCTCCTGGGTCCGGCCGAGCAGGACGCTCCCGATGCGGCCCTCGGAGAGCTCGCCGGCGCCGCCGCGCGTGGCGACCTCGGCGACCGGCTGGTAGATGGTGTCGCGCGGGCAGCCGGCGTGGTCGCGGCAGTCGGGGCACGCGAGGCTTCCGCCGTCGCCGCACGGGGTCGAGGCGGTGATGGCGGGCTGGTTCTTCGTCATCCACCGCACCGCGCGGGTGTGCGCCAGAGCCGGCTTGTCCCCGCGGCTGCGGATGAGCCGGGTGAGGGCGCCGAGGGCGGTGCCGGCCTGCCCGGGCTCGGTGGCGGTGGGCAGGAGGGCGACGACCTGGTCGAAGAGCAGACGGCCGTTCTCGCGGCCGGCGACCTCGGCGGCGCTGGCGAGGTAGCGGCAGCGGAGCTGGACGCACTCGGCGGCCATGGCCATCCAGGCGTCCACCTCGGCGGGGGCTGCGGGGTCCAGCAACGGCCGGGTGTGCCGGGCGAGGTGCTCGGCGGGGACGCGTGGCTCGGACGGGCCGCGGCGGTGGGTGACGATGGCGACCTTGGGGTCGCGCAGGGTACCGCGGCCGTGCTCGTCGAGCAGGTCCTCGAGGGTGTCGTGGCGCAGCGCGGTGGCGGCCGCGCGGAGCAGCTTCACCAGGACCGCTGCGGTCACGCGGGCGTCGGAGCGCCCGTGGTGCGGGTTGGCGTTGGTGAGGCCGTAGATGTCAGCGAGCCGGGTCAGGCCGATGGTGGTCCGGTTGCCGACCTCGGGTACGCGCAGCTGCCGTGGCAGCGCGGAGGTGTCCAGGATGGGCAGGTCTGGGAGGTCGGCAAGGCCGACCGCGATGTTGGGGGCGCCAGCGGCCTTGCGGTCGTCGAGGCGCTCGAGCTCGGCCCGCAGGACATGGACATCCACACCGGTGTGGCAGACGAACACGCCGGTGGGGTCGTTGAGCTTGGCCAGGATGCGGGCGGCGTGGAAGGCGAACTGGCGCTTCTTGGCGACGGCGGCGTCGGTGAAACCGTGGATGGCGGACGTCTCCGCGGTGATGGGGACGCCGGGGTTCATCTCGATGTACAGCTCGTCGGCAGCCGGTGCGCGCTTGCCGCGGACGACCGGGACGATGCCGATGGAGATGATGTGGTTGCCGTCCGGAGCGTTCGTGTACTCGGTGTCGACCACGTAGAAGGTGCGTTGGGTCAGCGTCTCGAAGTGGCTGGCCGCGGCGTCGGCGAGGCTCATCGCTCGGGTGTGGGCTCAGCGGGACTGCCGGTGCGCTGAGCCAGCAGCGCCGGCACCAGCGCGCGGTTGCGCAGGGACGAGTACACCTGCGGACGCCTCGTGGCGGCCTCTCCCGGGGGTCCGATGTACGGCGGCTGCGGGTCGGCGACGGCCCGGGGCGTCGGTGCCCAGCCGCCGTGCGCCTCGTTGTCCTCGCGCAGCAGGTGGGTGATGTCGTCGAGGTTGCGGAACGCGCCCTGGGCCCGGGCGACCGCGAGGTCGAGGAGGCAGTTGGTGCGGGCGATGTTGCGGAACAGCTGCTTGCGGTTCTCCAGGAACGGCGACAGCGTCGCTCGGAGGCGGTTCTCGATGGCGGCGTTGGAGGCCGGCAGGTGCGGGTGGTCGGTCAGGACCTGGATGCCGGTCCAGATGCGGTCCTCGTAGACATCTCGTTGGATGAGGAGCTTCTCGACCGGGGCGCCGAGGTCCGCGACCTCGGCGATGACGCTGTCCCACCACCGCGACCAGTCTGCACGGCCGAGGTTGAGCAGGTCGCTGCGGGTGAGCACGTCCAGGTGCTTGGCGAGCTGGGGCAGCGGAACCGCCCGACCTTCCACGACGTGCGTGGTGCCGGCGAGCTCGACGATGCCTTCGCGGATGTTGCGGTGCGCGTGGTACAGCGACGGCACGATGGGAACCGTGCCGTCGTACATCGCGGTCACGGCGTTCTGGATGCTGCTCGCGGCGTCGGCGATGACGAAGTCCGGGCGTTCGAGCTCGCCGAGGACGAGCAACCACGCGGCGGTGTCGCCGGTTGGGTACGCCCGCGCCAGTCGTAGCCGGTTCTCCCGCGTGGGCGCGTCCATCGGCGTGGGCCCGGGGTGCCAGATGACCTCGACGACGGCCAGGACGGACCACGCGACGGTGAGCTTGCGGTGCTGTCGCAGGAAGATGGGGAGTTCGTCGAGGAGGTAGGTGACGGGTGCGGCGAGCGGCGTGTCGGGCAGCGCCCGCTGCTGCTTGTCGTTGGCGGCGCGCTGGCGTGCCTCCCGGGCCCGGACCCGCTCCATCACGCGGCCGTAGATGAGTGGCGAGTACTGCTCCACCAGGTCGGCCGCCAGGTGCCACGAGGACTTCCCCATGGAGGCGTTGTAGGAGTCCTCGGGCTGGCCGAGGAACGGGCCGAGGTTCATGACGTCGGCGTGCGCGTCCTCGAAGTGGGTGTGGACGGCACCCTTCCGCTGCCTCATCGCACCAACTCCATCGGGTACTGGAGAGGCGCCTTCAGAACTCGACGAGCCTCGGTCGCCGGCATTTGAGGTCGCGCATTCGGTGAACGCCGATACATGACAGCCTCATGAAGACTTGCTTGGAGCCGTAAACAAGCGAGAGCAGACACCAGAACGCCTTCTCTTCCTCAGTCTTCGCGGCTCTACGTCGTTCAAGCCATCATCTGCTGCCGACGACGGCAAGAACAGCGACGCTGTCATGACGCTCCCCCGTGCTCGTCCGAGGACCCGGCGACGCCAGCGACACTAATGCGGACGCGGCGGGGCCAGGCCGCCATATCGGGCCGTTGAGGAGAATTCGACGCCGGGCGGAGGAAGTTACCCACCATGGCGTACGCCGCCTACCTCACGTGCCGCCGGACGAAGGCCCGAACTGCTCCCAGCGCGTGAGTCCGCTCGTCCGGACTTCCGGGACTACTGGACGATGGCCTGGTACACGAGATCCCGGAAGAGCTCGTGGTACCTGCGTCCCTGCCACCACCTGGCCTGCCACGAGCTCTGCATCATCAGCACGGCGTCGAGCTCCTCGGCGGGATCGACGAAGAATAGCGTCGACCCGCGCCCCAGCCACCAGTAGTCGCCCGGACTGCCCGGCGTGTTCCCGGTTCCTCGCGGACGGCGAACGGCGACGCCTAGTCCCCAGCTGTAGCCGACCCCGGGGATGAAGTCGGGACCGCTCTCGGCCAGGTCACCCAGGTGGTCCGACAGCATCATGTCCAAGAACCGTGGGCTCAGAACCTTGGTCCCGTCCTCGGCGGTGCCGCGACCCGTGAGGCACGTGAGGAAGCGCAGGTAGTCGGAGATCGTGGAGTAGCAGCCGCTGCCACCGGAGAGGTAGCTCGGCCTGGACGTCAACGTGAGCAGCTCGAGATCAGGCGCGAGGGAGCGGTCCGGCTGCGCGACGAGGTGTGCACGTTCCTCCGGCACCCAGAACCCGGTGCTGGACATCCCCAGGGGCCGCAGCACCCGATCGTCGACCAGCTCGTCCAGGTTCTGGCCGCTGACCACCTCCAGCACTCGGCCCAGCACCTCGTAGGAGAGCCCGTACTCCCACACCGAACCCGGTTGGTGGGCGAGCGGCACCCCACCGAGCCGTTCGACGAGGTCCTGGGTGGTCTCGGTGAAGGCCACGGCTCGGTGGTCGAACCCCCGGATCCCGTGTGCGTCATAGACGCGCAGGATGCCCGGGGACCCGAGGTAGCCGCCCACGATGCCGCTGGTGTTTAGCATCAGGTCGCGCACCGTCATGGGTCGGTGCAGCGGGACGGTCGGCACGTCGGGACGGTCCGCGTGCCGCGGATCGGTGGTGACCCTGAGGTCCGCCAGCGCGGGCAGGAAGGTCGAGACCTCGTCCGACAGCAGTAGCCTTCCCTCCTCCACGAGGGTGAGGGCGGCCATGGCGGAGAACGGCTTGGTCATCGAGCCGATCCGGAAGATCGCGTCGCGGGTCATGGGCTCGGGGCCGGCCGGGTCCAGACGGCCGAACGACTCAAGGCAGACCAGTTTGCCGCGGCGGCGGACCGCCAGCACCCCGCCGGGCGTCTGGCCCTGGGCGACTTGGTGCTCCATGACCTGCCTGACGCGGCCCAACCGTGCCGGCTCGAACCCGACGTCAGTCGGGTCACCCGTGCACTCCGCGCGCAGTGGGGCGGCGTGGACGGTTGCGGCGCTCACGACAGCCGCCCGTGTCGAGGCAGCCCACCGGCGAACACACGGGCGATCTCCTGGGCGACCCGCGTGCGCTGGCTGCGCTCGGAGGCGCCGGACAGGAAGGCACGGTGGGAGGAGACGACCACGTCGGGCCGTGCCACGAGTCGTCGGTTGACCTCGTCTACGTTCGGGTCCTCCGGGGTGAACACATCCGAGGCGTAGCCGGCTAGGCGCCCTGCCACCAGGGCCCGCTCGACCGCGGCTGAGTCGACGAGCGGACCGCGAGCGGCGTTGACCAGCACCGTGCCCGGCCGGGCGGCCGCGAGGGCCTCGTCGTCGACCAGCGACCGGGTCTCGTCGGTGAGCTCGGCGTGCAGCACGACGGCATCGCTGGACCGGAAGAGGTCGTAAAGGGTGTCGACTGCGCCCACGTGGTATCCGCTCATGAGGTCGGCCGGGACGTACGGGTCGTAGGCGACGATTCTCCCGTAGAAGGCCTGGAGGCGACGGGCCGTGGCACGACCGATGCGACCGAAGCCGACGATCCCCACGGTGCAGTCTGCGAGCCGGCGCGGGACGGCACTGCTGAAGATGCCCCAGCCGCCGGCCTTGATCAGGCGGTCCTGGTCGCACACCTGTCGCTCCAAGGCGAGCAGCAGGGCGAGCGAGTGGGTGCTCACCTCGTCCACGCAGTAGTCGGGCAGGTGGAACGACGTCATATCGCGTTCGCGTAGCAGCGGCACGTTGAGGTTGTCGATGCCGACGCCCTGGCGAGCGATGACCCGGCAGCTGCCGGATAGCGCGTCACACAGCTCCTCGGTCACCTGGGCCCGGTAGACCACCAGCGCGTCGGCGCCATCGACCCAGTCGAGGAACTCCGGGCCCTCGGTCACGAAGGCGTCGCCGTGCCACATCCCCAGGTCGATCTGCACGCCCGTGCCGAGGACCTCGCGTTCGAGGTCCGCGCGGGCAGGGTCGGGCCCACCGAGGGCCGGGTCCAGCGCCCACGCCGGGTCCGTGTAGACCACGCGCCGCGCCTTCACAGCACGACCGTCTTTGTCACGCACATGGCCTCCATCGCCCATCGGGCTCCCTCTCGACCCAGGCCGCTGTGCTTCACCCCGCCGAACGGGATTGCCGGCGAGCTGAACTGCGGCCCGTCGTTGAGGACCACCGTCCCCACCCGCAGGTCCTCCGCCATCCGCATGAGGGTCTGGTGGTCCCGCGAGAACACGCCGGTCTGGAGACCGAACGGACCCGCGTTGACCATTGCGACCGCGTCCTCTGCCCCCGCGACCTCGAGCACCGGCGCGACGGGACCGAACGTCTCCTCGGCCACCAGGGACGATTCGGCAGGCACCCGGTCCAGGACGGTGGGCCAGTACTGGGCGCCCGAGCGACGCCCGCCGAGCAGCAGCCGCGCCCCGGCGTCCATCGCCTCGCGGACACGGTCCTCTACGGTGCGCGCGGCGGCGTCGCTGATCAAGGTGCCCATGTCGGTCGCGGGGTCCGCGGGGTCTCCCACGCGGATGAGGCCGGCACGCTCGACGAGCAGCTCGGTGAACTGAGCCGCGACCGGGCGCGCCACGAGGATCCGCTTGACGCCGCGGCACGACTGTCCGGCGCTGTCGAAGGAGCCCTTGGCGGCTGCGGCCGCGGCGGCCGGAAGATCGGCGTCCTCCAGCACGACCAAGGCCCCGACATCCCCCAGCTCCATGGCGAGCCGACACATGGGAGCGCGAGCGGCAATGCTCCGACCCACCGCCGAGCTCCCCGTGAAGGTCACCATGTCGACGAGCCCGGTCCCGAGCGCCGCCTCGACCAGGGGCGCGGGGCTGCCGGTGACCACGGAGACCATTGCGGCGGGCAGACCGACCTCAAGCAGCAGCTCCACGAACTTGATGGCGGTCAGCGGCGCCTTCTCCGAAGGCTTCAGGACCACGCTGTTGTTGGTCGCGATGGCCGGGGCCAGCTTCACCACTACCTGGTTGAGCGGCCGGTTGAAGGGCGTGACGGCGAGGACGACGCCTACCGGCTCGAGCAGCGTCATCGCGTGCCGGGGCGGCGCCCCGGGCACGACGTCCGTGACCATGGACCCGCCCCGCAGTCCGGACATCTCCGCCGCGGTGGTGCGCAGGAGGGCGGCCGCCTGGTCCACCTCGCGCAGGGCCGCGGTGTGCGCCATCCCCGACTCCAGCCGGATCGATGTCGCGAACCCCTCAGAGTCCGCCAGCAGCCCGTCGGCCGCGCCCTCGAGGATCGCCCGGCGCTGGTGGGGGCGCAGGGTCCAGCGGTTCGCCGCGGCCAGTTGCACCGCCTCCACCATGTCGCGCGGGTCTCCGTCGGCAGCACAGCCGACGACGGCCCCGGAGTACGGGTCGCGGACCTCGAGCTCGGCCGACCCGCTGCGCCACGTCCCGCCGACCAGCATCTGAGCGGCGCTCACCGGTCGTACCCCCAGCCACGGCGGTCCTGACGCGCCCGGCCTAGGGTCCGAGCAGGTCGGTAGGTGTTGGAGAGCTCGAGGGTGTCTTGGTAGGAGAACGAGCTCGCGTCGCCCATGCGGAGCATGCCCGCGTTTCCGGTGAACCCGTGGCGCACGCCCGGTCCGATCCAGAGGCTGTCCCAGCGACCGAGCGCCTGCTGCACCACCCGGCCCGCTTCGTCGACCCAGGACGCCGTGGCCGACCCCGCAGTCACGAGGTAGAAGGTCGCCTGCGGGTCCCGGAGGTCGAGCTCCTCCGCGGTGTCGCCGTCGACCAGCAAGAAGCTGCCGAGTAGGTCGGGTGCGGACGAGGACCCGGCCATGTCCGCCACGGTGTAGCTCGCGAACCGTCGCACCGAGGCCCGGCTCTCCGCGATCGTGCGCGAGGACTTGCCCATCGGGTCCCTGTCCTCGAGCGGCGGCAGCAACAGCCTGTAGTCCAGGGAGAGGACTCGGCCAAGGCGGGCCAGCGCGGTGAGGTCCGGCTCGCCCGGCGCCTCCCGCAGCAGGGCGTCGACCGCGTCCCGGTCTACGTGCGCGGCGGCGGCCAGGGACCCCGGGTCGTGGCCGCGTCGACGCATCGCCCGCGCTAGGACTGTCCCGGCGCCGAACTCCTGGCCCACGTCGTCGAGCAGGCACCCGAACGCCTCGTCGGACCACGTATTGGTCTGGTCCACGAGGTTCGCAAGGGGGCTGGCGCCGGTGTAGGAGAGGATTCGTGCCGGCTCGTCGGTGACGCGCGAGTAGGTGTGAGGGCAGAACGACGGCTCGTAGTAGGAGTCACCCGTGATCCAGGCGTCTGGCCCCCGGTTCGCCGAGAGCACGCTCCACGTCTGCGCCGTCAGCTCCTCGGCCCACCGGCCGTTGATGTCACCGGGGCCGAGGTTGACCGTGATGGCCGGCTCCAGGTGACCCTGGTTGAGCTCGGGCAGCCGCTGGGGCGGGCACAGGATGTCGAGGATCACCGGTGCCACCTGTCCGCGGGGCCCCGCGAGCGAGTAGTACACGTAGAAGTCGATGCCGTCCCGGCGCACCGTCCGGCGCTGCGCCTGCGACGAGGCGGCCGAGCGGTAGACGGCAGCCACCGTGCCGGCGTCGGTGCGCAGCTGGTGCACCTCGACGTCGAGCACCTCGGACGCCCGGGCGACCAGCCGGTCGTCCCAGACCAAGGCACCACCGTCCGTCGCCTGGTCCATCGATGCCGCATCGGCACCTACCTCGGCGTTGAACGCCGGCACGGTCATCTTCCGCGCGTTCAGCCAGCGCATCAACTTCACAGGGTCGATCTCGATTTCGTCGGTCGGCACAGGTCCTCCTAGGTTTGGGCGCACTGCTGCAGGAGCGGAAGAAGGGCGGCGGCGTCCACCCGTCGTGGGTTGTTCCGTGACCGGCCGGATGCCTGGGCCTCCCGGACCACCGCAGGCAGGTCGACGGCCGGGCGTACGTCGTCGAGCGTGGGCAGGCCGACCACGCCCAGGACCTCCTCGACCAGCCGGCGGAGGCCGGCCGACGACTCCACCCCGAGTGCTGTCAGGACCTCTCGCACCCTCGAGCGGACGAACTCCTCTCCTCGGGGATCGACGCAGTCGGACGCCGCCACCGCGGCGTTGAACGCGGCCACCGGGGCCAGCGCCAGCGCACAGGCATGGCCGTGCGAGAGTCCGTGCCTCGCGGTGAGCGGGTACGACAGTGCGTGGGCGAGCGTGGTGCGCGTAACCCCGATCGCCACTCCGCTGTGGGCCGCTCCCAGGCTGAGCGCGGAGCGCGCGGAGAGGTCGCCCGGGTCCGCCAGGCACCCCAGCAGGCCGGAGGAGACTAGCTCGACACCGTGGAGCGCGTGGGCGCGTGACTCGGCGGTCGACCGAGTGGACCACACCGACTCAACCCCGTGTGCCAAAGCGTCGAGGGCAGCGCTCGCCAGCGACCGGAGGGGGAGGGTGAGGCCGAGGAGGGGATCGACCACCGCCAGTCGCGGGGCCAGCCGGAGGTCGTCGAGCGCGAGTTTTGCTCCGCCGGGCCCGTCCCAGAGCGTGGCGGTCGGCGTCGCCTCAGACCCGCTGCCCGCCGTGGTCGGAACCGCGACCAAGGGCACGACATGCTCCATCGCGCTTGGCTGCGCGACGGCGCGGGCCAGCGTGACCGAGGAGCGGCACAGCCCTGCGACGACCTTGGCCGCGTCGAGCACGCTCCCGCCGCCGATCCCGACGACGAGGTCCGGGCTGTGGGGACGTGCCGCGCCCACGAGACGCTCTGCCTCCGCCACCGTCAACCGGTGGGAGCGTCGAACCACCACGTCCAGCTCCCACCCGTGACGACGGCGCAGCCGGGCGACCACCTCCTTCGCCCATCCCGTGCGACTCGACGCCGAGCCCATCACCACCAGGGGACGCCTCGAGCCGCTGGTCGCGGAGTGGCCTTCCACCAGGTCCACCAACCGGTCGGCGGCGCCGCAGCCAACGTGGAGGTGGTCGGGAAGCGCGGGCGGCGCGGCAGGACGCCCGCTCACGCGACTCCCTCGGGCTCCGGCCCGCTCTCGACCCAGGACCACACCGCCTCGAGGACGCCGGACAGCTTGTCCTGCGTTTCGACCAGCTCGCTGTGGGGGTCTGACTCCTTGATCACGCCGACGCCCACCTTCGCGTGCATCGTCTCGTCGAGCAGCAGGAGGTTGCGGATGTTCAGGAAGGCGGCCGCCGACTGGTCGTTCAGCCGTCCGACGAGGCCGGCGAAGTAGCGGTGGGGGGCTGGTTCGGCATCCGCGAGTGGCAACAGCTCCGGCGGTCGGGCACCGAGCAGAGGGAAGAGGCCATCCATCAAGTCCAAGGGCGATACCCCGGGACGGAGCTCACCGGTGAAGACGGAGTGCAAGTGGCTCACGTTACGGAGTCGCTTCACGCGCGTGTCCTGGACGACCCGGAGGGATCCGTCGGTGCAGTGGTCCCGGAACCGCCGCTGTCGGCTGGCCAGCGAGGACCAGTGCTCCTTCAACTGTTTGGGGTTCGCGGACAGCTCTTGGGTGAGCCCCTGCGCGTCCGGGGTGGACCGGCACGTGGCGGCGACCACGTCCACGGTGAGCTGACCGTCGCGCGTCTCGAACACGTTCTCCGGGCTGGCGCCGAGACACACCACCGCGTCCTCGATGCGGGAGAAGTGACTGCAGGCGTACTCGCCGTTTGCCCGAGCGTGCAGCTGGTAGAGCTGGAACGGGTCGAGACCGGGCGGCAGCACCCGCTCGTAGGCCCGGGTCAGCGCCATCTTGCCGTCGGCGTGTTCCTGCAACGCGCCCACCGCGGCAGTGAGTCGCCGAAGGAATTGCTCGTCCGACTCCGCCGACCGCCACCCGCTGACGAGTCGGGAGAAGGCCTCCGGGGCGTCGGGAACGGGGGACGCCGGTCGGGGCGACACCTCCGCGAGCGCCTCCAGCATGGCTTTGCCCCGCCGCTCGGCCACCGCGTCGGCGGCGTGCCCCAGCACTCCCTCCGGGTGCTCCGGCGAGAAGTGGAGCTCGAGGGCGGGCTGCACGAACAGGGCGAGGGGAAGGGACTCGTCGGCGAAGGAGCGCGCCAGGTCAGGACTGACGAGGAAGAAGCAGGGCGCATCGCGCACCAGGAGCTGCTCCACCTGCCGCATGGCTGACCCGCGCCGCCGGACCACCTGCCTTCCAGTGTGGACGTCCGACACCGAGACGCTGTTCCGAGCGTCGACGGCGACGGTTCGCCGCGTGCCGACGCCGATGTCGACACGTCCTGCATTCTTGTCGTGCACGAAGTAGCTCGCCCGAGCGTCCACCAGCCCGGACCGCTCGAAGAACTGGCAAGCCCTCTCCCAATAGACACCGTTCACCGGTCTCCCTCCCCCGCCGGTGCACCAAGCTGGCGTCCCGGCCGCGCGGACGTTACCGACTCCGCAAGTCCGCGTCGAGGGGTGTCCGCAGTTCGTCTCAGCTCCCCCTGCGCGGCGGCGTCTCGGTGTGTGGCCGCGGACACATTTTTCACTACCGGCGAATCGCTCTGTGCCACGATGAGCGCGCACGGACCACGCTCCTCACCGCGCTTGAGAAGGACCGTTATGGCTTCCAGCACCTCGTTTCCTCCCCCGCACGCAGCGGCCTCCACCTCGCGCGCCCTACGGTCGCTGCTGTTCGACGGATCCCGCATCATCCGGGTCGCCGGGGCCCACAACCCGCTGGGCGCCAGGCTTGCCGAACGGGCAGGGTTCGACGGCGTCTGGGCGAGCGGACTGGAGGTGTCTGCCTCGCAGGGGGTGCCGGACACCGACATCCTTACCATGACCGAACTCCACTCCGTCGCGGCCGTGATGGCGGAGTCCGTGGCCGTGCCGTTGGTCGCGGACTGCGACGCCGGGTACGGAGGCGTCCCCAACGTCATGCGCATGGTCCGCATGTACGAGGCCTCGGGCATCGCGGCCGTCTCGATGGAGGACAAAACCTTCCCCAAGCGCAACAGCTTCATCCCCGGTCGGCAGGACCTGGTGAGCACCGAGGAGTTCTGCAGCAAGGTCGAGGCGGCCAAGCACGCGCAGCGTGGCCCCGAATTCATGGTCATCGCGCGCACCGAGACGCTTGTCGCGGGCGGCGAACTGCCAGAGGCCCTCGATCGGTGCCGGGCGTACGCGGAGGCCGGTGCTGACGCCGTCCTCATCCATTCCAAGGACCGGTCGCCGCAGCGCGTGCTGGAGTTCCTGGAGTGCTGGCAGGACCCCTCAACCCCGGTCGTGGTCGTACCGACGACCTACCACTCCGTGACGGCTGCCGCGCTCCAGGAGGCGGGGGCCAGCATGGTCATCTACGCCAACCACGGGCTCAGGGCTAGCATCGCCGCCGTCGAGAACGCGTTCCGATCGATCCTGGCCAACGGGAGCTCCACCGAGATCGAGTCCGTCATCACTCCCGTCCACTCGGTCTTCGAACTGCAGGGCACAGCTGAGACACTGGCCGCCGAGGCCAAGTTCTCCGTGCCCGACTCGAACGTCCGGTGATGCCGGGAACACCGGCCGGCGAACTGGTCGGCGCCCTGGTAGCCCGCGGGGTGGGACCGTTCGTCGGTGTCCCCTGCTCGCTCCTTGAGCCCGTCCTGTCGTACGTCTCCGAGCACCACCCGGAGCTATACCTGCCCGTCGCGAATGAGGGCGAGGCGGTGGCGGTCGCCAGCGGCATGCGGCTGGCGGGCGGGCGGCCGTGCGTCTTCCTCCAGAACTCCGGCCTCGGCAACGCCGTGAACCCGCTCACCTCTCTGTCCCACACGCTCCGGGTACCGTTCCTAATGCTGGTGGGGTGGCGGGGCGAGCCGGGCCAGCCCGACGAGCCGCAGCACCGGCTCATGGGATCCATCACCGAGCCGCTGCTGAGGGCGATGGAGATCGGCCACGCGAGGTTGGACGACTCCGTCCCGGTCGACCGTCAGGTGGCGGCTGCGCTGGACCACCTAGAGCGCACGTCGCTCCCCTACGCACTGCTAGTGCCGCGTAACGGCGTGAGGACCGACGTGGTCCGCTCCGTACCCGATCCGGGGCCCGCCCGGATGCGACGCGACGAGGCGATCGGTGTGCTCCTCCGGAACCTCGACCCCACCGACCTCGTGGTGTCGACCACGGGTCGTACCTCGCGTGAGCTCGAACGCGACTGGGACCGCCCCGAGAACCTTTACGTAGTCGGGTCCATGGGGTGCGCCTCCAGCGCGGCACTCGGCGTGGCCCTGGCGGCACCCCCCGGTCGCCGAGTGGTCGTCCTGGACGGTGACGGAGCAGCGCTCATTCGGCTCGAAGCCCTGACGACGATCGGCAGGACCGCACCGCCCGACTTCCTCCACGTCGTGCTCGACAACGGAGTGCACGACTCCACGGGCGGACAGCCGACCGGCGCTGAGGCCGTCGACCTGGTCGGGGTGGCGCGGGCGTGCGGGTACGCGGCGGCGCTGGACGTCCTCGACGCAGAACACCTGGCCAGCGTCGTCTCCACCTCGCACGACTCCCCGACGTTCGTGCGACTCCTGCTGCGTCCCGGGGCCGATCCCGACCTCGGCCGGCCGGCGCTCGCCCCGCACGAGAGTGCCCGGCGGTTCCAACTGGTGGCCGCCCGTGGGTGACCGCGGCAACCTCCCTGCCGCGCTCGACACGCTGGCCGCGACCCTGGGACAGGGGGGCTCGCTTCTCCGCGATCCTGCTGCGATGTCGGCGTTCCGGCACGACCGGGCGCACCTGGTCTCCCCCGGCGTCCCGCTCGCCGTGGTGAGGGCGTCGACCACAGAGGACGTCGTGGCCTCGCTGCGCTGGGCGCACGAGCACGGCGTCCCGGTCGTCCCGCGCGGTGCGGGGACCGGACTGGCCGGCGGGGCGAGTGCCATCGAGGGCGGGCTGGTGCTCTGCACGACCAGGATGGACGCCATCCTCGAGATCTCGGTCCCCGACCAACTCGCGGTGGTCGAGGCGGGCGTCGTCACGGGCGACTTGGACCGCGCGGCCGCCGCGCACGGCCTGATGTACGCGCCAGACCCTGGCAGCGTCGACACGTGCACGATCGGCGGCAACGTCGCGACCAACGCCGGCGGCCTGCGCTGCGCCAAGTACGGCGTCACCCGCGACTCTGTATTGGGGTTGAAAGTGGTGCTGGCCGACGGCCGCGTGCTGGAGACCGGGGGCAGGACGGTGAAGAACGTCGCCGGCTACGACCTGACGGCACTCATGACCGGCTCCGAAGGGACCCTGGGGGTCGTTACGGAGGTAGTGGTGAGGCTTCGCCCACGTCCGGTCGCGCTCGCGACCATAGTCGGGACGTTCCCCACGGGGCGGCACGCAGGGGCCGCCGCGGCCGGCGTGATGGCAGCCGGGCTGCAGCCGTCGCTGCTGGAGCTCATGGACAGGTCGATCGTGGAGGCGATCAACTCCTGGAAGGGACTGGGCCTAGACGGCACCGGTGCCGTCCTGCTCGCCCAGGCCGACGGCCCGACCAGCGCGGCGGACGCCGCCCGAATCCGGACGCACTTCGAGGCGGCGGGCGCCGAGACGGTCACCGTGTCCGACTCCGCCACCGAGGCGCACGAGCTGGCGGAGGTGCGACGCCTGGCGTTCCCGGCGACCGAGCGTCTCGGCTCCTGCCTGGTCGAGGACGTAGGCGTCCCCAGGTCCCGGCTGCCGGACCTGATTGACCGGATCGAGGAGATCGGCGTCCGGCACGGCGTGCGCATCATGACCGTCGCGCACGCCGGCGACGGCAACGCGCACCCCACCTTCGTGTTCGACCCAGGCCCCGACGGAGCGGTCCCACCGCGCGTGTGGAGCGCCGCGGACGAGGTGTTCTCCGCCGCCCTGTCCATGGGAGGCACCCTGTCGGGCGAGCACGGCGTGGGCGTGCTCAAGCAGCGGTGGCTCGCGAGCCAGGTCGGCGACGTGGCGATGGACGTGCAGCGTGCGATCAAGCACGCTCTCGACCCGCTCGGCCTGCTGAATCCGGGACGCGCGATCTAGGACGGCGCAGGGAGGACCCGGGCGACGTGCACAGCTTCAGGCCCTCACTCCACCTCGATGTCGAAGAGGGTGTCGACCGAGGTCAGCGGCAGCGGGTCCGCGGCCACGATACGCGCCTTGACGGACGCCCTGCTTGCGGCGACATAGCGCTCGACGTCCTGAACGGTCATGCGCTTCTCCGGACCGCGCAGCCGGTAGAAGTCGAGGATAGTGGCACGGGGGATGTCGCCGTGTCGGGGCAGTGCCCGGTCTAGCAGGTCGCCTGCCCTGCCGTAGTCGATCTCCATCGCGTCCGCGTCGAAGAACTCGGCAACCCTGCCCTCGGGCTCCGCCGCGGCGATCAGGGCGCGGTCCCGGTCGTAGAGTCCCAGACGTATCGTCGTGCGCAGCCGGCCGCCCGGCGCCACGAGGCTTAGCAGGCTGGGCACACCGGCCAGCGCCTCGTCGTCGGTGAACCGGTTCACCAGCCGATCGGCGAGGACGAGGTCGAAGCGACCCCGGAGCGCGGGGGGTGCGGGCTCGGTCGCGTCATAGTGCTCGACGGAGCACCGCTCGCCCCCCGACCAATCCCGGGCGGCCTCCTGAATGGCCGCCCGCTGCCCCGGGGCGAAGTCCAGCACGGTCACCCGCGTCCCGCGGTCCACCGCGGCGCGGATCAGGTGGACGGTGGAGGCGCCCACCACGGCGACCTGCGTGGAGCCTTCCACGCCCTCGAGCATGGCAGTGATGTCAGCCCCCGTCGGCCCGCCGTTGTAGCTGGCGGCCCAGTAGTCAGAGCCGATCAGGTCCCAGGCCTCGGACTTCGGATTCCCCATGTCAGCGCGTCCTTCTGTCGGTCACCATTGGTGCAGGATTCTCAGGCCCGGCGGTTGCCGAGGATAGGGTGCTTGCCCGACTGGGTCACCGGCCCGTTGCCGGGTTTGAGACGAGGCCTCTCAGCAGCGGCCTCACACGCGTTGACCGGGGCCCTACTTCACAGAGATGCGGAGCAAGGCACGTACAACGCATCGCGGGGGATCTCGTGGCCCAGCGGCCCTCGCCGGTGTGCTGCCAGTCGGAGTTCCAGTTCTTGATGGTCTTGAGGTCTCGGCCGGTGAGGTCGGCGATCTCGCTGAGGGTCAGGGTGGTGTCGGGACGGTAGGGGGCCGGCGTAGCGCCGGGCGTCGTGTGGGTCATGTCCGGGGACCGTCCGTCGCGATCCGGACCCCGCAATGCACGCCACCTGGCGGCTCAATCCTTCTCGGCCGGCCGCCTGCGGCCCCCCTGGTTGCCCCCGGTTGCCCCTGGTCGGGCACGCGAGCAAGCGGGCCGCAGGCGTGGAACGGACGTGGGGTGCACCTGGTGCGACCGGGTTCACCGGGGGCGTTCCTCGCACTATGACACCGATAATCGGGCTCGAGGAAGCGCCGCTGGCCACCAGATGCGTCCAGAAATGCACTTGGCCCCCACATGATGTGGGGGCCAAGTGCGAATCTTTCGATTCCTTTGTAGCGGGGGCAGGATTTGAACCTGCGACCTCTGGGTTATGAGCCCAGCGAGCTACCGAGCTGCTCCACCCCGCGCCGCTGAACAGAACATTACGTGATCCGCGGGGTGGAGCCAAATCCGGGGGTCAGTTCCCCGATTCGTAGAGGTCGGAAGCCTCCTCGACCAGCTTCTGCGCCTCGTCCAGAGCCTCGGCCCAGGCGACGGTGTCGCCCTCGCGCTGCGCGGCGTTGGCCTCCTCGAACTTGGTCGCGGCCTGGTCGAGCAGGCGACGCACCTGCTGGCTGACCGAGCCCGTCTCCTCCGGCGGGGTCTCCCCCTCCTCGGGATCGGGGTCCGGCGTGGCCGTCTCGGCGTCCTCGACACCCAGCACGTCGGCGATCGCCCCGCGCAGCGTGGTGTCGATGCCGACCCGGCCGCCGTAGGAGACCAGCACGAAGCTCAGGATCGGGTACGCCGACTCCGAGGTGTCACGCGCGGCGTACAGCGGCTGGACGTACATCAGCCCGTTGCCCACCGGCATGGTCAGCAGGTTGCCGTACCGCGGGTTGATCCCACCCTGGTCGAAGGAGAACAGCTCGTCGCGGACCTCCTCGTCCGAGGCGATCTCGTTGGCCACCTGGGTCGGACCGTTGGTCCGCTCGTCGGCCAGCTCGAGAGCCTGGATCTTGCCGTAGTCCTCGCTCGTCGCGTCGGAGTTGACCGAGACGAACGCGGCCAGGTTGCTCTTGCCCCGCGGCACGTAGACCGAGGAGAGCGACCAGACCTGGTCGGCGGTGTCGGCTGCCTCCACGTCGACCTCGGCGTCCTCGCCCGCAGCGCGCTGCGGGTTGAGGAAGAACCGGTACGGCGGCTGCAGGTTGCCGTCGGAGTTCGGGTCCTCCGGCACCTCCCAGCGGTTGTTCTGCGCGTACCAGTCCTCGGGGTCGGTGACGTGGTAGCGGGCGAACTGGTAGCGCTGTGCCTTGAACAGGTCCTCCGGGTAGCGCAGGTGCGACATCAGCGAGTCCGGGATCTCCTCGCGGTCCTCGACCACGTCGGGGAAGACGCCCCGCCAGGCCTTGAGGATCGGGTCCTCGGTGTCCCACTCGTAGAGCCGGACCGTGCCGTCGTAGGCGTCGACGGTCGCCTTCACCGCGTTCCGGGCGTAGTTGATCTCGTCCGTCGGCAGGGTCTGGAAGCCGGGCGCCTGCTGCAGCGAGTCGTCGGTCATCTCCTCGAACGACTCCTTCTGCGACAGCGGGTAGCGGTCGGTGACCGTGTAGCCGTCGAGGATCCACTGGATCCGGCCGTCCACCACCGCCGGGTACGGGTCGGCGTCGACGGTCAGCCAGGGGGCGACCTTCTCCACCATCCGGCGCGGGTTGCGGTCGTAGAGGATCTTGCTGTCCTCGTTGACGCGCGAGGAGAGCAGGATGTTCGGCTCGCCGTACTTGACCGCGAACAGCACCTTGTTGAACAGGCCGCCGACCGGCACGCCGCCGGCGCCGTCGTAGGTCGTGGTCTGGCTGTCGTCGTCCTCGCCGCGGGGCAGGTCGAGCTCGACGTCGCGGCCCTCGGCGTTGCCGACGATCGAGTAGTCCGGGCTCTGCTCGCCGAAGTAGACCCGCTGCTCGTAGCCGCCCTCGGCCAGCTCGGTCAGCGCGCTCTGGTTGTCCTCCTGACCCTCGGCCCACTGGATGCCCGAGGCCTGGTTCCGGTTGTCACCCGGCCGCTGGTTGGCGTACGCCGCGATCATCCCGGTGCCGTGCGTGTAGACGGTGTGCAGGTTGTTCCAGTTGCGGGCGGAGTCGGCCAGGCCGTCCTGGTCGAGCTCGCGGACGCCGAGCACCACCGCGCGCTCCTCGCCGCCGAGGCTGTAGCGGTCCACGTCGAGCACGTCGGCCACCGAGTAGTAGGCCCGGACCTGCTGCTGCTGCTCGAAGGTCGGGCGGACCAGCTGCGGGTCGACCAGCGGCACCGAGGAGGTCTCCGCGTCGAGCGCGGCCAGCTCAGCCTCCAGGTCGGGCTCGCTGGTGTAGCGGTTGACCTCGACGTCGTCGATGTCGTACGCGGCCCGAGTGGCGGCGATGTTCTTCTCGATGTACGGCGCCTCCTTGTCCGCCTCGCTCGGCGAGACCTGGAAGCGCTGCACCGCGCCGGGCCAGATCAGGCCCAGCAGGATCGCGGAGAGCGCCAGCAGCGCCACGCCCACGGACGGCAGCACCCAGGTGCGCCGCCAGATGTTGAGGAAGAACAGCACCGCACAGATCAGCGCGATGCCCAGCAGGATGTTCTTGGCCGGGAGCACCGCGTTCTCGTCGGTGAAGCCCATGCCGGTGAAGAGGCTGTCGGAGTCGTGCAGCAGGTCGAACCGGTCCAGCCAGTAGTCGACGGCCTTGGCCAGCACGAAGAGGCCGAGCAGGGCGGAGAACTGCGCCTGAGCGGCCGGGCTCAGCCGGTCACGGCTGGCCTGCAGCTTGACCCCGCCGTAGAGGTAGTGCACCAGCGCGGAGGCAAGCAGCGCCAGGATGGCGATCGCCATCACGTAGTCGGTCAGGTAGTGCCACCACGGCAGGTCGAAGACGTAGAACCCGACGTCACGGTCGAAGAACGGGTCGGTCTCTCCGAACGGCACCCCGTTGCGCCACAGCGCGAACTGCCGCCACTGACCGGCCGCCGAGGCGCCGGCGAAGAGACCGATCACCACCGAGACGGCCAGCAGCAGCCACCCCTTGATCGGGGTGACCGCGTCGCGGTAGCGGTCGAGGCTGTCCTGCTCCAGCGAGCTGGGCCGGAAGACCGGACGGAACCGGTAGGCCAGGTACATGTTGAGGGCGACCACACCCCCCATCAGCGAGCCGAAGGCGACGAAGAGCCCGACCCGGGTCCACAGCAGGGTGCTGAAGACACCCTTGAACCCGAACGAGTCGAACCACAGTCGCTCGGTCCAGAACGCCGAGAAGGCCGTGAGCCCCAGGAAGAGCACGAGCAGCACAGCTGCCGTGATCACCAGGGCCCGCGACCTCCGGGGCGCAGCGGACGGCGTCGCCGGCGGTCGGGCCGGCTGGCCGAACATTCCACTCACTGAATCTCCTCATCCTCGAACGTGCTGCGGAGCAGCTCGATCAGTCCGGGCACCAGGCTGGTGCCGTCGACGACGGACTGGGCGTCGTCATGGGCGCGCATGCGAAGTGCGCAGTAGGTCGAACCGCTGCGGGTGACGCCGGCGACCAGGCGTACCTCCTGCCGCAGCGGGTGCTCCCGGGCGAACCGGCCGGCCTCGACCGGGTCCTCGGGGATCTGCTCGTCGACCTCGGGGGGCAGCACCAGCCGCTCGAGCGCGACGGCCGCCCCGTCGACGGTCTCGGGCCAGGCGATCTCCTCCAGCAGCTGCTCGAGCGGCCGCTCGGGGCCGGTCGGCTCCTGCTCCACCGGGGTCAGCGACCCCTCGGCGGAGGACTCGTCCAGCCCCATCACCCGGGCCAGCTCGGGCTCGTTGGTGACGATCCGGGCGGTCTCGACGAGCGCGTACAGCCGGGCGGGCTGGTCCCAGCCCTGTTCGGCGACGTGCGACTCGATCTCCAGCACCGCGGAGGCGAGCGCCGGGTCCGGGATGGTCTGCTCCTGGGTCACGTCCTCGCTCACTCCGAGCTCCTCTCACAACGGGGCAGGTCGGCGTCCGGGTCCTCGACCCAGCGCTCCAGCGAGTCCAGGGCCGAGCTCACGGTCTCGGCCCGGACCAGGCGCATGTCGTCGGGGTCGGCGCCGAGCGCCTCCCCGCAGTTGTCGGGCGGTACCAGGAAGAGTCGCGCGCCCTCGTCCCGGGCCGCGGCGATCTTCTGGGCGATCCCCCCGATGGGCCCGACCTGGCCCTGGTCGTCGACCGTCCCGGTACCGGCGATCACCTGGCCGCCGGTCAGCGAGCCGGGGGTGAGCGTGTCGTAGACCGAGAGCGCGAACATCATCCCGGCGCTCGACCCGCCGATGGCGGGGTCGACGTCCAGGGTGACCTCGAAGGGGAGGTCGAAGCCGTAGCCGGTCATGATGCCCAGGCGCGGGGTGCCGTCCACCTCCCGCGGCGAGACCTCGAGCGGAACCTCCCGGCCGTCGCGTCGCACGAGGAGCGCCAGCTGCTCACCGGCCGGGGCGGCGCTGACGGCGTCCACCACGTCCTGGCTGCTGGTCACCTCACGCCCGCCGACCTCGAGCAGCTCGTCGCCGACCTCGAGGACGCCCTCGGCGGGCATGCCCTCGGAGACCTCGCTCACCTGGACCGACTCCTCGACCTCGAACCCCGCCTCGCGCAGGGCGACCGCGACCGCGGTCTCCTGGGAGGTGGCCATCAGCATGGCGCCGCGCTGCTCGGACTCCTCGGGCGTGGTGCCGGAGTCGTACACCGCGTCGTAGGGCACGACGGCGTCGTCGTCGTCGATCCAGGCGCGGACCACCTCGAAGAGGTTGACGGTGGCCTTGGGCCGGGAGACGTAGACGGTCGTCAGCAGCATCTCGCCGTCGTCGCGGTACGTCTTGTGTCCCTGGACCTGCAACAGCTCGCCGTCCTCGGTCTCGGAGAGCAGGTCGACGGTGATCCCGGGCTCGTAGGTGACGTAGGGCAGGGGCGTGAAGAGTGCCGCCGCCCAGAGCCCGATGAGCAACGGCACGGCGAGAACACCCGCCACGGTCCGTTGACTCATGGCCACAGCCTCTCAAACGGTCGCAACTACGAGGCGCGACGGGGGCCCTGGGTGGGACCCGGTGTCGGCGGCTGGACCTTGCGCGCCTGGCGTACGGCGATCCCGGTGCTGCGGTCCCGCTCCCGCACGGGCGGGGTCTGCGGCGTCGGGCGCTCCTGGGACAGGGCCCGGGCCAGCCGCTGGACGGCGACCTCGCGGTCCACCTCACCGCGTCCTTCCCGGCCCAGCCAGCCCACCCAGAGCATGGCCAGGCACGTCACCACCAGGGACGGCACCAACCACCACAGGATCTCCACGGCCCTCAGCGTAGGGACGCCGCCCGGCCCCGTGGCCCAGGCACGCCGCGACACCCGTGGCGGACCGCCCGTTTCAGCACCAGCGGGGTCAGGGGGTGCCGACCCACTCGTCGTCGCCGTCGTCGAAGCGCTGGTGCTTCCACACCGGGACCTCGGCCTTGAGGGTGTCGATCAGGGCGCGGGAGGCACGGAACGCCTCGTCGCGGTGCGCGGCGGTGGTCGCGACCACGACGGCCAGGTCGCCGATCGCCAAGGACCCGACCCGGTGCACCGCGGCGACCCCGAGCACGTCGTGCTCCTCGGCCACCCGGCGCGCCACCTCGCGCAGCCGGTCCAGGGCACTGGGGTGGGCGGAGTAGTCCAGCGCCTGCACGCCGCGGCCACCGTCGTGGTCCCGCACCCGCCCGACGAACAGGGTGAGCCCGCCCGCGGACGGGTCGTCGAGGGCGGCCAGCACCTCCGCGACGTCGAGCGGGGACTCCCGCAGGTCGACCAGCCGGACCGGGTCAGCAGCGCTCACCGGGCAGAGTCTAGGTCCAGGAAGCCGAGCCCGGGGTGCGCTGGAGGCAGCGAGTAGCCTCGGAACTATGAACGACACCCCAGGCCAGTCCGGTGCCGGCGACGAGAACCCCTTCAAGGGCACGCCCTTCGAACAGCTCTTCGGCGCCTTCGGCGGTGCGCTCGGCGGCCTGGGCGGAACCCCGGGCGGCGGGCCCGGACCCGGCGGTCTGCCCGACATCTCCGCGCTCCTGGGGCAGCTCCAGGGCATGATGCAGCCCTACGACGGGCCGATCAACTGGGACCACGCCGTGGACACCGCGCGCAAGGTGGTCGCCCAGACGCCCGACCCCTCGCCCACCCAGCGGCAGAAGGACGCCGTCGCCGACGCGATCCGGCTGGCCGACCACTGGCTGGACGAGACCACCGACTTCCCCTCCGGCGTCACCACCGCCAGCGCGTGGAGCCGCGCCGAGTGGATCGTGGAGACCACCCCGGTGTGGAAGAAGCTGGTCGAGCCGATCGCCGGCACTGCCGTGGACTCCCTCGGCAAGGCACTGCCCGAGGAGGCCAGGGCCCTGGCCGGCCCGCTGCTGGGCATGCTGAGCAAGGCCAGCGGCGCGATGGTCGCCGGTCAGGTGGGTCAGGGCGTGGGCGCACTGGCCGGCGAGGTCTGGGGGGCCACGGACGTGGGCATCCCGCTGACCGCCCCCGGGCGCGCCGCCCTGCTGCCGGTCAACGTCACCGCGTTCGCCGAGGGCCTGGGTCTCCAGGCCGAGGACGTGCTGGTCTACCTCGCCCTGCGTGAGGCGGCCCACCACCGGCTCTTCGCCCACGTGCCGTGGCTCGCAGACCACCTGCTCGGCGCGATCACCGACTACGCCCGCGGCCTGGAGATCGACACCTCCGGGATCGAGGAGCAGATCCGCGGCCTGGACCTGAGCAACCCGATGGCGATCCAGGAGGCCCTCCAGGGCGGACTCTTCGACCTGGGCGACTCGCCGAAGCAGAAGGCCGCCCTGGAGCGGCTGGAGATCACCCTGGCGCTCGTGGAGGGCTGGGTCGACGAGGTCGTCGGCCAGGCCACCGAGGGCCGGATGCCCGCCGCAGCGCAGCTGCAGGAGGCCGTACGCCGTCGGCGTGCCGCCGGCGGCCCCGCCGAGCAGACCTTCGCCTCCCTGGTCGGCCTGGAGCTGCGGCCGCGCCGGCTCCGGGACGCCTCGACGCTGTGGGGCTCGCTGCGCACCCGGCAGGGCACCGAGGCCCGCGACGGGGTGTGGATGCACCCGCACCTGCTCCCGACCGCCGCCGACCTGGACGACCCGCTGGGCTTCCGCGAGGGCGCCGTGCCGGTCGAGGAGATCTCCGAGGAGGCCTTCGAGGCCGGCCTGCGCGATCTGCTGGGCGACGACTCCCCCGCCGACTCGGCGGACAAGTCCGGCGACGACTCCCCCACCGACCCGGCGGACGAGTCCGGGGACGACTCCGGCACTCCCCGGGAGTGACCCTCCACAGCGACGCGGCGGCCACGCTGGGCGCCTGGGCGCCGCCTCCGGGAAGCCAGAGTGAGCTGCGGGACCGGTTCCTGGCCCATCTCGCGGCGCGGCCCGACGGCGTCTCCCGCGAGAGCTACCCCGACCACCTCACCGCCGGTGTGCTGGTCCTCTCCCCCGACCTGGACCGGGTGCTGCTCAACCTGCACCGCAAGGCCGGACGGTGGTTCGCCTTCGGCGGGCACTGCGAGCCCGACGACCGGACCCTGGCCGGGGCCGCCCGGCGCGAGGGGCTGGAGGAGTCCGGCCTGCCGGACCTGGAGCTGGACCCGGTGCCGGTGCACCTGGACGAGCACGTCGTCGGGTTCTGCGACCCCCGCGGCGAGGTCCACCACCTCGACGTCCGGTTCACCGCCCTCGCGCCGGCAGGTGCCGCGCACGCGACCAGCGAGGAGTCCCTGGCCGTGCGCTGGTGGCCGGTCGACGCCCTGCCCGAGGGGCTGGAGCAGGAGATGCACGAGCTGGTCGCGGCCGCCCGGTCCCGGTGGACCGAGCACCGGCAGGCGGCTCAGTCGACGTGGCCCTCGCTGCCCGGCGGGTCCACCTCGGCGGCCGCCGACCAGCCCAGCAGGTAGCCGCGGGCGCGCTCGGCGCGCGGGTACCGGTTCACCCAGGCCCAGAAGCTGTCGTCGTGGCCCGGCTCGAGCAGGTGCGCGAGCTCGTGGACGAGGACGTAGTCGACCACCCAGGACGGCATGCCCTGCAGCCGGGTGGAGAGACGGATCGACTTGTCCCCGGGCGTGCACGAGCCCCAGCGCGTCCGCTGGTTGCCGACCCAGCGCACCGACGCGGGCTGGGCCAGCCCGCCGAAGTACTCGTCGTTGAGCTGCGTGGCCCGCGCCATCAGCTGCTCGTCCGAGGGCCGCTTGCGCGCCTCGGAGCGCTCGAGCCGCAGGACCATGTCCTGGACCCACCGCGCCTCGTCCCGCTTGCTCATCGAGGCCGGGATCAGCACCACGATCCGGTCCCCGTCGCGGTACGCCGAGACGGTACGACGGCGCCGGCTGCTGCGTCGTACCTCCACCTGCTCCGTCCCCGTCATGGCGGCACGCTACTGGTTTGCCCAGGCCAGCAGGCGTTCCTGCGGCCACGTGTTGACGATCCGCTCGGCGTCGATGCCCGCCGCCTCGGCGCGCTCGCACCCGTGGTCGAGGAAGTCGAGCTGGCCGGGAGCGTGGGCGTCGCTGTCGATCGAGAACAGGCAGCCGACGTCGCGGGCCAGCTCCAGCAGGGCGGTCGGCGGGTCCCGGCGCTCGGGTCGGCTGTTGATCTCCACCGCGACGTCGTGCTCGGCGCAGGCCTCGAAGACGGCCCGGGCGTCGAAGCTGCTGGAGGGGCGCACGCCGCGGTTGCCGGTGACCAGGCGACCGGTGCAGTGGCCCAGCACGTTCATCGTCGACCCGGTGATCGCCCCGACCATCCGCCGGGTCATCTGGTCGGGGTCCATCTTCAGCTTGGAGTGGACGCTGGCCACCCGCACGTCGAGCCGGGCGAGCATCTCCTCGGTCTGGTCGAGCGACCCGTCGTCGAGGATGTCGACCTCGATCCCCTTGAGCAGGGTGAAGCCGGACCCGGCCAGGTGCTCGTTGACCGCCTCCACGACCTCGAGCTGGCGGGCCAGCCGCTCCGCCGAGAGGCCCCGGGCGACCTTGAGCCGGGGCGAGTGGTCGGTGAGCACGAGGTACTCATGGCCCAGCTCGATCGCGGTGAAGGCCATCTCCTCGATCGGGGAGCCGCCGTCGGACCAGTCGGAGTGGGAGTGCAGGTCCCCGCGGAGCGCGGCGCGCAGGGCCCGCCCACCCGGGACCAGGGGCCCCGCGTGCTCCTCCAGCGCCCGCAGCCTGGCGGGCACCTCACCGCGCCACGCCTCGGCGATCACCGAGGCGGTGCTGGAGCCGATGCCCGGCAGTGTGGTCAGCGTCCCGGCCTCGACGTGCCCGGCCAGCTCCTGCTCGCTCATCGGGAGCAGCGTCGCGGCCGCAGACCGGTACGCCTTCACCTTGTAGGTGTCCTCGCGGGCGCGCTCGAGCAGGAAGGCGATGCGCCGCAGCGCGGCCACCGGCCCGGCGTCGTACCCCGGTGCGCTCACAGGTCTCGTCCTCCACAGGTCGTCGTACGTCGAGTTGGCTGGTCAGCAGGGTGCGCGGGCTCTCGCCCGGGCGTGTCCTGCACAGGATCGTCCCAGCCGGGAAGCGGGTTCTCCACCGTTCCGAGGGGTTTTCCACAGGTTCGTCCACACGGGAGAGGGCACCACGGCCGGTTTGTCCGGTACCCGTCTGTCGATTCCGGTTGACCGGCCCGGCCTGGCCTCCTAGGTTGGGCACAGATGAGGCCCCTCGCCCCATCCACCGGACGTTCGCAAGGGGAAGGCGTGCGTTCGGTGGCGGGCGGGGGGCCTCTTCTTCGTGGCAGCCGCCCGAGGCTCAGCGACCGAGGCTCAGCGACCGAGGAAGTGCGGAGCGCGCTTCTCCTGCACGGCGCGGATCCCCTCCTGCAGGTCGGCCGTGGCCATGGTGACGGGCTGAGCCAGGGCCTCCCACTGCAGGGCGGTCTCCTGGTCGGTGTGCCCGCCGGTCGCGAGGGCGAGCTTGGTCAGCCGGGTGGCGATCGGGGCGGCGGCCGCGATCGACGCGGCACTGGCCAGCGCCGTCTCCAGCAGCTGCTCGCGCTCGGTGATCCGGGAGACCAGGCCGAGCCGCAGCGCCTCGTCGCCCTGGACCAGGCGTCCGGTGAGGAAGAGGTCGCGCGCGGCGGCCAGTCCGACCACCTCGGGCAGGAGCAGCGTGCCGGCCATGCCGGGGTGCAGGCCCAGGGAGGTGAACGGGACGCCCATCTTCGCCCCGGCCGCGGCGTACCGCAGGTCGCAGGCGAGGGCGAGGCACAGGCCGGCGCCGATCGCGGGGCCGTTGATCGCGGCGATCGTCGGTACCTCGAGCCGGCGGATCGTGAGCCAGCTGCGGTAGAAGGGGAGCATCCGGTCACGCAGGCGGTCCACGCCCGCGTCGGGCTCGCTGGCGAGCCAGCCGAGGTCTCCCCCCGAGGAGAAGGCGCTGCCCTCGCCGGTCACGACCACCGCCCGCACCGAGCGGTCGGCCGCTAGCTCATCGATCGCCCCTACCCAGGCCGCGGTCATCTCGTCCGACATCGCGTTGCGCCGGTCGGGGTTGTCCAGGGTCAGCAGGGCCACCCCGTCGGAGGGCCGCTCGAGGCGGAGGTGGGGACCTCGTCGGGCCTGCGTCTCGCTGGCGGAGGCGGGCGCGGCGGGGGCGTCGGGCTGGGTGGCGTCGTCAGGCTCAGGCATGGAGGCAGATTACGGCGGGCGCGACGCGGCTGAGGGCTCCCGGTGTGCCCTGCACGTCGCATTGCCAGGCGTGGCGTATGGTCAAGCACGGTCCGGGGCTCTCGTCCCTGGACCCCGGCGGGCTTCCCTGACTCCCCCGTCGCGACGACCGAGAAATCCCACAGACATAAGGAGGCCGTCATGGCGGAGACCTGGAGCGGCGAGTTCTACTGCGTCAAGTGCAAGGAGAAGCGCGAGGCGGAGGGCGAGGTCAAGGTCAACGACAAGGGGACCCGGATGGCCAAGGCCGTCTGCCCCGAGTGTGGCACCAACCTCAACCGCATCCTCGGCAAGGCGTGACACACGCCCCCACGCGGTGATCGAACGGCGTCGTCCCTCCGGGGACGGCGCCGTTCGCTTTCCCCCTGCCCGGTCCCGGGCCTGTGGAGAGGCGCCGACACGTGCGGCGCAGCGCTGCCAGGCTCGGGGCATGAGCGAGAAACCACCCGAGCCCCGGCTCCGGCTCCGTCGCGGGGTCCCGGTGCTGCGCCGCGCTCAAGGCCGGCTCCAGGTGGGCATGGATCCCGCCCGCCGGCTGCTCCTGCCCGACACCCCGTCGGTGGACGCGTTCCTCTCCGGGCTGACCGCCGGCACCGAGGAGCCGGAGGATCCCGAGCTGCAGGACGTGGTCGCCCGGCTGCGGAGCCGTCGTCTGCTGGTCGACCGGCTCGAGGTGCGGCACCGCCGCCTGGCCCGGGCCGAGACCCGGGTACGCCTGTGGGGCAGCCCGACGGGGCTGTGCCGCGAGGTCGCCCAGCTGCTGCTGGCCCAGGGCCTGACCCTGCTGGCCCCCGGCGACGGCGCTCCGGCGGACGTCACGGTGCTGCTCAGCGTCGGGGAGCCGGCCCGGGACCTGGTCGACGACCTCACCCACCCGGGCGACCCGGTCCTCCTGGTGGCGGTGATCGACGCCCGCGTCCGGCTGGGCCCGTTCGTCCTGCCCGGGGTGACCGCCTGCGTGCGCTGCCTCGACGCGCACCAGGCACTGATGGACCCCGGCGTCCCCGCACCGCCGGACCCGCGACTGCCCCGCGCGGTGGAGGTCTCGGAGCTGCTGCTGCGCGACGTCGCCCTGCGCACCGCGGTCGACGTGGTGGCCTGGGCGGAGGGACGATGCCCGCGCACGTGGTCGGCGACCACCTGGCTCGACGAGGACCTGGTCGAGGAGCACGAGGCCTGGCTCAGGCACCCGCACTGCGGCTGCGGGTGGGACGAGCTGATCGGCGCCGGCTGAGCTCAGAGCCCCGAGAACGCCACCGAGCCGGACGCACGACCTCGGTCGTGGGTCCGGCTCGGCCTCTTGCTGATCGAGGTGCTCACGTGCGAGCCCGGGTGCTCACAGGGCCCGAGCCAGCGCCAGGCGCGCCTGTGCGGCAGCCCGCTCGGCCCGACGGCTCATCCGGCGGGCCACCGCAACTCGGTGCCCGCGCCGCATCTCGTGCGCCTCTCCCAGGCGCACGGCCATATGGGCCCTCGCCAGGTCTTCATACATCTGGTTCATCTCGGTACTTCCGTTCGTCTTGCTGGTACTGGTCGTCTTGCTCGTGCTGGGTTGCTTGCTGCTCATGTGCTTGCTGTCTGCTCCGTGTCCGGCGCCGCCCCTCAGGCGGCCGCCTCGTCCCTCTGGTCCTTGCGCGGTCGGCCCCTCGGTCGTTTGCGCGGGATCACCACGCCCTGCAGGAAGAGCTCGCCGCCCCAGACGCCCCAGGGCTCGCGGCGCTCCAGTGCTCCCTCGAGGCAGGTGGCCCGGACCGGGCACTCCTGACACAGACTCTTGGCGTGTTCCACCTCGCTGGGCGACTCGGCGAACCAGAGCTCAGGGTCCGTCGTCCGGCACGGCGCCGAGGCCGGCGGGGCCAGGGGATGGTCGAGAACGCTGATGGTCATGTGCTGTCACCTCCTCTCACTGCTGACCTGATCGCTGATGGACGGAACGGTCGGGCCGCGGAAAACAGAAAAGCCGCGGATCCCGGTGGGATCCGCGGCCTGGAGGTGCCAGCTGTCGATGACTCAACAGGTAGGCGGTCTCCAGGCACTGGTCCCCCAGATTGCTGCCGGAATGGCGGTGCCAGCGGTCGCAACCGCGTGCGCCGACACCACATCGGCTCCGGCACGCCGCCGGCCGCCGAACGCCACGTCCGCGCAGGCGCGCGCCACGGAGGCGGAATCGACGATGGGCATGCCGAAGGACGGCTTCGGGGCCGTCTTCGCGAGAATGTTGCTGATCATCTGTTTTCCACCTCCTTCGGTGCGTGAGCGTCGGCCGTCTTCGGGCCGCGCGGGGGCTTTTGGTACGAGAAGTAAACTATCCGCCCTCCCCTGTCAGGGGCAATCGGTTTTATGGGTCTTTCTTCTTCGTTCTCCCTGGCAGGGGCTCTCAGGCGAGCAGCGCGCGCAGCTCGTCCCCGTACGCCTCGATCTTCTTGACCCCCACGCCGGCGATCTTGAGCAGGCTCGCGTCGTCGCGGGGACGCTTCTCCGCGATCAGCTGCAAGGTGGCGTCGGTGAACACGACGTACGCCGGCACCTCGTCGCGGCTGGCGCGCTCGCGGCGCCACTCGCGCAGCGCCTCGTAGAGCTCCTCGTCGTAGGAGGCGGGACAGTCAGCGCAGCGGCCCACCTTCTTCTCCGCCGGCGTCGACAGCGGCCGTCCGCACTCGCGGCAGTGCATCCCCCGCCGGGGCTTGCGTGAGCTGCGGGTGCCGCTCGCGGCCGTCTGCTCCTCGGGGCCGACGACGGTGTCCAGGAACCGCGAGCGCTTGCGGGAGGCGCGGCCACCGGGGTTGCGGGCCTGCGCCCAGCTGAGCAGCAGCTCGCGCCGGGCGCGGGTCATCCCGACGTAGAGCAGCCTGCGCTCCTCCTCCACCTCGGCCGGCGTCTGGGCGTGGATGATCGGCAGCGTCCCCTCGACCAGGCCGATCAGCAGCACCACGTCCCACTCCAGCCCCTTGGCGGCGTGCAGGGTGGCCAGCGTGACCCCCTCGGCGACCGGGGCGTGCTGCTCGGAGGCGCGTCGGTCCAGGTCGTCGACGAAGCCACCCAGGTCGGCACCCGGCCGCCGGGCGAACTCCGCCGCCTGGTCGGCCAGCGCCTGCAGCGACTCCCAGCGGTCGCGGGTCTGTCCCCGGGAGCTGGGCGCCTGCGCCGACCAGCCCATCCCGGCCAGTGTCGCCTTGACCACCTCGACCAGGTCCTCGCCCGCGCCCGCCGACTCGCCCGCGCGGGCTGTGCCACGCAGGAGGGTGACCGCCTGGCGCACCTCGGCGCGGTCGAAGAAGCGGGCCGCGCCGCGGACGACGTAGGGCACGCCCCGCGCTGCCAGCGCGTCCTCGAACGCCTCGGACTGGGCGTTGATCCGCATGAGGACGGCGATCTCCCGCGCCGGCGTGCCCTCGGCCATCACCCGCACCACCTCCTCGGCCGCGGCGGCGGCCTCGGCCACCTCGTCGGGGTGGCTGGTGACCCGCACCGCCGGGCCGGCCGGTCGCTGGGGCACCAGCTGGACCCCGCTGCTGACCGTCCCGGCCAGCAGGGCGTTGGCCGCGCCCACGACCTGGGGGCTTGAGCGGTAGTTGCGCACCAGGTCGACCGAGGTCGCCTGCGGGAACCGGGTGCCGAAGTCGCGCAGGTAGCGCGCGTCGGCGCCCGCGAAGGAGTAGATGGTCTGCGCGGGGTCGCCCACCACGCAGATCTCCTCGCGACCACCGAGCCACAGCTCGAGCAGGGCGTACTGCAGGGGGCTGACGTCCTGGAACTCGTCGACCACGAACCACTTGTACTGGCGGCGGACCTCGGCGGCGACCCGTTCGTCCTCGGCGAGCATCCCGGCGTTGAGCAGCAGGACGTCCTCCATGTCCATCCGGCCCTGGCCGCGCTTGACCTCCTCGTAGGCCTCGTAGACGTGGGCCACGGTCTCCGGGGGCAGGTCACCGACCGCCCGGCCCCGACGCGGGGCGACGCGGGGGTAGTCCTCGGCCGAGACGTTGCTGACCTTGGCCCACTCGACCTCCGAGGCGAGGTCGCGCAGCAGCGCCTGGTCCGGCGCGAGCCGCTGCCGCCGCGCGGCGGTGGCCATCAGGCCCAGCTTGGACTCCACCAGGGTCGGCAGCTCGCGTCCGTGCACCCGCGGCCAGAAGAACCGCAGCTGCCGCAGCGCCGCGGAGTGGAAGGTCCGCGCCTGGACGCCTCCAGCCCCCAGCAGCCGCAGCCGGCCGCGCATCTCGCCGGCCGCCCGGGTGGTGAAGGTGACCGCGAGGACCTCCGTCGGCACGTAGATGCCGGTGGCCACGCCGTAGGCGATCCGGTGGGTGACCGCACGCGTCTTGCCCGTGCCCGCACCGGCCAGCACCCGGACGGGACCACGCAGCGCCTCTGCCACCCGTCGCTGCTCGGGATCGAGGGCGGCGAGCAGGTCCTCGGGAGTCGGCACGCGGGAACATCTCCTGGAGTGGGAGGGTTGGGACTGGCACGAGCCTAGACGCCCCCGGGGACAGCCTCGGAGGGCCCGTCCGGGCCTGTGGAGAAGACGGAAGAACCCACGACGTCACGTGACGTCGACGAACAGGAGCAGACCAGCCATGAGCGCAGCGACCGCCACGTTGACCATGTACAGCACCCCCTGGTGCGGCTACTGCCACCGCCTGCGCAGCCAGCTCGACCGCGAGGGGATCGGCTACGAGGTGGTCGACATCGAGCAGGTGCCCGAGGCCGCCGCGATCGTGGAACAGGTCAACGGCGGCAACCAGACCGTGCCCACGCTCGTGTACGCCGACGGCTCGGCGCAGACCAACCCGTCGCTGGCCCAGGTGAAGGCAAAGCTCGCCGAGCTCGGCTGACCCCTCGCCGAGCGGGCTGGCCCCGCGTCGGGCCGGCCGTCACCAGCCGGACGGCAGCGGCTCGCCGTACCAGAGCTCCAGCAGCGAGGACGAGATGGAGACCGAGCCGGGGACCCGCACCTCCCCGGACGCCATCCCCTCGCGCAGCTCCTCGCGGGTGAACCAGCGGGCGTCCTCGATCTCGGCGCCGTCCACGTCGATCTTGGTGGTCAGGGCGCGGGCCAGAAACCCCACCATCAGGCTGGCGGGCAACGGCCAGGGCTGGCTCCCGACGTAGGAGACCTCACCCACCTCGACGCCGACCTCCTCGGCGACCTCGCGCCGTACGGCGTCCTCCAGGGTCTCCCCCGGCTCGCAGAAGCCCGCGAGCGTCGACCAGCGCCCCTGCGGCCACGACGCCTGACGGCCCAGCAGCAGGCGCTCCTGGTCGCTGCCGGGCTCTCCGTGGCTGACCGCCATGATCACCGCCGGGTCGGTGCGCGGGAACTGCGCTCGTCCGCACGCCGTGCACCGCAGCTCGTGGCCCGCCGAGCGGACCTCCAGGGTCCCGCCGCACCGAGGGCAGAAGCGGGTCGAACGGTGCCACTCCGCCAGCCCCACGGCGTGGAAGAGCCACGGCACCTCGCCCGGTCCCCGGTCCCCGGCCGCCAGTCCGGCGACCAGCTCTCGCGCCCCCAGCCAGCCGTCCTCGTCGCGACGCGGCTCCCCGAGGACGGCGAACCGGGTCACTCCGTCACGGCGGCCGAGCAGGACCCGCACCCCGTCGGGGGCCTCGTCGGGGGCGACCCAGGCCAGTCCGTCCTCCGCGGCGCGGACCCGGGCGCCGGCGAGCACCAGCACCCGAGTCTCGGATGAGCCCCACTCGCGCTCCAGCCAGGCCTCGTCGGTCCGGTGCAGCGCCTCCCGGTTGTGCGCGCGGGCGGAGAGGGCGACGTGCGGAAGCTCACGAGGTGCCATCCGCCGAGGATAGTGCGCGACCGCCGGGCAGCCGGTGTACCGAGGCCACCGACCCGTCAGGACGGCAGGACCAGGCGCTCCAGCTCCGCACGACCCGGAAGGCCCTCGGGCTCCACCGTCCTGCCCGTGCGTACGTAGTGGAAGATCGCCCGCACCGACTCCACCGGGACCCCGCGCACCTCGGCCCACGCGAGCCGGTAGATCGCCAGCTGGAGGGGGTCCGCGGTCTCGGCCCGGTTCGTCTTCCAGTCGACCACGAGGTAGCCGCCGTCCGGCTCCCGGTAGACCGCGTCGATCCGGCCGCGCACCACCTGGCCCGCCAGGACCAGCGCGAACGGCTCCTCCACCACGTAGGGAGCCCGCTCCGCGAACGGCCCCGCCTCGAACCGCTCGATCACCTCGCGCAGGTCGTCCCGGTCGTCGATGCCGGCGTCTGCGCGACCGGGCAGGTCGTCGAAGTCGAGCAGCTGCTGCTGGCCGAACCGGGCCTCGACCCAGGCGTGGAAGGCGGTGCCGAACCGTGCCTGGGGAGCCGGCGGGCGGGGCATCGGGCGGGCGAGCTCGCGGGCGAACCCCCGCGGGTCGTCGCGCAGCCTGGCCACCGCGGTCGCGGAGAGGCTGCGCGGCATCGGCACCTCCACGCCGGTGGCCCGCTCCGCCCGGGCCTCGGCGAGCAGCTGGCCCAGGTCGGCGTCCCAGTCGGCGACCCGCGCCGCCTCGATCATGTCCAGCCCCTCGTCCGGAGCGGTCGGGTCGACGCTGCGGACGAGCTCGGCGGCGACGAGACGTCGTTCCGTCTCGCGGCCCAGACCGGTGGAGGGCCAGGCGCGGACCGAGTCGACCTGGTCGTTGGGGTTGGGCGTCCCACGCTCGGGCTTCTCCAGCCAGCGCTCGACCGGCACGGACGCTGCCTCCAGGTGCTCGCGGACGGAGCGCTGGTAGTCCGAGGGCCCGAACGGGGTGGCGCGCTGGCCCCAGCAGTGCGAGGTGACGGCCAGGTGGTGGGCGGCACGGGTGAACGCGACGTACCCCAGGCGCAGCTCCTCCTCCGCGTCGTGCGCCTTGGTCCGCGCCCGGAAGTCGTCCAGGGCGGCCTTGTCCCAACCCTCCAGCTGCGGTTGGTCGGGCGCGTCCCCGCGCAGCGGTGCGGGGAGCACGGCCGGGGAGGAGGTCCACAAGGTCCGCGACCGGTTGGAGGGGAACCGGGTCTCGCAGACACCCACGCAGAAGACCGAGGACCACTCGAGGCCCTTGGAGCGGTGCACGGTCAGCAGCTTGACCGAGTCCGCCGCGGTGGGGGTGGCGATGTCCAGGCCGTTGCCCTGCTCGTCCTCGGCGGTGAGGTAGGCCAATAGCGCCGGCAGGGTCACGTCGCCGTCGACGGACTGGAAGTCCGCGACCGCCTTGACGAAGAGGTCGACGTTGTCGCGCCGGGCGGTGGCGGACTCCGAGACGGCCGAGGCGAGCTCGACGTCGACACCCGTCACGTCGATGATCCGGCGGACCACGTCGAGCAACGGGTCGCCCACGTAGGCGCGCAGCCGCCGCAGCTCCGCGGAGAGCAGGCCGAACCGCTCGAGGGCCTCCGGGGAGTAGGCGGCCTCCCCCGGCGAGAGCAGCGCGTCGCCCAGCGCCGGCAGCTCAGAGGGGTCCACCCCGTCCGCGATGCCGAGCAGCTGGTCGGCGATCGTCGACACCTCGCGCCGCCCGCGGGCCCCCGAGAGCTCCCCGGCGCGCTCGGCCAGCAGCCGCAGGTCCCGTGGACCGATCGCCCACCGCGGGCCGGTGAGCAGCGTCAGGAGCGCCGGGTTGGCCGTCACGTCGTGGAGCAGGGTCAGGGTGGCGACGATCTCGGCCACCTCGGGCAGCCGGAGCAGTCCGGCGAGGCCGACGATCTCGACCGGGACGCCGGCGCCGGTCAGGGCGTCGTAGACCTGCTCGGCGGTGCTGTTGTCCCGGCTCAGGACACCGACCTCCGACCACGGGGTGCCCCCCTCGTGCACCTCCTGGACCGCCTCGACCAGCCACGCGAGCTCGTCGACGGCACGGTCGAAGACATGGGTCTCCACGCGCCCCGGCCCCGAGCTCTCGGCCGGGCGGAGCTTGGCGACCTTGTCGCCGTACTGCTCCAGGAGCGGCGCCGCCAGCCGATTGGCCACGCCGAGGATCTCGGAGTCCGAGCGCCGGTTGATGGTGAGCTGCAGCCGCATCGGCTGCCCGTCGGCGGAGGGGAAGGTCTCGTCGAAGTTGAGGATGTTGGAGACCGAGGCGCCCCGCCAGCCGTAGATGGCCTGGTTGGGGTCGCCGACCGCCATCACCGGGTGTCCCAGGCCGGCCTCCGGCGTGGGCCCGGAGAAGAGCCGGGAG
This sequence comes from Nocardioides campestrisoli, assembly GCF_013624435.2. Classification (NCBI taxonomy): domain Bacteria; kingdom Bacillati; phylum Actinomycetota; class Actinomycetes; order Propionibacteriales; family Nocardioidaceae; genus Nocardioides; species Nocardioides campestrisoli. Next base: position 2,898,676 of record NZ_CP061768.1, read on the forward strand.
AGCATCGTGGCCTGCGCCACGGAGGTGTCCTGGTACTCGTCGAGGAGCACCACCTTGAACCGGGCGCGCTCGACCTCCCCCACCTCGGGCTGCTCCTGCACCAGCCGCGCCGCCCAGGCGATCTGGTCGCCGAAGTCCATCAGACCCAGGTCGCGCTTGAGCCGCCGGTAGCCCTCGACCAGCGCCAACAGCTCCTGGCGCCGGTCGATCGCGTAGATCGCCTTGCCCGGGCCCTCCAGGTAGGTCTTGCGGTTCTTGCCGGCCGCCTCGGCGGCCTGTGCCCGCTCGAAGCCCACCCGCGCCTCGGCGTCGAACCGGCGGACGGTCTCCGCGTCGACCAGGTGCTCGCTCATCGCCCCGTCCAGGGCGAGCAGGTTCTGGATGGCGGTCGGCGGGTGGTCGGTCAGGTGCTCGACCGCGCCGGTGAACCGCTCGACCACGCGGGCGCCGAGCTGGTAGCGGGCGGCGTCGTTGACGATCCGGGTGTCGGGCTCGTGCCCGATGCGCAGCCCGTGGTCGTCGAGCAGGGTGGAGGCGTAGGCGTTGTACGTCGCGATGGTCGGCTCCAGCACCTCCTCGTCGTCCTCGGGGTCCCGGCCCGTGGGCACGCTGTCGTCGAGCAGGCCCGCCGCGGTCAGCGCGCTCCGCACCCGCTGGCGCAGCTCGGCGGCCGCCTTGGTGGTGAAGGTCAGCCCGAGCACCTCCTCGGGACGCACCTGCCCGGTGGCCACCAGGTAGACGACGCGCTGGGCCATCAACGTCGTCTTCCCGCTGCCCGCACCGGCCACGACCACCGCGGGGCGCAGCGGGGCGGTGATGGCGGCCCACTGCTCGCTGCTGGGCGGGTGCCCGCCCATCAGGGCCTGCAGGTCCTCGGGACTGTCCAGCCGGACCGGCTCCCGGGGGGCGGCCGACCTGCCGGACCCGGTCGTGCTGGTCGTGGTCGTGGTGGTCGTGGTCACTGGAGGATCACCGATCCTGCGCTGCGGGTGGGACAGATGGACACGAAGGGGCAGGTCCGGCAGTGCTCGCCCGGGGTCGCCGGGAAGGACTCGGCCCGCACGTGCGAGGCGGCCGCGGCCAGGCTCTGGCGCAGGGCCGCCCGGTGGGGGCCGTCGTCCGGGTGCGCCGGCTGCGGCTGCACCTTGGCCCGGGGACCGCCGTCGACCAGCCCCAGCTGCACCAGCTCGGCGCCGGCCGAGCGCACCTCGTCGCCGGCCAGCTCCGAGACCGCGCCGGCGTCGACGGCGTACTGGTAGAGGGCGAGCTGCAGGTTGCCCTCCACCGAGCGGCCGCTCGGCGCGTTGCGCCCGGTCTTGAGGTCGACCACGACGACCCCGCCCTCGGAGTCGAGCTCGATCCGGTCGGCGAAGCCGGTCAGGGTGACCCGGTCACCCTCGACCTCCACGTCGGCACGGAAGGGCACCTCGGTGCCGAGCAGCTTGCGGTCGTTGGACCCGTGCCAGGCGACGAACCGCTCCAGGGCGGCCCGCACGCGGTCCCACTCCCGCTTGCGCGACCACGGCGTACGGAAGGAGAGCCGCTCCCAGACCGCGTCGACCTCGGCCATCAGCTTGTCGACGTCGGGCGGCAGCTCGTCGCGCGCCACCCGCTCGGCCAGGGCGTGCACGATCTGGCCGAGGTTGGCCGACTGGTGGGAGACCGAGGATCCGCCGGCCTCGCGCTCGAAGAACCAGCGCGCAGGGCAGACCTGCATGCTCTCCAGCATGCTCGCCGAGATCGGCACCGGCCCCTGGGGGTCTCGCACGGGACGCACCGAGCGCGAGGCCGCGCGGGTGCCCCACCAGGTCGAGGGGTCCGCGGCAGGCACCAGGGGACGGTCGCCGGCGGACTCCGCTGCGAGACGTGCGAGCCGGCGGGCCGCGGCTTCACGCAGCGGGAGGGACTGGTCGGGATCGGCGGCGACCCGGCGCAGCTCGGCGACGAGCCCGCCCAGCGAGAGCGGGCGGGCCGGGCGTCCCTCGGAGTGCCGGGGTTCCGGGCCGAGCTCGGTCAGGAAGCGCGAGGGCTGCTCGCCCTCCTCGTCGGAGGAGCGGACCGCGGTGACCACCAGCCGGCGTCGCGCCCGGGTGCAGGCGACGTAGAAGAGGCGTCGCTCCTCCATCAGCAGCGCGCGGGAGGTGAGCGGCGGGACGAGCTCGCCCACCCCGGGTGACGAGGACCCGATCCGGTCGGCGCCGAGCAGGGTGGAGCGGCGGCGCAGGTCCGGCCAGCCGTCCTCCTGCAGGTGGGCGACGACGACCAGCTCCCACTCCAGGCCCTTGGACCGGTGCGCGGTCAGCAGCCGCACGGCGGCCCCCCGCACACCCCGGTCGGCCAGGGTGTCGGCCGGGATCTCCTGGGCGACCAGGGCCGCGAGGAAGTCGGCGATCCCGGTGTGGTCGCGCTGCTCCTCGGCCCGCGCGGCCAGCTCGAAGAGCGCGCAGACCGAGTCGAGGTCACGATGGGCCCGGCGGGCTCCCGGCCCGCCGGCGTCGACCGCGCGTCGCAGCCGCTCGGGCCACGAGGTTCCGGACCACAGGTGCCACAGCACCTGCTCGGCGCTGGCCCGCGCCGCGACCAGCGCGGCGCCCGCGTGCAGGAGCCCCGAGAGCGCCCGGGCCCGCTGTGCCTCGGGCCCCTCGAGCCCGTCGAGGAACCCGTCCTGGACCAGGCTCAGCCGGAGCAGCTCCCGGGAGGTGCGAGGCTGCGCGTCGCCGGTCTTGTCCCGGGCGCGCAGCAGCCGGACCAGGACGCGCAGGTCGCCGGCGTCCAGCCCGGCCAGTGGCGAGAGCAGCAGGGACTCCACCCGCCCCGGGTCCAGGTACCCGGACGACTGGGGGTCGTCGTTGTCCAGGTTGAGCACGGCCCGGAGCGCGTCGAGCACCGGGCGGATCGCCGGGTCGCGCACCAGGGGGAGCTCGTCGGCGGCGACCTCGACGGGGACGCCCGCGGCCCCGAGCGAGCGCCGCAGCGACGGGATCGAGGCGCGGCCGGAGCGGACGAGCACCGCCATGTCGTCCCACGGGACTCCGTCCTCCAGGTGCGCGCGGCGCAGCAGGTCGGCCAGGTGCTCGGCCTCGGCACGCTCGCTGTCGAAGGTGAGCACCTCCACCTTGCCGTCGCCGTGCGGCCCTGCCACCGCCTCGGGGTGCAGGAACTCCTCCCGGGCGCGGGCGTCGATGCTGCCCGCGAGGGGGAGCCGCTCGGCGACCCGGCGGGAGGCCCGCAGCAGCCGCGGCCCGAACCGGCGGGTGCGGCGCAGCACCACCACCGGCGCCCGCTCCCCCGTCCGGGTGGGGAACTGCGCGGGGAAGTCGAGGATGCCGCGCACGTCCGCGCCGCGGAAGCCGTAGATCGACTGGTGCGGGTCTCCCACCGCCACCAGGTCGCGACCGTCGCCGGCCAGCGCGCGCAGCAGCGCGACCTGGCCCGGATCGGTGTCCTGGTACTCGTCGACGAAGACGTGGGAGAACCGGGCCCGCAGCTCGTCGCGGTGGGCCTCGACCTCGATCACCGCGCGCCGGATCAGGTCGGCGTGGTCGGTGGCCCCCAGGTTGTCCAGGATGGTCAGGTACTGGTCCAGGAAGAGCCCGGAGGCCACGAGCTCGGGCAGCCGGTGCTCCTCCCCGAGCGCGCGCAGGGCCGGCCCGTCGAGCCCCTTCTCCCGGGCTCGGGAGAGCACCCCGTGCACCTCGCGGGCGAACCCGCGGGTCCCGAGCGCGTGCTGCAGAGAGCGCGGCCACGCCACCGACTCGGGGTTGTCGGCCAGCAGCTCGCGGAGCACCACGTCGGACTCGGGCGCGGAGAGCAGGCGCAGCGGGGCGTCGTACAGCTCCTGGGGGCTGTAGGTGCGGATCAGGGAGAGCGCGAAGGAGTGGAACGTCGAGCAGAGCGCCGCCGAGGTGGTCCGGGCGACCCGCGCGGTCACCCGGTCGCGCAGCTGCTCGGCGGCCTTGCGGGAGAAGGTGAGCGCCAGCACCGACGAGGGGTCGGCCCCGCGCACCTCGATCCGGTCGGCGATCGCCTCGACCATCGTGGTCGTCTTCCCGGTGCCGGGGCCCGCCAGCACCAGCAGGGGGCCGCCGGGGTGGTCGACCACGCGCTGCTGGTGCTCGTCGAGCACGGGCACCGCGGGAGCACCCTCGGGACGCCCCAGGGTGTACGTCGTACGGGGTGGCGCGCTGCTCATGGGAACCACTCAACCATCGTCCGCCGACACCGCCGCGCCGACGCCACGGGGTCGGCGGAGGATCAGGCGTCCGGCGCCCGGTCGTTGTAGACGCCCGCCTCCGGCTGGCCGCTGAGCCGAGCGACCTCGGCCATCACCGCGTCCGTGACCTGCCGGCGGGCCCGGCCCACGGGCACCCCCTCGTCGGCGCCGCGGAAGTCCATCGGCGGCCCGAACCGCACCGAGATCCGGGCCAGCCGGGGCACCCGGGAGCCGACGGGCTGGATCTGCTCGGTGCCGCGGAGCCCGACCGGCACCACCGGCACCCCCGCGGTGAGCGCGAGGTGGGCGACCCCGGTGCGGCCGCGGTAGAGGCGTCCGTCGCGGCTGCGGGTGCCCTCGGGGTAGATGCCGAAGGCCTCCCCGCGGCGCAGGACCGCCAGCGCGGTGTCCAGGCTGTCGATCGCGGCGCGGGAGTCGTCGCGGTCGACCGGGAGCATGCCGAGCGCCTCGAACCAGGCCCGGCTGACCGCGCCCTTGAGCCCGGTGCCCTCGAAGTAGTCCGACTTGGCCAGGAAGACCACCCGGCGCGGCACGACGCACGGGATGACCACGCTGTCGACGAAGCTGAGGTGGTTGCTGGCCAGGATCACTCCCCCGCTGGCCGGCACGTGCTCCAGACCGGAGACCTCCGGCCGCCACAGCGCCCGGGCGACCGGTGGCACGACACGATGCAGGGCGGAGTAGAGCATGGGCGCATTGTGCCGCGCGCCACGAACGGATCGTGGCGCCGGGCCTGCGCCCGGCGCCACGATGTCGATCAGCTTCTGCTCGGCTGCTGTTGCTCGGTGCTCAGTACGACGGCTGGCTCGGGTCGATCTGGTTGACCCAGGCGACCACGCCGCCACCGACGTGGACCGCGTCGCCGTAACCGGCGCCCTTGACCACGGCCAGCACCTCGGCCGAGCGCACTCCCGACTTGCAGTGCAGCACGACCTGCTTGTCCCCACCGGTCAGCTCGGGCAGCTGCTCGAGCGCCTTGCCGTTGAGGAACTCGCCCTTGGGGATCAGCACCGAGCCCGGGATCTTGTTGATCTCGAACTCGTTGGGCTCGCGGACGTCGATCAGCACGAAGTCCCGGGCGCCTTCCTCGCGCTCCTTGAGCATGCCCTCGAGGGTGCTGACCGAGATGGTCGAGCCGGCGGCCGCGTCGGCGGCCTCCTCGGAGACCGCGCCGCAGAAGGCGTCGTAGTCGATCAGGCCGGAGACCGTCGGGTTCTCCCCGCAGAGCGCGCAGTTCGGGTCCTTGCGGACCTTCAGCTTGCGGTACTCCATCTCCAGGGCGTCGTAGATCATCAGCTTGCCGACCAGCGGGTCGCCGATGCCGGTGAGCAGCTTGATCGCCTCGTTGACCTGGATCGAGCCGATCGAGGCGCAGAGCACGCCCAGCACGCCGCCCTCGGCGCAGGAGGGGACCATGCCCGGCGGCGGCGGCTCGGGGTAGAGGCAGCGGTAGCAGGGGGCGTCGTCGGCGAGCGTCGGCGCGAAGACCGAGGCCTGGCCGTCGAAGCGGTAGATGGAGCCCCAGACGTAGGGGATCTTCAGAAAGTACGCCGCGTCGTTGACCATGTAGCGGGTCGCGAAGTTGTCGGTGCCGTCGACGATCAGGTCGTAGCCCTCGAAGACGGAGAAGACGTTGTCGTTGTCGAGCCGCTCCTCGTGCAGCACGACGTTGACCAGCGGGTTGACCTCGAGGATCGACTCCTTGGCCGAGACGGCCTTGGACCTGCCCACGTCGGACTGGCCGTGGATGACCTGGCGCTGGAGGTTCGACTCGTCGACCTCGTCGAACTCGGCGATGCCCAGGGTGCCGACGCCGGCGGCGGCCAGGTAGAGCAGCGCCGGGGAGCCGAGGCCGCCGGCGCCGATGACCAGCACCTTCGCGTTCTTGAGCCGCTTCTGGCCGGTCATGCCGACGTCCGGGATGATCAGGTGCCGGCTGTAGCGCCGCACCTCCTCGGTGGTCAGCTCGGCGGCGGGCTCCACGAGCGCGGGGAAGGACACGACATCTCCTGCGGGGTCTACGGATCTGGGGGCACCGGGCACAACGCCGAGGCCTGCTGCTCTGTTCCCATGGTCCGTCGCCCGGCCGGGCCGTCCGATCCCGGTCCCGACATCCGGACGGCACTACAGTGGGAGCCCTACCTGCCGGTAGTACCTAAGAAAGCGGACGGCGACAACTCGGGACCCGCCGACGCCCGGCACGCTCCGGAGCGGGATAGGCTGCGCCGCAAGAGACGGAGGAGCCTGGTGAGCACAGAGAACCACGACCTGGAGGGACGGCCTCGGGGTGCGAGGATGCCGCGGCGCGAGCGCCGCGCGCAGCTCCTCGACTCGGCCCTGGAGGTCTTCGTCGCCCACGGGTACCACGCCGCGGCGATGGACGACATCGCGGAGCGCGCCGGCGTCTCCAAGCCGGTGCTGTACCAGCACTTCCCCGGCAAGCTCGAGCTCTACATGGCGCTGCTGGACGACTCCTGCAACGCCATCACCGAGAGCATCCGCGCAGCCCTGGCCTCCACGCAGGACAACAAGCAGCGGGTCGCGGACGCGATCGCCGCCTTCTACTCCTACGTGGCCCAGGAGACCGGGGCGTTCCGGCTGGTCTTCGAGTCCGACCTGACCAACGACGCCGCGGTCCGGGAACGGGTCGAGCGGGTCACCGAGGACGCCGCGGCCAGCATCGCCGTGGTGATCCAGCAGGACACCGGGCTGCCGATGCGGGCGTGCATGCTGCTCGCCGTCGCCCTGGTCGGAATGGGACAGGTCAGCGCACGGTTCTGGCTCTCGGACACGGCCAACGGCGGGTCCGGTGACGCCATCAGCCAGAAGGACGCCGCCGCCCTCGTGGCTGCGCTCGGCTGGCGCGGCATCGGCGGCTACCCCAAGGAACAGTGAGGCTGCGCGGCCGCGCACCCACCGACATACGACAGAAGGAGGCCTCGATGGAGGTCAAGATCGGCATCCAGCACGCCCCCCGCGAGATCGTCATCGACGTGGACCTGAGCCAGGACGAGGTGGAGAAGCTGGTGAACGACGCGCTGGGCAACAACTCCTCGCTCGCCCTCACCGACGCCAAGGGCCGGCGCGTGCTGGTCCCCGGCGACCACATCGCCTACGTCGAGCTGGGTGGCGGGGTCACCGGGACCGTCGGCTTCCGCTGACCCTGGGACCGACCCGTTCGGGAACGACCCCGACCGACTGACCGGCCGTCCGGCGCCTCGCGCCCGGGCGGCCGGGCTCGTCTCCGGGGCACCCCGCCGCCCGTTGGGACCAGCGGCCGGACCTCAGGAGTCGAGCCCGAGCTCCTCCATCCGAGCCGCGTGCCGCTCGGTCAGCCGGCTGAACATCCGGCCGATGGCCGCCAGGTCGAGGCCGGGACGGTCGATCCCGCCCGCGAGCAGGGCCGTCATCGCGTCCCGCTCGGCGGCGACCCGCTGCCCCTGGATCAACGCCTCCCCCATCAGCCTGCGTCCCCACAGGGCCAGCCGCCCGCCGAGGCGCGGGTCCTCGGCGATGCCCGTGCGCACCCGCTCGACCACGAACTCGGAGTGACCGGTGTCGGCCAGCGCGTCGTTGATCAGGTCCCGGGTCGAGCTGTCCAGGTAGACAGCGATCTCGCGGTAGAAGTCGGCGGCCAGCCCGTCGCCCACGTAGGCCTTGATCAGTCCCTCGTACCAGTCCGACGGCGCGGTGTGGGCGTGGAACTCGTCGATGGCCCGGCGGAACGGGGCCATCGCCTCGAACGGGTCGGCACCCAGCTCGACCAGCCGCTCGCGCAACGGCGTCAGGTGGGCGAACTCGGCGGCCGCCATGGCCGAGAGGGCGACCTTGTCGGCCATCGAGGGGGCGAGCTTGGCGTCCTCGGCCAGGCGCTCGAAGGCGGAGAGCTCGCCGTACGCGATCGCCCCGAGCAGGTCGACCACGGCCTCGCGGTACTCGGTGTCGGCGAAGGCGTCGACCTCCGGGCCGACGGACCCCTGGTCCGGGCGTCCCGCCAACGATTCAGTCATGCCGTCACCCTACCGATACACTCGAGCACAACTGCGTACGCCCGAGTACGCGTGGGCGCGGTCCAGTGCCGCAGCCCAGCATGTGCGCGGCAGACCGCTACGTCGAGTCCGCCGCTGGTGCAACGAACTGCGACGAAAGCGAAATACGTGACCACCTTCCGTGAGCTCGGGGTCCTGCCCGAGATCTGCGACGCGCTCGAGCGCGCCGGCATCACCACCCCCTTCGCCATCCAGGAGATGACCCTCTCGGTCGCCCTGATGGGCACCGACCTGATCGGCCAGGCCCGCACGGGCACCGGCAAGACCCTCGCCTTCGGCATCCCGGTGCTGCAGCGCAGCGTCGCGCCCAGCGACCCCGCCTACGCCGAGCTCCCCCAGGGCAAGCCGCAGGCGCTGATCGTGGCGCCGACCCGCGAGCTCGCGCTCCAGGTCTCCAACGACCTGCACCTGGCCAGCAAGGACGTCGGCCTGCGGGTCCTGACGGTCTACGGCGGGGTCGGCTACGACACCCAGCTGGAGGCGCTGGAGTCCGGCGTCGACATCGTCGTCGGTACGCCGGGCCGCCTGATCGACCTGGCCAACCGCCGGGCGCTGGACCTCTCGCACGTGCACGCCCTGGTCCTCGACGAGGCCGACGAGATGCTCGACCTGGGCTTCCTGCCCGACGTCGAGCGCCTGCTGGCGATGACGCCGGAGACCCGGCAGACCATGCTCTTCTCGGCGACCATGCCGTCGGCCATCGTCTCCCTGGCCCGCACCCACATGCGCCACCCGATGAACATCCGCGCCGAGTCCTCCTACGACACCACGATGGTGCCGGCGACCGCGCAGTTCATCTACCAGGCGCACGACCTGGACAAGCCCGAGATCATCGGGCGGGTCCTGCAGGCCGAGGACGCCGACAAGATCATCGTCTTCACCCGCACCAAGCGACAGGCCCAGCGGGTTGCCGACGACCTGGCCGAGCGCGGCTTCGCCGCCAGCCCGCTGCACGGCGACATGGCCCAGGTCGCCCGCGAGAAGGCGCTGGCCAAGTTCCGCGAGAACAAGATCCGGGTCCTGGTCGCCACCGACGTCGCGGCCCGCGGCATCGACGTCGCCGGCGTCTCCCACGTCATCAACTACACCTGCCCCGAGGACGACAAGACCTACGTGCACCGGATCGGCCGCACCGGCCGGGCCGGCGCCACGGGCACCGCGATCACGTTCGTGGACTGGGCGGACCTGCACCGGTGGAAGATGATCAACAAGGCACTGGACCTGCCGTTCGACAACCCGCAGGAGACCTACTCCACCTCGGAGCACCTGTTCACCGACCAGGGCATCGCGCCCGGCACCAAGGGTCGCATCGTCGACCCGGCGCCGGTCGAGCGCAAGCCCCGCGAGGGCGGGCGCGACGGCGGCCGGAGCCGCGACAAGGACCGCGAGCGCGCGCCGCGCCGCGACCGCAGCCGCAGCCGGACCCGCAACGGGCGCCCGGTCGAGGGCGACTCCGCCGAGTCGGCGGCCCAGGCTCCGGCGTCGGCCGAGCGGTCCACCACCGACCGCCCGGGCGAGGGCGACGAGAACCGTCCCAGCCGCACCCGCCGACGCCGCCGGCGCAGCGGTGGCTCGGGCGAGGGCGCCCAGGGCGGCGACGCCGCGGGCTCCGCTCCCGCGGCCAGCAGCGCCGAGTGACGACCGCCTGACTCAGGCCGCGTCGACGCCTTCCAGGCCGGTGATCCCCGCGGGGGTCACCGGCCTGCGCGCGTCACCAGGTTCTTCGCCACCTCGCGGTAGGCCCGTGCGCCCTTGCTGGTGCGTGAGGTCGACAGGATCGAGCGTCCCGCGGCCGGGGCCTCGGCGAACTTGATCGTCTTCGGGATCGGCGGCTCGATCACGTCCAGGTCGTAGGTCTCCGAGATCGTCTCCAGCACCGTCCGCGCGTGCGTGGTGCGGCCGTCGTACATGGTGGGCAGCACCCCCCAGACCGTGAGCGACCGGTTGGTGAACCGGCGCACGTCGTGCACGGTGTCCAGGAGCTGGCCCACCCCGCGGTGCGAGAGCGTCTCGCACTGCAGGGGCACCACCACGCCGTCGGCGGCGGTCAGCGCGGCCACGGTCAGCACCCCCAGCGAGGGCGGGCAGTCCAGCAGCACCCAGTCGTAGACCGTGCCCTGCTCGGCGAGGTCCTCCAGCATCGAGCGGATGACGTGCTCGCGGCCCGTCCGGGTCAGCAGGTCGGCCTCGGCGCGGGCCAGCTCGATGGTGGCCGGCAGCAGGTCGGGTCCGTCCGAGGTCGTCACGATCACCTCGCGCGCGTCGATCCCCTTCGTGAGCACGTGATGGACCGACAGGTCCAGGTCCTCGGGGTCGAGCCCCAGGGAGAAGGTCAGGCAGGCCTGCGGGTCCAGGTCGACCAGGAGGACCGACTGGCCCTCCTCGACGAGCGCGGCGCCGATCGAGGCGACGGAGGTGGTCTTGGCCACCCCGCCCTTCTGGTTCGCGACGGCAAGTGTCGTGGTCATGGACCGATCATGACCGACTGTGCTTGCCCGTGGGGGCGCGACACCTCAATGCTGGGCACATGACCTCCTCGACCGCGCTGGTCACCGGCGCCACCGCCGGCATCGGCCGCTCCTTCGCCCACCAGCTGGCCGCCTCCGGCCACGACCTCGTCCTGGTCGCCCGCGACCGGGTCCGTCTCGAGCACGAGGCCGCCGAGCTGCACGACCGGTACGGCGTCGCCGTCGAGGTGCTGCCCGCCGACCTGGCCGACCGCGAGCAGCTCGCGACCGTGGAGGCCCGGGTCGCGGACCGCGGCCGCCCGGTCGACCTGCTGGTCAACAACGCCGGCTTCGGCCTCAAGGGCCGCTTCCTCGACAACCCGGTCGAGGCCGAGCAGGCGATGCTCGACGTGCTGGTGACCGCGGTGATGCGGCTCAGCCACGCCGCGCTGGGCGCGATGGCCGAGCGCGGGCACGGCGGCCTGGTCAACGTCTCCAGCGTGGCGGCGTTCCTGCCCCGCGGCACCTACTCGGCGGCCAAGGGATGGGTCAACCAGTTCGGTGAGTGGGCCGCCGCGGAGTACCGCCCGCAGGGGGTGGTGGTAACGACCCTGTGCCCCGGCTTCACCAGGACCGAGTTCCACGAGCGGATGGACGTGGGTCGCGACTCCGCGCCCGAGTTCCTGTGGCTCGACGCCGACGCCCTGGTCCGGCAGGCGCTGGAGGACCACGCCCGCGGCAAGGTGCTCTCCATCCCCGGCGTGCAGTACAAGGCGGTCGCCGCGGTCAGCCGGTTCGTGCCGCTCCGGCTCCTCCAGCCCCTGCAGGCGCTGGGCCGCCGCTGAGGCTGCGCCTGAGACTGGGCCCGGGCTCGGCGGGTCGGATCAGCGCGGGACGAGCGCCCAGTAGTCCAGGTCGAGCAGGACGCCCTCGGCGTACTTCTTGTCCTCGCGGCGCAGCGTCATCGACTCGTCACGTCCGCGCGTGGCGACCAGCCGCAGGCGCAGCGCGCCCACCCCCGGCGCCAGGTCGTCGGCCTTGTCCAGCACCTCGGACCACGCGTGCACCGTGTCCCCGGCGAACGCCGGCGCCACGTGCGAGCCCGCGTTGATCGCGGCGATCAGCTGGGCGTTCGCGAGGCCGTTGAAGGACAGGGCCCGCGCCAGCGAGATGATGTGCCCGCCGTAGACCAGCCGCTTGCCGTCGGGGCGGGCCTGGGTGTTGAAGTGCACCTTGGCGGTGTTCTGCCACAGCCGGGTCGCCATCATGTGCTCGGCGTCGGTCAGGGTGACCCCGTCGACGTGGTCGATCTTCTCGCCCACCTCGTAGTCGCCCAGGCGGTGCGGCTCGCCCGCCGCGGCGGCGTCGTACTGCGTGAAGTCCAGGCCGGCGGGCACCACCAGGGCGCCGGGCTCGACCACGGCGGCCAGCTCGGGCACGACGGTCTCCGGGGCCGGCGCCTCGGCGTCTCGCTTGTGCACCATCACCCAGCGCGCCCAGTCGAGCGCGGTCTCGCCGCGCTGGTTGGTGGCGGTCGAGCGCACCCAGACCACCCCGGTGCGGCCGTTGGAGTTCTCCTTCAGCCCGATCACCTCCGAGCGCGTCCGCAGCGTGTCGCCCGGCACCACCGGCAGGTGGAACCGGCACTCGGCGTAGCCCAGGTTGGCCACCGCGTTGAGCGAGACGTCCGGCACGGTCTTGCCGAACGCCACGTGGAAGCCGATCAGCTCCTCCACCGGGTGCGCCGACAGCCCGACCGAGGCGGCGAACTCGGCCGAGGACGGCAGCGCGAACCGGCTGGGGTAGATCGCCCCGTAGAGCGCGCGGTCACCCTCGGTGATCGTGCGCGGGGTGGCGTGCTCGATCACCTGACCGAGGGTGAAGTCCTCGAAGAAGTTGCCGGGGTTGGTCTTGCTGTGGCTCATGGGGCGTATCCTGCCGCATCCGCCCCACCTGTTCGGCGGCCGCCCATCCTTCGGCCGAGGCTCAGGCGCCCCCGCCGCCGGCCTTGCGCCGGTGCATCTTCGGCGCGGCACCGCCGGACACCTCGGGCCCGTGCGCCTTCTCGTGCACCGGTCCGTCCTGGTGCACGCCCTTCTCGGCCGAGCCCTTGCGCTCCAGCGCCTCGCGCATCTTCGCCTTGAGGTCGTCGTTCGGCATCTGCGACTCCGTTCCGTCGGGCACGGCGTGGTGACGTGCGGTCCTGCCACTGTGTCACGCCCGCGCAGCCGCCGTCAGCCCGTTTTCTCCGCCTCGCGCGCGGCGGCGCGCTCCTCCTCGTCGCGACGGATCACGTCGGCCAGCAGGCCGGACAGGCCGGCGACGGCCGCCTCGGTCACCTCGCCCTCGGGCACCGTGGCCGGGTCGATCCCCGGGACCTCCACGGGCTCCAGCTCGGCCCAGTCGCCGACCAGCCGGACGCCGAGGCGCTGCAACCCCTCGACCATCTCCCGGGCGTGGTCGCGCACCCACGGGGCGACCGGCAGGCCGATCGAGGGCTCGGAGCTCTTGCGTCCGGCCAGGATCGTCTTGGAGAGCAGCCCCTTGCGGAACGGGGTGCCGGCCGGGAACGGCAGGCCGGCCTCCTCGAGCAGCTCGTTGAGACGCCGCATCACCAGCGCCGAGGCCGCCCCCAGGGACTCGTTCTGGGTGGGCGCGGGCGCGAACCCCTCGGGGTCGGTGCCCAGCACCGAGGCGAACCGCTCCCAGAGCAGGTCCCGGGGTGCGCCCGGGTGCGGCACCGTGAGCACCGTGACGTTCTCCGGACCGACCGCCTGCCCCCAGGTCTGGGCCATCCGCACCAGGTTCTGCTGGCGCCAGAACGTCCGCCCCGTCTCCGGACCGGGCTGCCCGGCCTCGCGGTGCCCGGGGCGGTACGCGACGATCCCGTCGAGGTACTCCTGCCAGGTCCAGGTGCGCCCGTTCTGCAGGGTCTCCTGCCACATCGCCGCGATCGACCGGTTGAGGTCGCGCGCGGTGATCACCACCTCGATCTCCCCGGCGACGGTCTCCCGGACCCGGGCCGCGGCCGCCGGCCGGGCCGGGCCCAGGTACTCCATGGAGATGACCGAGGTGCCGTCGTGCTCGGAGACCCGCGCGGCGTGCTTCTCCCACATCCGCCCCTGCCCCTCCAGGAGGTGCTTGGCGGCGTAGACCTGGCTGAGCCACTCACGGCCCGGCACGAGCACTCCCCGGCTGCGCAGCATCGCCTTGTTGGCGAAGAGGCGCGACTGGATGAAGGTCGTGCCGGACTTCATGGCTCCGACGTGGAGGACGAGACGGCCCGGCATGTCAACGATCCTAGGTCGTCAGCGCTGCTTGTACTCCTTGAGCATGCTCCGACCGATGATCATCTTCTGGATGTCCGAGGTGCCCTCGCCGATCAGCATGAACGCCGCCTCGCGGTAGAGACGCTCGATCTCGTACTCCTTGGAGTAGCCGTAGCCGCCGTGGATCCGGAAGGAGTCCTCGACGACCTCGTTGCAGTACTCGCTGGCGAGCATCTTGGCCATGCCGGCCTCGACGTCGTTGCGCTGGCCGGAGTCCTTCTTGCGGGCGGCCTTGACCATCATCGTGTGCGCCGTCTCCACCTTGGTGGCCATCTCGGCCAGGCGGAACAGGATCGCCTGGTGCTCGGCGATCGGCTTGCCGAAGGTCTCACGCTGCTGGGCGTACGCCACACCGAGCTCGAAGGCCCGGTTGGCGATGCCGCAGGCGCGGGCCGCGACGTTGACGCGGCCGACCTCGACGCCGTCCATCATCTGGTAGAAGCCCTTGCCCGGCTCGCCGCCCAGGATCTGGTCGGCGGAGATCTTGTGGCCCTCGAAGATCATCTCCGTGGTGTCGATCCCCTTGTAGCCCATCTTGTCGATCTTGCCGGGGACGGTGACGCCCTGGGCGGTCTCGCCGAAGCCCGGCTCCTTCTCGACCAGGAAGGTGGTCATGTTCTTGTAGACCGAGTCGGCGCCCTCGTCGGTCTTGACCAGGACGGCGACCAGGGTGGAGGAGCCACCGTTGGTCAGCCACATCTTCTGGCCGGTGATCTCGTAGCCCTCGTCGGTCTTGACCGCCTTGGTGCTGATCGCCGAGACGTCGGAGCCCAGGGACGGCTCGGACATCGAGAACGCGCCCCGCACCTCGCCGGTGGCCATCCGCGGCAGGTACTTGCGCTTCTGCTCCTCGGTGCCGTGCTTCATCAGCATGTAGGCCACGATGAAGTGGGTGTTGATGACGCCGGAGACGCTCATCCAGCCGCGGGCGATCTCCTCCACGCAGAGCGCGTAGGTGAGCAGCGACTCGCCGAGGCCGTCGTACTCCTCGGGGATCATCAGGCCGAAGATGCCGAGCTCCTTGAGCCCCTCGACGATCTCGGTCGGGTACTCGTCGGCGTGCTCGAGCTCGGTGGCGACCGGGAGGATCTTCTCCTCCACGAAGGTCCGCACTGCCTTCAGGATCTCGGACTGGTCCTCGGTGAGGTCCTCGGTCTGGCAGAGACGCGGCATGCCTGGGTTCTCCTTCGTCGGGGTCCGGCGGGACACGCGGGCTCGCGTGGTCCGACGGCCGGGGGTCGCGGCAGATGCTAACCGACCGGACGCAGCCGCCCGACCAGGCCACCGAACGGCAGACACGCCCCCGACCGAGGCCGGAGGCGTGTCTGGTGTTCCGAGGGGCGACCCGGGGGGCGAGCGGATCGTGACCTCAGCGCAGGTCGCGGAACGCCTCGGCGGCCGCCTTCAGGTTGAGCGGCCCCTGGCTCTCGGAGAGCCTGGTCTCACGGCGGATCACCGACTTGCGCAGCTGGCGGTTGACGTCGAGCCGCAGCACCGGCTTGGGCCCGCTGCGGACCAGCATCATCGTGGTCGGCAGGCCCTTCGCCGCCCACTTCTTGCTGCAGGGCTTGCCGCACCGGCGCACCCACGAGCCCTGCTTCTTCGTCAGCGCCTGCTTGAGCTTGCGCTCCTGGGGAGTGAGCTTGCCCGAGCGGGTGGTGAGCTGGACCCGGACGCCCCGCTCCCCGGCCTTGAGCAGGTCGCGGTAGAGCGCGGGCAGCGCCAGCCGGGTCGACGCGAGGTGGATCTTGTCGCCCTTCTTGGCCTCCTGCACCGGCTTCTGGAGCGCACGGAGCACGGCCCGCTTCTGCAGGGCGGTGCCGGAGAGGTCGTTCTGCACGGTGGTGACCAGGGCAGCGGCGTCCACGGTCCAGGAGAACCCGGCCACCACGGCGTCATGGTCGGAGTTGAGCTCGACCGGGTAGTGCACGTCGGCCCGGAGCTGGTCGGTGCCCTTGAGGAAGATGTAGTCGATGGTCGCGTTCCTGCCGTCGTACGTCGGGAAGCGCGTGCCGAGCAGGTCGTACGTCGGCACCATCCCGGCCTGGGTGAACAGGTCGCCGGCGTAGTCGGAGCCGAGGTGGTGCATGTTGAAGTCGCCGCCGACGATCACCGGGCCGTGGTCGTCGAGACGGTCGACCAGCGCGGCGAGCCGCTGCACGCCCGGACGACGCAGGTCGGGCATGTTCTTGGTCAGCGGAGCGAGGTGCGCGGAGACCAGGGAGACCACCCGTCCCTCGGGCGACTGGAGGGTGACCCAGTTGGCGGAGCGGCGACCCAGCTCGGTCTTCTTGCCCTTGGGGATGCCCCGGTGGTCGGTGAGGATCTCGGTGCCCATCTGGAGCGGGGACCAGCGGTCGGTGCGCCAGGCGACCGGGGTCGCGCCGGTGTACTGGCCGGGGGTACGGAACATGGCGTAGCCCGGCGGCGGCGCGAGGTTCACGTCCTGGCGGAACGCCACCTCGTTGTAGGTGATCAGGTCCGGGGCCTGGGCGCGGACCGTGACCACATCGGCCTGGAAGCCGAGCACCGACTGGGGCGACTCCATGTTGGCCTGGACCACCGTCAGGTCGCTCCCGGTGACCGAGGGCGGCGGGGTCGGCTCCGGCGTCGGGACCGGCGGGGGCGGCGTCGGCGTGGGCGTCGGGGTCGGCGTCGGCGTCGGAGTCGCCGTGACGGTCGGGCTCACGGTCGGGGTCGGGGTGACCGTGGGCAGCGGGGCAGCCGCGACCGGCGCGCCGACCGCCGCCCCGGCTCCGAGGCCGGTCAGCCCCAGGCTGCCGGCCGTCACGGCCAGCACCCCGACCACCGCGGCGAGGCCGCGCGAACGGGTCCGTGGGGGCGGCGACGAAGAGGGAGGCGGTGCGGGGATCACGAGAGCTCCTTGCGGGTCGAGCCGGTAGGTCGAGGACGGCGCACGCCCCTATTCACAACCATCACACCAGCCACAACTACCTCAGGGAACCCCTTCCCGCGAATTCCGCCGGTGTAATTCAGCCGGTCGATCCGCCGGTCAGTCCCAGCGCACCGGCCAGCGGCTCTGCCAGCCACGTGGCGTAGTCGGGGGTGATGTGCTCCTTGTCGCGCATGGTGATGAAGTCACCCACCACGGCCGGGCAGCCCTGGTCGGTGCAGAACCAGTCCTTGGCGTCCACGCTACTCGCACCCGCGTCCCGGGCCGCCCGGAACGCGGTCGTGGCGAACTTCTCCGCGCGCGGACCGGCCGGGAACAGGCAGTCCCCGAGGTCCGGGCTCCCCTGGCTCAGGCAGACCCCGGTCTCGCGCGGCAGCCGCGGGGTGTTGCCCAGCACCACCACCCGGTCGGCCAACGGGACCAGCGCCTCCAGCTGCGACCGGTACGCCTCCTGGAGCAGCGGCCGGTACCGGGGCAGCGGCGCGTTCGGCCCCAGCACCTCACCACCGACGGGATCGACGAGCCGGCCCGTGGACGTCGAGACCACGACGAGGGCCGGGTCCAGCTCGTCGATCGCCTCCAGCGCCCAGGACTTGAACTCCTCGCACTCGGTCCACGGACGGCCGGTCTCCCGGTCGACCTGCACCAGCCCCGAGGCGATGCACCCGCTGTAGACGAGGGTGTAGGTGCGGAACCCCTGGGTCCGCCCGATCTCGTGGATCGCCGGGGACCAGGCCCGGGCGTGGGAGTCCCCGAGCACCACGATCGCCCGCTCCCCCTCCGGGTCGCCCTCCTGGCACAGCTCCCGGGTGCCCGTGCGGTAGTCGCAGTCTCCGAGCGGGGCGACCGCCTGGCGCAGTCCGACCAGCCCCGGGCGCAGACCCCCAGGGACCGCGCGTCCCTCCTCCGCCGCGAGCACCGAGGCCTCGACCAGTGCCACGAACGGGTCGTCGGCGCGCGTCTCGCCGCGGTAGTCGTCGGCCTGGATCGCCGGGGCGTCGCTCCACGACCCCAGGCGCTGGGCGATGGTCGCCTGGCCCGCGCCGGCCGCCACCGCCACCAGCGCCAGGCTGGCCGGGTAGATCGCCAGGGCGCGCAGTCGTGGCCGCCAGGTCCGCCCGGACCGGAACGGCGTCTCGACGTACCGGTAGGTGAGCCAGCTGAGCAGCACCACCAGGCCCAGGAGACCGACCTTGGCCGGCAGGTCCAGCGCAGCCGGTCCGAAGTGGCCCCGGAACAGGACGATCACCGGCCAGTGCCACAGGTAGAGGGAGTACGACCAGTCCCCCACGCGCACCGCGGGTCCCACCGAGAGGATCCGGCCCACGACCGTCGGGGCGGCCCCCGCTCCCCCGGCGACGAGCAACGCGGCGGTGCCGAGCACCGGCACCAGGGCGACCAGCCCCGGGAACGGAGTGCTCGGGCTCAACGACCACGCCGCCCACGCCACGGCGGCGAGTCCGCCGAGAGCCAGCGCCTCGCGCGCCACCCGGGGCAGGGCGAACCGGCCGGAACGGAGCAGCAGGGCACAGCCTGCCCCCACCGCCAGCTCCCATCCGCGAGCGAAGGTGGAGAAGTAGGCGGTGGTGGGCGAGGTCCCGGTGGCGTGCCAGGACCAGGCCAGCGAGGCCAGCGCGAGGACGCCCAGCACGCCGGCCAGCGCCCGCGTGCCGCCCGGCCTGCCCCGACGCACCCACCACCACGCCCACCCGGCGACCAGCAGCGGCCAGACCAGGTAGAACTGCTCCTCGACCGCCAGCGACCAGTAGTGCTGGAGCGGCGACGGGGGGTCCCCCTGCGCGAAGTAGTCCGTGCCGACCATCGCGAACCGCACGTTGCCGGCGAAGATCGCGGTCCACACCGAGTCCACCATCACCGTCTGCGCGCGGGTCAGCGGCAGCAGCAGCACCGACCCGACCAGCGTCGCCAGCACGACGACGGTGGCCGCGGGCAGGATCCGCCGGGCGCGACGGGCGTAGAAGTCGCGCAGCGAGACCCGTCCGAACCGCTCCACGTCACGGAGCAGCAGGGCGGTGATCAGGAAGCCGGAGACGACGAAGAAGACGTCGACCCCGACGTAGCCGCCCGGGAGCCCGAGCCCACCCAGGTGGGCGACCACCACGATCGCCACGGCCAGCGCGCGCAGCCCTTGGATGTCGGGACGGAACGACAGCCCCGGCGGGCTCTGCCGGCCCACCGGAGGGTCTCCCACCGAGGACGCGCCGGTCGCGCGCTCAGTCGACACGGGCCGTGGCGCTGATGAAGAAGTGGTCGCTCACCCGGCGCGCGACCGGGGAGGTGTCCATCCGGTAGTTGCTCCAGGTGACCCCGGTGCCCGCCACCCAGTCGACCGCCAGGTGCCCGGTCGGCGGCCGGCAGCCGCCGCCGTACGAACCGCCCTGCGGGGTGGTCATGCCGGCAGGCCCCACCACCTGGCAGTAGAACTCGGCCCGGTCGTTCATGTCCCCGGTGATCAGCACCGGGATGCCGTCGGCCTTCAACCGGTTGATCACGCCCACGGTCGTCGCCTGGGCGTTGCGGCGCTCGGTCAGCGCCCGCCCCTGGCCCGGGGACGGGTGGGTGTTGACCACGTAGAACTGCTGCCCGGTCAGCCGGTGCTTGAGCTTGACGATCGGCTGAGGCCGCGGCCGGCCCACGAAGTTGATGGTGAACTGCTCACCGGAGAGGAACTCGAACATGCCGGGGTCCCACAGGATGGAGTTGTCGGTCTCCTTGGACCCCCAGGCGAAGCCCGGGTAGGCCTCCATCCCGGTCATCGACTGGAGCGCGCGCAGCTGGTCGTCCTGGAGCTCCTGGGTGCCCAGCACGTCCACGCCGTGCCCCCGGATGTAGCCCACCGCCTGGCCGTTGCGCACCGACGCGGGCGGGAACCGGCGGCGGTCGCCACCGGGGGCGGTGTGCTGGCTGCCGAGCACGTTGAACGAGCCGATGACCATCTCGAACGGCGCGCCCTGCATCTTCTTGCGCTCCCGGCGCGCGCGGATGCGCTCCTGCCTGGCCTCGCGGGCGGCCTCGCGCTCGGCGAGCTGCGCCGGCGTCCAGACCTTGCGCCACGGCCGCGGCGCCAGGTCGAAGCGCATCACCTCGCCCGCCTCGCGGTCGCGCTTCGCCGCGGCCGCCAGCTCACGGGCCGCCTTGCCGCGCAGCGTCCCGTCGGCGCGCACCGAGCGGTACTCCCCGGCCAGCGAGCCGGGCACGGAACCGTCGAGAGCCGCCGACGCGCTCGTCGGCGCGGTCTCGGGGTCCGGGGTCTCGTCGGGAACGAGGAGGGAGGCCACCACGACGACGAGCAGGAGGCACGCCGCCACGACACCAGCCACCGCCACCCGGGAAACGTCCCGCTGGGACCCGCCCCCACCGGCCTTGTGGCTGGGATCGGGCATGGCGGAGAAGTTAACACAGGCCCGGGACGGGCGACGGCTACGCTCGGTCCATGCTCCTCACGGTCTCCACCGTCCTCGACAGCCGCGCGAACGTCGAGCACTTCGTCCGCTCCAACCTGGCGATGGGGATCGACCACATGGTGGTGTTCCTCGACGGCCCGGGGGCTCCCGGTCAGCGCGAGGTGCGCGACTGGCTGGAGACCGTGCCGCAGGTCACCGCGGTGCCGTGCGACCGGTCCTGGTGGAACGGCGAGCGCCCCCGCAGCCTCAACGTGCGGCAGCGGGCCAACGCCAACATCGTCGCCTCGATCCTCGCCGACCAGCCGTGGGCCACCTGGGTCTTCCACCTCGACGGGGACGAGGTCTTCGCCGGCGACCGGGCCGTGCTGGAGACCGTTCCCCAGGAGACCGGCGCGGTCTGGCTGACCCCGCTGGAGGCGGTCAGCCAGCTGGAGCCGCAGGGGTGGCCGACGAGGTTCAAGCGCCTGCTCGAGCCGGACGACCTGCACCTGCTCGAGGTGCTCGGGATGCTGAGCGAGCCGGCCAACCGCGACTACTTCCACGGGCACGTGAAGGGCAAGTCGGGGGTGCGCCCCTCCTCGGGCCTGCGCCTGACCCTGCACGAGGCCGTGCACCCCGACGGCCAGGTCGCCCCGCGCGCCGAGGACCCGGCGCTCGCGGTGCTGCACTACGACGCCATCTCGGGCGAGGAGTTCATCCGCAAGTGGACGGCGATGCTCGGCGCCGGCCCCGCCCAGTACCGGCAGAACCGGGCCACGGTCGCGGACGCCCTGCGCGCCCTGGTCGGCAAGGACCTCTCCCCCGAGGCCGCCCGGCGCTACCTGCTGCGCATCTACGAGACCACCACCCAGGACGACGTCGCCACGCTCGACGAGCTCGGCCTCCTGGTGCACCGCGATCCCACGCAGGGCACCCACCGGCCCGAGCCGCTCAGCGCGGAGCAGCAGGGCGTCCTCGCCGACGGGCTGGCACGGATGGCGCGCGAGCCCAAGCGCCACTTCAGCATCGCGGCGCACGCGCCTCGGCCGCCCGAGCCGGCCCCGCGCTGGTGGGAGCGCGCCGGCCGGCGCCGTGACCGCGACCGCGGCTGAGGGCTAGCCGCGACGCCCGGGCAGCCGGGACAGGCCTGAGCGGAGCCGCCGGGCGAGCGCGCGGGGCTTCGCCGCCCCGTCCCGGACCTGGGGTCCGTCCTCGTCCCGCTCGGTCCGCTCCGGGGTGCTCAGCCGCCGTACGTCGTCCAGCAGGCGGCCCACCAGGTCGACCGCCACCTGGGCCACCTCGGCGTCCGTCACCGAGCCGGGCACCCGGCGGGGCTCGACCTCCTCGGGCACCAGCAGGTGCTCCAGCCGTCCGTGCAGCGCGTAGCCACCCTCGCGCACCAGCGCGGCCGCCCGCTCCCCACGGCGGCGGCAGTCCTCGATCTGGTCGGGCTCCGGCCAGAACTTCTCCCCACCGCGCGGCACCAGACGCTCGTCGGCCAGGAAGGTGCGCAGGTAGACGCCCTTGTCGAAGGCCCGCTCGAACGGGTGGTCGGAGTCGCGCAACGACAGGTTCACCCGGCGCAGGGTCTCCGCCTCGGCCACGCCCATCGAGCTGTTCGGGAAGGACCGGGACAGGTCGTAGCCGTCCGGGTCCAGCCCCAGCAGCCCGGCGAAGCGCCCCCAGATCTCCTCCCGCGGCGCCGACGGGTCCAGCGGGAGCACGTGGATCCGCTCGGGGGGCACGGCCGCGGACCAGCGCTGGAGCACCAGCGCCAGGTCCAGGGTCCGCCAGTCCCAGATCGCGTGCGGGCTGCGCGACTCCGCACGCCCGTAGTCGGCCATCGGGCGGGTCCCGCCGTTCTTGAGGCTCTCCTGCCAGCTGGCGGTGAAGAGCCCGAGCGGCTCACGGGCCGTGACCACCACGTGCACCTCGGCGGGCGCCAGCGCCTCGACGGCGGCCCTGGCCTGGGCCCGGGAGGCGGCAGCGAAGAACTCGTGGCTGACCAGTCCGGTGCCCGGGGCCGTGGCGAGCTCCTCGCGCAACCGCTGCCACGCGCTGCGGTGGTGGGCGGGGTGCCGGTCCAGGTGCGGGTCCTCGCGCACGACCCGGGAGGCCCACAGGTGGTCGCGTCGCTCCCGGCCCGGCACGACCAGGCCGTCGGCGCGCAACCGGTCGCGGTTGCTCCAGACGATGGTCTGCAGGTACGTCGTGGCGGTCTTGGGCAGCCCGACGTGCAGGAAGACCCGCTCGGCCACTACAGGCTCTCGGTGAACCGGGCGAGCGCCTCGGAGATCCGCTGCTCGTCGCGGCTGGCCATCGGCACCAGGAGCTCCTGCACCAGGTCGGTGAGCTCGGCCAGCCGCACGTTGTGCTGGCGCATCTCCGCCACGTCGGCCTCGAGGTCGGCGACCCTGCGCTCCAGCTCGGCGATCCTGGTGCCTCGCACCGCGTCCATCACGTTCACGGCCCCCACTCTGCCACGAGCCGGTCGACCTGACCGTCGTCCCCTCCACGCACGTCCCGCTCCCAGGTGACCCGGGTGGCCCCCGCCGCACGCCAGGCGGCCTCGACCTCGGCGGCGTCGACCGTGCCGATGCGCCACTCGCGGTCCGCCCCGGAGCCGGAGACGTGGAACTCGGCGAGCACCAGGCCCCCCTCACGCAGGATCATCGAGCAGAAGCGGGCGAAGGACTGCCGGCCGAAGCCGTCGACCGCGTCGAGCAGGTTCCTGGCCATCACCACGCGGGGTCGCGGGTCCCGCGCCAGGCGCGCGCCCTCGGAGAGCACCGAGCGCAGCTCGGCGAGGTTGAGGTAGCCGGCCCGGAAGGTGCCCGGGAACGAGGTGGCCGTCTGCTCGGCCCGCTCCAGCATCTCGGGGACGTAGTCGTAGGCGAGCACGTCGAGGCCCTCGCGGGCCAGCCAGAGCCCGTCGCGGCCGGAGCCGGCGCCCACGTCGACCACCTGCGCGCCGGTGGCGGCGGCGTGCTCGGCGGTCAGGCGGGCCAGCTTGGAGGCGCGCGGGGTCAGCACCTCGTCGAAGCGGCGCAGGTAGCGGCGCTGCCACTGCTTCTCGTTGACCCGCAGACCGCGGAACCAGTCGTTGAGGGCGCGCGAGGTCCGCTCCGGGGTGGTGAACTGGAACGCCGGGTCGGGCACCTCCCAGGACGGGCCGTACATCGCCTCGAGCAGCTTCTCGGGGCGGGCCGGGACCGGCAGGGACCGGCCCTCCAGCATGGCGGTGCCGAGCGGGTAGAGCCACTCGCGCTCGAACTCGACCCCCACCTCGCCCATCAGGTAGAGGCGCCCACCGCTGAGGAAGCCGCCGAAGACGTCGAGCCCGCGCACCCCCTCGCCCTCGGGCACCTCGATCTTGAACGCCGCCCCGCTGTAGCGCTGGGTGGCGTAGCCCCGGGCCACGACCTCGCGCTGCAGGCGGAAGGACTCCCGGCACACGTCGACGGGGTCGGCGTACCGGCTCACGTAGGCCACGTCGGCATCCGAGTCGTGGCCCAGCACCCGGCCCTCACGGACCGCGCCCAGCAGGGTGCCGTAGGCCAGGAACGGCTCGGCGCCGGCCGCCGCCAGCACGCCGAGCACCTCCTCGGTCGCGTCCACGAGCGACTCGATGTCGGAGCCGTCGCGGCTGTCGAAGGTCGGGACCAGGCGTCCGGACTTGTCCATCCCCACCGCGACCCCGCGGCGGTTGACCACCCGGATCTCCTCCCGTGAGTCGCCGAAGGAGACCTCGTCGCGCCACAGCTCGGTCCCCGACGCCGAGTCGCGCACGGTGAGGGTGGTGCGGCCGTCGAGGAACTTGCGCAGCGGCTCGGGCCACGCGGCCACCCGGCGACGTCCCCGGGACCCGTCGGGCTCGGTGTCGCGCCGCACCCAGAAGGACCACACCCGCTGGTCGCCGAAGAGCACGTCGACCGCGCGGTCGTCCGCAGTGCTCAGCGTCACCCCGGTCGCGTCGACCTCGAGCACGCGCGGGAGGTCCGCCTCCCGACGGGTCCTGCCCATGGTGGCGGTCAGTCCAGGTCCATGCGGGCGTAGGGGTCGACGCCCGGGATCAGCTCCTCACCCTCGAACATCAGGGTGTCGGGGGTGTGGATCGGACGCGGGTCGACCCGGCCCCAGATGCCGTCGCCGGCCATGCTGCGCCGACTCGCGCTCTTGGGGAAGTTGTCGAACCAGTAGTCGATGTGCTCGGCGTACTGCTTGGTGAGCTTCTTGTCCCAGTAGATGCCGGTGTTCTCGTCCGAGGCAGCGCCCATGCCCGACCAGTTGGCCGAGCCGTTGAGGACGACGTGGTTGCGCTTGTCCTTCTTCACGTGGCCGACCACCGACATCGCCTTGAGGTGGAAGTACTTGTCGAACTCGCCGTCGCCGTTCTTGTCGACCACCAGGTGGCGCAGCGGGATCGGGCCGCGGCCGCCCTTGGCGCGCAGCGCCTTGCCGACGTCGACGCCCATCACGGTGTAGCCGATCCGGATGTCGCAGCCCTTCTCCCACAGCGAGCGCAGCTTGTTGGCGATCCGCAGGCCGCGCGCGTTGCGGATCACGTCAGGTGCGATGCGGATCTGGGTGCGTCCCGATGCCGTGTTCTTGGCGCCCCGGCACTTGACCATCCGAAGCACCCGGAGCACCGGGTCCTTGGCCCCCTCGCCGATGAGCGGGGAGAAGATGATGTGGCTGTTCTTCCCCTTCCACTCCCGGTAGGGGTTGGCCACCGGGACGTCGTTGGCCATCTCGTCGAAGATGCGACGGGCGAACTGGTAGGGCTTCTTCCGGTTGACCGAGGTGTAGATGTCGTTCCACTGGTTGACCGCCGCCGCAGTGGTCAGGTTGGCCGACCCCTGGACGAAGACGTGCTTGGCCCGGCCGACCTTGCTGAAGAGGAAGAACTTGCTGTGCGCCTGACCGCTGGTGCCGCGGCAGGAGGCGACGCAGGTCTTGCCCCAGCTCTGCTTGGAGGCCGGCTTCTTGAGGTTCGTCGCGGCCATCCCCGCCAGGAGCTCGCGCCAGACCTCGTTGTCGATCGCCTCGGCGTTCTCCTCGGCCATCAGGATCCTCAGCACCGCCCCGCGACGCTGCGCCTTGAGCAGGGCGGCGACGACGGGCCGGGACATCAGGTTCCAGCTCATGATCCGGATCTGGGTGCCGCTGCGCGATGCCTCGATCAGGTTGATCACCTTGCGGTTGATCCGCTGCTTGTCCGGTCCCTTGCCCAGCGCGCTGTTGAAGGTCACGCCGCTACTGGGCTTGAAGGTGCGACGCCAGTTCTTCTTGTCGCGCTTCTTCAGCTTCTTGCTGGCCAGGGCCACGGGGAAGCCGGACAGGACCTGCGCGTTCCCCACTCCCACCGCCGAGGCCGGGAGGGTCGAGGACTGCGCCACGCCCTGCGCGGGGGTGGCCGCGCCCGGGGTGGCGAAGGAGAGGCTCAGGGCCACGGCCAGGATGAGGGCCGCGGTCAGCCGCCGGTGGTGCATGAGGTTCCTCTCGGAGGTTCAGGTGTCGCGCGCGGGGTGCCCGAGGGGCTCAGCCGCGACAGCGAGCGACCGAATCACGGTACCGGTCGTCGTCGGCCAGGGTCGATTCGGTGACCTTGGCCTTGCCGCCCCGGACGCCGTAGAAGCGGTCGTCGTAGCGGACCAGGACCTGGCCCGAGGAGCAGGAGAGCGTGTCGGCCGGGACGAACCCGTCCTCGCCCTGGCAGCCGTCGTAGCCCCCGGGGATCCGCTTCCCCGCGACCCAGACCTCGTCGCAGGCGGGCGCGTCCGGGTCGGCGACGACCGACTCGCTGGGCGTGGGACTGACGGACACGCTGGGCGACCCCTCGGCGGCGTTGCCGCCGTCTCCGTCGCCCGCGTCGTCCCCGCAGGCCGCGAGGCCCAGCAGGAGCGTGGTCAGGACCACCGCTCCTGTCTGTCGCAGGAGGACAGGTCTCCTCGATCGGCCGGCTCGCATGACCAGAACCCTAACGTGTGCGCCACGACCAGCCGGTTCACGTCTACGACGGCGGGTCGCCGGTACCGTGACCGCGTGAGCACCGTCCCCACCCGCGTCTACGTGGCCCGCCTCGTCGGGCTGCCGATCTTCGACCCCCAGGGCGACCAGGTCGGCAAGGTGCGCGACGTCGTCGCGGCCGTCAGGGGCGAGGCCGGCCCGCCGCGCGTCCTGGGACTGGTCGCGGAGGTCTTCGGCCGCCGGCGCATCTTCGTGCCGATGACCCGGGTGACCCACGTGGACGCCGGCCGGGTGTACACGACCGGGCTGCTCAACATGCGCCGCTTCGAGCAGCGCCCCACCGAGACCCTGGTGATGGCCGAGATGCTCGACAAGACGGTGCGGATCGTGCCCACCGGTGTCGAGGGCGTCGTCTACGACGTGGCGATGGAGCAGGCACGCAACCGCGACTGGGTGATCAGCCGGGTGGCGGTCCGCGAGCCGTCGCGCAGCTTCCGCCGCCGCGGACAGACCTACATCGTGGACCTGCGCGACGTCGAGGGCCTGACCAGGCGCCAGGACACCCAGCCCGCCACCCAGCTGATCGCCGCGATCAGCGAGATGCGCCCCGCGGACGCCGCCCACGCCATCCACGACCTGCCCGAGGAGCGGCGCAGCGCCGTGGTCGCGGCGATGGACGACGAGCGGCTGGCCGACGTGCTGGAGGAGATGCCCGACGAGGACCAGGTGCGGATCATGGAGCGCCTGAGCTCCGAGCGCGCGGCCGACGTGCTGGAGGAGATGTCGGCCGACGACGCCGCCGACCTGCTCGCCGACCTCCCCCCGGAGACGGCGGCCAACCTGCTGGCCCTGATGGAGCCCGGCGAGGCCGACGACGTCCGGCGCCTGCTCTCCTACGCCGAGCAGACCGCCGGCGGCATGATGACCCCCGAGCCGGTGATCCTCTCCCCCAACGCCACGGTGGCCGACGCCCTGGCCCAGGTGCGCAACCCCGACCTGACGCCGGCGCTGGCCGCGCTGGTCTACGTCTGCCGGCCGCCGCTGGAGACGCCGACCGGCCGGCTGCTCGGCGCCGCGCACATCCAGCGACTGCTGCGCGAGCCCCCCTCGACGCTGGTGGCCGCCGCCCTGGACGAGTCCATGGACCCGCTGGCCCCCGGCACCCGGCTCGAGGACGTGGCCGCGCACCTGGCCACCTACAACCTGGTCGCCGCCCCGGTGGTCGACGAGGAGGGCCGCCTGCTGGGCTCGGTCACCGTCGACGACCTGCTCGACCACATGCTCCCGGAGAACTGGCGCGACCGGACGGTGCGGCGATGAGCGACCCCCGCACCCCCTCCTCGCGCCTCGACACCCCGGTGGAGACGCGGCGCAGCCTGCGCCCGCGCCGCACCTACGACTCCGACGCCTTCGGGGTCTTCGCCGAGCAGTTCGCCCGGTTCATGGGCACCGCGCGGTTCCTGATCTACATGACCGCGTTCGTGATCATCTGGATCGGCTGGAACTGGCTGGCTCCTCCCCAGATGCGCTGGGACGACTACCCCTTCATCTTCCTCACGCTGATGCTCAGCCTGCAGGCGTCGTACGCCGCTCCCCTGATCCTGCTCGCGCAGAACCGCCAGGAGACCCGGGACAAGGTGCTCGCCGAGCAGGACCGGCGGGTCAACGCGCAGTCGCAGGCGGACATGGAGTTCCTGGCCCGTGAGATCGCGTGGCTGCGGATGTCGGTGGGCGAGGTCGCCACCCGCGACTTCATGCGCTCCGAGCTCCGCCAGCTCGTGAGCGAGCTGGAGGAGCGCACCCGCCCCTCGGAGGACCCCCCGGCCGGGGCGACGGAGGAGGCCGCCGAGGACGAGCGCGGGGGCGGTGCGTCACACCCTGGTGGGCGGACGCCGGGTCGCGACCGGTGACGAACTAGTCTTGACCGACATGAGCACCCCCACCATCGAGCAGGTCACCGCCGCCCTGGCCGGAGTCCAGGATCCCGAGATCAAGCGGCCCATCACCGAGCTCGGCATGGTCGAGCGCGTGGACGTCGGAGCCGACGGCGCCGTCTCGGTGACGGTGCTCCTCACCGTGGCCGGCTGCCCGCTCAAGGACACGATCAACCGCGACGTCACCGCGGCCGTCACCGCGGTGCCGGGCGTCACCGGCGTCGACCTCACCCTGGGCGTGATGAGCCCCGAGCAGCGCGGCGAGCTCGGCGAGACCCTGCGCGGCGGCCAGGCGCAGCGGGAGATCCCGTTCGCGCAGCCGGGGTCGCTGACCAAGGTCTACGCGATCGCCAGCGGCAAGGGCGGTGTCGGCAAGTCGTCCGTCACGGTCAACCTGGCCCTCTCGCTGGCCAAGCAGGGCCTCAAGGTGGGCGTGGTCGACGCCGACATCTACGGCCACTCGGTGCCCGCCATGCTGGGCGTGGCCGACTCCCGTCCCACCCAGGTGGACGACCTGATCATGCCGGTCCCGACCGCGTCGGGCGTCTCGGTCATCTCGATCGGGATGCTCAAGCCCCGGCGCGACCAGGTCGTGGCCTGGCGCGGCCCGATGCTGGACCGGGCTCTGGTCCAGATGCTCTCCGACGTCTACTGGGGCGACCTCGACGTGCTCCTCCTCGACCTGCCGCCGGGCACCGGCGACGTGGCGATCTCGCTGGGCCAGCACCTGCCCAACGCCGAGGTCGTCGTGGTCACCACCCCGCAGGAGGCGGCGGCCGAGGTCGCCGAGCGCGCGGGGACCATGGCCTCGATGATGCACCAGCGGGTCATCGGCGTCGTGGAGAACATGTCCTACCTGCCCTGCCCGCACTGCACCGAGGAGGGCAAGGACCACCGGCTGGAGGTCTTCGGCACCGGCGGTGGCGAGCGGGTCGCTCGCACGCTCTCGGAGCGCTTCGGGTACGACGTCCCCGTCCTGGGCTCGATTCCGCTGGACCTGTCGCTGCGCGAGGGAGGCGACGTCGGCAAGCCGATCGTCGAGTCCGACCCCGCCGCGCCGGCCGCCCGGGTGCTCGCCCAGGTGGCGGAGAAGCTGAGCGGACGCGGCCGCGGACTGGCCGGTATGCAGCTGGGGCTCACGCCTACCAGTAAGTTCTGACCCATGTTCGGAGTCGGCCTGCCTGAGATGGCGGTGATCGCGTTCGTCGCGGTCCTCGTCCTCGGGCCGGAGCGACTCCCGGAGCTGGCCCGGCAGGCGGGCGTGATGCTGCGCAAGGGCCGGTCGATGGCCAACGCCGCGCGCGACGAGCTGCGTACCGAGCTGGGGCCCGAGTTCGCCGACCTCGAGCTGAGCGACCTCGACCCCCGAACGATCGTGCGCAAGCACATCGCCGAGGCCATGCAGGACGACGAGCGACCGCCGCCGCCGGCCACGCTCGCGGCCGGCGAGCGCCCGCCGTACGACGACGAGGCCACCTGAGCGCCCGGCGACCCGCTGAGCCGCCTGACCTCCTGAGCCGCTTGGCCCGCTGAGCCGCGCCTGCCCGCAGGTCGGGCGGCTCAGCCGGGCGCCCGCACCACCGCCACGTGCGCGGTGGGCACCAGCCGGGTCGCCTCCGGGCCCGTCCCGGCCGGGGCGACCAGCTCCACGAAGTCACGTCCCACGCGCCCGACCCGGCCCTCGTGACGCGTGCCGTCGAGCAGCTGGAGGACCACGCCCTCCTGCTCCTCGGCCAGACGGCGCAGCACCGAGCCCAGGCCCAGGGTGTCGACCGGGGACCAGGCGAGCTCGGGCAGGGCCCGCGGTGAGGCGCCCAGGACCCCCGTGACGGCCTCGGTGCGCACCCACGCGACTCCGAAGGCCCCGTCCAGCTGGAACCAGCCCGGCCCGACCCGCTCCAGCCGGCCCTGCAGTCGCCCGGCGGCCAGCACGTCGACCTCGAGGTCGCGGCCACGCGAGGCCATCAACCGCGCGTCGAGCGAGACGCCGCCGTACTCGGCGCGGGTCCGGTCGGCGACCTCGGCCGCGCGCTCGAGGTGCTGGAGCGCCTCGGCCTGGGCCTCCAGGTCCTCGAACATCTCGAAGAGCTCCTCGTCACCGGGCATGGCCCGATTGTGCTCGATCTCCCGCGCCGATCTCCCGCACTCCGCCCTGTGGACATCCTCTGCCAACGAAGGTCAGTCGTCGCTAAGTTAAGCAAACGGACGCAAACGAAAGGTTCGTCATGACACGGGGATCCACGACGAAGGGCCGCTGCCTCGGCGTGTGGGCTGTCCTCACCGCGCTCTGCCTGCTGCTCCTGGGCACCTGTCTGGGCACCGCGCTGGACGCCGGCGCCCGGGTCGCCGACGCGGCCGGTGGACCCGGCGCCTTCGAGGACGTGCTGGTGTTGGGCGGTGGCGCGCTCGGAGCGCTCTGCCTGGCCCGCCTGTGGCTGGTGGCGACCTGGACCGTGCTGGCGGCGGCGCGCGGCCGGGTGAGCGGCGCGAGCGGGCGCAGCCCCGTCCGCCGCCTGGTGCTTGTGCTCTGCGGCGTCGCCCTCACCGGCACCCTGGCCGCTCCCGGTCACGCCGCCCCGGACACGAACGCCGGCCGGCTGGCCGGTCTGCCCTATCCCGACCGGGCCACCACGGCGCCGGCCACCCCCGGCACCCCGCACGCGCCGGTCCACCCGGTCGCCCCCGGCGACACGTTGTGGAGCATCGCCGCCGCCACCCTCCGGCCCGACGCCCCGGACGCGGCGATCGACGCGCGCTGGCGGCAGATCCACGGGCTCAACCTCGCGCTCGTCGGGGACGACCCGCACCTGATCCACCCCGGGCAGGAGCTGCTCCTGCCCTCACCGGACGAAGGAGACCGCTCATGAGCACTCGCCCTGCCGCCCCGTCGGGGGCCACCGTCACCCGGCTGCACGCCCGGGCCCCGCTGGCCGCGGTCCAAGGGACGCTGGCGCTCGACCTGGCACCGCTGCTGGACCCGCCCGTCCCGGGCGCCAGACCGGGGTTGCCGGGGTCCGACCTGGTCGACGTCGCCCCCCGCCAGCGCGAGGCGCTCCGGGAGTGGACCAACGGCTACCTGCAGGCGGTCGTGGAGATCGTCGCGGGCGACCGTCCCGCCTCCCAGCTCCAGCACTGGACCCGCCGCGACGTCCACCAGGACCTGACCCGGCGCGCCGAGCTGGTCGCACGGGCCGGAGGCCACGTCGCCGGGCAGGGTCGCCGGCCGGGACTGGCGAGGTCGCAGGTCGTCGCGGTCCGCCTCAGCTTCCTGAGCGCCAGGACCGTGGAGGTCGCGGCACACGTGCGCCACGGCGCGCGCTCGCGCGCCGTGGCCGCCCGGTTCGAGACGTTCCGTGGCCGCTGGGTGTGCACGGCCCTGGAGTTCTGCTGAGGCTGCGCCGCCTCAGCCGTTGACGCGGGTGGTCAGTCCCGTGGGGCCGCCCGGCGCACCGTGGCACTTCTTGAACTTCTTGCCCGACCCGCACGGGCAGTCCGCGTTGCGGCCCACGCCGGCGAAGGCGTCCTTCTCGGCGCTCGCCTCCTGGGCGCGCACCTCCACCTCGCCGTCCTCGGCCGGGGCCGAGTAGGTCAGCCGCTTGGGACCGGCCGGCTTGGCCAGGCCCTTGGCCCGCACGCTGGGTGCGTGCGCTGCTGCGGCCGCCATGTCGATCGCCGGCTTCTCCTCCTCCTCCACGGTGAGGATCTCCGACGGGTCGACCTCGCCGTCGTCGCCCTGCTCCTCGACCTCGACCTCGAGGTTGAACAGGAAGCCGACCGACTCCTCCTTGATGGCGTCCATCATCGAGGAGAACATGTCGAACCCCTCGCGCTGGTACTCCACCAGGGGGTCGCGCTGGGAGTAGGCGCGCAGGTAGATGCCCTCGCGCAGGTAGTCCATCTCGTAGAGGTGCTCGCGCCACTTGCGGTCGATCACCGAGAGCACGACGCGCCGCTCGAGCTCGCGCATCACCTCGGGCCCGACCTCGTCCTCGCGCCGGTCGTACGCCGCCTGGGCGTCCTTGCGCAGGGACTCGATCAGCAGCTCGCGGGTGAGGTTGGCCCGGCCGCCAGCCTCCTTCTCCAGCTGCTCCAGCGTCACACCCATCGGGTAGAGCTGGCGCAGCGCGGTGCCGAGCGCCTCGAGGTCCCAGTCCTCGGCGTACTCCGCGGTCGCGCCGACCACGTAGCCGCTGATGACGTCGTCGAGGAAGGTGCGGATCTGCTCCTCGAGGTCGGCGCCTTCCAGCACGCGCCGGCGCTCGCCGTAGATGACCTCGCGCTGGCGGTTCATCACGTCGTCGTACTTGAGGACGTTCTTGCGGGACTCGAAGTTCTGCGCCTCGACCTGGCCCTGGGCGCTGGCGATCGCGCCGGTGACCCGCTTGTTCTCGATCGGGACGTCGTCGGGGACCTTGAGCACCTGGAGCACCCGGTCGACCCAGTCGGACTTGAACAGCCGCATCAGCTCGTCCTGCAGGGAGAGGTAGAAGCGGCTCTCACCGGGGTCGCCCTGACGGCCGGAGCGACCGCGCAGCTGGTTGTCGATCCGGCGCGACTCGTGCCGCTCGGTGCCGATCACGTAGAGCCCGCCGAGCTTCTTGACCTCCTCGTGCTCGGCCGCGACCTGGGCCTTGACCCGCTCCAGGGTCTCGGGCCAGGCGGCCTCGTACTCCGCGGCGGTCTCACCGGTCGGCTCCAGGCCCTTGTTGCGCAGCTCCTGGTCGGCCAGGAACTCCACCGAGCCGCCGAGCATGATGTCGGTGCCTCGACCGGCCATGTTGGTGGCCACGGTGACGGCGCCGCGGTGACCCGCCATGGCGACGATCTTGGCCTCGTCGTCGTGGACCTTCGCGTTCAGCACGCTGTGCGGGACGCCGCGGGCGCGCAGCGCCCGGGAGAGCAGCTCGGACTTCTCCACCGAGACGGTGCCGACCAGGACCGGCTGGCCCTTCTGGTGGCGCTCCTCGATGTCCTTGACCACCGCGTCGAACTTGGCCTCCTCGGTCCGGTAGACGAGGTCGGGCTGGTCGACGCGGGACATCGGCTTGTTGGTCCGGATCGGGACCACGCCGAGCTTGTAGATCTTGTCGAACTCGCTGGCCTCGGTCATCGCCGTGCCGGTCATGCCGGACAGCGTGTCGTAGAGCCGGAAGTAGTTCTGCAGGGTCACCGTGGCGAGGGTCTGGTACTCCTCGCGGACGGTCACGCCCTCCTTGGCCTCGATCGCCTGGTGCAGGCCGTCGTTGTAGCGCCGGCCGGCGAGCATCCGGCCGGTGTGCTCGTCGACGATCAGCACCTCGCCGTCGATGACGACGTACTCCTTGTCGTTGCGGAACAGCTCCTTGGCCTTGATGGAGTTGTTCATGAACGAGATCAGCGGGGTGTTGACCGAGTCGTAGAGGTTGTCGATCCCGAGGTGGTCCTCCACCTTGGTGATGCCCGGCTCGAGCACCGAGATCGTCCGCTTCTTCTCGTCGACCTCGTAGTCGACGTCGCGCACCATCGTCGCCGCGATCTTGGCGAACTCGCCGTACCAGTGCACCTCGTCCTGGGTGGGGCCGCTGATGATCAACGGGGTCCGCGCCTCGTCGATGAGGATCGAGTCGACCTCGTCGACGATCGCGAAGTTGTGCCCGCGCTGCACGCAGTCCTCGAGGGAGTCGGCCATGTTGTCGCGCAGGTAGTCGAAGCCGAGCTCGTTGTTGGTGCCGTACGTGATGTCGCACAGGTAGGCCTCGCGACGCTCGGCCGGGCGCATCGAGGGCAGGATCACCCCGGTGGTCAGCCCCAGAAAGTGGTGGATGCGGCCCATCCACTCCGCGTGGTAGCGGGCGAGGTAGTCGTTGACCGTGACCACGTGCACGCCCTTGCCGCTGAGCGCGTTGAGGTACGCCGGCAGGGTCGCCACCAGCGTCTTGCCCTCACCGGTCTTCATCTCGGCGATGTTGCCCAGGTGCAGCGCGGCGCCACCCATGATCTGCACGTCGTAGTGGCGCTGCCCGATGACCCGGCGCGAGGCCTCGCGGACCGTGGCGAACGCCTCCGGCATCAGGTCGTCGAGGGTCTCGCCGTTGGCCAGACGCTCCTTGAACTCGACGGTCATGCCGCGCAGCTCGTCGTCGGTCATCGCGACGAAGTCGTCCTCGATGGCGTTCACGGCCTTGGCGATGCCCTCCAGCTGGCGGACGATCTTGCCTTCGCCGATGCGGAGGAGCTTGTCGATGATGGCAGGCACGTACACGGACTCCTGAGTTGAGGGACACACGTGGTGTGGGGTGGCGGCACGGCCACCGTCCGCCATCGTAACGGGCGAGTGCTCATCCGGCGCGCGCGTCGCCGGACTGTGGCGTCCCGCGGGCCGTGACTAGCAGGGCAGCACGGGGCGCAGGTCCCCCCGGCCCCCCAGGACCACCTCGTCCAGGCCCAGCCACTCCCCCAGCCTTGCCAGCTCGGCGCCCAGGGCCTCGGCCGTCTCCGGGGGCGCGTCCGGCTCCCGGTGCGCGGACTGCACCAGCAACCTCCCCGTCGCCCGGTCGGCCTTGAGGTCGACGCGGCCCACCAGCCGCTCGCCCAGCAGGAAAGGCAGGACGTAGTAGCCGTGCACACGTCGGTGCGCCGGGGTGTAGATCTCCAGCCGGTAGCGGAACCCGAAGAGGGCCTCGGTGCGGGCGCGCTGCCACACGAGCGGGTCGAACGGGCTCAGCAGCGTCCCGGCCTCCACCCGGCGCGGCACCGGGGTCCCGGCGGCGAGCCAGGCGGGCCGGGACCAGCCCTGCACCCGCACCGGCTCCAGCTCGCCGGCGTCGGCCAGGGTCGCCACCGCCGCCCGGGTCCGGGCCACGGGCATCCGGTAGTAGTCGGCCAGGCAGGCGAGCGTCGCCACGCCGTGCGAGCGGGAAGCCCGGCGGACCAGCTCGAGCTCGGCCTCCGCGCGGGTCGGGGTGGGCGCAGCCAGCACCGCGGCGGGGAGCACGCGCTCGGGCAGGTCGAAGACGATCTCGAAGGACGGCGTACGCCCGGCCACCGCGACGTCGCCGACCAGGAAGAGGTAGTCGAGGACCTTGCGCGCCTCTGACCAGTTCCAGCCCCAGTGCTCGCGGGACCGGGTGCCCCCGACCTCGGCCTCGAGCTCGCGGGCCGTCACCGGGCCCCGCTCGGCGACCGCGGCCAGCACCCGGGGCTCCAGGGTCGGGTCGGCGGTGAACCCCCACTTGCCGCGCCGTTCGCGGTAGTCGTCCATCCGGTGCCGCATGTGCGGCCACAGCTCGACCGGCATCAGCGCCTGCACGTGCGCCCAGTACTCGACCAGGCGGCGGGGCCGGGCGGCCGAGGCGCGGCGGAGCAGGTCGACGTCGTAGGCCCCCATCCGCGAGTACAGCGGCATGTAGTGGGCGCGCTGGAGCACGTTGACCGAGTCGACCTGGAGCACCCCGGTCCGCCGTACGGTGCGCTGCAGCGTGCGCATCGTCGGCTCGGCGTGCCGCCGGTCGGCGAACCCCTGCGCCGCGAGCGCCACCCGGCGCGCCTCCGCGGCGGACAGGGTGCGCACCCCGGGCGCTCGAGCGGTCACGGCAGCTCGAGCAGCTTCTCCTTGACCGCGTACATGACCGCCTCCATGCGGGAGTGCAGCTGGAGCTTCTCCAGCATGTTGCGGACGTGGTTCTTCACGGTGTTCTCGGAGATGAAGAGCTGCTTGGCGATCTCGCGGTTGTTCATGCCCTTGGCGACCAGCCGCAGTACCTCGAGCTCGCGCTCGGTGAGCCGGAGCCCGCCGTTGACCTGGTGCCGCTCGGGCTTGGACATCTGCTTGAACTCGTCGATCAGCTTGACCGCCATCGACGGGGAGATGAGCGACTGGCCGTCGGCCACCACCCGGATGCCCTGGGCCACCTCCTCGATCGAGGAGTCCTTGAGCAGGTAGCCCGCGGCGCCGCTCTTGACGGCTTCGTAGAGGTCGCCCTCCTCGTCGGAGACCGTCAGCATGATGACCTTCGCCGACGGGTTCGACTCCTTGATCGCCCGGCAGGCCTCGATCCCGCTGCGTCGCGGCATCCGCACGTCGAGCAGGACCACGTCGGGGGCCATCGAGCTGGCCAGGTCCGTGGCGGCCACGCCGTCGCCCGCCTCGGCCACGACCTCGATGTCGGGCTCCTGGGTCAGGAGCATCGTCAGCCCACGTCGGAAGAGCTCCTGGTCGTCGGCAACGATCACCCGGACCGGCTCTGTTGTCTCTGTCGGCTGCGTCACAGGCGGCATCATGTCAGATGCCCCGGCCCGAACGGACGCGGAACGCGCGTCCGCCGGGCGCGGGGCACCGACGTCGGTCAGCTCAGCTGGCGACGGTGAGCGTGATGACTCCGTAGTCGTAGCCGTGGCGCCGGTAGACCACCGACGGCTTCTCGCTCTCCTTGTCGACGAAGAGGTAGAAGTCGTGACCCACCAGCTCCATCTCGTAGAGCGCCTGGTCCAGCGTCATCGGCTCCGCCTCGTGGGACTTCTCCCGGACCACGAGCGGGCCGTCGCCGGTGACCGTGATCGGCCCGACCTGCCGCTCCTGGACCTCGTCGGAGCCTGCGTCCGGAGTCTCCTCGGCCCCGGTCTCGGCCAGCGCCTCGCCCACCGAGACGGGGGTACGGCGTCCGCGATGGATACGCCGCCGGTCGGCCGCCTTGCGCATCTGGGCGGTCATCTTGTCCAGCGCCAGGTCGAGCGCGGCCATCTTGTCCTCGGCCGCGGCCTCCGCGCGGATGACCGGCCCCTTGGTCAGGGCGGTCAGCTGCACCCGGACGGCCCGGTCCTGCTGCCGCGGGTTGCGCTCGGCGGACACCTCCGCCTGTACCCGGATGATCCTCTGGTCGTGCTTCTCGAGCCGGGAGAGCTTCTCCTCCACGTGGGCTCGAAACCTGTCCGAGACCTCCACGTGCCGTCCCGTCACCACTACGTCCATGTGAACCTCCGATTCGCTACTCCACTGGCACCCCGGGCAGCAGCCAACCGTCCGGCGTGCTGCACGGCGTCTGGCATGGAGTCCGCCCGGCCGACCTGGTCTTCGTCCCCACAATCGCCTGCTGAGACGGTCGCAGCTTCTCCGCCACTACTGGCCTTCTCCCGGTGGTCGCCGCATCTGACGGCGGCACCAGGGCAGGACTTACTTCTAAGCCGCACCGTGATCGGCCTCCCGGACGAGCCGGGAGCGCCTTACGTGGACCGTTTCGCCTGCGACTGGCATCGGCTTGTCCCCGGCACGCGCACGGCGCCCCGATGACGCAACCACGGACCCGGACGGACTCCATGACCAGACGCTATCCCGTGCCTGGGCATGCCGCGAACACCCCCCTCGACGCGGCGGGCGCGGCCGGGTCGTGCCGTCGCCGGACCGCACCCACCACGGCGATCCCGGAGAGCTCGACGCCGACCGCGGCCAGCGCCCGTTGGGCCTCCCGCGCCGTGGCGCCGGTGGTCAGCACGTCGTCGCACAGCACCACGCGCACGGCTCCCGCCCCGGTCCCCAGGCCGCTGCGGGCGGCCCGGGCGGCCCGGGCGGCGCCGACCAGGGCACGGCTCGGCACCCAGAGCGACCCCTCCAGGTTGCGGGCCCGGGCTGCGGCGTCGAGCCCCGACTGGTCGAGCACCCCGCGGTGCGAGCGCAGCAGCGGCAGCACGCGCGCCGACAGGCCGTGCCGGGTCGCCTCCCGGGCCGCCACCCGGACCAGGCGCCTGGTGGGGTCGTCGCCCCGGGAGCGGACCACACCGGGCCGCGACGGCACCGGCACCAGCAGCACCCGTCCCTCCCCTCCTGCGGCCGCTCCGACCGCCCGGGCCAGCAGCCTGCCCAGGGGGCGGCCCAGGCCGAACCGCGACTCCTCCTTGTGGTCGATCACCAGCCGGCGGAGCAGCCCGTCGTACTCCCCCGCCGCCCAGGCCGGGACGAGACCAGGCGGAGCAGGTGAGGGTCTGGCGGGCACCGGCTGGGCCGGGAGCGTGCCGAGACAGCGGCGACAGACCAGCCGGCCGCGGCTCCCGCAGCCCAGGCAGGCGCTGCCGACCAGCAGGTCCACGGCGTGGTCGACCAGGTCGGCGGCAAGCGGAGCACGGGTCACCGGCCCATGACAGCGTTCCGCTCCGTCCCCTGGCCGCACCCTCGTCCCGGACTGGGGAGATGGCGCCCCGCCGCCGGGCTGTGCACGGCGAGCGGGCCGCGCCGGGTCAGCCGACGAAGCCCAGCCAGGTGATCCCCTCGTCCAGCGGCGGGATCTCCCGCGCCGGGTCGACCAGGTCGGCGACCCCGTCGGCCTGCACCACGTAGACGCTCTCGTTCCGGGCCGGGGAGCTCACCAGCGTCCCGGCCCCGCCCCGGATCCTGGAGGTGGCGCCGGTGTCCAGGTCCGCGGGCGCGCCCTCCACCGCGACCGTGCGGACCTGGGACAGGTCTCCGGTGATGTCGCTGAGCAGGGTGAGGGAGGACGGCGAGCGCCAGCCCATGTCGTTGATCCGCCGCCCCGGCTCGAGCTCGAGGTCGAGCGGGCGGACCCGGGTGGCGCCCAGGACGCGGCCGCGCTCGTCGCGCTGGATCCGGCCGGTGACCACCCGGTCGCCACCGGGCTCACGGACGACGGCCGCGAGCCGGGAGCCGTCGCGGGAGACCAGGAACGAGGTCACGTTGCGACCGGTCAGCCCGGGCACCCGCACCTGCCTGGCCCGCTCGTTCGTCGACGTCCACACCACGGCGCCGCCCGCCGTGCGGTCGACCCACCAGAGCCGGTCGGTGAAGTCCCAGACGGGCGGGAGCAGGTCGGTGCCGCCGGCGAACAGCTCGGTGGCGACCCCCTCCTCGTCCTCGACCGGAGCCACCAGCAGGGAGGTGCCGTCCGTGGTCACCGCGGCCGCCTGGGTCGCGGTGAGGTTGACCGCGGCGGTGCGCACCCCGAGCTGCTGGCTGCCCAGCGGCCCGGAGGTCTCGTCGAACTCCTCGAGGTCCCCCCGGACCAGGAGCCCGTCCCGGAGCGCGAAGAGGTCGCGCACCGAGCCCGAGCCCACGGGGTCCAGCCGAGCGCCGGCGGCGGGGCTCAGCTCCTGGCCGTGGCCCGGCAGCGGCACCGCACGCCCGTTGAGGGTGAGCCGCACCGCGGTGATCCGCGGGTCCTGGCGCAGGGTCCAGGCCACCTGGGCGATCATCTCGTCGGAGACGAGGTCCTCCGCACTCACGCCCGGCGGGCCCTGCAGCGAGACCTCGGCCAGTCCGTCGTCGTCGATCGGCACCGAGAGCGCCAGGCTCAGCCCCGCGGGCACGGTGCTGCGCACCACGGTGCCCAGGTGGCGGGGCGGGCCGGCGAGCAGGCCGCGGACCAGCGAGGTGGCGAACTGGTCGCCCTCGGGGACGAAGACCGGCTCGGGGACCAGGATGCGCCCGGTCGGGTCGAGGAAGTAGAGCGCGGCGCGCGAGAACCGGTCCTCGAACCAGGACTCGGGCACCACCAGGGCGTCGGGGGCCTCGGCGATCCGCCACTCGGCGCCCTCCAGCGTCATCGGGAAGCTGAGCTCGGCGTCCCCGGCGCGCAGCGACCGCGACCAGGCGCCTCGGGAGTCGTAGACCTCGGCGTCGACCATCGGCACGGTCAGCACGCGGTCACCGCGGACCGGGTCGAGGTCGGAGTAGGTGATGGTGCCACCCTCGGGCTTCCACCGCACCTGGGCCTCGCTGGAGAGGTACTGCGCGGCCACCGTGGTCTTGATCGGCGCGGCCTTCATCGCCTCCAGGAACCCCGAGACCACCTCGCGGGCCGAGGCGCCGGGCTCCGGCGGCGCGGGGTCGATGAAGGTGCCGCCCGAGGTGTTCCCGGACTGGGTGTCCTCCACCTCGAGGATCGGACCCGCGGTCGGCATCTGGACGCAGCCGGCCAGCAGCAGCGCCGCGGCGGTCGCCGCCACCGCCCGCCATCGTGGGGTCACTCGCAGCCTCCTCACGCGCGTACCTCGTCGTCGGCCGGCACCAGCGGCAGCGGGCTGCGCCGCAGGGACTGTCCCAGGCGGCGCGGCAGCGTCAGCCGGAACTGGGCGCCCTCGCCGCGGCGTCCCCAGGCCTGCAGCCAGCCCCCGTGCAGGTGGGTGTCCTCCAGGGAGATGGAGAGGCCGAGGCCGGTTCCTCCGCTGGTGCGGGCCCGGGCCGGGTCGGCGCGCCAGAACCGGTTGAAGACCATGGCCGACTCCCCCGGCCCCAGCCCGACCCCGTAGTCACGGACGGTGATCGCCGCGGCCTCCTCGTCGGCGCCCACGTGCACGACGATGTCGCGCCGCTCGGCGTGGTCGATCGCGTTGGTGACCAGGTTGCGCACGATCCGCTCCACCCGGCGTACGTCGGCCTCGGCCAGGCACGGGTGCCCGGGATCGACCACCACCACCCGGGTGCCCCGCTGGATCGCGAGCACCTGGGTCGCCTCGGCGACCCGGTGGGCCACGTCGACCAGGTTGACGTCCTCGACCTCCAGCACCGCGGCGCCGGCGTCGAACCGGCTGATCTCGAGCAGGTCGGCCAGCAGCACCTCGAACCGGTCCAGCTCGGTCTGCAGCAGCTCCGCGGCCCGCGCGGTCGCCGGGTCGAACTGGTCCCGGCTGTCGTGCAGCACGTCTCCCGCCATCCGCACGGTGGTCAGCGGGGTACGCAGCTCGTGCGAGACGTCGCTGACGAACCTGCGCTGGAGCCGGCTGAGCTCCTCGAGCTGACGGATCTGCCGCTGCAGGTTGGAGGCCATCTGGTTGAACGACGTCGCCAGGCGCGCCAGGTCGTCGTCCCCGGTGACCCGGAGCCGCTCCTGCAGCTGTCCGGCGGCCAGCCGCTCGGCCACCTCGCGCGCCATCCGCACCGGGGCCACCACCTGCCGGGTGACCAGCCAGGTCACCCCCGCCACCAGCAGCACCAGGAGCACCGCGGCGGTGAGCAGGGCCCGGGTCACCAGGCCGAGGGTGTCCGCCTGCTCGGAGAGCGGGAACAGGTAGTAGACGGTGTAGGTCTCCCCGTCCGCGGGCAGGGTGACCTGCGAGCCGACCGCGATCCCCGGGCCGGGCTCGACCCCGCCGGCCACCGGTCCGGTGGTCTTGATGGTGGTGTAGGTCCAGGCCGTCTCCTGCGGGGTGGAGAAGCGGCTCTCCAGCGCCCGGGGGACGCTCGACTTGTCGAGGTTCTGGGTGAACTGGGCGCCGCCGCCGGCCAGCGTGCCGCCCGAGCCGAGCGGCGCCGAGAGGATCACCGCGAACCCCCGGCTGGCACCCCGGGCGATGATCGGCTCGATCAGGTCCTGACGCTGACCGGGCGCGTCGACGTCGGTGCCGGTGGCGAAGGTCAGCCTGCTCCGCGCCTCGGCGGTCTCGTTGCTCGCCTCGCTGACCGCGCGCTCGACCCGCTGCTCCAGCAGTCCGTCGCGGGTCTGCTGGAGCAGGAACCACCCCACGACGCCCACGACCAGCGTGGTCAGCACCAGGGTGCTGGCCACCACGCGTGCCTGGATCGACCGGCGCCAGCTGGTCAGGCCACGCGCCAGCGCGGTCGGGACCCTTCTCAGGGACAGGTGCGGTGCCATGCCCGCCCCGTCAGGACTTGCCGGCCTTGTAGCCGACACCGCGCACCGTGAGCACGATCTCGGGGTTCTCCGGGTCGTGCTCGACCTTCGAGCGCAGCCGCTGCACGTGCACGTTGACCAGTCGGGTGTCCGCGGCGTGCCGGTAGCCCCACACCTGCTCCAGGAGCACCTCGCGGGTGAAGACCTGCCAGGGCTTGCGGGCCAGGCAGACCAGCAGGTCGAACTCGAGCGGGGTCAGGTTGACCGCCGTCCCGGCGCGGGTCACGCTGTGGCCGGCGACGTCGATCTCCAGGTCGCCCACCGTCAGGGTCTCCGAGACCGGTGCCTCGAACCGGCGTACCCGGGCGCGGATGCGGGCCACCAGCTCCTTGGGCTTGAACGGCTTCACCACGTAGTCGTCGGCACCCGACTCGAGCCCGAGCACCACGTCGATGGTGTCGCCCTTGGCCGTGAGCATCACGATCGGGACGCCGGACTCGGTCCGGATCTCCTTGCACACGTCGATCCCGTCGCGGCCGGGCAGCATCAGGTCGAGCAGCACCAGGTCGGGGCGGTACTCGCGGAACGCGGCGAGCGCCTCGTCACCCCGGGTGACCATCTGGCTGTCGAAGCCCTCCTGGCGGAGCACGATGGTGAGCATCTCCGCCAGCGAGGCGTCGTCGTCCACCACGAGGACACGGCCGCGGGTGGGCGCGTCGGCGAGGGGCTGGCTCATGGGGCCATTGTGCCAGCGACGGCGAAGGCCGGTGTCCCCGCGGGGACACCGGCCTTCGTCACGACGAGCAGACGCGCTCAGTAGCGGTACTGGTCGGACTTGTACGGGCCCTCCACGGGGATGCCCAGGTAGTCGGCCTGCGAGGGGGTCAGCTCGGTGAGCTTGACGCCCAGCGAGGCCAGGTGCAGGCGGGCGACCTCCTCGTCGAGGTGCTTGGGGAGCACGTAGACCCCGACGGGGTACTCCTCGGGCTTGGTGAAGATCTCGATCTGGCCCAGCACCTGGTTGGTGAAGGAGTTCGACATCACGAACGACGGGTGGCCCGTCGCGTTGCCGAGGTTGAGCAGGCGACCCTCGGAGAGCACGATGATCGAGTGGCTGTCCCGGCCGTCCTGGCCCGGGAACGTCCACAGGTCGACCTGCGGCTTGACGTTCTTGCGGACCGCGACGCCGTCGGCCTCCAGGCCGGCCATGTCGATCTCGTTGTCGAAGTGACCGATGTTGCCCAGGATCGCGTTGTGCTTCATCCGGCGCATCTGGTCGACGGTGACGACGTCCTTGTTGCCGGTCGCGGTGATGATGATGTCGGCCACGTCCAGCACGTTGTCCAGGGTGTCGACCTGGTAGCCGTCCATCGCCGCCTGCAGTGCGCAGATCGGGTCGATCTCGGTGACGATGACCCGGGCGCCCTGACCGCGCAGCGACTCCGCGCAGCCCTTGCCCACGTCGCCGTAGCCGCACACGACCGCGACCTTGCCGCCGATCAGCACGTCGGTGGCGCGGTTGATCCCGTCGATCAGGGAGTGCCGGCAGCCGTACTTGTTGTCGAACTTCGACTTGGTGACCGAGTCGTTGACGTTGATCGCCGGGAAGAGCAGCGACCCGTCCTTCATCATGTCGTAGAGCCGCAGGACGCCCGTGGTGGTCTCCTCGGTGACGCCCTTGATGTCGCCGGCGATCCGGGTCCAGCGGTCGCTGCTGGTGGAGAGCGACTCGCGCAGCACCTCGAAGATGACCCGCTGCTCGGTCGACGTCGCGGACGCCGGGTCGGGCGCGGTGCCGGTCTTCTCCATCTCCACGCCGAGGTGGACCAGCATGGTGGCGTCACCACCGTCGTCGAGGATCATGTTGGCGCCGGCCTCGCCGGGCCAGTTGAGGATCTGCTGGGTGCACCACCAGTACTCCTCCAGGGACTCGCCCTTCCAGGCGAAGACCGGGACGCCGGCCGGCTGGTCGACGGTGCCCTCGGGGCCCACGACGATGGCAGCGGCGGCGTGGTCCTGGGTGGAGAAGATGTTGCAGGACGCCCAGCGCACCTCGGCACCGAGCGCGACGAGCGTCTCGATCAGGACCGCGGTCTGGATCGTCATGTGCAGCGAGCCGGCGATCCGGGCACCGGCCAGCGGCTTGGCGTCCCCGTAGCGCTCCCGCATCGCCATCAGGCCGGGCATCTCGTGCTCGGCAAGCTGGATCTCGGTCCGGCCGTAGTCGGCCAGGCTCAGGTCGGCGACCTTGAAGTCCATCTAGCTACCCTCCGTAGTGCGGGCGCGCACGGTTCTGCGCGTGTCGTCGAGGGTAGGACCGGCGCCGGAGAAACCCGC
Organism: Nocardioides campestrisoli; assembly: GCF_013624435.2. Classification (NCBI taxonomy): domain Bacteria; kingdom Bacillati; phylum Actinomycetota; class Actinomycetes; order Propionibacteriales; family Nocardioidaceae; genus Nocardioides; species Nocardioides campestrisoli. The sequence continues at coordinate 2,942,847 of NZ_CP061768.1, forward strand.
AATTGGCGACCGCTGCCGGACGTCTCCCGCTGACTCCGTGCTCGGCTCAGTGCGCCGCCTTGCGCCCGGGGCGGGGCACCAGGTGCAGCACGGCGACCACCACGGCCCCGACCACCAGCCCGACCACCGCCGAGAAGGCGGTGTTGACCACCCAGGCCACCGCGCCCTCCAGCACCCCGACCGCGTGCGCCACGTCCTCCTCGAGGTGGTGCACCAGGTCGTACGGCGCATGCCAGCCCAGGTCGTCGGTGCCCACCAGCAGGATGTGCCCGCCGACCCAGAGCATGGCCACGGTGCCGACCAGGCCGATCGCGGTCAGCAGCCAGGGCATGCCGCGGACCAGTCCGTGCCCGACCGACTGCGCCACTCGGTTGGCCCGGCCCGCCAGCGACAGCCCCACGTCGTCCATCTTCACGATCAGCGCCACCACGCCGTAGACCAGCACGGTGATCCCCAGGGCGACCACCACCAGGATCAGCGCGCGGGCCAGGAAGGGCTCCTCGGCCACCTCGTTGAGCGCGATCACCATGATCTCGGCGGAGAGGATCAGGTCGGTGCGGACGGCGCCCGCGACCATCTGCTTCTCCTGCTCCGGACCGATCTCGGTGGCCAGCGCCTCGGTGTGCTCCTCGTGTCCGGAGAGCTTCCCCCAGATCTTCTCCGCGCCCTCGAAGCACAGGTAGGTGCCGCCGAGCATCAGGATCGGGGTCAGCACCCACGGCAGGAACTGGCTGAGCAGCAGGATCACCGGCAGGATGAGCAGCAGCTTGTTGCGCACCGAGCCGACGGCGATCTTGCGGATGATCGGCAGCTCCCGCTCGGCCGCCAGCCCGTGGACGTACTGCGGGGTGACCGCGGTGTCGTCGATCACCACACCCGCCGCCTTGGCGCTGGCGCGTCCGGCGGCGGCCGCCACGTCGTCGACCGAGGCCGCGGCCAGCCGGGCCAGCACGGCGACGTCGTCGAGCAGGGCGAAGAGCCCGCCGCTCACCGGTGACCTCCCGCGAGGCTGACGGGCACGACGGGGAGGGGCAGCACGGCTGCGCGCAGGAGTTCGACCACGAGCCGCAGAGTACCCAGGTCGGGCCTCTGCCACCGCCGATCGGGGCCCGGACGCCCCCCGTGTCCGGGTGTGGCCGGTGTCCAGGGGTGGTCGGTGTCCAGGTGGGGTCGGTGTGGTCCGGGCGTGCCCCGACGCGGTCGGCGCTCAGTCCTGGACGAGCCCGCACTGCAGGTACGCCGCGGCGTACCGGCCGTGCAGCACCAGCGAGGCGTAGCGGGCGACCTCGGTGGCCAGGCCGTCGCGGCAGCGCACGGTCTCGGTGCGGATCCCCCGCAGGGACGCCGCCTGCAGCAGCTGGTCCCGCTCCGCGCGCGCCAGCTCCTGCTCGGTGCCGTCGTCGAGGACCAGCAGCAGCGGCCGCCGCTCCCCGCCCTCGTCGGCGAACGGGTCGTCGAAGACGTCGCGCGGCCGGGTCGCCTCCAGCACCGGCAGCAGGTTCTCGGCCACGCCCGCGATCGCCGACGTGCCGGTCGCCCGGCGCAGCGACTCCGCCACCCGCCGGGCCGCGCGGGCGGCCAGCACCGAGCCGCCCCAGACCACGGGCATCGTGTCGGCCAGCGCGATCGCCAGCATCTTGGCGTCGTTGACCGCCAGGTCCCGGTGCGGGGAGCAGGAGGTCGCCACCGCGTCCAGCGCGCCCGCGACCTCCTCGGCATCGGTCCGGGGACCCAGCTGGACCTGGTCCAGGTACTCCAGCATCACCACCGCCGAGGCGAGCTGGTCGCCGGTGGCCATCGGGAACAGGGTGGTCCAGCGGCCGGCGGCGTGCTCGGCGACCAGGGAGCGCGGCGGGCAGGCGACGACGGCCTGGGCCCCGCGCCGCACGGCCTCGCTGACCGCCGAGGCCGACCCGTGGTCCGACCCCTCGGGGGCGAGCACGACGACCAGGTCGAGGCTGCCCACCCAGCCGGGCAGCCCGGCTCCGGGCCAGGCGACGAACGGCACCGGGCACCACGGCTCCAGCACTGCTCGAAGCAGCCGGGAGTCCGGACCCGCGGCGACGACCGCGCGCGGGCGGCTGCCCACCAACGCAGCCGCCACGGCGGCCGGCAGCACCTCGGCGGCGCCGGCCATCTCGCGCCGGACCCGTGCGCCGGACTCCGCCAACGGGCGGAGCACGGTGTCCCAGGTGGTCAGGACCGCGGGGTCGTCGAGCCGCGACTCGTCGAACCAGGCGCCCATCGTCCCCCCCCCGCTCAGGCCGGCTTGCGTGCCTCGTCGACCAGGAGCACCGGGATGTCGTCCCGCACCGGGTAGGCGTTGCCGCAGCCGGAGCAGACGAGCTCCTCGTCCTGCGGGCTCAGCGAGCCGTGGCAGGCCGGGCAGACGATGATCTCGAGGAGGGCGGGGTCCAGGTTCATCAGTTGCTCCTGATCGTGGAGAGGACGGCGTCGCGGATCTCGGTCATGGTGGCCTCGTCCTTGCCCTCGGCGTTGAGTCGCAGCAGGGGTTCGGTGTTGGAGGCGCGCACGTTGAACCACCAGTCGGCGTGGGTCACCGTGAGGCCGTCGAGGTGGTCCAGCTCGACTCCCTCGGCTCCGGCGTACTGCTCCTCCAGGAGCCTGAGCACCGCGGCCTGGTCGGCCACGGTGGAGTTGATCTCGCCGCTGGCGGGATAGCGCTCGTAGCGGGCGAGCAGCTCCGAGAGGGTGCCGTCGGACTCGGCCAGCGCCGCGAGGGCGTGCAGGGCGGCCAGCATGCCGGAGTCGGCGCGCCAGAAGTCGCGGAAGTAGAAGTGCCCGCTGTGCTCGCCGCCGAAGATGGCGTCGGTCTCGGCCATGGTCGCCTTGATGAAGGAGTGGCCCACCCGGCTGCGGACGGCCGTGCCGCCCAGCTCGGCGACCAGCTCGGGCACCCCGCGGGAGGTGATCAGGTTGTGGATCACGGTCGCGCCCGGCTCCTTGGCCAGCTCGCGCGCGGCGATCAGGGCGGTCAGGGTGGACGGCGAGACCGCCCGGCCCCGCTCGTCGACCAGGAAGCACCGGTCCGCGTCGCCGTCGAAGGCCAGCCCGACGTCGGCGCCCACCTCCAGCACCCGCTTCTGCAGGTCGGCGACGTTCTCCGGCTCGATCGGGTTCGCCTCGTGGTTCGGGAAGCTCCCGTCGAGCTCGAAGTACATCGGGACGAGCTCGACCTGGTCCGCCCCGATCCGGTCGAAGACCACCGGCGCGGTCAGCCCCGCCATCCCGTTGCCGGCGTCGACGACCACCTTGAGCCGGCGCCCGCGGACCGGGGCCAGGGTGAGCAGGTGGTCGGCGTAGGCGCCCAGCACGTCCTGCTCGCTGATCGTCCCCGGGGTCACGTCGTCGGAGACCATCGTGGCGCCGGTGGTCGCGTGCAGGGCGACCATGTCCCGGATCTCCAGCAGGCCGGTCTCCTTGCCCACCGGCTGCGCGCCCGCCCGGCACATCTTCATCCCGTTGTACTGCGCCGGGTTGTGGCTCGCGGTGAACATGACGCCGGCGTGGCCCAGGTGCCCGGAGGCGAAGTAGAGCTGGTCGGTGGAGGCCAGGCCGATCATCACCACGTCGGCGCCCGCGCGGGTCGCCCCCTCGGCGAAGGCCTGGGCCATCCCGGGCGAGCTGGGCCGCATGTCGTGGCCCACGACCACGGTCGGGGCGCCGGTCACCAGCACGAAGGCGGTGCCGGTCAGCCGGGCGAGCTCGTCGTCGAGCTGGTCGGGCACGGTGCCCCGCACGTCGTAGGCCTTGAAGATGGCTTCGAGGTTGGCCGGGTCGAGGGTGTCGGAGGACATGGGCGGAAGCCTAGCGGCCCGGCCCCGGAGCTCACTCCGTGGTCAGGACACGCAGGTGACCGCGCCGCACGCCCTTGGCCGGATCGTCGGCCGGATGGATCGTCGGCGGCGGGGCGACCGGCCTCGCCGCCTCGCGCACGGCGTCGGCAAGCGCCAGCAGGTCGTCGCTCGAGGGCCCCTGGGCCGAGGGGTCCGGAGCCAGCCGGAGCACCTCCCACCCCCGGGGTGCCGAGAGCCGCTCGCTGTGCTGGTCGCACAGGTCGTAGGCGTGCGGCTCGGCGTACAGGGCCAGCGGCCCGAGGACCGCGGTCTGGTCGGAGTAGACGTAGGTCAGCGTCGCCGTGGCAGCACGGCCGCAGGCGGTGCGCGAACAACGGCGGGCAGGACTCACGGAGGGCACGTTACCCGCCCGGTCCGCACGGACGGACTAGGCTCGCGGCATGGACCCGGTCGTGCCGTCACCGTCACCGGGCGCCGCCGACGACACCGGTCCGCTGCGCCGGCGCAGCCGGGACCGCCGGGGCCGCGGGATGCGGGGCCCGGGGGTGCTGCGTCGTCCCGGCTCGCCGGCCGCCCGCACGGCCCGCACCCGCTTCGACGACGTCGTGCTCGACGTGGTGGCGCTGCTCGAGGCCCGTTGGCACGACGAGCTCGGCCTGGTCGAGTACGCCGTCGAGGAGATGCCGCTGGTCCCCGACGACTGGGACGAGCCGGTTCCGCTCTCCTCGCTGATCCGCGGCTCGGGCGGCTCCCCCACCCGGGTGGTGATCTTCCGTCGTCCCGTGGAGCACCGGGCCGAGGACCGCGAGCAGCTCCGGTCGCTGGTGCTCACCGTGCTGGTCGAGCAGGTGGCCGAGCTGCTCGGCCGCTCCCCCGACGAGGTCGACCCGCGCGGCTGACGCCGGTCAGTGTCGACCCGCGCGGCTGACGCCGGTCAGTACAGGCCGGGACGGACGGCCGGCACCTCGCGGTCGACCGCGAGCTCCTGCAGGGGACGCACCGCCAGCCCGGGAGGCCCGCTCTCGACCGCGGCCCGCACCGGCTGCTCGACCCGCAGCTCGACGGAGCGGGCGGCGGCGTCCAGGGAGGTCCGGCTGCCCTGGCCCGGCTGCAGGATGATCTCCTCGGTCCCCACCTGCCGCCCTCGTCCGTCCCGGAGGACGACGCTGACGCTGGTGACCTGCTCCGCACCGGACAGGACCAGCCGCTTGGGACCCGGCGCCAGCGGGGTGACGGCGCGCGAGCTCACCGGCGGGGCGCCGACCGCGTAGGTGAGGTCGTCGCCGACCAGCGAGCGCAGTGAGGCGGTCACCGGGTGGTCCCCCACCAGGCGCAGGCCGACCACCCCGCGTCCGGATCGTCCGGAGAGGGCGCGCCCCAGGTCGACCGAGGTCGTCGAGCCGGGTGGCACCACGACCTCCTCCAGCCCGGTCGGGGTGAACTCGGTGCGCGGGGTGACGAGCCGGATGGCGACCCGCGCCTCGTCGGCACCCGGGTTGGCCACCACGAGGGTGCGGGAGTCGGCCGAGGCGCCCAGCCCGAGCAGGTGGTCGTCGGCGGCCGGGGCGGGCTGCGGCGGCAGCCAGTCCGCTGTCCTGGCACCGTCGCCGAGCTCCTCGAACCGGTCGACCACCGAGGAGCCGAGCCGTCCCCGGGTGACCCGCACGTGCAGGGTGAGCTCGTCGCGCCGCGGCACCAGGGCGGCCAGGTCGAGGGTGACCGAGCGGTTGCCGGCCACCGTGAGCCCGCGCAGAGCCGGCACCTCCACCGGACCGTCCTCGCCCAGCACGGTGACGTCGGCGACCGCCGGGCCGCCGTCCGGGTTGACCAGGGTGAGCTCGGAGCTGCGCTCGGCCCCGGCGCCGGCGCCGGTGAACCACGCCTCGGCCCACGGGGTGGTGCAGGCGGTCGAGGCGCTGCCCGAGCGTCGGGCGGCGACCAGGCCGGGGGCGGTGTCGTCCACTCCCTGGAGCACCACCCGGTCGCGGTCGGAGAGCTCCACGGTCGCGTCCGGCTCCACGTCCAGCGCCCGGTCACGGCCGCGCACCTGCACCGGGCCGCCCGAGGACGCCGCGTCGTCCCCGGCGCCCGCGCCGGCCAGCAGCACGAACACGTCGTCCCCACCGGCCAGGGCCGGCGGGCAGACCACCGTGGTGCGCACCAGCGGGGCGCTGCGCGGCGGCTCCCCCGGGTCCTCGGTGGGACGCGGGTCGACCAGCGCCAGAGCACCCACGGTGAGCACGGGGACGACCATGGCCAGCAGGGTCGTCGAGCTGATCGAGCGCTCCGCGGGCTGGGCGACCCGGCGCCGGCTGCCGCCGGCGCGGTCCGAGGGCTCCCTGCTCATGCCTCCACCTCCCGTCGACGGCGGCCGGCCACCGTGGGCGCCGCCAGCACCAGCGCGACCACCACGACCACGCCCTGCACGACCAGCAGCACCACCCGGCCCGTGGTCACGGTGCTGTCCACCGACGTCGGGTCCAGGGGCCTCTCCACCCGCCAGGCCCGGGTGGCGCGGTCACCCGCGCTGGCCTGCACCAGTCCGGCGACGGCGTCCAGCTCGGCCGCCACCCGGCCGTCGGCGGGCGCGGCGAGCACGACGTACTCGATGCCGAGCCTGCCGAGCTCGGCCACGTCGGCCGGGGTGGGGCTCGAGGCCAGGGAGGAGACGGTGCGGGTCAGGTCCTCGTCCTCGTCGGCCAGGCTGAGCACCTCGTCCTCCCCCACGGTCACCCCGTCGTCACGACGCACGCGATAGCTGAGCCCGGTGTCCAGGGAGCCGCGCAGCACCAGCACGCCGTGCTCGGCGCCGGTGAGCGAGCTCTGCGCCATGTACGCCGGCACCGCCTCGACCACGTCCTGGTCGAAGGAGTCGTCCGCGTCGACCACCCACCAGGCCAGGCCGCCCAGCGGAACCGCGGCGGCGACCAGGGCGACGGCGCCCGCGACCACCCGCTGCCAGAGCGCGTGGTCCCCGGTGAGCCTGCGGGTCCACGCCTCGGCACCGAGCACGGCCGCGACCACGGCGACGCCTTGCAGCACGACCACGAAGAAGCCGAGGCTCGGGGGGGTCGACGTCGCCGGCAGCCGGAGCGTGACGAAGCCCAGCGCGGCCACGACCACGGCAGCGGCCAGCGCGATCACCCAGCAGATGGTCACCGGCACCCGGGTCACCCGGGGAGCGATCGCCAGGACCGCGAAGAGCCCGACCGGCGCGCCCAGCCACCAGGGTGCGCCGAGCTCGCCGAGGCGGCCGGTGAGCAGGTCGGTGAAGGTGGCCTCGGCCAGCGGGAGCCGCCCGGCCTCGAGCAGCAGCCCGGTGCCCGAGCCGGTGAGGATCAGCGGCAGGAACCAGGGCAGCAGGAGCAGCGGCACCACGGCCAGGGCCAGGGCCGGCGGTCCCCAGGCCGAGCGGTCCTTGAGCAGGCGCGGTGCGATGGCGAAGCCCGCCGCGACCACGATCCCCGCGGCCAGCAGCCCGAAGAGCCAGACGCCGGGCACGAACGCGGCGGCGAGCGCGAGCAGCAGCCCGGTACGCCAGGCAGCGCGCCAGCGACGGTCCGGCTCCGGGTCGGCGAAGCCCAGCGCCGCGTGGGCGATCCAGGGCAGCAGCCCGGCCAGCACGACGGTGCCGAACCGGCCCTCGCCCCAGGCCCCGGAGGTGGCGGGCACCAGGGCGTAGGTGGCGGCTCCCCAGGCCAGCACCCAGACCGGCAGGCCGCGGGGGTCGACCAGCCGGCCCACCACCCGCAGGAAGCGCCAGGCGCCCCACAGGGCGAACGGCACGGCGAGCAGCATCACCGCGCTGATCGCCGCCGACGGGCTGCCCAGCAACAGGGTGCCGAGCAGCGCCAGCGGGAGCACGTACGCCGGGGCGGGCACGTCGGTGCCGGTGCCCAGCGGGTGCCGGGTCTCGGCGTACAGCCGCCACCAGTCGCTCACGGCCTCGGGGACCGGGGAGAGCGCACCGCCCTGGATCTGGCCGAACGCGGCCCGGGCGGCCACCAGGGAGAGGAGCACGAAGAGGCTGATCCCGACCGCACGGGGGTCGGTGAGGAACCGGACGACGATGCCGGTGTCGGCCAGCAGCTCCTCGTCCTCCTCGTCGACCGCGCCGCCGGACCGGGCGCGTGCGGCCGCACCGCTGCGGGACCGGTCTCCGGCCGACGGCTCGCTCTCGGCCTTGGCCGCCCGCCGTCGCTCGGCCACGTCCTGGGCCTGGCCGAGCACCGCTTGGGAGAGGTCGGAGACGAAGTCCAGGCCGTGCCGGTACGGCACCCACCAGGGCGCGAGCAGGTGGCTGACGTCGCGCGGGCTGCCGCCGGCCTCCCGGGCGCGCCGTCGCCGGGCCTGCCGGACCAGCCCGGGGCGACGGTAGACGTCGACCAGGGCCGCCAGCTCGTCGAGGGCCTCCCCGACGGAGCGGACCAGCAGGAACCCGACGACCCGCAGCAGGGTGCCGAAGAAGAGCCGCACCGTCTGCCAGAGCAGCCGACGGGACTCCACGTTGGCGAGCAGGGTGAACAGGGCCGCCCGGCGCTCCTGGTAGTGCGTGTGGCGCCCGGTCAGCGGAGTGCGTCGTACGCCGCGGTGCGCGGCCTCGGCGTGGAAGACCACCGCCTGCGGGACGACCAGCGTGCTCAGGCCCGCCCGGGCGGCCCGCCACCCGAGGTCGAGGTCGTTGCCGAACATCGGCAGCGCCTCGTCCAGCCCGCCCAGCTGCTCCAGCACCCGGCGGCGCACCAGCATGCCGGCGGTGTTGACCGCCAGCACCTCGCGCACCTGGTCGTGCTGGCCCTGGTCGTACTCCCCGCGCTCGAGCCCGGTCTCGCGCCGTCCCGTGCCGGAGAGGGTGACCCCGAGCTCGAGCAGCCGGCGCAGCGAGGGCCACTCGCGGAGCTTGGGGCCGAGGATGTCGGCCTCCGGGTGCTCGGCGGCGGCGGCGACCAGCGCGGCGAGCGCGTCCGGGTCCGGGGCGGAGTCGTCGTGCAGCAGCCAGATCCACTCGTCCTGGTCGTCCCCGGCCAACGGGGGCAGGTGCTCGAGCGCGAGGGAGACGGCGGCGGGGAAGGAGGTGGCTCCGGAGGTCTCGACGACCGCGGTCTCGGAGAACGAGTCGCGGATCAGCCGGACCGAGTCGTCCTTGCTGCCGGTGTCGACCGCGATGCCCCGGTCGATCGGCCGACGCTGGCGTCGGACCCCGTTCAGGACGCCCGGGAGCCACCGGGCCCCGTCATGGCTGACGAGGACGGCGGAGACGATCACCGGAGCAGCCTAACGACCGTCCTCAGGACGGTTCGCCAGGGTTCGGACGGCGCGCGTTCAGACAGCGCGCTTCTTGAGCTTGCGACGCTCGCGCTCGGAGAGCCCGCCCCAGATGCCGAAGCGCTCGTCGTTCATCAGGGCGTACTCCAGGCAGTCGTTGCGGACGTCGCAGGTCAGGCAGACCTTCTTGGCCTCCCGCGTGGATCCCCCCTTCTCAGGGAAGAACGCCTCAGGGTCGGTCTGCGCGCACAGCGCGCGGTCCTGCCAACCCATCTCCTCGGCGTCGGAATCAAGGAGAAACAGTTCTCGCATATGCCCTCGCCCTCTCGACCCTGGCCCCCGTGGACCCGATGTCCCTCGACCACTGCTTGTCACCGCTGTTCGGCACCACCTCGTGGTACCGCTGCATCGTTCCGTGTATGCATGCCCGTTCGCAGCCAAATCCTGCAAACAACACTTTGGGAATTACATGCCTGTCGTACCACCGAAGTCAAGCCCGGGCGTGTTATATCGCCTGCTGCGCCGGGCCTGATCCAGACCAGTGCGGGAGACCCTTGCCGGGAGGGCGAAGATATGCCCATGCGCCACATCACTGTGCTCTCCGGGGGTAGCGGCGGTGCCCGCCTCCTGCCCGCCCTGCGGCACGCCCTCGCCTCCGGCTCCGTCCCCGGCCTCTCCCCCGAGACCACCGTCACCGTGGTCGGCAACACCGCCGACGACCTGTGGGTGCACGGGCTGAAGGTGTGCCCCGACCTCGACACGATGATGTACACCCTCGGCCACGGCGTCGACGCCGACCGCGGCTGGGGGCGGGACGCGGAGACCTGGAGCGCCCGGGACGAGCTGGCGGCGTACGGGGTGGAACCCTCGTGGTTCGCGCTCGGCGACCGTGACCTGGCCACCCACCTGGTCCGGACCGAGATGCTGGAGGCCGGCTACCCGCTCTCCGCGGTCACCGAGGCGCTGTGCCGGCGCTGGCAGCCCGGCGTCCGGCTGCTGCCGATGACCGACGACCGGGTGGAGACCCACGTCGTGGTCGCCGACCCCGACTCCCCCAGCGGCCGCCGCGCGGTGCACCTGCAGGAGTACCGGGTGCGGATGGCGGCGCAGGTGCCGGCCGAGGCCGTGCTCTTCGTCGGCCTGGACCAGGCCCAGCCCGGGCCCGGCGTCCTCGAGGCGATCGCCGAGGCCGACCTGGTGCTCCTGGCCGCGTCGGACCCGGTGGTCTCGATCGGCCCCGTCCTCGGTCTCCCCGGGGTGCGCGAGGCACTGGCCGCGACCGCGGCCCGGGTGGTCGGACTCTCCCCGCTCCCGGGGACCGACGCAGCCGTGCCCGACCTCACCCGTCGACTCCTGGACTGCGTCGAGGTGGAGGCGAGCGCTGCGGGCGTCGGGCTGCACCTCGGCGCGCGCGGCCGGGGCGGCGTGCTGGACGCCTGGCTGGTCGACGAGCAGGACGCCGACCAGCTGCCGCGGCTGGCCGAGGCCGGGCTGGCCGCCCGCGCCGTGCCGCTCCTCCCGGGCTCCCCCGAGCAGGTGGCCCGGGCCCTGACCGCCGCCGTCGAGCTGGCCGGCTGATGGCGGCCACCGGCCGGCTGGAGGTGGTGGCCCCCGACGGGGTCCCGGAGATCTCTGCGGGCACCGACCTGGTCGACCTGGTCGCCACCGCCCTCTCCCGGGTCGAGCCCGGTCCCGCCGACGGCGACGTGGTGGTGGTGACCAGCAAGGTCGTCAGCAAGGCCGAGGGGCGGGTCTGCGACGCGGCCGACTACGACCGGGCGCTGGCGGAGGAGAGCACGCGGGTGCTGGCCAGCCGCGGTCGGACCCGCATCGTGCGCCACCGGCTGGGCTTGGTGCTGGCCGCGGCCGGCATCGACCGCTCCAACGTCGAGCCCGGACGGATCGTGCTGCTCCCCCGCGATCCCGACGGGTCCGCCGCCCGCCTGCGGGCGGGTCTGCGGGAGCGGCTCGGGGTCAACGTGGCGGTCGTGGTGACCGACACCTTCGGCCGGGCCTGGCGCGAGGGGCAGACCGACGTGGCGATCGGCGTCGCCGGCCTGCTGCCGCTGGAGAGCCACCTCGGAATGCTGGATGCGCACGGGCACGAGCTGGCGGTGACCGCCCCCGCGGTGGCCGACGAGATCGCCGGTGCCGTCGAGCTCGCCCAGGGCAAGCTCGGCGGACGGCCCCTCGCGCTGGTCCGTGGGCGCGCCGACCTGGTGCTCCCCGTCGGGGAGGACGGCCCCGGTGCCGGGCCGCTCCAGCGCGTCGCCGAGCTGGACATGTTCAGCCTCGGCGTCCGCGAGGCCGTGGTCACCGCGCTGGCCCAGGACGGGGCCGACCAGTCCCTCTTCGGGCCTCCGGCGACCCCCGAGGAGCTGGGGTCGGCCCTGACCCGGGTGCTCGGTGTCCCGGTCCGGCTCGGGGACGGGACCGCGGACGGGACGCCCGGGCACGAGGTCACCCTGCCCGCGGACACCCCGCGCGAGGTGGTCGCCGCCCTCTGCTTCAGCCACGGGTGGCGGCTGGCGGACTCGCGGCTCCCGGAGTCCCGGTCCGGGGCGGGAGCGGTCGTGCGCCTGCTACCCGTCATTCCGTAGACTTCCCGAGGCTCCGCCCCTCGGCGGGGTGCTGGAGACGAGACGAGGACGCGCCACGTGGCCAACAAGGACAGGACGAGCCGGCAGGCCGTCATCGACGACATCCGCAAGCAGCAGAAGGCGACCGAGCGCCGCAAGGGCAACATGATCATCGGCGTCGCCGTGATCGCCGGCCTGCTGATCATCGGCGCCGCCGCCTGGAAGCCGATCAGCGACTCCCGCGAGCTGTCGGAGTTCAAGGACAAGGACCTCGCCTCGATCGGCGCGCCGGCCACGGTCTGCCAGGACGTGGAGACCAAGGAGGCCTCCGGCTCCCAGGACCACGTGCCCGAGGGGACCCCGCTGGAGTACGAGGACGCCCCGCCCGCGTTCGGGCAGCACTACGACATCTGGGACAGCATCGACCGGAAGTTCTACACCGACGACCGTCCCGACCTCGGCGAGCTGGTGCACAACCTCGAGCACGGCTACACGCTGCTCTGGTACGACGAGTCGGTCGCCGAGGACGAGAAGCAGATGGAGACGCTGCGCGGCCTGGCCAGCAAGTTCGACAACGACAGCAACTTCCGCAACAAGTTCAAGGTCGTCCCGTGGCGCGCCGAGGACGGCGGCGAGTTCCCCGACGGCGCTTCCGTGGCCATGACGCACTGGTCGATCGGCGGCGCCGGCACCCAGGACGCCTCCAAGCAGGTCGGCGTCTGGCAGTACTGCTCCGAGCCCAGCGGCGAGGCCCTGGAGAAGTTCATGCTCGACTACCCGTACATGGACTCCCCGGAGCCCGACGCCATCTGATCGGCGCGAGCCACCGGCTCCGGGCCCGCGGGCCCGGAGCGGGAGAGCACTAGACGAGCTCGTCGTGGCCGTCCTCCTTGAGGGCGGCCACGATGCTTTTCACCTCCTGTGCCCGCGCCCGGGTGGTCACCAGCAGCGCGTCGCCGGTGTCGACGACGACCACGTCGTCCAGCCCCACCACCGCCACGGTGCGGCCACCGGCCGGTACCACCAGGCCGGTGCTGTCGACCGAGCGGACCAGGGCGCGATCCCCGAGCACCACCGGCCCGCCGGCACCGCCGGCCCCACCACCAGCGCGGCCCGCGCCCAGCAGTTCGCCCAGCGAGGCGAAGTCGCCCACGTCGTCCCAGCCGAACCCGCCGGGCACGACGGCCACCTTGCCGCGGGCGGCCGCCGGCTCGGCGACGGCGTGGTCGATGGCGATCTTGGGCAGCGTGCCCCACACGTCCTCCAGGGTGGTGGGGTCGGCGGCGATGCCGCGCAGGGCGGCGGCGAACTCGGGGTCGGAGTCGGCCAGGAGGTCGAGCAGCACCGACGGCCGCACCACGAACATCCCGGCGTTCCAGCGGTAGCCGGCCTCGACGTACGCCGTCGCCACCTCCGCGGACGGCTTCTCCACGAACTCGGCCACCTGCCGCGCCTCCAGCCCGGGGAGCGGCTCGCCGGGCCGTACGTAGCCGAAGCCCGTCGCGGGACCGGTCGGCTCGATCCCGATGGTCACCAGCCAGCCCTCCCGGGCCGCGGCGTGCGCCGCGCTCACCGCGGCCCGGAACGCTTCCTGGTCGGTGATCACGTGGTCCGCGGCGAAGGAGCCCATCACCGCCTCGGGGTCCCGGCGCTCCAGCAGGGCGGCGGCCAGGCCGATCGCGGCCATCGAGTCGCGCGCGGACGGCTCTGCCACCACGTCCTCGGCGCCCAGGGCGGGCAGCTGGGCGACGACGGCGTCGCGGTGCGCGGCGCCGGTGACCACCAGGGCGCGCCCGCCCGTCAGAGGGTCCAGCCGGTCCAGGGTCGCCTGCAGCAGCGTCCGCCCGGCCCCGGTGAGGTCCAGCAGGAACTTCGGCGCGCCCTGCCGCGAGAGCGGCCAGAGCCGGGTTCCGGCACCACCGGCGGGCACCACGGCCCAGAAGCTCTCGAGCGGCTGGTCTGCGGGGGCTCCCGCGGAGGTCTGCGTCATGGCGGCGAGGGTAGACGACCCTCCACCTAGGCTGGTCCGGTGCCCAACTCCTCTGCTGCCACCTTCGGCTCCGTCCTCGACGACCTCCTGCGGCGCGACCCCGGCCGCCCGCTGGTCACCTTCTACGACCACGCGACCGGGGAGCGTGTCGAGCTCTCGGTGACGACGTACGCCAACTGGGTGGCCAAGGTCGCCGGACTGCTGGTCGAGGAGTGCGACCTCGAGCGCGGGCAACGACTGCTGGTCGACCTCCCGCCGCACTGGCTGGGACCGGTCTTCCTGGGCGCCGCCTGGCGGGTCGGGCTGAGCGTGGTGCACGACGAGCCGGCGGACGCGGTGGTCTGCGGGCCCGACTCGGTGGAGCGCTGGGCCGACTCGGCCGCCACCCGCCCGGTGCTGGCGTGCAGCCTGCTCCCCCTCGGGGTGCGCTTCCGCGACCCGCTGCCGGCGGGTGTGCTCGACGTGGGAGTGGAGGTGTGGAGCCAGCCGGACGCCTTCTCCCCCTACGACCCGCCCACCGCGCAGGACGACGCGCTGCCCGGCACCTCGCAGGGCGACCTCATGGCGACGGCCGCCGCCGGGAGTCTCCTCTCCGACGGCGGCCGCCTCCTCACGGTGTCGAACCCGACTTCCCCTTCGGGTGTCGCCACCTTCACCGAGCCGCTGGTCCGCCACGGCTCGATGGTGCTCGTGGCCCAGCCGGACCAGGACCGGCTGGCCGCGACCGCCCGCGACGAGCGGGTCACCGCGACCTGTCCCGCGGGACTGCTCGCCGGCCCGGCGGACTGATCAGCCGGCCAGGTCGTAGCCGCCCAGCCCCTCACCCAGGAGCCGGCGGCCCTTGAGCCCCTTGGCGCTCCCGTTGACCAGGTAGAGCCGTCCGGTGGCGGCCTCGCGGACCACCAGGTCGGTGCGCGGCCCGAGCTGGGCGTCGGCGATCGGGACCTGCCAGTCGTAGGCCCGCAGGTCGTACGCCGGGTTGCTGCGCGAGGCCAGCCGGACCGCGGCCCGGCTCAGGCCGGTCGCCGCCACGGGGCCGTGGAAGCCGTCGAGCCCCTTGCCCCGGTAGAGCAGCGCCGGGCCGTTGGCCGGCGTGCGCATCACGTCCGGGTAGCCGTCGCCGTTCACGTCGCCGACCGCCTCCACCGACTCGCCCGCGGGCCAGCCGGTGCCGATCACGACCGGAGCGGCGAGCTGTCCCTGACCGTTGCCGCGGAAGAGCAGCATCCGGCCGTCGGCGTGCCGGGCGGCCACGTCGCCCTGCCCGTCGCGGTCCCAGTCGCCGACGTTGATCAGCAGGTTGGTGCCGGAGAGGTCGGCGCCGGTGTCGATCGGGGCGCCGAGGTCGAAGGTGCCACGGTTGGGCACCACGACCAAGGAGCCGCCCTTGCGGGCCACCAGGTCGGGAGCCGGCGTGCCGGTGACCTGCATGGCGGTGATCCCCGAGAGCCGGGGCAGGTTGGCCAGCGGGCCGAGCGGCATGCCGAACGTGCCGTCGCCGTTCCCGGTGAGCACGTAGACCTTGCCGTTGCGCTGCCGGGCGACCAGGTCGGGGCGACCGTCACCGGTGAAGTCGGTGCCACCCGCCAGCTGGTTGTACGACGACCAGTCGCCGGGGGTCTTGCGAGCGATGCCGAAGCTGGCCGGCCCGTTCCCGAGCCGGGTCCACACCTGGCCCTTGCCGTCCCGACCGAGCAGGTCGGGGCGGCCGTCGCCGTTGATGTCCCCGGCACCGATGAGCTTGGTGTAGCGCCCCCATGAACGCCCCAAGCGAGCCCGCTTGAACCCACCCTTCGGTGTACCGAGGAAGGCGACGGCCTCCCGCGACTTCTTCACCCGCGCCACCAGGTCGTTGCGGCCGTCCCCGTTGATGTCACCGACGGCGGTCATCATCGTGGTGCCGCGCATGCCCTTGACGGTGCGCACCGGGCGCTTGAAGCCGCCCTTGCCGTTGCCGGGCCGGACCTTGCCGAGCCCGTCGCGCGCGGTCACCACGAGGTCCCCGATGCCGTCGCCGGTCACGTCGGGGCTGGCCACCACGCTGTCCGGTGCCTTCCAGCCCTTCTTGAACAGGGTGGTGGTCCGGGTGAAGGCGCTCAGTCCGCCCGTGGGCAGGATGAACCCGCGGCCGTCGGAGGCCCGGCGCACGACCAGGTCGGGGTGCGGGGTGCCCACGAGGTTCGAGCTCAGCGCCGCCTCCTTGTACTCCGGGGCGGGCGGCGGTGTCGTGGCCGGCGGGGCCGCCGCGGCGGCCGCGCGGATGGCCGGGAGCTGGGCGTAGAGGTAGCGGCCCGGGCAGGCGGTGCTGCCGGCGTCGCGGTGCCCGTTGATCGCCGGGAAGACCTTCTTGCCGACCTGCTGGGACTTCGAGGCGGGGTTGACCCCGTGCAGCCCGAGCTTCCAGGCGAAGAGCTGGCCGTAGGCGGCGATCATCTCGGCGCTGGGCTGGACGGTCTCGAAGTTGCCGATCGCCGACATCGCGAACGCGTAGTCGTTGTAGCCGAGCGTGTGGGCGCCGACGACGGCCTTGTCGACGCCGCCGAACCGGCCCTCCCAGATCCGGCCGAACCGGTCGACCAGGAAGTTGTAGCCGATGTCGCTCCAGCCGCGAGACTTCACGTGGTAGGCGTAGATGCTGCGGATGATCCCCGGCACCTGGTCGGCGGTGTAGTCGTTGGCGTTGACCGTGTGGTGCACGAAGCCGGCGCTGATCGAGCCGTAGCGCAGCGAGGACTTGTGCCGGATCTTCTCGTCGGCGCCCCACTGGGCCCGCGAGAAGATCGTCGGCATCGCCGCAGCGCGACGGGCCGCCTGGAGGGCGATCGCGTCCGGGGCGTCCGCGGAGGCGTCCGCGTCGACGGGAGCCGCGTCCACGGGAGCCGCGTCCACCGCCTCGGGCGCAGCGGCCGGGGCGGCGGCGTCGGCCGAGGCCTGCGCGACGATCTCCGGAGCCTCCTCGCGGCTCGCCTCGGCCTGGCCCGGGTCGACCACGCTGAGCTGGAGGTCCTCGGGCAGGTCGCCCGAGCCGGCGGCGCGCACCTGCACCTCGTCGACGTCACCCACGATCAGCGGGTCGGTGCCCGGCCGGGCCGTGAGGGCGTCGGGCGTGCCGGGGTCGGGAGCGTGTGCGTCGTCGTGCTCTAGGGCGGTCCACTCGCTCCACCCCTCGCCCTCGCGGGTGCGCACCTCGACGGTGAGGCCTTCCCCAGCCTCCGCACTGTCGCCGGCCCAGGTGACCCCGACCGCGCCGAAGCCGTCGACCGGGGCAGCTGCCACGGCGACCTCCTCGGGCACGGTGCCCTCGGCGGCCTCAGGGCTCTCGGCGACCCCAGGCGCCTCGGGGCCCTCGTGGGCGTGCCCCTCGCCGTCCTCGTCGGGACCGTGGGCGTGGCCGTCGCCGGCCATGCCGCCCAGGTTCTCCAGGTCCTCCAGCCCGTCGCGGGCCGGGTCCTCGGAGTCGGCGGGCGCGACGGTGTCCATCGCGTACTCGGTCACCTCCGGCTCCACGGTGCCCTCGGGCACCTCGGCCGAGGCGAGCACGGCGCCGCCCGGGACCTGGCTGGACGGCGTCTGGGAGACGACGTCCAAGCTCATCACGGCGGCCGCAGGGGTCAGGACGGCCAGCACCACGCCGAGCGCCAGGGTCTGCTGGCACGCGGTGACGAATCGGGCATGAGACGAACGCATCGTTGGCTACTCCAGTGCAAGGGGAAGGTCACACGAGTAGCAAGTTTCACATTGGCCCCAGGGGCCACCGCAAGCGTTTCTGAGTAACTACACGGTTGTAATTTCCAGTCGACACGCCGGTCACTTTGCGATTTGTCAACTTCCGGGGGTCAGAACCCACCAGAAACATGGGTCACAAGAGCCTCAGATGTCGGCGCCGAGCCCGTCGTCGTCGGAGTCCCCGCCGGTGCTGTCGTCGTCGTCGTAGTGCAGGAACTTGATGCCCGCGTCGACGTCCCCGTCGAAGGTCAGCCGGCCCTTCTCCAGCACCAGCACCCGGTCGCAGAGCTTGCGCACCGAGCCCGGAGCGTGGCTGACGTAGAAGATCGTCGTCCCCGCCTGCCGGACCTCGTCCATCTTGTCCTTGCACTTGCGCTTGAACGGCCGGTCCCCCACCGCCAGCGCCTCGTCGGCGATGAAGATGTCGGAGTCGACGTGGATCGCCACCGCGAAGCCCAGGCGCGCCTTCATGCCGGAGCTGTAGTACGCCACGGCGGTGTCGAGGAACTTGCCCAGCTCGGCGAACTCGACGATCTCGTCGAACTTGCGCTGGGTCTCGGCGCGGGACATCCCGAGGATGGCGGCGTTGAGCCAGAGGTTCTCCCGGCCGGTCAGCTGCATGTCGAAGCCGGCCCCGGTGGCGATCAGTCCGGCGATCCGGCCCCGGGTCAGCACCGTGCCCTCGTCGGGCCGCATGACGCCGCTGATCATCTTCAGCAGCGTCGACTTGCCCGAGCCGTTGAGGCCCATCAGGCCGATGGACTCCCCCTCGGAGACGGTGAAGCTGACGTCGTCGACGGCGTTGAACGTGTCGTGCGTGCGCTGCCCCTTCGCCTTGGCGATCACGATCTGCTTCAGCGAGCGGTGGTACTGCATCGTGAAGGACTTGGTGGCGTGGTGCACCTCGATGAAGTTGACCATCACAGACGCTCCGGGACGCGCTTCTCGAACTTGGAGAACCACATCTGGGCCAGGGCCAGCAGGACGACCGAGACGAGCAGCATCACGATCCCCCGGGTCCACAGGTGGTCGGGCATGTGCAGGGCCGCGGTGGCCCGCGGGTCGTCGGTGGTGCCGGTCCAGAAGCAGCGCTGGATGAGCAGCACGGCCTCGGCGACCGGGTTGTAGAGGTAGATCTGCGCGCCGGTCTCGCCGAACCGCTCCTGGACCAGGGTGAACGGGTAGAGCATCGGCACGCTGAAGGTGACGAACTGGGTCAGCGTCTGCACGACCTTGCCGAAGTCCCGGAAGAAGACGTTGGAGACGCTGAAGAAGAGCGCCAGCGCCAGGCCCAGGACCAGGATCAGCGCGAAGCCCAGCAGCCCCGCCAGCAGGCCGAGCGGATCGGGTCGCCACCCGGTGAGCACGCAGGCGATCAGCAGGATGACCACCATCGGTCCCGTGTGCCACAGCGCGACCAGCATCCGCGCCACCGGGAAGAGCTCCTTGGGCATCGCGAGCTTGGTGATCAGGCTGCGGTTGCCGATCAGCGCCTGCGTGCCGCCGGCGAAGGTCTCGGTGAAGAAGTGGACCAGCACCATCCCCGCGAACAGGTGGATGGCGAAGTTCTCCATGTTGCTTCCGCGGCCGATCATGACCTGGAAGATGAAGTAGAACATGCAGAACCGCACGGCCGGCTGCAGGTAGCTCCACGCCCACCCCAGGACCGTGCCCTGGTAGCGGGACTGCATCGTGTTGCGCACCAGCATGCCCAGCAGGTAGCGCTGCCGGAACACCTCGAACAGGCCCGAGCCGGCCGCCGGCGGGGCCAGCGGCGGCAGGTCCGGTCGCTCGGGTCTCGTGGTGTCCTCCCGGGTCTGGGTCATCGTGCCGACGGGGACACGTCGTCGTGCCCCTCCCCGGACGTCCAGGGCTCGAAGGTCTTCTCCCACTGCTCGGGCGAGGTCACCTCGGCCAGGGCCGCGCGGTACTCGGCGGCCAGTCGCGGCCACTCGCGGTGCAGCCGCAGGTGGATGTCGACGGTCCGCTTGAGCAGGTCCTTGTAGCGGTCCGGGTCACGCTGGTAGAGCGCGACCGAGGAGCCGTCGTTCATCGACACCACCGCGGAGTCGTACTTGACCAGGTTGAACCAGGCCGCGTCGAGCGCGGTCAGCTCGGCCTCCGGGTGCTGGCGCGACATCTCCCGCAGCGGACGCAGCTGGCGCAGCGGCGCCAGCCCGGCGGCGATCAGGCTGCCGATCCGGCTGGGGATCTCGATGTCGCTCTTGCCCTTCTTCGGGGGCTTGCGACGGCGCACCTCGGGGAGCTCGTCCCGGTCGGCGTGCAGCTGGGCGTCGGTGAACTGCTTGCGGAAGGCGTTGACCTCGGGCAGCTTCGTCGCCAGCTCCTCGTGCAGCCGGTGCGGCCCGGCCAGCACGTCCTCCAGGGCGCGGTGGCGCAGCTCGGCCGTGGAGTACTGCAGGGACGCCAGGTGCTTGACCTGGTGGTTGAAGCTCTCGCGCACCATCCGGCCACCCCGCTCGTACGGCGAGTGCAGCAGTGCCGCCACGAACCGGTTGCGCTGGTGGAAGTAGGCCTGCCAGTCGACCCCGTCGTTCTTGTCCGACCACGGCACGTGCCACACGGCGGCGCCCGGGAAGGTCACCGTCGGGTAGCCGGCCTGCTTCGCGCGCAGGCCGTACTCGGAGTCGTCCCACTTGATGAAGAGCGGCAGCGACAGCCCGATCTCCTCGAGCACCTTGCGCGGGATCAGGCACATGAACCAGCCGTTGAAGTCGACGTCCGCGCGCTTGTGCAGCCAGCGTGACGACCTCAGGTTGCGAGCCCCGAAGTCCCAGTCGCTGTAGCCGTCGAGCCGGGTCTGCCACCAGAACCGCCACGGCTGGACGATCTCGCCGAAGGAGTGCATGCGCGAGCGGCTGTAGATGTTGAACATGTGGCCGCCGACCAGCGTGGGCCGCTTGGCCAGGTCGCCGAAGGTGACGGCGCGGATGATGCCCTCGGGCTCGCAGACGACGTCGTCGTCCATCATCAGCGCGTAGTCGGCCGTGCCCTTGCGCACCGACTCCAGCTGGCCGCGGGCGTAGCCGCCGGACCCGCCGAGGTTGCCCTGCACGATCACCCGCAGCTTCTCCCCCAGCGCCTTCTCGGCGGCCGGGAAGAACTCCGAGTCGGTGACCGGCTTGGAGCCCTGCTCCATCACCAGCACGCTGTCCAGGTAGGGCCGCAGCACCTCGTCGTCGGCCAGCTGGCCGATCAGCTTGGCGCAGAAGTCGGGGCGGTTCATCGTGGTGATGCAGATGTCGGTGGTGCCGTGCTGCGCGCGGTCGTCGGGGACCTCGGCGCTCCACTCGGCGGACTCGACGACCGCCTCGTCGTCGCCGGCGATCACGTCGTACCAGTACCAGCCGCCGTCCACGAACGGCGCGAGCGTCAGGTCGAAGGAGTACGTCGCGACGCCCTCGGACTGGTCCACGGTCACCGAGTCGACGCGCTGGGAGTGGCCCCGCGCCATCGACTTGTACACGGTCAGCATCGCCCCGCGCCCGCGCAGCCGCACGGTGAGGGTGACCCGGTCGACCACGGTCCACCGGCGCCAGTAGGAGGCCGGGAAGGCGTTGAAGTACGTGCCGAACGAGATCGACTGACCGCTGGGCACCTGCAGCGCGGTGCGGGAGAGGATCTGCTCGGGGTGCAGCGCCCGGCCGGTCGAGATGGACTGCCGGATCGCGGCGTTGTTGAGGTCCTTGGCCGCCTTGCTGCCGCCGACCGAGTAGCGGTCGGTGTCGAGCCGGGCCTCCTCGAGGTCGACGTACAGGGGGAAGACGTCGGGGTCCTTGTCCAGCGGGAAGATCTGCCGCTGGAGCAGCCTGGTGGTGGTCACGCGTCCACTCCTCCGCTCTTGAGCTCGGCGCCGTCGGCGAAGTGCGGCTTGAGCTTGTTGTCGTACATCGACAGCGCCGACCCGATGGCCATGTGCATGTCGAGGTACTTGTAGGTGCCGAGCCGGCCGCCGAAGAGCACCATCGGCTCGGCCTTGGCCAGCTCGCGGTACTTCAGCAGCTTCTCCCGGTCCTCGGCGGTGTTGATCGGGTAGTACGGCTCGTCGTCCTCCTCGGCGAACCGCGAGTACTCGTGCACGATCACGGTCTTGCCGGGCAGGTAGGTGCGCTCGGGGTGGAAGTGCTTGAACTCGTGGATCCGGGTGAACGGCACCTCGGCGTCGTTGTAGTTCATCACCGAGCAGCCCTGGAAGTCGTCGACGTCCTTGACCTCGGCCTCGAGGTCGACGGTGCGCCAGGAGAGCCGGCCCGCGGAGTTGCCGAAGTACTCGTCGACCGGCCCGGTGTAGACGATCGGGACCTTGCCGCGGTAGTCGTCGGCGACCTCGAAGAAGTCGGTGTCGAGGCGGACCTCGATGTTCGGGTGCTCGACCATCCGGGTCAGCCACGCGGTGTAGCCGTCGGTGGGCAGACCCTCGTACTTGTCGTTGAAGTACCGGTTGTCGAAGGTGTAGCGCACCGGGAGCCGGGTGATGATGTCCGGGCTCAGCTCGGTCGGGTCGGTCTGCCACTGCTTGGCGGTGTAGCCCTTGACGAACGCCTCGTAGAGGGGGCGGCCGATCAGGGAGATCGCCTTCTCCTCCAGGTTGGTCGCGTCCTCGGTGGCGATCTCGCTGGCCTGCTCGGCGATCAGCGCGCGCGCCTCGTCGGGCGTGTGGGACTTGCCGAAGAACTGGTTGATCAGCCCCAGGTTCATCGGGAAGGAGTAGACCTGGCCCTGGAACTTGGCGAAGACCCGGTGCTGGTAGCCGGTGAACGTGGTGAACCGGTTGACGTACTCCCAGACCCGCTCGTTGGAGGTGTGGAACAGGTGCGCGCCGTACTTGTGCACCTCGATCCCCGTCTCCGGCTCGGCCTCGCTGTAGGCGTTGCCACCCAGGTGGTGGCGGCGCTCGATGATCAGGACCTTCAGGCCCAGCTCCTCGGCGCAGCGCTCGGCGACCGTGAGGCCGAAGAGGCCGGAGCCGACGACCACCAGGTCGGGCAGGTCGGACGGCCCGGTCGTCGGGACGGAGTCGGTCAAGGGGTGCTCCTCACACTTCTCGATAAGCGGCCATGAGTCTATCCACGGGCGTCGGGTCGGACGGGCACCGCGCGCATGCCCCAAGCGTCTCGCATGGCACGCATCACGTTGCGTGCCTCGGCCCGGCCGCCGCGCACCGGGCTCAGCAGGGTCACGGCCAGAGCCACCAGCAGCGGCTTGAGCCGGACCCCGAGGTTGCTGCCGTAGCGCAGGTGCACGACGAACAGGTTGCGGTACATGTAGTACCCCTTCCAGCCGGCGAGGTCGTGCTGCTGGTTGAAGTCGAGCTGGCGCACCAGCACCGCGTCGCGGACCGCGACGATGCCGAAGCCGGCCCGCCGCGCCCGGAGCGCGTAGTCGACGTCGTCGTAGAAGATGAAGAACGACGGGTCGGGCAGCCCGATCGCGTCCACCACCTCGCGACTGACCATGAACCCCTCGAAGGCGACGTTCTCCACCTCGACGGTGGCCGGCATCGCGGCGCGGGAGGCGTAGACGGAGTCGACCGAGGAGCGCTTGGGCCGCACCGACCAGGGCCGGTCCAGGTCGAACCGGATCGCGGCCTTCTCCACCAGCGCGCCGTCCAGGTCCTCGCGCACGGCCATCAGGCACGGCTCCGGGCGCGCGAGCAGCACCTCCAGGCAGTCGGGGGCAGGGACGACGTCGTCGTCCATCAGCCAGATCCGCTGGTGGCCGGCCTGGTGCGCGGCCCGGGTGCCGGCGTGGAACCCGCCGGCACCGCCGAGGTTCTCGGTCATCGACAGGACGGTCAGCGGGAGGTCGGTGCGCCCGGCCAGCACCTCGGCGGTGTGGTCGGTGCTGGCGTTGTCGACCACGATGACCTCGTCGGGGGCGACCGTCTGGGCGGCCAGCCCGTCGAGCATCCGCGCCAGCAGGTCGGCCCGGTTGAAGGTGACCACCACCACCGCGGCCCCGGAGCGGGCGGCGGACGGGTCGGACGTGCTCACAGGAACCTCCGGTGGCCGGTGAAGTCGTCGCGTACGCCGTCGCGCATCGCCGCGAGGCTGAGCCGCAGCCGGGCCGGGTCGCGGCGGGTGACCAGGTAGAACCACAGCGTCTTGGCCACGAACGCCAGCGCGAACGGCCAGCCGCGGTAGTCGCGCAGGTTGACCAGGTTGTTGCGGGCCATGCAGTAGGCCTTCAGGTCGCTCGGCGAGTGGTTGTACGTCGACCGGCCGCCGAGCATCGGGCTGCCCAGGTCTCCCACCGCGGGGTGGACCACGCGGGCGTCGACCACGGTCGCGCACCGCGCGCCGGCGGCCCGCGCGCGCATGAGGTACTCCACGTCGTCGCCCCAGATGAAGAACTCCTCGCGCGGCAGCCCGACCCGGCGGACCAGGTCGGCGGTGACCAGCACCCCGTTGAAGGGGATCACCACGTCGCGGATCACCCCGTCGGTCGCGGCCGCCTCGGCGTCGCGCACGGTGTGCACCACCCGGCTGCCACCGGGCAGGCGGATCGGGAAGACCAGGCGGCCCGGGTCGTCGTCGGCGACCACGGCCGGTCCCCAGAAGTCCAGGGAGCCCTCGTGGGCCAGCAGCCGGTCCAGGCAGTCGGGGTCCGGCAGGCCGTCGTCGTCCATCAGCCAGACCAGGTCTGCGTCGCGCTCCAGCGCCCAGGCCAGGCCGTCGTGGAAGCCGCCGGCTCCCCCGCGGTTGGTGCTCGCGGTGCGGGCCAGCAGGACCGGCCCGGAGGTCCGGGCCGTCTGCGCGCCGTCCGCACGGGCGACCTCGGCCAGCCAGGCCCCGGTGCCGTCGGTGGAGGCGTTGTCGAGCACCAGCACCTCGGCCAGCCCGTCGACCTCGCGCAGCCGCGCCACCAGGTTCCGGAGCAGCGCGAGCCGGTTGAAGGTCACCACCACGGCGACGATGCGACGCGGGACGGCCGCCTCCTGAGGGGTCACGGCGTACACCCTAGGCCGGGACGGACGCCGGACCCGCAGCAGGCCGACAGCGGGTGTCGGCTCAGCAGGCAGAGCCCAGGTCCTCGGCCTGGTTGGCGGCGTAGCCGGTGCTCAGCGAGCCGACCGACCCTCCGGTGACCGGGGCCGGCGCGGGAGGGGCGGCCGGGGCGGGCGCGGTCTCCTGCTCGGGCTGCTCCGGTCCGGCGGCCAGCGCGGTCTCCGGCTCCTCCTCGGGCGTCGGGGCGGGCTCCGGGTCACGGCCCTCGGCCTTGGCGATCGCGTCGGCCACCGTGCGGCGCACCAGGTCGATGTCGGGGGCTCCGGTGTTGATCAGCGGCGGCACCAGGGAGACGGAGGAGATCTTCTCCGAGCGCGCCTTGAGGGCCAGCGCCAGGAACCGGTCGACCTCGGAGGTGGGCACGTTGGTGGAGACCATGTCCGTGCCGGCCTTGGCGATCTTCTCGAAGTTGACCAGCGCCTGCTCGGGGCTGATCTGCTGGAGCATCGCGCCCATCACGCACTTCTGCCGGGCCATCCGGGAGTAGTCGTCGGAGCCGTGGCGGGCCCGGGCGAACCAGAGGGTGTCCTCGCCGTCGAGCTTCTTCACGCCCGGCTCGATGTAGTGGAAGTAGGACTCGTGCGGCAGCCCGACCGGGATCCGGTCGCGGACGTTGAGGGTGACCCCGCCGGTGGCGTCGACCAACGACTTGAACCCCTGGAGGTTGACCATCGCCCAGTAGTTGACGTCCAGGCCGGTGATCCCCTCGACCGCCGAGACGGTGGCCGCGATCCCGGGGTCCTCCCCCTTGTCCAGGTCGGGGAAGAGCTCGGGGTTGTCCTGGGCCCAGGTGCTGACCCCGTTGAGGTAGCACCCCTCGCAGTCGAAGCCCTCGGGGAACGCCTCGGCCATCGGCGTCCCCTCCTTGAACGGGAAGTTGGCCATGTTGCGGGGCAGCCCGACCAGCACCGTGCGCCCGGTCTTCGCGTCGATGCTGGCCACGTTGAGCGAGTCGGGCCGCATGCCCCAGCGCCCGGCGCCGGCGTCACCGCCGAGCAGCAGCACGTTGTAGCGGCCGTCGTTGGCGCTGGTGGCCTCCCCGTCGCCGAACATCGTGACGATGAAGTCGCGCTGGACGCCGACCAGGTGCGCGCCGAAGAGCAGCGTCCCGGCGACGGAGAAGCTGAGCAGGCCGTTGACCCCGACCACGGCCAGGCGGTGGTTCTGCAGCAGGGTCAGCGGCTGGCCCAGACGCCAGGCGTCGACGAAGAGCAGCGCCCACCCGACGGCCAGCGCCATCAGCACCAGGCGCAGCAGGCCGAGCAGCAGCGGGTTGGAGACCGCCCAGAACGCGAACGCGTGCCAGACCACGGAGAGCACGAGCGCGCCCACGGCCAGCACCAGCACGGCCAGCCAGGTGCGCATCGCCAGCCGGCCCAGCCGGCGGTTGCCGGCGACCATCTGGGCGGACCCGGGCACCAGCAGGGTCATCACCATCAGCGAGATGGCGCGACGGAAGCGGACCCGGGCGGCGCGGTCGGGCACGCCCGGCGTCCCGGAACGGGGCGCGGGTCGAGACGGCGGAACGGAGGGCATGCGGCGGACCTCACTGCGGGGAAGAGACTGCGGGGAAGAGGGGCAGATCCACGCTCAGTATCACCAGTCACAGGGGCCACAGAGCGCCAACGCCTTCACACGGCGTGTCCGACGCCCGCGGCCCGGCGCCGGGCTCGGAGGCCGTCACCGGGTAGTTTCGGCCACATGGCTGACCGACCCCGGGGAAAGGGGGGCCCGCAGGAGGGCACCCCCGAGTACCAATGGCTCTACGGCTCCCAGGGCTCCGGGCCTGCCGACGACGCCACCCGTGCCGTCCAGCGGCCCGCCAGCGGGCGTCCCTCGAGCTCCGCGCAGGCGCCCGCCGACCACACCCGGGTGATGCCGGCCTCCCCGGCTCCGACACCGGCGCCGGGCCGCCGCGGTGCGGGGGCTCCTCCCCCGGCCGGCCCGCCTCCGGGTCGCTCCCGCAAGCCGGGCGGTCGCGGCCCGCGGCTCCCCCGGCCCCGGATCGGCGTCTTCCGGGTGGTGCGCTGGGTGCTGCTGCTCTGGCTCGTCTTCCTGGTCGCCGTCCCGTTCTGGGCCTGGTCGAAGGTGACGAAGGTCGAGGCCGACCCGGGCGGTGACCGCCCCGCCGAGCAGCCGGGCACGACGTACCTGCTGGTGGGCAGCGACTCGCGCGGCGACCTCACCGAGGAGGAGCGTGAGCGGCTCGGCACCGGCGGTGACGTCGGGCAGCGCACCGACACGATCATGCTGCTGCACACCGGCGACGGTCCCAACCTCCTGATGTCGATCCCGCGCGACTCGATCGTGCCGATCCCCGGGCACAGCACCACCAAGATCAACGCCGCGTACGCGTGGGGCGGCCCCGAGCTGCTGGTCCAGACGGTCGAGCAGAACACCGGCATCCGGGTCGACCACTACGTCGAGGTCGGGTTCGGCGGCTTCGTCGACATGGTCGACGCGGTCGGCGGGGTGGAGATCTGCCCGGAGAACGCGATGAAGGACCCGCAGGCCAAGCTCGACATCCCCGCCGGCTGCCAGGAGGCCGACGGGCCGACCGCGCTGGGCTACGCCCGCTCGCGGAAGACCTCGGCCGACCTCGGCGACATCAAGCGCGCCGAGAACCAGCGCGAGGTGGTCTCCGCGGTCGGTGACGAGGCGCTCTCGCCGTGGACCTTCGTCAACCCGCTGCGCTACTACCAGCTCTCCACCGCCACCGCGCGCTCCTTCGCGGTCAGCGACGGCAGCAGCCCGCTGTCCATCGGCCGGTTCGGCCTGGCGATGACCCGGGTCGACGGGGAGAACGGGCTGACCTGCGGGATCCCGATCCGCGACCTCGCGGTCAACTGGGACGCCGAGCGCTCCCAGCAGCTCTTCGACCTGATCATCGCCGACGACACGGCCTCGATCCCGGACAACCTCTGCACCCCGTCGGGGCTGCTGCGATGAGCGCCGTCACCGAGCTGGCGCTGGAGACGCTGAGCGTCGACGTCGACGAGCACGGCGTGGCCCTGCTGACCCTGGACCGCCCCGACGCGCTCAACTCCTTCACCGTCACCATGGCCTCCGAGCTGGAGCTCTTCTTCACCACCGCGGCCCTGGACGACGAGGTGCGCGCCGTGGTGGTCACCGGGGCCGGGCGCGCGTTCTGCGCCGGCATGGACCTGAGCGCCGAGGGCAACGTCTTCGGGCTCGACGAGTCCCTGGACCCCACGCCGGAGGAGCTGCGCGAGCGGTTCGACGAGCCGGCCTGGGCCGACGGCGTCCGCGACACCGGCGGCAAGGTGACCCTGGCGATCCACGCCTGCCCCAAGCCGGTCATCGCCGCGATCAACGGGGCAGCGGTCGGCATCGGCGCCACCATGACGCTGGCGATGGACCTGCGGCTGGCCTCGACCAAGGCCAGGATCGGCTTCGTCTTCGGCCGGCTCGGGATCGTCCCCGAGGCCTGCTCGACCTGGTTCCTGCCGCGGATCGTCGGCGTCCAGCAGGCGCTGGAGTGGATCTACTCCGCAGACGTGCTCGGCGCCGAGCAGGCGCTCGCCGGCCGGCTGGTCCGCTCGGTGCACGAGCCGGACGACCTGGTCCCGGCGGCGCTCGAGCTGGCCCGCTCCTTCGTCGTGGGCCGCTCCCCGGTGGCGCTGGCGCTGGCCAAGCAGCTGCTCTACGCGGGTAGCGCGGCGCCGCACCCGCTCGAGGCGCACCTGGCCGACTCGCTGGCGATGTTCCACACCAGCGTGGGCGACGGCAAGGAGGGCGTCGCGGCGTTCCGGGAGAAGCGCGACCCGGAGTTCACCGGCCGCGCCTCGGAGCTGCCGCGCATCTTCGAGGGGTAGCCGCCCGGCGCATCCGACACCTTCACGCATCCCGCGACGTACTGCGGGTACGTCCTGTGCCCCACACGACGTACCCCCACGTAGCGAGGAGCAGATCTCGATGAAGGCAGTCACCTGGCAGGGCACCGAGGACATCCGCGTCGAGGAGGTGCCGGACCCCAAGATCGAGGAGCCCACCGACGCGGTCATCCGGGTCACCTCCACCGGCCTGTGCGGCTCGGACCTGCACCTCTACCAGCCGCTGTCGCCGTTCATGACCCCCGGCGACATCGTCGGCCACGAGCCGATGGGCATCGTCGAGGAGGTCGGCAGCGAGGTCGGCAACCTGCAGGTCGGCGACCGCGTGGTGATCCCGTTCCAGATCGCCTGCGGCCACTGCTGGATGTGCGACCGCCAGCTCTACACCCAGTGCGAGACCACCCAGGTGCGCGAGTACGGCTCGGGCGCCGCGCTCTACGGCTACAGCAAGCTCTACGGCTCGGTGCCCGGCGGACAGGCCGAGCTGCTGCGGGTGCCCCAGGCCCAGTTCTCCCCGATCAAGGTGCCGCACGGCCCGGTCGACGACCGGTTCCTCTTCCTCTCCGACGTGGCGCCGACGGCATGGCAGGCCGTGGCGTACGCCGACGTGCCCGACGACGGCACCCTGCTGGTCCTCGGGCTGGGCCCGATCGGCCTGATGTCGGTGCGGATCGGGATCCACCTCGGGCTGCGGGTGATCGGCGTGGACCAGGTGCCCGAGCGGCTGGCCCGGGCGGCGGCCGCGGGCGCCGAGACGATCGACATGGGCGCGGTCGACGACGTGGCCGAGGAGGTCCGGTCGCGGACCGCCGGTCGTGGCGCCGACTCCGTGGTCGACGCCGTCGGGATGGAGGCCCACGGCTCCCCCGTCGCCGAGCTCAGCCAGAAGGCGCTGGGCCTGCTGCCGCGCAAGGTCGCGGCGGGCCTGATGCAGCGGGTCGGCGTCGACCGCGCCGCCGCGCTGACCACCGCGCTGGACGCCGTACGCCGGGGCGGCACCGTCTCGCTCAGCGGCGTCTACGGCGGCATGACCCAGCCGCTGCCGCTGATGGACATGTTCGACAAGCAGATCCAGCTGCGGATGGGCCAGGCCAACGTGCGCCGGTGGCTCGACGACCTGATGCCGCTGGCCATGGACGACGCCGACCCGCTCGGCCTGGAGCACCTGGCCAGCCACCACCTGTCGCTGGACGCGGCCCCGCAGGCCTACAAGGACTTCCAGACCAAGGCCGACGGCACGTTCAAGGTGGTCTTCCAGCCCTGACCGCCGGCCTCTCGGCACCGACCTCGCAGGCCGCGCCCCGGTACGCCGGGGCGCGGCCTGTGCGCGTGGCGGTCTCCCCGCATGGGCGCCGAACGACCGGGTACGGATCGGCCATGCGCATCGGATACACCCTCATGACCGAGCAGGCCTCCCCCTCCGACCTGGTCCGCCACGCCGGGCTCGCCGAGCAGGCGGGCTACGACTTCGAGGTGATGAGCGACCACTACTTCCCCTGGCTCGACGAGCAGGGACACTCCGGCTACGCCTGGGCGATGCTCGGTGCGGTCACCCAGGTGACCAGCCGGGTGGAGCTGATGACCTACGTGACCTGCCCGACCTTCCGCTACCACCCGGCGGTGGTGGCGCAGAAGGCGGCGACGGTGCAGCTCCTCTCCGGGGGCCGGTTCACCCTCGGCGTCGGCTCCGGGGAGAACCTCAACGAGCACGTCGTCGGGCAGGGCTGGCCCTCGGTCGACGTCCGGCACGAGATGCTGGTCGAGGCGCTGGAGATCATCAACGGCCTCTTCGACGGCGGCTACGTGACCCACCACGGGGTCCACTTCGACGTCGAGTCCGCCAAGCTGTGGGACCTGCCCGAGACCCGGGTGCCCATCGCCGCCGCCGTCTCGGGCAAGCAGTCGATCCAGACCCTGGCTCCGCTCTCGGACCACATGGTCACCACCGAGCCGACCGGTGACCTGGTGACGCAGTGGGACGGCGCGGGCGCTCGCGGCACGCGGAAGATCGGGCAGATGCCGCTCTGCTTCGACCGCGACGCCGAGGCCGCGGTCCAGCGGGCGCACGAGCAGTTCCGCTGGTTCGGCGGTGGCTGGAAGGTCAACGCCGAGCTCCCCGGCACGGCCGGGTTCGCGGGAGCGAGCCAGTTCGTCCGGCCCGAGGACGTCGCCGGGTCGATCCCCTGCGGCGACGACGTGTCCGCGGTGGTGGAGGCGGCCAAGGAGTGGCACCAGGCCGGCTTCACCGACCTGGCCTTCATCCAGGTCGGCGGCGACCACCAGGAGGAGTTCCTGGAGTGGTCCACCAGTGACCTGTTGCCGGCGCTGCGCCAGGCCGGCCTGACGGACGAGGGCTGAGCCGTGCGGATCGTGGTCGTCGGAGCCACCGGCAACATCGGCACCGCCGTGGTGGAGCAGCTGGCCGCCGAGCCCCAGGTGCGCCAGGTCGTCGGCGTGGCGCGCCGCCTGCCCGCCACCCGGGATGCGGCGACTCCCGGCGGCGTACCCGTCACCTGGCACGGCGCCGACGTGCGCACCGACTCCCTGGAGCCGATCTTCGACGGCGCCGACGCGGTGGTCCACCTGGCCTGGATGTTCCAGCCGACCCACGACCCCGAGACCACCTGGGCGACCAACGCCATCGGCACCTCCCGGGTCCTCGAGGCGGCGACCCGGGCGGGCGTCTCCCAGGTGGTGGCGGCCTCCTCGATCGCGGCGTACTCCCCCCGGGTGGACGACTCGCCGGTCGACGAGTCCTACCCCACCGACGGCGCCTCGGCGTCGAGCTACGCCCGGGAGAAGGCGTACGTCGAGCGCCTCCTCGACACCCACGAGGCGCGCGGCGACCTGGTGGTCACCCGCCTGCGCCCGGCGTTCGTCTTCCAGCGACGTGCGTCGTCGGAGCAGGTACGCATCTTCGGCGGCTCCTGGGTGCCGCAGCGGCTGGTCCGCCCCGGGCTCGTCCCGGTGCTGCCCTTCCCCCGCGACGTCTTCTTCCAGACCGTGCATGCGGCCGACCTGGCCGACGCGGTGGTCCGCACCCTGCTCCAGCGGGCCGGCGGCCCGTTCAACCTGTGCGCCCCCGGGGTGGTCGAGCCCGCCGACCTCGCCGCGCTCCTCGACGCCCGGCACGTCCCGGTGCCCAAGCTGCTGGTCCGCGGCGCGATCGCCGCCGGCTGGCACTCCCACCTGGTGGGCGCCGACCCGCGGCTGTGGGACGCGCTGACCCGGCTGCCGGTGATGTCCGACGAGCGGGCCCGCACCGAGCTGGGCTGGGCCCCCGCGCACACCGCCACCGAGGCGCTCGCGGAGATGCTCACCGGCGTCCGCGAGCGCGCCGGCCACGGCACCGCGCCGCTGCATCCGGCGTGATCCACCTGACTGAGCCGGGCGTCGAACCTGCCCGTCCGCTTCCTCGAGGAGAGAGATGACCGACCGCTTCCCCCTGTCCGTCGACACCGTCGTTCTCGACATCGACGGGACCCTGCTCGACTCCAACTACCACCACACCGTGGCCTGGGTGCGCGCCTTCGCCCGCTTCGGCCACGACGTGCCCGCCTGGCGGATCCACCGGCAGATCGGCAAGGGCGGCGACCGGCTGGTGACGGCCGCAGCCGGCCAGGAGGTCGAGGACGCGGACGGCGACGCCGTGCGCGGCGCGTGGGAGGAGGAGTTCGACGCGATCATGGACCAGACCACGCTGCTCCCCCGCGCCCGGGACCTGCTGGTCGCACTCGACGAGCGCGGCTTCAGCGTCGTGCTGGCCAGCTCCGCGATCCCTCGGCACGCCAAGCACGCCACCGAGCTGCTGGCAGCCGACGACCTGGTCGACGCCGCCACCACCGCCGAGGACGCGGAGGAGACCAAGCCCGATCCCGAGCTGCTCGACGCCGCGATCGCCAAGGTCGGCGGCCGCCGCGCCGTGGTGGTCGGCGACTCCGTGTGGGACGTGGAGGCGGCCAACGCTCGCGACCTGCCCACCCTGGGCGTCCTCTCCGGCGGCTTCTCCCGCCAGGAGCTGGAGGCCGCCGGGGCGGTCGCGGTGGTCGAGGACGTCGCCGAGCTGGTCGAGCGGCTCGACGAGCTGATCCGTCCCGTGGGCTGACCCCGTGCTGGTGCTGGTGCCCGGGCTGGGGCTGGGACCCGAGGCCTGGGCACCCACGATCCAGGCCCTCGTGCGCGCCGGCGTCGACCCGGGCGACCTCGTGGTGGCGACGCTGCCGGGCTACGGACGACCCGTCGGGGCCGGTGACCCGGTGGGTCCGCGAGGGTCGGCCCGTCGCTTGGTCGACGGTTGGCTGCGGGCCGGTCGGCGGGTGGTGCTGGTGGGCCACTCCTCCAGCTGCCAGGTCGTCGTCCACGCCGCGAGCCTCGTGCCGGAGCGGGTGGCGGGTCTGGTCCTGGTGGGGCCCACGACCGATCCGCGCGCAGCCACCTGGCCCCGTCTTGCAGGCCGCTGGCTCGCGACAGCCGCGCACGAGGATCCCCGCCAGGTGCCGAGCCTGGCCCGGCAGTACCTCCGCACCGGGCTGCGGCACATGGTCAGGGTCATGGACGCGACCCGGCACGACGCCATCGCCGACGGTCTGGCCGAGGTGCGCTGCCCCGTGCGGATCGTGCGAGGTGCGCACGACCGGATCGCCCCGGACGACTGGTGCAGCTCCCTCGGACCGGCGGTCACCCTGGCCGCCGGGGCCCATATGGTCCCGCTCACCCACGGCGACCTCGTCGCCCGCGAGGTCGCAGGGATGGTCGGGCTGGCGGCGCCGGGCGCTGCTACCCGGCGGGAGCGCGGTACGAACCCAGGAGACGTCGGGCCATGACGTCGCGGGCGACGTCCACGTTCACTCCCGTGGTCTGCGAGGTGCCGGCCCGGGACAGGCGCCCGCGTGGCACGTCCCACAGCCAGAGGTCGCCGGTGACCCAGTCGTCGACCAGCAGGTGGCTGTCCGAGAGCCAGGTGTTCGCCCCCAGACGACCCCACCGGCTGGGTCTGTCCCCGAGGGTCGCGACGACGGCACCCGAGGTCGGCTCCACGACGACGACCGCGCGTTCCTCCTTGGCTTTGCGGGAGCGTGGGAAGTGGACGAACGCCAGGTCCTTCGCCACCTCCGGACCGCCGGCCGAGTGCGGGACGATCCGGTACGGGACCTCGACGGACGTCGGTGTGCCGCCGGGCGGGTAGGTGACCACCAGCCCCGGACCGGACCTGGTCGAACCCTTCACCTCGTAGACCCGGCCGTCGTCGCGGGGGGTGGAGTAGAAGCGGTCGTACGGCACCCGGGTCAGCTCACCGGTGCCCAGGTCGAGAGTGCAGCCCTTCGGCCCGCACGGCCTCTTCTCGCTGTGCCTGGCCTTGAGCAGGAGCGCCGAGGCGTCGCGCGTCCACTCCAGGCCCACGGCGTGACCCACGGGCAGGTCGAACCCCCGGAAGGTGTTGTCCGGGAGGTTCACCGTGACGAGCCCCGAGGGAGCTGCCAGCGCCACCCGGCGACCGTCCGACGAGATCGCCGCCGACAGCTCGCCGTAGGCCCTGGGCCCGAACCCGTAGCGCTGGAGGTCGAGCTGACGCCACTGCCCGGCCGGGGTGAGGAGGTAGGGCTGGCCGGCACGGAGCGCCGTGCGATCAGGGTCCGTCGAGGACGAGTTGAGCTGCGCGAGCAGCAACCCTCTGGCCACCGGAGCCTCGTCCAGGGTGGGGGCGGCCGCAGCGCTCATGAGGTCGATCTCGACGGCGTCGTCGATCAAGGGGACGGTTGCCGAGGGCAGCTCGACCCTCAGGTCGTCCGGGAGGGAGGCGAGTGGCCGCGGCGGCGTGGGTGTGGGCGTCTCGGTGGAGGGGGGCGAAGGCGCGGGAGCGGACTCCTCGTCGACCGCGGGTGAGCCCGAGCAGCCCACGGCCATTCCCAGGAGCGCGACCCAGGCCGCCACCCTCGTGGTTCGCCCAGCGGTGCGCCCGCCCGCCCGGTCAGACCATCCCCATGTCGCCATGGCGCATGGTGGCAGGTGCGGCCGTACGTCGTCAGTACCTGACGGGGACGCCGTACGGGTCCCGGGAGACCGCGCCCACCGGCACCACCTCGCGGCCCAGTGGGAGCAGCGCCAGCGGCACCATCTTCCAGCAGGCGATGCCGAACGGGATGCCGATCACGGTCAGGCACAGCAGGAGGCCCGCGGCCAGGTGGATCAGCGCCAGCTCCCAGCCGACGAAGAGGACCCACAGGACGTTGCCGATCACCGACCAGAGCCCGGCGCCGGGGTTCCAGACCACGGTGCGGCCGAAGGGCCAGATCACGTAGCCGGCCAGCCGGAACGACGCGATGCCGAACGGGATGGTGATGATCAGGACGCAGGCGACCACTCCCGCGACCACGTAGCCCAGGGCCAGCCAGAAGCCGGCGAGGAAGAACCACAGGATGTTCCCGATGGTGCGCATGGCTCCACTCTGGCACGTCGTGGCCGCCCGCTGCGCCGATGAACGCCGGTCAGGCGCTGTCGCCGACCGGCTCCGCCCCGTACGCCGCCGCGACGGCGTGCCGCACGGCGAGCAGGGGGCTCGCGAGGACGGTGATCGGGAGGTCGGCCAGTCCCTCGGCCGCGCCGGCCATGCTGGCCTGGGCGAGGACGACGACGTCCGCGCGGTCGACCACCGCACGGGCAGCCACGGCGACCCGCCGGAGGTAGTCGTCGGTGTCCCCCCGCTCGAACGCGGCCCACGCCTCGGGCACGACGACCTCGACCAGCGTCGGGGAGACGCCCGCGCGGCGCGCCTCGTCGGCGAGCAGCTCCCGGGTGGGCCCGAGCGTGGACTCCAGGGCGGCGACGACGGCCACCCGGGCCCCGCCGCGGACCGCCTCCCGGGCCATGGGCCGGTCCACCCGCAGGACCGGGACCGGGAGGTCCGCTCCGACGGACTCGGCCACCGGGCCGAGGGTGGAGCACGTGCAGACGACGACGTCCGCGCCCTCGTCCACCAGGCGTCGTAGGAGCTGCAGCGTCGCCGCCTCGACGTCCGCAGTGGGGCCCTCGGTCCTGGCCCGGGTCAGGAGGTCGGGGTCGACGAGGTGACCGGCGGTCGAGCCGACGTCGACGGCGCGGACCAGCGCCTCGAAGGTCGCGACGTGGACCTGAGCGGTGTGGAGGAATCCGAGGCGCGGCATCCCGCCAGTCTGGCAGCGTCACCCCGGTGTCGGGGCCGGGGTCGCGGGAGTGGAAGACCCCGTCCCCTGCCCTCATGTCAGCGCGCGCCGCACCACGCGACGTCGCTGGGTGGGCGTGGCGACCACCTCGTAGCCGGCCTCGAGGAAGACCTGCAGGGGGCCGACGGAGGCCTCGTCCCAGATCACCGTCTTCCCCGGCGCCGGCTCGATGGGGTAGCCCTCGAGGACGCGGGCACCGACCTGCTCGCCATACTCGACCGTCGCCGCCGCGAGCTCGTAGGTCAGTCCCGCCCGGCGCCAGCCCTTGCGGACGACGAAGCAGGTCACCGACCACACGCCCGCCAGCTCGGGGTCCATCCGCATCCACGGCTGCTTGCGGCTCCAGAGCCTCGGGTAGTTCTCCCGCGGCTCGACCGCCACCCAGCCGGCCGCCTCGCCGTCGACGTACCCGATCAGCCCGGAGGTGGGGCCGGGCGTGCCGCACCCCGTCTGCTCCAGCAGGGCGGCGTCGCGTTCCTCCTGGGTCGTGTCGCGCCAGATCCAGCCCGGCACCTTCCAGTTCTGGCACCGGCACCTGGCGGCCCCGCCGGTCGCGAACACCGCCTCGACGTCCTGCGGAGTCGCCCGGTTGGCCGGGAGCCAGGTGAAGTCGGCCATGCAGCGAGCCTAGGAACCAGGCGGCCGCTGTCAATGGGAAGCGCCGGGACGCTCGTCACGGGTGGCCCGTGGCGTCGGGGACAGCCTCGGGTGACCTGTCGAACAACGCAGCGGCGACACATGCGCGGCCGTTCGGAGGAGAGTGGGGTCGAAGGAGCTGATCCGCATGACCAACGTTCTTCGCTGGGCAGTCGTCGTCGCGCTCGTGTGTCACGGGCTCATCCATCTCCTGGGTGTCGCCAAGGGATTCGGATGGGCACGCGTTCCCCAGCTGCGGGAACCCATCGGCGTCGGGGGCGGGGCCCTCTGGCTGCTGGCGGGGCTTCTCGTCCTGGCCTCCGCCGCGTTCATCGCCGTGGGTGCGCCTGTCTGGTGGTGGCTGGTCGCCGGCTGCGGGGCGCTCGTCTCTCAGGTCGCCATCGTGATGTCGTGGAGCGACGCCAGGGCCGGCACGCTGCTCAACGTCGCCCTCGTGCTCGTCGCTGCGTACGGGTTCCTCTCGGTCGGACCGCCCAGCTTCCACGCCCAGTGGCAGGAGCGGGCGACCCATGCGCTCGCTGACGTCGACCCTGCCCCGGCGGTCCTGACCGAGACCGACCTCGACGGCCTGCCCGCTCCCCTCGCCGAGTACATCAGGCGCTCGGGTGCCGTCGGCCGGCCGCGGGTGGTCAGCCTCTATGCCGACTTCCACGGCCGCATCCGCAGCGGTCCGGACGCTGCGTGGATGACGTTCACCGGCAAGCAGATCAACACCTTCGGTCCGCGACCGCAGCGCCTGTTCATCATGGACGCGACCAGGTCGGGGCTGCCGGTCACGGTGCTGCACGCCTACCAGGACGCCACGGCGACCATGCGGGCGAAGGCCATCTCGCTGGTCACCGTGGTCGACGCCGCCGGTCCTGAGATGGATCGCGGGGAGACCGTGACGGTCTTCAACGACCTCGTCGTCCTCGCCCCCGGCGCGATCGTCGACGCCCCGGTCCGGTGGACGACGGTGGATGCACACCATGTGCGGGGCGTCTTCGCCCACGGGGGTCAGACGGTCACCGCAGACCTGACGTTCGACGAAGCCGGCGACCTGGTCGACTTCGTCTCCGAGGACCGACTCCGCGCCTCGGACGACGGGAGGTCCTTCACCCCACAGCGTTGGTCCACGCCGCTGTCCGGGCACCGCGACGACGAGCAGGGACAGCGGGTCCCCACCTCGGGCCAAGGACGGTGGCTCGCGCCAGAGGGCTGGTTCACCTACGTCGAGCTCCACTTCGACGACGTCGCCCACAACGTGCGCAGCGCAGACGGGACGGCGGGCGCGGTGCCCGTCCCACGCCCATGAGCGTCAGCACCTCGTGCGCAGTGCGCCCCCTTGGTCTTGCACCCGGCAGGCGTTCCGTCAGCCGCCGTCCTCGGTGAGGGTCGTGGCCGGGAGCCAGTCGGCTCCGAGGAGCTCGGCGAGCTCTGCGAGGCCGCTGGTGTCGCTGCCGACGGTGTCGGAGGCCGCGGCGATCCGCTCGACCATCACCTTGCCCACCTGCTCCTCCACGGTGCCCTCGGCGTAGGCGATGTGCCACGGCGAGACCTGGTGGTCACGGTGGGTGCGGCCGGTCACCTGTCGTCCGGCGATGCCGGAGAAGCGGGCCTGGTGGAAGACCCCGACGCGGGGCTCGGTGCTGGCCTGCCGGCCGTCGGCGAGGGTCTCTCCGGCGTGCAGGCTGATCGAGGCGACGGTGGTGAAGACGCAGACCTTCGCCTCTCCGGTCTGGAACCTCAGCCGTTCGGCCTCGGGGTCGAACCGGTCGCGGCCGTAGATCGTGGCGACCTCGATGCCCGAGTCACGCAGCCGGTCGGCGATCGGGTCGGCGGCGGTCGCGACGAACTCCACCGAGCACGCCACCTGCCGCTCGGCCTGGACCTGCTGCGCGATCCAGGCGACCGTCGGGTCGACCCGGATCAGCCCGGCCTTCTGCCGGAACCGCAGCAGCGCGGCCCGGCCCTTGGCGACGTTGCGGCCGCGGCGGGCGATCTCCATCTCCCGGCAGAACTCGCCCCACTCGGCCTCGTACGCCGTCCGCTCGGCCGGGGTGAGGGCCACCGGCATCCCGGAGATCGGCACCGGCCCCCACGGCGCGGCTCGGTGCAGCATCGCCTGTGGCCGGACGTCGGTGAGCCAGCCACGGACCAGCGTGAGATCCGCGGCGCGTCGCGCCGGGTCGGTCGTCCAGGTGGCGCCGTAGCGGCCGTGCTCCACGCCGACGCCGTGGCGTTCGAGTGCCTCGGCGAAGGTGGCGCCGGGCTGGGCCGCGGAGGTCCACTGCTTCATCGGCTCGCCGAGCACCTGGGCGTAGGCCGGGGCCAGGTAGGGCAGCTCGAGCGGGGTGTGCCCAGGCGTCGCCGTGGTGGCGATGACGAACGGCGCCTTGTCGTGGGCCTTGCCGTGCCCCGAGATCCGCGCCCACAGCTTCCAGCGCTTGGTCGTCGTCCGCCGCAGCGCGTGCGCCTCGTCGGCGATGATCACGTCCCAGGTGTGGTCCGTGACCTTGTCGAGCCGGTCCCAGGTGATCACCACCCAGTCCAGGCCGCCGTCGCCGAGCGCGGTGATCGTGCGGCACCAGTGGCCGATCGTGATCGCGGCAGGGCGGTCGGCGACCACCAGCACCCGACGCGCGCCCCGGAGGTCGCCCACCGCGGTGGCGCCGAGGACGGCCGAGATCGTCTTGCCCACCCCCGGCTCGTCGGCCAGCAGGAAGAGCCGGCCGCCCGCCGCCGCGTGGTCGGCGATCGTGTCGGCCGCCTCGAACTGGAGCCGGCGCGGCTCCAGCGCCCCCGTCGGCTCGGGGTTGGGCGCCGGGTCGTCGGGGTTGAGGGTGTTCTCCAGGAACCGCCCCAGCGTGTAGGGGCCAGGGGCGTACGGCGCGAGGTGCGCGGGCAGCGCCCGTCCGACGTACAGGTGCATCTTGACCGCCGGGTGCCACGTGGCGCCTTCGACCTGCGTGCCGTAGGGGACGTCGAGCACCCAGAGCCGCTCCCCCGGCCCGGCGGTCGGCAGCGGTCGCTGCGCCGACCGCGTCCCGCTACGGCGTGCGGAACTGCGCCGGCGGGTGCTGGGTCGACGGGTGCTGGGTCGACGGGTGCTGGCCACCCGAGGACGCTACCCGCACCCGAGGCCCTACGGCTCCCAGGGCACGTCGACGATGCCGATGAACCGGCTGCCGACGCCCGGGTACTCCGCACGCACCGCCCCCGGGTGCGGTGGCGGCAGCTCCGAGGGCAGGTGGTGCTCACAGGCGAGATGCGTGAACGTCGGCCACCACTTCTTCGGACGGGCCTGCTCGGTGAACCCGCACACGCTGCACTCCAGCTCGACCCACACCGCCTTCTTGCCGGTCCGGTTGGCGCGCGACTGGACGAGCCACGCCGGCGGGTTCTCCTCGATCTCACGCAGCTGGGCTTCGGTGAGCTTGGGAGGCAGGCCGTGGCGGGTGGCCATCTCGGTGGGGATGTCCAGGCGTTGGGCGGCCTCGCGACGGGTGATCATCGCGCTCCACGATAGTCAGAAGAGCACAGGCACGGTCGGAGGGAGGCACGCGAGCGACGTTCCTCACGGGTCACGGAGGAGCTGCCACATCGCACCTCCGAGAGCCGCCACCAGCCAGGAGTCGAGGAGCGCCCGCTCGCGGAAACCTCGTGCTGCGCCTTGGGTGGTCGTGGTGGACATCGTGCTGAGGACGCCGGCAAGCGACGAGCTCCGAGCACTGGCGTCGGCGCTGAGCTCCTGGCAGCAAGACGGCGGACCGATCCAGCTGCACCCCGGCGATCTCGGCTGGTTCTCCATGCGTGGGCCCGACGCCACAGCGCGAGCGCTCCGCGCCTGGTTCAGCGGCGGCAAGCTCCTGGGCCTGGGACTGCTCGAGCTCGCGGAGCGAGGTCGCTCGCTGGCGGCCCTCGATCCAGATGGCCGCGTGGTCGCCGTCGCGGGCGTGTGATCGGCAGGACGCGGCCGTCCCGGGCTGATCGAGCCCATGGGCACCCACCGCGACCATCGCGGACAGGGATACGGCGCTGCCATCTGCGAGGCCGCTGCCTCCGCCTTGCGCCAGATGGGTTCGTCCAGGGTCGTGGTGTCGCCGCGTCCTCCAACGTCGCGGCCGTGGCCACGTACATCTCGGCCGGTTTCACCCCGTGCCCGCCGGTGGCGGACCTGCGTCGACTGCTGTGAACGCCAGTCACGCAGCTCGATCTCGAGGAGATTTCTCTCCGGGTGATGCTAGAGCTACCGGTTCTTCTCGGCCCGTCGCCGCTTGAACCAGTCGACGAGGGCGAAGACGCCGCGACCGATTCCGAGGGAGTGCCCACCCATCCAGCTCTCGCGAGCGACGTGCATGGGTGCATCTCGGTCAGGTGACGGATTCCGGTCGCCAGGGATCCGTTTGGGGGTGATGGCCATGAAGCATGGTCACACGGAACCGCGTGCCCGCGCGATGCTCAGCACCGGCCGACTGCCTGGGACGAGACGTGTCCATCGCTCTGGTCCAGGGAGCGGCTGGGGAGGCCGTCAACACGGAGTCTGGGCGTACCGCGTCGGCGACGAGAAGTTCGAGTCTGAAGGGCACGAGTGGATCGGCAGGGTGCTGGAAGAGGTATGAGTGTGCTCAAAGTCCGTCGCCCTGGTGAGCTGGATGCCCTAGCCTCCCGAGATGTCCTTCTCCGTGTTCGTCGGGGCCCCGGGCCACGGCCAGGCCCTCGTCGACGACCAGGCCCCTCAGCTGGCCGACGTACGTCGCTACGGGCAGCACCTCGTGCGTCGGTTCGTGTCCGTCGCGCGAGCCGCCGACCAGCCCACCTTCCGGAGCCTGCTCACCGACCACCTGGGGCCGAGCGTGCACGACCTCCCGGTGACCTTGGAGCGGTGGCCTGCCTACGAGCAGGTCAACGTCCAGGGAGCACTGGACGTCGTGCTGGGCGAGCACGAGGCTGACGCCCGGGTCGTCGGGGTCTCCGGTCACCGCCACCACGGCCCCTTCGGGATCGCGGACCTGCTGGGGAACGAACCCCACTTCGGGGGCCCCCGGCCCGGAAATGTCACCAGGACGGCGCTGCCCAGCGGCCCCGGCGGTGAGACACGCGAGTGCCTGAGCACCGCGGTCATCCTGCTCGGCGCCGGCGAGGACCGGATGGCGCTCCTGCTCCGCGGACCCGACCCGGAGAGCGGCCTCGCCGAGGTGACCCTGGAGATCATCGCCGTGCGCGCCGAGGTCGCCCAGGAGCTCGGGCTACGGCTGCGCCGGCTCGCGCTCGAGCGCAACGTCTATCGCGGGCACGTGGTCTCGTTCGGGCGGGACATGTTCGGCGAGAGGGCCTCGGCGCTGCGCTTCCGGGAGCGCCCGAGGATGGCGCGCGAGGAGCTGATCCTGCCCGCGGCCACCTTCGAGGACCTGCGCCGCCAGGTCGTCGGCGTGGCCCGGAACCGGGAGCGGCTCCGGGCGGCCGGGCAGCACCTCAAGCGAGGCATGCTGCTCTACGGACCGCCCGGGGTCGGCAAGACGCACTCGGTGCGCTACCTGATCAGCGAGCTGGTGGACACCACGGTCGTCGAGCTGACGGGCGAGACCCTGCACGGGATCCGGGAGGCGTGCTCGGTGGCCCGCGCCCTCCAGCCCGCGATGATCGTGGTCGAGGACGTGGACCTGATCGCGGAGGAGCGCAGCCACTACGGCGGCGAGACGCCGTTGCTGTTCACCCTGCTCAACGAGATGGACGGTCTCGACGAGGACGCCGACGTGGTCTTCCTGCTGACCACGAACCGGGCGGACCTGCTCGAGCCGGCCCTCGCCTCGCGGCCGGGCCGGGTCGACCAGGCGGTCCACGTGGAGCTGCCGGATCGGGAGTCCCGGCGCCGGCTCGTCGAGCTCTACCGCGGAGGTCTCGACGTCGACCTGGGCCGGATGGACGACGTCCTCGACCGCACCGACGGAGTCACCGCGTCCTTCCTCAAGGAGCTGCTGCGTCGCGCGGCCGTGGTGGCCGCCGACCGGGACGATCAGGACGCCGGCACGTCGCTGCAGGTCACGGCCGACGACCTGGACGCCGCGCTCGACGACCTGCTGGACACGCGCAACCAGATGACCCGCGCGGTGCTCGGCTACCGGGACCCGGAGGCCTGAGGTCTCGCGCCGCGCCTCAGTCGAGGGAGAGCACCGTCTTCGCCCGGGCGTGGCCACTGCCGACGTGCGCGACGGCGGCCGCGGCGTCCTCGAGCGGGAACACCCGGTCGATCACCGGCCTGATCCGTCCGGTGTCGATGAGTCCGGCGAGGGTCTGAAGGTCCGTGGTGCGCTGTTTGCCCATCACCGGCACCAGCCGCTGGTGGAGCAGCGGCGACCAGAGCAGCGCCCGTGCCTGCCGGTCGAACCCCTGGAGGAGCCGGCCCTCCCCCGCCTCGCCACCGATCAGGAGCAGCACGCCGCGCGGGGTCAGGGCACGACGGAGCCGGGTGAGCCTCCGGTTGCCGGCGGTGTCGATGACCACGTCGTACGCCGGGGCCGCGGAGGTCGGTGCGGTGGGGTCGGTGACGGTGTAGTCGACGACCTCGTCGGCTCCCAGCGAGCGGACGAAGTCGGCCTTGCCGGCGCTGCACACCCCGGTGACGTGAGCGCCCTCGGCCTTGGCAAGCTGCACGGCGAAGGCGCCCACGCCCCCGCCGGCCCCGAGGACCATGACCCGCCGCCCTTCGAGGTCGCCGGCCTTGCGCGCGGCTGCGAGGGCCGTCTGCCCGGAGATGGGCACCGCCGCTGCCTCCTGGAAGGACAGGGTGGCAGGCATCGGGGCCACCTGATCGGCCTTGGCCACCGCATGCTCGGCGAAGCTGCCCCGGCCGGTGCCGAAGACCGCGTCGCCCACGGCCAGGTCGCGGACCCGGGAGCCGACGGCGGTCACGACTCCGGCCAGGTCCAGTCCGGGGACGGGCTGCCGCGGCCGACGCAGGCCGAAGCCGAGCCGGACGCCGTACGGAAGCCCGGTGACCACGTGCCAGACACCAGGGTCGACCCCGGCGGCCCGCACCCGGACCAGGACCTCGTCGTCCCGCGGTGCTGGGACGGGCACGGACCCCACCCTCAGCGCCTCGGGCGGGCCGTAGCCGTCCTGGACGATGGCTCGCATCATGCTTCCTCCTCGGTGCCGGGGTGGTCGAAGACGTCGGTCAGCGGGACACCGAAGACGGCAGCGATCTGGAAGGCCAGCTCGAGCGAGGGCGAGTAGCGGCCCTGCTCGATGGCGATGACGGTCTGGCGGGTCACGCCGATCCGGCGGGCCAGCTCGGCCTGGGTCAGGTCGCCGTGGGCGGCCCGCAGGGCGCGGATCGAGTTCGTGACC
Source organism: Nocardioides campestrisoli (assembly GCF_013624435.2). NCBI lineage: Bacteria > Bacillati > Actinomycetota > Actinomycetes > Propionibacteriales > Nocardioidaceae > Nocardioides > Nocardioides campestrisoli. The sequence continues at coordinate 2,986,292 of NZ_CP061768.1, forward strand.
CGGGTGGGCCTCACCATGCGTGGAAACCCCGGCGGTAGGCGACGATCTTGGCGGCCGAGGACACCACGGCGGAGAGCGTGAAGCCGAGGAAGATGACGTTCGCGATCCAGAAGGGCTCCCACTCCGCCAGGGCCATCGCCAGCGCGGCGACGGCGCCGAGGATCACGAACGACTGGCCGACGTACTCCCCGGCGCGGTGGATCTCCACGTCCCGCCGGTCCTTGCGGGCCCGCGTGTCGACCCCGATGCCCACGATCATGTTGAGGACGATCTGCAGGAGGATCGCGCCCCCCACGCTCCACAGCAGTGCCGCCGCGTAGGGGACGGTCGCGGCCGAGCCCTCGGCCAGCTGCGGCCCCACCCGACCCAGGTAGAGCGCGTAGGCGGCGAGCGCCACCACCACCGTGATCCAGGCCCGCTTCTCCTCGTACGCCATCCGTCCCCCTCCGATGCGTCGGCGTCGTGTCAAAGATCTTTGACACCTTCAGCGTAGGGAGCGCTTCAGGTGATGTCAAAGATTCTTTACTCTTGTGGTTGAGGCATGGCAGCCGTCGCCGGCGCTACGGTCGAGTGCCATGGACACCCAGCCCTGGCTCGCCGCAACACTCCCCGTTCTCGACCTCGCCACCACCTCGGTCGAGGCGGTACGCCGGGCAGCGGTCGCCGCTGGCGCCACGGGCCCGGTGGTCGACGCGCCGCTGGACCCGGAGCGGGTCGCGGGCGCCTTCGGCAGCGACAAGCTCTTCCAGGTCCACGGCAGGTCGTTCGACGGGTTCGCACCGCTCTCGGGATTCTTCCCCTTCGCCGACGGGTGGGTGCGCACGCACGCCAACTATCCGCACCACGCCGCTCGCCTGCTCACCCTTCTCGGTCTCGGGTCGAGTGCCGGCCGGGATGACGCGGCGGCTGCTCTCGGCGAGCGCCCGGGGCAGGAGCTGGAGGACGCCGCCGCGGCCGCGGGAGCGCTGGTCGTCCGGGTCCGTTCCGAGGAGGAGTGGCGGACCAGCGAGCCCGGCCGGCGTGCCGCGGAGGGCCCGCTCGTGGCGACCCGCGTCAGGCAGGACGCCCGGCACGCCACGCTCGCCGGTGGCGCACGCCCGCTCGCCGGCGTCAGAGTGCTCGACCTGACCCGGGTGCTCGCCGGTCCGGTCTGCACCCGGGCCCTGGCGCTTCTCGGTGCGGACGTGCTGCGGATCGACCCGCCGCACCTGCCGGAGATCGAGTGGCAGCACCTCGACACCGGCCAGGGGAAGCGGTCGGCGCTGCTCGACCTCTGCCATGACCTGCCGGCCGCCCAGGAGCTGCTGGACGGGGCCGACGTGCTGGTGACCGGCTACCGGCCGGGGGCGATCGAGGCGTTCGGCCTCGAGGTGCCGCCCGGGGCCGTCCACGCCCGCGTCAACGCCTGGGGCGACTCGGGCCCATGGGCGGCGCGGCGTGGCTTCGACTCACTCGTGCAGGCGGCGTCGGGGATCGCGCTGGTGGAGGGCACGGACGGTCGCCCGGGCGCGCTGCCCGCCCAGGCCCTGGACCACGCGACCGGGTACCTCCTGGCCGCGGCGATCATCGACGCGCTCGCCGGACGCGCCGGGGACGGCAACGGACGCGACGTCTCCGCCTCGCTGGCGCGGACCGCGTCGTGGCTGCTCGACGCGCCGGGTCGTACGCCGGACCACCCGGCGCCCGCCGTACCGGCCTCGACCATCACTCACGACGCGATGACGACGGCTCGACCCGCTGTCCCGGGCTTCGACGACTACCCCGCCCCGGCGCGGCCCTGGGGACGGGACCTCCCCGCTTGGTGACGTCCACAGCGCGCGGCGACGGACACGTTCCCTGGGGCGCTGCCACCGGTAGGTTCACCAGATGCCTGACGACCAGCACCGACACCCCGACGTCTCCGAGGTCGAGCTCGTCGGCGGGGTGGAGAAGCGCGAGATCGTGCTCCACCCGTACGACGCCACGTGGCCGGCGACCTTCGACGAGCACCGAGCCCGGATCCGGGAGGCCGTCGCAGAGCACGTCGTACGGGTGGAGCACGTCGGCTCCACCTCGGTGCCGGGCCTGGCCGCCAAGCCGATCATCGACATCCTCCTGGTGGTGCCCGACATCACGGCCGAGGAGGACTACCTCGACCAGCTGCTCGCTTCCGGCTACCAACTGCGGGCCCGGGAGCCGGGCCACCGACTGGTGCGGACCCCCGCACGGGACGTGCACGTGCACATCCTGGAGGTCGGGCATCCCGACATCGACGACTACCTCGTGCTGCGCGGCCGCCTGCGCGCGGATGACGCCGACCGAGCTCTCTACGAGCGGACGAAGCGGTCGCTGGCCGAGCGGGACTGGCCGGACATGAACGCCTATGCCGACGCCAAGACCCAGGTGATCACCGAGATCCTGTCCCGGGGACGCTAGCCAGCGATCACGACCAGGGAGACCACGTTCTCACCTTCGCGCAGCACCACGACCTGTGAGTCACTGAGCGGCCAGCACGCGCCCAGCGATCCAGCTCAGGTCGGCCGCGGTCCGAGCCGGCGAAGCCGAGGGCTGCATCACGTGGCTGAGCACCACCCGCACGATCACCTCGATGCCCGTGGCCAGCCGCACCGGGTCCAGCGCGACGTCGTACTCGGCGACACGCTCGGCCACTACCGTCTGCGCAGTCTGGAGCAAGGTCGCGGAGTGCGTGGTGAGCAGCGGCAGCAGCTCGGTGTCGGTGCCGTGGGTCGCGGAGACGATGGCGCGCAGCAGTGCGTTGTCCTGGGCCAGCACCAGCACGTCGTGGCAGGCGCCCTCCACGGCGGCGACCAGGTCGTCGGGCGAGCGGTCGAAGGCGCGGGTGACGGCGTCGAGGAAGCGGGTCAGCTCGGCCGAGATCACCGCCTCGGCGAGCTCCTGCTTGGTGCCGACCTGGTCATAGACGGTCTGGCGGCTCACCCCCACCTCGCGGGCGAGCCGGGCCATCGTCACGTGCGACCAGCCGTGGGCTGTGGTCAGCTCGACCGCGCTCGCCACCAGGCGCTGCCGGAGCGTCGGTGCTGCCGTCGGGGAGGTCACCCGGGTGAGTCTAGGAACCGCGCATGAAAACGCCTGGGGACCGGCGCGCCGCTCGACACCGCCTCCGCCGGGTCCACCGGCACGAAGTCGACCTTGTCCCGGACCCCACAGTCCGGGCAGCTCCAGCCGGCGGGCACGTCGGCCCAGGCCGTGCCGGCCGCAAAGCCCTCGTGCTCGTCGCCGGCCGCCACCTCGTAGGTGTAGCCGCACCCGGGGCAGCGTGCGGCCAGCACCTCGGCGCCCTGCTTGCCGTCGCCGCTCCACGCGAGGTCGGCGCCCGGGCGAGCACTGGTCGGGCGAACCTCCGGCACGGCGTAGCGGCGTAGGTAGGCGTCGCGGCGCCGAGGGCTCAGGTTTGCCCGGGTCACGTCGCCGTCGAAGTGGGCCAGCACCCGGGGGTCCATCACCCGTCGCCACACCGGCGGGAACGCGGCCAGCAGGATCATCCCGGCATATCCGGTGGGCAGCACCGGCGACTCCGCGAAGTCACGCAGCGAATGGGAGCGCCGGGTCGGGTTGGCGTGGTGGTCGCTGTGCCGCTGCAGGTGGTAGAGCAGCACGTTGGTGGCGATGTTGTTGGAGTTCCAGCTGTGGCTCGGGTCGACGCGCTCGTAGCGCTCCCGCTCCCCCACGCCGACCTTCTGCCGCAGCATCCCGTAGTGCTCCATGTAGTTGACGACCTCGAGCAGGCTCAGCCCCACCAAGGCCTGGAGCACCAGGTAGGGCAGCACGCCTGGCCCGAGCCAGAGCATCAGGGCGCCCCACAGCACCGCGGTCATCAGCCAGGCGTTCAGCACGTCGTTGCCGAGCCGCCACGGGTGCTGGCTGCGACGCGCGTAGCGGCGCTTCTCCAGCCGCCACGCCGAGCGCAGCGAGCCCAGCACCGTCCGCGGCCAGAACTCGTAGAAGCTCTCCCCCAGCCGACTGCTCGCCGGGTCCTCAGGTGTCGCCACCCGGACGTGGTGGCCACGGTTGTGCTCGATGTAGAAGTGGCCGTAAGCGACCTGGGCCAGTGCGATCTTGGAGAGCCAGCGCTCGTGCGACTCCTTCTTGTGGCCCAGCTCGTGGGCAGTGTTGATGCCGATCCCGCCGATGCAGCCGATCGAGATGCTCAGGGCGACCTTGTCGACCGGCCCGAGCTCAGGCGTCCAGCCCAAGGGGTCCCCGCGCATCACCAGGTACATCGCGCCGACGAAGCCGACGTACTGCAGGGGCAGGAAGAGGTAGGTGATCCAGCGGTAGTAGCGGTCGGCCTCCAGCGCCTCGATGACGTCGTCGGGCGGGTTGGCGCGATCGAGCCCGACCACCAGGTCGATGGTGGGCACGATCACCAGGATCACGATCGGTCCCAGCCACAGCCACACACCCCAGCCGGTCAGTCCGTACATCCCGTAGCCGAGGAAGGCCAGCGACGGCACGACGAGCCCGATCAGCCAGAGCCGACGCTTGCGGTCACGCCAACCGGTGGTGGACTCGGGCGAGACGGTGCTGTGGGGGATCCGGTCCGGGGCCATCGAATCTCCTGTGCGCAGCCGAGGTTTGACAAAAAGATAGGGTTTGTCAACCGATGTGGCAAGGGTCACAGCGTTGCCAAGCCGACCTCAGACTGCCAGCGTGCTGGTCATGCTGAGACTCGGAGCGGTCGTGCTGCAGGTGTCCGCCATCGAACGCGCTGGCGCGTTCTGGTCCGAGGCGCTCGCCTTCGACCGGGCCCCGTGGGATCCCGCGTTCATCGTGCCGCAGGACACGGCGCCGGGCACTTGGCACCACGCTCAGCACCTGTACGCCACGGCGTCGCCGTCGAAGCTCCACAAAAACGGCCCCTCGACGATCGCCGCCTCACCGTCCCACGTCAGGTCGGCGGTGCCGTAGGCGAACGGTGTGTCCCCGTCGTCGGTCTTGTACTCCCCCACCCGACGGGCGAGACCCGTCGTCCCGCGGAGCAGGTAGACGGCACCGCCCCCGGACATGAACCAGGCGTGCTCCGCCGCCACGACCCGACAACCCTGCGGCGAAGCGGCGGGGTGCAGAGAGTAGGTGGTGAACACGGCGGCCGAGGCGGTGCTGAGCAGTCCCGCGCCCAGCCCCAGCACGGTGACGAGCAAGGTCCCCCGCGGGGCGCTCGGGGCGTCCCTGCGACGAGCGAGGCGGCGGGTCACCAGGGCGGCGACGGCCAGGAGCACCGCCAGCCCCGAGAGCGGGATGACGACCCCCTGCACGACCAGGAGGAACCCGAACTGAGGCAGCAGGAGGCACCCCAGACTGCAGCACGCGAGGACGAGCTCCCGCGATCTCCACGATCGGTCCTGGTCGGCGCGTGTCTCGGTCTCCCCCATGACGGGAGCATTCCATGCGCACGCCCGGCCGGCTCCTGTCACGGGCGACGATGGGACGGCCTGCCTGGGGACGGCGGTCCGGCGACGGCGTTCACTCCGACGGGCTCGCGCGCGAGAGCCGCACCTCCTCGATGTCGAGCCGTGCCTGCACCCGGCGCAGCACGATGTCGTCGATCCGCCGCTCGTCGCGCAGCGCCAGCAGCGCCTCCCGGCGCCGCGCGAGAAGGGCGAGCGACAGGCTCGTGTGCTGGTCGTCGTGCCGCACCAGCGGGTGGCCCTCGGCCCCGGCGGCGCCGAGCAGCCGGCGCTGGACGTCGAGCTCGCGGCGTACCCGCTCGACCACCTTCTCGGCGGTGCCGAGCTCGAGGGCGGTGGCCTCGAGGGCCTCGATCGCCGCGTCGAGGGTGGAGACCTCCGCGAGCTGGATCTCCTCGGCGACCGAGTCGTCGCGAGGCAGGCGCGCGAACCGCACCACCGACGGGAGCAGCAGCGACTGCAGCAGGGTCAGCACGATCACGCCGCAGGCGACGACCACGATCAGGTCGCGCTCGGGGAACGGCGCGCCCGACTCCAACGTGCGCGGCACCGCGAGCACCGCTGCCAACGAGACCGCGCCGCGGAAGCCCGCGACAGCGGTGACCGTCCGCTGGCGTGCCCCGACCCGCCGGGCGCGCTGCGCGGGCCGGCGGTCGACGAGTCGGACGACGTACGGCGTGGTGTAGGTCCACACCCACCGCACGCCGATCACCACAGCGGCCACCACGACCGTGTAGACCAGGGCTTCGCGCACCGACGTGCTGGAGAGGCTGCGGAACGCCGACTGCGCCGAGAGCCCGATCAGCACGAACAGCGAGCTGCTCAGCACCGTGGTGGAGAGCGTCCAGAACGGCTCGACGAGGTGCCGGGTGGCCGCGTTCGTGATCCGGGGAGCTACCTGGCTCATGAACAGTCCGCACGCCACGACGGCCAGCACCCCGGACGCGCCGATCGCCTCGGCCGCGAGGAACGCGGCGAACGGGGTGACCAGCATCGTGATGCCCTCGAGCATCGGGTCGTCGAGCCAGCGACGGACCCGCCAGCTGAGCAGGCCGACCAGGCCACCGGCGAGGACGCCCCCGCAGTAGGAGAGCACCAGCAGCCAGGTGACGTGCCACCCGGCCAGGGTCTCCTCGCCGACGGTGACACCGACCGCCAACCCGTAGAGGACCAGCGCGGTGCCGTCGTTGACCAGGCTCTCCGCGCGCAGCACCGTGACCGTACGACGGGGCAGGTCGCGCGCCAGGACCCCGACCGCGGTCGCGTCCGTCGGCGCCAGCGCCGCGCCGAGCACCCACGCCGGACCCCACGCCATCCCGAGGGCGTGCGCCGCCCAGGCCACCGCGGCGGCGGTGGCCAGCACCAGCGCGGTGCTGGACAGGATGACGACGCGCAGGTTGCTGCGGATCTCGCGCAGCGAGGTGGTCAGACTCTCCCAGTAGAGCAACGCGGGCAGGAAGAGCAGCAGGACGGCCTCGGGCGGCAGGTGCGCCTCCCGCAGCCGCGGCACGAACCCCACGAGCACGCCGACGAGCACCAGCAGCACGGCCGGGGCGATCGGGTAGCGGCGCGCCAGCGAGCCGCACGCCACGAGGGCGACTCCCAGCACCACGACCATCTCGAGTCCGAGCACGTGTTCATCGTGACCGTCTCGGGGCGACTCGACCAGCCTCGGACGAAAGCTGCTCGGGAACGGTCGGACCGCCCCCGTCTGCACCGGGCGCCGCATCGCTCGGGATGCGGCGCGCGGCGCTTGATGCGGCTCAACCCAGCAGGGTGCGAAGGGTTCTGCAGACTGTCGCCTCGACGGCGTCAGTCCAGGGAGGTGTCGACCCAGCCGACGAACCGGCTGCCGATGCCCGGGACCTCCTCACGCTGCTCGCCGGGGAGCGGACTCGGCAGGTCGGAAGGCTGATGGTGGTCACAGCTGACGTAGGTGAACGTCGGCCACCACTTCTTCGGCCGAGCCTTCTCAGCAAAGCCGCAGACATCGCACACCAGATCGACCCAGACGGGCTTCTTGCCGGTCCGGTTGGCACGGGACTGGACCAGCCAGGGTGGTGGGCTGTCCTCGAGCTCGCGCAGCTGGGCTTCGGTGAGCGTCGCGGGCAGACCGTGCCGGGCAGCCATCTGCAAGGGGATGTCAAGACGTTGGGCAGCGTCGCGGCGAGTGATCATCGCGTCAACGATAGACAGCGTCGAGCAGTCGTCCGTCAGCGAGCAGTGTCAGTCCGCACGCTGGCCGTGGCGTCCCGGTCGGCGGCTCCCTCAGCGCTGGACAGCATCAGCGAACGCCTCGACCACTGCGGGGCCGTCCACCGCCGTGACCACGTCCACGACGGACCCAGCCTGCGAGTGCCCCACCCGAAGCAGCCGTCGGTCCACGACCGCCATGCGAGATCTCGTGACCTCGAAGAGCTCAGGGTGGGTCAGGAACACCAGGGCGCCTGCGTCACCGAGCATGTGGCCGCGCCGGACGTCGAGCAGCTCACCGGCGAGCCGAGCCGCAGGGGCTGGTGCGTCCTGCAGCCGCGCGACGAGTCCCGGCGAGACTGCGACCGTCTCGAACAGATCAATCGGGTACACCGTGATAGGAAGGCCGGCTTCGAGCACGGCGGCTGCGGCAGCTGGATCCTGGCCCACGTTGAACTCCGGCTCGTGCTCCACGACCAGCTCGCCACCGACCAGCACGATCCGTTCGACGCCCCGGCGAGAGGCGTATCGGGCGACGTTCGTCAGCGGAGCGCAGGCGGCCACCGTGATCGGTCGATCGGATGTCAGCGCCTCGAACAGCCCCATCACATCCGGGTCCGGCTCCCGCGCCCGGCTGGCCGGTCTCGGGTTCACACCCCCCAATCCGTCAGGGCCGTGATTCGTCGGCCCGATGCGGGGGCCGCGCCCCTCGGTCGAAGCGGCCGCGCCGGCCGCCACCGGCACTGAGGCCCTGCCGACCGCCGCCAGGACAGTCGCGGCGTTGCGAGCGCCTACGTGGACGGGCACGTTCCCGACAACGGCTGATACCCCGGCTACGTCGAGGCGTGCCGTCGCCGTCGCGTACAGGATCGCCAAGGCATCGTCGATCCCGGTGTCGACATCGAGAAGAACCCTGGTCGGCCGTGCCATCCAGCTAGCCTCGCAGCCAGACCGAGGATCCCCGAACGGAGTCACCGTGCGGACGGACCCCCGACCAGGAACTGATGTGTGGGTACGGCTGGCTCTGGATGGTGGGGAAACATGAACGGACATCTTCAGTTGGTGAGTTCGCCTCCGGCTGCGCGCCACTCGATCAGACCACGGTTCATGTTGACCGCCTCGAAGCCGTTCTCCCTGAGCAGGTTCGCCGCGCCGGCCGAGCGGAGGCCCCCTGTGCAGAAGGTGATGAGTATGCGGTCGTCCGGCAGTTCGTCGCAGCGATCGAGGAGGTGTTCGAGCGGAAGGTGCACTGCACCTGGAATGTGGGTGCGATTCCACTCGAAGGCACGGCGCACGTCGATGACCACCGCGCCCTCGCTGACTAGCCGCATCGCCTGCTCGGCGGTCACCGACGGCGCGCGGCGGAGGTAGTGCCGAAGGCTCACCGGGTCGTCTCCCGTCGGACCTGAACGAGCGTCAACGGGCCGCTCAGCAGGGGCAGGACGGCGTACGCGCGGGTGCGTGTCGAGAGGCCGCGGCCGAAAAGAGCCGTGACGGCGACTGCGAGGTAGAAGGCGCCGTGGACGGGGCCGAGCATGCTTGCGATCGTGGAGTCGTGAACGGTGGCGAGGTTCACGAGCAGGGCAAGGACGCTGATGAGCTCCAGGAGCGACAGGATGCTCAACGCGCGTAGGAGCGGGCTCACGAGTAGTCCGATCCAGGTCGCACGATCATGAGGACGACCACCGCTGCCCAGAGCAGGTTGAAGATGCCGGCAAGCATCGTCAGCCCGCGCAACTGGGGGTCATCCGGGGCCCACAGCGCGTGCTGCTGACGTGGCACGATCTGGAGGATCAGGAGCGCCCCCGCAACGGCGGTGAGAGCCATCGCGACAACGATCCAGATCTCGGACGCCCGACCTTGAACGATGGCCAGGACCAGTCCCACGACCGGCACGACCAGCGCCACTCTGCCGTAGGTGCGTGTGACCCGGTGGAGCATCTGGGCGGTCTCGACGTTCCGCTCGACCCGGTCACCACGTGACGGCAGAGTCGCCTGAGGGACGTAGCGCGGGAAGAGGCTCGTCGTCACGGCGACGGGTCCGATCAGCAGGATCGCTGCCACGACATGGATGGACAGGAGTATTTTCACCACACCTTCAGCCTACCTGAAGGTTAGGTGAGTCCTGTACCCCTACGCAGAGAGGTGCGCAGGCCGTCGACGAGCTCCGGGTGCAGCGCCGTGAGTTCCTCATCGAGGCGGCTGACGATGACGGCGACCTCGCCGAGGAGCGCCTCGCCTGCGCTGGTGACCGCAAGGCTCGAGGCCGACCCGGCATGCGCGGTGTCGTCACTGACGAGGCCGGCCTCGGCCAGTGAGGCGACGGCCGTGTGCGCGCTCTGCACCGTGATGCGTGAGCGCCGAGCGAGCTCGCTGAACGAGATCCCTGGGGTGCTCCGGATGTGGCCAAGAAGACCGTACTTCCGGGCGGTCAGCGTCAACGGTTTCAACGCATCGTTGAAGGCGGTCTCCCACTGCTTGCCTATCGCGAGCAGCGCGATCGTGGGGCTGAAGGGGGGCGGCGCCGTCATGCCCGAAGCCTAGTCAGCACCGGACCTGGGATTCGGGCGGCGTTCGACGGCTCTCGGCCCACGCGACACTCTTGCCGAACGGAGCGCGGTGATGGCAGCCACGAGCGGACTTCCCGCAAGGTCGGGCCCGGATGAGCGACACCGCTACGCGGCGAAAAGGCGCTCTCCGGTCGTGATCGTGCCGAGGCAGATCTAAGGTCGTGACGTGAGAGAGCTCCCCGTCCTCGATGCGACCGACCAGCGAATCCTCGGCAGCCTGCTGGAGAAGCAGACGACCGTGCCCGCCACCTATCCCCTCTCCGCGAAGGCGCTGGTGTCGGCGTGCAACCAGAGGAACAGCCGCGACCCCGTCACCGACCTCGACCAGCAGACCGTCGAGCGGACCGCGAAGTCGCTCAAGGAACGCGGGCTGCTGCGGATCGTGTGGTCCGACACGGGGCGCCGGACACTGAAGTACCACCAGATCCTCGACGAGCATCTCGCCCTCGAGCCCGACGAGCGAGCGCTGCTGACGGTGCTGCTGCTCCGCGGCCCGCAGGCGCCGGGTGAGCTGCGCACCCGCACCGAGCGGTTGCACGGGTTCGCCGACCGGGGCCAGGTCGAGGAGTGCCTACGACGGATGGCGAGCCGCCCGCAACCGCTGGTGCGCGAGCTCGAGCGCTCGTCCGGCCAGCAGGATCCGCGCTGGATCCACCTCCTGGGCGCCGTGCCGGGGCAGACCTCAGGCGAAACCGACCCCACGGGGAGTGCCGACCCCTCGCGTATCCACGTCACACAGATCATCGCCGACCTCCACGTACCCGACCTCCCCGCCTCCAGGAGCTTCTACAGCGACTACCTCGGACTAGCCGAAGAAGAGTTCAACCTGGGCTGGGTGGCCCGCCACACGTCGCCGGCATCCAGAGCGACGCTCCAGGTGATGACCAGCGATGCCACCGCGCCCGTGGACCCCGTCGTCTCGGTCATGGTCGACGACGTCGAAGCCGCGTACCGCCAAGCACAGGAGCGTGGGTACGAGATCGTGCATCCCCTGACAACCGAGGCATGGGGCGTGACCCGCTTCTTCGTCCGCGCTCCGGATGGCAACGTGCTCAACGTCGTCCAGCAGCACGCAGGCTGAGGGTCTTGGTCATCCGCGGCAAGACCCAGGTGGTCACCGAGATCATGTCTCGAGCGCGTTAGCGGGCGATCGCGACCACGGGCGGAGGAACGGCGTACGGCCGTCAGCGTGTCAACGCCTCGCGCTGCGCAGCCACGATCGCGGCAGCCGCCGCCCGCGCGTCCCGCGCGAGGTACGGGATCCCCAGGAACCCGTGCGGCATCCGGTGGAACTCCTCCACCCGCACCGGGACACCCGCGGCGGCGAGCCGCTCGGCGTACCGCAGGCCGCTGTCGCGCAGGGGATCCCGTCCGGCCAGCACCACCGTCGCGGGCGGGAGCCCGGAGAGGTCCGGGGCAAGGATCGGCGAGAGCCGCCAGTCCTCCGGGTCGGCGCCGTCGTCGACGTAGTGGCCGTGGAAGACCTCCAGGTCCTCGTTGCTCAGCACCACCGCGAGCGTGTTCTCCCTGTAGGAGCGGTCCTCCTTGAGCCGCTCGGTCAGGTCGGTGGCCGGGTAGATCAGCGTCTGGTGCCGGATCGGCGGGCCGCCGGCGTCCCGGGCGAGCAGGGAGGTGACAGCGGTCAGGTTGCCGCCGGCACTGTCGCCCATCACCGCCAGCCGCTCGGGGTCCGCGCCGAGCTCTCGCGCCTGCTCGGAGGTCCACTCCAGCGCCGCCCAGCAGTCCTCGACCGCGGCCGGGAACCGGTGGGTCGGCGCGAGTCGGTAGTCGACCGCCACCACGACGGCCCCCACGCCGGCGCTGACCCGGCCGTGCAGCCAGTCGCCCTGGCGGGCGCTGCCCAGCGAGAACCCCCCGCCGTGGAAGGCGACGACCACGGGCAGCGTCCCGGTGACTCCGCGAGGCCGGTAGATCCGCAGCGGCAGGTCGCCCTGGGGACCGGGCAGCGAGGCGCGCTCCACGTGCACGTTGCGCGGGCGCCGTCCGAGCACCAGGTCCGCTGGCCCGACCTCGGGAAGCGCCAGCTGCTGCAGCCGGGCCAGCGCGGCCTCGTCCATGTGCGCCACCGAGAAGGCCCTCCCCCGGCGCATCACCGCACCCACGAACCGGACCCCGAGCGGCATCCGTGGCTGGTGCGGGGATCGAGGGGCGGCGGGCGGCAGGTTGTCGTCCATGTCCCCATGCTGCCGGGGCCGGACAAGGACGAGGCCGCGTGCCAGGCTCAGGCGAGCAGCTGGTGCCCCAGCCACTCCCCCTCGCCGAAACCGGGCAGGATCGCGAACTCCGCCGACCCGACCGCGGTGGTCCACTCGTTGAGCGCGTCGGCGGCGTCCATCATCTGCTGGATCGGCACGAACTGCCCGGTCAGGTTGCGCTGGAAGCTCTGGAAGATCAGTCCGGTCTCCGACTCGCCCCCGGCACCCACCAGCTCGTAGTTCGCCCCCTTGCGGAAGAGCCGTCGCCCGCCGTTGGTGGACGGGTGCGTACGCCGCGCGTGCGCCTCCTCGGCGATCACCCAGCGACCGTCCTTGCGGGCGGCGAGGTCGACGTCGGAGAGCTCCGTGCCCCCGGTCAGCGGGGCGCCGTCGTCGAGCCGCCGACCCACCGACTCCTCCTGCTCGGCCCGGGTCAGCTCGTCCCAGGTCGGCAGGTCCATCCGGATCCGCCGGACCACCAGGGTGGTGCCCCCGGCCCAAGGACCGCGGTCGATCCACACCGTGGTGTCGAACAGGTCGGTGCCAGGCTTCGGGTTGGCCGAGCCGTCGACCTGGCCGAACAGGTTGCGCCCGGTCTGCGGCCGCCCCTGCTCGTCCCGGCCGCGCCAGGCGCCCTGCTGCCGCCACCGCAGGGTGGCGAAGGGGCGCGCGTCGGCGACCAGCCGGCGTACGGCGTGCCCGACGGTGGTCGCGTCCGCCCCGCAGACCAGGAGCAGCAGGTCGCCGCCGGTCCACTCCTCCTGGAGCCGGTCGTGCTTCATCGCCGGCACCCGGGCGAACCCGTCGGGCGCGGCGATCCCCCACTCCTCCCCGACCAGGCCCGGGCCCAGCCCGACGGTGACGGTGAGGTCGGCGACCGCGGCCAGCCACGGTGCGGTGTCGCCCGGAGTGCCCCGGCCCGCGGCCAGGGACTCCACGTCGCCGGTCCAGACCCGCATCAGCCGCGCCAGCGACTCCCGGTCCCGGCTGCGCTTCAGCTCCGGGCGCAGGTCGAGCGCGACCACCTCGGTGACCGCGGTCGGGTGGGCGGCGACGCCCGGCTGGTGCACGCCGTACGGCGAGACCACCCGCGGCAGCGCCTCGGAACGGGCGGGCTTGGCCGGTGTCTCCTCCAGCGCCTGGGCGCCCACGACCCCGGCGCCGGCACCGGCTGCGGCGCCCGCCACGGCCGTGCCGACGTAGCCCAGCAGGCGACGCCGGCCGAGCGAGGGGTTCACGGCTGCTCGTCCCCCGCGCCGCCCTTGGTGCCGTGCTTGCTGCCGTCCTTCGTCCCGCCCTCGTCGGCGTGGTCGTCGTCGCCGTGGTCGTGGGAGTCGTGGTCGTGGTAGTGCCCGGCCTCCTCGGTGAACTCCTTCACCGGGGCGGTCACGGTGACCTCCGAGCCGTCGGAGAGCTCGAGCACCAGCTCGACCTCGTCGCCGGCGGCCAGCTCGCCGTCGAGCTCCATCAGCATCACGTGGTGGCCGCCGGGCTGCAGCAGCTGTCCGCGGCCGGGCTCGAGGACCAGCTCATCGATCTTGCGCATCCCCATCTCGCCGTCGACCGCGGCCATCTCGTGCAGCTCGGCGCGACCGGCGAACTCCGCGGAGGCACCGGTGAGCGTGACGGCCTCGTCGCCGTCGTTGTCGAGCGTCATGAACGCCGCGGTCATGGTGGCGTCCTCGCTGCCGATGGTGGCCCGGACCCAGGGGTCGGTGACGACCAGGGAGTCGGCAGCCTCGGCGCTGCCCCCCGACTCCGCGGAGTCGGCGGAGTCCTCGCCGCAGGCGACCAGCCCGGTGCCCAGCAGCAGCGCCAGGGCGATGGCCGGGACGGACGAACGGAGACGGGGACGGCGGGTGGTGCAGGTGGGCAGGTGCTTCATCGGGACTTCTCCTCGCGACTGCGGGGTGGACGGGGTGGCGGCCCGACCGGGGACGGCCGGGTGTGCGGGCGTGCCCGCCGACCCCGTCGCTTGCGGGGTCAGGCGGCGAGCGCCAGCGGCGGACCGCGCCGTCGCCGGGAGTCCAGGTGCACCACCTGCGGACCGCACACCTGCGCCGTCTCGGCGGGCAGCGCGGCGCACGCCAGCCGGACGCCCCGGCGTACGGCGTCGGCGACCAGCACCAGTCCGGCGGCGGCGACCGCCACCCGGGCGCGGGCCGAGACGGCGAGCAGGAGGCGCCACAGGGCACCCTCCCCCACGGCGAGGAAGAGACCGAGCGCGACGGCGCCACCCACGTGGGCCAGCAGCATCAGCGGCCCCTGGGCGACCAGGTGGTCGACCTGGTGGCTCAGCCAGCCGGTCGGGGCGCTGAGGCCGGCGCCGTCACCGGTCTGTGCGCCGTACGTCGCGGTGTAGTGGTCGAGCAGGTTGCCGGTGCGCGGGGTCCCGGCCGGGACGGGGGCGATCGGCACGACGACGTCGGCGGCGGATCCGTCCTGGCCGCGGTGGCCGGCGAGCGTGGACAGAAGTCCGTGGGCCAGCGTCTGGCCGGCGACCACCATCGCCACCAGCGGCCCCGCGCTCCGGCGCACGGTCAGCAGCCGGGAGGCGACGAGCACGGCGCCCGCGAGCAGCAGCGCGGTGAGCACCGGGTGCGGCAGCAGGCCGCCGCCGGCGAGGTGGGAGACGGTGCCGGTGGCGAAGACCGCACCGCCGAGCACCGCCGACCTGCCCCAGAGCACCAGGCGGCTCGGGGCCGGCACGAGTGCGGTGGCCTCCACGGGGGTCAGCGTAGCGGCGTCGCCCCGCACGTGAGGCACCGCCGGGAGCGCCGTGCGGGGCATCACACGCACGCCGGCCCCCGGGCGCTCAGGTGCGCTTGAGCACCTCGGTGACCGCGTCCCGGGTCCGGTCGACCAGCGAGGCGATCGGGCCCGCCATCAGGTTCGTGGTCATCGAGCTGCCGACCCACGGGTGCGGGTGGGTCGGGGCCAGGGCGGAGGCCACCTTGGCCGCGGTCGCCATCCGCTGCAGCTGCTGGGGGTCGGTGTCGGCGCGCAGCAGCGGGAACTCCTCGCGCTCCTCGGCGTCGGCGTGCGCGAGGACGGCCTGCTCCAGGGCGGCCAGCCCCGGCGCGAATCCGGGGTCGTCGACCGCCATCCCGTCGAGCTGGGCGAGCAGCTTCTTGGACTCGGTCTCCTCCTCCAGCCGGGCATCGACCACGTCGTTGCCGCCCTCGGACATCCGCACCCACGGGTGGGTGATCAGCTCCTCGGCGGTCTCGTGCACGGCCAGCAGCCGACGGAGCCGCTCGAAGTTGTCCTGCTGCTCGGTCCCGCTGGTGGTACGCACGGCAGCGAACAGCGCGCGGATCTGCTGGTGCTGCTCCTCCAGCAGGCTGACGACGTCCGGAGCATCGGCGGTGGTGGCCACGGCGGGGTCCTCTCTCGCGGGTGGGATCGCGTCCGCGCCGTACCCATCGCCGAAGGCCACTACGCGGTCTGTGACCAGGGCCACGGGGGGCCGCTCGGCTCAGGCGGACGAGGCGACGGCGGCCAGCGCGTGCAGCTCGCCCTGGTACGCCGCGTACCGCTCCCGCGCCCGCGCAGCCGGCCAGTCGGGCGGCAGCAGCTCGTCGGGGAGCAGCGGGTCCTCGGCCAGCAGCCGGACCAGGCGCGCGGCGACGGCCAGCCGGTGCGCCGGCTCGGCGGTCGCCTCCAGCAGAGCGAGCGTCGCGCGGGTCGCCACGGACCAGCCCTCCAGGTCCCACAGCCGCGCCGCGAGCGCGACCGGGTCGTCGGCGGGAGTGGCCCGGAACTCCTCGAGCCGCTCGACCTCGGAGGTGGGCGCGGGGCGGGCCAGGTTGGCCGGCCGGGTCCACACCCCCTCGCGCAGCTCGGCCAGCCGGGCTGCGGCGAGCAGCGTCCGGGTCGCCGCCCGGGCCTTGCTGGTGCGGCCGGTCGCGGTGACCACCACCAGCTCCCAGCTGCCGTCCCAGGCGCGCACGGAGTCCCGTTCCTCCTGGTGGCGTCGGCGGGTCAGCAGCCGCTCGCCCAGCCGGTACGTCGTCCCCTCGCGGCGCAGCTCGCCAGCACCGACCGCCCGGCTCAACGCCACCCGCGCGGTCGGCTCGCCGATCCCCAGGTGGGCGGCGACCGCGACCAGCTGCGCGGCGCTGAGCCCCTCGGCGGGTGCGCCCAGCAGCAGGCTGAGCAGCGCCGAGCGCGCGGAGAGCGGCTTCGGCAGGTCCTCGCTCACGCCGTCCCCTCCCCTCGGTCCTCTGCGCCGGAACCTCTGGTCACGACCTTACAAAAGAACTTACACTCGACCGCAGAAGCGTAATGCGAGGGACCCGGAGGAACGAGATGGCAGCCACGCACGAGGTCACCAACCAGGTGCCGCCCCTGGAGGGGCACGACACCAGCGCGGACCCGGCCCTGCGCGAGGGCGTCGAACGCGAGGGCGCCGGCTGGGCCCTCCCGGAGATCAGCGCGCTGGGGCGCCTGGCCGGCACCGCCGAGGCCCAGGAGCTGGGCCGGCTCGCGGAGCGCCACTCCCCCGTCCTGCACACCCACGACCGGTACGGCCGCCGGGTCGACGAGGTGGTCTACGACCCCAGCTACCACCAGCTGATGCGCACCGCGGTGGAGCACGGCCTGCACGCCGCCCCCTGGGGCGACGACCGGCCGGGCGCGCACGTGGCCCGGGCCGCGAAGTTCGCGGTGTGGAACGTGGATGCGGGCCACGGCTGCCCGATCTCGATGACCTACGCCGTGGTGCCCGCGCTGCGCGAGAGCCCGCAGCTGGCCGCGACGTTCGAGCCGCTGCTGACCACCCGGACCTACGACCCTGTGCTGCGCGACCCCGCCACCAAGGGCGGGCTGATCGCCGGCATGTCGATGACCGAGAAGCAGGGCGGCTCCGACGTCCGGGCCAACACCACGACCGCCACCCCGCAGGCCGACGGCACGCACCGACTGGTCGGCCACAAGTGGTTCACCAGCGCCCCGATGTCCGACTTCTTCCTCACCCTGGCCCAGGCGCCGGGCGGCCTCTCCTGCTTCCTGGTGCCGCGGGTGCTGCCCGGCGGCGAGCCCAACGCGATGAGGCTGATGCGGCTCAAGGACAAGCTGGGCAACCGCTCCAACGCCTCCTCGGAGATCGAGTACGACGACGCGGTCGGCTGGCTCGTCGGCGAGGAGGGACGGGGCGTGCGCACCATCGTGGAGATGGTCAACATGACCCGGCTCGACTGCGTGATCGGCTCGGGGACGGCGATGCGCAACGCGCTGGTCCGCGCCACCCACCACGCCCGGCACCGCTCGGCGTTCGGCCGCTCCCTGCTGGAGCAGCCGCTGATGCGCAACGTGCTCGCCGACCTGGCGGTGGAGTCCGAGGCCGCGACCACCGTGATGACCCGGCTCGCCGGGGCCACCGACCGGGCGGTGCGCGGCGACGAGGGCGAGGCGGCCCTGCGTCGGCTGGGACTGGCGGTGACGAAGTACCTGGTGTGCAAGCGCGCACCGATGGCGGTCGGCGAGGCGCTGGAGTGCCTGGGCGGCAACGGCTACATCGAGGACTTCGACCTGGCCCGGCTCTACCGGGAGGCGCCGCTGCTCTCGATCTGGGAGGGCTCGGGCAACGTCGCGGCGCTGGACGCCCTGCGGGCGATGGCCCGGGAGCCGCACACCGTCGAGGCGTACTTCGCCGAGGTCGAGCAGGCAGCCGGGGTCGACTCCCGGTACGACGACGCGCTGGGCCGCTTGAAGAAGGAGCTCTCCTCCCCCGACGACCTCGAGCTGCGCGCCCGCCGAGTGGTCGAGCAGCTCGCGCTGGTCCTGCAGGGCTCGCTGCTGCTGCGGCACGCGCCGACGGCCGTGGCGGACGCCTTCTGTGCCAGCCGGCTGGACCGCGACTGGGGACACGCCTTCGGCACCCTGCCCCCCGGGCTGGACCTGGACGCCGTCCTGGCCCGGGCCATGCCTGCGTGAGACGCCCGAACGACCCGAACGTGACCTTTCCCCAGGCACCGGCGTTGAGCCTGGTGGGTCGAAGGTCGCACCATCGCCGGGACCCCGGTCATCTGCAGATCGGGGTCTCGGCTCGGGCGGCCTCGGCGCGTGGCGTCTCGGTCGCGCGCGGGCCGGGGAGCGTGGGGCCCCGGCGCGTGCCGGCCGGGGCGCGCGCCTGCCGAGCGGCCGCCTCGTAGGTGTGTGGCCCGAGGGTGTGTGACCCGAGGGTGCGTGGCCCGAGCGCGGTCAGTCCGCCGCGCGGTCGGCGTCGAGCCGAGCCAGCTCGTCCGGGGTGAGTTCCAGGTCAGCTGCCGCCGCGGAGTCGCGGATCGACTCGGGTCGCTTCGCCCCGGGGATCGGGATCACGCACGGCGACTGGGCCAGCTCCCAGGCGAGCGCCACCTGCTGCGCGGAGACGCCGCGCTCCTTCGCCACGTCGGCGAAGGCGGGGTGCTTGGCCGCCAGCTCCTTGGCGTCGCTCAGACCACCGAGCGGGCTCCAGGGCAGGAACGCCAGCCCCAGCTCGGCGCAGACGTCGATCTCGGGCCGGCTGGACCGGAAGGCCGGGCTGAACTGGTTCTGCACGCTGACCAGCGCGTCGCCCAGCACGGCGTACGCCGCGCGGATCTGCTCCGGGTCGGCGTTGGAGAGCCCGACGTGGGCGACCTTCCCGCTGTCGGCGATCTCCTTGAGCGTGCCGATCACCTCGTCGTAGGGCACCTTGGGGTCGGGGCGGTGGTGCTGCCACAGGGCGATCTGCTCGACCCCGAGCCGGCTCAGGCTGGCGTCGACGGCGGCGCGCAGGTGCTCGGGGCTGCTGTCCACCTCCCAGGCACCGCCCTCGGCGCGGACGTGACCACCCTTGGTGGCCAGCACGAACCGGTCGCGCACGCCGAGCTCGTCGAGCAGGCTGGCGACCAGGGTCTCGTTGGCCCCCTGGGCGTCCGCCCCCGCCTCGCTCGGCCCGTAGGCGTCGGCGGTGTCGAGCAGCGTGACGCCGCTCTCGAGCGCCGCGCGCAGGGTGTCGAGCAGCTGCTGACGCGGCTGCTCGCCGCTCTGCGTGAAGGTCATCAGGCCGAGTCCGATGGCGCCGACCTGCCGGGGGCCGAGGGTGCGTGTGTGCATGGCCTCGACCCTACGCACCGACCGAAGAACGACCACGCGCAGAATGATCCTTCCCCCCACGTAGTTGCAAGAGGAGTCGACGTGACCTACTGGCGCCGGACCGGAGCGCACACCTTCGAGCCCACCGCGTACGTCGGCGGCTCGTGGGACCCCGCCACCCAGCACGTCGCCTCGTCCCTGGGCGTGCTCGCCCACGAGGTCGTGCGGGACCGGGACGCGCGCCGCTCGGACGGCCTGGCGGTCAGCCGGCTCTCCTACGACATCCTCGGCACGATGCCGATCGCGCCGATGGAGGTCGAGGTCCGGGTGCTGCGGCCCGGCCGCACCATCGAGCTGGTGGAGGCGACCGCCTCGTGCGGCGGCCGCGTCGGCGTGGTGCTGCGTGCCTGGCTCACCGCCCCGCACGAGACCGGTCACGTCGCCGGCACCGACCTGCCGAGCATGCCGGCGCCGGACGAGATGGAGCCCTGGCCGATGAGCGACCTGTGGCCCGGGGAGTTCATCGCCACCCTCGAGCTGCGGCGCAAGGACATGGGACCGGGCCGGTCCGCGGCGTGGCTGCGCACCGACCACACGCTGGTCCCCGACGAGGAGGTGAGCCCGCTGGCGCAGTTCGCCACGCTGCTCGACGTGAGCAACGGCGTCGCCGTGCGCACCGACCCCCGGCACTTCGCCTTCCCCAACCTGGACCTCACCGCGCACCTGTTCCGCGAGCCCGTGCCCGGCTGGGTCGGGCTGGACACCACCGTCTCCTTCGGCGCGAACGGCGTGGGCCTGACCTGCACCGTGCTGCACGACGAGCAGGGTCCGCTCGGGACCGTCGCGCAGACGCTCACGGTGCGCCAGCAGACCGGCTGACCCGCCGCCGACCCAGCTCGAGGACGGCGACGGGACACCTCTCACCAGGTCGGCTGGTCGGGGGGCAGACCCTGGCCGGGAGCTGACTTGTCCTGCTCGGACGCCCGTCGCCGGGCCGCGCCGGCCGTACGCTCCTCGAGCTCGTCGGCCTTCGACTCGGGTGAGGGCTCCTCACCCGGCGGCGCCGGACGCGGTGCGTCTGACAGCTTCCCCTGCAGACGCTCGGTCGCCTCCTGGAGCTGCTCGGCCTCCGAGGCTCCACCCTCCTCGGTGGGCTCCCCGTCCTGCTCGCCCTGCTCGCCCTCGGTGTCCCCTTCGTCGGCGTCCGGCTCCCCCGCCTCGGACGACCCTTCCGCGTCCTCAGGGTCCTCGCTCTCCGAGCCGTCCTGGTTCGAGTCGTCCTGGTCCGAGCCGTCCTGGGGCTGGGAGGACGACGAGCTGTCGTCCGTCTCCTCCTCCGCGTCCGCCTCGCCCGGGTCCTCCTCGCCGTCGGCCGAGCATCCCCGAGCCTCGGCCAGGAGCTGCTGCGCCTGGGCCCACCGCGCCTTCGCGCCCACAGCGTCGGCGGCCTCGCCCAGCTCGTCGCCCAGGACCTCCAGGGCCAGCGCCTCGTTGAGCACCACCCGGCACAGGGAGTGCTCCGGGACGTGCGCGCGGGCGCGGGCGAAGAGCTCGGCGGACTCCAGCCACCGACGCTGGGAGAAGACCGCGACGCCCAGGTCGTACGGCGCCTTCCACCGCTCGACGACGTCGATGCGGTCGGCCACGCCGAACCAGCGTTCGGCCGCCGCGTGATCACCCTGACGCCAGGCCCGGTCCCCCAGCACCACGCTCGTGGCAAGGACCGCCAGGTAGGTCGCGACCGTGGCCAGCAAGGTGATCGCTGCGAGACCGGCGCGGCGCGCACCTCGGCGCGACCTGTCTCCCACCGGGTCGCGCAGGCCCTGGCGGGGACGCGCCCCGGGGCTCGACGCGGACGGTCGTGCCTTCCTCACAGCTCCTCCTTCGCGGCTCTCCAACGCCTCACCGCCAGCAGCAGGTGCACCAGCAGCAACGGGGCCAGCCCGAGCGCGACGATCCAGTAGTACTCGGCCCCGGGCACGATCTCGCGCGCCGTGGCGGCGAGAGGTCGGACGGTCACCGGCAGGTCTCCACCCCGTGTGCGGTGCACGAAGGAACCCTGCAGCTCGTCCGCGATCCCGCGCAGGGATGCCTCGTCGAGGAAGGAGCGCTGCTCCACCCCGTCCCGGGTCACCCGTGCTGTGTCGCCCGGAGCCACCGGCATCACCCCGCCGGCCGCGGTCCCGAATCCCAGCACCCACGCCTCGTCGACCAGCTCGGCCAACGGCGCGAAGGACGCCCTTGCCTCCGTCTGGGTCTGCTCGCCGTCCCCGGCGTACACGAGCACCCTGACGTTGTCGGGGCGCTCGGCGGCGATCCGTGTCAACGTCTGGCGCGCCAGGTCCACCCCGACGGAGACGTCCGAGCCCGTCGCCTTCGCGGACGGCCGCCAGCCCACGGTGCCCAGCGTCGTCACGACGCTCCTGACGTCGGTGGTCGCCGGTACGAGGAGACGCGCGGTGTCGTCGAACACGATCACCGAGACGTGGGCTCCCGCGGCTCCCGCGACGACCTCGACCAGGTCCTCGCTGGCCCCGTCCATGCGCGACCTCCCGCCGGCGTGGTCGAGGGCTCCCATCGAGGCGGTCCGGTCCAGCATCAGCACCAGGTCGACCGCCTGGACCGGCGGGACGTCCCGCTCCTGCTCACCAGCGGGCCTCAGCGCGACGAGCACCAGTCCCACGGCGACGACCACCCGCAGCACGGCGGTCAGCCTGATCTCCGCCGTCGACGCCCGCCAGCGGGACGCCGCCCTCAGCAGCAGGACCACCGTGGCGACCGCCGCCACCGCCACCAGCCACCACTGCGGCTGCCACGTCATCGCCGCCTCCGCTCTGCCGCCGTCGCCATCGCGAGCCCCAGCAGGGTCGCCAGGACACCGGGGGCAGTGACGTCGAAGCTGCGCTCCTGTGCCGTGGCGAGCAGCGCGGACCGCTCCTGGGCGGCGACGGCGCGCGAGATGACCGCGGTGTTCGTCGGCTCCCCGGGCGTCAGCAGCAGCACGTCGCCGTGGGTGCGCGAGGCCTGTCCCCGCAGCTCGGCGACCGCGTGTGCCTGCGTGCCCCGGGGCATGACGCCGAAGACCATCACGTGGCGCTCCAGCGCCAGCCCCGCAGCCTCCTGGAGCGTGTAGATGGAGTCACCGGAGAGCAGGTTGTCGGTCGCGAGGACGAGCGTGCGTGCCCGCTGCTCGTCCGGCCGGTCGAAGTGCTGGACGCAGCTCGCCAGCCCGTCCCCGACGAGGGAGGACCCGGAGGAGGGCGCCGTGGTCCCGGCCACGGGCTCCTCGCCGAGCAGCTCCGCACGCGCGGCCGCGAGCCGTACGGCGATCTCGTCGTGATCATCGGTCAGGGCGAACCCGGTGACGGCGTTCGCGTCGAACATCACGAAGCCGATCCGCTCCTCGGTCAGCTCGTCGACCAGCGCGAGGTAGGTGTCCAGCACGTCCTCCACGACGGGCACCATGGAGCCCGAGACGTCCATGCACAGCACCACGTCGCGCTGGCGCACGACCTCGGAGTCGTCGGTGACCATCACGAAGCGCGAGCCGAGGAGGGCCAGTCCCGCGAGTGCGAGGGACACGCCTGCTACGGCGATCCCCCGCTGCCGGGCCTCACGCCGTACGACGTCCCTCCAGGAAGGCAGGTGCCGCAGCCGCTCCGACGCAGCCACCAGCACCCCCCTGTCCACCGGCCTGGCGCGGGCCACGGCCCACGCCGCGACGGCCACGAGCACACCCGCCGCCAGGACGACAGCCCCTACCCACCAGTGGATCAACGCCATGACGTCACCACGTCCACGGCTCGGCCGCCCAGCGCCTCGAGGGCCACGTCGCCGCCCTCGGGGCGGAACACGACGTCGCCGATGTCGCCCAGCAGAGCGACGGCGGGGGCCAACCGGGGATCCCGGTCGACGGCGAGCACCCACTCGGCGCGGGTCGTGTAGTCGAGGTCGGTCGTGGACACGGTGCCGAGGAACCTCCGCACCTCGGCACCCAGGCGGGCGACGACGGCCCGCCGGCTCTCGGCGTCGAGATCCGCGCCGGCCTCCAGGAGCTCGCGGAGACGGGACAGGGTGGCAGCGCGCAGCGCCTCGACGTCCACGCCGGACGGCTCGTCCGGCTGGGCCAGGAACCGGCGGAGCAGCAGGACGACGACCACGGCGGCCAGGAGGCAGACCACGACGACGCCCCACCATGCGCCGTCGTACAGGACGGGCGGATTGACCCGCTCGAGATCAGCGGACACGACGCCTCCGTTCCATCAGCGACAACAGGTCCGGCACCGCGTCCTCCAGACGCGCCAGATGGACGTGAGCCACCCCGAGGCGTCGTAGCGCGGCGTCCCGTCGCTCGTGACGGGCCTCGTCGGCGGCCGCCAGCTCCTTGCCCAGACGGGGGTCCAGGGCGAGGAAGGCGGGGACGCTCCGCCCCGAGCCGACGTCTGCGGCAGGGACACCGTGGCGCAGGGGCCCCATCGGGTCGACGTCGGCGACCGTGAGCACCACCAGCTCGTGCTGGGCCGCGAGGCGCACCAGACGACGCTCCACCGCCGACTCCAGCTCGAGGTCACCCAGGACCAGCACCATCAGGGTGCGGCGGCGCAGCGCACGGATGGCATGGTCCAGCAGCTCGAGCGTCCGTTGCCCGGGGGAATCAGGTCCGCAGCCCTGCACCACCGACTCCAGCATCCGCTCCAGGTCGACCTCGCGGGTGCTGGGGCGCGTCGCCACCGGCCCCTCGGCGCCGCTGTGGACCAGGCCCACGTGGTCCCCGGCACGCATCGCGACCCAGCCGAGGAGGCCGGCGGCCGTCACGGCGACGTCCCGTTTCAGGTCGGTCGTCGACGGGTCCCAGTGGGACGCGGCCGCGAGCTCACGACCGGTGTCGACGACCAGCATCACCACGGCTCTGCGCTCTGCCACGTGCCGCTTGACGAGCAGGTCCCCGTGCCGCGCGGACGCCTTCCAGTCGATGTCTGCCACGTCGTCGCCCACGACGTAGCCCCGGAGGTCGGAGAAGTCGAGACTGCGTGCGTGCATCGTGGAGGCGTGCCGCCCGTCGAGCAGCGTGCGGACCCGACGCCGGGCCACCAGCTCGGCCCGGGTCCGGATGCGGGTCAGGAGTGCCATCGACTCAGGGAGTGGGCACGGCCGCGAACACGGCGTCGACGACGACGTCGGGACTCACCCGGGCCGCCACGGCTTCGAAGGTGAGCATCAGGCGGTGGCGCAGGACCTGGTGGCGCATCGCGACCACGTCCTCGGGCAGCACGTGGTCGCGGCCGGCCAGCACGGCCATCCCCCGGGCGACCTGGAGGAAGGCGATCGCCCCTCGCGGGCTCACGCCGTGCTCGACGTAGCGGGCCACGTCCGCGGGCAGGTACGCGTCCGGGTTGCGGGTCACGTTGACGATCTCGACGATGTAGCGCAGCACCGACTCGTCCACGTGGACCCGGTCGGCCACCGACTGGAGGAAGACGACGTCGTCCAAGGAGGCCACCGGCTCCACGCTGGTGTCGCGCAGCTCCCCGTCGGCGACGCGGCGCAGCATCGTGGCCTCCTCCAACGGGGTCGGGTGGTCGAGCACCTCCTTGAGCAGGAACCGGTCCATCTGGGCCTGCGGGAGGACGTAGGTGCCCTCCTCGTCGATCGGGTTCTGGGTCGCGAGCACCAGGAACGGGTCGGGCAGCCGGTGGGTCTCGCCCCCGATCGTGGTCTGACGCTCCTGCATCGCCTCCAACATCGCCGACTGGGTCTTGGCCGAGGACCTGTTGATCTCGTCGAGCAGCACGAAGTGCGCGTGGACCGGGCCCAGCCGGGTCGAGAACGTCGCGGTCCGGGGGTCGTAGACCTGCGTCCCGATGATGTCCGAGGGCAGGAGGTCGGGGGTGCACTGGACCCGGGAGAAGCTCGCCGCGACCGACGACGAGAGCACGGAGGCGGACAGCGTCTTGGCCAGGCCCGGCACCGACTCCATCAGCACGTGCCCCCGCGCCATCAGCGTCACCAGCAGGCTGCGGAGCAGGGCGTGCTGACCCACCACCTTGCTGGCGAACGCCCTCTCGACGGCTTCGGCGATCTCCCGGGCCCGCTTGATCTCGTGGTCGTCCAGTCGTGTCATGTCTTCTCCTGCTCGGTGGGCCCGGAGACCCAGAGTCGTGCGATTCGGGAACTGTCCTCGCGCCGGCGGACCGCGGCGGCGAGGTGGTGGTCGGCCAGCGACCCGTGCGCGCTCGGCACACGGGCGGACGGCCCGCGCAGCAGACGCAGCAGGGGCAGCCCCAGGACGGCGACGAGGAGTGCGGTGGTGAGGCCCCGCACCGCGTCGTAGGCCAGTGAGGTCTCCACCGTGTAGGACCACAGGCGGGCCAGCACCTCGCCGGGCGGCAGCCCCGGAGCGAAGTGCTCGGTGGTGGTCCCGGTCTCCTGGGCCCAGCCGACGAGGTTGAGCAACGCGCCCGAGAGCACGCCGACCCCGACCGCCGCCGGGATCGCCACCACCCAGGCCGCCACGGTCGGGACTCGGCGCAGGGCGGCCCCCAGAGCACCGACCACCGCCCACACCACGCACTGCGCCGGGAGCGTCTCGGCCGGGGTGGCGACCAGCATCGTCGACGCCAGAGCCGCAGAGGCCCCCGTCAGCACCCCGGCAGCCAGCCCCAGACCCGCGCCGGCCAGCAACGGCAGGGCGTGCACCACCTCGACGCCGGCGGTGCCCGGGGTCAGGACCGCGCGCAGGAGGCAGTCGGCCACCACCAGGCAGGCCACGGCCCGCAGGAGCTCCGAGCGGCGACCTGCCTCGCGCCACACGGTGCCCAGCAGCAGGACCAGCCCGGCTGCCTGGGCAGCCAGCACCCAGGGCGCCTCGACGCGGACCTGCTCACGGTCCGGCACACCGACGGAGTCCCACACCGGCCAGCCGAGCCAGGCCAGCCCGCCGACCAGCCACAGCGTGGCCACCAGCGCGGACCAGCGTCCTGGGGCGGCCACCGTCGACCAGCCCGTCATCGCGTCTCCTGCCGGACGTCGCGCACCCGCAGCGCCCGCGCACCCGCACGACGCAGGGCAGGCTGGTGGGGCAGGTGGTCGGCCACCAGGACCGGAGGGCCGAGCACGGCCGGGGCCTCGTGCCCGTCGGCCGCGCCCGGGAGGACCAGCAGCCGGTGACAGGCGCGCACCAGGAACTCCGCGTCGTGCGACACCAGGAGGGTCGCCGTCTCCGACTCGTCGTCGTGGAGTGCGGCCGCCAGCGTCCGCCGTCCTGCGGCATCCAGCCCGACCTCGGGTCGGTCGAGCACCTCGGTCCGCGTGGACGCCGCGTTCAGGGCCCACTGGGCTGCTCGGCGCTCGCCGGCGCTGTGCTGCGCCAGGGTCCGAGCCGGATCGACCGGCGCCACCCGGGCGGCAGCGGCCACGGCCACGTCGGCGTCACCCCCGCGCGCCCGGCACCACGCCCTGGCGAGTCGCCCCAGGGGGACGTGGCCGGGCCAGACCAGCGGTGGCCGAGGGCGAGCCTCAGCGTCGATCGTCGCCGCGAGCCGCCGCGCCACGGAGAGGGCTCGAGCGTGGTCGCCGTCCCGAGGCACGACGCCGAGAGTCTCCCCGACCAGCACGTCGACGTCCCCGTCGACGCCGGCGCGCCCCGGGGGCACCCGCACGACCGCCGTCGCCTGCCGTTCGGACCGGGTCTGCGCCCTCGGCACCGCGGTCTGCACGAGGGGGTGCCGGCCCAGCCGCTCGAGGTCCCACCAGTCGGCACGTGGGAGGCCGAGAGCCCGCGCAAGTGCCGCCTCCGGGGGGAGCGGAAGGGTCCGCGGGCTCCACGCCGCGCTCGGCTGCACGAGTGCCTGGCCGTCACCCAGCAGCTCCACGACCTGGTCGGCCACGGGTACGGCGGTCGCCAGGTCGTGCTCGACCCAGCAGACGTCGACCCCGAGGTCGGCGCAGTGTCGCAGCGCCCGTGCGAGTGCACCGCGCAGGTCGGGGCCCAGGTGGGCCAGCGGCTGGTCGAGGACCAGGAGGACCCGCTGGGCGCGGGTGTGGGACCGGTGCGTCTGCAGGATCCCGCGCACGGCGGGAACGGCAGAGCAGACCGCCGGGTCGAGCTCGCGCAGCGACGTCCGCAGGTCGTGGCAGCCGGTCACGTCCGCCCAGAGCTCCGCGGTCACGTGGCCCTCTCCCCCGAGGGCCTCCGCGACGGTCATCTCCAGCGGTGGGTCGAGCCGGAACGCGCCGACGTGGTGCACCGTCACCTCGTCGGCCGACCAGGAGCCGTGGACCAGCGCACCCCTCGGGAGGGTCCCGCCCAGGGCTGAGGCGAGGAGGGAGCCGCCCGTGCCGCTGCGCCCCGCGACGACCGTCAGCCCCTGCACGTCGAAGGAGAACGGCCCGGCAGCGATCCCGCGACCCGGGAGCCACACGGCCAGCTCGTTGATCGAGACGCTCACCGTCACTGCTCCCCTCGGGTGTCTTCGGGCACCGCAGTCGTGACCGCCGGCAGCATCAGCAGGCTGAGCGCGCACAGCGTCGGATCGGCCTCGCTGAGCACCAGGACCGCGGTCAGGACAGCGCAGGCGGCGGGCGCGAGGTCGACCGCCCGCCCCACGACGAACCGGGCACGAGCGAGGACGGCCCCCGTCCCCACGATCGCGAGGACGGCCAGCAGGGACGCCTCCACCCCGGTCACGGTGCGGCCCACCGCGCCCGTCGTGGCAGTGAGGACGATGGCGAGGACGACCAGCACCCGCACCCGCGTCAGCCGGGCCGGCTCGTCGGGAAGGCCCCCTCGGCCCCACTGGTCGGCTCGTTCGGCAGCCGACGCCACCGCCTCCGGCACCGAGCTCGTGACGCCACCGAGCCCGTGCGCCGCGAGGGCCGGGCGGGCGCGTTCGGCGCGGGCGAGCTCCTCGGCGGCGAAGCACGCAGGATGCACGAACCTCGCGGCACGGCCCAGGGTCACGTCCGCGAGCCGGGCCAGACGCTCGCCGCTGACACAGCGGAGCACCAGGGCGACCAGGGCGAGGTGCGCGAGGGCCTGCCCGGCGAGGCTGATACCACCGATCAGTCGTCCCGTCGTGACCACCCCGCCGATCGGCGTGCCAGAGCTGGGTGCCCACTCCGGCAGCACCCAGACCACGTCGCCGCCGGACGCCGGTCCGACCGCCAGGGTGATGACGGCCCACCCGGCGACCAGCACGGTGGCGAGCACCAGGACGGGGTATCCCAGACCGGCCCGCGCCCGGCGGCCCCGGTGCCACCAGATGACCAGGACGGCCACCAGCACGCAGACCGGCACCCACCACGACGCGACCGTCTGGAGGGCGAGGAAGGCCACCCCTGCCCAGGCCAGCCAGCCGAGGGCCGCGACGTCGACCACGGGCGCAAGGCCCCGGCTCGCGCGAGCACGTCCGTTCGCCACCGCGGCGCTCACCGACGCCTCCGGAGGCGCCCGGGGCGCAGGACCAGGGCGAGCGCGCATGCGGCGATGCCGGCGGCGACGAACTGGACCGCCCGGACGGAGTGTGTCCCGGCGCCGGCGGGAGAGGCGGCCGGCGAGTCGAGCAGGGGCACGTCCAGGTTGCGACTCCGCGGACGGACGACCGCGGCACCGTCGCTCCCCACACCGGCGGCCAGGGACCCCTGGACCGACACGCCGAGCACGGGAAAGATCTCCGCTGCCGGGAGCTCACGGCGCTCGCCCGCGGCGCGGGGACGCACGGGCCAGGTCGCCACCGGGGTGCCGCTGCGGACGTCGACGAGGCGGAAGGTGTGCGCGCCTGCGGACAGGCCCCGCGGCACGACGTACGAGACGGTGCAGCGAGTCTCCTCGCAGGTCGTCCTCGAGTCGGGGGCGCCCGCGCCCTCCTGCGCAGGGACCGCTGTCCAGGCGGAGCCCTCCTGGCGTTGGACGGCGTACACGCTCCCCGGGACGACGTGGTCCAGGCGGAGCCCGAGGGCCGCACCGACCGGCTTGTCCGCCGTGTACTCGTCACCGACGAGCTCGGGCGTGCGCGTGACGAGCTCGCTCCACGCGCCCAGGACGGTGGTCAGGTCCTCTCCCTCGGCCTCGGCGGCAGCGACGAGCAAGGGCCCACCGGCCGTCCCGGCCGGCGCCGCCGGCAGGGCGAGGTCGGCGCTCCCCCACCCGCGCTCGTCCGTGGTCACCTCGGCCTCGGGCCCCACTGGCTCCCACGTGACAGCACCCGCGCGGGTCGTCGAGAGCCGGAAGGCTCGCACCGTCAGGCTCGTGTCGGGGCGTCCCGTCACGCCCACGCGCTGCGTGGACCCCTCGGCCCACAGGCGCGGGGCCTGCACCGAGCACCGCACCTCGTCGTGGCTGCACAGCCGGTCCGTCTCCCCCGTCGCAGCCGAGGCGGGGTGCAGGGAGAGCAGCACCAGGACCAGCGCCGCCGTGAGGGAGACCGGCGCGCCTCGGCCCACCCGGCGGGGACGGACGGTCACCACGTCTCCTCCTGGTCGGAGACCAGACGGCGGCGCAGCCAGATCCCCAGTCCCGGCGCGACGAGGAGCAGCAGCAGGGCAGCACCGAACAGCCACGTGACCGGCCCACGGACCTCCTGGATCCGTGGCGCGGCGGCCGGCCTCGCTTCCTCTCCCCAGACGAGATCCTCGGACGCGGCGCCCGCGCCTGCGCCCGGCGACGCCGTCGCCTGGCCAGGTCCAGCGACAGGTCCAGCGGCAGCGGAAGCGGAAGCGGAAGCCTGCGCGGAGGGCGCGTCGCGCCGGCTCGTTCCCGGCGTCTGTCCGGGCGTCGGGGTGGGCGCGCTGCCGGGCGTCGCGCCGGTGCTGGTCGTCGGGGTGGGCGCACTGCTGGGCGTCGCGCCGGGGTTGAGCTTCGGCGCGGTGCTCGACTTCGGCGCGGTGCTCGACTTGGGCACGGGGCTGGGCGACGGGCCGGGAACCGGTGCCCCTTCCTGCTCTCCCGGCCCGGGTCCCGGAGTGCCAGGGGTCTCCTCGTCGCCACCGCCACCGCCACCGCCACCGCCACCGCCACCGTCGGGGTCAGGCACACCCGGACCCTTGGTCCGGTCGAAGTTCTGCCCTCTCGCCCGGGCCTCACCCTGTTCCGAGGGCACGACGGTCCACTCGTTGTACGCCGGCGAGGCGATCGGGCGGTCCTCGGCGCCCCCGTAGTTCAGGTGGTGGTTGACCCGGAACCGGTAGGGCTGCCCGGCGACGAGCCCCTCCGGCACGGTGTAGGTCAGGTGCGAGATCTCGCCCGGAGAGCTGAGCAGGCGCTGGGAGGCGTCGTACCCCTGGCCCGGGAGAGCCGTCCAGGTCCCGTCGGGCGCCAGGTACTCGACCCAGTAGCCGACGCCCGGCACGTTCCCGATCACCTGGAGGTCGAGGGGGACGCCGACCGGCTTCTGGTCGGCGTAGCCGTCCCCGAGCAGCTTGAGCGTCCGCCCCCCGAACTCCACGACCGTGCCGAGCCGCGTCGTCAGGTCGAGGGAGGTGTCGTCCGCCAGCCCGACGAACCCCCAGCCTCCCGGGACGTCGGGCACGGTCCGTGGCACCAGCCTGGCCGGGTCCCGGAGGTCTCCCCGTCCCCCACCGAGGGCGCGCGTGGTCGCCTGCACCGGCTCCCCGCTCGCGGCCAGTCCGGTCAGCTCACCGAGGGAGTTGAACTCCACGAGGTAGAACTGGAACGTCAGGAGCGTGCCGGGGTTCCCGGTCGCATGGATGCGCAGCAGCTGGTCGTGGGCGGCCACGTGGCTCTCGGTCGTGATCGAGCACGGGCCTGCCTGGTAGCCGTCGCACAGGGCCGCCTGGGACGGACCGGCCGCGTGCGCGGTCGTCGTCCAGAGACCCGCGAGGACGAGGCACCAGGACGCGGCGATCGCCAGAGCCGTACGGGACGGCTGGCATCGAGCCTCGGGTGCCTGCATCTGGGACCTCCAGGGGTGCGCAGGCAAGGCAAACCCCAGGGGATTTCCGAGCCCGCGTTGGTGCGACGACGGGTGACGGCTGCATCCCGGAGTTCCCGACTTGCTGGATGACCAGCTCACGGTTGCGCAACAGCGCCGGATTCGCACCGGCTTCCTCTGGTGGGGATGCGTCACGGATGAGTGACCCGGAGATGGTGGCACACGGACTCGGGGGCTGGTCCACCCGGCCTGGGCATCTGCCCCAAGACAGCCTGGTCCCGGCGACGCGCGTGAGCAGGGTCATACGGGATCCGATTCGTGGTCCGCCGCCATCGACGGCGTAGCCTCCGGGGCGGTGTCGAAGGGGAAGCCGGTGCAAGTCCGGCACTGACCCGCAACCGTGACGAAGGGGCCCACCCCCTCGAAGTCGGAATGCCTTCACGCCGTGACGACCACCCACACACTGTCGAGGAATGCAGTTGGTCGCTGACGCGATGTCGGCCACCCTGCTCCGGAACCGGAGTACACCCGTGAAACTTCGCAAGATCGCGTCGGCCGTTGCCTGCGCACTCGTCATCAGCCCCCTCTCGGGGGTGCTCTCCCCCGCGCACGCCGCGTCCTGGCACACCGGCTGGTGCCAGGAGGACGAGGGCCTCAGCGTCGTCGTCGACTTCGGGAACGAGGTCGCCGAGACCATCCCGCCGGAGGGGTTCCTGGTGCGCTGCCTCGTCGGCGGCGTCGTCGACACCACCCCCGAGCTCAGCAGGGTCGCGGCCCTGACGGGGGTCGGGCTCGAGGTCGAGCACGATCGCAGCGGCTACATCACCTCCATCGCCGGCATCGAGGAGTACTCGGGCGACGCGCTGTGGTGGATGTTCTCCGGCGCGGAGGTCCCGGGCCCCTGGGACAGCGGCAACTACGGCATCGTCACGGACGGCCCCAACATCAACAAGGCCTTCGGTGCCCGGCTCGTCGGGGAGGACTACGTCAGCGTGCCGCGGCCCACCCCGCAGTTCGCCGCGCCGGCGCCTGCTCCTGAGCCGACCCCTATGCCGACCCCCGTGCCGACCCCCACCCCTGGGTCGACTCCTGGGCCGACTCCTGCGCCGACTCCCGGCACCGAGGCCCCGGCGTCCGTCAGTGGCACCGTGCCCACGGTCCTCGGGAAGGCTCGGGTCGGGCTGCGCCTGACCGCAGATCTCGGCCTCTGGAGCGAAGGCTCCACCCTGACGCGTCGGTGGACGCGCAACGGCGTCCCGATCCCCGGGGCCGGCGGGAGCTCGTACCGGCTGCGCCCGGCCGACCGCGGTGCACGGATCGCGCTGGAGGTGACCGGCTCCAAGCCGGGCCACGTCTCGACCACGGTCGCGGCCGCACCCACGACCAAGGTGCTCCGTGGTCGACTCGAGCCGACCAAGCCCCGGGTCGCCGGCCCTGTCCAGGTCGGCAGGAGGCTGCGGGCCGTCGTGCCTGCCTGGCGACCCGGTCGGGTCGACGTCTCCCACCAGTGGCTCCGTGACGGCAAGCCGATCCCCGGGGCCCGCAAGAAGACCTACGTCCTCAAGCGCACGGACGTGCGGCACCGCATCTCTGTGCGGGTGACCGGCACCAAGGCCGGGTACGCCAAGGCCACCCGTACGTCGGCCCGGACCGTGCGCGTCTCCCGCTGACCCGGACCTTCGCCAAGACCGGACCTGGCACAGAACGGGCCCCGACGCAGCGGCGTCGGGGCCCGTTCTTCGCGCTGGGGCGGCTCAGGCTGCTCGGAGCCGGAACGTGCCGGTGCTGGTGGTGGATCGCTTCGGGTCGGCGCTGCCCACCCTGCGCACGACCACCTCGTACTGGCCGAGGACCCTCTTGCTCCCGAGCTGCTTGCGCAGGGCCTTGCGGGTGACCGTCACGGTGGCGACACCCTCCGCGTCGACCCGCGCACTCCGCGCCACGACCTTCTTGCCGCTCTTGCGGATGACGAAGCGCACCCGGTCCTGCGCCGCAGCGGCGCCGCTGACCTTGGTCCTGAGCACGACCTTGCGCGGCTTGACCTTCACCCGCGGCTTCCGCACCTTCGCCACGGCCTGTGCGCCCGGTGTGGCGGGCGGCGCAGCGGAGGGAATGGGCTGGGTCGGCGAGGACGGGGTCGACGAGGGCGGAGCCGACAAGGGCGGGGTGGGCGCGGGCGGGGTGGGCGCGGGCGGGGTGACGACCGGGTCCGGGACGTTCATGGCGTAGAGGCTGGGCTTGCCGTCGAGGAAGCGGAGGTAGTCCGTCAGCCCGTAGAAGCCCTGTGCGGTGGCCATCCCGTTCGGTGCGCCGGGAGCGGGGTACCAGAAGCCGCCTCCGTCGACGTGGAAGCCGGCGTGGGCGGTCACGGGGTTGCCACCCTCCTGGGCGAAGCGGGGATCGGTGGCCGGGTCGATCCCGAGGGCAGTCAGCGCGAGCATGACCTGGGTCGTGCTCTCCACGGACTCGACCCCGTAGCTCGCGAAGGCGCCGCTCGGGCGCTGGATGTCGGAGAGCTTCGTGACGGCTCGCTCCACGGCGGCGGCCACCGCAGGCTGATCCACGTACTGGGACAGGGCCTGGAGCGCCATGCCCGTCAGGTCCGGGTCAGGCGTGGAGCCGAAGAAGGCCCAGCCGCCGCCGGCGATCTCCAGCTGGAGGACCCGGTCGACCAGCTTCTGCCGCGTGGTGGGATCAGCGACGCCGGAGACCTCCGGCACCTGGTGGTCCAGGGTGTCCAGGGCGATCAGGCCGTACACGGCGGAGTTGATCGCGCGCATCCTCGACATGTCCGCGAGGCCGGCCAGGAGGTCGTAGCCTCCCACGTCGGTGACGTCCTTACCCATGGCGCTCAGCGCGATGACGACCCGCTCGAAGGTGGTGGCCGGTCCCAGGTCGCCTTCCTTCTCCACGACGTCCTCGACCAGGTTGGCGTAGTACTCGCTGAGCCACTGGTCCGCGTCGACGTCGCTGCGGGCCAGACCCAGCGCCTCCCACTCACGTCCCAGCCCGCTGGGCTCGACGTTCTGCAGGATGTAGGACGCCGTCTGTGCGTGCTGGCTGCGCGCCCGGTCGGCGGAGGCGGAGTCGGCGTGAGCCGCGACCCCTCCGAACCCGGGGACGAGAGCGAGGAGCAGTCCGAGGACCGCGAGCAGGGCGACGTGCGCTGCTGGGCGCCTCACCCTGATGGTTGGCGTGTGCAATGTGTGTTCCTTCCGGCTGCAGCGCACGGCGGAAGGAACGGGACCGCACGCAGCCGTCGCGTGCCCTACCGTGCGATCGCGACAGCGTGTAGTGCGGATACTCCACACTTCCCGGTGTCCCGACTCTTCGATCCGCTGGGCGGAGTCGAACTACGGTTGCGCGTCAGTGCCGGACTTCGACCGGCTTCCCCTGGACGTGTGAGGTGTTCAGTTGTCGCGCGGACTCTAGCCCAGAACACCGGTCCCTGAGGACTGGGACTGGGGACGGGACTGGGGACGGGACGGGGACCGGGAAGGCCGTCGGAGCGCCGAGGCCGACCGCGTCGCGGGCTCGGCCCCGTCCGCGCCTCTCCTCAGAGGCTCTCGAGCAGCTCCTTCATCCGGCCGATCTCCGCGGCCTGGCTGGAGGCGACGTCCGCCGCCAGCTCACGCACCAGCAACGCGCTGCCGTCGACGGCGACCCGGTCGGCCATCGTCAGCGCACCTTCGTGGTGCCGCATCATCGAGCTCAGGTAGAGCCGGTCGAAGGCGCGCCCCCGGGCCGCGGCGAGCTCCTTGAGCTCCTGGGGCGTGAGCATGCCCTCCATGCCGTCGTGCCCGTGTGCACCGTGGTCGTAGTCGAGCGGGTCGTCGCCCGCCGACGGCACGTCGAGGTTCTGCTCCTCCAGCCAGGAGGCCATCAGCAGGATCTCGGGCACCTGGGCGGCCTCGATCCGCTCGGCGAGGCGGCGTACCTGCTGGTTCTCGGCCCGCTTCGGCGCGAGCCGGGACATCTCCAGGGCCTGCGCGTGGTGCGGGATCATCATCTGCACGAAGGCGATGTCCGAGTGGTTCCACTCCGCCGGCTCCTCGGTGGTGACGGCCCCGCCGGTGGCGGCCGGCTCGCCCGGCAGCCCCGGCTGGATGACCGGGACGTCGCTGTCGTCGCCGGCGCCGCCGGACTTGTCCGCGCCCGGCTCTCGTGGGGATGCGGCCTGGGGTGGGGCGTCGTCGTCCGTGTCGGCGCTGCACCCAGCGAGGCCGGTGACCCCGAGAAGAAGTGCGGCGCACGAGGAAAGAATCTTTGCCCGAGTCGTTGCTTCCATCGTGGTCGGCACGGTACGACAAGACCAGCACATCGTGCGACCCCCTCTGGAAGGAAAAACTCTTGTCTCGGGAATCTCTGGCGCAGCGTCTGCGCGCCCAACGAAGTCATGCCGTACGACGGCCCGCAGCCGCCGTCGGAATCACCGTCCTGCTCGCCGCGGCACTGATGCCCGCGGCCTCCGCCCACGACGGCGAGGACCACTCCGAGCAGAAGGGGTCCGCGGCCGCGAAGAAGACCGCTCCCCCCAGCTGCCCGCCCGGTCTCGCCAAGCAGCTCGAGAAGGGCGCGGGTGACCGCTTCGGCGCCGGCTGCGACCTGCCAGGCGGCGACCTGGGGGCGATGGACGACCGCAAGACCCAGCTGGCCCCCGGCCAGTCGGCGTCCAGCCCCAACCTCCGCCTGCTGACCAACGTGCCGAAGTCCGGCGCGTTCGCAGCCCAGACGGCGTACAACACCGACCTCGCCTTCCAGGGTGACTACGCGTTCGCCGGCAACTACGAGGGCTTCACGGTGTGGGACATCTCCACGCCGGCCCAGCCCACGCAGGTGACCCAGGTGGTCTGCACCGGAGCCCAGAACGACATCTCGGTGTGGGGAGACCTGCTGATCCTCAGCGTCGACTCCAGCCGCTCCGACGCCTCCTGCGCCAGCACCGGGCTCTCGGCCGCCAACAAGGATGCCTGGGAGGGCGTGCGCGTCTTCGACATCAGCAACCCGGCCTCTCCGCAGTACGTCGCGGCGGTCGAGACCCCCTGCGGCTCGCACACCCACACGCTGGCGCCCACCAAGGACGGCAGCGAGCTGTTCGTCTACGTGTCCAGCTACGGGCCCAACGCCGCGTTCCCGGACTGCCAACCCCCGCACGACAAGATCGGCGTGGTCAAGGTCCCGCTGGACGCGCCGAGCGAGGCCTCCCTGGTCGGTACCCCGGTGCTCTTCCCCGACGGCGGCAACCCGGGCGGCAACGGTTCCAGCGCGACCAGCGGGTGCCACGACATCACCGCCTACCCGGAGCGGGACATCGCGGCCGGTGCCTGCATGGGTGACGGCGTCATCCTCGACATCAGCGACCGGGCCAACCCGGTGGTCACCGAGACCGTGCGCGACACCGAGAACTTCGCCTTCTGGCACTCGGCCACGTTCAACAACGAGGGCACCAAGGTCGTCTTCACCGACGAGCTCGGCGGCGGCGGCGCGGCGACGTGCAACCCGACCGTGGGACCCGACAAGGGCGCCAACGCGATCTACCGCCTCCAGGGCGGGCAGCTGAAGTTCAACTCCTACTACAAGATCCCCCGCACCAACTCCAACACCGAGAACTGCGTGGCCCACAACGGCTCGCTGATCCCGGTGAAGGGCCGCGATCTGATGGTCCAGGCGTGGTACCAGGGCGGCATCTCCGTCTTCGACTTCACCAACGCCAAGAAGCCCAAGGAGATCGCCTGGTTCGACCGCGGTCCGCTCTCCGACGAGCGGTTGATCCTCGGCGGCTCGTGGTCGGCGTACTGGTACCAGGGCCACATCTACAGCAACGACATCCAGCAGGGATTCGACGTGCTGCGTCTCGACGACAAGATCGTCAAGACGGCCCCGAAGAACGAGTTCGACCTGTTCAACCCGCAGTCGCAGCCTTCCTGGAACGGCTGATCGGCTCGTAGACCGAGCAGTACGGCGACGGCCCATCGTGGGTTCTCCCACGGCGGGCCGTCGCTGGTTCGGCGCTACTGAGGCCGCCGCGGAGGGCGGCTCTCCAGCAGCACGGCGGCCAGGAGCAGCTCGACCAGCGGCAGGCCGACGGTCACGGCGAGCACGGCCCAGAGCCACCACTCCGGCGGCGCGGCGCTCACGTTGGGCCAGAGACCCAGGACGGCCGCGGTCGCGAGAGCCCCCAGCAGGACGCTGCGGCGCCTGAGCGTGCCCTTGCGTCCCAGCCACCGCAGAAGTGCGAGGTGGGGCAACGTCCACACGACCGCGACCAGAGCCACCCCGAGGGCGGCGATGGCGATGAGCACGTCGAAGTCGAGATCGGGCACCGGCGCGTACAGCACGGCGACGCCCATTGCCAGGAGCCCGACACCGGTCCCGAACGACACCGCGACGTAGGCCAGGCCCCGCAGAGCGATCGCCGCCGCGCTCTCGTCCTCGACCCGATCCTCCGCCGCATGCTGGTCCGGGCGAGCAGGAGTGACGAGGGTCGGGGGCATCGGGGGCATCGGGGCGCCGACAGTCGCCGCCGACCCCACTCGGACGACGAGGACGGTCTCCGCGACCGCGACCGAAGCTGCCGCGGCGATCACCAGCACCGCAGCGGCCGAGGTCCCGACGACGACCCAGGCGCCCAGGGCACCGACGACGACCGCGACCAGCCCGGCCGAGAGCGCCATGAGCAGGACCGCGTCACCCCGGTCGCGCACCCACCGCCCCACTGTCACCTGGACCGCGCTCCACGACAGCGCCCCCACCACGAGGAGCCCGAAGGCGGTCAGGGTCCCAGCACCGAGCGGCGGGTCGGCTATGACAAGCACGAAGCAGAGGAACGCCACCGTGAGGAGCGCAACCAAGACACCCGCCCCGGCAGCCAGACGGGACACCCGCGCCAGCGCAGCGCACGCATCCTCGGGGCCAGGAGCACCGGCTCCCGGAGAGGTCGATGTCATCGGGGCCACCACCTCGCTTCGGGCCGATCCCGCCAGCGCCATAGTGGCAGGACCAAGCTGTCTGGTCTGTGCTGTCCGGTCTGTGCTGTCCGGTCTGCGCTGTCCGGCTTGTCTGGCTGGGGCGGCGTCCGGGGCGGTTCGACGAGAACGACGGGCTTGACTCTCACGCCGCCGCTCGCGGTGGCCGGCTCCCCGGCTGAGGCCAGCAGCGGCTCAGAGCTCGGACTGCACCCCGGCCAGCAGCTGCCGCGCCATCACGATCCGCTGCACCTGGTTGGTGCCCTCGTAGATCTGGGTGATCTTGGCGTCGCGCATCATCCGCTCCACCGGGTAGTCGCTGGTGTAGCCGTAGCCGCCGAGCACCTGCACGGCGTTGGTGGTGACCTCCATCGCCACGTCGGAGGCGAAGCACTTGGCCGCGGCGCCGAAGAACGTCAGGTCGGAGTCGCCGCGCTCGGAGCGGCCGGCGGCGGCGTACGTCATCTGGCGCGCGGCCTCGACCTTCATGCCCATGTCGGCGAGCAGGAACTGCAGGCCCTGGAAGTCGGCGATCGCCTTGCCGAACTGGGTGCGCTCCTTGGCGTAGTCCAGCGCGTAGTCGAGCGCGCCCTGCGCGACACCGACAGCCTGGGCGGCGATGGTCACGCGGGTGTGGTCGAGGGTCTTCATCGCGGTGGCGAACCCGGTGCCCTCCTCGCCGATCATCCGGTCGGCGGGGATGCGGACGTTGTCGAGGTAGACCTCGCGGGTCGGCGAGCCCTTGATGCCGAGCTTCTTCTCCTTGGCGCCGAAGGAGACGCCCTCGTCGGACTTCTCCACGACGAACGCGGAGATGCCGCCACGGGTCTTCTTCTCCGGGTCGGTGACGGCCATGACCGTGTAGTACTCCGACTCCCCCGCGTTGGTGATCCACCGCTTCACACCGTTGAGCACCCAGGAGTCGCCGTCGCGGACCGCGCGGGTCTTCATGCCACCGGCATCCGAGCCGGCGTCGGGCTCGGAGAGGCAGTAGGAGAAGCCGCCCTCGCCGCGGGCGAGCTTGCCGAGGTACTTGGCCTTCAGCTCCTCCGAGCCGGAGATCTGGATCGGCAGCGAGCCGAGCTTGTTGACCGCGGGGATCAGCGAGGAGGAGACGCACGCGCGGGCGACCTCCTCGATCACCAGCACGGTGGCCAGCGCGTCGGCCCCGGCGCCGCCGTACTGCTCGGGCACGTGCGGGGCGTGGAAGTCCGCGGCGAGCAGCGCGTCGGCCGCCTCCTGCGGGAAGCGTGCCTGCTCGTCGACCTCCGCGGCGTACGGCGCGATCTTGGCGTCGCACAGGGCGCGGACGGCCTCGCGGACGGCGCGGTGCTCCTCGGAGAGCTGGTACAGGTCGAAGTCAGGGTTGCTCATGGATCCTTCTCTGGTTGGTGCCGGAATCTTTGGTCGGTGCCGGAATCTCTGATCGGTGCCGGAAGCGGGGGCGGGACTCAATCCCGATGCTACGGTACTGAGTACCGAGCCCCAGGATGGTGCCATGCCGACCAGCCGCGAGCGACTCATCGACGCCGCCTTCGCCCTCTTCGACGAGCGGGGGTTCGAGGAGACCACCGTCGACGACGTCGCCGAGCGCGCCGGCGTCGGACGGACGACGTTCTTCCGGGCGTTCAAGTCCAAGGAGGACGTGATCTTCCCCGACCACGCGGTGGTCCTGGGCGCGATCCGCGACCGGCTCGCCTCCGCGACCGACGCGACCGCCCCGGTCGCCGTCACCGAGGCGGCCCGGCTGGTGCTGCTGCACTACCTCGGCGAGGGCGACCGCGCCCGGATCCGCTACCGGCTCACCCGCAGCGTGCCGACCCTGCAGGCTCGCGAGGTCGCCAGCCAGCGGCAGTACCAGCAGGCCTTCCGCACCTTCGTGCACGAGTGGCTCGGCGGGACCGCCGAGACCGAGCTGCGCGCGGAGCTGATGGCCAACGCCGTGGTGACCGCGCACAACCACGTGCTGCGGCGCTGGCTGCGCGGACAGATCGGCACCGCCGCCGCGCAGTCGGAGTTCCACGAGGCGATGGCGGAGGTGCTGCGGCTCTACGGCTCGGCCGCTGGAGGGACGGGCGGGCACGAGACCGCCGTCGTGGTGCTGCGCACCTCTCGCCCGCTGGACGAGGTGCTGCCCGCGCTGCGCGAGGCCGTCGGCGGCAGTGCTGAGGGCTGATCCGCCGGGAGCACGTGGCCCTCGCGCTGCGATGCCTGGGTCTTGATGCCTGACTCTTGATGCCTGGGTCTTGATGCCTGAGTCTTCTCGCAGGCACGGGCAACAACGGCCGGGGCGGCCGCATCTCACCTGTGACAGCGCCCGATCCACCGACGGGCGGCGCGGAGCGACATCAGGGGGACGCATGAGACACGCTCGACCGACGATCCGCGCCACTCTCGCCGCATCCTCGGCAAGGGTCACCGCCCTGACCACCGTGCTGATCACCGCGCTGGCCGCCGCGCTGGCCGCCGGCCCCGCAGACGCCTCGGGACCCCTGCCGGAGCCGATCTGGCAGTCCTCCTGGGAGGCGCAGGGCGACCCCGACGAAGCGCGCGTCTACCTCATCGACTCGGTCCTCGACCCCGTCACCGGCGACGTCTTCGCCCTGGCCCGGCACAGCGAGGTCTCCGACCGGCTCCTCCTGCGCCGGGTCGACGGGGAGACCGGTGCCACCGAGTGGGAGCGACCCCAGGACGCCTCGGCGTATTCCCGGCTCACCCTGGACGCCGACGCCCGCCAGCTGCTGCTGTTCGAGCAGGTGTCCCTCGCCGGGAGGCCCCGGCTGCGCCTGCATGCCCTCGGGGTCGACGGCGAGCCCCGCTGGAGCCGTGATCTGGGCAGCTTCGGGTACGCGCAGGAGCAGGTGACGGACCCGGCGAGCGGGACCACCTGCACCGCCACCGTGACCGCGCGGCCGCGGACCTCCGGAAGCGGCAGCCGGCGCGGGCTGCGCTGGACGATCGGGTGCGTGGCGCGGGACGGCGAGGTCGTGGCGCTGCGGTCCCTCGACCGGTCCGGCAGCGCGGATCAGGACGAGCTGGGCCTGGCCGTCGACTCCCGGCGCGGCCGTTGGTACGCGGCGCTCAGTCGCGTCGTACCCGGACGGAGCAGCACGGTCGAGGTCCAAGCCCTCGACCAGCACGGGCGCACCCGGTGGCGGCGCACCCTGACGGAGGGTCCGCGCGAGTTCAGGGACTTCGGCGCCCTCACGGTCGACCCGAAACGCGGCCGCGTCCTGCTCGGTACGTCCACCTACGGCGGCGGCAAGGTGAGCCGGGGCGCTCTGACCGTGTGGGAGGGCAACGGGCGTCGCCACGCGCAGCGCACCTGGCACTCCCCGCGCGTCGGCACGATCTCCGACCTGGCGGTCTCCCAGGACGGGCGGCACTACGTCGTGGCGTCGCTGGGGACCACGCGAGGGGCCACCATCACCGCCCTCCGGCCCAGCCTCCGCCAGCGCTGGACCACGCGCCACACCCGGCAGCCCGTCGACCACCTCGACCTCGTCCTCGACGACGCGCAGCGCCGCATCCTGGTGGCCGGTGGCAGGCTGGCGGCCTACCGCTGGAACGGCTCGCCCACCTGGGCTGGCCGCCCGGTCCGTACCTACCTCCCGCTCCGCCTGCACCTCGACACCGAACGGCAACGCCTCGTGTCGGCGTGGCAGGAGGATTACTGGCCGGCGGCGCACCTGACCGCTTGGCAGCTGGAGTGACCAGAGCGGCCGTCTACGTCCCCCTGGCACCTCGCCTGACCTGACCAGAGCGGCGGTCTACGTCCGTCGGTGGTAGCGCAGGGACCCGTCGGGGTGCTGCGTGGTGGTGAACGCGGGGTCGTGGGCCCGTTGGTGGTGCCACGGACACAGGAACAGCAGGTCGTCCAGATCCGTACGGCCACCGTGGCCCCAGGGATCACGCCCATGATGGGCCTCGCACCACGTCGAGGGCACCGAGCACCCCTCCGCCCCGCAGACCCGCTGGGTCAACGTCTTCGCGGTCCGTTGCCCGTCGGTGAAGAACCTCGACGCCCGACCCTGGTCCAGCACCTGCGACTTCGCGCCCAGGACCACGGGGAT
The DNA here is from genome assembly GCF_013624435.2 of Nocardioides campestrisoli. NCBI lineage: Bacteria > Bacillati > Actinomycetota > Actinomycetes > Propionibacteriales > Nocardioidaceae > Nocardioides > Nocardioides campestrisoli. Next base: position 3,028,688 of record NZ_CP061768.1, read on the forward strand.
GATCTGCGCCTGGCACGCCAACCGGCGCACCTGACCAGCCGACAACGTGGTGACGTCCTCGCCGTTGCTGAGGATCGACCCCGTGCCGAGCCCGCTGCGTAGGGCTTCCAGGCTCATCGTGACCAGCACCCGGGTCGCGGACCCACCGTGAGCCGGCACCCTCGCGGGGTCGGCGGCCTCGAGGAACGCGCAGAACGCCTGCCCGTGCAACCGCTCCTGCGGCAACCGCAACCCCGTCGTCGGGTCCCGGTGGTTGAACGAACCCAACCCGGTGGCGGCACCGGTGTCCTTGCCGTCGTCCTGCTTCGGCGAGGTCCACGCCTCCAGATACGTCTTCAACCTCGCAGCCACCTGGTCCGGGATCCTCGCCGCCACATCGGTGGCGCCGTCCCCACGCCGGCGGAACGTCAACCTCGTCGCGGCATTCGCCCGCCGCTCGGCCCGCTCCAGCACCTTGCGCTCGTGCTCCTCACACGTGGCCGGGGCGACCACCGCCAGGATCTTCGCGCCCAACGCCTCGAGCTGGGCGGGGGTGAACACGCCCGCACACTCCACCAGGTGCGCTTCGGCCCTCGCGAGCACATCGTCGGGGACCACCTCCCCGGGCAGCGGGTCGATCACCAACGCCTCCAGCGCCTTCACGATCACCCGCGCCTGGGGCAGGTTCACCGACCCGTCCTCCAAACCCGCGCCCACCCGCTGCCATCGCGAGTCCAACGCTTCGGCGAGCTTCTCCGCCGCCCGCGCCGACCCGTAACCACACCGGGTCCGGCCCGCCACCCAGGTCGCTGCCGACTTCGCCCCATCAGCTTGGGCCACCCCACCAGGGACACCCACGATGACGAGAACCCGCATCCGCAGCCGCTCCAACTGGTCGACCTGCCGTGAGAGCCCAAGCAGCACCTCTCGCTGCTCGGCCTCGGACAAGAACGCCGGGTCCGCGCCACGAGCCACGCCCAACAACTCGTCGATCCCCGCGACCGCACGTGCGATCGGATGACCTACACCCGCCTGCTCCCACATCCCCGAGACCCCCGTCCCCGACGCGCCGAAGGCCCCCGACAGGCCTCCCGACACACCCAAGTCAACCGGCCACCACCGACAAGACAGACCCCCAGAAGCACCCGTTCCCACACTGTGGACAAGTGTTCGAATATATGCCCGTCGACGCCCTCGTCACCTCCAACCTCCTGGAGACCCGCGAGGTCGACCGCACCGAGGACGCCACCCCACCCGGCCACGTCGCTTATTGACGCGCGGATCGACCGTCCCTCCTGGCACGATGCCCCGGTGAGCATCGAGGAAGCCAGGGCACCGAGGTCGTACGCCGTACGTCGAGCGACGGCGGAGGAGTGGCAGAACCTCCGGGACCTGAGGTTCGAGGCACTGCGCGACCCGGTGGCCCACCTGGCGTTCCTCGACCGGATCGAGGACGCACTCGAGCGGCCCGACAGCTTCTGGCGCGACCGCGCCCGGACGTCCGCCGAGGGCACCTCGGTGGCCACGTTCGTCGCCGCCGACGGGGACGGCGACCTCGCCGGGACCGTGACCGTCCTGGTCAACCAGCCCGGCGAGCCGGACTACGTCGGCGAGACCAGCTCCGAGATCCGCGCCGCGCTCGTCGGCGTCTTCGTCCGAGCCGAGCACCGCGGGATCGGCGTCATCCAGCAGCTCCTCGCGATGACCGAGGGCTGGCTGCAGGAGATCGGCGTCCACCGGGTGCGGCTGCACGTGCACGAGGAGAACCTGCGGGCCAAGCACGCGTACGCCCGCTACGGGTACGTCGACTCCGGCGCCCGGGTCGAGATCGCCGGCGAGCCGCACCTGGAGATGGTGCGCGAGCTTCGCGGCCGATAGACCGCGCGCTCGAGCCTCTACTGGTCCGCGACCGCCAGGTACCGCAGGTCCACGGTGAACCCGCCGACGTCGAAGGCGTCGTCGCCGCCGGTGGAGAACGTCCAGTAGGCGCCGGCGGGGACCCGGTCCCAGTCCCGGCCTCCGCCCTCCTGCCCCTGGCCGTAGTCCGGGCGCTCGACCCAGGCGGTCCGGGCACCCTTGACGGACGAGACCGCGCCCCGCCTGTCGCCTCCCGCTGTGAGGGTTCCGCGGTCGGCCGCGCGGCGGTCCGTCGGCTCGCCGGCGAAGGCGACGCGGAGGGCGGCGACGCCGCGGACGGCCCCGGGGACAGGGAGGAAGTGGGCGGACATGGCCAGGTCGCTGGTCCGCCAGGTCTCGGTGGCGGGGCAGTCTCCGGCTCGGTGGGTCAGGCCACCCAGCAGCCGGCTGCTCTGCGTCACGGAGCCGCAGAGGTAGAAGTCCCACGGGTCCTTGGCGTCGCTCCAGGCGTCGAGCTCGATCTGCGTCGTGGACGGGAGCAGCTGCTGAGTCTCCTTGCGCCACTCCAGCCGGTCCTTCGAGACCCACAGGGGCAGCGGCTTGCTGTTCCCCGTGTTGCCCGCCCGATCGGCTCCCGAGACGTAGGCGAGGTAGCGACCGGGCGGCAGCGGGCGGCCCTGCCCGTCACGGGCGTCCCAGGTCAGCTGCCGTTGCCAAGGTTCCCGGCTCCCGCGGGGCAGCGACGCCACGACCCGGCGTACGACGACCCGGCCGGCTGCGCTGCGCACGACGAAGTGGCCGCGCTGCACCTCCCCGCTGGCCACGCTGACCTGGAGCCCGACGCTGTCCCTGACCGCCCGGGAGCGGGGGTAGACCTTCGTCACCGCGCGCCGGTGCTGGCCGTAGCGCTCGATCACCGAGGTGCTCGGCTGGAACTTCAGGTCCACGGTGGCCCAGCCCTCGGCCGAGCCTTGTGCGGTCCGCAGCCGGATCGTGTAGTTCGCGTGCGGGACGACGCGGCCTTGCGGGTTGCGGCCGTCCCAGGTCCAGGTGTGCCGACCCGCGGCCTTCCACCCGAGGGAGACGGTGAACGGCTGGAAGTCCGACACCGACGACACGCGGAATTCGACCGGTCCGCTCCGCGGAAGTGAGTAACGGACCGTCAGCCGGTCCCGCACCCCGTCGCCGTTCGGCGAGAACGTGGACGGCGATGCGTCGAGGATGCGCGGCTTGCCGTCGCCTGCCGCGGCGGCCGGAGCCCCGCCCAGCAGCAAGGTCGCCAACATCGCCAGGACCGTCGGGACCGCCAGTCGCACTCCCCCATGTGTGCTCATCCGCCGGAGACTAGTGCAGGACGACGGTGTTCTGTTTCGGGATGCGCAGGGCGGTCGCCACCGGCATGATGCCCTGGGACCTGGCCGTCCGGCCGCCGTCCTCGCGCACCCACAGGAGCCCCCATGACCGAGCGCCCGCCGTTGCTGCTCCTGCACGGGGTGATGATGTCCGCGAACGTGTGGTCCGCGGTCGTCCCGCTGCTCTCCGACCGGTACGACGTGCTGGCGCCCACCGCCGCCGGTCACCGGGGCGGACCCGCGCTGACGGGGCGGGCGAGCGTCGCGGTGCTGACCGACCACACCGAGCGGTACCTGGACGAGCTGGGGCTCGACACCGTGCACGTGGCCGGCAACAGCCTGGGTGGCTGGATGGCCGTCGAGCTCGCCCGCCGTGGTCGGGCCCGGTCGGTCTGCGGGCTCTCCCCCGCGGGCTTCTGGACGCCGGGCTCCCCGGACCAGACGCGGTCGCGGTCCCGGCTCCGGTTCGTGCGCAACCTGACCAGGGCGAGCGCCCCGGTGATGCCGGTGGCCATGCGCTCCGCGACGGTCCGGCGGCTCAGCATGCGTGACATCGCGGCGCACGGCGACCGGCTCACGCCCCAGGCCGCCACCACGGCTGCGACCGACCTGCTGCACTGCACCGCCGGCCTCGAGCTGCTCGCCACCACCGAGTCGGTCGCACCGCTGGACCCGCTGCCGTGCCCGGTCACCTTCGCCTGGCCCGAGCTCGACCGGATCTTCCCGCAGCAGGTCAACGGCACCACCGCTCAGCAGTTGGTCCCCGGGGCGAAGCACATCGTGCTCCCGGGCACCGGGCACGTCCCGATGATCGACGATCCCGCACTGTGCGCGCGAGTGATCGCGGAGTCCGCAGTCTGAGGTCGGCCGGCGCCGAAGTCCCCTACTCTTCGGCCATGGAAGCCACCCTGTTCTTCCCCCTGCTGGCTCTGCTGGTCCTCTTCTCCCTCTTCTGGGTGATCAGGATGGCGGTGCGGTACGGCGTGAACGACGCGTTGCGGATGAACCGTGCGTGGCTGGGCAGGCACGACGACCGGGCACCTCGATGAGCGGTCACGAGCAGCACTTCGAGCACGCACAGGGACTAGGCGCGGGGTTGGTCCGCTGCGACGTGTGCCAGGGAGTGGTCTCCGAGCGGGCTGCCGTCTGCCCACACTGCGGGGACCCCCGGAGGTATGGGTGGTCGCCGTCTCTCCTGCCTGGGCCACGGACCCCGTCCGAACGCCTCCTGGTCGTCGTGCTGGCCTTTCCCCTCACGATGCTCGCGATGTATCTGTTCCCGGGATACGCGCCGATCATCGCCCTGCTCGCCGCCGCACTGGTGCTGTGGCTGTTGATCCGCCGCCGGAGCGGCCCGCCGGCGACAAGCCCGCCGGACTCCCGCGGGACCTAGCCCGCGCCACCCCGGCGTACCACCAGCCGCTCAGCGTCGGCTGTCACCACCCGCAGCTCGCGCGGCACGCCCTGGGCGGCGCCTGCGCTGAGCCGGACCGTGTCGCCGTCCACCGCCCAGGTGCCGGTCGCCTCCTCAGGGGCATCGGCAGCTCCGAGCCCGGACTCGGCGAAGGTGCCGTCGGGGCGCAGCTCGAAGGCCATCCGCCCGCGCGCGGGCGGCAGCGGGGTGCCCGCGGGGCGGAACACCATCTGGTCGTCGGTGTCCTCCTCGTGGACGTGCACCCACCGGCCGCTCACCTGGTCGCGTTCCACCCGGCCAGCCTTCCACGGAGCCGGCGTCCGCGGGCCGCGGCACGGTGTCGGGTCATCAGAGCGCCTTCGGCGTCGCGAAGGACTTGCGCGGCCCGGCCAGGCAGGCGTTCATCCGGTTCACCTGGCCGGCGGTGAACATGAACATCGCTGCGTCGTCGACGTAGTCCATGTAGTTCATGAACATCCCGCCGTGCGGCCCGTTCTGGCACGAGATCACCGGGAACCTCGGCGTGCCGTAGTTGGGCCCCTCGCAGTTGGGGGTGTCCGGCACCCGGTCGCCGCCGCCGCAGTCGAGGGTGTCGCCCCAGATGTGGCGCAGGTTGAGCCAGTGCCCCACCTCGTGGGTCAGGGTGCGTCCCTTGTTGAACGGGGCCGCGGCCGTCCCCTTCGTCCCGAACGCGGTGTTGAGGACGACGACCCCGTCGGTCGACTTCGGGCCTCCGGGGAACTGCGCGTAGCCGAGCAGGCCGCCGCCGAGCGAGCAGACCCAGATGTTGAGGTAGGCGTCGGAGGGCCAGGCTGTCGACCCGCCCTTGCTGTCCCGCTTCACCTCGTCGCCGGGACCGAACGACCCACGGTCGGTCTGCACCCGGACGATGCCGTCCGTGGGTCTGCCCTGCGGGTCCTCGGTCGCGAGCCGGAACTCGATCTTGGCGTCGGCGACCAGCCCCTTCCACGGGGCCGGCACCTTCTTCGTCTCGGGATTGGTCGCTCGGTAGTCCCGGTTGAGCACGGCGAGCTGGCTCTGCACCTGGGCGTCGCTGATGTTCTCCCCCGGCTTCTTGTGCACCACGTGCACAACCGTGGGGATGGTGACGAGCCGGCGGGCGACGCGCTCCGCCACGCCCGAGCTGACCGCGCGGGCCGTGAACTCCTCGGCACGGCGCTGGTTGGTCCGGAACGACGGCTGCTCCTCGAGCAGCCGCTCGTACTCCTCCATCGCGGCGCACTGACGACGTCTGGGAGCCATCTGGCCTCCCTCCGGAGTGGGCTTCGCCGACCGCCGCACCCGCCGGATGCCGGCCTCCTTCTCGAGGTTCCTCGCGTCCCGGCGTACCTGTCAAGGAGCCGCTTGACCGGCTCCTGCGCGTCGGCTGAGCGATCCGGCCCCCGTCCTCATGCCACTTCCAACGTATAGCGGCGACGGGGGCTTGCGGCAAGCCCCCTGACCCGCGCCAGACTCGCGGCCCAGGTGCGACACGGGTGCACGACACGGTGCATGACATGGGGGCGGGGAGATGCGCGAGCAGACGGAGACGGACGAGCACGAGGTGACCATCGTCGGGGCGGGACCGACGGGGCTGATGATGGCCGGCGAGCTGGCCCTGGCCGGGATCGAGGTCACGGTGCTGGAGCGGCGACCGACCACCGACCTGGTCGGCACCCGGGCCCGCGGCTTCCACTCCCGCACGCTGGAGATCCTCGACCAGCGCGGACTGGCCGAGCGGTTCCTGGCCGAGGGGACGCCGGTGCAGGCGCTCAGCTTCGGCAGCACGCCCCTGGACCTGACCGGCTTCCCCACCCGGCACCCCTACACGCTGGGGCTGACCCAGGCGCCGATCGAGCGGATCCTGCTGGGCTGGGTCGAGGAGCTCGGGGTGCGCGTGCGGCGCGGAGTCGAGGTGACGGGCTTCGCCCAGGACGACGAGAGCGTCACCGTCCACCTCGCCGACGGCGGGTCCTGGCGTACGGCCTACCTGGTCGGGGCCGACGGCGGGCGCAGCGTCGTACGCCGGGCGGCCGGCATCGTGCGGCAGGGGCCACCGCCGACCCGGAGCCACCTGCTCGCCGAGGTCGAGACGACCCGGGAGCCACCGTGGGGGCTGCGGACCGACGAGCTCGGGATCCACGCGCTCAGCCCGGCGCCCGGCGGGGTGAGCGTGCTGGTCACCGAGCCGCGGCTCGGGCCCGCCACCGACCCGACGCTGTCGGACCTCGCGGTCGCGCTGACAGCGGTCTACGGCACCGACTTCGGGGTGCACGGGCCGCGCTGGATCACCCGGTTCACCGACACCACCGGCCAGGCCACCGCCTACCGGGCCGGCCGGGTGCTGATCGCCGGGGACGCCGCGCACGTGCACCCGCCCACCGGCGGCCAGGGCATCGGGCTGGGCGTCGAGGATGCGGTCAACCTCGGCTGGAAGCTGGCTCAGGTGGTGCGGGGCGCCTCCCCGGAGACCCTCCTCGACAGCTACCAGGCCGAGCGGCACCCGGCGACCCGGCGGGTGCTGGCCTCCGTGCTCACCCAGGCGATGCTCCAGCGCGGAGACGCCCGCACCCTCGCCCTGGGCGAGACGCTGGCCGAGCTGACCGCCGGAGAGCAGGCGCGGCGCGGGCTCGCCGGCCTGCTCTCCGGGCTCGACGTCCGGCTCGACGTCCGGCTCGATGCCGGGCCAGAGGCAGGCCCCGAGGCAGGACCCGAACGGAGCGACGACATCCACCCGCTGCTCGGGCGTCGGGTCCCCGACCTGGACCTGGAGACCGGCCCGGAGAGCGACGGGGACGGACCCGGCGCGACCCGGGTGCACGCCCTGCTGCGCACCGGCCGGTGGCTGCTGCTCGACCTCGGGGAACCGGGGACCCTCGACGTCACCGGCTGGGAGGACCGGGTGGAGCACGTGCCGGCACGGCTGGCCCCGGCCGGTCCTGGCTGTCCCGAACCCTGGCAGCTCCCGGTGGTCGGCCCGGTCCCCGCACCCGCGGCGGTCCTGGTCCGGCCGGACGGGCACGTCGCCTGGGTCGGCGACGGCACCGATGCGGGGCTGCACGAGACGCTGTCGGCCTGGTGCGGGGCCTCGGCGCAGGTCAGCCGCTGAGGCGACTCAGAGGTCGACCTCCTCGTTCTCCGCGTCCAACGTGTCACCGGTGGCCTTCGCCTTGACGAACGAGATCAGGGTGGCGACCCGGCCGCCCGGCGCCGCCCAGTACTCCGCGGAGACGCCGCGGACCTTCAGCACCCGCAGCTGCGGGTCGTCCGGCCCCTCGGGGAACCAGGCCTCCGACGCGGCGGACCAGAACTCCTGGATCCGCTCCCGGTCGTAGACCACCTCGGCGTGCCCGGCGATCGAGAGCCAGGAGCTGCTCTCGGAGAACGCCACGTTGACCTCGGGGCGGACCTTGATGTCGGTCGCCTGCTCCGCGTCGTCGGCCACCAGGAACCAGATCACCGCGTCGTCGTCGACCAGCTGCGGGGTCATCGGCCGGGAGTGCAGCTCGCCGGCGGCGCTGATGCTGGTCACCATCGCGAACCTGGCGTCGCGGGCGATCTGCAGGACGCGCTCGCGGTCGGGTGTCTCGTGCTGGCTCATGGAGGGCTCCTCGGGTCGGGTGCTCGGTGGTCGGTGGTCGGTGGTGCCGGAAGGTGGTTCGGCGTGCTCGACGTGGCGGATTGGGTACGGCGACCCCGCAGAGCCACCGTCCGCCGTCCGTACCCGCAGCACCCCCAGGGGATGAGTTGACCGAGTTCACCGCCCGCAAGCAGTCCGAGGCCGTCCTCGACCACGAGCGCAAGCGCGTGTGGGACGTGCTCGTCGACCCCGACCTGGTCGCCGCGATGACGCCGATGGTCTCCCGGATCGACGCCGACGGCCCGCGGTGGCGCTGGACGCTGCGCCGGATCCCGCTGCTCGGCAGCCACGTCGACCTGGAGTTCACCGAGGCGATGACCTTCACCCCCGAGCAGACGATCACCTTCCACCACGACCCCCAGGACGAGGAGCGGGCCGGGGTCGAGGGCCGCTACGACCTGGCCGACGTGCCCGGTGGCACCCATGTCGCCATCGACCTGGCGATCACGGTCGACCTGCCGCTCCCCCGGCTCTCCCGTCCGGTGGTGCAGGCCGCCATGCACGGGGTGCTGGAGGTGATGGGGGCCGGGTTCGCCCGCGCCCTCGAGCGCCGGCTGGCCACCGGGTGAGGGCTAGGTTCTGCTCATGACCGCACCCTGGCTCGACCGCACCGCCATCGACTTCATGCTCGACGACTGCGAGACCTGGGCGGTCGTGGGTCTCTCCGACAACCCCGCGCGCACGGCGTACTCGATCGCGGCGCTGCTCCAGCAGCGCGGCAAGCGGATCGTCCCGGTCCACCCGGACGCGCCTACCGTGCTCGGCGAGCAGGGCTACGCCTCGCTGGCCGACATCCCGTTCCCGGTCGACGTGGTCGACGTGTTCCGCCGCTCGGAGTCGGCCGGCCAGTTCGCCGACGAGGCGGTGGCGATCGGCGCCCGGGCTGTCTGGTTCCAGCTCGGCGTGGTCGACGAGGAGGCGTTCAAGCGGACCGTCAAGGCGGGTCTGCCGATGGTGATGGACACCTGCCCGGCGATCGAGTGGCGCAACCGGCGATGAGCGACCGGCGGTGAACCGGCGACGGGTGCTCGCGAGCGTCCTGGTCGCCGGCGTGGTGGTCGCGCTCGCCGGCTGGGCGGTGGCCCCCAGGGCACAGCAGTGGTGGAAGCTCAGCCGCAGCTACGCACCGGACTCGCCGCTCAGCGACCAGTGCGGGGACGCGCCGAGCAGCGCGCGTCGCGTCGTGCTCACCGCCGACGACGAGACCCGCCTCGGCGCCGCCGAGATCGGACCGGCCGACGCGGGGACGGGTGTGGTGCTGCGGTACGGCGCGTCCCAGACACTGTGCGACTGGCTGCCCTGGGCCGAGGAGGTGGCTGCGGCGACCGGGGTCCGGGTCCTGGTCTTCGACCGACGCGGCCGCGGAGCGAGCCCCGCCGAGGAGTCCCTGACCGAGGAGCCCGCCGACACCGTGGCCGCGGTGCGCCACCTGCGCGGCAGCGGCGCCCAGGAGGTGGCGCTCGTCGGCTCCTCGATGGGCAACTCGGTGACCCTCTCCGCCCTCCCCCTGCTCGGGCGCGACGAGGCCCCCTGCGCCCTGGTGGCGATCTCCCCGGTGCTCACCTCCGCCGACGAGCGGGGCCGGCTCGACGGCAGCGCCGCCGACCCGCTGCCGGCGGCGACCTGGGTCACCTGGGAGACGCAGGGAGCAGGGGTCTCCGCCTCCGCAGAGCTGCTGGCGGCCCGTGCCCTCGAGCAGGGCAGCGCGCTGCGCGAGCTGGGTGTGGACAGCGCCGACCACAGTCGGCAGCTGGTCGCCAACCACCCGGAGGCGGCGGAGCTCGTCATCGACGCGGTCGCGTCCTGTTCCTGACCCGGCCGTGACTCAGCGGCGGAAGGGCAGCACGCGGTCCAGTCGCGCGTGGGCCAGCGCGGCCCGCGCGGCGTTGTTGCCGCAGGCCCCGTGCACCCCGCCGCCCGGGTGGGCAGACGCCGAGGCCAGGTAGAGCCCGCGCACCGGCGTCTCCGCACGCCCCAGTCCCGGCACGGGACGAAAGACCAGCTGCTGGTGCAGCTGCGCTGTGCCGCCGCCGAGAGCCCCACCGATCAGGTTGGCGTCGCGGGCCTCGAACTCGTGCGGCCCGAGCACCCGGCGGGCGACCACGCGGTCCCCGAACCCGGGGGCGATCCGCTCCATCTCGGCCTGCATCCGGTCGGCGAACCGCTCGTTCTCGTCGTGGTCCCAGCGCCCGGTGATCGCCGCGGAGCCGGACTCCCCCGCGTCGGAGGTCACCTGCTGCGGCACGTGCGTGTAGGCCCAGAACGACTCCGTGCCGGCCGGCGAGCGGGACGGGTCGGTGGTGGTCATCTGGCCGGTCAGCATGAACGGCCGGGCCGGTACCGCCCCGGAGTGCACCTGGGTCAGCGCGCGGGTCATCTCCTCCACCGAGTCCGCCACGTGCACGGTGCCGGGGGCGTGCTCGGGCTCGACCCGCCAGGGCACGGGCCTGGACAGCGCCCAGTCGACCTTCACCGTCCCCGGGTCCATCTGGAACGCCCGCATCCGTCGGTGCAGCCGCTCCGGCAGGTGCTCGGGCGCGACCAGACCGCCGTACAGGTGGGGGGCGGCGACGTCGGCCAGCACCGCGGGCGCGTCGTACCGGGTGCCGTCCGCGGTCTCCACGCCGGTGGTCCTGCCGTCGGAGACCAGGATCCGCCGGACCTCCGCCGAGGTACGCAGCCGGCCGCCCTTCGCGGTGAACCGGGACAACAGCGCCCCGGCCAGCTCGCCGGCTCCGCCCTCGGGCACCGGGAAGCCGACGGTCTGGCCCATCATCGACATCATCAGGGCCATCAGCCCCGAACCCGGCGCGTCCAGCGGGATGTCGGAGTGCCCGCCGTTGCCGGCGAGCAGCACCTGCGCACCTGAGCCGGCGAACCGCTCCCGGGACAGGTCGAGCGCGGGGGTGAGCAGCGTCCGGACGAGCTCCAGCCCGCCGGCTCGCGGCAACCGGGCCAGCAGGCCCACCCCGGCCTTGACCGGGGGGAACGGAGAGAGCAGCCCGCCGACGACCTGGTCGCCCACGAGGTCCCACTCCTCGCACAGCCGCAGCCACGCCTGGCCGTCGCCGGGGGCGAAGGCCTCCAGGCTGGCGGCGGTGACGTCACGGTCGCGGTGCAGCAGCGCCCACCGGTCATCGACGAAGTGGCCCAGGACGGCGGGGGCGTGCCGCCACACCAGTCCGTGCTCCTCCAGGCCGAAGGAGCGGATCGTCGGGGAGACCCCGGCCAGCGGGTAGAACGAGCTGAACGTGTCGTGCACGTAGTCCTCGTGCACGTCGCGGTCGCTGCGCACGGCGCCGCCGACGGTCTCCTGGGCCTCCAGGAGCAGCACCCGCCACCCCGCGTCGACCAACCGGTTGGCGGCCACGAGGCCGTTGGGGCCTGCGCCGACGACCACGGCGTCCCAGGCGCGCTCGGAGGGCTCCTGGGTGGTCGGCCGGGACGTCGCCGGCTGGGTGGAGGTCATGCGTCGAGGCTACTGGCGGCGCTCGGCCAGGTAGGCCAGTCGGCGCAGCGACTCGGTGTTGCGCCAGGCCAGCATCGGGTGCCGCACCGGCGGCGGGATCAGCAGCGCAGGGCCGCGGCGCGCGTCCTCGCGCATCACCACCTCGGTGGCCTCCCCGGTGTCGGAGACGATCGGGCGCAGCTCGATCTCGACCCTGGCCTCCCCGGTGGGCCAGGCGCGGGCCTGGAGCACCAGCCGCTTGCCCTCCTCCACCTCGAGCACCTCGGTGTTGTCGTCGATCAGCAGCGGCCAGCTGCCCACCGAGTGGTGCAGGCGGGAGCCGACCGCCGGGAAGTCGTCGTCGACCTCGCGCATCCGGGAGGCGCCGACCACCCACAGGGGGTAGAGCCATCCGTCGGTGAGCACCGTCCACACGTCCTGGGCCGAGGCGTGGACCGTCCTGGAGTTCTCGCTCATCGCCCGCTCCTGCTTCCTCGTGGCGTCGGTCAGCGGGAGGACTCGTTGGAGTCCTCGGGGATCCCGTGCCGGGGTGGCGCGTCGGGACCGGCGGTGCCCTCGTCGGGCCGGTCGTCCCCCGCCGAGTGGTCCGGCGAGCCGGCGGTCGCGTCACCGGGAACGATCTCCTCCCCCGCGCCGCCACCCTCCATCGAGGCCACCTCGGAGACCTGGCCCTCGGACTGCTCCGGGGACCGGTCCTGGCTGTCGTCGGTCGGGGTCTTGTCGTCGTTGGCGTCCATGGCGGCTCCGTACCCCACCCGCCCCCCGGGCCATGCGGCCACGACGGAGGCGGTTCCACGGGCGAGCGCGCCCACCCCCGTCTCCAGCGGACCTCGGCGACCCAGCGCCACCAGGCCTGCGCCACCCGCGGCGAGGACCAGCACGTGCCAGCGGAAGCTCTCCGGGGTCTCCGCGGGCGGCAGCAGGGCGGAGTTCATCGCGACGTGCAGCGCGTAGAAGGTCAGCGTCGCCGTCCCGGCACCGAAGACGACGGCCACGGCGTACCGGGCGACCGCGGGCAGCAGCCCCACCACCAGCAGCGCAACCCCGATCACCAGCCACGCGCTGCCCACGGTGTGTGCCAGGTCGAACGGCGTCGCGCTGTGCGGCGCCCGCACCAACAGCCACTCCCAGGCCCCGGTGGGGGTGGTGCCGAACATGCCGCCCGCCGGCTGGTCGAGCAGGTCCGCGCCCGGCACGGGCGGCGCCAGCCACGACGGCCAGTCGGCGACCAGCGCCGCGACCACGTCGGCCCGCCGAGTCAGCGCGTCGGAGACCGCCACCGCGGCCCCCGCGAGCAGTCCCCCGGTGACCGCGACCGCGGCGGCCACCCGCCGGCTGCCCAGGTCCATCCGGCCCAGTGCCATCCCGGCCAGCAGGTAGGCGACCCACGGCAGCACCGGGTAGTAGCCGGTGACCAGCAGCTCGGAGAGCAGGGGCCCGGGGTCGGCGAGGGAGGCGAAGGACGGGCTCTCCCAGCCGCGGGCGGGCAGCTCGGCGCGGAGCAGGTGGGCGAGCACCGGGGCGACCACCAGCCAGCCGGCCGCCCAGCCCAGCAGCGCCCGCGCGCCCAGGCCGAGGAACGGCAGCGCGCAGACGAAGAGCACCCCGTAGTAGACGAGGATGATCGCGATCCCGGCGTCCAGCTCGCCGAGCACCAGCCCCACGCCGGCGACCAGCCCGGCCCGGACCACCAGCCCCGTCGAGGCGGCCGCGCGGGAGCGACCCCGCAGCGGCACCCGCCGTCCGGTGGTCAGGGCGATGCTCAGCCCGGCGAGCACCGCGAAGAGCGCCGAGGCGCGGCCGCCGGCCAGCGACTGGGCGAGGGTCAGCTCGCCGTCCAGGGTGCGCGGGTCGAGCACGTGGGTGGCCACCATGCCCAGCAGGGCCAGGCAACGGGCGACGTCGATCGCGACCAGGCGCGAGGGGGCCGGGCCGGCCGACGACGCGGGACCGGCCTCCACCGGCTCAGAACCCGACGCGCGGCTTGCCGCTCCGGGCGGCGTCGTGCACGGCCTTGCCGCGCTCCATCGCCTCCTCGCGCAGGCTCGCCTGGAAGGCGACCATCCGCTCCCGCAGCGCCGGGTCGGAGGCGGCCAGGATCCGGACGGCGAGGAGTCCGGCGTTGCGGGCGTTGCCGACCGCCACCGTCGCCACCGGCACCCCGGCCGGCATCTGCACGATCGAGAGCAGCGAGTCCATCCCGTCCAGGTGCCGCAGCGGCACCGGCACGCCCACCACCGGCAGCGGGGTCAGGGAGGCGAGCATGCCGGGCAGGTGGGCGGCACCGCCGGCCCCGGCGATGATCACCGAGAGACCGCGGTCGACCGCGGTGCGCCCGTAGGCGACCATCTCCTCCGGCATCCGGTGCGCGGAGACGACCTCCACCTCGCGGGCCACGTCGAACTCGTCGAGGGCGAGCGCGGCGGCCTCCATCACCGGCCAGTCCGACGCCGACCCCATGACGATGCCGACCTTGCCGGTCGCCGTCCCGGTGCTCCCGGTGTCCTCAGCGCCCGCGCTCTGCTGCTCGCTCATCGCGACCTCACTCACTCTCGTCTCCCAGCTCTCCAGCGAACCACGCGGCTGCGTGCCGCGCACGCTCGAGGCAGTCCTCGAGGTCGTCTCCGAAGGCGTTCACGTGGCCCACCTTGCGGCCCGGCCGCCAGTCCTTGCCGTAGAGGTGGACCCGCAGGTGCGGGTCCCGGGCCATCGCGTGCCGCAGCCCGTCGTACAGCCGCCCGGCGTCGCGGTCGCCGCCGAGGATGTTGACCATCACCGTCCACCGCGCACGGGGCGCCGGAGAGCCCAGCGGCAGGTCCATCACCGCACGCAGGTGGTTCTCGAACTGCGACGTGACGGCGCCGTCCTGGGTCCAGTGACCGGTGTTGTGCGGGCGCATCGCCAGCTCGTTGACCAGGATCCGCCCGTCGGTGGTCTCGAAGAGCTCGACCGCGAGGATGCCGGTGACGCCGAGCGCGCCCGCGACCGTGAGCGCGATCCGCTGGGCCTCACCGGCCAGCTCAGGGTCCAGGTCGGGGGCCGGAGCCACGACCTCCTTGCAGATCCCGTCGACCTGGGTGGAGGCCACCACCGGGTACGCCGCCGCCTGGCCGCTCGGCGAACGCGCCACCAGCGCCGAGAGCTCGCGGCGGAAGTCGACCAGCTCCTCGGCCAGCACCCGGACACCGCTGGCCTGCGCGGTCTCGAACGCCGCGGCGACGCCCTCGGCGTCGCGCACCACCCAGACGCCCTTGCCGTCGTAGCCGCCGCGGGTGGTCTTGAGCACGCACGGGAAGCCGAACGCCTCCACCTCGGCGGGCGAGGAGACCAGCGCGTGGCGGGGGCTGGGGATGCCCAGCTCGTCGAGCCGCGCCCGCATCACCGCCTTGTCCTGGGCGTGCACCAGCGCGTCCGGGCCGGGCCGGACGGCGATCCCGTCGGCCTCCAGCGCGTGCAGGTGCTCGGTGGGCACGTGCTCGTGGTCGAAGGTGACGACCTCGCAACCGGCGGTCACCGCCCGCAGCGCCTCGAGGTCGCGGTAGTCCCCGACCTGCTGGTCGACGATCACCTGGGCGGCGGAGACACCCTCGGCCTCGGCAAGCAGCCGCAGCGGCAGGCCCAGGGCGATCGCCGGCTGGGCCATCATCCGGGCCAGCTGGCCACCGCCGATGACGGCGAGGGTCGGGGCGAGCGGGGTCGGCACGGGCAGAACCCTAGCCCGAGGCGCTGGCACCCTCCGCGTGCACGTCCGCGGCGGTCGTCTCGAACCGCAGGCCCCGGCCACGGACCGTGGTGATCAGGGTCGGCCGGCGGGTGTCCTCCCCCAGCTTGCGCCGGACCCAGCCCAGGTGCACGTCGATGGTCTTGGACGAGGTGTAGAACGCGGTGCCCCAGACCTGGTGCATCAGCTCCTGCCGGGTCACCAGCTCGCCGGCCCGTGAGATCAGCGCATGCAGCAGCGCGAACTCCATCCGGGAGAGGGTGACCTCGCGCCCCGCACGCCAGACTCGTCGCTCGACCGGATCGACCAGTACGTCCTGCGCCTCGATCACCCCCCGACCGTAAAAAATCCCCGGCGCTCGCGCCCCCGGAACGGCTCAGGTCGGCCCCTGTGGTCTGGACCAGCAGCCCTCCGGAGCAGCGTGCCTCAGCGGCGACGCACGGCGAGCGGCTCGACCACGCCGAAGCCGCGGACCGGGCGCGCCGGCAGCCGGCGCGTCTCGAACTGCGACTCGGGCAGCAGCTCGGCGGTGGCGGCGTCGACGATGATCCGGTTGCGCCGGGCCACCGCGGTCATCCGGGAGGCCAGGTTGACCGGGGGCCCGAACACGTCGCCCATCCGGGTCACCACCGACCCCGACGCCAGCCCGAGCCGCACGTCGGGCATCCGCGGGTCGCGACCGATCACCTGGATGATCCCCTCGGCGATCTCGAAGGCGCGCTCGGCGCTGTCGGAGGTGAAGAGCACCGAGTCGCCGATCGACTTGATCACCCGCCCACCCAGCCGGGAGACGACGTCGTGGCAGCGGGCCTCGAAGATCTCCACCAGGTCGCCGATCCGGGACTGGGTCAGCTTGTTGGACAGTGCGGTGAAGTGCACGATGTCGGCGAAGCCGACGGTCACGTACGTGGTGTGCAGGTCCTCCTCGCCCGCGCCCAGTGCCTCCATCCGGGTCACCGCGGCGGCCAGATGACGCCGCCAGGCGTAGATGATCAGCTCCTCGAACGTGGGGTTGAGCTCGTCGACCAACCGCAGCGCGGAGCCGATCCGGCTGCCCGTGGCGTCCTCGCCGGCCTCCAGCTCCTCCACCCGGCCGGCCAGGGTGGCGACCTCCCAGTCGGCCAGCTTGGACATCGTCTGCCCCAGGGCCCGCGTCAGCGCGACTGCCATGTCGAAGCCCAGGGTGCCGCTGTCGACGGTGGAGAAGAGCCGGGAGACCGCCTCGACGTCCGACTCGTTGAAGATCGCGTCGCCGGCCACCTCGGGGAAGCCGAGCGCCCGCCACAGGCGGCGTACCTGTTCGATGCTCACGCCCGACTGGGCGGCGACCTCGACGGCCGTGAGCTCCGGCGCCTGGCCCAGGATGGACTCCTCGAGCTGCCCCCGCGGGGGACGATGGTCGTTGGTCATCTCAGGCACCGTCGTCGACTCGGCTGGAGAGGCGGTGCAGCTCCTCGGCGACCAGGAGCTGCGACTTCTCGACCTGCGGGATGTCGTGCACCCGCACCTGCCCGCCGGCGCTGGCGTCGCTAACGATCAAGGTGCCGCAGCCGAAGATCCGGTCGATCACCCCGATCTCGAAGTCGACGCCGCTGATCCGGTTGAGCGGGATGGTCCGCCCCTCCTTGGCCACGATGCCGCTGCGGGAGATGAACCGGCGGTTGGTGAAGGTGTAGGTGGTGGTCAGCCAGCGCAGCAGCGGCAGCAGGGTGAACCAGCCGACCAGCAGCACCGCGGCGACCCCGGCGACGAGTCCCAGCACCGTGGCGACGTCGCCACTCAGCTCCCCGTCGAGCCAGCGGCCTCCCCAGACCGCGGCGGCGACCACGACCACCAGCACCAGCACGGGCCCGATCAGGGCCTTGGGGTGGGTGCGGGTGGAGACGACGACGTGCTCACCCTCGTTGAGGAGCCGTGCGGGAAAGGACATGGGGTGAATCATGTCACCCTGTCGGCCGCACGTGGACGATGTCACCCGCACTCACCGTGAGTGTCCCCTGGCCGGTGCTGAGCACCAGCGCTCCCGAGGCGTCCAGGTCGAGCGCCTCGCCCCGCACCACCTCCCCACCGGGCAGGTGGACGTCGACCTGGCGGCCCAGGGTGGAGCAGACGTCGGCGTACGCCGGCCGCAGGGCGGAGGGCTGCGCGAGCAGCGGCTCCAGCGCGTGCAGCGACCCGAGCACCTGGATCAGCAGGTCGGTCCGGTCGAAGGTCTCCCCCAGCTCGACCCGCAGCGAGGTGGCCGCGGCGATCGGCAGCTCCTCGGGCTCCTGGTTGACGTTGATCCCGACCCCGACGACCGCGGCCGGGCCGGCCGGCGTCTCGATCCGCTCGACCAGGATGCCGGCAATCTTGCGGTCCTCCACGAGCACGTCGTTGGGCCACTTGAGCGAGACCTCCGGCACCCGGTCGGCCAGCGCGGACTGCACGGCGTACCCGGTGAGCAGGGGCAGCCACGGCCAGGCCTGCGGCGGCGCGTCGGGACGCAGCAGCACCGAGAAGGTCAGCGCCACCCGGGCGGGGGTCTCCCAGACGCGGTCGAGCCGGCCGCGGCCCGCGGTCTGGTGCTCGGTGACCACCACCAGTCCGGCGGGCTCGCCGGCGCGGGCTCGCTCGGCCACCAGCGCGTTGGTGGAACCGGTCGCCTCGACCACCTCGACCCGC
Source organism: Nocardioides campestrisoli (assembly GCF_013624435.2). Lineage (NCBI taxonomy): Bacteria > Bacillati > Actinomycetota > Actinomycetes > Propionibacteriales > Nocardioidaceae > Nocardioides > Nocardioides campestrisoli. The sequence continues at coordinate 3,046,784 of NZ_CP061768.1, forward strand.
AACGGGGCGGGGACGTCGGCGAGACGGATCGGATCGAGGGCTGGGCGAGGTGCGGGGGCGTCGGGCATGAGGACTACATTGACCCACGATCGCGCGACAGCACACCCCGACCAGCACAAGCCGAGGAGACCTGACCGGTGAGCGCCGAAGCATCCAACACGCCTGAGATCGACATCCACACGACGGCGGGCAAGCTGGCCGACCTCGAACGACGCATCGACGAGGCGGTTCACTCCGGCTCCGCGAAGGCCATCGAGAAGCAGCACGCCAAGGGCCGCAAGACCGCCCGCGAGCGGATCGAGATGCTCTTCGACGAGGGCTCCTTCGTGGAGATCGACGAGCTGGCGCGGCACCGCTCCACCGCCTTCGGCCTGGAGAAGACCCGCCCCTACGGCGACGGCGTCATCACCGGCTACGGCACCATCGACGGCCGCCAGGTCTGCGTCTTCTCCCAGGACTTCACCGTCTTCGGCGGCTCGCTGGGCGAGGTCTACGGCGAGAAGATCGTCAAGATCATGGACCTGGCGATCAAGACCGGCAGCCCGATCATCGGCATCAACGAGGGTGCCGGCGCGCGGATCCAGGAGGGCGTGGTCTCGCTGGGCCTGTACGGCGAGATCTTCACCCGCAACGTGCACGCCTCGGGCGTCATCCCGCAGATCTCCCTGATCATGGGCAACTGCGCGGGCGGCCACGTGTACTCCCCCGCCGTCACGGACTTCACGATCATGGTCGACGGCACCTCCGCCATGTTCATCACCGGCCCCGACGTGATCAAGACCGTCACCGGCGAGGACGTGTCGATGGAGGAGCTGGGCGGCGCCCGGACCCACAACACCAAGTCCGGCAACGCCCACTACATGGCCTCCGACGAGGAGGACGCCCTGGAGTACGTCAAGGCGCTGCTCTCCTACCTCCCCCAGAACAACCTGGACGAGGGCCACGTCTACGACCAGCCGGCCGACCTCGAGGTCAACGACCTGGACCGGTCGCTGGACACCCTGATCCCGGACTCGCCCAACCAGCCCTACGACATGCACGACGTGATCCGGGCGGTCGTCGACGACGAGGAGTTCCTCGAGGTCCAGGAGCTCTTCGCGCCCAACATCATCGTCGGCTTCGGCCGGGTCGAGGGCCGGCCGGTCGGCGTGGTCGCCAACCAGCCGATGCAGTTCGCCGGCACCCTGGACATCGACGCCTCCGAGAAGGCGGCGCGCTTCGTCCGGTTCTGCGACGCCTTCAACGTGCCGGTCCTCACCTTCGTCGACGTCCCGGGCTTCCTGCCGGGCACCGACCAGGAGTGGGACGGCATCATCCGCCGCGGCGCCAAGCTGATCTACGCCTACGCCGAGGCGACGGTCCCGCTGGTCACCACGATCACCCGCAAGGCCTACGGCGGCGCGTACGACGTGATGGGCTCCAAGCACCTCGGCGCCGACATGAACATCGCCTGGCCGACCGCGCAGATCGCGGTGATGGGCGCCCAGGGTGCGGCCAACATCGTGCACCGCAAGACGCTGAAGGCGATCGAGGACGAGGGCGGCGACGTCGAGGCCAAGCGGGCCGAGCTGATCGACGAGTACGAGACCACCCTGGCCAACCCGTACGTCGCGGCCGAGCGTGGCTACATCGACGCGGTCATCCCGCCGCACGAGACCCGCTCCGAGATCGTCCGGGCGCTGCGCCTGCTCCGCTCGAAGCGGGAGACGCTGCCGGCCAAGAAGCACGGGAACATCCCGCTGTGAGCGAGCAGCCGACGCCCCCGAGCCCCCCGGCCACGCCGGTGCTGCGCGTGGTCAACCCCGACGCGACCCCGGAGGAGGTGGCCGCGCTGGTCGCGGTCTTCTCCGCGCTCGGCGGCGGCGAGGCACCCGCACCCCGGACCCGGCCGTCGTGGTCGGCGCCCGGGCGCCTGGTGCGCACCACGCCGCCGCACGGCCCCGGCGGCTGGCGCGCCAGCGGCCTGCCGCGCTGAGCGTGACCGTTCCGACGCCGCGACGCCGGCTGGTCCTGGCCTCGCAGTCCCCGGCCCGGCTGGCGACGCTGCGCCGGGCCGGGATCGAGCCGGTCGTCGTCGTCTCGGGGGTCGACGAGGACCAGCTGACCGGGCTCGGCCCGGCCGACCTCGCGCTGCGGCTGGCCGAGCTGAAGTGCCGGGCCGTGGTGGGTCGGCCCGAGGTGCCGCAGGGTGCGCTCGTGCTCGGCTGCGACTCGGTGCTCGAGCTCGACGGGGAGGCGCTGGGCAAGCCGGGCACCCCGCAGGAGGCGACCCGGCGCTGGCAGCAGATGCGCGGGCGGAGCGCCGTGCTGCACACCGGCCACTGCCTGGCCGACGCGGGCTCGGGTCGCACGCTGTCGAGGACCGCGAGCACGGTGGTGCACTTCGCCCAGGTGAGCGACGAGGAGATCGCGGCGTACGTCGCCACCGGCGAGCCGCTGCACGTGGCCGGCGCCTTCACCCTCGACGGCTTCGGCGGGGGCTTCGTGACCGGGGTCGAGGGCGACCACCACAACGTGATCGGCGTGAGCCTGCCGGTGCTGCGCGAGCTCGTCGCCGAGGTGGGCGGGTCCTGGACCGACCTCTGGTCAGACCTCTGAGACCTGCTCCGGGACCTGCTCGCGGGTGACGGCGAAGCTGCGCGGGAAGACGTACTGACGCAGCAGCAGGAACCGCACCGACGTCCCGGCGAAGAGCCCGAGCACGTTGGCGGCCAGGTTGTCCGAGACCGGGTCGTCGAGCCCCAGCAGGTTGCGGCTGATCCACAGGAACCCCATGGGGATCGCCATGGTGACCAGGTTGATCACCACGAACGCGGTGCGACCGCCGTCGGTGTGCCGGCTGCTGCGGTTGCGGAAGGCCCAGTCCCGGGTGCCGCGGAAGCTGACCAGCATCCCGACCACGTTGGCCAGGAAGAAGGCCAGCTGCGGGCGGTCGTTGAGCGGCGCGTCGCTGCCCGGGTTGAACCCGTGGACCAGGCCGTTGAAGATCAGCAGCGCCACGGTGGTGGCCACCGCTCCGACGACCAGGAAGCGGGACGCGTCTGCGGCGACCCTCCTCCTTGCGCGTGGCATGAGGAAAAGGGTAAGGGGCGATCGCCGCGGTGTCCGAAACGCCAGCGCTGTGACGCTCCGCGCGTCACCTTCAGGGCTTGACCACGACCACCGGGCAGGGCGCCTCCATCAGCAGGCGGGTGGCGACGCTGCCCATCAGCATCTTGCCCACCTGGGAGCGGTGACGCAGGCCGATCACCAGCGCCTCGGCGCCCACCTCGCGCACCACCATGAGGATCTCCCCCGCGACGTCGGCCCCCATGCTCTGCCGGATCTCGACCGCGACCGGAGCGCAGGAGAGACGTTCCGCCAGCGCGGCCCGGCCGTTGCGTCCGAGGTAGCGCTCGTCGACCAGGGAGTCGCCCCGGGTGGAGTTGACCACCACCAGCGACGTCGACCGTCGTTCCGCCTCGGCCACCCCGGCCTGCAGCGCCGCCTCCCCGTACTGGTTGGGGATGTAGCCCACCACCACGCTCATCTGTGCCTCCTCTGCTCACCCGGAGGTGGGCGTGTGCTCGTCGTCGTGCGGGCTGGGCCCCGGACGCTCCTCCACCGGCTGCGCACCGCCCTCTGCCCGGGGTCGGCGGAGCCTCCCCAGGACCGGCGGCACCACCAGGGCGAGCACGATCAGGACGTAGATGCCCACGGCCAGGGGCTCGTCGACGAGGCCGCTGACGTTGCCGTCCGAGAGGTCCAGGGCCTGCCGCATCCTCTCCTCCATCAACGGCCCGATGATCACCCCGAGGATCAGCGGCAGGATCGGGATGGCGAACCGGCGCACGGCGAAGCCGATCGCCCCGAAGACCAGCAGCAGGGCGACGTCGAAGGCGTCCTGGTTGACCGCGTAGGCCCCGAGGGAGGCGAAGAAGAGGATGCCGGCGTAGAGCTGGGGACGAGGGATCCGCAGCAGCCGTGCCCACAGCGGCGCGAGCGGCAGGTTGATCAGCAGCAGCAGCGTGTTGCCGATCAGCAGGCTGGCCAGCAGGGTCCAGACCAGCTCGGCCTGGTCCTCCATCAGGGTAGGTCCCGGGACGATGCCGTAGACGCGCATGGCCGCGAGCAGGATCGCCGCCGTCGCCGTCACCGGCAGCCCCATCGCAAGGAGCGGCACGAACATGCCGGCCGCGCTCGCGTTGTTGGCCGCCTCCGGCCCGGCGACCCCCTCGATCGCGCCGTGGCCGAACTCCTCCGAGCTGCCCGACCTGCGCGCGAGCCGACGCTCCAGCACGTAGGAGAGGAACGTCGGGGTCTCGGCCCCACCGGCCGGGAGCGCGCCGAAGGGGAACCCCAGCGCGGTGCCGCGCAGCCACGGCCCCCAGGACCTGGACCAGTCCTGCCGCGACATGTAGGGCTGGCCGACGGGGATCACCTCCACCGGGCGCCGGCGCAGGTGGGCGGCGATCCACAGCGCCTCGCCGATCGCGAAGATGCCCACCGCGACCACCACGATGTCCACGCCGTCGGCCAGCTGGAGCAGACCCCCGGTGAGCCGCGCCTGACCGGTGGAGAGGTCGAGGCCCACCAGCCCGATGGTGAGACCGATCGCCAGCCCGATGAAGCCGCGCAGCCTCGACCCGCCCAGCACCGCGGTGACCAGCACCAGCGAGAGCAGCATGATCGCGAAGTAGGACGGCGCGCCGAGCTGCACGGCGATCCGCGCCAGGGGCGGGGTGAAGAAGGCGACCAGCAGCGTGCCGATGGTGCCGGCGACGAACGAGCCGATCGCCGCGGTGGCCAGCGCCTGGGCGGCGCGGCCCTTCTTGGCCATCTTGTTGCCCTCGATCGCCGTCATCACCGAGGCCGACTCACCGGGGGTGTTGAGCAGGATCGACGTGGTGGACCCGCCGTACATCCCGCCGTAGTAGATACCCGCGAAGAGGATGAACGACTGGGTGGCCTCCAGCCCGTAGGTCAGCGGCAGCAGCAGGGCCACGGCCATCGCCGGGCCGATCCCCGGGAGCACCCCGACGAAGGTGCCGAGCAGCACGCCGATCGCGGCGAAGAGCAGGTTCTGCGGGGTCGCGGCGTTGACCAGGCCGTCCAGGAGCAGCTGCAGGGTGTCCATCACAGGATCCCGTCGAGGATGCCGGGACTCAGCGGCACGTCGAGCCCGACGTAGAAGAAGTACCAGCTGCCCACCGACAGCACGGCCCCCACCAGCACGTCGCGCAGCAGGGTGCGCGAGCCCAGCGCCCACGCGCAGCCGGCGAACAGCAGCGCCCCGGTGATCGCCCACCCGAGCACGTCGACCAGCAGCACGTTGAGCACCAGGATGGCCACCAGCTTGGCGAGCGTGAGCCAGTCGGGCGGGCTGGTCAGGTCGACGTCCTCCCCCTCCTCGCCCTGAGCCACGTCACCGCGGGCGGTCGCCACCGCCAGCAGGACGGCGAGCAGGATCATCGCCCCACCGACCACGTAGGGGAAGACGCGCGGGCCCACCGGGTCGCCGAACCCCACGGTCAGGCCGCGCGCGTCGACGACGGTGTAGAGACCCACGAGCGCGAGCACGGCGGCCAGCAGGTACTGCGCCCGGTCGACCTGCCGGGCCTCGGGTGCCGTGCTCGCCATCAGAGCAGCCCCAGCTCCTCCAGGGTCCCGGAGACCCTGGCGTCCTGTTCCTCGATGAAGTCGGCGAACTCCTCGCCGGTCTTGAAGTCGTCGGTCCACCCGTTGACGACCAGCTGCTCCTGCCACTGCGGAGTCGCGTGCATGGTCTCGAGGTAGCCGATCAGCTCCTCGCGGCGGCTTGCGGAGATCTCCGGCGGGGCGAGCACCCCGCGCCAGTTGAGGAAGACCAGGTCGATGCCGGACTCGACCAGGGTCGGCACGTCGGCGAACGTCTCCTGCGGGGAGCGGGCCTCCCCCGAGACCGCCAGGAGCCGCAGCTCGCCGTCGGCCACCTGCCCCTCGAACTCCGCCGGCCCGGAGAACCCCACGTCGATCTTGCTGCCCAGCAGCGCACTGGTCAGCGGACCACCCCCGTCGTACGGCACGTAGTTGACCTGGTTGGGGTCGATCCCCACCTCGTCGGCCAGCTGCATCGGGAAGAGGTGGTCCGGTCCCCCCGGGGAGGACCCGCCGCCGATCGCCAGGGCACCGGGGTCCTCGGTCCAGGCCTCGACCAGGTCGTCCATCGTCCGGAAGGGCGAGTCCGCGGGCACCAGCACCGCCTCGGGCTCGCTCATCAGCTGGGCCAGCGCCGTCCCGTCCTGGACCCCGTAGGCGCTTCCTGCGGAGTACGTCGACCCGACGACGCCCAGCCCGACCGTCATCAGCGTGTGCTCGTCGCCGGCGTTGCCCACCAGGGAGGTCATCGCGCTGGCCCCGCCGGCGCCGATCACGTTCTGCACGGTGAAGCTGCCGCCAGTGACGTCGTTGTCCTCCATCGCCGACACCGCAGCCCGACCGGTCTGGTCGTAACCGCCGCCCGGGCTGTTCGGGATGATCATCAGCAGGTCGCGGCTCTCCTCCCCGCGGGTCACCCCGCAGGCCGCGAGCGGCCAGCACACGAGCAGCAGTGCGGCGGCGGCGACGCGGTCACCGCGTCGCGCCGCCTGGAGACCCGGACTCCGTGACACAGGTCACACTGTGCCCCTCGTGAGCCGCGCTGTCGAGCACGGCCCGGGGCGCCCGGTCACTCAACTCACTCCACGGGCAGGCCGAGCCCCCGGGCGATCAGCATCCGCTGCACCTCCGAGGTGCCCTCGCCGATCTCGAGCACCTTGGCGTCGCGGTAGAACCGGGCCACCGGGTACTCCTCCATGAAGCCGTAGCCGCCGAAGACCTGGGTGGCGATCCGGGTGGCGCTCACCGCCGACTCGGTGGCGTAGAGCTTCGCCACGGCAGCAGCCTGCTTGAACTGCGCGGTGCTCACCGGGCCGCCGGCGTCCATCGCGTCCTTCATCGCCGCGGCGCGGTAGGTCAGCATCCGGGAGGCGTCGAGCATCACCTGGAGGTCGGCGATCTGGAAGGCCACGCCCTGCTTGCGTCCGATCGGGCCGCCGAAGGTCTGCCGCTCGCCGGCGTAGGCCAGGGTGAGGTCGAGGCAGGCCTGGAGGCAGCCCACGGCCAGGGCGGCGATCGCCACCCGCCCGTCGTCGAGGGTGGCCAGGAACTGGGCGTAGCCGCGACCGCGCTCGCCCAGCAGATTCTCCTCCGGGACCCGGGCGTCCTCGAAGGCGAGGGGGTGGGTGTCCGAGGCGTGCCAGCCGAGCTTGTCGTAGGCCTTCTCGGCGGTGAAGCCGGGCGTGCCCGCCGGCACCATGATCGTGGAGATCTCCGGGCGGCCGTCGCCGCGGTCGCCGGTCCGGGCGGTGACGGTGACCAGGCTGGTGATCGCCGAGCCGGAGTTGGTGATGAACTGCTTGGCCCCGTTGACCACCCACTGGCCCTCGACCAGCTCGGCGCGGGTGCGGGTGGCGCCCGCGTCGGAGCCCGCGCCCGGCTCGGTCAGCCCGAAGCCGGCGAGCTTCTGGCCCGCGACCAGGTCGGGGAGCCACTGCTTCTTCTGCTCCTCGGTGCCGAAGGTGAGGATGGGGTTGATCCCCAGCCCGACCGCCGCCTCCAGGGTGATCCCCATCGACTGGTCGACCCGGCCGATCTCCTCGATCGCCAGGCACAGGCTGGTGAACCCGCCGTCCTCGCCGGACATGCCGGCCCCGCCGAACTCCTCGGGCGCGGTGAGGCCCATCAGGCCCAGGGCACCCATCTTCTGCACCACATCGGTCGGGAAGTGGTGCTCGCGGTCCCACTGCGCGGCGTGCGGGGCGATCTCCGCCTCGGCGAAGTCTCGGACGCTGCGACGGAACTCTTCGTGCTCGCGGGACAGTTCGAAGCTCATGGACCGATGCTAGCCCAGAGGTTAATGAATGTTAACCGCTTTCGCGTCGACCGCTGACCGGGCCCGTGCGTCCGCGCCGCAGACCCCCAGCCACCGTGTCCCGAGGGGGAGGTAACCTGCCCCCGTTCGTTACCCCTCGGCAACAGGAGCCCGGAGTGAGCTTGCAGAAGGTCCTCATCGCCAATCGCGGCGAGATCGCGGTCCGCGTCATCCGCGCAGCGAAGGACGCCGGAATCGGCTCGGTCGCCGTCTACGCCGACCCCGACCGCGACGCCCTGTTCGTCCGGCTCGCCGACGAGGCGTACAGCCTGGGCGGCGCCACCCCGGCCGACTCCTACCTCGACATCGACAAGATCATCGCGGTGGCCAAGGAGTCCGGCGCCGACTCGGTCCACCCCGGCTACGGCTTCCTCGCCGAGAACGCCCAGTTCGCCCAGGCCGTCCTCGACGCCGGGCTGATCTGGATCGGCCCCTCCCCCGAGGCGATCGACGCCCTGGGCGACAAGGCCAAGGCCAAGCAGATCGCACAGAAGGCCAACGCACCGCTGGCCCCCGGCACCAAGGAGCCGGTCAAGGACGCCGACGAGATCGTCGAGTTCGCCAAGGCCAACGGCCTTCCCGTCGCCATCAAGGCGGTCTTCGGCGGCGGCGGCCGCGGCCTCAAGGTCGCCCGCACGCTGGAGGAGATCCCCGAGCTCTTCGAGTCCGCCGTCCGCGAGGCCGTCGGCGCCTTCGGCCGGGGCGAGTGCCTGGTGGAGAAGTTCCTCGACCGGCCGCGCCACGTCGAGACCCAGTGCCTGGCCGACCAGCACGGCAACGTGGTGGTCATCTCCACCCGCGACTGCTCGCTGCAGCGCCGCCACCAGAAGCTGGTCGAGGAGGCGCCCGCGCCGTTCCTCACCGAGGACCAGGTGACCCGTCTCTACGAGTCCTCCAAGGCCATCCTCCGCGAGGCGGGCTACGTCGGCGCCGGCACCTGCGAGTTCCTGGTCGCCGCCGACGGGACCATCTCCTTCCTCGAGGTCAACACCCGCCTCCAGGTCGAGCACTGCGTCTCCGAGGAGGTCACGGGCATCGACCTGGTGCGCGAGATGTTCCGGATCGCCGCCGGCGAGGAGCTCGGCTACGACGACCCCGAGGTCCGCGGCCACTCGATCGAGTTTCGGATCAACGCCGAGGACGCGGGCCGCAACTTCATGCCCGCCCCCGGCACCCTGACCGAGTGGGCGCCGCCCAGCGGCCCGGGCGTCCGCCTCGACGGCGGCTACGAGAAGGGCGAGACCATCCCCGGCTCGTTCGACTCCCTGATCGCCAAGCTGATCGTCAGCGGCCGCGACCGCACCCAGGCGATCGAGCGCTCCCGGCGCGCGCTGGCCGAGTTCACCGTCGACGGCATGCCCACGGTCATCCCGTTCCACCGCGCGGTGCTGGAGGACCCGGCGTACGTCGGCGCCTCCACCCCGAGCGGCGAGGGCTCCTTCGAGGTCTACACCACCTGGATCGAGACCGACTTCGACAACCAGATCGAGCCGTACGCCGGCGACTCCGCCGAGGCGGAGGAGGCCGGTGAGCGGCAGAAGGTGACCGTCGAGGTCGGCGGCCGCCGGCTCGAGGTCGTCCTCCCGGCCGGGCTCTCGGGCCTGGGTGGCGGCGCCGCCGCCGGTGCGGCCAAGAAGCCCAAGCGCGCGGCCGGCAAGAAGGCCACCGCGGCTGCCTCCGGCGACTCGGTGACCAGCCCGATGCAGGGCACCGTGGTGAAGATCGCCGTCGAGGAGGGTCAGGAGGTCGCCGAGGGCGACGTCGTGGTCGTCATCGAGGCGATGAAGATGGAGCAGCCGCTCAAGGCGCACAAGGCCGGCACCGTGACCAGCCTCGCCGCCGAGGTGGGCGCCACCGTCACCAGCGGTGCGGTGATCTGCGAGATCAAGGACTGACGAGTCCGCAGGATCGATCCCAGCGCCCGCGCGTGCCGACCGGCACCGCGGGCGCTGTGGCGTCCAGCCGGCGCGCGAGCTACCAGCTGCCGCGCAGGGTCGCCTGGAAGACGTCCAGGGTGAACCAGCTCGACTTCAGCCCGAGCGCGCTGCGCACCTGGTCGCCGGTGACCTCCACCGAGCCGGCGGTGCCGGTCAGGGTCATCCGCGAGACCCGGCCGCCCCACTCGCCGTTGCCGTCGCGCGCGGTGATCGTGACCGTCTGCAGGGAGCCCACGGCCGGCCAGGCCGACTCCAGCTTCTCCACGCCCATGGTCACCGACCAGGTGTGGTTCGGGTTACCCGCCCAGCCGTCGTACGGGTCGGCCTGCGCGGCCAGGTAGGGCCGCGAGCCGGCCGAGCTCCACCCGCCGTTGCTCGAGGCGAACTGGGTGAACGCCGGTGCGCCGTCCGCGGTGAGCACCTGTCCGGCGGTCGCGGTCACCGCGGCGGTCGCCAGCGGGTGCTCGGCGGACTTGCCGCCGTAGACCTGGCAGGCGGTGGTGTCACAGATCTGGTAGTGCCGCGCCAGCGGTTGGGCCCGCTCGAAGGCCGCGTAGCTGCGGGCGGCCACGGCCTGGGAGCGCACCGCCTCCGGGTTCCACGAGGCGGGGATCTCCAGCGGGACGACCCCCTTGAGGTAGTTCTCCAGCGAGACCACGTTGACGGTGTCGCGCTGCTTGCTCCCCGGCGTCGGGGAGGCGGCGCGGAGCTTGCCGCGGTAGGTCGTGCGCCCGCTCGGGGTGACCAGGGTGAGCCCGCCCGGAGCGGCCAGCTCGCCGTCGCCGGAGAACGTCTTCCAGCGCTTCCAGGAGCCTCGGTCGCGCCACTGCACGATCGTCTTGTTGTTGCGCCGGTTGGTGGTCAGCCGCCACTGTCCCGTGGTCCGGTTCGGCAGCTTCCAGCGCTTCTTGGTGGCCAGGTTCTTCACCGTGGTGCCGGGCTTCGCGACGACGACCACGTCGTCGGTGGTGTCGGCGGTCAGGTGCACCCGCACCTTGCCGGTGGCCGTGCCCCACTGCGTGCCCGGGTAGTAGAACTCCATGATCTGCTGGTGGGTGAGCCCGGCGCGAGCGGCGCCCTCGGCGCCGTACTGCGACATGCCGTGCCCGTGGCCGTACCCCTTGCCGAGCACCCGGATCGCCGCCGCACCCTGCACCGACCACATGTCCTGGGGGTTGGCCACCGGGGCCGGCGTCCCCTTCGCCGCGGTCGCCGCCGGCACCCCGAGGGGCACCAGCACCAGCGCGGCCGCCAGCGCGGCGGCACGAGCAGGGACGTGCAGGACGGGACGCAGACGCATGAGGAGCGGTCACCTTCGTTCGGCCGGAATGGATGGGTCTCCTGTGACGACAGGGAAGCACGTGCCATGGGGGCAGACAATCGGAACCCCCGAACTACCGGTCTGTAGTTCGGTCGCCCTGCGCTGCGCGCAGGCGCAGCGACTACCGTCTTGTCATGTTCAACAAGGTGCTGGTGGCCAACCGTGGCGAGATCGCGATCCGCGCCTTCCGCGCGGCCAACGAGGTGGGGGCCCGCACGGTCGCGGTCTATCCGTACGAGGACCGCTGGTCCGAGCACCGGCTGCGGGCCGACGAGGCGTACGAGATCGGCGAGCGCGGGCACCCGGTGCGGGCCTACCTCGACCCCGACGCGATCGTCGAGGCGGCGCTGCGCGCCGGCGCCGACGCGGTCTACCCCGGCTACGGCTTCCTCTCGGAGAACCCCCGGCTGGCGGAGGCCTGCGCGGACGCCGGCCTGACCTTCGTCGGGCCCTCCGCGGAGGTGCTGACCCTGACCGGCAACAAGTCCCGGGCGATCGCGGCGGCCAAGGCCGCCGGGGTGCCCACCCTGGCCGGGGTGGCGCCCTCCACGGACGTGGACGAGCTGCTCGCCGCCGCCGAGGCGATCCCCTTCCCGCTCTTCGTCAAGGCCGTGGCCGGCGGTGGCGGGCGGGGCATGCGCCGGGTGGCCGCTCCGAGCGACCTGCGGGCGGCGATCGAGGCGTGCATGCGCGAGGCCGAGGGCGCGTTCGGCGACGGCACCGTCTTCGTCGAGCAGGCCGTGGTCGACCCGCGCCACATCGAGGTGCAGGTCCTGGCCGACTCCCAAGGACAGGTGATGCACCTGTTCGAGCGCGACTGCTCGGTGCAGCGCCGCCACCAGAAGGTGGTCGAGATCGCGCCCGCGCCCGGGCTGGACCCGGCGCTGCGCGAGCAGATGTGCGCCGACGCGGTCCGCTTCGCCCGGGAGATCGGCTACCGCAACGCCGGCACGGTCGAGTTCCTGCTGAACCCGGACGGCGACTACGTCTTCATCGAGATGAACCCGCGGATCCAGGTCGAGCACACGGTGACCGAGGAGGTCACCGACGTCGACCTGGTGCAGTCGCAGCTGCGGATCGCGGCGGGCGAGACCCTCGAGGACCTGGGCCTGAGCCAGGAGACGCTGGTGCTGCGGGGGGCGGCGCTGCAGTGCCGGATCACCACCGAGGACCCGGCCAACGACTTCCGCCCCGACACCGGGAAGATCACCACCTACCGCTCCCCCGGCGGCGCCGGCGTGCGGCTGGACGGCGGCACCACCTACACCGGCGCCGAGGTGAGCGCCCACTTCGACTCGATGCTGGCCAAGCTCACCTGTCGCGGACGCACCTACGAGCTCGCGGTGCAGAAGGCCCGCCGGGCGCTGGCGGAGTTCCGGATCCGCGGGGTCACGACCAACCTGGCCTTCCTCCAGGCCGTGCTCGGGGACGACGACTTCCTGGCCGGGCGGGTGACCACCTCGTTCATCGAGGAGCACCCCTCCTTGCTCTCCGCGCACGCCGACGCCGACCGCGGGAGCGCGCTGCTGGCGCACCTGGCCGACGTCACCGTCAACCAGCCGTACGGCGCCAGCCCGGTGGAGGTGGACCCGGCGACCAAGCTGCCCGCGGTCGACCTCTCCGTGCCGGCACCCGACGGCACCCGGCAGCAGCTGCTCCAGCTCGGGCCCGAGGAGTTCGCCGCCCGGCTGCGCGCCCAGCGCGAGGTGGCGGTCACCGACACCACCTTCCGTGACGCCCACCAGTCGCTGCTCGCCACCCGGGTGCGCACCCGCGACCTGGTGCAGGTCGCCGGGCACGTGGCCCGGCTGACCCCCTCGCTGTGGTCGGTGGAGGCCTGGGGCGGGGCGACGTACGACGTGGCGTTGCGCTTCCTCGGCGAGGACCCCTGGGACCGGCTGGCCGAGCTGCGCCAGGCGCTGCCCAACCTGTGCCTGCAGATGCTCCTGCGCGGCCGCAACACGGTCGGCTACACGCCGTACCCCACCGAGGTGACCGACGCCTTCGTCGCCGAGGCCGCACGCACCGGGATCGACGTCTTCCGGATCTTCGACGCGCTCAACGACGTGGACCAGATGCGCCCGGCGATCGACGCGGTGCGGGCCACCGGGAGCACGGTCGCCGAGGTGGCGATGTGCTACACCGGCGACCTGTCGAGCCCCGAGGAGCGGATCTACACCCTCGACTACTACCTGCGGCTGGCCGAGCGGATCGTGGACGCCGGGGCGCACGTGCTGGCGATCAAGGACATGGCCGGCCTGCTGCGGGCACCCGCTGCGCGCACCCTGGTGACGGCGCTGCGCGAGCGGTTCGACCTGCCGGTGCACCTGCACACCCACGACACCCCCGGCGGGCAGCTGGCCACCCTGCTGGCGGCGATCGACGCCGGCGTGGACGCGGTCGACGCCGCGGCGGCGCCGATGTCGGGGACGACCTCGCAGCCCTCGCTCTCCGCGCTGGTCTCCGCGACCGACCACTCCGAGCGGGAGACCGGCCTCTCGCTGGCGGCGGTCTGCAGCCTGGAGCCCTACTGGGAGGCGACCCGGCGGCTCTACGCCCCGTTCGAGTCCGGGATCCCCTCGCCCACCGGCCGTGTGTACACCCACGAGATCCCCGGCGGGCAGCTCTCCAACCTGCGCCAGCAGGCGATCGCGCTGGGCCTCGGAGAGAAGTTCGAGCAGATCGAGGACATGTACGCCGCGGCGAACGACATCCTCGGCAACATCGTCAAGGTGACGCCCTCCTCCAAGGTGGTCGGCGACCTGGCCCTCCAGCTCGTGGCCGTGGGCGCGGACCCCGCGGAGTTCGCCGAGGACCCGGGTCGCTTCGACATCCCCGACTCGGTCGTCGGCTTCCTGCACGGCGAGCTCGGGGACCCGCCCGGCGGGTGGCCCGAGCCGTTCCGCAGCCGCGCGCTGGAGGGGCGTACCTGGAAGAAGCCCGCCGAGAGCCTCACCGACGAGCAGCGCGAGGGCCTGGCCCGCAAGCCCCGCGAGACCCTCAACGAGCTGCTCTTCCCCGGCCCGACCGCCGAGTTCCGCAAGCGCCGCGACGCCTTCGGCGATCTCTCGGTGCTGCCCACCCGCGGCTGGCTCTACGGCCTCGAGCAGGGCGAGGAGCTCGAGGTCGACCTGGCCCAGGGCAAGAGCGTGCTCTTCGGCCTGCAGGCCATCGGCGACCCCGACGAGCGCGGCTACCGCACGGTGATGGCGACCCTGCACGGCCAGCTGCGCCCGGTGAGCGTGCTGGACCGCAGCGTCTCCGCCGACGTGGAGCCCACGGAGAAGGCCGACCCCGGGGTGCCGGGCCAGGTGGCGGCCCCCTTCCAGGGCGCGGTCACGGTGCTGGTCGCCGCCGGCGACCAGGTCGCGGCCGGCGACACCGTGGCGACCATCGAGGCGATGAAGATGGAGGCCGCGATCACCGCCCCCACCGCCGGCCGGGTGGCCCGGGTGGTGGTCGGCCAGACCCGGCACGTGGAGGGTGGGGACCTGCTGCTGGTCCTCGAGTAGCGATCCCCGCACAGCCGGGGATCGCGCGGGTTGGCGCGCGTTGCACCACGTGCCAACCCCACGAAGACGTCACGAAGTCCGCGCTGGTCCCAGTCTGCTCAGTCCCACGACGTACGCCGGGACTTCTTCGTCTCCGACCGGCGCTTCTTCGCCCCCAGCCGGCGCTCCACCGCCCCCCGGGTGGGGCGGGTCCGGCGGCGCGCCTTCGGCGGCACCACCGCCTCGGCCACCAGCTCCTCCAGCCGGGCCCGGGCCGCCTCGCGATTGCGGTGCTGGGAGCGGTACGTCGAGGAGGCGACCGTCAGCGTGCCGTCCACCAGCCGGCCGCCCAACCGCCGGGCGGCGAGCTCCTTCTGCGCCGGCGTCAGCGCCGCGGTCTCGGCCAGCGACCAGCTCAGCTCGACCCGGGTGTCGGAGGTGTTGACGTGCTGCCCGCCGGGCCCCGAGGAGCGGGAGAACCGCCAGCTCAGCTCACTGTCGTCGATCTGGACCCGAGGCACACGCGTCATGGTGGCACCAGTATGCGTCCGCGCCGCTGACACCCGTCGGGGGCCGGGGTGGTCATTGCATAAAGTGGCCGCATGAAGGCCCTCCTCCTCGAGAACATCCACCCCAGCGCAGTCGCGGCGCTCGAGCGCCGAGGGGTCGAGGTCGAGCTGCGTCCCGGCTCCCTCTCCGAGCTCGAGCTGGTGGCCGCGCTGGAGGGCGTCAGCCTGCTGGGGATCCGCTCCAACACCCGCGTCACCCAGACCGTCCTGGACGCCGCACCGCAGCTGCTGGCCATCGGCTGCTTCTGCATCGGCACCAACCAGGTCGACCTCGCCGCCGCCACCGAGCGCGGCGTCGCGGTCTTCAACGCGCCGTACTCCAACACCCGCAGCGTCGTGGAGCTGGTGATCGGCGAGATCATCGCCCTGGCCCGCCGCCTGCCGGAGAAGCTGCAGCGGATGCACGACGGCGTCTGGGACAAGTCCGCGCGCGGCAGCCACGAGGTCCGGGGGCGCACCCTGGGCATCATCGGCTACGGCAACATCGGCACCCAGCTCTCCAACCTGGCCGAGGCGCTGGGCCTGCGCGTGGTCTTCTACGACACCGCCGACCGTCCCGCGCACGGCAACGCCCAGCGGATGAACAGCCTGGAGGAGCTGCTGGAGGTCGCGGACGTCGTCAGCCTGCACGTGGACGGCCGCCCCGGCAACGAGGGCTTCTTCGGCGCCGAGCAGTTCGCCGCGATGAAGCCGCGCTCGCTGTTCATCAACGCCTCCCGCGGCATGGTCGTCGACGACCACGCGCTGCGCGACCACCTGCTGTCGGGCCACATCGCCGGGGCGGCGCTCGACGTCTTCCCGGTCGAGCCGAAGGCGCAGGGCGACCCGTTCGAGTCGGTGCTGCGCGGCTTGGACAACGTCATCCTCACCCCGCACGTGGGTGGCTCCACCCAGGAGGCGCAGGAGGAGATCGGCCGGTTCGTGGCGGGCAAGCTCTCCGGCTTCGCCTTCGAGGGCACCACCACCTTGTCGGTCAACCTGCCCGAGGTGAAGATGCCGTCGCTGACCGGGCACCGGATCGGGATCCTGCACCACAACGTGCCCGGCGTGCTGGCCGGGTTCAACGCCCTGCTCGCCGCCGAGGGCGACAACATCCTCGGTCAGCAGCTCGCCACCCGCGGGCCGGTCGGCTACGTCGTCACCGACGCGGCCGGCGACCTCTCCCCCACGTCGTTGCAGCAGCTGCGCGACTCCGAGCACTCGCTCTGGGTCCGCACCTGGTAGCAGCCGGAGACGGGGCGACGGCCACGCCGTCGCCCCGTCCCGCGCAGTGACCGGAGAGCCGCCGCCCTCAGAAGCGGTGCAGCCGCCGTGCGGCCTCGGCGACCGAGCCGCTCATCGACGGGTAGACCGTGAACGCGTGCGCCAGCATGTCGGCGGTCAACGACTCCGCCACGGCGAGCGAGACCGGGTGGATCAGCTCGCTGGCCCGCGGCCCCACCACCACGCCACCGACCACGATGCCGGTGCCGGGACGGCAGAAGAGCTTGACGAAGCCGTCCTTGACGCCCTGCATCTTGGCCCGGGCGTTGCCGGCCAGCGGCAGGGTCACCACCTCGGCCTCGATCTCGCCGTTGTCGACCGCCTGCTGCGACCAGCCGACGGTGGCGATCTCGGGGGCGGTGAAGACGTTGGAGGAGACCTTCTTCAGGTCCAGCGGGGCCACGGCGTCGCCGAGGAAGTGCCACATCGCGATCCGGCCCTGCATCGCCGCGACCGAGGCGAGCATCAGCACGCCGGTGCAGTCACCGGCCGCGTAGACGCCGCGCGCCGAGGTGCGCGAGACCCGGTCGACCTTGATGAAGCCGCCCTCGTCGACCCGGACGCCGGCCTCCTCCAGACCCAGGTCGTGGGTCTTCGGCACCGAGCCGAGGGCCAGCACGCAGTGGGAGGCCTCGACGGTGCGCCCGTCGGTGAGGGTGACCGTGACCCGGTCCCCGGTCCGGGTGACCGACTCCATCCGCGACTTCGACAGCACGTTCATGCCACGCCGTACGGCGACCTGCTCGAGCACCGCGGACGCGTCGGCGTCCTCGCCGGGCAGCACCCGGTCGCGGGAGGAGACCAGGGTGACCGGGATGCCCAGCGCCAGGTAGGCGGAGGCGAACTCGGCGCCGGTGACCCCGGAGCCCACCACGACCAGGCTCTCGGGCACCTCGGTCAGGTCGTAGACCTGCTCCCAGGTGAGGATCCGCTCGCCGTCGGGCTGCGCGGAGGGCAGCGTGCGCGGCGCGGCGCCGGTGGCGACCAGCACCGCGTCGGCGGCCAGGGTCTCCGACCCGCCGTCGGCGAGCTCGACCACGACCTGCTGGGGGCCGCTCAACCGGCCGCGGCCGCGCACCACCCGGACGCCGTCGCGCTCGAGGCGCCGCTGGATGTCCGCGGACTGCTGGGCGGCGAGCTCCTTGACCCGGGCGTTGACCCGGGCCAGGTCGACCACGACCCGGGCGGCCTGGTCGCCCTCGGGGTCGACGAAGCTGACGCCGAGCTCGGCGGCGTCCTCGACCTCGGTCATCACCTCGGCGGTGGCGATCAGGGTCTTGGACGGGACACAGTCGGTGATGACCGCGGACCCGCCGATCCCGTCGGAGTCCACGATCGTCACCTCGGCGCCCAGCTGGGCCGCGACGTGCGCGGCCTCGTAGCCGCCGGGGCCGCCGCCGATGATGACGACGCGGTCGGTGCTGGGGTTGTTGCTGCTCATCGTCAGAAGTTGATCATGTGGCCGGCGATGCCGTGCACGGCTTCCTTGACCGCCTCCGACAGGGTCGGGTGCGCGAAGACGTTGCGCGAGACCTCGTCCGCGGTCAGGTCCCACTGCTGGGCCAGGGTGAGGACCGGCAGCTGCTCGGTCACGTCCGGACCGATCATGTGGGCGCCGAGGATCTCGTTGTACTTCGCGTCCGCGACGACCTTGACGAAGCCGACGGGCTCGCCGAGGCCCTGGGCCTTGCCGTTGGCGCTGAACGGGAAGGTCGCCGTCTTGACGTCGTACCCCTTCTCCTTGGCCTGGGCCTCGGAGTAGCCGAACGAGCCGATCTGCGGCTGGCAGTAGGTGGCCCGCGGGATCATGTCGAAGTTGATCTCCATGGTCTCGGCCCCGGCGATCGTCTCCGCGGCCACGATGCCCATCGCCTCGGCCACGTGGGCCAGCATCATCTTGCCGGTCACGTCGCCGATCGCGTAGACGTTCTCCACGTTGGTACGCCCGCGCTCGTCGATGGCGATCGCGCCGCGCTCGGTGGTCTCCACGCCGATCGCCTCGAGGCCGTAGCCCTCCAGGCGCGGGGCGAAGCCGAAGGCGGCGAGCATCTTGTCGGCCTCCAGCACCTGGGAGTCGCCGCCGGCCGCCGGGCTGACGGTGACCCGCACGCCGGAGCCGGTGTCCTCCACGTTGTCGACCTTGGTGGAGAGCATGACCTTCACGCCGAGCTTCTTGTAGTGCTTGAGCAGCTCCTTGGAGATGTCGGCGTCCTCGCTGGGCACCATCCGGTCCAGGAACTCCACGATGGTGACGTCGACGCCGAAGTTCTTCATCACGTAGGCGAACTCGACGCCGATCGCGCCGGACCCGCCGATGATGATCGAGGACGGCAGCTGCTCGTCGAGGATCTGCTCCTCGTAGGTGACGACGTTCTTGCTGACCTCCATGCCCGGGAGCATCCGCACGGTCGCGCCGGTGGCGATGATCAGGTTGTCGAAGGTGAGCTGCTGCGTCGAGCCGTCGTCGCCCGCGACGTCCATCGAGGTCGCCGACGTCAGGGTGCCCCAGCCGTCGATCTCCTTGATCTTGTTCTTCTTCATCAGGAAGTGGACGCCCTTGACGATCCCGGCGCTCACCTGGCGGGAGCGCTTGTGCGTCGGGCCGTACGACATCGTGGCGTCGCCCTCGATGCCGTACTTGGCCTTCTCGTGGGTCAGCGTGTGGGCGAGCTCGGCGTTCTTGAGCAGCGCCTTGGACGGGATGCAGCCGACGTTGAGGCACACCCCTCCCCAGTACTGCTTCTCGACCACCGCCACGGACTTGCCCAGCTGGGCGGCGCGAATGGCAGCGACGTACCCACCAGGGCCGGCACCGAGGACAACGACGTCGAAGTGTGCGGAGTCAGTCACGGACCCCACCCTAGGCTGCGCCCGGTGGGCGGCGTAACCCGGCTCTGGGCGCGGTAGCCTGCGGTCCGTGACGCTGTACGCCGCCTACGGGACCAACCTCGATCCGGCCCGCATGGGCGAGCGCTGTCCCCACTCCCCGCTGCGCTCCACCGGCTGGCTCACCGGGTGGCGGCTGACGTTCGGCGGCGAGGAGCACGGGTGGGACGGGGCGCTGGCCACGATCGTCGAGGACCCGGACGAGCAGGTGTTCGTCGCCGTCTACGACGTGACCGACGAGGACGTGGTGCTGCTCGACGGCTGGGAGTCCGCCGACACCGGGCTCTACCGCAAGACCCGGGTCCGGGTGCACACGCTGTCGGGCGAGGTCACCGCGTGGGCCTACGTGCTGGACTCCTGGGAGGGCGGGCTGCCCAGCGCCTCCTACCTCGGGGTGCTCGCGGACGCCGCCGAGTCGGCCGGGGCGCCCGACGACTACGTCTCGGCGCTGCGCCGCCGGACCTGCCGGTCCACCGGGCTCTGAGCCGACCGCCGCTCAGAAGTTCAGGCGTACGTCGAGCTCGTCGCGCGTCATCCCGCCCGCGAACAGCAGGTCCGCGGCCAGCGAGCGGATCTGGGAGACCACCGCGGCCCGGTTGAGGGTCATCCGGTCGGTCAGCGACTCCATCGCGAGCCGCACCGCCTCGACCAGATTCTCCTCGGCGTCCTGAGGCAGCCCGGGCGCGGCGAAGTCGGACTCGAAGATCCGTACGCCGCGGCTCAGCGCCTCCACCGAGGCGGTCATCGACGGCGAGCACCGCTCCCCCATCCGCAGCATCGAGGAGAGCCGGCGGGCCAGCACCCGGGCGTCGCGGATCGCGTTGTCGACGTCGGTCAGGGCGCCGGCGTACCTCGCCACCTCGGGACGCTGCCGCCAGCGCACGGGCGACATCGCCGCCACCTCGGCGACGTTGGCGGCCGTGTTCTGCGCGGCGGTGACCCGCTCCTGCAGGCCACGGGCCCGGGCCAGCGTCGTCTCCGCGGCGCCCGGGTCGCCGGCGCGCATGGCCACGGCCAGCTCGTCGAGGATCCCCGCCAGCTCGGTGAGCAGCGGCCGGACCTCGCGGCCGAGGTCGCGGGTGGGGTTGCGCGGCAGCAGCAGCACCATCGCCAGCCCGCACAGACCGCCCACCAGGGCGTCGAGGAACCGGGTCACCGCCGGGTCGGAGGCCCCGACGGCCGGTACCACGGCGGCCATCAGCACCCCGGAGTTGGCGGCCTGGGTGATCGCCACGCCGCGCAGCCCGGCGAAGAGCGCCGAGCTGGTGGCCAGCACGACCACCAGTGCGAGCTGCCAGGCGCCGCGGCCGATCGCCAGGATCAGCAGCTCGCCCACCAGCACCCCGACGGCCACGCCGAGCACCAGCTCCAGCAGCATCCGCTGCCGCAGCCCCGCCCCGGCGACCAGCACGATCACCGCCGCGATCGGGGCGAAGAAGGCCTGCTGGTGGCCGAGCAGGTGCGTGGCGATGGCGTAGGCGCCGGCGGTCGCAGCCGCGAGCCGGAGCAGCTGGCGCCAGCGCCGGGCGACCGCCCGGCACCGGTCGGTCAGGGTCAGCCGGGGCTGGATGCCGGCGGCGCGCAGCACCCGATGGTGCACCGAGGCACGCGAGTCCTCGGTCATGGCTGCCTCCCCGGAGCGAAGCGGTGCGTCATGGCCACAAGCCTGCACCACCCGGGAGTGGCCCGACCAACGAGCCGCTGCCTAGGATCGGCAGGTGACCCAGACCGATCCCTTCGCCCTGGCCTCCGAGGCCGCCCAGACGCTGCGCGACCTGACCGGTGTGCAGACCCACGACGTCGCCCTGGTGCTGGGCTCGGGCTGGTTGCCCGCGGTCGACGCCCTGGGCCCTGCCACCGCCGAGATCGCCACCACCGACCTGCCCGGCTTCCACGCTGCCGGCGTGGCCGGGCACTCGGGCCGGATCCGCAGCATCGAGGTCGCCGGGCGGCACGTGCTGGTCTTCCTCTCCCGCACCCACTTCTACGAGGGCAAGGGGGTGCGCGCGGTCGTGCACCCGGTGCGGACGGCCGCGGCCGCCGGCTGCCGGACGATCGTGCTGACCAACGGTTGCGGCGGCCTGCGCGAGACCTGGGCCCCGGGTACGCCGGTGCTGATCAAGGACCACATCAACCTCACCGCCACCTCGCCGCTCGAGGGCGCCACCTTCATCGACCTCACCGACCTCTACTCCAGCCGACTGCGCGAGCTGTGCCGCGAGGTCGACCCGAGCCTGGACGAGGGGGTCTACGTGCAGTTCCCCGGCCCCCACTACGAGACGCCGGCCGAGATCGGGATGGTCCGGGCGATCGGCGGCGACCTGGTCGGGATGAGCACCACCCTCGAGGCGATCGCGGCCCGCGAGGCGGGGATGGAGGTGCTGGGCATCAGCCTGGTTACCAACGCCGCCGCCGGGATCAGCGGCGAGCCGCTCAACCACGAGGAGGTGCTCGAGGCCGGCCGCTCCGCCGCCAGCCGGATGGGCGCCCTGCTCGGCGACCTCGTGCCGAGGATCTGATGCGAGTCCTGGTCACCGGCGCGGCCGGCTCGATCGGCCGGGTGCTGGTGCCCGGGCTGCTGGCTGCGGGCCACGAGGTCGTCGGCCTCGACATCGTGCCCGTGCCCGAGGGGGCCGACGTGCCCTGGCACACCGCGGACTGCACCGACCCCGACGCGGTCGACGCGGTCTTCGCCGCCCAGCCGCTGGACGCCGTGGTGCACCTGGCCGGCCACCCCGACGAGCTGGACCTCGCGGGCTCCCTGACCTCGCACGTGGTGACCACGGCCGCCCTGCTGGACGCGATGGTCGCCCACGACGTCCGGCGGCTGGTCTATGCCTCCAGCAACCACGCCGTCGGGCGCACCCCGCGCACCGACTGCGTCGAGGTCACCGCGCGGCCCCGGCCCGACACCTTCTACGGCGTCGGCAAGGTGGCGGCCGAGGCGGTGATGAGCCTCTACGCCGACCGCTACGGCCTGGACGCCGTGGCCTGCCGGATCGGCTCGTTCCTCCCCCGGCCGACCACCGCCCGGCACCTGTCGACGTGGCTCTCCCACGACGACTGCGTGCGGATGGTCGAGGCCGCGCTCACCACGCAGGCCCCCGGCTTCGCGGTGCTCTACGGCATCTCCGCGAACACCGACGCCTGGTGGGACCTCGAGCCCGGCCGCGCCCTGGGTTATGCGCCGCAGGACGACGCAGCGGCGTACGTCGACGAGATCGGCCCGCGCCCCGAGGACCCCGCGGAGGCGGCGTACGTCGGTGGCCCGTTCGCCGGCGAGGAGTTCTGGCGCCCGGCGCTCTCCCGTCCCTGAGCCTTCTTGGTGGGCTCGCGGATTCCCCGCACAGCCGGGGATTCCGCGGGTTGGCACGTACTGCAACGTGTGCCAACCACGGGGAACCCCGGCTGTGCGGGGATTCGTGTGACGTACGCCGTCAGCGGGCGATGCGGTACTTCACGACCTTGCGGGCCTTGGTGTAGCTGTCGTCGCCGGTGAACCGGACGACGAGCTTGTAGGCGCCGCGCTTGCCCTTGGGCAGCCTGATGGTCGTCTTGCCCTTCTTGTTCAGCTTCGCGGTGACCTTGACGGCCTTCTTCTTGCCCGGCGACTTGAGGGTGGCGTTGACCTTGCCCGTGACCGTGCCGGCCTTGCCGGTGAGGGTGACGACGGCCTTGCCGGCCTTCTTCGTGCTGGGCGCCTTCGCCACCTTGGCCTTGACCTTCGGCTTCACCTGGAGGGCAGGGGCCGGGGTGGGCACCGGAGCCGGCGTGGGAGCCGGGGCCGGGGCGAAGACGCTCCAGTCGATGGTGACCGGGGTCCTGGTGTCCTGCGTGGTGTTGGAGTGGGTGTGGGCCTGCCAGGTGAAGACGGCGTACTCCTTGCCCGGCACCAGCTTCTCGGTGGGAGCGTTCAGCACGGTGGTGAAGCTGTCACCGTCGAAGTCGCTGGGCATCACGTAGTTGACGGCCGTCATCGCGGCCATGCTCGCCCGGTTCCCGTAGTCGATCACGGTGTCGGCCGGGGCCAGGGCCACGTAGACGCCGGCGTCGCCGGGGTTGGTCGTGGGGTTGAACCCCGTGCCCTCGACCTTGACGTCCAGGCCGTGGGTGACCGAGGCGCCCGTGACCGTCGTGGTCACCGACGGCACCGTGGTGGCCACCAGCGTGCCGACCCGCTTCTTCGGGTTGCTGCTCCCCGTGCCCGAGTTGTAGAAGTGCGCGCGGACGCCGGGAGTGAGGGCGCCGAGGAACTCCGGGTGGAACGACTCGCCGCCCACCGGCTGCGAGGCGGACAGGCCGAGCTCCACCGCGGCCTCGGAGCCGGCCGGCAGGACGCCTGCGTACTTGGGGGTGACCGTGGTGGTGTTCTGCGACGTGGTGGCACCGGCGAACTCGGCCACGGTGACGAACGTCGGGTCAGTCGCGGCGGCCGGGCCGCCGAAGGCGGCGTTGCTGGCGGAGACCGTCGCCTCGATCCGGCCCTCGCCGTCCGGCTCCACGGTCAACCGCGGGTCGGTGAGCGTGACGGCGTACAGCTCGCTGCGGGTCGCCGGGTTGGCGAACGCACCCCGCACGGTGCCGGAGTAGCTGCGCACCACGTCACCGTCCGCCTCGACCGTGATGGTGCTCGCGGGGAAGCGGAACTTCTGGGACGCCTCGTCGAAAGAGGCGCCGCCCGCGAGCGTGCGGGTGCTCAGGTGGCTGACGAACTGCTCGGAGATGTTCCAGTCGAGGTACGACGCGGACGGGGGCGCGGCCTGGGCGGCCGGCAGCACGCCGAAGGTCGCGGCGGCCAGGCCGGCGACGGCGACGCCGGCGGCGACCCGACGGCGCGGGGCGCGGGTGAGGGACTGCATGGGGTTCCTTTCGGGTGGGTGGTGCAGGTGCTCCATGAAGGAGGTCAGGGGAGGAGGTCAGGGACGGGGTCAGGGCACGGGTCAGGGACGGGTGCGGACCGGCACCAGGAGCAGGGCGGCGGCCGCGAGCAGCAGCAGTCCCCCGATCCACCAGCCGGGATGGGTGCCGGGCGCCGCGGAGGCGGGCGCGAGGGCAGGGGAGACCGTGGCCGCCGAGACGACCACGGGCTGGTTCGCCGCCGCGCCGACGGCCCCGACAGCACCGAGGGCGTCGTCGGCGGCCGCGGGCGGGACGGCCGCGCCGCCCGACGGCGCCGCGACGACCGGCGAGGAGACCGGCACCGGGGCCGCTGCGGGCGTGCGCGCGGGCGCCGGCTTCGGGGTCGGCGTCCGCCTCGGCGGCTTCACCACCTCGTTGTTCGGCTTCGGCGACGGCTTCGCGCTCGCACTCGGGACCGGCTCGGCCGGCGGCTCGCCTCCCCCGTAGCCGACGACCACCGGCGCCGGCAGCTTCGTCCAGTCCGACTGCAGCCCGGTGGAGTACCAGAACTGGTCCACCCCGAGCGGGGCGAGGAAGGCGATCATCGCGGGCGGGAAGCTGCCCCAGCTCTCCCCGGTCCGGCTTTGCGGCACGGTGCCGTCCACCTGGACACCCGCGTACGCCGGAGTGGCGACCAGCCCGGTCTCGGTGACGTCGACACCGGCCAGGTCCGTCACGGTCACCCGCTGGGGCGGGACCGGTGACCACAGGGTCGGGTCGTTGCGGTCGGCGTCCCAACCGCCGAGCTGGGCGGTGAGGGTGCCGGTGCCGCCGCGGACCTCGAGCACCGGGTCGGTGACGGTGAAGACCGTGTTGCCGCCGTAGTAGACGACCGTGAAGGTGCCGGACCAGGCCAGGGTGGCGTCCTCGGCGACCGGGTCGAGGGTGCCGGTGCCCGCCCCGATGTGCACGCGGTGCCCGCTGAACGGGCCGTAGATGTCGATCGGCGCCCCGGTGGCGTCGGTGGAGAGCCCGGCCCAGGTGGCGGTCCGCCAGGCACCGGCGCCGTCCCGCTTCTGGATCGTCACCGGGCCCGCGGTGGCCTGCCACTTCGACGACGGCAGGATCGCACCGCCACGGCCGGGGTCGGCCACCCCGGCGGCGAGGAAGTTGATCGCGCCCGGGTTGTGCGAGCGGGCGTTGGTCTGCTCGTTGAGCGACCAGGTGAAGACCGCGTCGTCCACCGCGAGCGGCCCGGACGAAGGCTCGGGCGTCTCGGTTGATGCGTGCGCCGCCCCGCTCACCGTGAGCAGGGCGAGGGCCCCGGCGCCCAGCAGGGCCGCGGCGGACCGGCGTACCCGGCCGCTCCGCTCACGCCAGCGCACGTCGGCTCCGGGTGAAGCGCCGCACCGTCATGAAGAGCGCCCCGCAGAACAGGACGCCCGCCCCGACGGCGAACGCGGTGGCCGCGACCGCGGCCCGGTCGTCCGTCTGTTCGGTCCCGCTCGCGCTGCTCGCCGGGTCGGGGTCGGGGTCGGCCACGATGGCGAACCGGACCGACGGCGTCCGCCCGGCGCCGAAGAGCCGTAGCTCGTGGGTGCCGCCCGCGACCTCGCTGGGCAGCGCCAGCACCCCGGCCACCCGGCCGTCGGAGCCGACCAGGTGGGGACCGCTGGCCACCAGCCCGTCGTCGAGGATCGCCGTCACCTGCTCGCCGGGCACGAGCCCGCTGGCGACGAAGGAGAGCCCCCGCCCCGCGACCGCCGAGGGCCGGTCGACGTCCAGGCGGGCCTTGCCGCGCGCCCGTACGGCGGTCACGCCCTGGCCCGCCGCGCCGGACCGAGGCACTCGGACCTCGCCCCGCTCCCCCGACCCCGGTCCGGCTGCGCCGACCGCCGGCACCGGACCGGTGCCGTCGTCGGTCGTGGCGGGCTGCTCGGCCTGCTGCCCGCCTCCGGAGAGCTCGCGCAGGCCGACCGGCGTGAAGGTCTCGTTGTTGGCGTTGTGCACACCGTGGGCGCCGACCGTGATCACCCCGCAGGTCACCTTGCGGCAGTCCACCGTGCGCACGCTGCCGTCGCGGCCCACGCCCTGGAAGGTGGGGCCCGGGACCAGCAGCCGGACGGTGAACGAGCCGTCCGCGCTCAGCATGCCGCCGTTCGCCGCGGCGGCGGTGTCGGAGCCCGGGAAGGCGACGTAGCGCTGGAACCCGGCGTTGCTCTTGGACTCGCTGTCGGGCACGTAGACGTAGTCGACGCCGGACTTGCCCCCCTTGCTGGGCTGCCAGCGGCCGTCGACCGTGCCGAACCAGACGTAGACGCCGCCGTGACCGCCCTTGATGGACTGGAACCCTCGCCCGGTGACGGTGAGCGTGCTGGAGTAACGCGAGTCGATCACCGCGCCGCGCCCACCGTTGTCGACGGTGACCCGACCCGCTGCGTGGGCCTGCGGAACGCCCACGAACCCGGCCAGGCCGACGGAAGCAAGCACGGAGACCGCCAGCAGGGCGGCGGCCCGCGGGACGCGCGTACGGCGCGACCTCGGGGACTGGATCAGGTCAGGCACGAGGGCTCCTCGGGTACCAGGTGGGCAGAAGGTGCGGACGAGGGTGCGGACGAGGGGGCGGACGGCGTGGGGGCCGGCGGGCGGCGTACCGGGACGACCAGCAGGGAGCCGGCGTGGTCGAGCACCTCCACCGGGTGCTCGTAGACCTCGGTGAGCAGCTCGGAGGTGAGCACCTCCCGCGGCGGCCCGACCGCCCGGACCCGCCCCTGGGAGAGCACGCAGACCCGGTCGGCGAAGGCCGCCGCCAGGCTCAGGTCGTGCAGCACCACCACGACGGCGGCACCCGCGTGGGCGCTCCCCCGCGCCTTCGCGAGGACCGCCTCCTGGTGCCGGATGTCGAGGGCGGCCGTGGGCTCGTCGAGCAGGTGCACCTCGACCTCCTGGGCCAGCAGCCGGGCGAACGCGACCCGGCCCTGCTCGCCGCCGGACAGCGTCGGCACGACCCGGGCCGACAGGTGGGAGACGTCGGCTACGTCCATCGCCTCCTGCACGCGGGCGTCGTCGTCGGCGGCCCGCGGCGTCCGACGCCAGACCGCGCGTCCCATCTCGACGACCTCACGGACCCGGAAGCCGAAGGCCAGGGTCTGCTTCTGCTGGAGCACCGCGCGTTGCCGGGCCAGCTCGGCCGCCGACTGGGAGGCGACCGGGCGGCCGCCCAGCTCCACCACGCCGACTTCGGGACGTCGGTCACCGGCCAGCACCGCCAGCAGGGTGGACTTGCCGGCACCGTTGGGTCCGACCAGCGCGACCAGCTCACCGGGACGCACGTCGAAGGAGACGTCGTCGAGGATCGCCCGGCCCTCGATCGCCACGCCCACGCCCCGGGCGCACAGCACGGGAGCGCTCTGGACGGGACCGCCCTGGCCGCTCATGCCCAGCCCCCCGCCGTACGCCGGGCCCGGCGCAGCAGCCAGAAGAAGACGGGTCCGCCGACCAGCGAGGTGAGCATGCCGATCGGCAGGTCGGCGTACGCGATCGCGGTGCGCGCCCACAGGTCGGCCAGGACCAGCAGCACGGCGCCGCCGAGCGCGCTCGCGGGCACCAGCGCGCGGTGCCCGGGGCCCACCACCATCCGCATCAGGTGCGGGATGATCAGCCCGACGAAGGCGATGATCCCGGCGAAGGCGACCGCCGCCGCGGTCAGCACCGCGACCACCACGATGCTGGCGATCCGGAGCCGCTCGACGTCGACACCGACGTGGCGCGCGCCCTTGTCCCCGAGGGCGAGCAGGTCGAGGCGGCGCGAGAGCAGGATCGCGACGGCGATCCCCACCAGCGCGACGGGGGCCGTGATCAGGACCTGCTCGCCCCGGGAGCCGTTGAGGCTGCCCAGCTGCCAGAAGACGATCTCCTCGCGTGCCTGGGTGTCGCCGAGGAACATCAGGAACGCCAGTGCGGCCCCGGCCATCGCGTTGACCGCGACACCGGTGAGCACCAGCGTGACCACCTCGGTGCGACCGCCGTCCCGGGACAGCAGGTAGACCGCGACGGTGGTGACCAGGCCACCGAGGAACGCGGCCACCGGCAGGGTCCACTGGCCGAGGGCGACCAGGTCGAAGACGATCACCGCCGCGGCCGCCAGGGCCGCGCCGGCGGAGACCCCGACCACGCCGGGCTCGGCCAGCGGGTTGCCGAAGACCCCCTGCATCACCGCGCCCGCCACGCCGAGGGAGGCGCCGACGAGCACCGCCATGGCCAGCCGCGGGAAGCGGACCTGCCACAAGGTGGACTCGCCCTGGGGGTGGCTCGGCAGGGTGCCGAGGTCGAGGCCGAGCCGGTGCAGGACCGAGCCGACCACCTCGCCCGCGGGGATGTGCAGCTGTCCGGCGCCGGCCGCGACGGTCACGGCGACCAAGAGGGCGGCCCCCAGGGCGCCGAGGACGACGGTCCGGCTGGTCGCGGTGGGCGGCAGCGGGAGGTTCAGGCTCATCCGAGCTCCTGCGGTGCGTGCACCGCAACGGCCAGTGCGTTGAGCACCTCCGCGGTGCCGGGGCCGTAGCCCAGGACCAGCGAGTCAGCGATGTCCACGAACCGCTCGTTCTGTCCCGCCGGGGTGTTGGCCAGGGCCGGGAGCTTCTCCAGCAGCCCGTCGACGCCGCCCGTGGACTCCAGGCCCTTGGTCATCATCACCACCAGCTCGGGCGCCGCAGCCACCAGGCCCTCGGCGGTCACCGGGCGCATGCCCGACCAGCCGATCTCCTCGGCCACGTCGTAGGCCCCGACCGCGTCGATCAGGTCGTCGGCGCCCGACCCCTTGCCGAACATGTAGTAGACGCCGGCGTTGCCCCGGACGTAGAGGAATATCGTGCGCAGCCGCTGGCGCTCGTCGGCCGGGGCGATCTCGTCGATGTCGGCGCGCACCTGGGCGACCTCGTCGGCCACCCGCTCGACCAGCACCTCACCCGCGTCCGGGACGCCGAGCGCGCCGGCGACCATCCGGGTGAGCTCGTCGAGGTTGCCCAGGGAGCGCGAGGACTCCACCACGACGACGGGGATCCCGGACTCCCGCATCTGCAGCACCACGTCCCACGGGCCGAGCGAGGTGTCGGTGATGATCAGGGTCGGGTCCAGGTCCAGGATCGCCTCGGCGTTCAGCTCGTGCCCGCTGCCGGTGACCAGGGGCAGGTCGGCGGCCTGGTCGAACTGGGTGGACAGGTCGCGCCCGACCAGCCGGTCCCCCAGCCCGAGCTCGAAGACGGTGCGCGCCAGGGTGCCGTGCAGGTCCAGGGCCAGGACCCGGGAGACGTCCTCGATCACCACCTCGGTGCCCTGCGCGTCGGTGAGCGTGACCGGGAGCGCGGGCGCCGGGTCCTCGGCGACCGGATCGAGGTCCGAGGCGGCCACGCCCGCACTGACCGGGCCGCGCCAGGCGCGAGGATCCTCGGCCGGCGTCACCTCCGAGATCGGAGGGGCGACCGCGGCTCCCGACGCCGCGTCGTTCCCCGCGGCCCGGTCTGGTCCCTGGATGCCGCAACCGCCGGCGAGCGCGACAGCAGCCGCGACGGCGACCAGACGGGCGACCGGACCAGTGGCCGGACGGGCCAGTGACCTGGACATCTCTACTCCTCGACAGGTGGTCGGACGCGGGTGGCGCGACCGAGGGGATCCGACTTCGCCCGAGATGAGAACCGCGGAGTCGACCCGGTGCGGGCTTAGGTTAGCCTAAGATCACTTAGGGTGCCCTAATCACCCCCACGGCGGGCTCGGCCGCGCCCCACCACGACGACCGGAGAACCCATGACGATCCTCGACGCCCCCTCCACCCCCCGGCCGGCCCTCTCGGTCGCGTTCCGGGAGGGCTCCCAGCCCCAGCACGACGCGGCGGAGAGCTCGACCTTCATCACCGACCTGATGGGCGGACGGGTCAACGAGGCGGGCTACGTCAACTACCTGCGCTCGCTGCGCCCGGTCTACGCCGCGCTGGAGGAGACCGCCCGGGAGCTCGCCGAGGACCCGCTGATCGCCCCGCTGCACGACCCGGCTCTGGAGCGGCTGGAGAGCCTGGACGCCGACCTGGAGTCCTGGCGCACCGGGGCTCCCGCCGAGGAGGCCTGCGCGGGCCGTGCCGCGCAGGCGTACGCCGCCGCCATCCGGGCCACCGTCGACCAGCCGGAGCGGTTCGTCGCCCACCACTACACGCGCTACCTCGGCGACCTCTCCGGCGGCCAGGCAATCGGCCGGATCCTCGACCGGGACTTCGCGCGGCAGGGCGCCGGGCTGAGCTTCTACCGGTTCGACTCGATCCCCAAGGTCAAGGTCTACAAGGACGGCTACCGGGAGCGGCTCGACGCACTGCCGCTGGACGCGGCGCAGCAGGTTGCGGCCGTCGAGGAGGTCCAGCACGCGTTCAGCCACAACCAGGCGGTCTTCGCCGAGCTGGCCCAGCACCTGGCGCTCTTCGCCCGCTGAGGCGCGGACACCGGGCGAGGAGAGGTCCGCAGCACGGTCGGACCTCGGCGGGTTGGGCCGACCGGTGTAGGAATAGGGCCATGGCTACCACTGCGCTCAAGGGCAACCCCGTCCACACCGTCGGCGAACTGCCGGCCGTCGGCACCTCCGCTCCCGGCTGGGAGCTGGTCGGCGAGGGCCTCTCCTCCCTCACCCAGGCCGAGACCGAGGGCACCCGCGTGGTGCTCAACATCTTCCCCAGCGTCGACACCGGCATCTGCGCCAACAGCGTGCGCCGCTTCAACGAGCTCGCCGCGGAGCTCGACGACACCGTGGTGATCAACGTCTCCAAGGACCTGCCGTTCGCCCAGGCCCGCTTCTGCGGCGCCGAGGGGATCGACAAGGTGAAGGTCGGCTCGGCCTTCCGGTCCACCTTCGGCGAGGACTACGGCATCACCCTGGCCGACGGGCCGATGGCCGGCCTGCTGGCCCGCGCGGTGGTCGTGCTCGACGCCGACGGCAAGGTGACCTACACCCAGCTGGTCGACGAGATCACCACCGAGCCCGACTACGACGCGGCGCTCGCGGCCCTCTCCTGAGCTCCGTCCGCCGCGCCTGACCCCAGGCCCGGCACGCTCTTCCCCGGCCCCGCCCGGAGGCGCTCGACGCCCCTGGGCGGGGCCGTGCGTCGTCGCGCTACCGTGCGTGCATGACGCACGACGCCGAGACCGCAGACCTCCTCGCCCGCGCCCGCGCCTGGGCCGCCGAGGACCCCGACGAGGCGACCCGGGCCGAGCTGGAGGCGATCATCGCCGAGGTCGAGGCCGGCAGCGACGCCGCCGACCTGGCCGACCGGTTCCGCGGGCCCCTCGAGTTCGGCACCGCCGGCCTGCGCGGTGCCCTGGGTGCCGGCCCGCACCGGATGAACCGGGTGGTCGTCCTCCGCGCCGCCGCGGGCCTGGCGGCGTACCTGCGCGAGCAGGGTGCCGTCGACGACTCCTCGGTGGTGATCGGCTACGACGCCCGGCACAACTCCGACGTCTTCGCCCGCGACACCGCCGAGGTGATGACCGGCGCCGGGCTGCGCGCCCTCCTGCTCCCCCGGCCCCTGCCCACCCCCGTCCTCGCCTACGCCATCCGCGAGCTGGGCTGCGTGGCCGGGGTGATGGTGACGGCCAGCCACAACCCCCCGCAGGACAACGGCTACAAGGTCTACCTGGGTGACGGCAGCCAGATCGTGCCGCCGGCCGACACCGGGATCGCGGCCCACATCGCCGCGGTCGGGCCGGTGGGCGAGATCCCCCGCGGCCGACCCGGCACGGTGCTCGGCGAGGAGGTCGTCGACCGCTACCTGGACACCGTCGCCGACCTCGCGGGCGACGGCCCGCGCGACCTGGAGATCGTCTACACCCCGCTGCACGGCGTCGGCGGCGCCTCGGTGGTGCAGGTGCTGGAGACCGCCGGCTTCGACGCCCCGCTGGTGGTGGAGCAGCAGGAGGAGCCGGACCCCGACTTCCCGACCGTCGCCTTCCCCAACCCCGAGGAGCCCGGTGCGCTCGACCTGGCGCTCGCCCTCGCCCAGGAGCGCGGCGCCGACCTGGTGGTCGCCAACGACCCGGACGCCGACCGGTGCGCCGCCGCCGTGCCCGGACCGCACGGCTGGCGGATGCTGCGCGGCGACGAGGCCGGCGCGCTGCTCGCCCGGCACCTGCTCGCGCAGGGGCGCCCCGGGGTCTACGCGACGTCGATCGTCTCCTCCTCGCTGCTCGGCACGATGGCCCGCGCAGCCGGCCAGCCGCACGCCGAGACCCTGACCGGCTTCAAGTGGATCGGCCGCCTCGAGGGCCTGGCCTACGGGTACGAGGAGGCCCTGGGCTACTGCGTCGACCCCGAGCACGTGCGCGACAAGGACGGGGTCTCGGCGCTGCTGCTGCTCTGCGAGATCGCGGCCGCGGCGAAGGCCGAGGGCCGGACGCTGATCGACCTGCTCGACGACATCGCGAGCGAGTTCGGGCTGCACGCGACCGACCAGCTCTCGGTCCGGTTCGCCGACGTCGCCGGGATCGACGCGGCCATGGACCGGCTCCGCGGCAACCCGCCCACCAGCCTCGGCGGGCTGGCCGTGGAGCGGGTGGAGGACCTGGCGCAGGGCTCCGCCCAGCTGCCCCCGACCGACGGGCTGCGCTACACCCTCGCGGAGGGTGCGCGGGTGATCGTGCGCCCCTCGGGCACCGAGCCGAAGGTGAAGTGCTACCTGGAGGTCGTCGTCCCGGTGACGCCGGACGACGGGGTGGACGCCGCACGGATCGCAGCGGCCGGCCGGCTGGACGCGATCAAGGCGGACGTCCGCACCGCCGCGGGGCTGTGAGGGGCCCCGACCTTATGCTGGGGGCGTGACTGCCACTTCTGCCTCAACGACGAGTGCAGGCCCGGCGGGCGCCGACCTCACGGCCCGCTTCGGCGACGTCGTCGGCTCCGACGCCTCCCTGCGCCGCTTCCTGCACGGACTCCCCGGGGTCGACCAGGTCGGGTGCGAGGCCCGCGCCGCCGCCCTCGGCACCCGCTCGGTCAAGGCCGAGGCGAAGGCCGTGGCCCTCGACCTCGCGATCCGGATGGTCGACCTGACCACGCTGGAGGGGATGGACACCCCCGGCAAGGTGCGCGCGCTGGCCTCCAAGGCGATGCGTCCCGACCCGGCCGACCCGTCCTGCCCCTCCGTCGCCGCCGTCTGCGTCTACCCCGACCTGGTCGAGGTCGCGAAGGAGACCCTGGGCGACTCCGGCGTGCACGTGGCGGCCGTGGCCACCTCGTTCCCCAGCGGCCGGGCCGCCCTCGAGATCAAGCTCGCCGACGTCCGCGCGGCGGTCGCCGCCGGTGCCGACGAGATCGACATGGTCATCGACCGGGGCGCGTTCCTCTCCGGGCGCTACCTGCAGGTCTTCGAGGAGATCGTCGCCACCCGCGAGGCCTGCGCCCGCCCCGGCGGCGAGGACGCGCACCTCAAGGTCATCTTCGAGACCGGCGAGCTGCAGACCTACGACAACGTCCGGCGCGCCAGCTGGCTGGCGATGATGGCCGGGGCGCACTTCATCAAGACCTCCACCGGCAAGGTCCAGCCCGCCGCGACCCTCCCGGTCACGCTGGTGATGCTCGAGGCGGTCCGCGACTTCCGCGAGCAGACCGGGCAGATGGTCGGCGTGAAGCCGGCCGGAGGCATCCGCACCGCCAAGGACGCCATCAAGTACCTGGTGATGGTCAACGAGACCTGCGGCGCCGACTGGCTCGACCCGGACTGGTTCCGGTTCGGCGCCTCCACGCTGCTCAACGACCTGCTGATGCAGCGCACCAAGATGACCACCGGCCGCTACTCCGGCCCCGACTACTTCACCCTGGACTGAGGCACACATGGTCAAGGTTCCCGAGTCGAGCGGCTCCGCGCCCCTCTTCGACTACGCCCCCGCGCCCGAGTCGCGCGCCGTCGTCGACCTCTCGCCCTCCTACGGGCTCTTCGTCGACGGCGTCTTCGTCGACGGCGGCGGACGCTCGTTCAAGACGATCAACCCCGCCACCGAGGAGGTGCTGGCCGAGGTCGCCGAGGCCGACGAGCGCGACGTCGACGCCGCCGTCCAGGCCGCCCGCCGCGCCCAGGAGCGGGTCTGGGGGCGGATGAGCGGGCGCGAGCGCGCCAAGTACCTCTTCCGGATCGCCCGGATCATCCAGGAGCGGGCCCGCGAGCTCGCCGTGCTGGAGACGCTCGACAACGGCAAGCCGATCCGCGAGAGCCGGGACGTCGACGTGCCGACCGCGGCGGCGCACTTCTTCTACTACGCCGGCTGGGCCGACAAGCTGGAGTACGCCGTCCCGGGCCGGCCCGACGTCCGCCCGCTCGGGGTGGCCGGCCAGGTGATCCCGTGGAACTTCCCGCTGCTGATGCTCGCGTGGAAGGTCGCGCCCGCACTGGCCGCCGGCAACACGGTGGTGCTCAAGCCCGCGGAGACCACTCCCCTGACCGCGCTCCTCTTCGCCGAGATCTGCCAGCAGGCCGACCTGCCGCCCGGCGTGGTCAACATCGTCACCGGCGCCGGCGCCACCGGCCGTGCGGTGGTCGCCCACCCCGGCGTGGACAAGGTCGCGTTCACCGGCTCCACCGAGGTCGGGCGCAGCATCGCGCGCACCGTCGCCGGGACCGACAAGCGGGTGACCCTCGAGCTGGGCGGCAAGGCCGCCAACATCGTCTTCGAGGACGCCGCGATCGACCAGGCCGTCGAGGGCATCGTCAACGGCATCTTCTTCAACCAGGGCCACGTGTGCTGCGCCGGTTCGCGGCTGCTGGTCCAGGAGAGCGTCGCCGAGGAGGTGCTCGACCGGCTCAAGCGCCGGATGGCCACCCTGCGCGTCGGCGACCCGCTGGACAAGAACACCGACGTCGGCGCGATCAACTCCGCCGAGCAGCTGGGCCGGATCCGCGACCTCGCGCAGGTCGGCGAGGACGAGGGCGCCGGCCGCTGGTCGGCTCCCTGCGAGCTGCCCGCCCAGGGCTTCTGGTTCCCCCCGACGCTCTTCACCGGGGTCTCCCAGGCGCACCGGATCGCGCGTGAGGAGATCTTCGGCCCGGTGCTCTCGGTGCTGACCTTCCGCACCCCCTCCGAGGCGGTCGAGAAGGCCAACAACACCCCGTACGGCCTCTCCGCCGGGGTCTGGACCGAGAAAGGCTCCAGGATCCTGTGGATGGCCAACCAGCTGCGCGCGGGCGTGGTCTGGGCCAACACGTTCAACAAGTTCGACCCCACGTCGCCGTTCGGCGGCTACAAGGAGTCCGGGTACGGCCGCGAGGGCGGCCGTCAGGGACTGGAGGGATACCTGCGGTGAGCCCCACGACACCCGGCCGCGCCACCGTGCGCAAGACGGCCAAGCTCTACATCGGCGGGGCGTTCCCGCGCTCCGAGTCCGGTCACTCCTACGTCGTCACCGACTCGAAGGGGAACTTCGTGGCCAACGCGTCGAAGGCGTCCCGCAAGGACGCGCGGGACGCCGTGCAGGCGGCGCGCAAGGCGTTCGGCGGCTGGTCCGCGCGTACGGCGTACAACCGTGGGCAGGTGGTCTACCGGATCGCCGAGATCATGGAGGACCGCCGCCCCCAGCTGGTCGAGGCCGTCCGGCAGGCCGAGGGCCTGAACGCCAAGCAGGCCGACCAGGTCGTCGACGAGGCCGTGGACCGCGTGGTCTGGTACGCCGGCTGGGCCGACAAGATCACCCAGGTGGAGGGCTCCGCCAACCCGGTGGCCGGCCCCTACTTCAACCTCTCCAGCCCCGAGCCGACCGGCGTGGTCGCGGTGGTGGCCCCGCAGCGGTCCTCGCTGCTCGGGCTGGTCTCGGTGATCGCCCCGGTGATCGTGACCGGCAACACCGCGGTCGTGCTCGCCTCCGAGGAGCGGCCGCTGCCGGCGGTGCTGCTCGGCGAGGTCATGGCGACCTCCGACGTCCCCGGCGGGGTGGTCAACCTGCTCACCGGCCCCTGGCGCGACACCGCGCCGTGGCTGGCCGGGCACATGGACGTCAACGCCCTGGACCTGACCGGCGTGGCCGGTGACCCCGAGGCCGCCATCGCCTACGAGCAGGCGGCCGCGGAGAACCTCAAGCGGGTGCTGCGCGCCCCGGCCGCCGAGCCGGACTGGCTGGGGGACCAGGGCACCGAGCGGATGACGCGGTTCCTGGAGACCAAGACCGTCTGGCACCCGATCGGCATCTGACCCCGCGGGCTCAGCGCGACATCAGGGCCTGGGCGAAGACGTCCAGGATGTCGCGCGGGTCCTCGGCCAGGAACGCCTGGCCGCGGGTGGCCTGGGAGATCTTGGTCAGCGCCGGCATGTCCGCGTCCGTGCTGATCCCGACCGAGATGATCCGCACCGGGCGGTCGGGGTCCTGCGCCTGCTCGAGCTCCTTGAGCAGCTGCTCCAGCGACATCGAGCCCGGGTCGTCGTTGGCGCCGTCGGACAGCAGGATCACCGCGTTGAAGAAGCTCTTGTCGTAGGCGCGGACCGCCTTCTGGTAGGCCGCCAGGGTGGTGTCGTAGAGACCGGTGCCGCCCTGGGTGATCGACTTGAGCACCGGGATCCGCTTGCGCAGGTACTCCAGGTGGGTGGTGCCCCGGGTGGTCTCGGCCAGGCGGCGCATCGGCGCGATCTCGCGCCAGTCCTGACCCGGGCCGCCCTGGTCGATGGAGAAGGCCCACATCCCGATCCGGGCGTGCTTGGGGAAGACCCCGAGGGCGGTGAGCGCGGCGTCCACCGCGAGATCGACCCGGGTCTCGCCGTCCCCGGCGGGGAAGTCCATGGACCCCGACGCGTCGAAGACGGCGAGCAGGCTGGAGGGGACGGTGAGGACACCCCAGGCGCCGAGCACGGCGTCGAACTGCTCGACCGGGGGCTCCGCGAGGAGCGCCACCTCGCCCATCCCACGCCCCGCGATGGGAGCCCCGTCCGGGGTGCGCAGGCCGGACTCGGCGAGCGCGGCGATCCCCTTCTCGGAGGCGAACCAGCCGGCGAGCCGGTCGGCCACGTCGCCGGAGTCGACCGACCCGGTGCCTGCCTGCACCATCGGGAAGGTCAGACGCGGCGCGCCGGTCCGGGGGGTGAGGATCTTGAGGTTGGCCACGCCTGCGCCACGGGTGAGCAGCTCCTGCTCGGTGGCCGGGATCAGCCGGGTGTAGGTGGCCGAGATGTCGTCGAGCGCCGCACGCTCAGCGGCACCCTCGGCGCTGCGCATCCCGTAGGACTGGGCAGCGGTGACCACGGCCGCCTCCGCGCGCTGCACCTCCGGTCCGGCCAGCTCGGCCTCGAGGCGCGGCGCCACCAGGGCCAGCGCGCTCGCACTGTCGGACTTCGGGTCGCCGAGCACCAGGCGGTCGGCCTCGAGGGCCCGCAGCCACGACTCAGGGCGCTCGCTGGTCGGGCCGCCGGCCAGACCGACCGGGGTGACCGCGAGAGACGGGACCAGGGTGGTGGTGGAGATGCCGATGCGGGACAGCCGCTCCACCCGGGCGGTGGTGTCGGCGATCCACAGGTCGGGGCGTCCGCCGTTGAAGAACGAGTCCTCGACCTCGGCCGGGCTCTCCACCCGGACCTCGGCCGGGAAGCAGCCGTCGTCGTCGGAGAGCTCGCTCACCGCGCGCTGCGCCGCCAGCTCCATCGCCGGGACCACGCTGATCACCACGGGCGTGTACTGCGGGCAGTCGTCGGCGTCCGCCGCCCCCGTGCCCCCCAGTCCGGGGCCGAGCGCGACCCAGCTGACCCCCGCGACCGCGAGAACCAGGATGCCGACGAGCAGCACGGGCGAGAGCCCGCTGCGCTCCTGGGACTTGCTGTGCGCATGGCGACCGGAGCCCATGGCGATCCTCCCTCGACCCGGCTCCTGCCGCCGGAACACCTGACCTGCCGGTGACCACGAGAAAACCGACGGTAATGACTATCTGCCGCGGTGAGGATACGTGTCCAGACCACCGGACTCGGTTTCTTTACCGAAATCCGTCTCAGGCACAATGAGCGGGTGCGCGCCCGGGTGATCGTCCTGGCCGGCCCTTCGGGCGCCGGCAAGTCCCGCCTCGCCGAACGGCTCGGCCTGCCGGTGCTGCGGCTCGACGACTTCTACCGCGCCGCCGACGACCCCGAGATGCCCCGTCTCAGCTCCGGGTCCGACGCCGGGATGGTCGACTGGGACGACCCGGCGTCGTGGGACCAGGAGGCCGCCGTGGCCGCGATCGCCCGGCTCTCGGCCGAGGGCCGCGCCGAGGTCCCCGTCTACTCGATCCCCGACAACCGGGCCATCGGCACCCAGCTGCTCGACCTGCACGGCGAGCGGTTCTTCGTCGCGGAGGGGATCTTCGCCGCCGAGGTGGTGGCTCCCGTCCGCGGCCTCGGCCTGCTGGCGGCGGCGTACTGCGTGCGCCAGCACCCGCTCGTCACGTTCTGGCGGCGGCTCGCCCGGGACCTGCGCGAGCACCGGAAGGCGCCGGCGGTGCTGGTCCGGCGGGGGTTCGCGCTGATGCGCGCCCAGGGCAGGGTGGTCGACCACGCGGTCGACCGCGGCTGCGTCGCCCTCACCCCGCAGCAGGGGTGGCAGGCCGTGCACGAGCTGACCGGCGGCGCGCCGGGCGTCCAGGTCGGATGAGCACGCCGGCCGACGGCCCGGCCCGCTGGGCCCGCGAGCTGTTGAGCCGGCGACCGGTCCAGCCCGACGCCCGGACCTGCGGCGCGTCGGCGCTGGTGCTCGCCGAGGCCTGCCGGTCCGAGGCCTACGCGCGTGCCCTGGTCGAGGGCCGGGTCGACCTCGCCGCGGAGACCTCGGCCATGCACCGGCGGGTCACCGGTGCCGTCGACGTCACGGGCCGTCTCCAGACCCCCTGGCCACGCGCCCTGGGCACCCCGCCCTGGGCAGCGGCCCGTCAGCTCGCCGGCCGCACCGGCCTGCCCTACCGGGTGCGGCCGCTGTGGCCCGGGGTGGCCCGCGAGAGCGCACGTGCCGCGGCCCTCGCCGAGCTGCGCACCGCCGTGCTCGCCGGGCTCCCCTGCCCGGTCTACGTCGGCTCGGCGGCGCTGCCCCGGCACGTGCTGCTGGTGCTGGCGGCGGGGCGCGGGCCGGCGGACCCGCTGGTGGCCCACGACCCGGCGACCGGCCGCCCGCGCCGGCTCGAGGTCCCCGAGCTGGTCTCCGGGCGGCTCGGCACCGGGTGGCCGGTGCCGTGGTTCACGGTCGCGCCGGCTCCTCGGCCATCAGCGCGGCGTACTCCGGCTTGATCACCCGCTCGATGATCTCCAGCCGCTCGTCGAACGGCAGGAACGCCGACTTCATGGCGTTGATGGTGAACCAGCGCAGGTCCTCGAACCCGTAGCCGAACGCCTCCACCAGCGCGTGCATCTCGTCGGTCATCGTGGTGCTGCTCATCAGCCGGTTGTCGGTGTTGACGGTGACCCGGAAGCGCAGCCGGGTGAGCAGACCGATCGGGTGCTCGGCGATCGAGGTGGCCGCCCCGGTCTGCACGTTGGAGGTCGGGCACATCTCCAGGGGGATCCGGTTGTCGCGCACGTACGCCGCGAGCCGGCCCAGGCGGACGCTGCCGTCCTCGCCGACCTCGATGTCGTCGACGATCCGGACCCCGTGGCCGAGCCGGTCGGCGCCGCACCACTGGA
Organism: Nocardioides campestrisoli; assembly: GCF_013624435.2. Lineage (NCBI taxonomy): Bacteria > Bacillati > Actinomycetota > Actinomycetes > Propionibacteriales > Nocardioidaceae > Nocardioides > Nocardioides campestrisoli. Next base: position 3,086,658 of record NZ_CP061768.1, read on the forward strand.
TGGCCTGCCAGATCGAGGGCAGGCCGAACGCCTCCCCGGCGTGGATGGTGAAGTGGCCGTTCTCGCGCTGGAGGTACTCGAAGGCGTCCAGGTGCCGGGTGGGCGGGTAGCCGGCCTCGGCGCCGGCGATGTCGAAGCCGGCCACGCCCCGGTCGCGCCAGGCGACGGCGAGCTCGGCGATCTCCTGGGAGCGGGCCTGGTGCCGCATCGCGGTGAGCAGCTGGCGGACCACGATCCGGCCGCCGGCGGCCGCGACGGCGGCGTCGATCCCCTCCTGCACCGCCGCCACCACCTCGTCGAGGGTGAGCCCGGCCTCCACGTGCTGCTCGGGGGCGTAGCGCACCTCGGCGTAGACCACGCCGTCGGCGACCAGGTCTTCGACGAACTCCCGGGCCACCCGGGTCAGGGCGGGACCGGTCTGCATCACCCCGACCGTGTGGTCGAAGGTCTCCAAGTAGCGCTCCAGGCTGCCGGAGTCGGCCGACTCGGAGAACCAGCGGCCCAGCGACTCGGCGTCGCCGGCCGGCAGCTCGTGCCCCACCTCCTCGGCCAGCTCGAGGATGGTGGCTGGGCGCAGACCACCGTCGAGGTGGTCGTGCAGCACAACCTTGGGCGCACGTCGGACCTGGTCCCTGCTCGGAGTCGTCACGCCCCCTAGTGTTCCATCCATGCGTACCTTCACCAGCCTCGAGGAAGTCGTCGCCGCCGCCGGCGAGGAGCTCGGCACCAGTCAGTGGCTCACCGTCGACCAGGAGCGGGTCGACCAGTTCGCCGAGGCGACCGGCGACCACCAGTGGATCCACGTCGACGTCGAGCGCGCCGCTCAGGGCCCCTTCGGCGGGACGATCGCCCACGGCTACCTGACGCTGTCCCTGCTCCCGGTGCTGGGCACCGACGTGTTCGCGCTCGAGACCCCCGGCGCCAAGCTCAACTACGGGGTCAACAAGGTCCGGTTCCCGCAGCCGCTGCTGGTGGGCAAGCGGATCCGTTCGCACATCGCCATCGGCGAGTGCACCGAGCTGCCGGCGGGCCTGCAGATGACGCTGAAGCACACCATCGAGATCGAGGGCGAGGCCAAGCCGGCCTGCGTCGCCGAGACCGTCGTCCTGCTGCTGCCCTGACCCTGACCCGACCTGATCCCACTGCGGCCGGCGCCCGAGGGCGCCGGCCGACGCAGGTCAGCCGATCCGGTCGATGACCAGCGGCCGGGGCTCGTACGACGCGGCGTCGCCGACGTCGTAGCCGCCCTCCAGCGAGGCGAGCGCCCTGTCGAACCGCTCGGGCTCGTCGGTGAGCAGGGTGAGCAGGGGCTCGCCCTCGCGCACGGTGTCGCCCGGTCGCGCGTGCCAGACCACCCCGGCCCCGGCCTGCACCGGGTCCTCCTTGCGCGCGCGGCCGGCACCGAGCCGCCAGGCGGCCAGGCCGACGGCCATCGCGTCGAGCCTGGTCAGCACCCCGGAGCGGGGTGCGGTGACCACGTGGGACTCCTTGGCCTGCGGCATCGCCGCGTCCGGGTCCCCGCCCTGGGCGCTGACCATGGCCCGCCACACGTCCATCGCCGAGCCGTCGGCCAGCTTCTCCGCCGGGTCGACGTCGCCGCGACCCGCGCCGGCAAGCATCTCCCGCGCCAGGGCCAGGGTCAGCTCGACCACGTCGGCAGGGCCGCCACCGGCCAGCACCTCGACCGACTCCGCGACCTCGATCGCGTTGCCGGCGGTGAGCCCGAGCGGGGTGGACATGTCGGTGAGCAGCGCGACGGTGCGCACGCCCGCGTCCGTGCCCAGCGCGACCATCGTCTCAGCCAGCTCGCGGGCCTTGGCCTCGTCCTTCATGAACGCACCCGTGCCGACCTTGACGTCGAGCACCAGGGCGCCGGTGCCCTCGGCGATCTTCTTGCTCATGATCGAGGAGGCGATCAGCGGGACCGCCTCGACCGTGCCGGTGACGTCACGCAGGGCGTAGAGCTTCTTGTCCGCGGGGGCCAGTCCGTCGCCGGCGGCGCAGATGACCGCGCCCACCGACTCCAGCTGGGCGAGCAGCTCCTCGTTGGACAAGGTCGCCCGCCAGCCGGGGATCGCCTCCATCTTGTCCAGCGTCCCGCCGGTGTGGCCCAGGCCGCGGCCGGAGAGCTGGGGGACGGCGACGCCGCAGGCCGCGACCAGCGGGGCGAGCGGCAGGGTGATCTTGTCCCCCACTCCCCCGGTGGAGTGCTTGTCGGCGGTCGGCCGGGAGAGCGCGGAGAAGTCCATCCGCTCCCCCGAGGCGATCATCGCCGCGGTCCAGCGGGCGATCTCGCGCCGCTCCATCCCGTTGAGCAGGATCGCCATCGCCAGCGACGACATCTGCTCGTCGGCGACCTCGCCCCGGGTGTAGGCGTCGACCACCCAGTCGATCTGGCTGTCGCTGAGCTCGCCCCGCTCCCGCTTGGTCGCGATCACCTCGACCGCGTCGTGCCGGCTCGCGGGCCGGGTCGTGGGCTGGTTCATCTCACACATCCTTCAAGTCGTCGGGCCCGAACGCGTCGGGCAGCACCTCGTCCATGGTGCGCAACCCCGACACCGTCCACAGCACCAGGTCCCTGCCTCCGTGCTCGAAGAGCAGCTGGCGGCAGCGGCCGCAGGGCATGATCACCTCGCCGGTCGGCCCCACGCAGACGAAGTGGGTCAACCGGCCCCCGCCGGAGCGGACCAGCTCGGAGACCAGGCCGCACTCGGCGCAGAGGGTGACGCCGTACCCGGCGTTCTCGACGTTGCAGCCGGACACCGTCCGGCCGTCGTCGACCAGGGCGGCGGCGCCCACCTGGAACTTCGAGTAGGGGGCGTAGGCCTGCTGCATCGCCTCGACGGCCAGGGCCCGGAGAGCCTCCCAGTCGACGTCGTCGGGGGCACTCACTCCGGGGATCCGGAGGTCCAGAGATCACTCGTCCGGCGGGCCGGGGGAAACGGTCGCAACATCGCAACATGGTAACCGTTCTCCCTCTCCGGCCCCATCTACCGGCGGGTTGGAATACGGTTTGAGCATCGTCGCGTACCCGACGCGGCGGCAAGTTTGGAGGACATGCAGTGAGGAACATGAGGAGGGCCGCGACCCTCGGTTTTGCCGGTCTGATCGCGTCCGCGGCCTTGACGGCGTGCGGTGACGCGCCGGACGAGGACAACGAGGGCGGCAACGAGGCGAGCGACTTCCTGCCGTGCGTCGTCTCCGACGCCGGCGGCTTCGACGACAAGTCGTTCAACCAGCTCAGCTACGAGGGCGTCAAGGAGGCTGCCGACGAGCTCGGCGCCGACTTCCGCGAGGTGGAGTCCAACTCGGTCAACGACTACGGCCCGAACCTGGAGAACCTGGTCGCCGAGGGCTGCGACGCCATCGTCACGGTCGGCTTCGCGCTCGCCGCGGCGACCAAGGAGTCCGCGGCCGCCAACCCCGACGTCGAGTACGTCCTGATCGACGACGCCGCCGACGGTGGCGACGACGGCCAGACCTTCGACGGCAAGGCTGACGAGGCCAACATCAAGCCGGTGCTCTACGACACCGCCCAGGCCGCCTTCCTCGCCGGCTACGTGGCCGCCGACTACAGCAAGACCGGCGTGGTCGGCACCTATGGTGGCGAGCCCTTCCCGACCGTCACCATCTTCATGGACGGCTTCAAGCAGGGCGTGGAGTTCTACAACAAGGAGAAGGGCACCGACGTCAAGGTCGTCGGCTGGGACGGCAAGAACGGCTCCTTCACCGGTGGCTTCGAGGCCAACGAGTCCGCGACGAACACCGCGCGTCAGCTGATCGACCAGGACGCCGACGTCATCCTGCCGGTGGGCGGCCCGATCTACCAGGGCGCGCTGACCGCGATCGACTCCTCGGGCAAGGACATCGCGCTGATCGGCGTCGACGCCGACTTCTACGAGACCGACGAGAAGACCCAGGACGTGGTCCTCACCTCGATCCTGAAGAACATGAAGCAGTCGACCTACGAGGCCATCGTGGCCGCCGGCAACGACGAGTTCGACTTCGAGCCCTACGTGGGCACGCTGGAGAACGAGGGCGTCGGCCTGGCGCCGTTCCACAACTTCGAGGACAAGGTGTCCGACACCCTGGCCGACGAGCTGGACGACGTGCGTCAGCGCATCATCGACGGCGACATCGAGGTCAAGTCCTACCTGGACCAGTGATCCGGTTCCCCGGACTCCCCGGGGCCACCGAGTCACGCTGCACCGTCTGAACCACCGCACCACCGGAGGAGGGAGGCCGGCTCACGCCGGCCTCCCTCCTCTCGCAACCGGCGCCTCCGTGTGACCGGTCGCACCCTCTCGGCACCGCCCCCGCGCGCGATGCCCGCCCGGCTGCTGACGCCCCCGTCCCGACACCTAGGATTCGCCTCATGAAGCTCGTTCTGCGTGATATCACCAAGCGCTTCGGGAGCCTCGTGGCCAACGACCGGATCTCGTTGACGGTCGAGCCCGGGGAGATCCACTGCCTGCTCGGTGAGAACGGTGCCGGCAAGTCCACCCTGATGAACGTGCTCTTCGGGCTCTACACCGCCGACGAGGGCGAGATCCTCCTCGACGACGTGCCGCAGCACTTCTCCGGGCCGGGCGACGCGATCGCCGCCGGCATCGGCATGGTGCACCAGCACTTCATGCTGATCCCCGTCTTCACGGTCGCCGAGAACGTCATGCTCGGCAACGAGTCCACCGGCTTCGCCGGCACCCTCGACCTGGACAGCGCACGCGCCAAGGTGCGCGAGATCTCGAGCCGGTTCGGCCTGGACGTCGACCCCGACGCCCTGGTGGAGAACCTGCCGGTCGGCGTCCAGCAGCGGGTGGAGATCATCAAGGCCCTCTCCCGGGACGCGCAGGTGCTGGTCTTCGACGAGCCCACCGCGGTGCTGACCCCGCAGGAGACCGACGAGCTGATGGACGTGATGCGTCAGCTCAAGGAGTCGGGCAAGAGCATCGTCTTCATCACCCACAAGCTCCGCGAGGTGCGCGAGGTCGCCGACAAGATCACGGTGATCCGGCTGGGCAAGGTGGTCGGCGAGGCCGACCCGCGCGCCAGCAACGCCGAGCTCGCCTCGCTGATGGTCGGCCGGCCGGTGGAGCTCACCGTCCACAAGGACGCGCCCAAGCTCGGCGCCGAGGCGCTCGTGGTCAAGGGCCTGACCGTGGTCGACGAGACCGGTCACGCCCACGTCGACGACCTCAGCTTCACCGTCCGCGCCGGCGAGGTGCTCGCGGTCGCGGGCGTGCAGGGCAACGGGCAGACCGAGCTCACCGAGGCCCTGCTGGGGCTCCAGGACAACGTCCGGGGCTCGATCCGGCTCGACGGCGAGGAGCTCGTCGGCAAGTCGGTCCGCAAGGTGCTCGACGCCGGGGTCGGCTTCATCCCCGAGGACCGGCAGGAGGACGGGCTGATCTCCGACTTCACCCTGGCCGAGAACCTGATGCTGGACCGCAGCAGCTCCGAGCCGTTCGTGCGGCACGGCTCGCTCCAGCTCAAGGTGCTCGAGCGGTTCGCCCGGGAGAAGCTCCAGGAGTACGACGTCCGCGCCCCCGGGATCGACACCCGGGCCGGTCAGCTCTCCGGCGGCAACCAGCAGAAGGTCGTGGTGGCGCGCGAGCTCTCCCGCGAGCTGCGGCTGCTGGTCGCCGCCCAGCCGACGCGCGGCGTCGACGTCGGGTCCATCGAGTTCATCCACAAGCAGATCGTCGCCACCCGCGACTCCGGCATCCCGGTGCTCGTGGTCTCCACCGAGCTGGACGAGGTGGCGGCCCTGGCCGACCGGATCATGGTCCTCTACCGAGGCGCAGTGGTCGGCATCGTGCCGGCCGACACCCCCCGAGAAGTGCTCGGTCTGATGATGACCGGAGAGCGTCCCGAAGGAGCGGTCGCATGAGCAGCACCCAGGCCCCGTCCCCCGAGCAGGCGGAGCGGCCCACCCCTCCCGAGCCCAGCCAGTGGCACCGGGCGATGCACAGCATCGCCACCGGCAACGCCCTGGTGGCGATGCTCGCCGTGCTCCTCGCCGTGCTGGTCGGGTCCTTCCTGGTCGCGGTCACCGACGAGGCGGTCCGCGAGGCGTCGGGCTACTTCTTCTCCCGGCCCGGTGACCTGCTCAACGCGGCCTGGGAGGCCGTGTGGGGCGCCTACACCTCGCTGTTCCGCGGATCGATCTACAACACCCGGGCCGAGACCTTCGAGCTCGGCATCCGCCCGCTGACCGAGACGCTGAAGTTCGCCGCGCCGCTGATCGCGGCCGGTCTCGGCGTCGGCCTGGCGTTCCGGGCCGCGATGTTCAACATCGGTGGCCGCGGCCAGATGCTGGTCGCCGGCGCCGCCGCGGGCTGGGTCGGCTTCTCGTTCGACCTGCCCTGGCCGCTGCACCTGACCCTCGCGGTGCTGGCCGGCATGCTGGCCGGAGCGCTGTGGGCCGGGATCGCGGGCGTCCTCAAGGCCCGTACCGGGGCCCACGAGGTGATCGTCACGATCATGCTCAACTACGTCGGCTTCTACCTCGTCTTCTTCGCTCTCTCCGAGCAGGGCCTGCTCCAGGCCCCCGGGTCGGCGAACCCCAAGTCGCTGCCGATGAAGGAGTCCGCCACCCTGCCCAAGCTGGCCGGGGACTCCTACAACCTGCACCTGGGCTTCCTGCTGGCGCTGATCGCCGTCGGCCTCGTGTGGTGGATCCTCAACCGCTCCGCCCTCGGCTTCCGCATCCGCGCCGTCGGCCTCAACCCCACGGCCGCACGGGCCGCCGGCATCAACGTCGGCCGGACCTACGTGGTGGTGATGCTGATCGCCGGCGCCCTGGTCGGGCTCGCGGGTGCCAACCAGGTGCTCGGCACCGTGACCAACGGCGTCTCGGTCGACCTCGACGCCGGGATCGGCTTCGACGCCATCACGGTGGCGCTGCTGGGTCGCTCCCGCCCGCTCGGCATCCTGGCCGCGGGCCTGCTCTTCGGCGCCTTCAAGGCCGGCAGCTTCTCCATGTCGGCGGCCGAGGGCATCCCGGTCGACATCGTCCTGGTGGTCCAGTCGCTGATCGTCCTCTTCATCGCGGCCCCTCCGCTGGTCCGGGCCATGTTCCGTCTGCCCGCCAAGGAGGCGAAGTGAGCTCCACGACGCGTACCACTCCCGGCGAGGAGATCGTCCTGCCGGAGGTCGGCCCGCCGGCCGACCGCAAGGCCCCGGTGCTCTTCGCCCTGCTCACCCTCGGCCTCGCCCTGCTCGTGGGGCTGGCCACGCGCGAGGGCGACACCACCTTCCGGCTGGCCCGCGGCACCGACTTCGTCGAGCTCCCTGACGTCACCGTCCCGGCGAACCTGACCGCCTGGCTCCTGGTCCTCGTCTGCGCGGCGCTGACCGCGGTCTCGGTGGCTCTCACCGTGCGCCGCCGCAGCACCCCGCTGGGCCTCGTCGTGCTCTTCGCGGTGGTCTGGCTGCTGGGCTTCCTCACCTGGGCCGGGGCTGGTGCCACGCTGCCGATGGTCGGCCTGCTGGCCGGCTCGGTCGCGCTCGCCGTGCCCCTGGTCTTCGGTGCCCTCGGCGGCGTCCTGGGAGAGCGCGCCGGCGTGGTCAACATCGCCATCGACGGCCAGCTGCTCGCCGGCGCGTTCGCGGCGGCGCTGGTCGCCTCCTGGCTCGGCTCGACCTGGGCGGGGCTGGGTGCCTCGATGGTCGCCGGCCTGCTGGTGGCCGCGGTGCTCGGACTGTTCGCCATCAACTACTACGTCGACCAGGTGATCGTCGGCGTGGTGCTCAACGTGCTGGTGGTCGGTCTGACCGGCTTCATGTTCACCCAGGTCCTGGCGCCCAACGCCGCCTCGCTCAACACCCCGCAGCACTTCTCCGTGGTGGCGATCCCGCTGCTCGGCGACATCCCGCTGCTCGGCCCGATCCTCTTCCGCCAGACCCCGATCGTCTACCTGCTCTACGTGATGGTGGCCGTGGTCACCTTCGCCCTCTACCGCACCCGGTGGGGCCTGCGGGTGCGAGCGGTCGGCGAGCACCCCAAGGCCGCGGACACCGTCGGCATCAAGGTCAACCGCACCCGCTGGCGCACGATCCTGATCGCCGGGGCCATCGCCGGCATGGGCGGGGCGTTCTACACCCTCGTCTCGGTCCCCCAGTTCAACCGGGAGATGACCGGCGGCGCCGGCTACATCGCGCTGGCGGCGGTGATCTTCGGACGCTGGGACCCGATCCGCGCCACCCTGGCGGCGCTGCTGTTCGGCTTCGCCTCCAACCTGCAGGGCGTGCTGTCGGTCATCGGGTCGCCGGTGCCCAGCCAGTTCATGCTGATGCTCCCCTACCTGGTGACCATCTTCGCGGTGGCCGGCCTGGTCGGGCGCACCCGGTCCCCCGCGGCCAGCGGCGAGCCCTACCGCACGGGCTGAGCCCGGTCGCCTACCCCGGGTGGGAGTCGAGCGCCGTCACGGCGGCCTCGGCGAGCACCCGGGCGGCGATCGTCAGGGCGCCCTCGTCGACCCGCAGGTTGCCCTGGTGCAGGTCGTACGTCGGGCCTCCCGGCGTCCGGGTGCCGAGCCGGCCCATGGCGCCCGGGACCCGGTCGAGGTACCAGCCGAAGTCCTCGCCGCCCAGGCTCTGCCTGGTCGAGACGTGTCCGGGCTCCCCGAGCACGGACTCGACGGCGCTCGCGAGCACCGCGGTCGACCGGGAGTCGTTGACCACCGGCGGGACGCCGCGCTGGTAGGAGACCTCGGCGGTGACGCCGTACGGCGCGACGATCTGGCTGACCAGCGTGCGCACCAACTGCTCCGCCTCGGCCCAGGCCACCGCGTCGAGCATCCGGACCGTGCCGGCGAGCTCGCCGACGCCCGGGATCACGTTGTGCGCGGAGCCGGCGTGCACCCGCCCCCAGACCACGCTCGCCCCGGCGCGCGGGTCGAGCCGGCGCGAGAGGATGGCGGGCAGCTCGGTGAGCAGCTTGCCGAGCGCGAAGGTGAGGTCCTGGGTCAGGTGGGGGCGCGAGGTGTGACCGCCCTTGCCGGTGAGCCGGACGCTGAGCGCGTCGGCGGCGCCGGTCAGTGGTCCGACCCGCAGGCCCACCCGCCCCACGTCGAGGCTGGGGTCGCAGTGCAGGCCGAAGATCCGGTCGACGCCCTCCAGGGCGCCCGCCTCGATCAGGTGCAGCGCGCCGCCCGGCATCACCTCCTCCGCCGGCTGGAAGACCAGGCGCACCCGCCCGGGCAGCAGGCCGCGCGCGTGCACCTCGTCGAGGGCGAGGGCGGCTCCCAGCAGGCCGACGATGTGCACGTCGTGACCGCAGGCGTGCGCGGCTCCCGGCACGGTGCTGCGCCACGGGTCGGAGGTCAGGTCGTCGACCGGGAGCGCGTCCAGGTCCGCCCGCAGGGCGACCCGGGCACCGTCGGTCCCGATGTCGGCGAGCACTCCCCCGCCGGGCACCCGGCGGGTCTGCCAGCCGGTGCCCTGCAGCGTGCGGAGCACCAGGTCGGTGGTGCGGGACTCGACCCAGGACAGCTCGGGGTGCGCGTGCACGTCCCGGCGCAGCTCCAGCAGCTCGTCGCTGAACTTCCCCACGACCTCGGACACCACGCGGGACGCGGACTGCTCAGGCACACTCTCAGGGATCGACATCGTCTCCAGTTTACCGGGTCGTACAGGCCGGCCCCGGGGCTTGCTCAGTCGTCCTGCCAAGCCGCCAGGATCCGGTCGGATGCCTCCGCCGCGCCGATCCGCCCGGCGAGCACCTCCGCGCGCACCTCGTCCCTGATCGCGCGCACGCCCGGCGAGCGGGCGAGCCGGTGCTCGAGCTCCTCCCGGACCAGCGACCAGGTGAACTCCAGCTGCTGCTCGGCCCGCTTCGCCGCCAGGCCCTCGGTCGCCAGGTGCTCGCGGTGCGAGAGCACCCGCTCCCAGACCTCCGGGACGCCCGTGCCGGTCAGCCCCGAGCAGGTCACCACGGGCGGTGCCCACTCCGCGTGCCCGCGGACCAGGCGCAGCGCGCCGGCCAGCTCGCGGGCGGCGACCCGGGCCTCGCCCTCCCGGTCCTCGTCGGCCTTGTTGACCGCGACCACGTCGGCGATCTCCAGGATCCCCTTCTTGATCCCCTGGAGCTGGTCGCCGGTGCGGGCGATGGTGAGGAACAGGAAGGTGTCGACCATCCGGGAGACGGTGATCTCCGACTGGCCCACGCCGACGGTCTCCACCAGCACCACGTCGTGCCCGGCGGCCTCGAGCACGGTCATCGCCTGGCTGGTGGCGCGGGCCACCCCGCCGAGCGTGCCGGCCGAGGGCGAGGGCCGGATGTAGGCCTGGGGGTCGACCGCCAGCCGGGCCATCCGGGTCTTGTCACCGAGCACCGAGCCGCCGGTCCGGACGCTGGAGGGGTCGACGGCGAGCACGCCCACCCGGTGGCCGCGGCCGGTCAGGTGGGTGCCGAGCGACTCGATGAACGTGGACTTGCCCACCCCGGGAACCCCGGAGATGCCGACCCGCACGGCCGGCGAGCCGACCCCCGCCCCGGGGGTCAGCTCGGCCAGCAGCTCGCGGGCCGCCGCCCGGTGGTCGGGCCTCGAGGACTCGACCAGGGTGATGGCCCGGGAGACCGACGCGCGCCGGCCCTCCCGGACCCCGTCGGCCAGCTCGCCGACGTCGACCCGCGGCGCCGGGCTCACTGCTCGCGCAGGCGTGCCAGGAGACCCAGGGCGCTCTCGGCGATCACGGTGCCGGGCAGGAAGACCTCCGCGGCACCCATCTCCTTGAGCGTGCTCACGTCGTCCGGCGGGATCACCCCGCCGATCACGACCATGATGTCGGGGCGACCCAGGTCCGCGAGCGCCTGCTTGAGCGCGGGCAGCAGCGTGAGGTGGCCCGCGGCGAGCGAGGAGACGCCGACGATGTGCACGTCCGCGTCGACCGCCTGCTGCGCGACCTCCTCGGGGGTGGAGAACAGCGGGCCCACGTCGACGTCGAAGCCGAGGTCGGCGAAGGCGGTGACCACCACCTTCTGCCCGCGGTCGTGCCCGTCCTGGCCCATCTTGGCCACCAGGATGCGGGGACGACGCCCCTCCTCCTCCTCGAACTCCGCCGTCGCGGTGAGCACCTGCTCGACGCGGGAGTCCTGCCCGCTCTTCGCCTCGTCCCGGTACACGCCGCTGATCGTACGGATCACCGCCTGGTGGCGTCCGTAGACCTTCTCCAGGGCGTCGGAGATCTCGCCGACGGTGGCCTTGGCCCGGGCCGCGTCGACCGCGAGCGCGAGCAGGTTGCCGTCCAGGCTGCCGCCGCCTCCCGTCGACTCAGTGCCCCGCTCGGCGGAGGCCGTCAGCGCGTCGAGGGTACGGCGCACCTCGTCGTCGTCCCGCTCGGCGCGCAGCCGCTCGAGCTTGGCCATCTGCTGCTTGTAGACCTCGTTGTTGTCGACCTTGAGCACGTCGAGCGGGTCCTCGTCGGCGAGCCGGTAGGTGTTGACGCCGATCACCTTCTGGGCCCCGGAGTCGATCCGCGCCTGGGTGCGCGCGGCAGCCTCCTCGATCCGCATCTTCGGGATGCCCTGCTCGATCGCCTTCGCCATGCCCCCGGCGGCCTCGGCCTCCTGGATGTGGGCCCAGGCGCGCTCGGCCAGGTCGTGGGTCAGCCGCTCCACGTAGTAGGAGCCGCCCCACGGGTCGATGATCTCGGTGGTGCGCGACTCCTGCTGGAGCAGCAGCTGGGTGTTGCGGGCGATCCGCGCGGAGAAGTCGGTCGGCAGCGCGATCGCCTCGTCGAGGGCGTTGGTGTGCAGCGACTGGGTGTGCCCCTGGGTCGCGGCCATCGCCTCGATCGCGGTGCGCTGGACGTTGTTGAACACGTCCTGCGCGGTCAGCGACCAGCCGCTGGTCTGGCTGTGCGTGCGCAGCGAGAGCGACTTGGGGTTCTTGGGGTCGAACTGGCGCACCAGGCGGGCCCACAGGGCCCGGGCGGCGCGCATCTTGGCGACCTCCATGAAGAAGTTCGTGCCGATCGCCCAGAAGAACGAGAGCCGCGGGGCGAAGTGGTCGATGTCGAGCCCTGCCTCGAGCCCGGCGCGGATGTACTCCACGCCGTCGGCCAGCGTGTAGGCCAGCTCCAGGTCGGCGGTCGCCCCGGCCTCCTGCATGTGGTACCCGGAGATCGAGATCGAGTTGAACCGCGGCATCCGCTGGGAGGTGAACGCGAAGATGTCGCTGATGATCCGCATGCTCGGCAGCGGCGGGTAGATGTAGGTGTTGCGGACCATGAACTCCTTGAGGATGTCGTTCTGGATGGTCCCCGTGAGCTGCTCCGGTTTCACCCCCTGCTCCTCGGCCGCGACGATGTAGAGCGCCAGCACCGGCAGCACCGCGCCGTTCATCGTCATCGAGACCGACATCTGGTCCAGCGGGATGCCGTCGAACAGGGTGCGGGTGTCGTAGATCGAGTCGATCGCCACGCCCGCCATGCCCACGTCGCCGCGCACCCGCGGGTGGTCGGAGTCGTAGCCGCGGTGGGTGGCCAGGTCGAAGGCGACGCTGAGCCCCTTCTGCCCCGCGGCGAGGTTGCGCCGGTAGAACGCGTTGGACTCCTCGGCGGTGGAGAAGCCGGCGTACTGGCGCACCGTCCACGGCTGGGTGGTGTACATCGTCGGGTAGGGACCGCGCAGGAACGGGCTCAGGCCCGGCCAGGTGTCCAGGGCGTCCAGGCCCTCGAGGTGCTCCGGCCCGTAGACCGGCAGCACCTCGACCCCCTCGGGGCTCAGCCAGCCGTCGCCCTCGGTGCGGGGCGTCTCGGCCCGCTCGCCGGTCGCGGCCAGGTCGACCTCGGCGAAGTTGCTCGGAATGGTCATGCCAGTGCCTCCCGGATCCGGGTCAGGAACGCCAGCGCGTCCACGCCCATGGCGGCGGAGTCGTCCACCGTGTCCTCGGTGATGTTGATCTTCTCGCCCGGCTTGCCCGCCAGCACGACGTACGACGCCCCGGCGCCGCGCAGCGCGGCGACCAGGTCGGCGCCCCACTCGGCGTACGCCGGGTCGGTCCCGGCCAGGCAGACGACCGGCTGCCCGCGGTAGGCGGCCAGGACGGACTCGACGCCGTCGGTGGGACCGGCGACCTCGACCGCCACGCCGCCGGCGGCGAGCAGGTTGGTGGCGAAGGTGGCCCGGGCGGTGTGCGCCGCGATCGGGCCCATGGTGGCCAGGAACACCGGCGACGCCGCGGGCTCGGCGCGCAGCGCCTCGAACGCCCAGCCGTAGCGCCGCACCCGGCGACCTTCGGCCGGCTCGCGCTGGGGCAGGGTCTCGGCCAGGTTCGGGAACTCCGAGAGCCCGGTGATCGGCCGCGAGCGGTCCGCCACCTGGGCGTCGCGCTCGGCCGCGGTCGCCGAGACGCGGTCCACCACTCCCTGGCGGGCCGCGAGCGACGAGGCCCCGCCGGCCTCCTCGATCCGGCCCAGCTCGGCCCAGCCGGCGACGGCGAGGTCGTCGGTGAGCCGCTCCACGGCGTACGAGCCACCGGCCGGGTCGGCGACCACGGCGAGGTGGGACTCCTCGATCAGCAGGGAGGAGGTGTTGCGCGCGATCCGGCGGCCGAAGGCGTCGGGGCGGCCCAGGGGCTCGTCGAACGGCACGACGGTGACCGCGTCCGCGCCGCCCACCCCGGCCGCGAACGCCGCGACGGTGGTGCGCAGCATGTTCACCCACGGGTCGAAGGTGGTCATCATCGGCCGGCTGGTCACCGCGTGCTGGCGCATCGCGACGGCCTCCGCGCCGGAGGCCTCCAGCACCCGCGCCCAGAGCCGCCGCGCGGCCCGGAGCTTGGCGATGGTCGGGAACTGCTCGTCGGTGGCGGCGTAGCGGAACTCGATGACCTTCGCCGCCTCCTCGACCGACATCCCGCCCGCGGTCAGGACCCGCAGGTAGTCGATGCCGACGGCCATCGTCCAGCCCAGCTCCTGGGCGTCGCTGGCACCGCGGTCGTGCAGGGCGGTGCCGTCGACGACGAGTCCGAGGACGCCCAGCTGCCAGGCGCGCCGGGCCAGCGCGACCAGCTGCTCGGCCGGCTCCTCGCCCTCCTCGGTGTCCGCGGCGGAGAACAGGTCGAGCGACTGCGGGTCGAAGGAGAGGTTGGCGCCCGCGGCCACCGGGCCGTCGTAGGACTCGAGCACGTCGGCCAGCGCGGCGGCCTGCGCGGCGCTCGGCCGGTCCAGGGCCACCGGGGCGAGGTCGAGCAGCACGCCGCGGAGCACCGCGGCGAGGTCCACGCCCTCGTCGACGTCGAGCAGCAGCGAGGTGCCGCCGTTCTCCAGGTCGACCAGCGCCGCCTCGTTGAGCGCGGAGGCGTCGCCGCCGCTCAGCGGGGTCCGTACGTCCCAGGCACCGGCGCGGCTGGGGCGCCCCGCGGTGGTGAGGCCCTCCAGTGAGGCGGGCGTCCCGATGGGGGCGACGGGGATGCCGTCGAGCGTGGTCCGGGTGAGCGTGGTCCAGACGCGGTCGTCGGGGTCCTCCTCGCGCAGCCGGCGGGACTTGCGGAGCACGGCGGCGGTCGCGCGCTCCCAGTCCGCGGCGGTGGCGGAGTCCTCGTCCGAGGCCAGCGCGAGCCGGTCGTCAGGTGCAGTCATGGTCCGCAGGATAGGCCGACTCCGGGCCCGCGCCGACGCCCGGTCGCATCCGCGGACCGCCCGAGCGGTCCGGCCACGGGTGCCCGTCCCAGGTGACCGATCGGTAACCGGGGATATGTCACATCCGCACCGGGAGGCCGTGGTCACATCTCGTGACTCGGCGCGGTACCTTGTCATCTTGTGGCAACCCAAACTCCTACGCGGACCCTGGTGAAGGGATCACGCTCCACGCGCTCGACCGTCGCCCTGAAGATCACGATGGCCGTCTCCGGCCTCATCTTCATCGGCTACCTGGTCCTCCACATGTACGGCAACCTCAAGGTGTTCGCCGGGCACGACGCTTTCAACGAGTACGCGCACCACCTGCGCGTCTTCGGAGAGCCGATGCTCCCGGAGAACGGGCTGCTGTGGGTCATGCGCGTCCTGCTGATCGTCGCCCTGGTCGCCCACCTGTACTCGTTCGTCAAGCTCACGGCTCGCGCCCAGAGCGCCCGGACCACCAAGTACGTGGTGAAGAAGAACAAGGGCTCCTCCCTCTCCTCGCGCACCATGCGCTGGGGCGGCGTGGCGATCCTCTTCTTCCTGGTCTGGCACCTGCTGAACTTCACCATCGGGAAGGTCAACCCCAACCCCGACGGCACGGGGACGGCCGACCCGTACAACCTGCTCGTCGAGTCGTTCGAGCTGTGGTGGATGACCGGGATCTACCTGCTGGCCATGGTCGCGCTGGGGATGCACCTGCACCACGGCACCTGGAGCGCCATGCAGACCCTCGGGTTCACCAACACCGCGCGTTCCCGTGCGCGGGCCAAGGCTGCGGGCTGGGTGGTGGCGATCGTCATCGCCGGCGGCTTCGCGCTCGTCCCGATCTCCGTGCTCCTCGGCATCGTCACCAAGTAAGGACCCTCCTCTTCATGGCTCTCCTGGACGGAACCACCCAGCTCACCCGGCCACCGGTGCAGGTCTCCGACGACGCCCGCGGCTACTACACCCTCGGCGAGCCCTTGGTCGACCCGGTCGCCCCGACCGGCCCGATCAAGGACCGCTGGACCAACCGCAAGTTCGACAACCGCCTGGTCAACCCGGCCAACCGCCGGAAGATGAGCGTCATCATCGTCGGCACGGGCCTGGCCGGCGGCGCCGCGGCCGCGACCCTGGGCGAGGCCGGCTACCACGTGAAGTCCTTCTGCTACCAGGACTCCCCGCGCCGGGCGCACTCGATCGCCGCGCAGGGCGGCATCAACGCCGCGAAGAACTACAAGGAGGACGGCGACTCGATCCACCGTCTCTTCTACGACACGGTCAAGGGTGGCGACTACCGCGCCCGCGAGTCGAACGTCTACCGGCTGGCCGAGGTCAGCGCCAACATCATCGACCAGTGCGTCGCCCAGGGCGTCCCGTTCGCCCGCGAGTACGGCGGCCTGCTGGACAACCGCTCCTTCGGCGGCGTCCAGGTCTCCCGCACGTTCTACGCCCGCGGCCAGACGGGTCAGCAGCTGCTGATCGGCGCCTACCAGGCGATGGAGCGACAGGTGGCGGCCGGCACGGTCGAGCAGTTCACCCGGCACGAGATGCTCGAGCTGGTGATGGTCGACGGCAAGGCGCGCGGCATCGTGGCGCGCGACCTGGTGACCGGTGAGGTGCAGACGCACCTGGCCGACGCGGTCGTGCTCGCCTCCGGCGGCTACGGCAACGTCTTCTACCTCTCCACCAACGCGATGGGATCCAACGTCACCGCGACGTGGCGCGCGCACCGCAAGGGCGCCTACATGGCCAACCCCTGCTACACGCAGATCCACCCGACCTGCATCCCGGTCTCCGGCGACCACCAGTCCAAGCTGACCCTGATGTCGGAGTCGCTGCGCAACGACGGTCGCATCTGGGTGCCCAAGAACGTCGAGGACGTCGAGAAGGACCCGCGCGACATCCCGGAGGAGGACCGCGACTACTACCTGGAGCGGATCTACCCGGCGTTCGGCAACCTGGTCCCCCGCGACATCGCCTCCCGCGCCGCGAAGTACATGTGCGACGACGGCCGCGGTGTCGGCCCCGCCGTGCGCGAGGTCGACAAGGACGGCAACGAGCGCATGGTCCGTCGCGGCGTCTACCTCGACTTCGCCGACGCGATCGCCCGCCTGGGCGAGGACGCCGTGCGGGAGAAGTACGACAACCTCTTCGACATGTACCAGCGGATCACCGGGGAGAACCCCTACCAGGTGCCGATGCGGATCTACCCCGCGGTGCACTACGTGATGGGCGGCCTGTGGGTGGACTACCACCTGCAGTCCAACATCCCGGGGCTCTTCGTGGCCGGCGAGGCGAACTTCTCCGACCACGGGGCCAACCGCCTCGGCGCCTCGGCGCTGATGCAGGGGCTCGCCGACGGCTACTTCGTCCTCCCGAACACCATCCGCGACTACCTCGCGGACGCCCCGTTCGAGCAGATCGCGGAGGACCACCCCGAGGTCGTGGCGGCCCGCCAGGACGTCGAGCAGCGGATCGCCAAGTTCCTCTCCATCAACGGCACCCGCAGCGCCGACAGCTACCACAAGGCCCTGGGCAACATCATGTGGGAGTACTGCGGCATGGAGCGGTCCGAGGCCGGTCTGCGCAAGGCGATCGACATGATCCGCGAGCTCAAGGCCGACTTCTGGAGCAACCTGAAGGTCCTGGGCACCGCCGACAGCCTCAACCAGAGCCTGGAGAAGGCCGGCCGGGTGGCCGACTTCATCGAGCTCGGCGAGCTGATGTGCATCGACGCGCTCAACCGCCGCGAGTCCTGCGGCGGCCACTTCCGCGCCGAGTCGCAGACCGAGGACGGCGAGGCGATGCGTCACGACGACGAGTTCGCCTACGTCGCGGCCTGGGAGTGGGGCGGCGAGGCCGGCCAGCCGGTCCTGCACAAGGAAGACCTGATCTACACGGCCATCGAGATGAAGCAGCGGAGCTACAAGTGAGCATGAACCTGACCCTGAAGATCTGGCGCCAGCCGGATGCCGCGGCCTCCGGTGCCATGCACACCTACCAGGTCGAGAACATCTCCCCCGACATGAGCTTCCTGGAGATGCTGGACACGCTCAACGAGCAGCTGAACGAGAAGGGCGAGGAGCCCGTCGCGTTCGACTCCGACTGCCGCGAGGGCATCTGCGGCATGTGCGGCCTGATGATCAACGGCCAGGCGCACGGTCCGGAGGTCACCACGACCTGCCAGCTGCACATGCGGGCGTTCTCCGACGGCGACACGATCACCATCGAGCCGTGGCGGGCCACCGCCTTCCCGGTGGTCAAGGACCTGGTCGTCGACCGCGGTTCCCTGGACCGGATGATCCAGGCCGGCGGCTTCATCTCGGCCAACACCGGCTCGGCTCCCGAGGCCAACTCGGTGCCGGTCCCCCGGGACAAGGCGTCGCGCTCGTTCAACATGGCCACCTGCATCGGCTGCGGCGCCTGCGTCGCGGCCTGCCCCAACGGGTCCGCCTCGCTCTTCCTCGGCGCCAAGATCACCCACCTGGGTGAGCTGCCGCAGGGCCAGCCGGAGCGTGACTCCCGCGTGGTGGGCATGGTCGGCCAGCACGACCACGAGGGCTTCGGCGGCTGCACCAACATCGGCGAGTGCACCGCGGCCTGCCCCAAGGAGATCCCGCTCGACGTGATCTCCCAGCTCAACAAGGACCTCCGCACGGCGATGAAGCACGGTCACTGACCCAGCTCCTGGTCCCCGGACGCCTCGAGCCCCTGCTGCCTGAAGGCAGCAGGGGCTCGATCCGTTCCAGGCCCGTTCAGCGGGCGGCGGCGTACCGGCTCTCGGGGCGTGGGAGCCCGTAGTGCCCGCGCAGGGTCTGCGACTCGTAGTCGGCGCGGAACAGTCCGCGCTCCTGGAGCAGCGGCACCACCCGCGAGGCGAACGCGTCCAGTCCGTGCGGATAGAGCGGCGGCATCACGTTGAAGCCGTCGGCGGCTCGCTCGGTGAACCACTCCTCGATCGTGGCGGCGATCTGCTCCGGCGTCTCGCAGACCACGTGGTGCCCTCGGGCGCCGGCCAGCCGGTGCAGGAGCTGGCGCAGCGTGGGGCGCTCCCGCTGGACGATCCCCGCGACCACCTGGAACCGCCCACGGTTGTTGTCGGTCACCGAGCCCGCGTCGGCGAACCGCTCGCCGGGCACCTTCTCGTCGAGGCCCACGTCGTCGAACCGGGTGCCCGAGGTCATCAGGCTCAGCTGCCGCAGGCCGTAGTCGACGACGGTCAGCTCGTTGAGCTCCTCGAACAGCTCGCGCGCCTCGGCCTCGGTGTCCCCCACGTAGGGGCTGATGCCGGGCAGCACGAGCACGTGCCCCGGCTCCCGGCCGGCGGCCTTCGCGGAGCCCTTGATGTCGGCGTAGAACGCCCGGGCGTCGGCCAGGTGCTGGGAGGCGACGAAGACGGCGTCCGCGGTGCGGGCGGCGAAGTCCCGGCCCACGTTGGAGGAGCCGGCCTGGACCAGGACCGGGCGGCCCTGCGGTGAGCGAGCCAGGTTGAGCGGACCGGCGACCCGGTAGTGCTCCCCCGCGTGGTCCAGGGCGTGCACCTTGTCGACGTCGTAGAGCACCCCGCGCTCGCGGTCCACGACCACGGCGTCGTCCTCCCAGCTGTCCCACAGCTTGCACACGACCTCGACGAACTCCTCGGCCCGTGCGTAGCGCACGGCGTGGCTGCCGGTGTCCTCCAGGCCGTAGTTGCGCGCCGCCTGGTCGCTGTAGGTGGTGACGATGTTCCACCCGGCCCGGCCTCCGGAGACGTGGTCCAGGGTGCTGAACTGCCGCGCCAGCGTGTAGGGGTCGCTCAGCGTGGTCGAGGCGGAGCCGATCAGCCCGATCCGCGAGGTGACCACCGCGACGGCCGAGAGCAGCGTGGCCGGCTCGAGGCCGTGGGAGAGCCGGTGCCCGGTGTCGTAGATCAGTCCGGGGACGTCGGCCAGGAAGACCGCGTCGAGCTTGGCCTGCTCGGCAGAGCTCTTCTCTCCTGGGGGTGGCTGGGTACGACGCGGCCGCCCGGCATGACCGGGCGGCCGCGGTGCTGCGTGGGACGCGGGGCGCCCGGTCAGTCGATCAGGCCGTCCTCCACGACGGAGGCGATGTCCACCTCGCCGGGGATCTCCCCGGCCTCGGCGAACAGGTCGGCCAGCTTCTGGATGGCGGCGACGTCCTCGTCGCTGACCGGTCGGACCTCGTTCTTCTTCTTCTCCGCGACGGCGACCAGCACCTCCTCGGAGAGGCCGGACTCCTCGGCCCAGCCCTTGCCGTACTGCTCCGGGTTCTCCCCCGCCCAGACGAAGGCCTCGCGGAGCCGGCCGACGAAGTCGCTGATGTGCTCGCGGGTCTCCTCGTCCTCCAGCGACGGGGTCGCGGCGATCTCGAACTGCAGGTAGGGGTCCGTCTCGGGCTGGTCGATGGTCAGGTCGACGGCGCCGTCCTCCATCACCGCCTGGGTGACGAACGGGTCCCAGATCACCCACGCGTCGACCTGGCCCGACTGGAACGCCGCCTGGCCGTCGGGCGGGGTCAGGTACTGGGGCTCGACGTCGTCGAGGGTGAGGCCGTTCGCCTCCAGGGCCATCAGCAGGTGCCCGTGCCCGCTGGTCCCCTTGCTGACCGCGATCGTCTTCCCCTTCAGGTCGGCGACGCTGGTGATGTCGGAGTCCGCGGGCACCAGGATGGAGTCCTGCTTGCGGTCCTTCTCGGCGACGGTGGCGATGATCTTGAACTCCGCGCCGGAGGCGGCGCCCACGATCGGCGGCGCGGCACCCACCCAGGCCACGTCGATCTGGTCGGCTGCGGCGGCCTCGATGATCGGCGGGCCGGCGGTGAACTCCGACCACTCGATCTCGTAGGGCAGGTCCTCGAGCTGGCCCGAGGCGGTGAGGACGGAGCGGACGCCGTCCTTCTGCACGCCCACGCGCAGGACCGGCTTGCCGTCCTCGGCGTCGGCGGAGCACCCGGTCAGAGCGGCCGCGAGGAGGAGACCGGCGAGGGAGGCGGTGGCCGTGCCGCGGAGGCCTCGGCGAAGGTGTCGGGACATGGATCGACTCTCTGTGTGGGGGTCGGCGAGGAGCGTCGACGGGGTGTCGACGTGCCGGAGGATGACGGGATGTGCGGCGGTACGGTCTGGGAGCGACGGACGGCTCAGGCGCTGCGGTCCTCCTGGATGACGCCCAGCAGGCCCAGCAGGTGGGCGCGCCGGCGGACGATCTCCGGGTCGTCGCGACGACGGGGCTGCGGGAGGTCGAGGCGCTCGTCGTGGACGAATCCCCCGTCCGCCATGACCAGGACGCGGTCGGCGAGCAGCAGGGCCTCCTCGACGTCGTGGGTCACCATCAGCACCGCGGGCCCGTGGGCGGCGATCAGCCGCCGGACCAGGTCCTGGGCGGTGAGCCGGGTCAGGGCGTCCAGCGCGCTGAACGGCTCGTCGAGCAGGAGCAGCGAGGGGTCCCGGACCAACGCCCGGGCCAGGGCCACCCGCTGGCGCTGGCCGCCGGAGAGCTCGCGCGGCCACGCGGTGGCCCGGTCGCCGAGACCCACCTCCTCCAGCACCTCGCGGGCCCGGGCCTCGGGGTCGGGCAGCCGCAGGCCCAGCGAGACGTTCTCCAGGACCGAGCGCCAGGGGAAGAGCCGAGGCTCCTGGAACGCCACCGCGGTGTCGGGCACGGTGCGTACCGACCCCTCGGCCTCGTCGTCGAGACCGCCGACGATCCGGAGCAGGGTCGACTTGCCGCAGCCCGAGTGGCCGAGCAGGGCGATGAACTCGCCCTTGCGGATGGTGAGGTCGATGCCGTCCAGCACGGTCTTGGCGCCGAACCGGCGACTCACGCCGGAGAGCTCGCTGACGATCTCGCTCATGCCGCGTCCCCCCGCCAGCGCAGCGAGCGGCGCTCCAGCAGCCGCACGAGGGAGTCGCTGAGCAGGCCCAGCACGGCGTAGCAGAGGAGCCCGACCACGATCACGTCCACCCGGTGGAAGTCGCGGGCGTTGTTGATCAGGTAGCCGAGCCCGGCGCCGGCGTTGACCTGCTCGGCGACGATCAGGGCGATCCAGGCCGAGCCCAGCGACTGGCGCAGGCCCACCAGGACGCCGGGGGTCACCGCCGGCACGTAGAGGTTGCGCCACCGCTCCAGGGTGGTGAGCCGCAGCGCCGAGGCCACCTCGCGCAGGTCCCGGTCGACGCCGCGGAGGGCGGAGACCAGGTTGAGGTAGAGCGGCACGATGACGAAGAGCGCCACCAGGTAGACCTTGGGCTCCTCCTTGATCCCGAACCAGATGATGAACAGCGGCACCAGGCCGAAGAGCGGGAGCATCCGCAGCATCTGCACCAGCGGGTCGACCAGGGCGTCGCCGAGCCGACTCAGGCCCACGATCGCGCCGAGCACCACGGCCACGGCGCCGCCCAGCGCGAAGCCGGTGGCCGCACGTCGCAGGGAGACGAGCACGGCCTCCTGCAGCTCACCGGTGGAGATCAGCCGCTGGGCCGTGTCGAGCAGGGTCAGTGGCGAGGCCAGCGTCCTCTCGTCCAGGAGGCCGGTGGACGAGGCCAGCTGCCACACCCCGAGGACGAGGACGGGGCTGAGGGCACGCAGCACCGTGTAGCTGCGCGCCGGGAGCGTGCGGCGACGCCGAGCCCGCGGTGGGGCGGAGAGCGCGGCGGCCGTGGCCTGGTCCGCGCTGCGCGGGGGGATGAGTACCTGGGTCACACTGGAGACCTTACTCCATTGACTTACTCGACTTAGAGTAAGCGTCTCACGGAGTGACCGCGTGTCGCGGCCGGGTCGCCGGGTCGGGCGCTCAGCCCAGGGAGAACGCCCGCTTGGGCACCCAGCCCTCACCCTCGCCGTGGTGGTAGAGGTGGAACGCGGTGGCCTCGAAGACGCACTCGAAGTCGGCCAGCTCGGCGAAGGCACGGTCCAGGAGGTCGTCGGACAGCTCGTGGGCCACGGTGACGTGCGGGTGGTAGGGGAAGGCCAGCTCGACCGCGAGCGGACCGGTCCGGGCGTCCCGCGCGAGCTGCTCGCAGTGCGCTATGCCCTCGGCCACCGCCACGAAGACCACCGGGGAGACCGGCCGGAAGGTTCCCGTGCCGCGCAGGTGCACCCGGAACGAGCGGTGCTCGGCGCCGACCCGGGCCAGGTGCTCCTCCACCTCCGCGACCGCCCGGTCGTCGGGCAACGCGGTCGGCGGGACCAGCGTGATGTGCGTCGGGATCATCGTCGCCGTGGCGTCCCCGAGGTCGGTGCGGTAGTCCTGGAGCGTGGTCCCCCACGGCTCCGGGATGGCGATCGCGACCCCGATGGTCTGCACGTCCTCGACCCTACCTGCCGGCGGGAGCGACGAAGCCCACCCGGTCGTAGACGTCGCGCAGGGTCGCCTCGGCCACCGCCGACGCCTTCTCCGCCCCGGCCGCGAGCACCTGGTCGAGGTGGGTGCGGTCCTCCAGCAGCTCGAAGGTGCGGTCACGGAACGGGGTCACGAACTCCACCACGACCTCGGCGAGCTCCTTCTTCAGGTCGCCGTACCCGCGACCGGCGAACCGCTCCTCCAGCTCGCTCACCGGGGTCCCGGAGAGCGCCGAGTGGATGGTGAGCAGGTTGCTGACGCCCGGCTTCTCCTCGGCGTCGAACCGGACCTCCGACCCGGAGTCGGTCATCGCGGAGCGGATCTTCTTGGCACTCACCTTGGGGTCGTCCAGCATCTCGATGATCCCGGTCGGCGAGGAGGCCGACTTCGACATCTTGGCCGTGGGCTCCTGGAGGTCGGCGATCTTGGCCGTCTCCTTGACGATGAACGGCTCGGGCAGCCGGAACGTCTTCTTGTAGCGGTGGTTGAACCGCTGCGCGAGGTCGCGGGTCAGCTCCAGGTGCTGGCGCTGGTCCTCGCCCACCGGCACGTACTGCGGGCGGTAGAGCAGGATGTCGGCCGCCATCAGGATCGGGTAGGTGAAGAGGCCGACGCTGGCCGCCCCCTCCCCCTGCTTGGCGGACTTGTCCTTGAACTGGGTCATCCGGCGGGCCTCACCGAAGCCGGTCAGGCACTGCAGCACCCAGCCGAGCTGGGCGTGGGCCGGCACCTGGCTCTGCACGAAGATGGCCGCCCGCTCGGGGTCGACCCCGGCGGCGAGCAGCTGCGCGCCGGCCCGCAGCGTCCGCTCGCGCAGCACCTTCGGGTCCTGCTCGACGGTGATCGCGTGCTGGTCGGCGATGAAGAAGAACGGCTCGAACTCGTCCTGCAGGTGGACCCACTGCCGCAGCGCACCCAGGTAGTTGCCGAAGTGGAAGCTGTCGGCGGTGGGCTGGATGCCGGAGAGCACCCGGGGGCGAGCGGTCGGAGCGGACATGGAGCCATTGTCACAGGCAGCACCCGGACTCGCCGAACCGGCTCGGCGTCGGGTTCGCGTCGGGTCGTGTCAGCGGAGCCGCACGTCGACCCACACCAGCCGGTGGTCGCTGGTGGGGAACGGGAAGACCCCCGTGAGCCGCGACAACGGGTCCGCCAGCGTGGGCCAGAAGACGCCGGATCGCTCGCCCTGCGCGCCTCCCCCGGGCAGCACGTAGTCCGCCCGCAGGTTGCCGGGAGCACCGTCGGCGAAGTCGGCGGTGTCGGAGCTCGCCGGCCCGCGGTGGGTCGCGTTGGCGCCGCCCTGGAGCCGCGACGCCTCGACCGCGCCGGCGCTGGTCGGCACCGGGGTGGCGTCGACCGCAGGGTGCTCGAGGATCTGCTGCACCGCGCCCGGCACCGAGTCGCCGTCGTACGGGTCGGAGTTGAGGTCGCCCGCGACCACGAACGCCGAGCGCGGCGCGAGGCCGCCCCGCCGTCCCCGGTCGTCGTAGACGTAGCGCGCCGTCCGGCCCCCGGTCACGTAGTCGGCCCAGAACCGGATCTCGTCGGCGTTGCGGGTGCCGTTGCGGTCCTCCGGGCCGTCGAAGGTGGGCGGGGTCGGGTGCGAGGCCAGGAGGTGCACCGTGCGCCGCCCGACCCGGATCGGCACGTCCCAGTGGGACTTGCTGGACAGGCGCACCTGGGCCAGCTCGGCGGGGCTGTACCAGTCGGCCGGCTCAGGCGTCGCCGGGTCGTCCGGGAGCCGGGCACCCGGCATGTCGGCCCAGCGGAACCGCTGGAAGGTCCGCACCTGGCGCTCCTGGATCGGGTGGCGGGAGTAGACCACCATCCCGTACTGCCCCGGGAACTCGCCGAAGCCGAAGGCGTCGTTGCCGCCGCCGACCGTCCCGTCGTTGTCCAGGTCCAGCCCGCTGGGCACGCCGGTGTTGCTCGGGGCGGCGTACCAGTACGGGTACTCGATCCCCCGCGCACCCCCCTGGCCCACCCCCAGGTAGAGGTCGCGGAAGAGCCTCGCGGCCCTGCCCTGGTCGTCGTGGTCGAACTCGTTGACCAGCAGGACGTCGGGGCGGGTGCGCTGGACCACCTCGGCCACCGCCCGGGCCTGGGCGTTCGTACCGGTCGCCAGGTCGGCGATCAGCTGCCCCGCCGTCGCCCGGTTGAGCGAGGCGTTGTACGTCGCGAACCGCACGCCTGGCTGCCCGTGCCCGTGTCCCTTTCCGTGCCCGTGCCCGTGCCCGTGCTTGCCGTGCGCGGGACGGTCGCCCGGGCCGGTCGCGGACGCGGAGGGCGCGAGCACCCCCGCCCCGGCACAGAGCAGGGCCCCCGCGGCGAGCAGGCTGGACGGGACGGTGAGAGCGGTCAGGCGGCGCATGGGGACACCCTGCCGGATCCCGCCGCCGGTCGGAACCCCGAGGCCGGTACGCGGCTCAGACGGTGCCACCGGCGAAGTTGGCGGGACGGCGTACGTGCAACCGGGCGGAGACGGTGAGGATCCCCAGCCCCAGCACCGACAGGCCGAACCCGACCAGACCGGGCGCCTGGTAGCCCCACCCGGCCGCCACCACGAGGCCACCCAGCCAGGCGCCGAGCGCGTTGGCGATGTTGAGCGCGACGTGGTTCATCGTGGCCCCGATGGTCTGCGCGTCCTCGGCCACCTCCATCAGCCGCAGCTGCAGGTTGACCACCAGGATCGATCCGGTGGCGGTGATGCCGAAGACCACCGGCAGCGTCCACCAGCCGTACGGGGCGAGCACGGCGAAGACGAGCAGCAGCAGGCCCTGTCCCCCGCCGCCGATGAAGAGCGACCGGAAGACCGACCAGGCGGCCAGCTCGCCGGCCAGCCAGGTCCCGGCGACCATCCCCAGGCCGAAGGCGAGCAGGAAGACCGGGGCGACCGACTCGGGCAGCCCGCCGACCTCGGTGAGGGTCGGCACGATGTAGGTGTAGACCGCGAACATGCCGCCGAACCCGACGGCGCCGGTGAGGATCGTGAGCAGGACCTGCGGCTTGGCCAGCGCCCCGACCTCGCGGCGCCAGTGCGCGTCGACGTCGCCGGGCTGGGAGGGCACGAAGGCGAGCACGAGCGCCAGGGTGAGCAGGCCGAGGACCGCGACGAGCCAGTACGCCGCCCGGTACCCGAGCCCCTGGCCCAGCCAGGTGGCGGCGGGCACCCCCAGCAGGTTGGCCACCGAGAGCCCGAGCATCACCATGGCGACCGCCCGGCCCTGCCGTCCCGGGCGTGCCAGTCCGGCCGCGACCAGCGAGGCGACCCCGAAGAAGGCGCCGTGCGGCAGTCCGGAGACGAACCGCGCGATCAGCAGGCCCTCGTAGGAGGAGACGAGCGCGGTCGCCACGTTGCCGACCGCGAAGAGCACCATCAGCCAGGCCAGGAGGGCGCGTCGCGGCCAGCCGGAGCCGAGGAAGGCGACCACCGGTGCGCCGACCACCACGCCAAGGGCGTAGGCGGAGATGGCGTGCCCGGTCGAGGGGATGCTCGCACCGACCCCGCGCGCCATCTGCGGCAGCAGGCCCATCGAGACGAACTCGGTGGTGCCGATGGCGAAGCCGCCCATCGCCAGTGCCGCGATCGCCGCGGTCGCGTGCCGGGGAACCCGGCTCCGGCCCGGAGCCTGGTCAGTCGTCGTCTGCGCCACGAGGGTGCAGCACCTGCCCGTCGTCGACTATTCCGGCCACGGTCTCCGGCGTCCGGGCCCGCGCCCGCTCACGGAGGTGGAACCAGAGGTCCAGCAGGGTCTTGAGCCCGCACAGCAGCAGCACCGGGAGGAGCACGCTGGTCTGGCTCAACGGACCCGGCTGGTCGATCTGGTCGCGGACCATCAGCAGGAACCCGCCGATGATCGAGGCGTGCAGCACCAGCATCCGCGGGTAGGGCTGCCACATCGCCTGGCTGGGCGAGACCCGCGCGCGCTCGTCCTCGCCGAACCAGTTGACTCCCAGGGAGGCGACGTGGCTGGCCAGGAACGCCAGACCGGTCAGCAGCCAGGTCCGCCCGTGCAGCTCGCCGTCGGCGGCGAACGCCAGGCCGAAGGCGAAGAAGCCGTGCACCAGGGTGAAGATCCCGAAGTGGAAGGAGAAGAACCCGGCGAGCACCCCCCGCGACATCCGGGAGGCGGGCCGGCCGTTGATCCGCAGGCTCGTGTCGGTGGGCTCCGGCGCCCGGGCGGTGGCGACCTTGACCACGGTGACCGCCCACACCGCGAGGTTCTCCAGCCAGTAGACGACGAAGACGTCGCCCAGCGTCATCCACCCCGCCAGCAGCGCCGCGACCGGCAGCAGGTTGACCGCGACCAGCGCCAAGACAGACAGCAGCGGCGCCGCCGACACGAGGTCGGCGGCGCCGCGGCCGTCAGGTCGCTGGCTCACTCAGCCACTCAGCCCACTCAGCCAGCCCACTCGGTCAGCCCAGCGAGGCGAGAGCCTCGTTGAAGGTCGCCGAGGGACGCATGACCGCCTCGGTCTTCTCGGCGTCCGGGCGGTAGTAGCCACCGATGTCGACCGGCGAGCCCTGGACGGCCTTGAGCTCCTCCACGATGGTCGCCTCCTGCTCGCGCAGGCGGGTGGCGAGCGCGGAGAACGCCTCGGCCAGCTCGGCGTCCTCGGTCTGCTTGGCCAGCTCCTCGGCCCAGTAGAGGGCGAGGTAGAAGTGCGAGCCGCGGTTGTCGATCGTGCCCAGCTTGCGGCCCGGGGAGCGGTCCTCGTTGAGGAACGTCCCGGTCGCCCGGTCGAGCGTGTCGGCCAGGATCTGCGCCCGCGCGTTGTCGGTGCTCTGGGCGAGGTGCTCGAAGCTGGCGGCCAGCGCGAAGAACTCGCCCAGGCTGTCCCAGCGCAGGTAGTTCTCCTTGACCAGCTGCTGCACGTGCTTGGGCGCGGAGCCGCCGGCGCCGGTCTCGAAGAGGCCGCCGCCGTTCATCAGCGGGACGACGGAGAGCATCTTGGCGCTGGTCCCGAGCTCGAGGATCGGGAACAGGTCGGTGTTGTAGTCGCGCAGCACGTTGCCGGTCACCGAGATGGTGTCCTCGCCGCGACGGATCCGCTCCAGCGAGTACGCCGTCGCCGCGGCCGGGTCCATGATCTCGATGGTCAGGCCCTCGGTGTCGTGGTCGGCGAGGTAGGTGCGCACCTTCTCGATCAGCTGCGCGTCGTGGGCACGCGTCTCGTCGAGCCAGAAGACGGCCGGCACGCCGGTCGCCCGGGCCCGGGTCACGGCGAGCTTGACCCAGTCCTGGATCGGCGCGTCCTTGGTCTGGCAGGCACGCCAGATGTCACCGGCCTCGACGTCGTGCTCGAGCAGCACGTTGCCGGCCGAGTCGACGACCTGCACCTTGCCCGAGGTCGGCACCTCGAAGGTCTTGTCGTGCGAGCCGTACTCCTCGGCGGCCTTGGCCATCAGGCCGACGTTGGGCACCGAGCCCATGGTGGCGGGGTCGAAGGCGCCGTTAGCCCGGCAGTCGTCGATCACCGTCTGGTAGACGCCGGCGTAGGAGGAGTCCGGGATCACCGCGAGGGTGTCCTGCTCCTCGCCCGCGGCGTTCCACATGTGGCCCGAGGTGCGGATCATCGCCGGCATCGAGGCGTCGATGATCACGTCGGAGGGCACGTGCAGGTTGGTGATGCCTCGGTCGGAGTCGACCATCGCCAGCGCCGGGCCGTTCTCGATCGCGGCGTCGAAGGCGGCCTTGATCTCCGCACCGTTCTCCACGCCGTCCAGGCCGGCGTAGATCGCGCCGAGCCCGTCGTTGGCCGAGAGGCCGGCCGCGGCCAGCTGCTCGCCGTACTGCTCGAAGACGTCGGGGAAGAACGCGCGCACCACGTGGCCGAAGATGATCGGGTCGGAGACCTTCATCATCGTGGCCTTGAGGTGCGCGGAGAAGAGGACGCCCTCCTCCTTGGCCCGGGCGACCTGGTCGCGCAGGAACGCGTCCAGCGCGGAGGCGCTCATGTACGTCGCGTCGACGACCTCGCCCGCGAGCACCGGGATCGACTCCTTGAGCACGGTGGTCTCGCCGCCGGCGCCGACCAGCTGGATGGTCAGGGTGTCGTCGCCCTCGAGCACGACCGACTTCTCGTTGTGCCGGAAGTCGCGGTCGTCCATGGTCGCCACGTTGGTCTTGGAGTCGCTGCTCCAGGCGCCCATCCGGTGCGGGTGCGCCTTGGCGTAGTTCTTCACCGAGGCCGGCGCGCGCCGGTCGGAGTTGCCCTCACGCAGCACGGGGTTGACCGCGGAGCCCTTGACCTTGTCGTACTTCGCGCGGGTCTCGCGCTCCTCGTCGGTCTGCGGGTTCTCCGGGTAGTCCGGGAGGTCGTAGCCCTGCTCGCGCAGCTCCTTGACCGCGGCCTTGAGCTGCGGGATCGAGGCCGAGATGTTGGGCAGCTTGATGATGTTGGCCTCGGGCTGGGTGGCCAGCTCGCCGAGCTCGGCGAGGGCGTCGTCGAGACGCTGCTCCTCGGTGAGCCGCTCGGGGAACTGAGCGATGATCCGCCCCGCCAGCGAGATGTCACGGGTCTCGACCTCGACCCCTGCGGTCCGGGCGTACGCCGAGACGATGGGGAGGAACGAGTACGTGGCCAGCAGCGGCGCCTCGTCGGTGTGGGTGTAGATGATCTTCGCCATGAGGCAGCGACTCCTTGTCGGAACGGTCCGTAACGGATTGCTTGATGTCAAGATACCTGACGGTGGGGGTTCTCCTAGCCTCGCACCCGAAGGCATGGGAGGCTAGGCGCCATGACTGGGGGACTGACGCCTGAGACGACGCCGAAGACCGACGAGCCGACCACCGGCCAGAAGGTCGCAGCCGAGACGCTCGGCACCTTCGTACTGGTGCTGGTCGGCGTGTCGGCCCTGCTGTTCAGCACCGGGGACGTCGTGGCGACCGGGCTCGCGTTCGGCTTCGCCATGCTCGTGCTGGTCGCCGTCCTGGGCCGGATCTCGGGCGGGCACTTCAACCCCGCGATCACCCTGGGCGCCGCGCTCGGCGGGCGGCTCGCCTGGCGCAGCACGCCGGTCTACCTGGGCGCCCAGCTGCTCGGCGCCATCCTGGCCGGCGGCTGCCTCTTCGGGCTGATGCACGGCTTCCCCAACTTCGAGCCCGGCAACGCGCTCGGCCCGAACGCCTTCGGCGACCTGTCCCCGAACGGGTACGTCTGGTGGGCCGCGCTGCTCCTCGAGCTGGTGCTGACCTTCGTCCTGGTCACCGTGGTGCTCAGCGCCACCGACGCCCGCAACTCCGCCCAGGCTGCGCTGGCGCCGGTCGCGATCGGCCTCACCCTGGCGATGGTCCACTTCGCCTCCATGCCGGCCACCTACACCTCCGTCAACCCCGCCCGCTCGATCGGGACCGCCCTCTTCTCCGGCACCGACGCGATGGCCCAGCTCTGGGTCTTCGTGCTCGCCCCGCTGCTCGGTGGTGCGCTCGCCGGGCTCGTCTACCCGCTGGTCTTCGGCCAGGGCGCCCCGGCAGTGCCCGGCTCGGGCCTCAGCTTCTCCGCGCGGCCCAAGCCGCAGGCCCAGGGCTACCCCCAGCCCGCCCCCGGCGGCGCCTGGCCGGCCCAGCCCCAGCAGCCCGGTCAGCCCGGGCAGCCGCAGCCCGGCCAGTGGGGTGCTCCCCAGCCCGGTCAGTGGGGCGCACCCGACCCGCAGTGGGGCCAGGCGGCGCCGACCCAGACCCGTCAGCCCTACCAGGACCCGGGCTACGCGCAGCCGCAGCAGTACCAGCAGCAGCAGCAGCAGCCCCCCGCCCAGGGCGGCCAGTGGGGGGCACCCGCCCCGCAGCAGGGCTGGGGTGCTCCCGCCTCCGACGAGGAGGACGGGCGGACCCAGATCCGCCCCGGCGGCTGAGGCCCGTCCGGCTCACGCGCCGGCGCGGTGCTCCACCAGCTCGACCCGGCTGGCACCGTCCTGCTCCAGGCTGAGCACCTCCCCGACCTCACGGGCCAGGTAGACGGTCCGTTCGTCCTCCGGGGGGCCGCCGGTGAGCTCGATCTCCAGGAGCTCGGTGAACCGCCCCGCGGGCACCGTCACCGAGGAGTCCCGCTCGCCGACCCGGACGACCGTGCCCGGCGTCCCGTCGTCCCACCACAGCGCGAACGCGTCGCCGCGCCGGGGGGCGGCCGGCATCGCCAGCCCGGCCTCGGCGCCGTCGACACCCGCCTCCCAGACCCCCTGCTCCCCCAGCGCCCACACGTTGCCGGCGCGGTCCTGGGCGTACCAGCGCAGCTCTGTCGCCTCCGCGGTCCCCGCTCCGTCGGTCTCGGTCCGGGTCTCCACCTGGGTGGCGGCGATACCCGCCACCTCTCGGGTCCCGCTCAGCACGCGGGTGGTCCGGACGGCCTCGCCGGTGGCGTCCTGGACCTCGAAGGTCCACGTCGCCCCGGGCGCCAGCGGCAGCCAGGGGTTGTCGATGCCGGTGACGAAGTCGTCCGGCGCCGGGGACGGCGTGGGGATGACCAGCCCGTCCACGCCCGACGGCGGGCTGGTGCGGGGGGAGCCTCCGCAGCCGACGGCCAGCGCCACCACGAGCAGGAGCCCCGACGCGGTGCGTGCGGCCAGCGACGCCCTGGGACTCATGCCGGCCCATGATGCCAGCGCGACCCTGACTCGGTGCCAGCGGGCGAACCCCGGCGTGGGCGCAGCGCCGTCGAGGACTAGAGTCGGGGATCACACCCTGTCCTCGAATTCGTGATCCAGGAGTCCTCGTGTCCACCTCCGCCCCGCTCAAGGTGGCCGTGACCGGTGCCGCCGGTCAGATCGGCTACAGCCTGCTCTTCCGTCTCGCGAGCGGTTCGCTGCTCGGCCCCGACCGCCCCATCCAGCTCCAGCTGCTGGAGATCGAGCCCGCGCTCAAGGCGCTCGAGGGTGTCGTCATGGAGCTCGACGACTGCGCGTTCCCGACCCTGGCCGGGGTCGAGATCGGCGCCGACCCGGAGAAGATCTTCGACGGCGTCAACCTCGCCCTCCTCGTCGGCGCGCGTCCCCGCGGCCCGGGCATGGAGCGCGGCGACCTGCTCTCGGCCAACGGCGCGATCTTCACCGCCCAGGGCAAGGCCCTCAACAAGGTCGCCGCGGACGACGTACGCATCGGTGTCACCGGCAACCCGGCCAACACCAACGCGCTGATCGCGATGACCAACGCCCCCGACATCCCGAACGAGCGCTTCTCCGCGCTCACCCGCCTCGACCACAACCGGGCGATCTCGCAGCTGGCGGCCAAGACCGGCGCCTCGGTGACCGACATCAAGAAGATGACGATCTGGGGCAACCACTCGGCCACCCAGTACCCCGACCTCTTCAACGCCGAGGTCAACGGCCAGAACGCCGCGGCCACCGTGGACGACCAGGACTGGCTGGAGAACACCTTCATCCCGACCGTCGCCAAGCGCGGTGCGGCGATCATCGAGGCCCGGGGCTCCTCCTCGGCCGCCTCCGCCGCCTCCGCCACCATCGACGCCGCCCGTGACTGGCTGCTCGGCAGCGCCGAGGGCGACTGGGTCTCGATGGCGGTCGCCTCCGACGGCTCCTACGGAGTGCCCGAGGGCATCATCTCTTCCTTCCCCGTCACCACCCGGGACGGCGACTGGGAGATCGTCCAGGGCCTCGAGGTCAACGACTTCTCCCGCGGCAAGATCGACGCGTCGGTCGCCGAGCTGGAGGACGAGCGCAAGGCGGTCACGGAGCTCGGGCTGATCTGACCCGGCTCTTCCGCCCGACGGCGTCGGCCCTTCCGGGGGCCGGCGCCGTCTCGCATTTCCCCGCCCCCCCTCCGCCCTCGCCCACCGTCTCCCCGTCTCCCGTCTCCCGCCGCGTGTAACGCTGCGTTAGCGGGTCTACCGCGGCGTTCTGACAAGGGGGCGAGGTCTATCGGTCTAAGCAACGGGTCAGGCTGCTGCCGGTTTGGTCAGCAGTTGGTCCAGCGCTTGGGCTGGGGTTCGCATGTCGAGGGTAGGGCGTGGTCGGGCGTTGAGGCTGGCTGCGATCTGTTGCAGGTCTACGGCGGTGAATCGGGACAGGTCGGTGCCCTTGGTCAGCCAGTGCCGCAGCAGCCGGTTGGTGTTCTCGTTGGTGCCGCGCTGCCAAGGTGAGTGCGGGTCGCAGAAGTAGACCGGCATGTTCAACGCGAGCTGGATCTGGTCGTAGCGGGCCATCTCGACGCCACGGTCCCAGGTCAGCGAGCGACGCAGGTGCTCGGGCAGCGCGGACATCTCAGCGATCATCGCCTGGGCGACCGACTCGGAGTCGTGCCGGCCGGGCAGGTGCAGCAGCATCGTGAACCGGGTCGACCGCTCGACCAGGGTCCCGACCGCGACCCCGCCGTTGATGCCCATCACCAGATCGCCCTCCCAGTGCCCGGGTACGGCCCGGTCGGTGACCTCGGGTGGGCGCTGGCTGATCGTGAACGCATCCCGGTACGGGCTGTTGGACCTCTTGGCCCCGCCCTGGGGTTTGCGACGGGCCCGCTTGGTCGACAGCTGCCGGTGCAGGTCTTGGCGCAACGACCCACGCGTCTGGACGTACAAGGCCTGGTAGATCGTCTCGTGCGACACCCGACCCATGATCACGTGCGGCGACTCCTCACCCAGCACCCGGGCGATCAGCCGCGGGGACCACCCGGCGTCCATCCAGTCCTCGATCCGCCGGCACAGGCCGGGGTTCTCGACCAGCCGGAACTCCTTGGGACGACGACGACGCTCGTGCGCGGCACGGTGCGCCACCGGCCCCCAGTAGGTGCCGTCGGGGCCACGGTTGCGCGTGACCTCGCGACTGACCACTGACTTGTCCCGTCCGATCGCCCGCCCGATCCGGCCGTAGGACCAGCTCGCCTGCAGACCTGCCGCGATCACCGCCCGGTCCTCACCACTCAAGGGCCGTCGCGGGCGTGGCAGCTCGTCGGCGCCGCGCCCGCCCGGCGTGCGGGCAGGCGCGGTGCCGGGCAGACCACCCACCGTGCCGTACTGGATCACTGGACTCACAAGCCCCGAGGATTGCCACCACACCGTGCCGGCCCGCTCCGACACACCGGCACCACGGCAGGCCGCCTTGATCGACAGCCCCGCGCACACCAGCTCGAAGAACTCTTCGCGTTGCTCGTAAGACACATGCCGCTTCGGCATCTACAACACCACCATTCGTTGGCGTTGCTTCGACCGACTGACTCCGCCGGGCGAGTTGGACGCCATAACGCAGCGTTACACGCGGTCTGGAGGGCGCTGGAGGGCGCCGGCGGCAGGACGGCGCGGGGTCAGACCGGCTGGTCGGGGATCGAGCTGGCCAGGGCCAGCAGCGCCGCCCCGACGGCGGTCATCAGGCCGGCGTCGATTCCCTTGTTGCGCACCGCGAGCATCCCGGCGTCACGGCTGGGCAGCAGCACCCGGACGACCGCGGCCACCAGGAGCACACCGCCGAAGAGCCGGACGCCGGTGCGCCACGGCCCGACGGAGACGACGACCAGGGCGACCGCGGCGATCACCAGGAAGAGCAGGTAGAACGCGCCGCCGATGGTGGAGGGGTAGGTCCGCTCCTCCGGGACCTCGGGCGCGTCCTCGCGCACCTCGCCGTCGACGAGCGCCTCCGCCGAGACCGGCGGGACGTCCTCGGGAGGCGTGAGGTCGCTGGAGCTCACGCGTCGCGCTCCGCCGCCTGCTTCTCAGCCAGGGTGACGATGTTGGACAGCAGCATGGCGCGGGTCATCGGACCCACTCCCCCGGGGTTCGGCGAGACCCAGCCCGCGGTCTCCCAGACGTCGGGAGCGACATCTCCGGCGAGCTTGCCGTCGACCCGGGAGACCCCGACGTCGAGCACCGCGGCACCCGTCTTGACCATGTCCGCGGTGATGATCCCCGGCACCCCGGCCGCGGCGACCACGATGTCGGCGGACCGCACGTGCGCGGCCAGGTCGACGGTCCCGGTGTGGCACAGCGTCACCGTGGCGTTCTCGGTACGCCGGGTCAGCAGCAGCCCCAGCGGCCGGCCCACGGTCACGCCTCGGCCGACCACGACGACCTCCGCGCCGGCGATCGGCACCGCGTGGCGCCGCAGCAGCTCGACGATCCCGAACGGCGTGCACGGCAGCGGGGCCTCGTGCCCGAGCACGAGCCACCCGAGGTTGGTCGGGTGCAGGCCGTCGGCGTCCTTGGCCGGGTCGATCAGCCCGAGCACCCGGTTCTCGTCGCGGCCCTTCGGCAGCGGCAGCTGCACGATGTAGCCGGTGCAGGCCGGGTCCGCGTTCAGGCCCCGGACCGCCTCCTCGATCTCCTCCTGGGAGGCGGTCGCCGGGAGGTCCACCCGGATCGACTCGATCCCGACCTCGGCACAGTCCTTGTGCTTGCCGTTGACGTACCACCGCGAGCCCGGGTCGTCGCCGACCAGCACGGTGCCCAGCCCGGGGTGGATGCCGCGCTCCTTGAGCGCGGCCACCCGCACGGTGAGCTCCTGCTTGATCGCCGCTGCGGTCGCCGTCCCGTCGAGCCTGAGTGCAGTCACGGGGTCAGTGTAGGGATGCCGGGGTCCGGGCCGGGTCGCCGGTCAGTGGAAGAAGTGCCGGGTGCCGGTGAAGTACGTCGTCACGCCGGCAGCGGCCAGCGCCTCGACCACCTCGGGGTCGCGGACCGAGCCGCCGGGCGCGACGATCGCCCGGACGCCGGCGTCGACCAGGATCTGCGGACCGTCGGCGAACGGGAAGAACGCGTCCGAGGCCGCGACCGAGCCGGCCGCCCGCTCGCCGGCCCGCTCCACGGCGAGACGGCAGGAGTCGACCCGGTTGACCTGGCCCATCCCGACGCCGACGGAGGCCCCGTCGGAGGCGAGCAGGATGGCGTTGGACTTCACCGAGCGGCAGGCGCGCCAGGCGAACTCCAGGTCGGCGAGCACGTCGGCGGTGGCGGGCTCGCCGGCCACCAGCCGCCAGGCGGCGGGGTCGTCCCCGCCCTCGGCCACCACGGCCTCGACGTCGTCGCGCTGCTGGACCAGCAGCCCGCCGGAGATCGGCCGCAGGTCGGTGCCGGAGCCGCCGCGCGGGGCGCACTCGAGCAGCCGGATGTTCTTCTTCGCGGCCAGCACCTCGACCGCGCCCTCCTCGTAGCCGGGGGCGACGACGACTTCGGTGAAGACCTCGGCGACCTGTCGCGCCATCTCCACCGAGACCGGCACGTTGGTGGCGATCACCCCGCCGAACGCCGAGACCGGGTCGCAGGCGTGCGCCTTGCGGTGCGCGTCCGCGACGTCGTCGCCCACGGCGATGCCGCACGGGTTGGCGTGCTTGATGATCGCGACCGCCGGCTTCCCGAAGTCGTACGCCGCCCGGCGGGCCGCGTCGGCGTCGACGTAGTTGTTGTAGGACATCTCCTTGCCGTGCAGCTGGACCGCCTGCGCCAGCCCGGGCTCGCCCACCTGGCCGTCGGTGTAGAGGGCGGCGGCCTGGTGCGGGTTCTCGCCGTAGCGGAGCACCGCCTGCTTCTGCCAGGTGGCGCCCATCCAGGCCGGGAAGCCGGTGCCCTCACCGGTGTCGGTGAGCACGTTGCCCATCCACGAGGCGACGGCCACGTCGTACGTCGCGGTGTGCACGAAGGCCTCGGCCGCCAGCTGCTGGCGCTCGGCCAGGGTGAACCCGCCGGCGGAGGCGGCGGCCAGGACGTCGGCGTACCGCTGCGGCGAGGTCACGATCGCCACCGAGGGGTGGTTCTTGGCCGCCGCACGGACCATCGAGGGCCCGCCGATGTCGATCTGCTCCACGCACTCGTCCGGCGTCGCGCCGGAGGCGACGGTCTGGGTGAACGGGTAGAGGTTGCAGACCACCAGGTCGAACGGCTCCACGTCCAGCTCGGCGAGCTGGGCCACGTGGCTCTCCAGCCGGCGGTCGGCCAGGATCCCGGCGTGCACCCGCGGGTGCAGGGTCTTGACCCGCCCGTCGAGGCACTCGGGGAAGCCGGTGAGCTCCTCCACCCGGGTGACCGGCAGGCCGAGGCCCTCGATCAGTGCGGCGGAGCCGCCGGTCGAGACGAGGGCGACCCCGGCCTCGTGCAGGCCGCGGACCAGGTCGTCGAGACCGGTCTTGTCGTAGACGGACACGAGTGCGCGGCGGAGCTGGATGCGGTCGGACACGGTGGGTGACTCCTCGTCGGGGTAGCGGACGGACGAGAGGGCACCCAGGCGTTCGATGCCACTCGACGTCACTCCCTGGTGGTGACCCACCTGCGCCAGTCGTGTGTGGCCCAGCCTACGTGGCCGGGCCCCCGAAACGCACGCTGCGTCCCTCGACCTGCAGCCCCTCCCGGGCGATCCGCCCGACCGCGTCCACGAGCATGGCCCGCTCGGCGACCTTGATCCGCTCGTGCAGGCTCGCCACGTCGTCGTCGTCGGCCACCGGCACCGCCGACTGGCTGATGATCGGGCCGGTGTCGACCCCGCCGTCCACGACGAACAGGGTGCAGCCGGTGACCTTCACGCCGTACGCCAGGGCGTCGGCCGGGCCGCGCACGCCGGGGAACGCCGGCGAGAGCGCCGGGTGGGTGTTGACGACCCGGTCGGGGAAGGCGGCGAGGAACTCCTCGCTGAGCAGCTTCATGAACCCGGCCAGCACCACCAGGTCTGGCTCGAAGCCGGCGACCGCCGCGGTCACCGCCCGGTCCCACTCGGCGCGCGACTCGAAGTGCGAGAGCTGCTTGACGAAGGTGGGCACCCCGTGGCCCTCGGCCCGTGCGAGCCCCTCGATGTCGGGCCGGTCGGCGCCGACGGCGACCACCCGGGCGCCGTACGACGGGTCCTCGCACGCGTCCAGCAGCGCCTGGAGGTTGGTGCCGGACCCGGAGACGAGGACGACGAGGCGCGCGGGCGCGGAGGGACTGGCCACGCCGCGAGTCTAGTGACCCTCGAGCTCCTCGGCGTCGGCCGGCACCGAGGTGTGCCGCTGCCACCAGGTGATGGCCAGCCCGCCGACCAGCCCGCCCACGCCCATCGCGGTGATCAGGTGGAAGAGGACCTCGGAGGTGAACGGCCCGACGAACCGCATCCGCCCGGGCCCGGCCGCGCCCCCGGCCAGCGAGGTCAGGAGGGTGAGCACCAGCCCGGCGACGATCCCGCCGCCGCAACCGCGCAGCGCCCCGTGGTCCCAGCGCAGCGTCGGGCGGCGGCGCTGCACCCGGACGGCGGCCGCCGCGGCCACCGCGGCCGGCACCAGCAGGACGAGCGTGGGCCAGGCCACCGGGGTGCCCTGCTCGGGCAGCGCCGCGAGCAGGGGGAGCATCGGCAGGGGTCCCAGCACCACGACGCCCGGCGAGACGACGGTGGCTCCCCCGACCGCGAACCCGGGACCGGCCAGGAACGCGCCGGCACACAGGACGGCGTTGGGCACCAGCGCCAGGGTGACCAGGACCAGGAGCACCGACTCGCCGGGCGAGGTGCCCAGCTGCTCCACCATGTTGGCCGCGGCGCCCAGGTCGAGCAGGAGCGCGGCGACGAGCAGCAGCGCGGCGACGCCGAGCTGGAGCAGGACGGCCGAGCGGGCGGTCGCGGCGCCGTGGCGCACGACCGGCGACAGGGCGGAGGCCCACACCGCGGCCCGGCCGGAGCCGATGGCCACCGCGGGCGCGGCGACCAGGAGGCTGAGCGCCAGCACCCAGAGCAGGACCGGACCGCCGGCGGAGGGGAAGTCGTCCCCGACCGCGCGGCCGACCACCGAGGCGACCGCGGTGTAGCCGGCCGCGAACCCGGTGACCGCCACCGGCACCGTCCAGTCGCGCTCCCCGTCCGCGAGCCGGTGCACGTCGGGACCGTGGCCCCACAGCGACTCCCCGAGGCGGCGACCCGAGCGCCAGGTGCTCCAGCAGGCGAGCAGGGTGAGCCCCAGCGGCACCAGGGTCACCGGTACGCCGGAGACCTCGACACCCGAGCCGTGGGCCACCAGCCACGCCCCGGCGGCCACGGCGAGGGCGTCGCGCGGCTCCCCGTGGGCGCCCGCGTCGCTCAGGTACCAGCCGAGCAGGGTGAGCAGGGCCGCCAGGACCAGCGTGAGCGTTGCGGCCAGGAGACCGGAGACCACGGCCAGCAGCAGCACCGGACGGCGCCGCCGCCCAGGCTCCGGCTGGTCCGGGGTGGTTCGTTCCCGGACGGCGGAGGAGGAGAGCAGGGAGGTCATGGCCCTGCCATCATCGCTCCGGCGACTGGCTCCCCGGCGCAGGCACGCCGTCCTCGCCGCGGCCCGGCACCGAGACCGGGCAACGTTCCTCACACTCCTGCTCCGGGCATCCCGGGTCGCCTGCGCGCGGCCTTGCTCCTCCCGTACCGTGGAGTCGCCATGACGCACGCGAACGACTTCGACGACCTCTACCGGGACGTCCGTGACCGCCTGCTCGCCGAGGCGTACGCCCTCACCGGGGACCTGCACGTCTCCCGCACTGCGGTCCGTGACGCCCTCGCGGTGGCGTGGCACCACTGGCACAAGGTGCAGCACCTGCCGGACCAGGAGGCGTGGCTGCGGCCGCTCGTCTGGAGCCGGGCCCGGCACCGGCACTCCGCCCGCCCGTGGCACAAGGAGAAGGGGGTGCCGACCGAGGTCGTCTCGACCCTCGACGCCCTGGCCACCCTCGACCTGCCGCAGCGCAAGGCACTGGTGCTCACGCACCTCACGCCGCTCTCCCAGCCCGACGCGGCCCGTGAGATCGGCGTCCCGCCGTCGGTGGCCGCCCAGCTCGTGGCCGAGGGCACCCGCCGCTTCGCCGAGGCCCGCGAGTCGTCCCCGGAAGAGGTGGGCGACCACCTGCGGGGCCTGGCCGCCGCGGTGGCCGGCGGCAGGTGGCCCAGGAGCACGATCCTGCGTCGTGCCGGGACCGCCCGCCGCCGCACCTACACCGCGCTCGGGGTCGCGGCCACGGTCGTCGCGGTGGTGACCAGCGGCATGGTCGTCGCCCAGGGCGACTCCGTGGACGCCACCCTGGGCCAGCAGGGGTTCGAGCGCCGGGCCACCCAGGTCGAGGCCGAGGAGACCGCGCCGACCCTCTCCGACGAGGTGCTGCTGAGCGCCCCCCAGGTACGCCGGCTCGGGCGCGGCCTGGAGTGGACCGAGTCAACCGCCCACGGCAACCAGGAGGGCGACGGCCTGGTCCTGCCCTGCCAGCAGGA
This sequence comes from Nocardioides campestrisoli, assembly GCF_013624435.2. Lineage (NCBI taxonomy): Bacteria > Bacillati > Actinomycetota > Actinomycetes > Propionibacteriales > Nocardioidaceae > Nocardioides > Nocardioides campestrisoli. The sequence continues at coordinate 3,126,733 of NZ_CP061768.1, forward strand.
CCGGTACGCCGGTCCCGCGCCGCTGGCCGCGCTGGTCCGCGACTTCTCCGCGAGCGACCGCCCGGCGCGCGGGGGCGGCAAGAACAAGAAGAAGAACACGAACAAGAAGGCCCAGGAGTCCGCCAGCGCCGTCCAGTCCGTCGAGCTGGCCGCCAGCCCGGAGGAGGCCGCCGAGGCCTTCGGCACCGCCCAGGCGTGGGTGGCCGGCTGCGCCATGCCGAGGACCCAGCTGCTGGCCGTGCACGACCTGCCCGGCGTCGGGGACGAGGCACGGGTCTTCACGCTCCGCCGGTGGGCCGGTCCCACCCGCACGGTGCACGTCGCCCTGGCCCGCACGGGCCAGCTGCTGGTCGCGACCGCCGCCAACGTCGGTGGCCTACGGCCCGCTCCCGGGCCCGCAGCCAGCGTGCTGGCCGCCGCGGTCAACGCGACGTGCGGGACTCCCGGCGCGGGCGAGTGCGCCTCCCCGCCCAAGCCCCGGGTCACCGCGGTGCCGAGCACGGGAGTGGTCCCCGGCCTGCTCAGCGAGGTCGACCTGCCGCCGGTGGCCGGCGCGGTCGGACCCTGGGTGGGCACGAGCCCCGAGCCCGCGGACGTCAACGTCGCCGCCACCCGGTGCGACCGGACCAGCTTCCAGGGCAAGGGGCTGCAGGGCGGGGTCACCCGCACGTACCTCTTCCCCCGGGGCAAGCGCGCGGACGAGTTCGGCGTGACCGAGTCGGCGGCCCGGAGCAGGAACCCCAAGGTCGGGCGCGCCTTCGTCGCCCAGGTCCGCAACCGGGTGGCGCAGTGCGCCCAGGAGGGGTTCGGCACCGAGGTGGAGCGGCTCGTCCACCGGGAGAGCAAGAAGGTCGACCTGACCGTGTGGCGCCTCGAGCTGGCGATCTCCGACCAGGCCTCCGTCGAGTTCCTGATGGCGATCATGCGCCACGGCAAGACGGTGGCCCAGGTGGGCTTCACCCCGGCGCGCGGCCGCACGATGGCCCGCGACGACTTCACCTGGCTCTCCCGCCGCGCGCTGGAGCGACTGCCCCGGCTCACCCTCGAGTAGCCGGGGGGCGCTCCGCACCCCCAGGCACCGCTCGGGGCACCGTCAGGACGCACGAACGCCCCGACCACCAGGTGGCCGGGGCGTCCGTCGAGACGTCGGAGCTCAGAGGCTCTCGAGGATCTCCCGCATCAGCGCGGCGGTCTCGGACGGCGTCTTGCCGACCTTGACCCCGGCGGCCTCGAGGGCCTCCTTCTTCGCCTGCGCGGTGCCCGAGGAGCCGGAGACGATGGCGCCGGCGTGGCCCATGGTCTTGCCCTCCGGGGCGGTGAAGCCGGCCACGTAGCCGACGACCGGCTTGGTGACGTGCTCCTTGATGTATGCCGCGGCCCGCTCCTCGGCGTCGCCGCCGATCTCGCCGATCATCACGATCGCCTTGGTCTCCGGGTCGTTCTCGAAGGCCTCGAGGGCGTCGATGTGCGTGGTGCCGATGATCGGGTCGCCACCGATGCCGATGGCGGTGGTGAAGCCGTAGTCACGCAGCTCGTACATCATCTGGTAGGTCAGCGTGCCCGACTTCGAGACCAGGCCGACCGGACCCTTGCCCGCGATGGTGTGCGGGGTGATGCCGGCCAGCGACTCTCCGGGCGAGATGATGCCGGGGCAGTTGGGGCCGATCATCCGGGTCTTCTTGCCCTTGAGGTAGGCGAAGACCTCGGCGGTGTCCTGGACCGGGACGCCCTCGGTGATGACCACCAGGAGCGGGATCTCGGCGTCGATGGCCTCCAGGCACGCAGCCTTGGTGAAGGCCGGCGGGACGAAGGCGACGGACACGTCGGCGCCGGTCTCCTTCATCGCCTCCTCGACGGTGCCGTAGACCGGGAGGGTCTGGCCGTTGAGCTCGACCGTGGTGCCGGCCTTGCGGGCGTTGACGCCGCCCACGATGTTGGCGCCGGACTGGAGCATCAGGTCGGTGTGCTTGGAGCCCATCCCGCCCGTGATGCCCTGGACGATGATGCGCGAGTCCTTGTTGAGGTAGATCGTCATAGTTCGAGTCTTCCGTTTCTCAGGCGTTCGCCAGCTCGGCGGCCTTGTCGGCCGCGCCGTCCATCGTGTCCACCTGGGTCACGAGCGGGTGGTTCAGCTCGTCCAGGATCGCGCGACCCTGCTCGACGTTGTTGCCGTCGAGACGGACCACCAGCGGCTTGGTGGCGTTGTCGCCGAGGATCTCCAGGGCACCCTTGATGCCGTTGGCGACCTCGTCGCACGCGGTGATGCCACCGAAGACGTTGACGAAGACGCTCTTGACCTGGGGGTCGTTGAGGATCACGTCGAGGCCGTTGGCCATCACGGTGGCGTTGGCGCCGCCGCCGATGTCGAGGAAGTTGGCGGGCTTCACGCCGCCGTGCGCCTCACCGGCGTACGCGACGACGTCGAGGGTCGACATGACCAGACCCGCGCCGTTGCCGATGATGCCGACCTGGCCGTCGAGCTTGACGTAGTTGAGACCCAGGTCCTTGGCCTTCGCCTCGAGCGGGTCGGCCTCCTCGCGGATCTCGAACTGCGCGTGCTCGGGGTGCCGGACCTCCGAGGCGTTGTCGTCGAGCGACACCTTGCCGTCGAGCGCCTCGAGCTTGTCGCCCTCGAGCCGCGCGAGCGGGTTCACCTCGACGAGGGTGGCGTCCTCCTCGACGTACACCTTCCACAGGGCCTGGACCATCTCGATGGCCTGGTCCCGCAGCTCGGCGGGGAACTTCGCGTCGTCCACGATCGCGGCGGCCTTCTCCGGGGTCACGCCCTCGAGCGCGTCGATCGGGATCTGGCGAACGGCCTCGGGGTTGGTCTTGGCGACCTCCTCGATCTCCACACCACCCTCGACCGAGGCGATGCACAGGTGCGACCGGTTGGAGCGGTCGAGCAGGAAGGAGAAGTAGTACTCCTCGACCGGCGGGGTCGCCGGGGTGACCAGGACGCGGTTGACCGTCAGCCCCTTGATCTCCATGCCGAGGATGTTCGACGCGTGCTCGAAGGCCTCGTCGGCGGTCTTGGCGAGCTTGACGCCGCCGGCCTTGCCACGGCCGCCGGCCTTGACCTGGGCCTTGACGACGGTGACGCCGCCCATCTGCTCAGCAGCGGCCTTGGCCTCCTCGGCCGTCTCCACGACGACTCCGAGGGTGGTCGCGACGCCGTGCTTGGCGAAGAGCTCCTTCGCCTGGTACTCCATCAGGTCTGACATTCACCCAGTCCTTTTTTTCTCATTGACAGTCCGGGGATTCCTCAGGGCACCCTAGACCCGGTCGGAGCCGTTCCCGCAGTCCGGGTCCCGCGGTGGACCAGCCCCCGCGCCCTACCCGGACGTAGCGTGAGTTCCATGACCTCGGTGGTGTGGTTCCGGCGCGACCTGCGGACCCGCGACCACCCCGCGCTGCTCGCCTCGCTGGCGGAGGCCGCCACGGTCCCGGTCTTCGTCGTCGACCCCCGTCTGTGGCACCGCGCCTCCCCGGTACGCCGCTCCTGGCTCGCCCTCACCCTGCGCGCCCTGGACGAGCGTCTGGAGGGCCGGCTGACCGTGCGGACCGGGGACCCGGTCGAGGTCCTGCCCCGGCTGGCCCGCGAGGTGGAGGCGCGCACGGTCCACGTCTCGGCCGAGACCACCCCGTACGGCGCTGCCCGCGACGTCGCGGTGGCCGCGGCGCTGGCGGAGCAGGGGACGCGGTGGCGCGACACCGGCTCGCCGTACGCCGTGGGCCCGGGCCGGGTGCGCAACAAGGCCGGCGACCCCTACCGCGTCTTCACCCCGTGGGCGCGGGCCTGGCGGGAGACGGGCTGGGCGGCGCCGGCGGCGACCCCGCGCTCCCCCGACCTGGTCCGTGCGGACTCCGACGCCGAGGCCGTCGGGGTGCTGAGCGCAGCCGTCGAGGAGGCGCCCGAGGGACTGCCCTCCCCCGGCGAGGAGGGGGCGTGGCGCCGATGGCGGCACTTCCGCGACCAGCTGCTGGCGCGCTACGACGACGACCGGGACCGCCCCGACCGGGACGGGACGTCCCGCCTCTCGCCCTGGCTGAGCCTGGGCGTGCTGCACCCCCGGTCCCTGCTCGCCGACCTCCCGGCCGACGCGAGCCCCTCGGTGGAGCGGTTCGTCACCGAGCTCGGCTGGCGCGAGTTCTATGCCGACGTCCTGCACCACGCTCCCGGCTCCGCCTGGTCCGACCTGCGCCCCACGCTGGCGGGCATGGCCTACAGCACCGAGGAGGACGCCGTCGAGGCCTGGCGCACCGGCACCACGGGCTACCCCTTCGTCGACGCCGGGATGCGACAGATGCTGGCGCAGGGGTGGATGCACAACCGGTTGCGGATGGTCACGGCCAGCTTCCTGTGCAAGGACCTGCACGTGTGGTGGCCGCTGGGGGCCAGGCACTTCCTCCAGCACCTGGTCGACGCCGACCTGGCCTCCAACAACCACGGGTGGCAGTGGGTGGCGGGCTCCGGCACCGACGCCTCCCCCTACTTCCGGGTCTTCAACCCGGTGCAGCAGGGGCTGCGCTTCGACCCTCAGGGCGACTACGTACGCCGCTGGGTGCCCGAGCTCGCGCACCTGGCGGGGGCCGCCGCGCACGAGCCGTGGCGCCACCCGCAGGGCTACGAGCGCGACTATCCCGCGCGGATCGTGGACCACACCGAGGAGCGCCGCGAAGCGCTGCGCCGGTACGAGCAGACCACGCGCGAGCGCTGAGGTGACCCCATCAGTCACACCCGCCGCAGGACTCCCAGCCCGCACGCCGAACCTGGTCCTGTGGACCCCGTGCGATGCGCACAACGATGAACATTGCTGGTTGCGTTCAATTACGCCCGGGTAGCACTATCCAGTACAGTCAGCCGAGTTATTCGGACTGATGCACGTCTGTACCCCCACTTTTCGCGAGGTAAACCTTTATGGGAAACCACCGAGCCGAGCGCGGCGGTCGTCGTGCGACCTCGGAGGTTCGCGCACCGCGCAAGCCCCTCCTCACCCGTCAGAGCACCGTGCGCAGCCCGGAGAGGCCCGCGGCTGCCGTGGCGGCCCCCGTCGCCGCACCGGCCGTCGCGCCCACCGTCACGGCGGCCCCCACCAGGGCAGCCGCCCCTGCGAGCAGCCGTCCCGGCAAGCGCGCCGCCCGTCCTGAGCCCAAGCGTGCGCGGACCACCCGCACCCTGGCGCCCGCCCGCACCGCTCCCGCCCGCGTCTCCCGCGCCGCGGTCGAGCAGACCCCCACCATCGCCTCGCACGCCGCCGCCCCGTCCGGCCCGGTCCGGGTGGCCACCTCGTCCACCGAGATCCTCTCGCCCGCCACCGGCAAGCGCCGCGCCGTCCGCACCTCCAGCGGCACGCGCTCCGCCCTGCTCAAGCGTCTTCCCTCCGCGCCGATCCTGGCGGGAGTCGCGGCCCTGGCCGTCTCCACCGGCGGCGCGGTGACCGTAGCCGGCCCGACGATCGCCGACTCCACGCACAGCGCGAGCTCCGAGCTCTCCGCCGCGAGCACGATCTCCGGCGCCGGCGCCGGCAGCGAGATCCTCGCCGAGCGCACCGAGGTCGTCAGCCGCGACTCCAACCGGGTCGAGGCGCAGAAGGCCACGGAGGCCAAGCTGGTCGCCCAGGCCGAGAAGGCCGCGGCGCAGCGCTCCAAGACCCTCGAGACCATCACCGTGCAGGCCGAGCGGCAGGCCGACAAGATCGAGGCCAACCTGTGGGTCATGCCGGTGGAGGGCTACCGCCTCTCGGCCACCTACGGCTCGGTCAGCGGTCTGTGGGCCTCCAGCCACACCGGCCTCGACTTCGCGGCCCCCGCGGGCACCCCGCTGCGCGCGGTCGCCAACGGCACCATCACCGAGGTCGGCTACGACGGCTCGTACGGCAACAAGACCGTGCTCACCCTCGAGGACGGCACCGAGATCTGGTACTGCCACCAGACGAGCATGCACGTCAGCGTCGGCGACCAGGTCGTGGGCGGCGAGACCATCGGAACCGTCGGCAGCACCGGCAACTCCACGGGCCCGCACCTCCACCTGGAGGTCCGCCCCGGCGGCGGCGACCACGTCAACCCGTACTCGGCGCTGCTCGAGCACGGCCTCCAGCCCTGATCCAGCGGCGCTGATCCAGGAGCCCTGAGGCCGGCCCTCAGAGCTTCTCGACCGGGGCGTAGCGCAGCAGCAGGCGCTTGACGCCCTCGGACCCGAAGTCGATCGACGCCACCGACTTCTCCCCTGCGCCGTCGAGCGAGACCACGGTGCCGAGTCCGAACGAGTCGTGCACGACCCGGTCCCCGGGCGACAGCGAGGGGATCTCCCGGGTCCGCTTCGACTTGGCGGCGGCGTCGGCGCGCAGGGCGGCCGAGGAGAAGTTGCGTCGCCCGGCCTCGGTCGGCGAGCCCATCCGCGCGGGCGAGCCCGACGTCAGGTCGGGTCGGCTCCAGCGCGTCTGCGCGGCCTCGGTACGCCGCCAGTCGACGAGGTCGACCGGAAGCTCGTCGAGGAAGCGCGAGGCGGGGTTGTGCGAGGGCGCGCCCCAGGCGGAGCGGACGACCGCCCGGGAGATGTAGAGCCGCTCGCGGGCCCGGGTGATCCCCACGTAGGCGAGCCGGCGCTCCTCCTCCAGCTCGACCTGGTCGCCCAGGGAGCGCATGTGCGGGAAGACGCCGTCCTCCATCCCGGTGAGGAAGACCACCGGGAACTCCAGACCCTTGGCCGTGTGCAGGGTCATCAGCGTGACGACGCCCTGGTCCTCCTCCGAGGGGTCGGGGATCTGGTCGCTGTCGGCGACCAGGGCGACCCGCTCGAGGAAGTCGGGCAGGCCGGGGGCCACCGTCCCCGCGTCGACGTCGGAGGGGTCGGCCGAGGGACCGGCGACCGGGTCCTCGGAGAACTCCCGCGCCACGGCCACGAGCTCGGCGAGGTTCTCCACCCGGGTCCCGTCCTGCGGGTCGTCGGAGGCCTCCAGCTCGGCCAGGTAGCCGCTGCGCTCGAGCACCGTCTCCAGCACCACGTCGGCCCGCTCCCCCGCGGCCACCATCGACATGAGCTCCTCGACCATCTCCACGAACGGCGTGATGCTCCGCAGGGAGCGGGTCGCCAGACCAGGAGCCTGGTCGGCCCGGGTCAGCGCCTGCCAGAAGGTGAGTCCGTCGCGCTGGGCGAGCGCGGCGATGCAGGCCTCCGCCCGGTCCCCGATGCCGCGCTTGGGGGTGTTGAGGATCCGTCGCAGGGAGATCTCGTCGTCGGGGTTGACCAGCATCCGCAGGTAGGCCAGCGCGTCGCGGACCTCCTTGCGCTCGTAGAACCGGACGCCGCCCACGACCTTGTAGGGCTGGCCGGTTCGGATGAAGACCTCCTCGAACACCCGGGACTGCGCGTTGGTGCGGTAGAAGACCGCCACGTCCGCGGGCCGCTGACCGGCGTCGACCAGCCGGTCGATCTCGTCGGAGACGAACCGGGCCTCGTCGTGCTCGTCGTCGGCCACGTACCCCACGATCCGCTCCCCGTCGCCGGCATCGGTCCACAGCCGCTTGGGCTTGCGGCCCTTGTTGTGGCCGATCACCGCGTTCGCGGTGGCCAGGATCGTCTGGGTCGAGCGGTAGTTCTGCTCCAGCAGGATCGAGCTGGCGTCGGGGAAGTCCTGCTCGAAGTCGAGGATGTTGCGGATGTTGGCGCCACGGAAGGCGTAGATCGACTGGTCGGCGTCGCCGACCACCATCAGCTCGGCCGGCTCCACCCGCTCGGCGGCGGGGGCGCTGCCTATCTCCTCCGGGTCGTGCGCGCACAGCTGGTGGATCAGCGCGTACTGCGCGTGGTTGGTGTCCTGGTACTCGTCGACGAGCACGTGCCGGAACCGGCGTCGGTAGGTCTCGCGCACCTCCGGGAACGCCTGGAACAGGTGGACGGTGAGCATGATGATGTCGTCGAAGTCCAGCGCGTTCGCCTCGCGCAGGCGCCGCTGGTAGACCTTGTACGCCGAGGCGTACGCCTCCTCGAACCCGTTCTTGGTCTCCTTGGCCGCGTCCTCGGCGTCGCGCAGCTCGTTCTTCTGGTCGGAGATCCAGTTCAGCACCGCGCCCGGCTGGTAGCGCTTCGGGTCCAGCTCGAGGTCGCGCAGCACGAGGGTGATCAGCCGCTTGGAGTCGGCCGCGTCGTAGATGGAGAAGCCCGACTTGTAGCCGAGCCGGTCGATCTCCTTGCGCAGGATCCGCACGCAGGCGGAGTGGAAGGTCGAGACCCACATGATCCGCGCACGCCGGCCGACCAGCTCCTCGACCCGCTCCTTCATCTCCGCGGCGGCCTTGTTGGTGAAGGTGATCGCGAGGATCGAGCCCGGGTGGGCCTGTCGCTGCGCGACCAGCCAGGCGATCCGGCGGGTCAGCACCCGGGTCTTGCCCGAGCCGGCCCCGGCCACCACCAGCAGCGGCGCACCAGCGTGCACCACGGCCTTGCGCTGCGGCTCGTTGAGCCCGTCCAGCAGCTGTTCGGCGGTGGGACCGCCACTCCCCCCGGACCCGCTCGGGGCGGGGCGTTCGGGGCGGGACAGGTGCTCGAGGCCAGGAAGGGTGAAGGGGTTGCTCATCTCGGTGCCAACCCTACGCGGCGGCACCGACGCCGGCCTCAGGCGTGCGCGGTGCTCCAGAAGACCGCGACGCCGATGTTGACCAGGGTCAGCGCCAGCAGGCCGTAGTACAGCCCGTTGGGGATGGACGGCTTGCGCATGTTGGCCATCACCAGCACCAGCAGGACCAGCGCGATCGCGAACTTGACCGCGATCTTGACGTGGTCGGGCTCGCCGACCGACTCCAGCACCCCGACGAGCAGGATGCCGGTGACGAAGGCGGTGCCGATGCCGTCGCGCATCAGGCTGTTGACCTGCTTCTCCCCCGACCTCGCCTGGACCAGCAGCCCGCCCAGCAGCGCGGCGTAGCCCAGGATGTGCAGGAACAGCAGGATCAGGCGCAGGGTGTCCATGCGCGGAGACTACCGGGCGGTACGCAGCCCCGGACCTCCGGGTTGAGGCGGCGGAGCCGCCGCCGACCCGGCGCGTCAGCCCTTGCGGACGGCCCGGCGGGCACGCGGCGCCGGGCGGACCACCAGCACCGGGCACGGGGCGTACTGCTGCACCCGCTGGGCCGTGCTGCCCAGCAGCACGGTGTCGCTCAGTCCGCGGCTGCCGCTGGCGACGACGACCAGGCCGGCGTCCTGCTTCTTGGCTACCTTGAGGATCTCGGTGGCCGGGGAGCCGCTGCGGATCCGGCGCTGCACCTTCGGCCCCCACCCGTCGAAGACGGCGGCGACCGTGGCGACCGCGTGCTCGGCCTGCGCCCGGAAGCCGGAGCTCAGCACGTCGTCCTTCTCCTCGCCCACCGGCAGGTCGTCGGCGAACGGGACGGCCGCCAGCGGGCGGATCACCGCGACCACGGTGATCGTGCCGATCTTCGCCGGGTCCGCGAAGGACTTCAGGTGGCGGGCCGCAGCCAGTGACTGCTTCGACCCATCGGTCGCGACGACGACGTCCATGTCAGGCTGCCTTTCTCCGGCTGACCACATACTGCACCACGAAGAGCACGAAGCCCACCGCCACCAGTCCGCCGCACCACAGCAGCGACGAGGGGTCGTCCCAGACCACGTAGCCGAGCAGCACCACGTTGCCGACCAGCCCGACGGCGAGCAGCCAGCGCGGGGCGTGGAAGGTGTGCTCGTGCTCGTCGGAGCCGGTCAGCTTGAACGCGGCGACGATCACCAGGGCGTAGATGAAGAGCAGGAAGACCACGGTGACGGTGGCGAGCCGGGCGACCAGGTCGAGCCCGCCGTCGGTCGCCTCGGTCACCCAGGTGCCGATCACCAGCAGCAGCACGAGGACCACCGCGCTGAACACCAGGCCCACCCAGGGGCTGCGCCGGCCCTCGTGGATCCGGGCGAAGACCCGCGGCACGACGTTCTCCCGCGCCATCCCGTAGAGGATCCTCGGCTGGGTGACCACCGCGACGAGGGTGGTGTTGGTGATCGCCACGCAGGCGATGATCGTGAACAGCACGGTCAGGAAGCCGAGCGGGACCGGGACCAGGTCGGCCTTGACCACCTCGAGCAGCGCGGCGTCGGAGTCGGTCAGCGTGGAGACCTCGACGGTGATCGCGGCGGCGATCGAGACCAGCACGTAGATCACCCCGGCGGCCACCATGCCGCCGATCAGCGCCCGTGGGAACGCCTTCTCCGGCTCGACGGTCTCCTCCGCGACGTTGACGGCGTTCTCGAAGCCGGTCATGGAGAAGAATGCCAGCGCCACACCGGCGATGATCGCGAAGATGGCGTTGTCGCCGTCGCGGGTGTCGAACTGGGTCAGCACCCCGAAGTCGGCCTCGCCCTGGGCGGCGTACCAGATCCCGATGCCGACGATGATCACCAGGCCGGCGATCTCCACGAAGGTCATCACCATGTTGGCCACCACCGACTCGGTGATGCCGAGGAAGTTGATCACGGTGAGCAGCAGCAGGAAGACCAGCGCGACCACCAGCGTGGGCGGGAACGCCCAGAGCTCCCCGAAGTACTGGGCGAAGCCGGTGGCCAGCGAGCCGGCGGCCGCGAAGCTCGCGGCGAGGAAGCTGACGGTGACCAGGAAGGTCAGGGCACGGTTGCCGAACGCCTGGTTGACGTAGAGCGCCGCCCCCGCCGCCCGCGGGTACTTGGTCGCGAGCTCGGCGTAGGCCAGGCCGGTGATCGCGGCGACCGAGACGCCCACCGCGAAGGCGATCCAGAAGGCCCCGCCGACCACGCCGGCCACCGAGCCGATCAGGACGTAGACGCCCGAGCCGAGCACGTCGCCCAGGACGTAGAAGAACAGCAGACGGCCGGTGATCGAGCGCTTGAGCTCGGAGTCCTCGGAGGCGTCGGGGGTGCTCGCCCCTGCCACGGATGTGTCGTTCACCCGCTCTCTTTGCCCGAACGGTTCTCGCGCGAAACCTCAGGCGCGGCGCCCGGTCACAGCAGCCGGCGGTCCGAGGCCCAGCGGGTGAGCTCGTGGCGCGAGGAGAGCTGGAGCTTGCGCAGCACCGAGGACATGTGGGTCTCGACGGTCTTGACCGAGATGAAGAGCTCGCGCGCCACCTCCTTGTAGGCGTAGCCCCGGGCGATCAGCCGCATCACCTCCCGCTCGCGCTCGGTCAGCCGGTCCAGGTCCTCGTCGACGGTGGCCACCTCGATGGACCCGGAGAAGGCGTCCAGCACGAAGCCGGCCAGCCGCGGGGAGAAGACGGCGTCCCCGTCGGCCACCCGTCGGATCGCGTCCACCAGCTCCGGGCCGGTGATCGTCTTCGTCACGTAGCCACGCGCACCGCCCCGGATGGTGCCGATCACGTCCTCCGCGGCGTCGCTGACGCTGAGCGCCAGGAAGCGCGGCCGGTCCTGGGTCCGGCGCATCACCTCCACCCCGCCGCCGCCGGGCAGGTGCACGTCGAGCAGGACGACGTCGGGCGCCTCGTCCCGGATCACCCGGACCGCCTCGTCGACGTCGGCCGCCTCGGCGACCACGTCGACCAGGTCCTTGCCGGCCACGGCCAGCTCGGCCCGCACGCCGGCCCGGAACATCGCGTGGTCGTCGACGACCACCACCCTGGTGCGCTCCACCTCACCCCTCCTCGAGCGGCATCCACAGCCGCACCTCGGTGCCCTCGCCGGGCGCGGACCGCACCGTGGCGGTGCCGCCGTGCCGGGCCATCCGGTCCATGATGCTCCCTCGTACGCCGAGCCGGTCCTGCGGCACGGCGTCCAGGTCGAACCCGACGCCCCGGTCGCGCACGAAGACCTCCACCGACTCCGGCCCGGTCTCGGCGTAGACGTCGACCCGGGCGGTGCCGGCGTGCTTGGCGGCGTTGACCATCGCCTCCTTGGCGGCGAGCGCCAGCGCCCGCAGGCCGGGCCCGGCGACGGTGTCCCCCACCGTGACCACGTCGACGACGGCCCCGTGCTCGTCCTCCACCCGGGCCGCGGCCTCCCGGAGCGCCCCGGCGACGGTCTCGTCGGTGCCCTCCTCGCCGACGTAGAGCCAGGTGCGCAGCTCGCGCTCCTGGGCCCGGGCCAGCCGGGAGACCGTCTCCGGGTCGCCGGCGTTGCGCTGGATCAGCGCGAGCGTCTGCAGGACCGAGTCGTGCAGGTGGGCGGCCACGTCGGCGCGCTCCTGGGTGCGGATCCGCTCGGCCCGCTCGGCGCCGAGGTCGGAGGCGAGCCGGAAGACCCAGGGCCCGATCACCACGGCCACGCCGGCGATCCCCAGCAGCGCCGAGAAGGCCACGTCGCGGGCCACCGAGAGTCCCTCGTCGTTGACGGCGGCCAGGGTGGCGGCTGCCGCCACCAGCACCACCCCGGCGGCCACGCGCAGGTAGGAGGACCAGGTCCCGGTGCCGAAGACGGCCCGGAGCGGGCCGACGCCGCCGGCCGGGTTGAGCCACCGCTCCCGCTGGGCCTCGTCGGCCTGGCGCCACAGCAACGCCACCCCCACGCCGGCCAGCACCAGCGGCCACAGCAGACCGGTCGCCCCGACGAACGCCTGCAGCCCCAGCAGCACGCCCAGGCCGAGGGCGCCCAGGGCGATCGCGGGTCCGGCGTCGCTGAGCCTGGCGGCCCTGCCGGGACGGCGACCGGTGCGGGTCGCCCCCTCCAGCCCGGGTGCCGCGGTCTCGAACCGGGCGTCGGAGGGCAGGAAGAGCCACATCGCGGCGTACATCGCCGCGCCGAGGCCGCCGAGGGCGGTGGTGGCGACGAAGGCCACCCGGACCCAGGTCACCGGCAGTCCGAGGTGCTGGGCCAACCCGGACGCGACACCGCCGAGCACGAGGTGCTGGGAGTCCCTGGTGGCCCGGCGAGGCGCGGCCGGTCCGGACGGTCCGGGCGGGGGCGGCAGGGGCTCGGTGCTGGTCATGGCGGGTTCATCGTCTCAGGCGCGGACGGGGCCGGCCATCAGGACAGACCCCGAGTCGACCCTGAGCCCGGGCGTGCGTCCCGGGCCCGATCTCAGGGTCACCCCCGATGGTGCGCGGACCCGCGAGGCACCAGGCTGGTGCCATGGACGAGAACCCCCACCCCGGCCCGGCGGCACCGCCTCCGGCAGACGGCCCCCGGGTGAGCAGTGCCCAGGTCCGCGACGTGGGGAGGCTCAGGCGCCCCACCGAGGACCGCAAGATCGCCGGGGTCGCGGCCGGCCTGGCCCGCCACCTCGACGTCGACCCGCTGCTGCTGCGGATCACCTTCGTGGTCCTGGCCTTCTTCGGCGGCGCCGGGCTCGTCCTGTACGCCGCCCTGTGGCTCCTGCTGCCAGAGGACGGCAGCGACCAGGCACCGCTGCACCTGGACGAGCGCAGCCGCGGTATCGCAGTGATCGGTGCGGGAGTCCTGGCCGCCCTGCTGGTGCTGGGTGACTCCTGGAACCTCTACTGGTTCCCGTGGCCGCTGGCGCTGGTCGCCCTCGCCGTCTGGTTCTTCTTCTTCCGCGACGACGCTCCGGGGTCCGCCGAGCCCGCCCAGCAGCCCGCTCCGCCCCGGACGTACACCGAGACCTACGGGCCGGCGGCCCCTCCGGCGGCCGGCTCCTACGCCGAGACCTACGCCCCGGTCGGACCGGCGTACGCCGCGCCGACGTACGCGGCCCCGGCGGTGCCGCCGACCCGCCCGCGCGACCCGCGCAAGCGCGGCCCGGTGCTCTTCTGGTTCACCTGCGCGCTGGTCGCGCTCGCCGTGGGCGCCCTCGGCGTGCTCGACCTGGCCGGCCTCTCGGTGCCCGACAGCACCTACCCCGCCCTGGCGCTGGCGCTGATCGCGGCGATGCTGCTGGTGGGCTCCTTCTACGGCCGGGCCGGCGGCCTGATCGCCCTCGGCCTCGTCGCCCTGGTGGCCACCGCCGGTGCGCTGGCCGTGGAGAAGCTCCCGGGTGAGCGGATCGAGGTGGTGCCGGTGATCGCCGACGACGTGTCCGACACCTACGAGCTGAGGACCGGTGAGCTGGTGCTGGACCTCCGGGACGTCGAGGACCTCGACGCGCTCGACGGGCGCGCCGTGCGGATCGAGGGCGGCGTCGGCCGGATCGAGGTGCTGCTGCCCGAGGGCCTGGACGCGGAGGTGGACGCCGAGGTGGGCGGGCCCGGCCGGCTGGAGCTCTTCGACTCCCTGGAGCGCGGCGGGATCGACCTCACCGGCTCCGCCACCTCCGCCGGCCCCGGCACCAAGGACCAGCCCAGCCTCGACCTCGACGTCGAGATCGGCGTGGGCGAGATCGTCGTCAGGACCCGAGCCCAGGAGGCGTCATGACCGAGTACCGCGACTGGGACGACGACCCGTTCGCCCCCGACCCCCCGACCGGCGGCACGCACCCGGTCAACGTGACACACCTGGTCATGGGCATCGCCTTCCTCTGCTTCGTCGGGGTCTGGGCCGCGGTCAGCTCCGACCTGGCCGACGCCGACGACCTCCGCTGGCTGCTGCCGGTGCCGTGGGTGCTGGCCGGGCTCGGTGGCCTGCTGGCGGTCTCCGTCGGCCGGCGGTCCGGCACACCCTGACGCATGCCCGCGAAGTGGTGGGTTGGTGAGCCTGAGCGGGCCGGGGCGTGCACCAACCCACCACTTCAGCGCTGTGTCCGGTCCGTCGCGAGCCCGAGCCGGCCGAGCAGCGCGAACCTGCCCGCGGGCGTGAAGCAGGAAGCGCGCAGCTGCTCGTGCCAGGCCGCGACCCGCGCCGGGTCGTGGGGCCGTCCGAGGCTGTCGTCCGCGTCACGCAGTACGCCGCTGGCGCGGTGCAGCAGGTCGCCGGCGGTGTAGCCCCGACGGATCCACCCGGCCCGGACCAGGCCCCGCGCGCGCCTCAGGTCGGCCTGCTGCCTGGACACCTCGAGGTGGTGACCGCCGTCGTACTCGTGCAGCACCCGGGTCCCGACCAGCCGGAGGTCTCCCCGCGCGACGAAGGTCCCGTCGTCGTCACGCACCTCCACCTGCGGTTCGACCCGGACTCCGCACAGCTCGTGCAGACGGCGCAGCATCGTCTCCCACGCGGACTCGGAGCGACCGTCGACCCACGCGAGCACCCGCCGCAGCCGAGGAGCACCTCGCTGCCGTCCGGTCGCGCACCGTGCCAGCCCTGCCACGTCGGTCAGGCCAGCGTGCAGCGCGGAGTCGACGAGCACGGTCAGGTCGAGCTCGGACAGGTGCCGGGCCAGCGTCAGCAGGGTGCGCTCCGGCGGGTCCACCTCGACCCCTGCCACGAGCACGGCCGGCTCCAGCCGACTCGGCCGCAGCACCGTCAGCCCCGGGCGCACCGGCCGGCCCTGCTCCTGCGGGATCGCCGCGAAGACCGGGATCCCGGGTGGCAGGGGTGGCAGCCAGAGCCCGTGCAGCGTCGCGGCGGTGAGGTGGGTGAAGCGTCCTGCTGGCGGCAGCACCTGCGCCCACCCCCTCAGGTCGGCGAGGAAGGGGTCGGTCGCGTCGGTCCTGCGGTGGACCCCGCGGGTCACCGGCTGCCATCCCCGGCCGGCCCGGGCGCCCCCGACGGCGCGTCTTATCTCCTCCACGGCACGCAGCCTCGCGCCGAGCGCCGGGGCCTGCGCCAGATCGTGTCCGCGCCTGTGGATGGCCCTGTGAAGTGGTGGGTTGGTGAGCCTGAGCGGGCCAGATCGTGCACCAACCCACCACATGAGCCCCGCAGGACGTCTCGCCCGGCTGGCCCGAGGCGGTAATTGATTCGTCGCCAGGGGGCCGCGCTCCGTAGAATCGAACAAGTGCGCGACCTGCCCCTGAGCGACCCCGGAGTCGCCGACCACCGCTCCCCCGGACGCTTCCTCTGGTGGCTGGCGAAGGGCCAGTGGCAGACGCTGGCGGGTGGCATGGCGTTCGGCATCGTGTGGATGGGCGCGCAGGCCGTGATGCCCGCCGTCCTGGGGCGAGCCATCGACCGCGGCGTCGCCGCGCAGGACTCCGACCAGCTGCTGGTCTGGGCCGGCGTGATGCTCTCGATCGGCCTGGTCCAGGCGTTCAGCGGCATCATGCGTCACCGGTTCGCGGTGACCAACTGGCTGATCGCCGCCTACCGCACCGTGCAGCTGGTGGGCCGACACACGGTCCACCTGGGGGGCACGCTGCCGCGCAAGGTCTCCGCCGGCGAGGTGATCGCGATCGGCACCAGCGACATCTCCCACCTGGGACAGGTGATGGACGTGATGGCCCGGTTCGCCGGGGCGATCGTCTCCTTCGTCCTGGTCTCCGCGATCCTGCTCAGCACCTCGGTCACCCTGGGCCTGGTGGTGCTGGTCGGAGTCCCGTTGATGATGCTGCTGGTCGGTCCGCTGCTGAGCCCCCTGCAGCGCCGCAGCGCGCACCAGCGCCACCTGATGGGCCGGCTGTCGAACACCGCCACCGACATCGTCAGCGGCCTGCGGGTGCTCCGCGGCATCGGCGGCGAGCAGGTCTTCCTCGACCGCTACCGCCGCCAGTCCCAGGAGACCCGGCGCGCCGGCGTGGAGGTGGCCCGGGTGCAGTCGGTGCTCGACGCGCTCCAGGTCTTCCTGCCCGGCTTCTTCGTGGTGCTGGTCGTGTGGCTGGGCGCCCGGTCCGCGGTCGCGGGCGACATCACCGTCGGCGAGCTGATCGCCTTCTACGGGTACGCCGCGTTCCTGGTGATCCCGCTGCGCACGGTCACCGAGTTCGCCAACAAGCTGATCCGGGCGCGGGTCTCGGCCCGGCGGGTCTGCACGGTCCTGGCGCTCACGCCCGACCACACCGACCCCGACTCCCCGGCTCCCTCCCCGCCGGTCGGCTCCGAGCTCCACGACTCCCGCACCGGGCTGCGGGTCCACCCCGGGCGACTGGTCGCGGTGGTCTGCGAGCGACCCGACGAGTCGGCGCTGCTCGCCGACCGGCTGGGCATGGCCGCGGCCGAGCTGGACGACGACGTCACCCTCGGCGGGGTGCCGCTGCCCGCCCTGCGCCGCAGCGAGGTACGCGAGCGGATCGTGGTCTCCGACACCGGCGCCACCTTGTTCTCCGGCCGCCTCGCCGACCGGCTCGACGTCAGCGGCCGGGGCGGGGAGCAGGCGGTCCGGACCGCGTTGGCCACGGCCAGCGCCGAGGACGTCCTCGAGGCGCTCCCCGACGGCCTGGACACCCTGGTCACCGAGCGGGGACGCAGCTTCTCGGGCGGGCAGCGCCAGCGGCTGGTGCTGGCCCGCGCACTGACGGGCGACCCGGAGATCCTGGTCCTGGTCGAGCCGACCTCCGCGGTCGACGCCCACACCGAGGCGCGGATCGCCGCGCGGCTGCGCGCGCACCGCGCGGGGCGGACGACCGTGGTCACCACCACGAGTCCGCTGATGCTCGACGCCGCCGACGAGGTGGCGCTCCTCGAGGACGGCCGGATCGTGGCCCGAGGCACCCACACCGAGCTGCTGGAGACCAGTGCCGCCTACCGGGCCGTGGTCACCCGCGAGGCCGAGGAGGCCGCCCGATGAGCGCTCAGACCACGCTGCCGGTCGCCCAGGGCGGCGAGGTGGGCCGGTACGCCGTCTCGATCCTGCGCCGCCATCCGCGGCTTCTGGGCGGTGCGCTGGCGCTGCACGTGCTGGCCGCGCTCGCCGCACTCGCCGCACCGCGACTGCTCGGCGACCTGGTCGAGGCGGTCGAGACCGGGACCACCGTGGGCTACGTCGACCAGGTGATCCTGCTGCTGGGCGGCTTCCTGCTCGCCCAGACCGTGGCCACCCGGTTCGCCCGGCTGCTGAGCCAGGTGCTCGGCGAGCGGGTGCTGGCCGAGCTGCGCGAGGACTTCGTCGACAACGCCCTGGCGCTGCCGATCGGCACGGTGGAGTCGGCCGGCTCGGGCGACCTGATGACCCGGACCAGCCGCGACGTGGAGCAGCTCGGCTGGTCGGTGCGCTGGGCCCTGCCGGAGTGGACCATCGCGGTGGTCACCGCCGTGCTGACCCTGGCCGCGGCGATCAGCGTCGGCTGGTGGGTGGCGCTGCCCTGCCTGCTGGCGCTGCCTCCGCTGGTGATCGGGCTGCGCTGGTACCTGGCTCGCGCCAAGGACGGCTACCTGCGCGAGTCCGCGACGTACTCCCAGATCAGCGCCACGCTGACCGAGACCGTCGAGGGCGCCCGCACCGTCGAGGCCCTCGGCCTGGCGCAGGAGCGGACCCGGCAGATCGACGCCGACTGCAAGGACTCCTTCGACGCCGAGCGCTACACCCTCGCGCTGCGTACCCGGTTCTTCCCCAGCATGGAGATCTCCTACCTGCTGCCGACGGTGGGCACCCTGCTCCTCGGCGGCTGGCTCTACACCCAGGGCAGCGTCACCCTCGGCGAGGTCACCGCGGCCACCCTCTACGTGCAGATGCTGATCGACCCGGTCGACCGGATCGTGGCGATCCTCGACGAGCTGCAGATGGGTGCGGCGTCCCTGGCCCGGCTGCTCGGCGTCGCGCACGTGCCCGACGACCGGGAGGCCACCGACGCCCAGCCGCTGGACGAGCGGCTGCAGGCCAAGGACGTCCACTTCTCCTACGTCGAGGGCCGCGACGTGCTGCACGGGGTCTCGCTGGACATCGGGGTCGGCGAGCGGATCGCGATGGTCGGGCCCTCGGGTGCCGGCAAGTCGACGCTGGGCCGGCTGCTGGCCGGCATCCACCCGCCCCGCGAGGGCTCGGTCACCGTCGGCGGCGTGGGCCTGACCGAGCTGCCGTTGGCGGACCTGCGCGGCCACGTCGCGCTGGTCACCCAGGAGCACCACGTCTTCGTGGGCTCGCTGCGCGACAACCTCGCGCTGGCCGTGCCGGAGGGGCGCCCCGCCACCGACGACGACGTACGGGCCGCCCTCGAGGCCGTCGACGCCCTGGACTGGGTCGAGGCGCTTCCCGAAGGGCTGGAGACCGAGGTCGGCTCCGGCGGCGCGGCGCTCACCGCGCCCCAGGCCCAGCAGATCGCGCTGGCCCGGCTGGTGCTGGCCGACCCGCACACCCTGGTCCTGGACGAGGCGACGTCGCTGATCGACCCCCGCGCCGCCCGCCACCTGGAGCGCTCGCTGGCCGCGGTGCTCCACGGGCGGACCGTGGTCGCGATCGCGCACCGCCTCTTCAGCGCCCACGACGCCGACCGCGTCGCGGTGGTGGAGGACGGCATGATCACCGAGCTCGGCTCGCACGACGAGCTGGTCGCCGCAGGTGGCTCGTACGCCGCGCTCTGGGAGTCCTGGCACGGCCGCGACTGAGCTCGCTCAGGCGTCGATGGAGGTCATGTCGCCGTACCGCTCCCCCACGACCGCGTCCCGCGGCACGGCCTCGTCCAGGGCCGCGAGGTCGGCCTGGGAGAGGGTGACGTCGAGCGCGCCGACGTTCTCCTCCAGGTAGGCGACCCGCTTGGTGCCCGGGATCGGCACCACGCCGATGCCGGTGCGCTGCTGCTGGGCCAGCACCCAGGCCAGGGCGAGCTGTCCGGGCGTGCAGCCGAGCCCGTCCGCGATCTCGCGGACCCGGTCGACGAGCCGGACGTTGGCCTTCAGCGCCTCCCCGTGCAGGCGGGGGAAGTAGCCGCTGCGCCGCGAGTCGTCCTCGGTCAGCGAGGAGTCGTCGGTGATCCTCCCGGTGAGGATGCCGCGACCCAGCGGCGAGTAGGGCACCAGCCCGATGCCGAGCTCGACCAGGGTGGGCAGGACGGTGTCCTCCAGGTCGCGGGTGAACAGCGAGTACTCGGTCTGCAGGGCGGTGATCGGGTGCACGGCGTGCGCGCGCCGGATGGTCGAGGCGGAGGCCTCGGAGAGCCCCAGGTGCCGCACCTTCCCGGCGGCGACGAGCTCGGCCATCGCCCCCACGGTCTCCTCGATCGGCACCGACTGGTCGACGCGGTGCTGGTAGTAGAGGTCGACGTGGTCGACGCCGAGGCGCTGCAGGGAGGCGTCGCAGGCGCTGCGTACGTAGTCGGGGCGACCGTTCACGCCGAGCATGGTGCCGTCGGCAGCACGCTCGTTGCCGAACTTGGTGGCCAGCTGGACGTCGTCGCGGCGGCCGGCGATCGCCTTGCCGACCAGCTGCTCGTTGACGAACGGGCCGTACATGTCGGCCGTGTCCAGGAAGGTGACGCCGAGGTCGAGGGCGCGGTGGATGGTGTCGATCCCGCCCTGCTCGTCGGGGGCTCCGTAGAACTCGGACATGCCCATGCAGCCGAGCCCGAGGGCGGAGACGGTCAGGGAAGAGGTGGTGCCGAGGGTGCGTGTGGGAGTGGTCATGCCTCCACTCAAGGCCGTGGAGCGCGCTCCAGGTCAACACCCTCGACCGCGTTCTCGTAGGCCCCGATCTTGCGGTCGATCGCGCCCAGGTGCTCGGTCACCTCGGCGAGCCGGGCTAGCACGGCCTGCCGGTGCCCGCGCAGCAGCTCGAGCCGGGCGGCCTCGTTGCCGCTGCCGGCCCGCACCAGCGCCGCGTAGCGACGGACGTCGCGGATGGGCATCCCGGTAGCACGCAGCCTGGTCACCATCTCGATCCACCGCAGGTCGTCGTCGAGGTAGCGGCGGTGGCCGGTCGCGGAGCGGCCGACCGGCCGGAGCAGCAGCCCGTCGCGCTCGTAGTAGCGCAGGGTGTCGATGCTCAACCCCGCCCGGTCCGCGGCCTCGGCGATGGTGAACCCGGTGGTCATCCGACCAGTCTCCGCCCTGGAGGGCACTCCAGGGCAAGGCCGAGGCGGGTGAAAAGCCGGAGAGCCCCTTCACCGCCCCGGACAACTGTGACAGTGTTGGTGTCACAGTGACGCACGACACGAGAAGGAACCAGATGAAGCTCTCCACCCAGCTCATGTACGACGGCAACCCGCGCGCCACCGCTGACACGGTGTCCGGCTGGGAGAAGGCGGGCCTCGACGTGGTCTGGGTGGCCGAGGCGTACGGCTTCGACTCCCCCACGCTGATGGGCTACCTGGCCGCCAAGACCGAGACGATCTCCATCGGCTCGGCCATCCTGAACATCTACTCGCGCACCCCGGGCGCGCTGCTGCAGACCGCCGCCGGCCTGGACAACGTCTCCGGCGGCCGGGCGATCCTCGGCCTGGGCGCGTCCGGCCCCCAGGTGATCGAGGGCTTCCACGGCGTGCCGTACAGCAAGCCGCTGGCCCGGACCGCCGAGGTGATCGACATCGTCCGGCGCGGGCTCAAGCGCGAGCCGCTGACCGCCGACGGCCTCTACCACCTGCCGCTGGACAAGGAGCACGGCGCGGTGACCGGGCTCGGCAAGGCGCTCAAGCTGCTCACCCGCCCCGAGCGCGACACCATCCCGATCTACATCGCCGCGCTCGGCGCCAAGTCGGTCGAGCAGACCGCCGAGATCGCCGACGGCTGGATCCCGCACCTGTTCCACCCGGAGAAGGCGCACCTGGTCTGGGGCGACGCCCTGGCGGCCGGCAACAAGAAGCGCCTCGACGGGCTGGCCCCGCTGGAGGTGCTCGCCGGCGGCATGGTGTCGATCGGCGAGGGCCCGGAGACCAAGGCGTTGCTCGACTTCGCCCGGCCGATCTTCGCCCTCTACGTCGGCGGCATGGGCGCGAAGGGCAAGAACTTCTACAACGACGTCGCCAAGGCGTACGGCTACGAGAAGGAGGCCGAGGAGATCCAGGACCTCTACCTCTCGGGCAAGAAGAAGGAGGCCGAGGCGCTGATCCCCATGGACTGGCTGGAGGCGGCCAACCTGGTGGGCCCCGCGTCGTACGTGAAGGAGCGGATCGCCGCGTTCAAGGAGGCGGGGGTGACCAACCTCAACATCACCCCGGTCAGCGAGGACCCCGCGGCCACCATCGCCCAGGTCAAGGAGATGGTCTCGTGACCAGCACCGTCTTCGAGGCCGAGCACGAGGACTTCCGCCAGACCGTCCGCTCCTTCCTGGAGAAGGAGGTGGTCCCGCACCACGCGGAGTGGGACGCCGCCGGGATCGTGCCCCGCGAGCTGTGGACCAAGGCCGGGGACGCGGGCCTGCTCTGCTTCGACGTGCCCGAGGAGTACGGCGGCCCGGGCATCGACGACTTCCGGTTCAACGTGATCGTCTCCGAGGAGGCGACCCGGGTCGGCGCGAGCGGCCCCGGGTTCTCGGTGCACACCGACATCATCGTGCCCTACCTGATCAGCCTGGGCACCGAGGAGCAGAAGCAGCGCTGGCTGCCCGGCTGCGTCTCCGGGGAGACGATCACCGCGATCGCGATGACCGAGCCCGGCGCCGGCTCGGACCTCCAGGGGATCCGGACCAGCGCCGTCGACGCCGGCGACCACTACGTGCTCAACGGCTCCAAGACCTTCATCTCCAACGGGATCAACGCCGACCTGGTGATCGTGGTCGCCCGCACCGACCCCGAGGCCGGCCACCAGGGCATCAGCCTGCTGGTGGTCGAGCGGGGCATGGAGGGCTTCGAGCGGGGCCGCAACCTGGACAAGATCGGCATGCACGCCCAGGACACGGCCGAGCTGTCGTTCACCGACGTCCGGGTGCCCAAGGAGAACCTCCTCGGCGAGGCCGGCCAGGGCTTCATCTACCTGATGATGAACCTCCCGCAGGAGCGGCTGATCATCGGCGCCCAGGCGGTCGCCGCGACCGAGCACGTGGTCGAGCTCTGCCTGCAGTACGCCCGCGAGCGGGAGGCGTTCGGCCGCCCGATCGGGAAGTTCCAGCACACCCGGTTCCTGCTGGCCGAGATGGCCACCGAGGCCCGCGTCGCCCGGGCGTTCCTGGACGACTGCATGCGCAAGCACCTGGCCAAGGAGCTCACGGCCGTCGACGCCGCGATGATCAAGTGGTGGGCCACCGAGCTGCAGAACAAGCTGGTCAACCAGGGCGTCCAGCTGCACGGCGGCTACGGCTACATGATGGAGTTCCCGATCGCGCGGGCGTTCATCGACAGCCGCATCTCCACGATCTACGGCGGGACGACCGAGATCCAGAAGGAGATCATCGGCCGCAGCCTGGGCATCTGACCCGGGCGGGCCGCCCTAGTCGGTCTGCCCGGGTCAGTCGGCCTGGGCGGCCGGCGCGGGGTCGGGCAGCTTCTCCACCGCCTTGAGCTGGTGGCGGTGCCGGGCGGCCCAGTCGGTCAGCGCCGCCGCACCCGAGGTGGAGTACCCGCCGGGGGAACCCAGGGTGACCACGCCGATGTTGGTGCCTGCTCGCCGGGTGGAGACCACCAGCGTGTTCTGCGCGGGCGTGGTGTAGCCCGACTTCCCCAGGCTGCCCGGGGTGTTGTTGACGTAGTCGGTGCCGCGTTCGATCCGGTACTTGCGTCCGTGCACCGGTCCGAACTGGGCCGAGGGCTGGGCCATCACCTGGGCGAGGCGCGGGTCCTTCACCGCAGCGCGCAGGATCACCATCAGGTCCCGCGCCGTGGACCAGCCCTGCTCGTGGGTGAGCCCGGACGCGTTGGCGACGCGGGTGGCCCGAGTGCCCAGGGACTCGGCCTTGCGCTGCATCGCCGCGTAGAAGGCCTGGCGCCCCTGCGGGTGGCCGGCGGCCAGCGCCTCGGCGGCGTCGTTCCCGGAGTGCAGCAGGGCACCGGCCAGCAGCTCACGTCGGCGGTAGGTGCGTCCGGGCCGGACGCCGGCGCACGAGCAGGTCTGGCCCGCGGCGTACTCGTCGGCCTGCACCCGGTCGGCCGTGTGGTCGACCGCCGTCAGCGCGGTCAGCAGCTTGATCGTCGAGGCCGGGTGCCGCGGCGAGTAGGCCCAGTGCGAGGCCAGCAGCTCCCCGGTCTTCAGGTCCGCCACCGCCCAGGCGGTCGCGTTGATCTTCGGCGGGAGCGGGACCTGGCGGCGCGGGGAGAGCACCACGCCGCGGGCGGCCACCGCCTGCTTGGCCGGCGGCACCACGCCGTGCTGCACCGCGCGGGCCGGTGCCGGCTTGGCCTGTCGCACCGCGGCGGGGCGGAGCACCCGGGCCGCCGGCTTCACCTTGGCCTTGGCCTTGGCCTTCGCCTTGGCCGGACCTCGCTTGAGCCGGCCCTTGCGGACCGTGGTCACGGCCCCCTCGGTGGAGTTGTCGTCGTGGGCGGCCACCATCACCGCGGGTGGGACGAGCGTGATCACCATGGCGGCCAGGACCAGGAGGGCGGTGATCAGGGTGCCGGACGAGCGGGTCTGAGTAGGTTCGGACATGAGCGTCAGATCCAGGGTCGCGTACAGGGACGCAGCCCAGCGTACTGACTGGTAACCGGCCGTTCCGGCGTTCTCGGAGGTCTTTTACCCACCTCTCAGGAAGGGCTCAGCCGTCCTCCCCGAGCGTCTGCGTCGACTCGGCCCGGGTGCCCGACGGGTCGTCGGTGCGCTCGGCGGACTCCTCCAGGATCACCCGCGCCTGGGCCTCGGGGTCCTCGCTCCCGGCGGCCTGCTCCTCGGGCAGGAGGTCGGCCCGCTGCTCCACGTGCCGGTGGTCGGCCGCGTCCTCCCGGGCGCGCTCGCTCCCGGTGCTGGCCTGGCTCGGGTCGGACTGGCTCGGGTCGGACTGGTTCGGGTCGGACTGGCTCGGGTCGGACTGGTTCGGGTCGGACTGGCTCGGATCGCTCATGGCGGCCCCGTACCTGCTCACCGGGCCGGGCAAACCTGGGCGCACCGGCTGCCCTTTCGAGACCCTTCTGGGCGGAGCGCACAGAACTGGTTGCGGCCATACCCGAGGTAGGTGAGACTCACGTCACACACCACCCCGAGGGAGTTCCACGATGACAGACGTCCTAGCCGAGCGCGCCCGCCTCCAGGAGAAGGTGGAGGGCCGCACCCTGATCGACTCGCTGGCCGACACCGTGCGCGAGCACGGCGACGAGGCGGCGTACTCCGACCGCAACCGGGTCAGCGAGGGCTGGCGGACGCTGACCTGGCACGAGACCCGTGAGCTCGCCCTGGACGTGGCCGAGGGGCTGGCCTCGATGGGCGTCCAGCCCGGCGACCCGGTGGCGATCATGGCGACCAACCGGATCGAGCACGTGGTGGCCGACATGGGCGCCGTGCACGCGGCCGCCGTGCCGATGTCGATCTACAACACCCTCTCCCCCGAGCAGGTCTCGTTCGTCGCGGCACACTCGGGCGCCAAGGTGGCGGTCCTGGAGACCGAGGACCACCTGCAGCGGTGGAAGTCGGCACTCGACGCCGACGGCGAGATCGAGGTCGTGCTGATCGACGCCGAGGTGCCCGAGGGCCGGCGCTACCGGTCGTGGGACCAGCTGGTCGAGGCGGGGCGCGCCCGTCGCGCCGAGAATCCGGGTGAGCTGGAGGAGCGGCACCAGGTCCTCACGCCGGACAGCCCGGCGACGATCCTCTACACCTCCGGGACCACCGGCAACCCCAAGGGCGTGGTGCTGACCCACCACAACGTCCAGTTCGAGGCCGCCAGCACGCTGGAGGCCGCCGGACTGCTCGACCAGCGCCAGACCCAGGTGAGCTACCTCCCGCTCGCCCACATCGCCGAGCGCGTCCTGGGCGTCTACGGCCCCCAGATGCAGGGCAGCCACCAGTACTGCATCGCCGATCCCTCCCTGCTGCTGGCCACCCTCGGCGAGGTGCACCCCACCGCGTTCTTCGGGGTCCCCCGGGTGTGGGAGAAGATCCAGACCGGCATCGCGGCCAAGCTCGCCGCCGACCCGAACCCCGACAACGTCACGCTCGTGCAGAACTCGATGGCCGCGGCGCTCGCCTGGGTCGAGGCCCAGGAGGTCGGGGGCACCATGACCCCGGAGATCGAGGAGGCCTACCGCAAGGCCGACGAGGCGATCCTCGGGTTCCTCAAGCTGCTGCTCGGACTGGACCAGGTGCGCTGGGCCGGCTCGGCCTCGGCGCCGATGCCGGTGGAGACCACCCGCTTCATGGCCGGGCTCGGCCTCAAGGTCTACGACGTCTACGGGATGACCGAGACCTGCGGCGCGGTCACCGCCAACGGCCCCGGCGGCTTCCGGATGGGCACCGTGGGACGTGCGACTCCCGGCATGGAGGTCACCCTGGGCGAGGACGGCGAGGTCCTGGTGCGCGGCCCGGTCAACACCCCGGGCTACCACCACCAGGAGGAGGCGACCCGGGCCCTGATCGACGAGGACGGGTGGCTGCACACCGGTGACATCGGCACGATCGACGAGGACGGCTTCGTCTCCATCGTGGACCGCAAGAAGGAGCTGATCATCACCTCCCAGGGCAAGAACATCGCACCGTCCAACATCGAGAACTACCTCAAGGAGTCCCCGATCATCGGGCACGCGATGGCGATCGGCGACGCGCGTCCGTACGTGGTCGCCGTGCTGACCCTGGACGGCGAGGTGGCGCCCGTGGTGGCGGAGAAGCTGGGGCTGGAGTTCACCGACCTGGCCGACCTCGCCGCCCGTCCGGAGATCCGGGCGATGGCCCAGGCGGCGGTGGACAAGGCCAACGAGCGCCTCTCCCGGCCCGAGCAGGTCAAGGCGTTCGAGCTGCTCGGCACCGAGTGGACCGCCGAGTCCGAGGAGCTCACCCCGACGCTGAAGCTCAAGCGCCGGGTCATCAACAGCAAGTACGCCGAGCTGGTGGAGAAGCTCTACCGCTAGCCAGCGCACACCCGGACACCGGACCGAAGTAAGTCGAGTGATTTACTTCGGTCCGGTGTTCCGCGTCCGGACGCACCCGCCGAACGACCAAGAAGAACGCAGAACGAGAAGGAGAGTCAGCACGTGCAGCAGAACCAGGCGCAGGCCCCGACCTACGCCGTGATCGGAGCCGGTCCCAGCGGACTGGCCGCCGCCCGCAACCTCCAGCGCCGCGGCCTGTCCTGGACCGGCTACGAGCAGGCCTCCGGAGTCGGCGGCCTGTGGGACATCGACGCCGAGCACAGCACCGTCTACGAGTCGGCTCACCTGATCTCCTCCAAGACCACCACCGAGTTCACCGAGTTCCCGATGGCCGAGTCGGTGGCCGACTACCCCAGCCACCGCGAGCTGCTGGCCTACTTCAACGCGTTCGCCGACCACTTCGGCGTGCGCGAGGGCTTCCGGTTCCGGACCAGGGTGACCCGCGTCGAGCCCGACGGCGACCAGTGGCTGGTCACCAGCACCGGTGCGGAGGGCACCCGGACCGACCGGCACGCCGGCGTCCTGGTGGCCAACGGCACCCTCAGCGAGCCGGCCGTGCCCACCTTCCGCGGTCGCTTCGACGGCGAGGTGCTGCACACCAGCGCCTACAAGCGGGCCCAGGTCTTCGCCGGCAAGCGGGTGCTGGTGATCGGCGCGGGCAACTCCGGCTGCGACATCGCCGTGGACGCCGTGCACCACGCCTCCTCGGTCGACCTCAGTGTGCGACGCGGCTACTACTTCGTGCCCAAGTACCTCTTCGGCCGCCCCTCCGACACGCTGAACCAGGGCAGGCCCCTCCCCCCGCGGATCAAGCAGGCGATCGACACCCGGGTGCTGAAGGCGTTCACCGGCGACCCGGTGCGGTTCGGCCTGCCCGCGCCGGACTACAAGATCTACGAGTCCCACCCGGTGGTGAACTCGCTCGTCCTGCACCACCTCGGCCACGGCGACATCACGGTGCGTCGTGACGTCGAGTGCTTCGACGGCGACGGCGTGCGGTTCGTGGACGGCGAGCGGGCGACGTACGACCTGGTCGTGCTGGCCACCGGGTACCACCTGCACTACCCGTTCCTGGAGCCGGCGCTCCTGGACTGGGCCGGACCGGGCAGCGGCACCGCACCCGACCTGCACCTGAACATCTTCGCCCGCAACGCCCCCGGGCTCTTCGTGCTCGGCATGGTCGAGGCCTCCGGACTGGGCTGGCAGGGCCGCTACGAGCAGGCCGACCTGGTCGCCTCCTACCTCGCGGCGCGGCAGGAGGACCCCGCGCTGGCCGCGCGCTTCGAGCGCGAGCAGGTGCACGGCCCCGCCCCGGACCTCACCGGCGGCTACCGCTACCTGGGGCTGGAGCGGATGAGCTACTACGTCAACAAGGACGCCTACCGGGCGGCCGTCCGCGAGGCCCTGGAGAGCCTCCAGCAGAAGGAGGCCGCCCGATGATCCCCGACCTGCTCCCGCTCGTCGCCGACGTCGACAGCATCAAGATCGCGTTCGAGGAGGGCTCGCTCACCACCCTGAAGATCGTCATCGGGGCGATCCTGTTCGGCATCGCGCTGGACACCCGGCTCGAGGACTTCGCGGTGGCCGCCCGTCGCCCGGGCACGATCGCGATCGGCGTGGTGGCGCAGTTCCTGCTGCTGCCGGCCCTCACCTTCGGCCTCACCCTGCTGCTCGACGTCCGGGGCTCCGTGGCGCTCGGGATGATCCTGGTGGCCTGCTGCCCGCCCGGCAACGTCTCCAACATCCTCACCCACCGGGCCCGCGGCGACGTGGCACTCTCGGTCTCGATGACCGCGGTGGGCAACGTGCTCGCGATCTTCGCGATGCCGCTCAACGTGGCGTTCTGGGGCGCGCTGCACCCCACCGGCAAGGCGGTGCTGGAGGACATCGAGCTCTCCGCGTGGGACATGCTGTCCGAGATCGCGCTGGTGATCGGGCTGCCCTTCGTCGCCGGCATCACGATCGCCCGGCTGTGGCCGGTCGTCGCCGCGCGGGCCGGCAAGGTCGTGGGCCCGGTCGCCTTCCTCGGCCTGGGCGCGGTGATCGTGGTCGGTGTCGCCAACAACTGGTCGATCTTCCTCGACTACATCGGCGTGGTGGTGATCGCGGTCTTCCTGCACGACGCGCTCGCGCTGCTGCTCGGCTACGGCATCGCCAAGGCCACCCGCCTGCCCGACTCCAGCACCCGCGCGATGACCTTCGAGGTCGGCATCCGCAACGCCGGGCTGGGCCTGCTGCTCGTCTTCACCTACTTCGACGGGCTGGGCGGCATGGCCCTGGTGGCCGCCTGGTGGGGCATCTGGGACATCATCGCCGGACTCGCCGTCGCCCAGTGGTGGCGGTCCCGGACAACGACCCGACGCAGCCAGGAGGCCGCAGCATGAGCACGATCCTGGTCACCGGCGGCAGCGGCTTCCTCGGCACCTCGGTGGTGCGCGGCCTGGCCGGGGCTGGTCACCGCGTCCTCAGCGCCGACCTCCGCACGCCCGCCGACCCGGTCCCCGGCGTCGAGCACCTGGTCGTGGACGTGACCGACCCGGACGCCGTGAAGGCGGCGTTCGCCGGGCACGACGTGGAGGTGGTGGTACACCTGGCCTCCATCGTCACCCCCGGCAAGGACAGCTCACGCGCGCTGGAGCACGCCGTCGACGTCGGCGGGACCCGGCACGTGCTGGACGCCTGCCTGGCCGCCGGCGTACGCCGGGTGGTGGTCTCCTCCTCCGGCGCCGCCTACGGCTACCACCCCGACAACGGGGCAGCCCACGGCGGCTGGCTGACCGAGGACGACCCCGTGCGCGGCAACCCTGAGTTCGCCTACAGCGACCACAAGCGCCAGGTCGAGGAGATGCTCGCCGAGCTGCGGGCCAGCCACCCCGGGCTGGAGCAGGTGGTGCTGCGGATCGGCACGATCCTCGGCGAGCGGGTCGACAACCAGATCACCGCCCTGTTCGAGAAGAAGCGGCTGCTCAAGATCCGGGGCAGCGCCTCCCCGTTCGTCTTCGTCTGGGACACCGACGTGGTGGGCGCGATCGAGCAGGCCGCGACCGGCGAGGTGACCGGGGTCTTCAACGTCGCCGGGGACGGTGCCCTGACCATCGACGAGATCGCGGCCGCGCTGGGCAAGCGCACCCTGGCGATCCCGGAGCCGGTGCTGCGCGGCGTGCTGGCCGTCGGCAGCAGACTCGGGCTCACGGCGTACGGCCCGGAGCAGACCGTCTTCCTGGCCCACCGCCCGGTCCTGGACAACACCCGGCTCAAGGAGGTCCTGGGTTACCGGCCCCGGCGGACCAGCGCCGAGGCGTTCGAGGCGTGGCGGGTGGCGAAGGGCCTCTAGCCGGCGCACCGACGGGCCGACCGTCTCCGGATTCCGGGCGTGCGCAGCACCGGCTGCTCGACAGCCGGAGGGCCAGCGGGAACCTAGGGAAAAACCCTGGTGCCACCGACGGTGCCCCGATGCTGCACTGGGGGGATGCCTCAGATGCTCACCAGCCGGCTCACCGGTCCGGTCTCCAAGTGGGTCGTGCTCGGCCTGTGGATCCTGGTCACGGTGGGCAGCTCCGTCCTCGCCTCCCGGCTCGTCGACGTGCAGAACAACGAGACCAGCTCGTGGCTGCCGGAGAGCGCCGAGTCCACCCGGGCGCTGGCCGAGACCGAGGAGTTCCGCGACCCCGACGCGATCCCGACGGTGGTCGTCTACGTCAAGGACTCCGGCCTGGCCCGCACGGACATGGCCGCCGCGCAGGCGGACGCCAAGGAGTTCGCCGCCCTCGACCACGTCGAGGGCGAGGTGGTCGGGCCGATCCCGTCCAAGGACGGCGAGGTGATGCAGACGATCGTCACCTTCGACTACGGCTCGGAGGGCTGGGAGCTGATGCCCGGGATCGCCGACGACCTGCACGAGATCGCGGTGCTCGACGGCGGGGACGTCTACATCGCCGGGCCCGGCGGGCAGGCAGCCGACTCCGCGGAGGCGTTCGGCGGCATCGACACCACGCTGCTCTTCTCCACCCTCGGCGTGGTGATCGTCATCCTGCTGCTCACCTACCGCAGCCCGGTGCTGTGGCTGCTCCCGATCCTCTGCGCCGGAGTGGCGCTCTTCGGCTCCCAGGCACTGGTCTACCTCCTGGTCCGGTTCGCCGACCTGACGGTCAACGGGCAGAGCTACGCCATCCTCACCATCCTGGTGATCGGCGCGGGGACCGACTACGCCCTGCTGCTGGTGGCTCGCTACCGCGAGGAGCTGCGCCGGCACGAGGACCGGCACGAGGCGATGGCGTTCGCCCTGCGGCGGGCAGCACCCGCCATCCTGGCCAGCGCCCTCACGGTGACCCTGGGCATGCTCTGCCTGGTCTTCGCCGAGATGAACTCCACTGCGGGCCTGGGCCCGGTCGCCGCCGTCGGCATCGTGGTCACGTTCCTGGTCCAGGTGACCCTGCTCCCGGCGCTGCTGGTGATCAGCGGCCGCTGGGTCTTCTGGCCCCGGGTCCCCTCGTACGGGTCGCCGGAGCCGACCCGCACCGGTCTGTGGGCCCGCGTCGGGCACCGGATCGCGCGGCGACCGCGGGTGGTCTGGGTGAGCACCACCGTGCTGCTGGGGGTGGCGTGCCTCGGCCTCTTCCGGCTGGATGCCAGCGGCCTCTCCACCGAGGACACCTACACCCAGGAGATCGAGTCGGTCACCGGCCAGCAGCTGCTCGCGGCCCACGGTCTGCTGGACGAATCGAACACCGTGCAGGTGGTGTCGAGCTCGGCCCAGGCCGGCGAGGTGCGCACCGCGATGTCCGACATCGACGGGCTCGGCCCGCCGGACCGCCCGACGGTCCACGGCGAGACCGCGTACGTCCAGGCGGTGATCGCGCACGACGTCTCCTCGCCGCAGTCCTTCGCGGTGGTGGAACAGGTCCGGGACGCCACCCACGCGGTGCCGGAGGCCGACGCCCTGGTCGGCGGCGGGTCCGCGGCCTTCCTCGACATCCGCGAGGCCTCCACCCGCGACAACTGGGTGATCATCCCGGTGATCCTGGTGATGGTGCTGCTGATCCTGATGGTGCTGCTGAGGGCGGTCCTCGCCCCGCTGATCCTGGTCGCCACCGTCGTGCTCTCCTTCGGCGCGGCGATGGGCATCTCCGCCGTGCTCTTCGAGTACGTCTTCGGGTTCGAGGGCTCCGACCCGTCGTTCCCGCTGTTCGCCTTCGTCTTCCTGGTCGCCTTGGGGATCGACTACAACATCTTCCTGATGACCCGGGTGCGGGAGGAGACCAAGCACTCCGGCACCCGGGAGGGATCGCTCTACGCGCTGACCACGACCGGCGGGGTGATCACCTCGGCCGGGCTGGTCCTGGCCGCGACCTTCCTGGTGCTGGGCACCATCCCGGTGGTCTTCCTGGCCGAGCTGGGGGTCGCCGTCGCCCTGGGCGTCATCCTGGACACGATGGTGGTGCGCTCGGTGCTGGTCACCGCGATCAACCTGGACCTGGGCGGCCGGATCTGGTGGCCCAGCCGGCTGGACCGTCCCGGGCCGCCGCCCGAGCCCGACCTAGCCCCGACCGCTGGAGGAGCGGGCCCGCCGTGACAGGGAGTCGATCGCCACGGCGAGCAGCAGCACCGCCCCGGTGACCATGAAGCGCACCGACGAGTCGACCCCGACCAGGTTGAGCCCGCGCTGGATCGCCTGGAGCACCAGGATCCCGAGCAACGCCGAGTACGCCGAGCCCCGGCCGCCGAAGAGCGAGGTGCCGCCGATCACCGCCGCCGCGATGGCCATCAGGTTGGTGTCGGTGGTGCCGGAGGCCTGGGAGACCGAGGTCTGGAGCCCGGCGGCCAGCAGACCGCCCAGGGCGGCCAGGGTCGAGGCCAGCACGAAGACCGAGACGTAGACCCGGGTCACCTTGATCCCCGACCGCCGGGCGGCCTCCTCGTTGCCGCCGACGGCGAAGACGTGCCTCCCCCACCGGGTACGGCGCAGCGCCAGGTCGGTGGCGACCACCAGGGCGACGAAGAAGAGCCACAGGTAGGTCCAGCCGCGGTCGATGTTGACGTACCAGGTCAGCGCGCCCAGCCCGACCAGCAGGACGGCGGCCTTGGCCAGCACCACCGGCATCCAGGCCGTGCCCAGCCCGGCGCGGGCCCGCTGCCGGTTGCCGACCACCTGGCCCAGCAGGTAGAGGCCCGCCACCGCGACCACCAGCACGTAGGAGGCGGCCGGGGCGAGGAACTCGAAGCGGGTGAACTGCACCAGGAAGCTGTCGCTGGGCAGGTTGATCGTCCCCTGGGTGCCCAGCACGTAGAGCAGGGCGCCCTGGAAGCCCAGCAGCCCGGCGAGGGAGAAGACGAACGACGGCACGCCGACCTTGGTGTAGAGCACGGAGTAGAAGAGCCCGACCGCGACGCCCACCCCGATGCCGGCCAGGAGCGAGAGCACGGTGCCCGCGTCGCGGTCGACCAGCAGCACCGCCATGGTGGCCGCGGCGAAGCCGCTCACCGAGCCCACCGACAGGTCGATCTCGCCGAGCAGCAGGACCAGCACGATGCCCAGGGAGATGATCCCGACGGGGGCGGCGAACTGGGTGATGGAGACGATGTTCTGGGAGGACAGGAAGCGCGGGTTCTCCAGGTAGAAGCCCACCGAGATGATCAGCAGCCCGACCACCACGGGCAGGCTGCCGAGCTCGCCCGAGCGCAGGCGGGCCCAGGAGAGCCGCAGGTAGCCACCCAGCCCGACGGTCCGGATCAGCCGCTCGTCGCTGAGGTCGACGGCCAGGTCGGCGGCCTCGGAGCGCGTCTCGTCGGTGGTGCTCACGACCGCTCCCCGTGCTGGACACGCGCCCGCTCGGCCCGCTGGGCGACGACGTTGTCGGAGGCGCCGGTGATCGCGGCCACCACGTCCTCGGTGGTGGCCTCCTCGACCAGGAACTCCGCGGCGTTGCGCCCCAGGCGCAGCACCACGATCCGGTCTGCGACGGCCTGCACGTCGGCCATGTTGTGGCTGACCAGGATCACCCCGAGGCCGGACTGGCGCAGCCGCTCGATCAGGTTGAGCACCTCGGCGGTCTGGGCGACGCCCAGCGCGGCGGTCGGCTCGTCGAGCATCACCACCTTGGGGGCACCGACCAGGCTGCGGGCGATCGCGACCGTCTGCCGCTGCCCTCCCGAGAGCGAGGCCACCGGGATGCGGACCGAGGGGATCTTCGCCGACAGCGAGCGCAGCAGCCGCCACGCCTCCTTCTCCATCGCCACCTCGTCCAGCACCGGACCCCGGTGGAGCTCCTGACCGAGGAACAGGTTGGCCACCACGTCGAGGTTGTCGCACAGGGCCAGGTCCTGGAAGACCGTGGCGATGCCCATCGCCTGGGCCTCGGCGGGTCCGGCGACGGCGAACCGGGCGCCGTCGAAGGTGACCTCGCCCGCATCGGGGCTGTGGACGCCGGAGATCACCTTGACCAGCGTCGACTTCCCGGCGCCGTTGTCCCCGACCAGGGCCACCACCTCGCCGGCTCCCACCTCGAGCCGGACCTCGGTGAGCGCCTGCACGGCGCCGAACCGCTTGCTCACCCCGGCCAGGGAGAGCACGCTCTCCCGGACCGGGGCAGCTGGCGAGGTCACTGCAGACCCGCTTCCGCGCAGGCCTCCGCGTACTGGTCGGTGCAGATGTCCTCCACCGAGTAGAACTCGTCGGCCACGACGGTGTCGCCGACGTTGTCGGCGGTCACCACGATCGGGTCGAAGATGAACGACGGGACGCCCTCGAAGTCGGTGGTCTCCCCGACGTCGTCGCCGTTGACGAGGTCGACCGCCAGCTCGGCCGCCTTCTCGGCCTCGATCGCGATCGGCTTGTAGATCGTCATCTCCTGCTCGCCGGCGACGATCCGCTGGATACCGGCGAGCTCGGCGTCCTGGCCGGTGACGGGCGGCAGCTCGTCGGCGGCCACCCCGGCCCCGGTCAGCGCGGCCACCACGCCCCCGGCCTGGCCGTCGTTGGCGGCGTAGACCCCCTGGATCTCGTCGACGTCGTACTGGTTGAGCATGTCGGTGACGAACGTCTGCGCGTTCTCCGGGCTCCAGTCGGGGTTGTCGTACTCCTCGAGGATCTTCACCCCCGAGTCGTCGATCGCGCTGTGCGCCCCGGCCTTGAACTGGGCGGCGTTCGGGTCGGAGGGAGCGCCGTTGAGCATCAGGATGCTGCCCTTGCCGCCCATCGCCTCGACCAGCGCCTCGCCCTGCATCCGGCCGACGGTCTCGTTGTCGAAGGAGATGTAGTAGTCGGCGTCGGCGATGAAGCGGTCGTAGGCGACCACCTCGGTACCGAGGTCCTCCGCGGACTGGACCATGCCGCCGGCCCCCTCGCCGTTGACCGGGTCCAGCACCAGGACGGCGGCCCCCTCGGACAGGGCGGTGTCCACCTGCTCGCTCTGCTTGTTCTCGTCCTGGTCGGCGTTGTAGTAGAGGAGCTTGCAGTCGTCGCAGAGCTCGTCGACCTTGTCCTCGAAGAGCGGCCGGTCGAAGGCCTCGTACCGGGTGGTCTTCGACTCGGGCAGGAGCAGGGCGATGACCTTGCTGTCCTCGCCGTCGTCGCCTCCCGCGTCGTCGTTGGCGCCGCACGCGGTCAGCGCCAGGGAGCCGCACAGGAGCGCGGCCCCCAGGGTGGCCAGGCGGGTGGGAAAGCGGGCGGGAAGACGAGCGGGCAGGCTGCTGGGCATGGTCCCTCCTGGGAGGCTCCCGGACCGAGTGACCGAGATACCTTCCCTGAGTGTGATCAGCCTCACACTCGCGGTCAAGGGCGGCTGCTCAGCGCAGCGCGAGCTCCTCGCAGGCGCTCGCCAGCTCGGCGGTGCAGATCTGGTCCAGGGTGAAGACCCGGTCGCGCACCACGGTCCGGGCGACCGTCTCGCCGGTCACCGACACCGGCTCCAGGAGGAACGAGGGCACCCCCTCGTAGTCCACGCCGCCCTCGACCTCGGCGCCGGAGAGCAGCGCGACGGCCACGTCCGCCGCCTGCCGGGCCAGGGCGGGCAGGGGCTTGTAGACGGTCATCTGCTGCTCCCCCGCGACCAGCCGGTGCACGGCGTCGAGCTGCGCGTCCTGGCCGGTCAGGTACGGCCTGCGCCGCCCGAGGTCCAGCTCCTCCAGCAGATCCGCGACCCCGGCGGCCTGGGTGTCGTTCGCTGCCACCACCGCGTCGACCCGGCGCAGCAGCCGCGCCTCGTCCTCGACGAAGGCACGCGCCTCCTCGGCGCTCCAGGTCTGCGGGGAGTGCTCGGCCGCCACCCGGACGCCGGCCCGGTCGAAGACGTCGGCCAGCGAGTCGCGGATCGCCGCCGCGTTGGCGTCTCCCCGGGCGCCGTTGACCAGCACCACGCGGGCACGGCGACCGACCGCCTCCACCACGGCCTCCCCCATCTGCCGGCCGATCTGCGCGGGGTCGACCGAGACGAACCAGTCGGCCCCGGCGACGTACCGGTCGTAGGCGATCACCGGCACCTCGCCGGCGGAGAGCACCATCCGCTCCCCCCACTCCGAGTCGACCGCGTTGAGCACGACCACGTCGGCGCCCGCGTCGAGCGCCTCCTCGAGCTGTGCCTCCTGGCGCTCCGGGTCCTGGTCGGCGTTGTAGGTCAGGTAGTCGCACCCGCGGCACGTCTGCTCCACCTGCGCGCGGAAGACCGGCTCGTCGACGCTCTCCCAGCGGTCCGCCTGGGTGGAGGCGAGCAGGAAGGCCACCACCGCGCGGTCGGGCTTCACACAGGCCGACAACCCCGCCGAGAGGGCGAGGCAGAGCGCGAGCGCGATCCAGCTCCTGGGGGTGGCCACGACGACGACTCCTTCTGGACGGGGCGGTACCGGTCGCTGGGGACGCTAGCGCAGCCGCGCCGAGGCCCGGACCCGGCCACCGCTCAGGGGAACGGCAGGAAGGGCTCGTCCTCGGGCCCGCACGCGCCCCCGACGCTGAGGTCCCTGCTGTAGGCGGCGGCGTGCCACTGGGTCACCTCGAGGTCGGTGAGCGCGTCGTCGTCCCGGGCGAAGACGGCGGTCACCCGGTCCCCCTCCACCTGGGGCGCGGTCTCCTGGTCGTGCTGCCTGAAGTCCGCACCCACCACGTTGACCAGGTGCTCGGCCAGCTCGCCGTCCTGGTAGACGAGAAGCAGCTGGGCGCGCGTCCCCTGCTCGTCGGCCAGCTGCACGGAGTAGTCGAACCGGTCCGACGAGGGCACGCCGAAGCCGTCCCAGGTCACCGTGAAGGCGTCGTCCTCCTCCACCAGCGCGGCCTGGCCGGAGGCGGAGCCCTCGAGCTCGCACGAGGCCTCCCGGAACCCGCCCGCCCCGTCGGGACTGTCCGCGTCGCTGTCGCTGCAGGCCGTGACGAGGCCCAGACCGGCCAGCACCAGGGCGGCGACCCGGCCTCTCACTCCCACTCGATGGTGCCCGGCGGCTTGGAGGTGACGTCGATCGTGACGCGGTTGATCTCGGCCACCTCGTTGGTGATCCGGGTCGAGATCCGCTCCATCACCTCATAGGGCAGGCGTGCCCAGTCGGCGGTCATCGCGTCCTCGGAGGTGACGGGGCGCAGCACGACCGGGTGGCCGTAGGTCCGGCCGTCGCCCTGGACACCGACGGAACGGACGTCGGCGAGCAGGACCACCGGCATCTGCCAGATGTCCCGGTCCAGCCCGGCGAGGGTGAGCTCCTCCCGGGCGATCGCGTCGGCCTCGCGGAGGATCTCCAGCCGCTCGCGGGTGACCTCGCCGATGATCCGGATCCCCAGCCCCGGACCGGGGAACGGCTGGCGCCAGACGATCTCCGACGGCAGGCCCAGCTGCTCGCCGACGAGGCGGACCTCGTCCTTGAACAGGGTGCGCAGCGGCTCGATCAGCTCGAACTCGAGGTCGTCGGGGAGCCCGCCCACGTTGTGGTGGGACTTGATGTTGGAGGTGCCGGCGCCGCCTCCGGACTCGACCACGTCCGGGTAGAGCGTGCCCTGGACGAGGAAGGCGACCTTGGCGCCGTCAGCAGCCGCGTCACCGAGCACGTCGGCCTCGGCGGCCTCGAAGACCCGGATGAACTCGCGTCCGATGATCTTGCGCTTCTCCTCCGGGTCGGTGACCCCGGCGAGGGCGGACATGAAGCGCTCCTCGGCGTCGACCACGTGGAGGTTGACCCCGGTGGCGGCGACGAAGTCGCGCTCGACCTGCTCGGCCTCCCCCTTGCGGAGCAGCCCGTGGTCGACGAAGACGCAGTCGAGGCGGTCGCCGATCGCGCGCTGGACCAGCGCAGCCGCGACGGCGGAGTCGACGCCCCCGGAGAGCCCGCAGATGGCCCGCCCGGTCTCGCCCACCTGCTCGCGGATCCGCTCGATCTGCTCCTCGACGATGTTGACCATCGTCCAGGTGGGCCGGCAGCCGGCGATGTCGTGGAGGAAGTGCTCCAGCACCCGCTGGCCGTGCTCGGAGTGCAGCACCTCGGGGTGCCACTGGACCCCGGCCAGACCGCGCGCGGTGTCCTCGAACGCGGCCACCGGGGTGACGTCGGTCGAGGCCAGCACGGTGAAGCCCTCGGGGGCGGCGCGGACCGAGTCGCCGTGCGACATCCAGACGTTGTGCTCGCTCGGGAGCTCCGCCAGCAGGGTGCCCGGCTCGGTGACCCGGACCGGCGTACGCCCGTACTCGCGGGCGCCGGAGTGCGCGACATCCCCGCCCAGCCCCTGGGCCATGAGCTGGAAGCCGTAGCACATCCCGAACGTCGGGACACCGGCTCCGAAGAGCGCCGGGTCCAGGGACGGGGCGCCCTCGGCGTACACGCTGGAGGGTCCGCCCGACAGGATGATCGCCGCTGGCTTGCGGGCCAGCATCTCGGCGACCGGAGTGGTGTGCGGGACGATCTCGGAGTAGACCCGCGCCTCACGCACCCGACGGGCGATGAGCTGGGCGTACTGGGCTCCGAAGTCGACCACCAGGACCAGGTCGTGCTCGGCTGACGCAGTCATGACCGCACTCTATCGAGAGCCCCCTGCACATGCCTCAGGGCCCGACCGGGGAGGGGGTGGCCGGGCCCTGAGCGCCCATACGGCAAGCCGCCTGGGCGGAGGCCCGGCAACAATGGGAGGGAGCGCCGGGCCTGCTTGTTGTACAACGATGCCGTACCGCACAAGGTTCCGCCACAGCCCGCGCCTATTCCCCGCCGATCGCCTGCCCGCTCGTCACCGCGACGATCGGCAGCCGCAGGGCGCCGGGCGCCGATTCCGGCACGGCCGGCCGCCGGGGCGGCACCGGAGGTACCGGCCGGTAGGCCTCGCCCAGCGCGGGCCGCAGGTCCGCCTCACCCTTGTTGGGCCACAGCGCCATCGCCCGCTCGGCCTGCGCGGTGATGGTCAGCGACGGGTTGACGCCGAGGTTGGCCGAGATCGCGGAGCCGTCCACGACGTGGATCCCGGGATGCCCGTAGAGCCGCTGGTACGGGTCGATGACGCCGGTCTCGGGCGAGTCCCCGATCGTGCAGCCGCCGATGAAGTGGGCGGTCAGCGGACGCTCGAACGGCTCCCCGATGTTGCCTCCCGGCGTGCCCTTGATCACCTGCGCCATCCGCCGGGCCGCCTCGTAGGCCTGCGGGATGTACGTCGGGTTCGGCTCGCCGTGTCCCTGGGTGCTCGACATCCGCCACCCCCACGGGGTCCGCACCCGGATGGTGGTGATCGAGTTGTCCAGCGTCTGCATCACCAGCGCGATCACCGAGCGCTCCGACCAGTGCTTGAGGTCGTAGAGGTCCAGGGCGTTGGCGCGCTCCTTCCACAGCTCGCGCAGCCACGTGCGCAGCCGGTGCTCGCCGGGGACCGGGTCTGCCAGGACGGTCTGCAGCATCGCCATCACGTTGCTGCCCCGGCCGTAGCGGACCGGCTCGATGTGGGTGTCCTCGTCGGGGTGGAAGGAGGAGGTGATGGCCACGCCGCGGCTGTAGTCGGTCGACAGGTCCGGGGCGAGCGCGCCCAGGATCGCCTCGGAGTTGGTCCGGGCCAGCACGCCGAGGCGGTCGGAGATCCCGGGCAGGTCGCCGTCGCCCTTGAGCTGGTGCAGCAGCTTCTGCGTGCCCAGGGCGGCGGCGGAGAAGACGACCTGGTCGCAGGTGAACTCCTTGACCGCGCGCCGGCGCGACAGCTTGGCCTTGGTCCAGCGGGCCTGGACCGTGTACCCCCCGCCCGGACGGGGCCGGACCCGGGTGACGGTGGTCAGCGGGTGCACCACCGTCCCGAGCTGCTCGGCCAGGTGCAGGTAGTTCTTCACCAGGGTGTTCTTGGCGTTGTGCCGACACCCGGTCATGCACTCCCCGCACCCCGTGCAGGCGCGGCGGGCGGGTCCGGCTCCGCCGAAGTAGGGGTCCGCGGACTCCTCCCCCGGGGCCTGGCCGGGCCCGCCGAAGAAGACGCCGACGGGCGTGGGGTGGAAGGTGTCGCCGACCCCCATCTGCTCGGCGACCTGCTCCATCACGTCGTCCGAAGGCGTGCGCAGCGGGTTCTGCACCACCCCGAGCATCCGCTTCGCCTGGTCGAAGTACGGCGCCAGCTCGGCCTTCCAGTCGGTGATGTGCGACCACGACGGGTCGCGGTAGAAGGCGTCCAGCGGTTCGTACAGCGTGTTGGCGTAGACTAGCGACCCGCCGCCGACCCCGGCGCCGGCCAGGATCAGGCAGTCCTTGAGCACGTCGATGCGCTGGATGCCGTACATCCCCGCCGCGGGCATGAACAGGTAGCGCTTGAGGTCGAACGAGGTGTCGGGGTAGTCGTCGTCGGCGAACCGGGCGCCCGCCTCCAGGACACCGACCCGGTAGCCCTTCTCCGCCAGCCTGAGCGCGGAGACCGACCCGCCGAACCCCGACCCGATGACCAGGACGTCGTAGTGGGTCACGCGCGCCCCAGCTTGTTGAGCAGCCGGAGGCTGACGGTCATCACCTTGGCGTAGGTCTCCTCCGACATCCCGGCGGGCGGGCCGATCGGCAGGCCCCGCTGGGTGCCCACCGACTGGGTCTCGGTGTAGCGCAGGATCCCCTCCGCCCCCTGGCGGCGTCCGAGGCCGGACTCCCGCATCCCGCCCATGGGCGCGGCGAGGGTGCCGAACGCGGCGCCGTACGGCTCGTTGACGTTGACCGTGCCGCAGCGCACCTGCCGGGCGATCTCCCGGCCGCGTCGGCCGTCGCCGGTGTAGATCGAGGCGTTGAGCCCGTAGTCGCCCTGGTTGGCGCGGGCCACCGCGTCCGCCTCGTCGTGGAACCGGTAGAGCGAGACGACCGGACCGAAGGTCTCGGTCCCGAAGCAGGTCATCTCCGGGGTGACGCCCTCCAGCACCGTGGGCTCGTAGTAGTACGGCCCCAGGTCGGGCCGGGCCCGGCCGCCGGTGAGCACCCGGGCACCCTTGGCCACCGCGTCCTCGACGTGGGCGGTGACCGTCTCGAGCTGGCGGGCGCTGATCAGCGTGCCCATGTCCACCTCCCAGTCGGTGCTGGCCCCCAGGGCCATCGCCTGGGTGCGGGCCACGAACCGCTCGACGAACCGGTCGTAGACCTGGTCGGCGACGTAGAGCCGCTCCATGGAGATGCACAGCTGGCCGGAGTTGGAGAACGCCCCGCGCACCGCGCCCTCGGCGGCCCGCTCGATCGGCGCGTCCCGGAGCACCAGCATCGGGTTCTTGCCGCCGAGCTCCAGCGAGCAGCCGATCAGCCGCTCCGCGCACTGCTGGGCGATCACCTTGCCGGTGGCCGTCGAACCGGTGAAGCAGAGGTAGTCGACGCCGCCGATCAGCGGGGTGCCGACCTCCGAGCCCTGGCCGGCGACGACCTGCCACAGGTCGGCGGGGAACCCGGCGTCGGCCAGCAGCTCGGCGCCCAGCAGGGCGGTGAGGGTGGTCTGCGAGTCGGGCTTGGCGACCACCGCGTTGCCGGCCATCAGCGCGGCCAGGCCGTCGCTCATCGCCAGGGTGAACGGGTAGTTCCACGGGGAGATCACGCCGACCACGCCCTTGGGCAGTCGGTTGACCTCCGTGCGGGTCAGCACCGGGAACATCCCCGGCACCCGGCGGGTGGCCAGGTGCGCCTCGCTGGTGCGGGCGTAGTAGCGCGCGGTCATCGCCACGTGCGCGATCTCCAGGAAGGCGTCCTTGCGGGCCTTGCCCGACTCCAGGCAGACCAGCTCGGCGATCTCGTCCTGACGGTCCAGCACCAGGTCGTGGAAGCGCAGCAGCCGGCGCGCCCGGTCCGCGACCGAGGTGCGCGACCAGGCCTGCTGCACCTGGCGGGCCCGGACGATCGCCCGCTCGACGTCCGCCGGCGAGCTCTGCGGCACGTGCGCCAACGGCGCGTCGTCCAGCGGCGAGCGCACCTCGTGGGTCTGCGCGCCGCTGGCCGCCACCCGGGCGGTCAGCGCGGCCACGTAGTCGGGCTCGAGGGCGTAGCTGGCGCTCGGGTCGTGCTCGGGGTCCCGAGGTCCGTCGGTGAGGGGTCCGCGGGGAGAGCTGGCAGCAGTCATGTACCGAGAGTATGTGACCCAGGTCTCCGGCGGCTACCTCTCAGTAGCCGCGGCCACGATCTCCGGCGCCTGGACCCGCGCCTCGTCGGCCTCCAGGTCCGTGGCCATGGCCTGGCTCTGCCGCTCGGCCTCGACCCGGCGCAGGTAGTGGTCGACCTCCGTGGCGGTGGTCGGCTCGTCCCAGCCGAGCTCGCCGGCCATCAGCGAGGCGACCTCGCCGGCCGCCACCGTGCCCCGGTCGAAGGTCTCGATGGAGATCCGGGTACGCCTGGTGAGCACGTCGTCCAGGTGCCGGGCACCCTCGTGGGTGACCGCGTAGACCACCTCGGCCGCCAGGTAGTCCGGCGCACCCGCCAGGGGCGCCGCGAGCTCCGGCCGGGCCTCGACCAGGGCCAGCACCTCGTCGACCAGGCCGCCGTAGCGGCCCAGCAGGTGGTCGATCCGGCCGACCTCCAGCCCGGAGGCACGGGCCAGGGCGACCCGCTGGTTGGTGCGCGTCTCGAACCCGTAGGCGCCGACCAGCGGGACCCGGTCGGTGATGCTGGGCAGCACCCCGTCGACGCCGTCGAAGGCGACGTCGACCGCGTCCTGGCCCATCACCCGGTAGGTGGTGAGCTTGCCGCCGGCGATCAGCACCAGGCCGGGGACCGGGCTGATCGTCGTGTGCTCCCGGGAGAGCTTGGTCGTCTCGGCCTCGGCACCGACCTTGCGCATCGGCTTGAGCAGCGGGCGCAGCCCGGCGTACACCCCGACCACGTCCTCGAGGTCGAGCGGCACCTTGAGCAGCCGGTTGATGTGGTCGAGCAGGTAGGTGATGTCGGTGCGGCTGGCCGCGGGGTGGGCCAGGTCCAGGTCCCAGGGGGTGTCGGTGGTGCCGATGATCCAGTGCGGACCCCACGGGATGACGAAGAGCACCGACTTCTCGGTCTTGGTGATGAAGCCGCACTCGGACCGGATCCGGTCACGGGGCACCACCAGGTGGATCCCCTTGGAGGCGTCCACCTCCAGCGCTCCCTCGCCGCCCATCATCTCCTGGATCTGGTCGGTCCAGACGCCGGCCGCGTTGATCACGACCTTCGCCCGCACCTCCAGGTCGACGCCGTTCTCCAGGTCCCGGGCGGTCACCCCGACCACCCGGTCCCCCTCGCGCAGGAAGCCGGTGACCTTGGTCCGGGTCGCCACGTGCGCCCCGTTGTTGGCCGCCGTGCGGGCCACGGTCATCACCAGCCGGGCGTCGTCGACCTGGCAGTCGTAGTAGCGGATCGCGCCGTGCAGGTCGTCGGTGCGCAGGTCCGGGGCCATCCGGGCCAGCTGCTTGCGGAACACGTGCTTGTGCTTGGGCACGCCCATGTCGTACTTGCCGGCCATCGCCATCGAGTCGTACAGCGCGACGCCGGCGCCGACGTACGGGCGCTCCCAGGCGTGCTCGAGGGGGTAGAGGAAGGGCACGGGGCGGACCAGGTGCGGGGCGAGCCGGGTGAGCAGCAGGCCACGCTCCTCCAGCGCCTCCTTGACCAGGGCGAAGTCGAACATCTCCAGGTACCTCAGCCCGCCGTGCACCAGCTTGCTGCTGCGGCTGCTGGTGCCGCTGGCGAGGTCGCGCTGCTCGATCAGCGCGGTGCTCAGGCCACGGGTGACCGCGTCGAGCGCCGCGCCGACGCCGACGATGCCGCCCCCCACGACCAGCACGTCCAGCTCGGCGGACTGCATCGCCTCGAGCGCGGCGGCGCGGGAGGCCGGGTTCAGTGCGATGGGAGTGGTCATGTCTCGATTCTGCCGGACGGGTGGTGCCCGCCTGACGGGCCCCGGGTCACACCCGTGGCCCCCGAGGGCTCAGCCGAGGACCACTTCGACGCGCTGGAACTCCTTGAGCTCGGTGTAGCCGGTGGTGGCCATGGCCCGCTTGAGCGCGCCGATCAGGTTCATCGTGCCGTCGGCGACGTGCGAGGGGCCGAAGAGGATCTCCTCCAGCGTCCCGACCGCCTCGAAC
This sequence comes from Nocardioides campestrisoli, assembly GCF_013624435.2. Classification (NCBI taxonomy): domain Bacteria; kingdom Bacillati; phylum Actinomycetota; class Actinomycetes; order Propionibacteriales; family Nocardioidaceae; genus Nocardioides; species Nocardioides campestrisoli. The sequence goes on from NZ_CP061768.1 coordinate 3,170,790, forward strand.
TCCACCCGCTGTCCGCGCGGCAGCTCGGCGTGGTGCGCCTCGGTGCCCCAGTGGAACCCGCGCCCCGGCGCGTCCGAGGCCCGGGCCAGCGGGGAGCCGATCATCACCGCGTCCGCGCCGCAGGCGATCGCCTTGGAGATGTCGCCGGAGCGCCCGATCGAGCCGTCGGCGATCACGTGCACGTAGCGGCCACCGGACTCGTCGAGGTAGTCGCGGCGGGCGGCGGCCACGTCGGCCACCGCGCTGGCCATCGGCACCGCGATGCCCAGGACCGTGCGGGTGGTGTGGGCGGCGCCGCCGCCGAAGCCGACCAGCACGCCGGCCGCACCGGTGCGCATCAGGTGCAGCGCCGCCTGGTACGTCGCGCAGCCGCCGACGATCACCGGGACGTCGAGCTCGTAGATGAACTCCTTGAGGTTGAGCGGCTCGGCCTGGCTGGAGACGTGCTCGGCGGAGACCGTGGTGCCGCGGATCACGAACATGTCGACCCCGGCGTCGACCACGGTCTTGGCGAACTCCTTGGTCCGCTGCGGGGAGAGCGAGCCGGCGACGGTGACCCCGGCGTCCCGCATCTGGTGCAGCCGGGCGCTGATCAGCTCGGCCTTGACCGGCTCGGTGTAGATCTCCTGCATGCGGGCGGTGCCCTCGGCGCCGCGCAGCGAGGCCACCTCCTCCAGCAGCGGGGTGGGGTCCTCGTAGCGGGTCCACAGGCCCTCGAGGTTGAGCACGCCCAGACCACCGAGGCGGCCGAACGCGATGGCGGTCTCCGGCGACATCACCGAGTCCATCGGCGCCGCGAGCACCGGCAGGTCGAAGCGGTAGGCGTCGATCTGCCAGGCCACGCTCACCTCCTCGGGGTCGCGGGTGCGACGGGAGGGGACGATGGCCACGTCGTCGAAGGCGTAGGCGCGCCGGGCGCGCTTGTTCTTGCCGATCTCGATCTCGGTCACGGGTCGCAGCCTCTCAGATGCCGGTGTAGTTGGGGGCCTCGACGGTCATCTGCACGCCGTGCGGGTGGCTCTCCTTGAGCGAGGCCGAGGTGATCCGGACGAACCGCCCCTTCTCCTGCAGCTCGGGCACCGTGCGCGCGCCCACGTAGAACATCGACTGGGCGAGCCCGCCGATCAGCTGGTGGGAGACGGCGCCCAGCGGGCCCCGGAAGGCGACCTGGCCCTCGATGCCCTCCGGCACGATCTGGTCGTCGCTGGTGACCTCGGCCTGGAAGTAGCGGTCCTTGGAGTAGGACTTCTTGCCCCGGCTCGACATCGCGCCCAGCGACCCCATGCCGCGGTAGGACTTGAACTGCTTGCCGTTGACGAAGACCAGCTCGCCGGGCGACTCCTCGCAGCCGGCCAGCAGCGAGCCGAGCATCACCGAGTCGGCGCCGGCGACCAGCGCCTTGGCGATCTCCCCGGAGTGCTTCATGCCGCCGTCGGCGATCACCGGCACGCCGGCGGGCTTCGCGGCCAGCGAGGCCTCGTACACCGCGGTGACCTGCGGGACGCCCACACCGGTCACGACGCGGGTGGTGCAGATGGACCCGGGGCCCACCCCGACCTTGACCGCGTCCGCGCCGGAGTCGACGAACGCCTGGGCGCCGGCGCGGGTGGCGACGTTGCCGCCGATCACCTGCACGTGCCGGGTGGCGGGGTCGCTCTTGAGCCGGCGCACCATGTCGAGCAGCAGGTGCACGTGGCCGTGGGCGGTGTCGGCGACCAGGACGTCGACGCCGGCCTCGACCAGCGTGGTCGCCCGCTCCCAGGCGTCACCGAAGTAGCCGATGGCGGCACCGACGAGCAGCCGGCCGTCCGCGTCCTTGGAGGCGTGCGGGAACTGCTCGGACTTCACGAAGTCCTTGACCGTGATCAGGCCGGCGAGCCGGCCGTCGCCGTCGACCAGCGGGAGCCGCTCGCGCTTGTGCTGGCGCAGCAGCGCGGTGGCCTCCTCCCGGCTGATCCCTTCGTGGCCGGTGATCAGCGGCATCGGCGTCATCACCTCGTCGACCTTGGTGGTGGCCCACTCGGCGACCGGGGTGAAACGCAGGTCGCGGTTGGTGATGATGCCGATCAGGTGCTGGTCGGGGTCGACCACGGGCAGCCCCGAGACCCGGTACTCCCCGCAGATGCGGTCCAGGTCCTCGAGGGTGGCGTCCGGGCCGATCGTCACGGGATTGGAGATGATGCCCGTCTGGGTCCGCTTGACCAGGTCGACCTGGTAGGCCTGGTCGGTGATCGAGAGGTTGCGGTGCAGCACGCCCATGCCGCCCTCACGCGCCATCGCGATCGCCATCCGCGACTCCGTCACGGTGTCCATCGCGGCGCTGACCAGCGGCACCTTGAGCGAGATCTCCCGGGTCAGCCGGCTCGTGGTGTCGATCTCCGACGGGGCCAGGTCCGACTCCCCGGGGAGGAGCAGCACGTCGTCGTAGGTGAGGCCGAGGCTTGCGAACTTCTCAGGGATCTCCACGCCACCATGCTACGTCGCCTGCTTTGACCCCGATGTCCCCAGACCAGCATGCTGACCTCAGCAGGACGCCACCCGAGGGAGACATGCAGACAGCTCGCACGACCCGCCCCGACGCGCGCTGGGTGGTCGCCGCGATCGCCCTGGCGGCCTTCCTGCTCCGGCTCCCGGGCCTGACCGGACCGCCCGGCGCCGACGAGTCGGGGTTCCTGATCGTGGCCCGCACCTGGGACCCGCAGCCCGACAGCCTGTTCGGACCCTACTTCGTGGACCGGCCCCCGCTGCTGCTGCTGGTGATCCGGCTGGCCGACGCGGTGGGCGGCCTCACCGCCGTACGCCTGCTCGGGGCCCTGTCCTGCGCCGTGCTGGTCCTCACCGCAGCGGCCTGCGCGCGGCTGATCGCGGGGCGCCGGGCACCGGCCTGGGTCGCCGTCTGCGTGGCGGCGGCCACCTCGACCCCGCTCATCGACCCGGTGCACGTGAAGGGCGAGCTGCTGGGCATCCCCTTCGTGATGGCCGGCTGCTGGCTCGCCCTGCTGGCCCTGCGCCGGGAGTCCGCGGGGCTCGCGCTGCTGGCCGGCGCCCTGGCCTCGCTGGCGGTCGGCCTCAAGCAGAACCTGCTGGGCGCGCTCGTCTTCGCCGCGGTCCTGCTGGTCGGCTCCGTGCTCAGCGGCCGGATCAGCGGCCGCGTCTTCACCCGGCTCGCGCTGGCCGGGCTGCTCGGGGCTGCCCTGCACCCGGCGGTCACGGTGGCCTGGGCGCAGTGGGCGGGCGTCGACCTGGCCACTCTGTGGCACACGGTGGTCTCCTTCCGCGCCGAGGCCAGCGAGGTGCTCTCCTCCCGACCCTCCAAGAGCGCCGAGATCCGGGCCTGGGCCCTGCTCGCGGTGGGCGTGCTCACCGGGATCTTCGCGGTGCTCGCCTGCTTCCTGGCGCTGCTGCCGGTCCAGTGGCGGATCAACGCTCCCCTGACCGCGGCGATCGCGGCGATGTGCGCCTACGACGTCCTCGCGGTGGTGGTCAGCGGCAGCTACTGGCTGGACTACCTGTTCGCCCTGATCCCGGTCACCGCGCTGGCAGCCTCGGCCCTGATCGGAAGCCTGGACCCGGGGTCCGCGGTGATCCCGGCGGCCGTGGGCGCCGTGGTGCTCTCCTGCACCGTGGGCATGGTCGCCTGGCTGGTCTTCAGCCCGGCCTGGATCAGCAGCATCCACGCCGACGACACCGGCCGGGCGATCGGCGAGGTCTCCCAGCCCGGGGACACCCTGGTCGTCTACGGCGGGCAGGCGGACATCCAGCTCACCAGCGGCCTGTCCTCCCCGTACACCCACCTGTGGAGCCTTCCGATGCGGACGCTCGACCCCGACCTGGACGAGCTCACCGAGCTGGTCGAGGGGCCCGACGCCCCCACCTGGCTGGTCGAGGCGGCGTACTTCGGAGCCTGGAACCAGGAGGCCGGCGCCCGCCTGCGCGCCGCGGTCCGGGAGAAGTACGACGACGTGGTGCCGGAGTGCGGGGACGCCCAGCGCATCTGGCGGCTCAAGAGCGCAGACCGGGCCACCCCGCAGCCCGCCTGCTGAGGCCCGGGACGACGAACGGCCCGTCACCCCTCGGGGTGACGGGCCGTTCGGCTGACGAGTCAGACGCGGTCAGTGACCGTGCCCGTGGCCGTGACCGGCCGCCGGAGCGTCGTCCTCCTCCTCGGGCTTGTCCACCACCAGGGTCTCGGTGGTGAGCAGCATGCCCGCGATGGAGGTCGCGTTGACCAGGGCGGACCGGGTCACCTTGACCGGGTCCAGCACGCCCTGGGCGACCAGGTCGCCGTACTCGTCGGTGGCGGCGTTGTAGCCGTTGCCCACCCCGAGCTCGCGGACCTTGGTGGTGACGACGTAGCCGTTGACCCCGCCGTTCTCGGCGATCCAGCGCAGCGGCTCGTCGGCGGCCTTGCGCACCACGCGCACGCCCATCGCCTCGTCACCGGTGAGGCCGAGTCCGTCCTCCAGGACGGAGACGGCGTGCACCAGGGCGGAGCCGCCCCCGGCGACGATGCCCTCCTCGATCGCGGCACGGGTCGCGGAGACCGCGTCCTCGATCCGGTGCTTCTTCTCCTTCAGCTCCACCTCGGTGTGGGCGCCGACCTTGATCACGCACACACCGCCGGCGAGCTTGGCGAGCCGCTCCTGGAGCTTCTCCCGGTCCCAGTCGGAGTCGGTGTTCTCGATCTCGGCCTTGATCTGGTTGACCCGGGCCTCGACCTCGCCGGAGTCACCGGCGCCGTCGATGATCGTGGTGTGGTCCTTGGTGACCACCACGCGCCGCGCCTGGCCGAGCACCTCGAGCCCGACCTGGTCGAGCTTGAGGCCGACCTCGGGCGCCACGACCTGACCGCCGGTCAGGGTCGCGATGTCCTGCATCATCGCCTTGCGACGGTCGCCGAACGCGGGGCTCTTGACCGCGACGGCGTTGAACGTGCCGCGGATCTTGTTGACCACCAGGGTGGAGAGCGCCTCGCCCTCGACGTCCTCGGCGAGGATGAAGAGCGGCTTGCCCGCGGCGATGACCTTCTCCAGCAGCGGGAGCAGCTCGGCGATCGCCGAGATCTTGCCCTGGTGCAGCAGGATGTACGGGTCGTCGAGGACGGCCTCCATCCGCTCGGGGTCAGAGACGAAGTAGGCCGAGATGTAGCCCTTGTCGAACTGCATGCCCTCGGTGAACTCCAGCTCGGTGCCCATGGTGTTGGACTCCTCGACCGTGATCACGCCGTCCTTGCCGACCTTGTCGAAGGCCTGGGCCAGGAGGTCGCCGATGTGGGCGTCGCGGCTGGAGATCGTGGCCACCGAGGCCATGTCCTCACGGGTCTCGACCTCACGGGCGGCCTCGCGCAGGGCGTCGCCGACGGCCTCGGCGGCCGCGTCCATGCCGCGCTTGAGGCTCATCGGGTTGGCGCCGGCGGCGACGGCGCGCAGGCCCTCGTGCACCATCGCCTGGGCCAGCACGGTGGCGGTCGTGGTGCCGTCACCGGCGACGTCGTTGGTCTTGGTGGCGACCTCCTTGGTGAGCTGCGCACCGAGGTTCTCGAACGGGTCGTCGAGCTCGATCTCACGGGCGACGGTGACACCGTCGTTGGTGATGGTCGGCGCGCCCCACTTCTTGTCCAGGACGACGTAGCGGCCCTTGGGGCCGAGCGTCACCTTGACGGTGTTGGCAAGCTTGTCGACTCCGCGCTCGAGGGCGCGACGAGCACTCTCGTCGAACTCCAGGATCTTGGGCATGTGGACTCCTTCTCAGAAAAAAGCGAATCCCGGACGACCGACCGACCGACACGGCGTGCGCGAGGGGCGGTGGTCGTCCGGGACCGGGGAACGATCAGGAAACGATGGCCAGCACGTCGCGGGCCGAGAGGATCAGGTACTCGCCGCCGGAGTACTTCACCTCGGTGCCGCCGTACTTGCTGTAGATGACCTTGTCGCCCACGGAGATGTCCATGGGGATGCGCTCGCTGCCACCCTCGTTGAACCGACCGGGGCCCACGGCCACGACCTCGCCCTCCTGGGGCTTCTCCTTGGCGGTGTCCGGGATGACCAGGCCGGAGGCCGTGGTCTGCTCGGCGTCGAGCGGCTGCACGACGATGCGGTCCTCGAGGGGCTTGATGTTGACCGACACGTTGTCGACCTCCACTTTCTCCACGTAGCGTGCGCCCGCGGGCGCGGACTCAGTTTTGTCTGGGACTCTCGCGCCTGACCTGCGCCGTCGCGGGGGTCGCGGATCGCTTGCGAGATGCTGGCACCCTCGGGTCGAGAGTGCCAAGGGCCACGTTAGCACTCCCCCCGATCGAGTGCCAGACAGGTGACTTCCTGACAGGATGGCGGCGTGGACCTCGAGACCTTCCGCTGGCTGCTCACCGACGACGGCCAGCGCCTGATCGACACGGCCACCCACGCCTACGCCGACGCCGGTGCCGACCCGCTGCGCGCCACCGCCGCCGTCCGCCGGGTCGAGTCCGACCCCGACCGGGCCGCCGCAGCGCTCACCGTGGTCGCCCTGCGGGTGCGCGCGGTGCCGAAGTTCGGCCCCGACGCGGTCTCGATGTACTTCTCCCCCGACGCCCTGGAGCAGGCCACCCGCCGCCGGGTGGCGGACCACCGCGCCGCCCGGCTCGCCGCGGCGCAGCCCTCGTCGGTGGTGGACCTCGGGTGCGGGATCGGCGGCGACCTGATCGCCTTCGCCCGGGCCGGCCTGGTGGCGGCCGGCGTCGACCTGGACCCCGTCCGGGTCGCCATGGCCGAGGCCAACCTGGCCGCCCTGGGCCTGGAGGGGGCCGCGATGGCCACCGACGCGACCCGGATGGACCTGGCCCCGTTCGGCGCCGTCTTCGCCGACCCCGCCCGGCGCGGCGCCCGCGGACGCATCTTCGACCAGGACGGCTGGACCCCGTCGTGGGACTTCGTCACCGCCCTGCTGGCCCGGCCGGAGGGGTCGGGGGCGGTCGTCAAGGTCGCGCCCGGGATCCCGCACGCCCTGGTGCCCGAGGGTGTCGAGGCGGAGTGGGTCAGCGACGAGGGTGAGGTGAAGGAGGCCGCCCTGTGGTCCTCCGGCCTGGCCACCACCTCGCGCCGCGCCACGGTGATCAGCGGCGCCGGCCTGGCCTCGCTCACCGCCGAGGACGACCCGTACGCCGGCCGGGACCGGCCCGTGCGCCCGTTGGGGCAGCACCTCTACGAGCCGGACGGCGCGGTGATCCGGGCGGGCCTGGTGACCGCGGTCGCCGCGGGGGTGGAGGGTGGGCTGCTGGACCCGCACATCGCCTACGTCACCTCGGACAAGTCGTTCCGGAGCCCGTTCATGCGCGCCTACTACGTGATCGACGAACTGCCGTTCCGGGAGAAGCAGCTGCGGGCGGCCCTGGCCGAGCGCAACGTCGGCCCGCTGACCATCAAGAAGCGCGGGGTCGACGTGGTGCCCGAGCAGCTGCGCAAGCGGCTGGCGCTGACCGGTGACGAGGAGGCGACGATCGTGCTCACCCGGATCGACGGCGTCGGCCGGGCGCTGCTGGTGCGTCCGTTCTGAGCACGGCGACCACCCGGCCCACTCGTCTCAGGCCCACTCGTCTCAGGCCCACTCGAAGGTGGCCAGCACACCCTCGACGAACTCGGCGCGCTCCTTCTTGGTCGTGTACTTCGTCGTGTCGAGGTGGAAGAAGAGCGTGAGCTTCATCCCCTGGTGCATCGCCCCGAACTCCTCGTACCAGACGACTTCGTCGCGGTCCCTGATCCCGGCGAAGTGGTAGACCTCCACGCCGTCGAGGGTCCTGTCGGGCAGTCGGCGCACCCGGGGCGAGACGTTCTTGTGGCTGGAGAGCGCGTCCCGGGCGATCTCCTCCAGCGGGGCCTCCCGGACGAAGAGGATCTCCCCCATCGCCACCCAGCTGACGCTGTCGACGTCCTTGGCCGAGATCTGGGTGCTGATCAGCGCGTCGTGGGTCCACCCCTCGGGTGCCCGCATCTTGCCGGTCTCGAGCTCCAGGTACTTCCCGGTGGCCGGGGCGACCGAGGCCGACGGCGCCGGCGCCTCGGTCTCCGGGCTCGGCGTGGGCGACGCGCTCGCGGGCGCTCCTCCCCCGGCGCCGGCTCCCTCGTCGGCCCCCTCGTCCTGGGCGCAGCCCGCCAGGAACGCCAGGACGGTCAACGACAGGATCGTGCGCAGCACGGATCGGCCCACGGGTACCCCTCCTCCGAGATCAGGGCGACAGGATAGCGACCCGGCCGACGCGGGCCGGCGCGAGCGGGGGCGCCGTAAACGTGCCAAGATTCGCTGGTTTGGGGGCGACGGAACGTGGGCACGCTCCCCGGCGACCAGGCACGAAGGGGAGAAAAGTCATGCCAGCCATCCCGCTGATCGACGGAATCGGGACAATCGGCGCCCTCAGAGCCATGCAGATGGACGAGGACACGATCGCCCAGATCACCAAGATGCTCGAGACCCATGCCGCCGAGCTGCAGCAGCAGCAGCCGACCGACATCAGCCGCAGCGACTTCGGCGGCTCCTGGTGGGGCGGCGAGTTCGGTCGTCACGCCGAGAAGGCCCAGGCCAACGTGGTCCAGGCGATCGTCGACATGGTCGCGGGCCTGCGCGGCTTCAAGACCGGCATCAAGGAGCACCAGCAGCACGTCGTCGACGTGGACGAGGTGGAGGCAGCGGGTCGGCTGAAGCCGATCCAGACCATGATCGAGCAGTCGGCCGCCTGCGCCACCGGCGGCGACCTGAAGACCGACACCGTCGGGACCAACGCCTGCACGCCCGCGCCCGAGGAGGACTCCTGATGGTGTCGCGCTACCACCGGTCACGCCTCAAGCAGGCAATCCAGACCGCCCGGGAAGCCAAGTCGCTCAGCGTGGAGCAGGACTGGCTCGCCCTCTCCACACTGCTCAACCAGGTGCGCCACGCCCTGCAGAACGCCTCGCCACAGGCCAAGGAGGAGATCGGCGGCCAGACCGGCGAGGCGATCGACCAGGCCTTCCGGAAGGCCGCCGAGGACATGGGCAAGCGTGCCGAGATCCTCGCCAGCGCCGCTCCCACCCTGGGCTCGGTGGCGCACGCGATGACCACCGCACGCTCCATCAGCGACTCGCTCCAAGCCGGCGCTGGGCGTTCGGCGCCCGTGCCGCCGCGCCCCACGACGGGGCCCCCGACCGACGAGGACATCGCGGCCCAGCGGGACTACGACACCGCTGCCGCGCAGTACCAGGCGGCCGAGGCCGCCGACGAGGAGAAGGCGCGGGTGGCGCTGGAGGCTCTGGAGCAGGCGTTCCAGCAGTCCGTCGGCACCATGAAGGAGATCCACGGCGAGCCCGACCCGGTCTACCCGGGCGGCGGCGGCCAGGGACCGGCAGCCCCCTCGGCGGCACCTCCGCTGACCCCCGGCGCCCCTCCGTCGGCGACGGAGGTCGTCGCCCCCGGCCCCGGCCAGCCGGTCCCCGGGACGCCCGTGCCGACTCCGACGCCCGGCGTGCCCGTACCCGGTCAGCCCGTCCCCGGGACGCCCGTGCCCGCTCCGGGAGTCCCGCTGCCCGGGGGCCCCGGGTCACCCCTGCCGATCCCCGAGCCGTCCGCCCCCACGCCCGGAGGCCTGCCCCCCGAGACCGGGGTCGGCGGCGGGACCCAGTCCGGCAACGCGGTGCCGTCGTACACCCCTCCGAGCACCGGCGCGGCAGCCCCGCCAGCCGGTAGCGCCGTCTCCGGCGCAGGAACCGGCCCGCTCGCCGGGCCCGTGCTCGCCGGAGGAGGTGCACCCGGCACGGCCGGCGCAGCCGCACCCCGGGGTGCGGCCGCCAGCAACGTCCGACCGATCGGCTCCGGTGCCCGCGCCGCCGCTGGCGGCACCCTCGGCAGGGCCGGCGCGGCGCCGGGCTCAAGCGTCCGAGCCGGTACGGCGGGAGCCGTCTCGCGCGCCGCGGCCACCCCGGGTGCCGCCGGCAGGGCCGGCTCCGCGCCGGGAGCGGCCTCGCGGGCTGGGTCGGCCGCGCGCGGCGCGGCGGGGTCGGGCGCGCGGACCGGCGCTCCGACCTCCGGCGCCCGAGGTGCGGTCGGCGGCTCCGGCACACGCGCCGGCGCGGCCGGCGCAGCGGCTCGCCCTGGTGCCGCCGCGGGCACGGGCCGGGCGGCCGGGGCTCCTGGCGGTGCGCGTGGTGCCGTCGGCAGCAACGCGTCCTCGGGTCGCGGCGCGAGCACCGGCACCGCCTCGGCCGCCGGCGCCACCGGAGGGCGCCGGTCCGGCAAGGAGCAGGGCGCGAGCTCCAGCGCCATGGAGTTCGAGCAGGACTGGCTGGACGACGAGGCGGGGCCCGGGGTCCTCGGCTGACCCCTGCCCCACCCGGACATGCAGATCGGCCCGTCCCCGAGGGGGACGGGCCGACCTTCCGGACCGCTCAGGCCTCCGCGCGTGCCTCCGCGTGGGCGACCTTGCGCGAGTGGGCGAGACCGAGCAGGCCCAGGACCAGGAACAGTGCAGCTCCCACGTAGGCGGCGATCGCGGCGTAGCCGGCGATGGTGCCCATGGTGGCGAAGGCGAAGCCGTAGAGCAGCAGGCCACGCAGGGTGTTGCCCTGGAACAGCGACTCCCGCAGGTCCATCCAGGCCTGGGCCTCGGCGACCTCCTCCTCGGTGGCGTCAGCGTTCTCGGCGACCGCAGCCATCTTCTCCCGACCGATGCTCGAGGCCTCCTCGTAGGTGACCGGCTCACCGTCGTTGAGCGCCGCGCCAGAACCGTTCATGTGCGCCAGGATGTAGTGGTCGGCGTACGCCCGAGCCGCGGGACCGTTGTCCAGCTTCTCCCCGGCGAACTTCTCCAGCTCCTTGGCGTTCTCCTCGGTGATCCCACCCGAGGCGACCTGGCCGTCGATGGCCTCCTGGGTCGGCATCACGATGTCCTGGGCGGAGAACTGCTCCTCGACCTGGCTGCCGATGAACACGTTGGCCCAGGTCATCAACCCACCAGCCACCACCAGCACCACGGCCAGCAGCAGGCCGATCCCGGACAGAACCTTGTCGAGCGTCGCACGCATCACACTTCTCCTCTTTTTCGTCCGACCGGCCGGCCCACTGTCGACTGATCAAGTACTACGGACAGTAGTAGATAACTACTACGTTGTGTCGTAGAAAGGCCCGGGAAGAGGTGTGACTCCACTCACTAGGTGTGATGCCCAGGCAGGTTGTTCAACCTGGTGATGGGTGCGGCTTTCCCGATCGCTGAGTGGGGCCGGTGATGGTTGTACTCGTGGACCCATGTTGGCAGAGCGGCGAGCCGGGCTGATTCGGAGTTGTAGAACTTCTTGAACGCCCAGCCCTCGACGAGAGTGCGGTGGAAGCGTTCGATCTTGCCGTTGGTCTGGGGACGGTAGGGGCGGGTCCGCTTCGCAGTGATCTGAAGTTCCGTGCAGGTGTCGCGCCACAGGTGGGAGCGGTAGGCGCCGCCGTTGTCGGACAGCACCCGTTGCACCGTCACGCCACGTGCGGCGAACCAGGCCACGGCGTTGCGCAGCACGGCTGCGGCGGTCTCCTTGGTTTCGTCGTCGTGGGCCTCGACGTAGGCGACTCGCGAGTGGTCGTCGATGACGGTGTGCAGGTAGCAGGTCCCGACCAGCGGTTGGTGGTACTTGCTCTTGGGGGCACCTGTTCGCAGGGCCGTAGCGGCGCGGTTCTTGCCGCCTTGTTGTCGCCCGACGTAACGCCAGCCGCCGCCGTCGGGGACCTTGCCGAGCTTCTTGACGTCGACGTGGATCAGGTCGCCGGGCCGCTGGTGCTCGTAGCGGCGGATCGGCTCCCCGGTCGCGCGGTCGATGTGGGTCAGCCGGTTGAGACGGCAGCGGACCAGTACCGCGTGCACGGTCGAGGACGCCATGTTGAGCCGGTCGGCGATCTCGACCGGGCCGAGCCGCTGCTTCCACCGCAGGTGCACGATCTTGCGGACCACCGGGGCCGGGGTCCGGTTCGGCTGATGGTGCGGCGCCGAGGACCGGTCGACCATCCCGGCCGGGCCCTCGGTGCGGTAGCGCTCAGCCCACTTCTTCGCGGTTCGCCACGAGACGTCGTAACGCTGTCGACGCTCCCCGAATGTTGGGCCGGTTCTGCTCTTTGGAAGTTAGGCCACTTCGGTGTTGGTCATTGTGCCGTGTTCTCGGCTCGTGCTGAGGGAAGTGTCGCGATGCCGGTGTCCTTGAGTCGGTAGGAGCTGCCCTTCAGCGTGAGGACGTCGGCGTGGTGGACGATGCGGTCGATCATGGCCGCGGCGACGACTTGGTCGCCGAATACGTCGCCCCAGCGGGCGAAGGGCAGGTTGCTGGTCAGGATCAGTGAGGCGTGTTCGTAGCGTGAGGACACGAGCTGGAAGAAGAGGTTCGCGGCGTCTTGCTCGAAGGGGATGTAGCCGACCTCGTCGACGATGATCAGCCCGTAGCGGCGTAGCCGGGCCAGCTCGTTGCCGAGTCGTCCGGTGGCGTGGGCTTCTTGGAGTCGGGTGACCCAGTCGGTGGCGGTTGCGAACAGCACCCGGTGTCCGGCGTGGGCGGCCTTGATGCCCAGTCCGATGGCCAGGTGGGTTTTCCCGGTCCCGGGCGGGCCGAGGAGCACCAGGTTCTGGGCGGCGTCGATGAACGTCGCGGTGGCCAGGTGGGCCACGACGTCACGTTTGAGGGCGGGTTGGTGCTCAAGGTTGAAGTCCTCGAGCGACTTGCGTCCGGGGAACCCGGCGGCACGGATGCGGTGCTCTGCCCCGGCGGCGTCGCGGGCCGACACCTCTCGTGACAGCACCGCTGCCAAGTACTCCTCGTGGGTCCAGGACGCCTCCCTCGCTTGGTCGGCCAGCCGGGTGGCGGCTTCCCGGATCCGGGGCGCCTTCAACGCCCGGGACAGATACTCGATCTGCTTGACCGACTCCACGGACGCGCTCGTCGCGGCGGCGGAGCTCTTCTTGGTGGGCATCAGGCCACCTCGCCGTTGGTGTCGTCCAGTCCGCCCTGGTCGGGCAGGTCGACACCGAAGGCGGTGTCGTAGTCGGCCAGGTCGCGCAGCAGGTCACTACCGGTCGGTGCCGCCGGACGCCCGTAGTCCTCACGCATCCGTCGAGCGGTGTCCACGTGGGCCGGGTCGGTGATGGTCGCGGCAGTGCCCCAGCTGCGGGCATGGTTGGCCACGACCTGGTCCTGGCAGGTGACCTGCACGGTGGACAGGTCGGCATGGACCTCGACCATCCGTCCGATCACGGTCGGGTCGACGGAGTAGTCGTTGCCGGCGACCCGGACGTAGTAGTCGCGTGGCAGCCGGACCCGGGTGTGGAACCCGGTCGCGGGTGGCATCGGGGGCAGAGCCAGCATCGCGGCCCGGTCGATCGCTGCCAGCTCGGCGGGGCGGCCCCCGAGTCGCCGCACGGTGCGGGCGTTGGCGACCGGGAGCCAGGCGGTGAGTTGGGTGTTGAAGTCCGCGGGGCTGGTGAAGGTCCGCCCGGGCAGGAACGAGGTTTCCAGGTAGCGATTGGCGCGTTCCACGATCCCCTTGGACTCAGGGTCGAACGGTTTGAGCTGCACGATCCGGGTGGCCAGGGTGCCGCAGAACCCGGCCACCCCTTCGGCGTAGCGGTTCCGGCGCCCGATGCCTGCCTCGTTGTCCCAGATCAACCTGTGCGGCACCGCACCGAGCTGGGTCAACAACAGCTCCCACATGCCGGCCAGCAGGTCACCGGTCGTACGCGAGGGCAGCATGGTCGCGGTGATGAACCGGGAATACGAGGACACGATCACCAGCACCGGCGGGGCACCAGATTGTCCTGGACCCAGCGGGATCATGACCGGTGGGAACCACAGGTCGCACTGGGCCTGATCGCCGGGCCGGTACTCCAACCGGTCCGCAGGGTCGCGGGGTGCGTAGTCGACCCGCAGCACCGCGACCTGTTTGCGGAACCACGACGTCGACCCTTGCCAGCCCACCCGTTCGGCCAGCACTGAGGCCGGCATCGTCGGGAACTCCTTCAACAGTTCCCGCACCCGCGGCTCGTAGACGTCGAACACCGAGGGCGCCTTCGGTCGGACGTACCGCGGCGGGGCAGGGGAGTTCACCGCCCTCGTGACCGTGTCCCGGGCGATCCCCAGATGCCTGGCTATCGCCCGGATCGACATCTGCTCCTGCGCATGCAGACGCCGGATCTCAGCCCAGTCCTCCACTGTCATCACCCAATCCATCGTGGTCGGGTGGCCTACTTTTCGGAGAGCGCTACTGGCCTAGATTTCGAGGAGCGTCGACAAACGCTCGGCCGCGCGAGCCGGCGGCCAGCCGTGGTCGACGATCAGAAGTGCGAGTCGAAGCCGGGCGCGCGGGGTCAGGGCAGCGTTGGAGTGGGTAGCGTGGGACACGAAGGCCTCCTTCGGTGGCGGAGCGGTTCCTAGATAGCTCCACTCCACACCGGGGAGGCCTTCGTTCATCTACAGATCAGATCGTGTCGTCGCACGATCTCGACCAACGTGCCTGGGCATCACAACTAGGCGGACGCGGTCCCCCGCCCCGAGCGGGATGCGACGGCGTCGTCCTCGGCGGATCCGGGGGTCTCGGCCAGCAGGACGCGCAGGGCCGGCACGTGGCGGGTCGAGGCGGGTCGGGGCGGGTGGCTGGACGACGAGGGGACCGCGCCCGGCGTCCTGACCTGATCCCGACGCGCGTCAGGCCACGACGGTGGTGATGGGCTGGCTCGAGTCGGCCGGCAGGTCCAGGCTCGAGGCTGCCCGTCCGCGGGCCACCAGCTCCGCACCGAGCGCTGCGACCATGGCACCGTTGTCGGTGCACAGCCCGGGGCGCGGGACCCGCACCCGGATCCCCTTGGCCGCCGCGCGCTCCTCGGCCATGGCACGCAGCCGCGAGTTCGCCGCGACGCCGCCGCCGATGAGGATGTCCTCGATGCCGTGGGTCACCGCGGCGTCCAGCGCCTTGCGGGTCAGGACGTCGCAGACCGCCTCCTGGAAGGAGGCGGCGACGTCGGCCACGTCCACCGTCTCCCCCGCCCGCTGCTTGGCCTCGACCCAGCGCGCGACCG
This sequence comes from Nocardioides campestrisoli, assembly GCF_013624435.2. Taxonomy (NCBI): domain Bacteria; kingdom Bacillati; phylum Actinomycetota; class Actinomycetes; order Propionibacteriales; family Nocardioidaceae; genus Nocardioides; species Nocardioides campestrisoli. The sequence continues at coordinate 3,185,827 of NZ_CP061768.1, forward strand.
AGGTCTTGAGCCCCGAGAAGGAGAAGTCGAACCGGTGCCGTTCGAGGTCCCGCCGCGCCGTCAACCCGCGGGGGAAGTCGATGGCGACGCTGTTGCCGCTCACCGCGGCGCGGTCGATGTGCGGGCCTCCGGGGAACGGCAGCCCCAGCAGCCGGGCGACCTTGTCGAAGGCCTCCCCCGCCGCGTCGTCGATCGTGGCGCCCAGCGGGTCCACCCCGACCGTCACGTCCTCGACCTTCAGCAGGCTCGAGTGCCCGCCGGAGACGAGCATCGCCAGGCAGGGCTCCGGGAGCGGGCCGTGCTCGAGCTGGTCGACCGCCACGTGCGCGGCCAGGTGGTTGACGCCGTACAGCGGCTTGCCCAGGCCCAGCGCCAGCGCCTTCGCGGCGGCGACGCCGACCAGCAGGGCGCCGGCCAGGCCGGGGCCGCTGGTGACCGCGATCGCGTCCACGTCCTGGAGCCGGATCCCCGCGGTCTCGCAGGCGCGCTCCAGGGTCGGCACCATCGCCTCCAGGTGGGCGCGGCTCGCCACCTCCGGCACCACGCCGCCGAACCGGGCGTGCTCCTCGACGCTGCTGGCCACCGCGTCGGCCAGCAGGGTGTGTCCGCGGACGATCCCGATGCCGGTCTCGTCGCACGAGGTCTCGATGCCCAGCACGAGCGGTCCGTCGGTCAGCGAGCTCATGGCTCCATCCTCTCCGATGCTTCCAGCCGGCGCTCCAGCACCAGCGCGTCCGAGCCGTCGCGGTAGTAGCGCGGCCGTACGTCGATCTGCTCGAACCCGCGGGCGCGGTAGAGCCCCAGCCCAGCGGCGTTCCCGGCGCTGACCTCGAGCAGCAGCCGCTCGGCCCCGTCCGCCAGCGCCGCCGCGACGACGGCGTCGAGGAGCCAGGAGGCGAGCCCGGCGCGCCGACACGCGGGTCGTACGCCGAGCCGCAGCAGCTCCGCGAAGTCCCCCACCGCCCCGGACAGGGCGTAGCCGGCCGGGCCGTCGGGCCCGACCAGGACCCAGCCTCGTCGGCCGGGTCCCGCGAGCAGCTCCGCCCAGGCCTGCACGCCCCAGGCCTCGTCCTCGAACAGCTCCGCGTCCAGGGACGCGACCGCGGCCAGGTCGGAGCTCCCGAGCGGGCGCAGCTCGCCGGGGGCGGGGTGCTGCGCGCCGGTCACGAGACGGGCTTGGGGGCGTGCTGGGCGACTGCGTCGGGGCGGCGCAGGTAGAGCGGCTCCGGGTCGAGCAGCTCGGCGAGCTCCTCGGTCACCACCCGGGCGAGCCAGCCGGCGCTGGGCCGGGTCGGGCCGACCGGGCAGCTGAACGCCTCGGGGTAGAGCCGCGGCCCCTCCCCCACGACGGGCAGGTCGGTGGCGACCTCGGCCGGCTTGGTCACCACCGGTCCCTCCACCCGCACACCGTCCTCGTAGGAGGCCAGGTAGACCTCCTTGCGGCGTGCGTCGGTGGCGACCAGGAACCGTCCCGCGACGGCCCCGGTCTCCGCCGCCTCGACCGCGAGCACGTCGAGGGTGCAGACGGCGTAGACCGGGACCTCCAGGACGTAGCCGAGGGTGCGTGCGGTCACCAGCCCGACGCGCAGCCCGGTGAACGGACCGGGACCGGCGCCGACCGCGATCGCGGTCAGGTCGTGCCGGTCCGCGCCCGCGTCGGCCAGCACCGCCTCGATCAGCGGGGCGAGCTGCTCGCCGTGCTTCATCGGGGTCTCGGAGAGCCGCTCGGCCACGACCTGCTCCCCGTCGTGGAGGGCGACCGTGACCAGGGGCGTGGCGGTGTCGAACGCGAGGAGCACGCCGTCGAGGCTACTCGCCGCGGCGCAGTCTCAGCCCAGCACCCAGCGCAGCCGCACCTCGCGCGGGTCGAGGTCGTCGTCGCGAAGCTCCGCCTCGTCGGCGAGCGCCCGGGAGATGTGCACCTCGAGCCGGCGCTCGGCCAGCACCTCGGCCAGGCCCTCGCCCCACTCCACCACCGTGACCGCGTCCTCCAGCGAGGTGTCCAGGTCGAGGTCGTCGAGCTCGGCGATCCCACCGAGCCGGTAGGCGTCGACGTGGACCAGGTCCGGACCGTCCACCAGCGAGGGGTGGACCCGGGCGATCACGAACGTCGGCGAGGTCACGCCGCCGCGGACCCCGAGCCCCTCGCCCAGTCCCTGGGTGAACGTCGTCTTCCCCGCGCCCAGCTCGCCGCTGAGCACCACCAGGTCGCCGGCCTCCAGCAGGCTGCCCACCCGGCGGCCCAGCTCCTGCATCCGCTCCCCGTCCACGACGGTGTGCATGACCGGCAGGTCGCGGCGCAGCTCGACGTACGGCGGGTCGACCGGTCGCTGAGTGAACCCCTGGGACTCCCAGAAGGCCACCGTCGCCGGCAGCTCGGGTCGGGCCAGCACGGCCACCTGCTGCTGGGCCGCGCCGGCCTCGCAGGCGTGCGCCAGCAGCGCCGCGGCCACCCCGTGCCCCTGCTCACCGGGGACCACCCCGACCCTGCGCAGGTAGAGGACGTCGTCGCGGGGGTCCAGGACCAGCGCGCCCACCGGACGGCCGTCGAGGGTGGCCAGGACGCCGCTGCCGCGGCCGAGCTTCGCCGCCACGGACTCCGGCGTCTCGGCGAGCGCGTCGGCGGGCGGGTCCAGCGCCGGGCGGGCAGAGAACGCCGCGGACACCACCGCGTGCACCTCGGCGGCCGCCTGGGCCCCGACCCGGCGCACCGCCAGGCCGTCCGGAGCCCCGCTCACGCCTCGCGCTCCTTGGCCAGCAGGGAGGCACGGGCGATCAGGTCGTCCAGCTCGCGGTTGACCTCGTCGTGGCTCTCCAGCATGACCATGTGCCCGGCGCCGACGGCCTCGAACAGGTCCGAGCCATGGATCCGGGCGTGCAGCTTGCGGCTGTGCCCGATCCTCGTCATCCGGTCCTCGGTGCCGCAGACGATGCTGCAGGGGGCCTGGGCGAGCGCCTCGAGGTGGTCGAAGTGGTCGAGCGTGGCGAAAGCCGGGTAGAAACCGGCGACCACTTCGAACGGCGTGTCGTCGATCATCCCGTAGACGAAGTCGACGTAGCTGCGCGGCACGTCGGCGCCGAAGGAGTAGTGGTCCGCCACCACTCGGGCGAACCGGTGACCGGCCCCGCGCAGGCGGTCGACGAGCAGGTGGCCGCGGTCCAGGATGCGCACGGCCCGGCTGACCGCGCGGCCGCCGAGACCCAGCGGCACCATCGGGAAGATGATGCGGCCGGGGTCCAGACCGCCGGCCGTGGTGGCGATCAGCGCGCTGCCCACGACCTTGTCGGCGAAGAGCTCGGGGAACTGCTGGGCCAGCGAGATCACGCTCATCCCGCCCATCGAGTGACCCACCACGATCACCGGGCCGGGGGCGGTGGTCTCGATCACCCGCCGCAGGTCGCGTCCGAGCTGCTCGATCGTGCAGCTCTCCCCCGGGGCCCGGGCCGACCGCCCGTGCGAGCGCAGGTCGTAGAAGACCGTGCGGATCTCTCCGCGGTAGGCGGCCCGCTGGAAGTGCCAGGAGTCCAGGGTGAGGGTGTAGCCGTGGACGAAGACGACCGTCAGGTCAGGCTCGCCCGGAGCGGGCGGCGCGTCCGGCTCGTCGATCTCCACGTGCAGGTCGATGCCGTCGTCGGTGACGACCTTGAGCCCCGGGGACCGCAGCTCGCCGAAACCGACCGCCTCCCCGGCACCGCGCCGGGCCATCACCCGCCGCTGCTGCGCCAGCTTGGCGGCCGCGCCGCCCGCGGCCGCGACGCCCAGGGCGCCCGCGGTCAGTCCCAGGGTCCGACGTCCGCGGCTCACACCGGCTCCCCGCTCCGGCAGACGTGGCGCCGGGTGAGCCGGCCACCCAGTCCGGAGACCACCTCGTAGCTGATCGTCCCGATCGCCTCGGCCCAGTCCTGCGCCGTCGGCTCGCCCCTCGTGCCGGGCCCGAGCAGCACGAACGGCTCGCCTGCGGCCACCTCGTCGTCGTCGCCCAGATCGACCAGCAACTGGTCCATGCAGACCCGGCCGCGCAGCGGGCGGCGCCGCCCGGCGACCCACACCTCGGCGCCGGGGCTCGCCGCCCGCGGCACCCCGTCGGCGTACCCCACCGGGACCAGCCCGAGGGTGGTGTCGTGCTCGGCGACCCAGGTGTGCCCGTAGGAGACCCCGGACCCCGCCGTCACCGGCTTGACCCGCACCAGGCTGCCCTGCACGGTCATCGCCGGGACCAGGCCCAGGTCGCTCATCAGCTCCGTGGTGACACCCGGGGCAGGGTCGAGCCCGTAGATCGCCAGACCGCAGCGGACCAGGTCGTGGCGGGCGCCCGGGCGCAGCAGCGCGGCGGCCGAGTTGGCCAGGTGCCGCACCTCGGGCTGCAGCCCGACGGTCTCCGCGACCGCGAGCGCCTCGGCGAAGACGGCCTCCTGGGCGGCGTTGGCGGGGTGGTCGGGGTCGTCGCTGGCGACCAGGTGCGACCAGATCCCGGTGACCCGCAGGTCGCCGGCCTCCTCCGCGTCCCGGGCCGCCGCCACCAGGCCCGGCCACTCGCCGGGCGTCGCGCCGCCCCGGGCCAGGCCGGTGTCGATCTTGAGCTGGACCCGCGCGGCCCGACCCACCCGGGAGGCGGCAGCACGGATCTCGTCGAGCTGGGCGACGGAGTACGCCGAGAGGTCGACGTCGCCGACGACCAGGTCGTCGTAGACCTCCCCGGGCACCCCGAGCCAGCACAGCACCCGTCCGTCGTCCCCGGCGGCGCGCAGGGCCCGCGCCTCGTCCAGGGTGGCGACGCCCAGCCAGTCGGCCCCTGCCTCGCGGGCCGCCCGGGCCACCTCGACCATCCCGTGCCCGTAGCCGTCTGCCTTGACCACCGCCATGAACGCGGCGGGCGCGACGTGCGCGCGCAGGGCCGCCACGTTGTCGTGGACGGCGGCCAGGTCGACGACGATCTCGGCCCGTGCCGGGGCCGTCGACTCACTCATGCCTAGATTCTCCCACCCCGGCTAAGAGGCGACGCACCGACTCCGGGACGTGGCGGGCGACGGCACCGGCCTGGAGCGGCCCGCCGGCCGACGCCCGGGTGGCCGCGTCCCCGTGCAGCCAGGCCCCCACCGAGGCCGCGTCGTACGGCGACAACCCGGCGGCGAGCAGGGCACCCACCAGGCCGGTGAGCACGTCCCCGGCGCCGGCGGTGGCCAGCCACGGCGTCCCGGTGGAGCTGCTCCGGGTCCGGCCGTCGGGAGTCACGACCAGGGTGCTCCGTCCCTTCAGCAGCACGGTGGCCTGCCACCGCTGGGCGGCCTGCCGGGCGTGTCGCCACGGCGCCGCCTCCACCTGCTCGCGGCGGCACCCCAGCATCCGGGCGAGCTCGCCCGCGTGCGGGGTGAGCACCCAGGAGGCGTCGGCCGGCAGGTCGGCCGCGCTCTCGGGCAGGTGGGCGAGCGCGTCGGCGTCCACCACCACCGGCACCCGGTCGGCCAGCGTGGCCGCGAGCGCCTCGGCCGCTTCGTCATCCCCGCCCGATCCCACGCACCAGGCCTGGACGCGCCCCGCCCCCACGACCTCGGGGTGGGCCTGACGGACCCGCTCGGCGACGGCGGCCGGCCCGACGTACCTGACCATGCCGGCCAGCCCGGTCGCGGCGCCCGCCACGCACAGCAGCGCGGCACCGGGGTACGCCGAGGAGCCGGCCCGGACGCCCACCACCCCGCGGGTGTACTTCTGCGCCTGCGGGTCCGGCACCGGCAGGAGCGCGGCCACGTCCGTGGCTGTCAGCGCCTCCACCGCCGGCTCCGGCAGGTCGAGTCCCAGGTCGACCAGCCGGACCTGCCCGCACGCCGCGGCCGCCGGGTCGACCAGGTGCGCCGGCTTGCCGGTGCCGAAGGTGACCGTGAGGTCGGCGCGCACGTGCGGCCCCGGGGTCTCCCCCGTGTCCACGTCGACACCGGAGGGCACGTCCACCGCCACCACGGGGACGCCGGCCAGGAGCTCCAGGACCTCGGGCGCGGGCTCACGCAGACCCGGGCGGCCGCCGATCCCGACGATGCCGTCGACCACCACGTCCACCCGCACGTCCTCGAGCCGCTCGCCCAGGGCACCCGGATCGACCACCTGCCCGCCGGCACCGAGCAGCGCGGCCAGCCCGGCCGGATGCATCCGCTCGGCCATCGGCACCGCCCAGACCTGGGCGCCCCGGCGGGCCAGGGTCGCACCCGCCCACAGGGCGTCCCCGCCGTTGTCTCCCGGGCCCACCAGCAGCACGACACGACGGCCGTAGGCGCCGCCGAGGAGCTCGACCAGGGCGGTGGCCAGACCCGTGGCGGCGCGGGCCATCAGCGCCCCCTCGGGCAGCCGGGCCAGCAGGACCGCCTCGGCCTCGCGGACCTGGGCGACCTCGTGCGCGCGGATCATCGGCTCATCCCTCGAGCACCACCATCGCGGTGGCGATCCCGGCGTCGTGGGAGAGCGAGACGTGCACGCCCTCGACCCCCAGCTCGGCGGCCCGGGCAGCCACCGTGCCGCGCAGCTCGAACCGGGGCCGGCCGTCGGGCTCGGAGACCACCTCGGCGTCGTGCCAGTCCAGCCCGGGCGGTGCGCCGAGCGCCTTGGCGAGCGCCTCCTTAGCGGCGAACCGGGCGGCCAGGGACCGCGGCGTCCTCGACTGCGACTCCTGCGCGGTGAAGAGGCGGCCGCGCAACGCCGGGGTACGTCCCAGCGAGGCCTCGAACCGTGCCACGTCGGCGACGTCGACCCCTACCCCGATCACGGCCACCGCGCGGCCTACTCGACCGTGACGGACTTGGCCAGGTTGCGGGGCTGGTCGACGTCGTGGCCCATCGCCGTGGCCAGCTCGCAGGCGAAGAGCTGCAGGGGCACCACCGCGACCAGCGGCTGGAGCAGCACCGGGACCTGCGGCAGGCGGATCAGCTCGTCGGCGTACGGCGTGATCGACTCGTCGCCCTCCTCGGCCAGGCAGATGGTCCGCGCCCCGCGGGCCCGCACCTCCTGGATGCCGCTGAGCATCTTGGCGTGCAGCTGGTCGCGGCCGCGCGGGGGCACGATGCACAGGACCGGCAGGCCGTCCTCGATCAGGGCGATCGGCCCGTGCTTGAGCTCGCCGGCAGCGAAGCCCTCGGCGTGGATGTAGGCCAGCTCCTTGAGCTTGAGCGCACCCTCCAGCGCCACCGGGTAGCCGGCGTGCCGGCCGAGGAAGAGCACCGAGGAGCTGTCGAAGTGGTCGCGGGCCAGGTCGTAGACCTGCTGGTCGTTGGCGAGCACCGTCTCGATGTGGGCCGGCATCTGGTCCAGCTGGTCCATCACCTCCCCGATCTCGTCGCCGAACCGGGTGCCCTTGACCTGGGCGAGGTAGAGCGCCAGCAGGTAGCAGGCGACCAGCTGGGTCAGGTAGCCCTTGGTGGAGGCGACGCCGATCTCCGGACCCGCGTGGGTGTAGATCACCCCGTCGGACTCGCGCGGGATGGTGGACCCGTTGGTGTTGCAGATGGCCAGCACCTTGGCGCGCTGCACCCGCGCGTGCCGGATCGCCTGGAGCGTGTCCGCGGTCTCCCCGGACTGGCTGATCGCCACCACCAGGGTCGACTGGGTCAGGATCGGGTCGCGGTAGCGGAACTCGCTGGCCAGCTCGACCTCGACCGGGATCCGCGTCCAGTGCTCGATCGCGTACTTGGCGACCATCCCGGCGTAGAACGACGTGCCCGCCGCGATGATGATGATCTTGTCGACCTCGCGCAGCTCGTCGTCGGAGAGCCGCATCTCGTCCAGCTGGAGCAGCCCCTCGGGAGTACGGCGGCCGAGCAGGGAGTCGGCGACCGCGCGCGGCTGCTCGTAGATCTCCTTGCGCATGAACCAGTCGTGGCCGTCCTTCTCGGCGGCCGTCAGGTCCCAGTCGACGTGGTAGCGCCGGCCCTGGGCGGGCGAGCCGTCGAAGCCGCTGACCTCGACGCCCTCGCGGGTGATGGTCACGACCTGGTCCTGGTCGAGCTCCATCGCCTCGCGGGTGTGCTCGATGAACGCGGCCACGTCCGAGCCGAGGAAGTTCTCCCCCTCCCCCAGGCCCACCACGAGCGGCGAGTTGCGCCGGGCGGCGACCACCCGGTCCGGGTCGGCCCCGTCGACCGCGACCAGGGTGAAGGCGCCCTCCAGCCGGCAGCACACGCGCTGCATCGCGACCGTCAGGTCGTGACCGGCCTGCACCTCCAGCTCGAGCAGGTGGGCGGTGACCTCGGTGTCGGTCTCCGAGCTCATCTCGTGGCCGACCGCCTCAAGCTCGCCGCGCAGCTGGGCGAAGTTCTCGATGATGCCGTTGTGCACCACCGCGACCCGGCGCTCGCGGCCCAGGTGCGGGTGGGCGTTCGCGTCGTTGGGGGCGCCGTGGGTGGCCCAGCGGGTGTGGCCGATCCCGGTGCTCGAGGTCGGCAGCGGGTTGCCGGCGACCTCCTTCTCCAGGTTGACCAGCTTGCCCGCGCGCTTGGCGGAGGCGACCCTCCCGTCGTGCACCAGGGCGATCCCCGCGGAGTCGTACCCCCGGTACTCGAGCCTCCGGAGCCCCTCGACAACCACGTCCTGGGCCTGACGGGCACCGACGTACCCCACGATTCCGCACATGGCCGGTGAGTCTAGTGCGAGGAGGCTTTGCAACAATGCCGTGCATGTCACTCTCCGGCGACGAGTCCTCGCCGTACGTGGAGCTCGACCGGGCCGCGTGGGCCTCCCTGGCGCCGGCGGCGGACAACCCGCTCACGCCCGAGGAGATCGACCGGCTGCGCGGTCTGGGCGACTCCCTGGACCTGGGCGAGGTGGAGCAGGTCTACCTGCCGCTCTCACGCCTGCTCTCCATGTACGTCGAGAGCGCCGGGCGGCTGCACCGCAAGCAGGAGGCCTTCCTGCACCGCCGGCACCCTCCGCGCACGCCGTTCGTGATCGGCATCGCCGGGTCGGTGGCGGTCGGCAAGTCCACCACCGCCCGGGTGCTCCAGCAGATGCTGGCGCACTGGCCCGAGCACCCGCACGTGGCCCTGGTGACCACCGACGGGTTCCTGCTGCCGAACGCCGAGCTGGAGCGACGCGGCCTGCTGCAGCGCAAGGGGTTCCCGGAGTCCTACGACCGGCGCGCACTGCTGAAGTTCGTCGTGGACATCAAGTCCGGTCGCGACGAGGTGGAGGCGCCGACGTACTCCCACCTGGTCTACGACGTGGTCAAGGACGAGAAGGTCGTGGTGAAGCGGCCCGACATCGTCATCGTCGAGGGGCTCAACGTCCTCCAGCCGGCCCGGGTGCGCGAGGACGGCCGCACCAGCCTGGCGGTCAGCGACTTCTTCGACTTCAGCGTCTACGTCGACGCGGCCACCTCCGACATCCGCCGCTGGTACGTCGAGCGGTTCCTGCGGCTGCGCGAGACCGCGTTCCGCGACCCGGGCTCCTACTTCAGCAAGTACGCCGCGCTCACGCGCGAGCAGGCGGAGGCCGAGGCGCTGCGGATCTGGGACTCCATCAACGGGCCGAACCTCGACCAGAACGTGCTGCCGACCCGGAGCCGGGCGACCCTGGTGCTGCGCAAGGACGTCGACCACTCGGTCCGCTACGTCAGGCTCCGCAAGCTCTGAGCCCGGCGTGCGGGCCGCCTCAGAGGGCGAGCTGGCTGCGCACGACCTCGGCAAGCCTGGAGGCGACCGCCTCGGCCTCCTCGCCGCTGGGGGCCTCGACCATCACCCGGACCAGCGGCTCGGTGCCCGAGGGGCGGAGCAGGATGCGGCCCCGGTCGCCCAGCAGCGCCTCCTCCTCGGCGATCGCGGCGGCCAGCACCGCGTCCTCGTCGGCGCGCGCCTTGTCGACGCCCGCGACGTTGACCAGCACCTGCGGGAGCCGGGTCATCACCGAGGACAGCTCCTGGAGCGAGCGCCCCGTACGGGCCATCCGCTGCAGCACGTGCAGCGCCGTGAGGATCCCGTCACCGGTGGTGGCGTGGTCGCTGAGGATGACGTGGCCGGACTGCTCTCCGCCCAGGTTGTAGCCGGAGACCCTCATGGCCTCGAGCACGTACCGGTCGCCGACCTTGGTCTGCCGCACGCCCACGCCGTGCTCGCGCATGGCCTGGACGAAGCCGAGGTTGCTCATCACGGTCGCCACCACGGTGTCGCGGGCGAGCGTGCCGTCCTCCTGCATCGCCATCGCCAGGATCGCCAGGATCTGGTCGCCGTCGACGAGGTTGCCCTCGGCGTCGACCGCCAGGCAGCGGTCCGCGTCGCCGTCCAGGGCGAAGCCGACGTCTGCGCCGTGCTCGACCACGGCGGCGCGCAGCGAGTCGGGGTGGGTCGACCCGCACTGGTCGTTGATGTTGGTGCCGTCGGGCTCGGCGTGCAGCGCGATGACCGTCGCCCCCGCGGCGTGCAGGGCCCGGGGTCCGGCCTGGTACGCCGCGCCCGCGGCGCAGTCGAGCACCACGGTGAGCCCGTCGAGCCGGGCGCCGAGGGTGCGCACCAGGTGGGCGGCGTACTCGTCGACGGCGGTCTCGTAGACGCGCACCCGGCCCACGCCGGCGCCCTTGGGGCGGGCCCACGGTTCGCCCATCCGGCGCTCGATCGCCACCTCGATGGCGTCGTCGAGCTTGTGGCCGCCACGGGCCAGGAACTTGATGCCGTTGTCGGGCATGGGGTTGTGCGAGGCCGAGAGCATGACGCCGAGGTCGGCCCCCAGGGCGTCGGTGAGGTAGGCGGTGCCGGGCGTGGGCAGCACGCCGAGCAGCAGCACGTCGACACCCGCCGAGGCCAGCCCGGCGACCACCGCGGCCTCCAGGAACTGCCCGGAGACGCGCGTGTCGCGGCCGACCACGGCCAGCGGCCGGGCCGTGTGGTCGCCCTCGAACTCCTTGAGCTCGACCAGCACGTGGGCCGCAGACACCGCGAGGTCCAGGGCCAGCTCAGCGGTCAGTTGACCGTTGGCCAGGCCCCGGACCCCGTCGGTGCCGAAGAGTCGCTTCGTCGAGGACTCCACGGAACCAGGATCAGCGCTTGCTGAACTGCGGCGCCTTGCGGGCCTTCTTGAGACCGGCCTTCTTGCGCTCGATGACGCGCGCGTCGCGGGTCAGCAGCCCGGCCTTCTTCAGCGACGGGCGGTTGGCCTCGACGTCGATCTCGTTGAGGCAGCGGGCCACGCCGAGGCGCAGGGCGCCGGCCTGACCGGTGATGCCGCCGCCGTGGATGCGGGCGATGACGTCGAAGCGGCCCTCGAGCTGCAGGTTGGCGAACGGCTCGTTCACGACCTGCTGGTGCAGCTTGTTGGGGAAGTAGGAGTCCAGGGTGCGACCGTTGACGGTCCACTCGCCGGTGCCCGGCACGATGCGGACCCGGGCGACGGCCTCCTTGCGCCGGCCGGTGGCCTGCGCGGGAGCGATCGTGGCGGGGCGCAGCGGCGCGTCCGCCGACGGCGCGGACTCGGAGCTGTAGGCGACGCCCTGCTCGTTGGTCTCGAAGGTCTCCTCGACCTCGGTCTGGGTGTTCTCGGTGGTCTCAGCCACGGTAATTCCTCACTCGTCCTTGAAAATTACTGGGAGACCTGGGAGATCTCGAACGGCTTGGCCTGCTGGGCCACGTGCGGGTGGTCGGGACCCGCGTAGACCTTCAGCTTCTTCAGGATCTGACGGCCGAGCCGGTTCTTGGGGAGCATGCCCCAGACGGCCTTCTCGATCGCCTTGCGGGCGTCCTTCTCCAGCAGCTCACCGAACGGCGTGGCGGAGAGACCGCCCGGGTAGCCGGAGTGGCGGTAGGCCATCTTGGTGACCTTCTTGTTGCCGGACAGGGCGACCTTGTCCGCATTGACGATGATGACGAAGTCACCCATGTCCATGTGCGGCGCGAAGGTGGGCTTGTGCTTGCCCCGCAGGAGGTTGGCGGTCTGGACGGCAAGGCGTCCCAGGACCACGTCAGCAGCATCGATGACGAGCCACTCGCGCTGAATGTCAGCGGGCTTCGGGCTGTACGTACGCACGGCGAGAACCTTCTCGTTCGTAGGGCCGGGCTGGAGGTGTCCAGACCGGTGGTGTTGCTGCGGCTTCTGACGAACACTGCCCGGCTTGCCACCGGCACGGGGCCGAGGGACTGTCCGGGTCTGCACCTGGACCCGTCGTACGGGGTCCGGGCGCGGCAGGAGTCGCGACGCACGAGTCTACGCACCCGGCGGACGGGCGACCAAATCCCGTGAGGTCGCATGGCCGTCCAGCGGACCCCCCGCTACCGGCGCGAGACAGCGAGGACTAAGTTGGGACGGACCCGATGACGTGAGAATACGTGCTAAGGAGCCGACGTGACCGACGCACCGGCCACCGATGCCCCGGCCACCGCCGGCGCATCCAACCAGTCCCTCACCGTACGCGACAACCGCACCGGTACGGAGTACGAGCTGGCCATCACCGACAACACCATCCGCGCCGCGGACCTGGGGCAGATCAGGGTGGGCGAGGACCCCGGCCTGGCCACCTACGACCCCGGCTTCGTGAACACCGCCTCGACGCGCAGCGCGGTGACCTACATCGACGGCGAGAAGGGGATCCTGGAGTACCGGGGATACCCGATCGAGCAGCTGGCTGAGAAGTCCAGCTTCCTCGAGGTCGCCTACCTGCTGATCCACGGCGAGCTGCCGACCAAGGACCAGCACGAGAACTGGGTGCACGAGATCACCTACCACACCTTCGTGCACGAGAACATCAAGACGTTCATGGAGGGCTTCCGCTACGACGCCCACCCCATGGGCATGCTGATGGCCTCGGTGGGCGCCCTGTCGACGTTCTACCCCGACGCCCGCAACATCACCGACGGCGACAACCGGCACATGCAGATCGTCCGGATGATCGCCAAGATGCCCACCCTCGGCGCCTGGTCCTTCCGGCACGCCCAGGGCAAGCCGTTCGTCTACCCGGACAACGAGCTCAGCTACACCGAGAACTTCCTTTCGATGCTCTTCAAGATGAGCGAGAAGAGCTTCCACGCCGACGAGCGCCTGGTGAAGGCGCTCGACACGCTGTTCATCCTGCACGCCGACCACGAGCAGAACGCCTCCACCAACGCCGTCCGCTCGGTGGGCTCGACCCAGGTCGACCCGTACTCCGCGGTCGCGGCGGGCGTGGGTGCCCTCTACGGCCCGCTGCACGGCGGCGCCAACGAGTCGGTGCTGCGGATGCTGCGCCGGATCGGCAAGAAGGAGAACATCGCGGACTTCATCGCCGGGGTGAAGAACGGCGACGAGAAGCTGATGGGCTTCGGTCACCGGGTCTACAAGAACTACGACCCGCGGGCCAAGATCATCAAGAAGTCGGCCGAGGACGTCTTCGCGGTGACGGGCACCAACCCGCTGCTGGACATCGCCCTGGAGCTGGAGAAGATCGCGCTGGAGGACGAGTACTTCGTCAAGCGCAAGCTCTACCCCAACGTGGACTTCTACTCGGGCCTGATCTACGAGGCCTTCCAGTTCCCGCCGGAGATGTTCACCGTGCTCTTCGCGATCGGCCGCACCCCCGGCTGGCTCGCGCAGTGGCTCGAGCTGGTGCAGGACAAGGAGCAGAAGATCGCCCGGCCCAAGCAGATCTACACCGGTGAGCGCGGCCTGGACTTCGTCCCGGCCTCCGAGCGCTGGGCCTGAGCCGCAGGCTCCACGCAGCACCCGTCTCACCATCACACGCGCCGCGTGCAGGGTCCGCCCTGCACGCGGCGCGTGTGCATGCGGCCGGCACGCCCGGAGTCACATCGTTCTTCCAGCCCGGTCTCAGCCCGGTCTCAGGAGCGGTTGGCACAGTAGGAGCCATGAGTGACACACCGCCGCCCAGCTTCTACGGCAGCTCTCCCGACCCCGAGCAGGCTCCGGGACAGCAGCCTCCGCGTGCGCAGTCGCCCTTCGGACTGCACGACACCCAGGCCATGCCGCCGCAGGGGAACGCCCCTGCCGGCCCGGCCGGACGCCGTCCCGGTGGACGGACCGGCCTGGTCGCCGGCGTGCTGACCGGTGCCCTCGTCGTCGGTGGTCTCGCCGGTCTCGGCGGGGCCGCGATCCACGAGGAGTGGATCGCCGACGACTCCTCCTCTTCCTCCTCCGCCAGCTCCGAGGTCGCCCCGCCGGTGATCGACAAGGACACTCCCCAGGCCGGCCGCGGGTCGGTCGAGGGGGTCGCCGACCAGGTGCTGCCCTCCGTGGTTCGCATCGACGTCTCGGGCGCCAACGGCGCCGGGTCCGGCTCCGGCATCGTGCTCACCGAGGACGGACAGATCCTCACCAACGAGCACGTGATCTCCGGGGTCTCGTCCGGCGGCACGATCAGCGTCGCCTTCGACGACGGCACCCGCGCCGAGGCCGAGGTGCTCGGCGCCGACCCGCTCACCGACACCGCGGTGATCCAGGCCAAGGACGTCTCCGGCCTGACCCCGGCCACGATCGGCAACTCCGCGGACCTCCGCGTCGGCCAGCAGGTGGTCGCCATCGGCTCTCCGTTCGGCCTCGACGCGACCGTCACCAGCGGCATCGTGAGCGCGCTCGGTCGCCCGGTCAACGTCAGCTCCGACGGTCAGGGCAACTCCACGACGTACCCCGCGATCCAGACCGACGCAGCGATCAACCCCGGCAACAGCGGAGGCCCGCTGGTCGACCTGAGCGGCCGCGTGGTGGGCATCAACTCCTCGATCCGCACCGCCACCAGCAACGTCAGTGGCCAGGGCGGCTCGATCGGCCTCGGCTTCGCCATCCCGATCGACGAGATCATGCCCGTGGTCGAGCAGATGGCCGACGGCGAGACGCCGACCCACGCCCGGATGGGCGTCCAGGTCTCCGACGCCTCGGCCTCCTCCGACTCCTCCTCGCTCGGCGCCCTGGTCGGCGACGTGACCTCCGGGTCCAGCGCCGACAAGGCCGGGCTCGAGTCCGGCGACGTGATCACCAAGGTCGACGACGAGGTGATCGACAGCGCCGACGACCTGGTCGCCACGGTGCGCACCTACCGTCCCGACGACGAGGTCAAGGTCACCGTGATGCGCGACGGCGAGGAGCGCACCGTCGACCTGGTGCTCGACTCCGACGCCGACTGAGAGCCAGTCCTCTCTCAACGGGTCCGGCGGACCCGGGTCTCGTCCCAGACCGCCTCGGCGGTCTCGTAGACCCGGCCGTCGGACCCGTAGACCAGGAACCGGTCGAAGCCCCGGGCGAACCAGCGGTCGTGGGTGACCGCGACCACGGTCCCCTCGAAGGAGGCGAGCCCCGCCTCCAGCGCCTCGGCGGACTGCACGTCGAGGTTGTCGGTGGGCTCGTCGAGCAGCAGCAGGGTGGCCCCTGAGAGCTCCAGGAGCAGGATCTGGAACCGGGCCTGCTGGCCGCCGCTGAGCTGCTCGAAGCGCTGCTCGGCGCTGGCGCTCAGCTCGTAGCGGTCCAGCACCCGGCTCGCCTGCTCCCGCCCCATGCCGGCCCGACCGCTGCCGTCGGGCCCGACCTCTCCGCGGTGCAGCACCTCCAGGAGCGTCCGGCCCGCCAGCTCGGGGTGGTCGTGGGTCTGGACGAACCAGCCCGGCCGCACCCGGGCTCCCAGCCGGGCCACGCCGGTGTGCGGCACCGGGGCCGGCCGGACCTCGCCCACCGGCCGGTTCGCCACCTCCGGGTCGGTGCCCCCGGCGGCGAGCAGGCGCAGGAAGTGCGACTTGCCCGAGCCGTTGCTGCCCAGCACCGCCACCCGCTCGCCGTACCAGACCTCGAGGTCGAACGGCTCCATCAACCCGGTCAGTCCGAGGCCCGTGCAGACCACGGCGCGCTTGCCGGTGCGTCCGCCCCGCAGCCGCATCACCACCTGCTGCTCGCGGGGCTGCTCGGTCGGCGGGCCCACCTCCTCGAACCGTCGCAGCCGGGTCTGCGCGGCCTGGTAGCGGCTGGCCATGTCGGAGTTGTACGCCGCCTTCTGCTTGTACATCAGCATCTGCGTGCGCAGCTTGGCCTGCTCCTCGTCCCACCGCCTGCGCAGCTCCTCGAACCGCAGGAACCGCTCCTCGCGCGCCCGGTTGTACGTCGCGAAGCCGCCGGCATGGGTCCACACCAGGTTGCCCGCGTGACCCAGCTCGACGGTGACGATCCGGGTGGCGGTGTTTGCCAGCAGCTCGCGGTCGTGGCTGACGAACAGGATCGTCTTGGGCGAGCTGCGGATCCGCTCCTCCAGCCAGAGCTTCCCGGGCACGTCGAGGTAGTTGTCGGGCTCGTCGAGGAGCAGCACCTCGTCCGGGCCGGCCAGCAGGTACTCCAGCACCAGCCTCTTCTGCTCGCCGCCCGAGAGGGTGCCGAGCAGCCGGTTCCGCGCCCGGTCGTAGGGCACGCCCAGCGCCCGCACCGTGCAGACGTCCCAGACGACCTCCTGGTCGTACCCACCGGCGTCGGCGTAGTCGGCCAGGGCCGCGGCGTAGCGCATCTGGGTCGGCTCGTCGTCGACCTCCATCAGCGCGCGCTCGCAGGCGTCCACCGCGGCCGCGGCCCGGCGTACCGACGCCGGCGAGACCGAGAGCAGCAGGTCCGCGACGGTCTCGTCGCTGCCGCCGTGGCCCACCAGCTGCCGCATCACCCCCAGCGAGCCGCTGCGGGTCACCGCCCCGCCGTGCGGCTCGAGGTCGCCGGTGACCAGCCGCAGCAGGGTCGTCTTGCCCGCGCCGTTGGCCCCCACCAGGGCGATCTTGGCGCCGTCGCCGACCCGGAACGACACGTCCTCCAGCAGGACACGCCCGTCGGGCAGCTCGTACCGGACCCCGGACACCTCGACATGACCCACCCAGGGATCCTCCCCCGAGAAGGACCCCGGACGCACCTCGACAACCCCGGGGCAAGGTCCGGGGACTCCCCCGACGCGACGGCGTCGCGACTACTCTTCACTTCCACCATGACAACCTTGCTGCCGTCGATGCGCACGCGGATGCGTCGCACCGCCCTCCGACTCGCCGCCCGACGGGCCGAGGGGATCGACGTCTCCTCGCTCCGTGCGGTGCCCGCGGCCTGGCGCTTCCCGCTCCAGCGGGACGCGCTGGACCCGGTCCCCGCGCTCGCCGAGGCCCGCTCCCGCGGCGAGGTGGTCCGGCTGGCCCGGCTGCTCGGCACCGACGTGTGGCTGGTCACCGGGCACGCGGCGGCCAGGACCGTGCTCTCGGACTCGGACTCCTTCGGCAACGACGTCCGCCACCTCTTCGGCCGGCAGGGGCGCACCCCGGCCGAGCAGATCGGCGGCCTGGGCATGACCGACGACCCCGAGCACCAGCGCCTGCGCCGCGTGCTGACCCCGGAGTTCACCCGTCGCCGGCTGGCCCGGCTCGACGAGGCGGTCTCGCGCGTGGTCGCCGACTGCCTCGACGACCTGGAGGCGCACGGCCCCGAGGTCGACCTCGTGGAGCGCTTCGGCTTCGCCGTCCCCTTCCGGGTGATCTGCGAGCTGCTCGGGCTGCCCGAGGTGGACCGGGAGGAGTTCCGGCGCCGCGGCAGCGCCCGGTTCGACCTGACCACCGGCGGGCTGGGCCCCTTCGCCGCCACCGCGGGCACCCGTGAGTTCCTGATCGACCTGGTGGCGCGCGAGCGCCGCTCCCCCTTCCTGCCCGACGGGCTGCTGGCCGGGATCATCGCCCAGCACGGTCACGAGCTGGACGACGTCGAGATCGGCGGCCTGGCCGACGGGGTCTTCGTCGGCGGTTACGAGACCAGCGCGAGCATGCTCTCCCTGGGGGCCTACGTCCTCTCCCGCGACCCCGTGGCGCACGAGCTGGTGCGCACGGGCTCGCCCGAGCAGGTGGACGCGGTGGTCGAGGAGCTGCTGCGCTACATCTGCCCCGTGCAAGTGGCCTTCCCGCGCTTCGCCCGCCGCCCGGTGACCGTGGCGGGGGTGCCGATGAGCCAGGGCGACCTCGTCGTTGTCTCGCTCTCGGCCGCCGGCCGGGACCCGGCGGTGCGCCCCGACCGTGGCGACTTCGACCCGCTCGCCGCACCCGGCGGTCAGCTGGCCTTCGGGCACGGCATGCACCGCTGCGTGGGCGCCGAGCTGGCCCGGATGGAGCTGCGCGCCGGACTGGTCGGCCTGACCCGCCGGTTCCCCGCGATGCAGGTGAGCGACCCCGCGGACCTCCGGTTCACCGAGCTCTCCATCGTCTACGGCCTGGAGGCCCTGCCGGTGCGGCTGGCCTGAACCTTCTGGCCGCCTTGGGCGCTGCGCACATGGTCCTGGGACCTCCGCCCAGCAGATGATGGGCGGAGTCGACGCGAGAGGGGCTGCTGATGCGGCTTGAGCTGTCCACGGAGGACCGGGCATTCCGTCAGGAGATGGCCGAGTTCTTCACCACCGAGGTTCCCGCCTCCATCCGCACCGCCGTGCTCGAGGGCCAGGAGATCAGCCCGGACATGATCCGGGAGAGCCAGCGCGCGCTCAACGCCGCCGGGCTGGCGGTCCCGCACTGGCCCACCGAGTGGGGCGGCCGGGACTGGACCGACCTGCAGCGGCACCTGTGGCACGAGGAGATGGTGCGCGCCGGGGTGCCGGCGCCGTTGCCCTTCAACACCTCGATGATCGGCCCGGTGCTGGCGCAGTTCGCCTCCCAGGAGATGAAGGAGCGCTTCCTGCCGGCCACCGCCAACCTGGACATCTGGTGGTCCCAGGGGTTCAGCGAGCCCGACGCCGGCTCCGACCTGGCCGGCCTGCGCACCACCGCGGTGCGCGACGGCGAGGACTGGATCGTCAACGGGCAGAAGACCTGGACCACCCTGGGCCAGTACGGCGACTGGATCTTCACCCTGGTCCGCACCGACCCCGACGCCAAGAAGCAGCTGGGCATCTCGATGCTGCTCATCGACATGACCAGCCCCGGCCTGGAGGTCCGGCCGATCGAGCTGATCGACGGCGGCCACGAGGTCAACGAGGTCTGGTTCACCGACGTCCGGGTGCCGGGCGAGAACCTGGTGGGCGAGGTCAACCAGGGCTGGACGATGGCCAAGTTCCTGCTCGGCAACGAGCGGGTCGGGGTGGCGCCGGTGGCGATGGTCAAGCGGATGCTGGCCCGGGCCAAGGCACTCGCCGGCGACCAGCTGGCCGACCCGCTCACCCGGGCTCGGATCGCCGAGCTGGAGAACGAGCTGCTCGCCCTCGAGCTGACCGCCCTGCGCGTGGTCGCCCACTCCGCCGGGGGCGCGCCGCACCCGGCCAGCAGCGTGCTCAAGCTGCGCGGGACCGAGCTCCAGCAGGCGGTCAGCGAGCTGATGGTCGACCTGGCCGGACCGGCGTCGCTGGTGCCGACGGCGGCCGAGGGCTCCGACGTACCCCTGTGGGCCCGCCGGGCCGCACCGGTCTACCTCAACTACCGCAAGGCGTCGATCTACGGCGGGTCCAACGAGATCCAGCGCCAGATCATCGCCCGCACGATCCTGGGACTGTAGGGAGCATCCGATGGACTTCACCCACGACGACGAGCAGGTCGCCCTCCGTGACGCGGTGCGGGCCCTGCTGACCAAGAAGTACGGCGACTTCGAGGAGCGGCGGCGCACCGTGCGCGCCGAGCCCGGCTTCGACGAGACCCTGTGGCGCCAGCTCGCCGAGATGGGCGTGCTCGGCCTGGCCTTCGACGAGGAGTACGGCGGGATGGGCGCCGGGCCGGTCGAGATCGGCCTGGTCGCCGAGGAGATCGGGCGGGTCCTGGCCCCGGAGCCGTTCCTGGCCGCGGTGGTGCTGGGCGGAGGCGCCGTGGCCGCCGCGGGCACCGAGACCCAGCGCGCCGAGCTGATCGCCGCGCTCGCCTCGGGCGAGCTCCGGCTGGCGCTCGCCCACCACGACGGGGGCACACCGACCCGCGCCGAGGGCAGCGGGGACGCGTGGACCCTGACCGGGGTCAAGGAGCCGGTGCTGAGCGGCGACGCCGAGCGGCTGGTCGTCTCCGCCGAGCTGCCTGAGGGCGGCACCGGCCTCTTCCTGGTCGACGGCGACGCCGTCACCCGGACCACCTCGCGGGCCTACGACGGGTCCCGGGTCTCCCGGGTCGAGCTGGACCGCACGGCGGCGACCCCACTGGGCGAGCCGGGGGTCGACGCCTCGGCCGCACTCGCCTCGGTCCTCGACCTGGGCCGGATCGCGGCCTGCCACGAGGCGCTGGGCGGGATGGCCGTGGCACTGGAGACCACCACGGCGTACCTGAAGAGCCGCAAGCAGTTCGGCGTGCCGCTCAACACCTTCCAGGCGCTCAACTTCCGGGCGGCCGACATGTACGTCTCGCTCGAGCTGACGCGCAGCACGGTCGCCTGGGCCACCATGGTGGTCGCGTCGGGGGCCGACCCGGCACTGACGCACGAGGCGGTCACCCGGGCGGCGCTGCAGACCAGCCGGGCCGGCCGGCACGTGGGCCAGGAGGCGGTCCAGCTGCACGGCGGGATCGGGATGACCGCGGAGTACCTGGTCGGGAACATCACCGCCCACCTCACCGCGCTCGACCACCTGCTGGGCGACGGCCGGCGGCACCTGACCGAGCTGGCCGCCGGGGTCGACGGCTACCCCGGGCTGGACCCGCTGGCTCCGACCATGCGCAGCGCCAGCTCGGCGTAGTGGTCGGCGACCTGGTCCGGGCTCCAGCCGCCGGCGGCGTACCAGCGGGAGACGTCGATGCCCAGCGAGAGCAGGGCGGCGCCGGTCACCGCCGGCTCGGGGGTGTCGAACTCCCCGTCGCGCACGCCGCGCCGGACCAGGTCGCGCACCAGCATGTCCATCGCGTGCCGCAGGCCGTCGATCTCCGCGCGGTGCTCGGGGGCGAGGGCGCCGAGCTCGTAGTTGACGATCCGGGCCACGGTGTTGTTGGCCGCGTGGTGCCGGACGAAGTCGCGGACCAGCACCCGCAGCTGCTCGGCCGGCTGCTCGGAGGCGGCCACCGCCTGCTCGCAGATGCCCAGCGCGGTGCGGTGCCCGGCCAGGGAGATCTCGTGCAGCAGCTCCTCCTTCGAGCCGTAGTGCACGTAGAGCGCCGCCGGGCTCATGCCGGCTGCGGAGGCGATGTCGCGCGTGGTGGTGCCGTGGAAGCCGCGCGCGGCGAAGGCCTGCACCGCGGCGTCGAGCAGCCGGGCTCGGGCGTCGCGTCCCCTCGCGGAGGGCGCGCCGGGGGGATTGACGGGGTCGGCCATGCCAGAGATAGTAAGCAAGCGCTTAGTCAGGGGGCAACCCTGAGGGAGCCGTCCCACCACCGGACCGACATCGCAGGAGACAGCACGTGCACGGACTCAACGGCAAGACCGCGATCATCACCGGCGCGAGCCGCGGCATCGGGCTGGGCATCGCCCAGCGGCTGGTCGCCGAGGGCGTACGCGTCTGCGTGACCGCCCGCAAGGCGGAGGCGCTGGAGGAGGCCGTGGCCGCGCTCGGCGGACCCGAGCACGCGATCGGCGTGGCCGGCAACGCCAGCGACGAGAGCCACCGGGAGGAGGTGGTCGCCCGCACCCTCGAGACCTTCGGCAGCGTCGACCTGCTGGTCAACAACACCGGCATCAACCCGGTCTACGGGCCGATGGTCGAGATCGACCTGGACGCCGCGCGCAAGATCGTCGAGACCAACGTGATCAGCGCGCTGGCCTGGGTGCAGTCGGCCCACCGGGCGTGGATGGGCGAGCACGGCGGCTCGGTGGTCAACATCTCCTCGGTCGCCGGCACCAAGCCCGCGCCCGGGATCACCATGTACGGCGCCAGCAAGGCGATGCTGATCAGCGTCACCGAGTCGCTGGCCGTCGAGCTGGGCCCCGACATCCGGGTCAACGCGGTCGCCCCGGCGGTGGTGAAGACCCGCTTCGCCAGCGCGCTCTACGAGGGCCGGGAGGAGGAGGTCGCCTCGTCCTACCCGCTCAAGCGGCTCGGTGTGCCGGAGGACATCGGCAGCGTGGTGGCGTTCCTGCTCTCCGACGAGGCCGCCTGGCTGACCGGCCAGACCCTGGTGGTCGACGGCGGGCTGACGCTGACCGGCGGCGTCTGATGGCCGGCCTCCTGGACGGCGCGGGCGCCGTGGTCACGGGTGCGGGACACGGCATCGGCCGGGCGCTGGCGCGCCGGCTGGCCGCGGAGGGCGCCCGGGTGGTGGTCAACGACCTGGACGCCGAGGCGGTCACCGCGGTCGCCGAGGAGATCGGCGGCACGGCCGTGCCCGGCGACTGCGCCTCGGTCGAGGGCGTGGCCGACCTGGTGTCGCAGGCGCAGGAGGCGCTCGGCCGGATCGACGTCTTCCTGGCCAACGCCGGCATCGACGCCGCGCACGAGACCGGGCAGGACAGCCTCCAGGTGGCCGAGGAGGTCTGGGAGCGGATGCTCCAGGTCAACACGATGGCCCACGTCCGGGCGGCCCGCGCGCTGGTGCCCGGCTGGCTGGCCGACGGGCGAGGCGGCCGGTTCGTGGTCACCGCCTCCGCGGCGGGACTGCTGACGATGCTCGGCAGCGCGCCGTACTCGGTGACCAAGCACGCGGCGGTCGGCTTCGCCGAGTGGCTCTCGGCGACCTACGGCCACCGCGGGATCACCGTGCAGGCGATCTGCCCGCAGGGCGTGCAGACCCGGATGCTGGAGCAGTCCGGTCCGCTCAAGGAGCTGCTCTCCCACGACGTGGCGCTCACCCCCGAGCAGGTGGCCGACGCCTGGGTCGAGTCGCTGGCCGACGACCGGTTCCTGGTCCTCCCCCACCCCGAGGTGGCCGACTACTACGCAGCCCGGGCCACCCAGAACGAGCGCTGGCTGCGCGGCATGCGCCGACTGCAGGCTGGGCTGGACCAGCGGACGGGGGCGACCTCGTGAGCGAGCTGCAGCACGACGGCGTCCCCGGCCTGGACCTCGACGCCTTCGGGGCCTGGTACGCCGCACAGCGTCCCGACCAGCTGGCCGCCGACCGGGTCGGCGACCTGACGGCCCGCCTGATCGCCGGCGGCAAGTCCAACCTGACCTACGAGGTCACCGACGGCGACTCCTGGTGGATCGTCCGCCGTCCGCCGCTGGGCCACGTGCAGGCCACCGCGCACGACATGGGCCGCGAGCACACGGTGATGACGGCGCTCGCGGGCACCGACGTCCCGGTGCCGCAGACCTTCGCGCTGTGCTCCGACGAGTCGGTGCTGGGTGCGCGGTTCTACGTGATGGAACGCGTCGCAGGCACCCCGTACCGCAGCGCCGCCCAGCTCACCGAGCTGGGCACCGAGCGCACCGCGCACCTCGCCCAGGCGATGATCGAGGTGCTCGCCGCGCTGCACACCGTCGACCCCGCCGAGGTGGGGCTGGCCGAGTTCGGTCGCCCGCAGGGGTTCCTCGAGCGGCAGGTGCGCCGCTGGGGCAAGCAGCTGGAAGGGTCCAGGACCCGCGAGCTGCCCGACGCCGACCGGCTGCTGGCGCACCTGGCCGACCACGTCCCGTCGGAGGGCGCGGCCGGCATCGTGCACGGCGACTACCGGCTCGACAACCTGCTCTCGGTCGCCGACGACGACCGGCCGGTCAAGGCGGTCGTCGACTGGGAGATGGCCACCCTCGGCGACCCGCTCACCGACCTGGCGCTGCTGCTGACCTACGACAACCTCCCCCGGCTCATCGGCGACCTGCCGCTCGCCGACGCCAGCACCGCGCCGGGCTACCCGAGCGCCGAGGAGCAGCTCGCCTCGTACGTCGCTGCCGGCGGGCGCGAGACGGCCGGCCCGGGCGGCGACATGGGCTTCCACCTGGGCCTGGCCCACCTCAAGCTCGCGGTGATCCTCGAGGGGATCAACCACCGCCACCAGGCGGGCCAGACCGTCGGCGGCGGCTTCGACGCCATCGGCGACGCCGTCGAGCCGCTGCTCGCCGCCGGGCTCGCCGCGGCCACCGGACGAGCCGACCTCATCTCCTGACGAAAGGGCTGACATGGACTTCACCTTCGACGAGCGCACCCGAGAGCTGCAGGACGAGCTGCTCTCCTTCATGGACGCCCACGTCCACCCCGCCGAGCAGCGGTTCGAGACCGAGCTCGCCGCCCTCGACGACCCGTTCGCCTGGACCCAGGCGCCGGTGCTCGGCGAGCTGCGGACCGAGGCCCGCAAGCGCGGTCTGTGGAACCTCTTCCTCCCGGTCTCGGCCGACGAGCAGGGCCACGGCGCCGGGCTGACCAACCTGCAGTACGCCCCGCTGGCGGAGATCAGCGGCCGCAGCGGCCACCTCGCCCCGGCGGCGATGAACTGCGCGGCGCCGGACACCGGCAACATGGAGGTGCTGCACATGTTCGGCACGCCGGCGCAGCAGGAGCGCTGGCTGGAGCCGCTGCTCGACGGGCGGATCCGCTCGGCGTTCGCGATGACCGAGCCGGACGTCGCCTCCTCGGACGCCACGAACATCGAGTGCTCCATCGTGCGCGACGGCGACGACTACGTGATCAACGGCCGCAAGTGGTGGATCACCGGGGCGATGAACCCCGACTGCGAGATCTTCATCGTGATGGGCAAGACCGACCCCGAGGCGTCGCGGCACCGCCAGCAGTCGATGGTGCTGGTCCCGCGGGACACCCCCGGCCTGGAGGTGGTCCGGCCGATGCACGTGCTCGGGTACGACGACCACGAGCACGGCGGTCACGCCGAGCTGCGGTTCACCGACGTGCGGGTGCCGGTGGCCAACCTGGTCGGCGAGGAGGGCGCCGGCTTCGCGATCGCCCAGGCCCGGCTGGGCCCGGGCCGGATCCACCACTGCATGCGCTCGATCGGGATCGCCGAGCGGGCGATCGAGCTGATGTGCGAGCGGGCGCAGTCGCGGGTCGCCTTCGGCCGCTCCCTGGCCCAGCAGGGCGTGGTGCGGGAGTGGATCGCGGAGTCGCGGGTGGCGGTGGAGCAGCTGCGGCTGCTGGTGCTCAAGACCGCGTGGCTGATGGACACCGTGGGCAACCGCGGGGCGCACACCGAGATCCAGGCGATCAAGATCGCCACCCCGAAGGTGGTCCAGGAGATCCTCGACCGGGCGATCCAGGTGCACGGCGCCGGCGGTCTCTCCCAGGACTTCCCGCTGGCCTCCGCGTTCGCCGGGATCCGCACGCTGCGCTTCGCCGACGGCCCGGACGAGGTGCACAAGAACTCGCTGGCCAAGGCCGAGATGGCCCGCCACCCCGCCCCGACCGAGCACGCCTGAGCACCGAGGAGCCGAGATGACCGACGTCCCCGCCGCACCTGCGCCCGGCCGCGACCCCGGGCTGGACCCCCAGCTCGCCGGACTGCTGGCCATGATGGACAGCGCCGGCGCGAAGATGCACGAGGTCTCCCCCGCCGAGGCGCGGCGGATGTTCCGCACGCTCACCGTCGACCTCCGTGACCCGGCGGCGGTGCCGGCGGTGGAGAGCGTCGAGGAGATCCGGGTGCCCGGCGGGGAGGGCGAGCTCGACGCCCGCCTCTACCGGCCACACGCCGGTGATCTGCCCACCGTGGTCTTCTTCCACGGCGGGGGCTGGGTGGTCGGCGACCTGGACACCCACGACCTGACCTGTCGCACGCTCGCCACCCTGTGCGACGCGGTGGTGGTCTCGGTCGACTACCGGCTCGCCCCCGAGCACCCCTTCCCGGCCCCGCTGGACGACGCGCTGGCCGCGGCGCACTGGGCGGCGGAGCACCTGGCCGACCTCGGCGGCAACGACGTGCTGGCGGTGGCGGGCGACTCCGCCGGGGGCAACCTGTCCGCGGTCGTCGCGCAGACGTTCCGGGACGAAGGGGTCGCGCTGGGCGCTCAGCTGCTGATCTACCCCGGCACCGACATGCTCTCCGAGCTCCCCTCGCGCACCGAGAACGCGGAGGGCTACTTCCTCGACACCCCGACCATGACCTGGTTCGCCCAGCACTACCTCGGCGACTTCCCCGACCCGGCCGACCCCCGACTCTCCCCGCTGCGCGGGGAGCTGGCGGGCCTCGCACCCGCCGTCGTGGTGGTCGCCCAGTTCGACCCGCTGCGCGACGAGGGCACGGCGTACGCCGAGGCCCTGGCCGCCGCGGGCGTGCCGGTGCTGGTCGAGGAGTTCGCGGGGCTGATCCACGGCTTCGTCGACATGGGCCGGCACTCCCCCGCCGCCCAGACCGCGGTCGAGCGGACGTGCGAGATGTTCCGTTCGGTGCTGCACCGTGCCAGGACGGCCCCGTGACCACCGCCCCCGCCCGTGCTCCCGAGGACGTCATCGGGGAGTCCGTGCAGGTGCAGGCCGAGACGTTCCTCGACCAGCACCGGGATGCGTTGAGCTCCTGCCTGGACGGACTGAGCGAGGAGCAGGCCCGCCGATCACTGGTGGCGTCGAAGACCACGCTGCTGGGTCTGGTCAAGCACGCGACGTTCGTCGAGAAGGTCTGGTTCTCCGAGGCCGTCACCGGGCGCCCCCGCGACGAGCTGGGCATCGAGGCGGGCCCGGACGAGTCCTTCGACCTGGACGACGGTGACACCATCGCCGGCGTGCAGGAGGCTCACCGGGCCGCCTGCCGCGCCTCGCGCGCAGCGGTCGCGGGCCTGGGCCCGGACGACCTGCTGCCCGGCAACCGCCGAGGCCCGCTGCCGCTGCGGTGGGTCTACCTCCACGTGCTGCGCGAGCTCGCCCAGCACTGCGGCCACGCCGACATCCTGCGCGAGCAGGTGCTGGGAGCAGACACACCGGCCTCGTGAGGGCCGGAAACGCGGACCTGAGCGCGGTCCGTCGCGCAGGATGTGCGGCATGAGACTCCGCCGCGCCCTGACGCCCCTGCTGCCTGCCGCCGCCTACGCCGCCCTGTCGGTCGCCGACAGCATCGCGGCCGGACGCAGGAGCACCTCGGCCCGACGACTGCGGCACGTCCTCAAGCCGGCCCTGATGCCGGCGCTGACGACCGCCTTCCTGGCCGGCACCCGGGAGGGTCCCCGTCCGGGGACCAGGGTGCTGCACACCGGGACCGCGGTCGGGCAGGCCTTCTCCTGGGGCGGCGACGTGGCGCTGCTCGGGAGCGGCCAGCGTGCGTTCCTCACCGGGGTCGGCTCCTTCTTCGGCGCCCACGTCGCGTACGTCGGCGCCTTCCTCTCGGTGCGCGGGGCGCCCGCGGACCACGACACCGCGGGCCTCAAGGCCGCACTCGCCGTCTGGCTGACCGCGGGTCCGGTGCTGAGCCACGCGGCGGGGCGCAAGGACCCGGCGCTGCGCGTCCCGGTCGCCGCCTACGCCACCATCCTGTCGGGCATGTTCGCCACCTCCTGCATGCTCGACCCGGCACTGCCGGCGCGGGCCCGGAGGACGATGAAGGCGGGCACCGCACTGTTCGTCATCTCCGACACGGTGCTGGCTGCGCAGATGTTCCTGCGCGACGAGCCGTCGCCGTTCCTGGAGTCCCTGGTGATGACCACCTACACCGCCGGCCAGGGGCTGATCGCCGCAGGAGTCGCGCAGGCGACCTGAGCCGCGCAATCGGGCCAATGGCCTGCGCCCCACCCCGCCGCCGGGAGAGGATCGAGGGCCGCCCCTCCTCCCCGACCCGAGGACCGCATGCTGTTCAGCCTGACCTACTTCAGCTCCGCCACCACCGAGTTCTCGGCCGCGGACCTGAAGCAGCTGCTCGCCACCGTCCGCCCGCGCAACGCCGCCGACGACATCACCGGCATGCTGCTCTACCACGACGGCAGCTTCGCCCAGGCGCTCGAGGGGCCGGCCGAGCAGGTGCGCCGGACCTTCGACCGGATCTGCCTGGACCGTCGGCACCGCGGCATCTACGTGGCGTTCGAGGACGAGATCACCGAGCGCGCCTTCCCCGACTGGGCGATGAGCTTCCGCGACCTCGGCGGAGCCGCTGCCCGGGAGGCCGAGGGGTTCTCCACCTTCGTCCAGGACGTGCGAGCCGGTCGTCCCGTGCCGGGCGACACCGCTCCGCACCACCTGTTGCGCGCGTTCAGCCGTCCCGTGCTCTGACCCCGGGCGGCCGGATCCGGTAGGAAGTCCTCATGGAGTTCGAGCTCGAGGGACCGGTCGTCGAGTGGCGTGGCCCGGCGCCCTACTACTTCCTCGCCATCCCCGAGGACGAGAGCGCCGACATCAAGGCCGCCGCCAAGGGGATGGAGTACTGGGGCCAGGTTCCTGTGGTCGTCCGGGTCGGCGACACGGAGTTCAGCACCGGGCTCTTCCCGAAGGACGGCCGCTACCTGATGCCGCTCAAGGACGCCGTACGACGTGCCGAGGGGATCGAGCCCGGCCAGGTGGTGGCGGCCGAGCTGCGGGTCGGCCGCAGCTGAGGCTCAGCCGAGCGCGACCCGGCCGTCCTCGACATGCCAGCGCTGGTCGAGACGGACGTTCTCCAGCAGCCGTCGGTCGTGCGAGACCAGGAGCAGCGCACCGTCGTAGGAGTCCAGGGCCTGCTCGAGCTGCTCGATCGCCGGGAGGTCGAGGTGGTTGGTCGGCTCGTCGAGGACCAGCAGGTTGACCCCGCGGGCCTGCAGCAGCGCCATCGCCGCCCGGGTCCGCTCCCCCGGGGAGAGCCGACCCACCGTGCTGTTCACCTGGTCGGCCTTGAGACCGAACTTGGCCAGCAGCGTGCGCACCTCTCCCGAGGTCAGCTCGGGCACCACCGCCTCGAAGGCGTCGCCCAGCGGCAGCTCCTCGGCCAGCCCGGACCGCGCCTGGTCGATCTCGCCCACCGCGACGCTCGCGCCCCGGGACGCCCGGCCCTCGTCCGGGGCCCGGTGGCCCAGCAGCAGCCTCAGCAGGGTGGTCTTGCCGGCGCCGTTGGGCCCGGTGATCCCGATCCGGTCGCCCGCGCTGACCTGGAGCGAGACCGGACCGAGCACGAAGTCGCCCTGCCGCACGAGCGCCCCGTCCAGGGTGGCGACCACGCTGGAGGAGCGCGGGGCGGCGGCGATGTCGAACTGGAGCACCCACTCCTTGCGGGGCTCCTCGACCTCCTCCAGCCGGGCGATCCGGGACTCCATCTGGCGCACCTTCTGCGCCTGCTTCTCGCTCGACTCGCTCTGCGCGCGGCGACGGATCTTGTCGTTGTCGGGCGACTTGCGCATCGCGTTGCGCACGCCCTGCGAGCTCCACTCGCGCTGGGTCCGGGCCCGGGCCTGGAGCTCGGACTTCTTGTCCGCGAACTCCTCGTACGCCTCGCGCGCGTGCCGGCGGGCGACGGCGCGCTCCTCCAGGAACGCGTCGTACCCGCCGTCGTAGACCGAGACCTGGTGCTGGGCCAGGTCCAGCTCGACCACCCGGGTCACGCACCGGGCCAGGAACTCGCGGTCGTGCGAGACCAGCACCACGCCGGCCCGCAGACCGCGGACGAAGGCCTCCAGCCGGGTCAGCCCGTCGAGGTCGAGGTCGTTGGTCGGCTCGTCGAGCAGCACCACGTCGAACCGGCTCAGCAGCAGCGCCGCCAGCCCGACCCGAGCCGCCTGCCCGCCCGAGAGCGAGGTCATCAGCGTCTCGGTGCCGGTCTCCAGGCCGAGCTCGGCGAGGGTCGCGGGGATCCTGTCCTCCAGGTCGGCGGCGCCGCTGGCCAGCCAGTGGTCCAGCGCCACGGCGTACGCGTCGTCGGCGCCGGGAGCCTCGCTGCCCAGCAGGGCAGCGGTCTCCTCCATCGCCGCGGTCGCCGCCGCCGCGCCGGTACGCCGTGCCAGGTAGTCGCCCACCGTCTCGCCGGGGACCCGCTCGTGCTCCTGCGGCAGCCAGCCGACGAAGGCGTCGGCGGGTGCGGTGCTCACCGTGCCGGCGACCGGGGTGGCGCGGCCGGCGAGCAGCTCCAGCAGCGTCGACTTGCCCGCCCCGTTGGCGCCGACCACGCCGACCACGTCGCCGGGAGCCACGGTCAGGTCGAGGTCCTCGAAGAGCACCCGGTGGTCGTGCCCGCCGGCCAGGCCCTTGGCGACCAGGGTGCCGGTCACGGGCGTCGATCCAGGAGTGTCGTGCTCACGGACGAAGGGTAGGTCAGGCCGTCCGGCCCAGGGCTCGCAGCACCTTCCGGACCAGGCAGGAGTGTGATCTGGTCGCGTTCCGGACGCGTCGCGAAGCGGCCCGCGGGATGGAGGAAGTTCACGCCCTCGAGACCCCCTCCCGAACTCCATCGGATCACACGGGTGCCTTTTTTCGAACAGATGTCCACAATGTGGGAACGGGTGCTTCTGGGGGTCTGTCTTGTCGGTGGTGGCCGGTTGAGTGGGGTGTGTCGGGAGCTCATCGGGGGCCTTCGGCGCGTCGGGGACGGGGGTCCTGGGGATGTGGGAGCAGGCGGGTGTAGGTCATCCGATCGCACGTGCGGTCGGTCTGGTGGATGAGGCGTTGGACTGCGTGAAGGGCGCGGACCCGGCGTTCTTGTCCGAGGGTGAGCAGCGGGAGGTGCTGCTGGGGTTGTCCCGTCAGGTCGACCAGCTGGAGCGGCTGCGGATGCGGGTGCTCGGGGTCGTCGGGGTTCCGGGTGGGGTGGCTCAGGCGGACGGGGCGAAGTCGGCGGCGACCTGGGTGGCGGGCCGGACCCGGTGTGGGTACGGGTCCGCGCGGGCGGCGGAGAAGCTCGCCGAAGCGTTGGACTCGCGATGGCAGCGGGTGGGCGCGGGGTTGGAGGACGGGTCGGTGAACCTGCCCCAGGCACGGGTGATCGTGAAGGCGCTGGAGGCGTTGGTGATCGACCCGCTGCCGGGTGAGGAGGTCCCCGACGATGTGCTCGCGAGGGCCGAGGCCCACTTGGTCGAGTACGCGGGCGTGTTCACCCCCGCCCAGCTGGAGGCGCTGGGCGCGAGGATCCTGGCGGTGGTCGCCCCGGCCACGTGTGAGGAGCATGAGCGCAAGGTGTTGGAGCGGGCCGAGCGGCGGGCGAACGCTGCGACGAGGTTGACGTTCCGCCGGCGTGGGGACGGCGCGACCGATGTGGCGGCGCGGATCCCGGACCAGGTGGCTGCCCGGTTGCGGACGTATCTGGAGGCGTGGACCTCGCCGAAGCAGGACGACGGCAAGGACACCGGTGCCGCCACCGGGTTGGGCTCGTTCAACCACCGGGATCCGGCGACGGGGCTGCGGTTGCCCCAGGAGCGGTTGCACGGGCAGGCCTTCTGCGCATTCCTCGAAGCCGCCGACCCCAGCAGGGTCCCGGCGCACGGCGGGTCGGCGACCCGAGTGCTGGTCACCATGAGCCTGGAAGCCCTACGCAGCGGGCTCGGCACGGGGTCGATCCTCAGCAACGGCGAGGACGTCACCACCCTCTCGGCGGGACAGGTCAGAAGGCTGGCCTGCCAGGCGCAGATCATCCCCGTGGTCCTGGGCGCGAAGTCGCAGGTGCTGGACCAGGGTCGGGCGTCGCGGTTCTTCACCGACGGGCAACGGACCGCGAAGACGTTGACCCAGCGGGTCTGCGGCGCGGAGGGGTGCACGGTGCCCTCGACCTGGTGCGAGGCCCACCACGGGCGTGATCCCTGGGGCCACGGCGGCAACACCGACCTGGACGACCTGCTGTTCCTGTGTCCGTGGCACCACCAACGGGCCCACGACCCGGCATTCACCACCACGCAGCACCCGGACGGGTCCCTGCGCTACCACCGACGGACCTAGGCCGTCAGGCGCGCCCGCTGGCCATCAGGGCCAGTCCCAGCAGCATCTTGTCCCGAGGGTCGGTCAGCGACCGTGAGGTGAGCTGCTCGATCTGCTTCATCCGGTAGATCACCGTGTTGCGGTGGCAGTAGAGGTCGCTCGCCGCGTGCGTGGGCGACCCGTCGTGGTGCAGCAGGGCGCTGAGGGTGTCCAGCAGGGTCTGCGACTGCGCCTTGGGCAGCGCGAGGATCGGCCCGAGCGTCTCCGACAACAGCCGGGGTGCCACCTGGGGACTGCCGGCCAGCAGCACCTCGGGCAGCCGGTCGGAGACCGAGACCACCCGCCGTACGCCGCGGGGCACCGTCTCCGCGGCCCGGTGCGCGAGCTGGAACGCGGTCGCGAAGCCGGCGATCCCGTCGTTGCTGAGCGCGATCCCCATGCGTCCCGGGGCGTGCGCGGCGAAGAGGTCGACCAGTCCGCTCTCCCCCGGCACCCGCCCCGACAGCAGCCCGTAGTAGACCCCGGAGCGCACGTGCCAGCGGGCGGCGATACCCATCCGGTCCAGCCGGTCCTCGACCGGCGCCAGGCTGTCGCTGGCGTCGGCGCCGTCATGGATGGCGACCACGCAGGCGACCTCGTCGTCCGGCTCGATCTCCAGGGCGGTGCGGGCCTCCTCGGCGAAGAGCGGGTCGGCACCCCGGCCCTCGATCAGCCCGTCGAGCAGGCTCTGCTCGCGCTGGAGGTCCTGGCGCTGGATGCGGGCGCTCTCGCGGCGGTAGGCGTCGATGAGCACCGCGTTCTGGACGTCGAGGTTGGTCCACACCGTGCGCGCGGCCATGAGCAGCACCTGGTCGTCGACCTCGATCGACGGGTCGGCCGCGACCCGGCTCACCAGCGCCTCCCACAGGATCCGCGCCCCCAGCGTGTAGGCGTTGAGCACCAGCTCGAGCGGGACGCCCTGGCGGGCCCGGCGCCGGCCGGTGTCGCGCCACAGCTCGACGGCGTTCTCCTGCTGGCCCGACGCCTCGGCGCGCAGGTCGGGAGAGGCGGAGAGGATCCGCAGCCCACGCCGGATGTGCTGTCGGGTGCTCGCCCGGACGTCGGCGCGGAACTCCGGGCCGATCCGCTCCCACAGGTCCTGGTCGCGCTCGAAGAGCGTCAGGGTGATGCTGTCGGCGATCACGTCCGACTGGTCCAGCAAGAGCGCCCAGGCGGCATGCAGCGCCTGTTGGGCGGGGGTGACAGACGTGACAGGCATGTCAGCACCGTCGCACTCCGCGCACAATCCTGACCAGACCCACGGGCAACTTGGGTCCACTGGACCAAGCAGTTTTGGGCAGTCCGCCCAATGACCCCGGTGTACTGGCACACCAAAGTGGGCCAGGTCACATTGCCCAACCGGCCACGGCGCCGGTCACAGGAGGCCCCGTGAGCGCCGACCTCGAGCTGGCCCACGTCACCGTCCGCTTCGGAGGGCTCGTCGCGCTCTCCGACGTCTCGCTGTCCGTCACCCCCGGCACCGTGCACGGGGTGATCGGCCCCAACGGCGCCGGCAAGACCACGCTGTTCAACGTGGCCTGCGGGTTCGTGGTGCCCGACGAGGGGACGATGCATCGCAAGGGCGAGCAGCTCGACCGGCTCCGCCCCCACCAGCTCGCCGGCCTCGGCATCTCCCGCACCCTGCAGGGTCTCGGGCTGTTCGACCGGGTGACGGTGCTCGACAACGTGGTCACCGGCGCCGACCGGCACGCCCGCGCCGGGTTCCTCTCCGCACTGCTGGCGCTGCCGCGCTCCTGGCGCGAGGAGCGGGATCTCAAGGAGCGGGCGATGGCGACGCTCGACTCCCTGGGCATCGCCCACGTCGCCGGCCTCTACCCCGGCAGCCTCCCCTACCCGGTGCGCAAGCGGGTCGCCCTGGCCCGGGCCCTGGTCGCGGAGCCCGAGCTCCTGCTGCTGGACGAGCCGGCCAGCGGGCTCTCCGCCGACGAGATGGACGAGCTGGGCGAGCTGATCACCGGGCTCACCGACCGGATGTCGGTGCTGTTGGTCGAGCACCACATGGACCTGGTGATGCGCGTCTGCGACGAGATCACCGTGCTCGACTTCGGCCGCTGCATCGCCTCCGGCTCTCCCGACGACGTCCGCAACGACCCTGCCGTGCTCGCGGCCTACCTGGGAGAGGTGGTCTGATGCTCGCCGTCGACTCGCTCACCGTCTCCTACGGGCCGGTGACCGCCCTGCACGACGTCTCGTTCACCGCCGGCCGCGGGGAGATCACCGCCGTCCTGGGCGCGAACGGCGCCGGCAAGACCACGCTGCTGCGCACGCTCTCGGGCCTGCACCGCGCCCGCAGCGGCACCATCACCCTGGCCGGACAGCCGCTGGACTCCGTGGCGGCCGAGGAGATGACCGCCCGCGGCATGGCGCACGTGCCCGAGGGGCGCGGGGTGATCACCGAGCTCAGCGTCGAGGAGAACCTGCGCCTGGGCGGGCTGGGCCGCGCCGGTGAGCGCGGGCGGGTCACCGACGCCGACCTGTCGGTCGTCTACGACCTCTTCGGCGTGCTGGGAGACCGGCGCAACCAACAGGCCGGCACCCTGTCCGGCGGCGAGCGGCAGATGCTGGTGATCGGCCGGGCGCTGATGGCCCGTCCGGAGCTGCTGCTGCTCGACGAGCCCTCGCTGGGACTGGCTCCCCGGATCGTCGCGCAGATCTTCGCCCTGCTGCGCGACCTGGTCGCCGAGCAGGGACTGACCGTGCTGCTGGTCGAGCAGAACGCCCGCAGCGCCCTCTCGGTGGCCGACCACGGCGTCGTGCTCGACCTCGGCCGGGTGGTGGCCGACGCGGACGCCGACGTGCTGGCCGCCGACGACCAGCTCCGCCACGCCTACCTCGGCTTCTGACCCAGACCTTCCACCCCCGATCTTCGAACAGGAGACCTCGCCACCGTGCAACAGCTCCTCAACACCGCCCTGGGCGGCCTCACCCTGGGCATGGTCTACGCGGCCTTCGCCCTGGCCCTGGTGCTCATCTGGCGCTCCACCCGGGTGGTCAACTTCGCCCAGGCGCCGATGGCCATGGTGACTACGTTCATCGCCCTGGTGGTGATCGACGCGGGCTACTCCTACTGGCTCGGCTTCGCCGCCGCACTCGCCTCCGGCCTGCTGATCGGCGCGCTGCTGGAGCGCCTGGTGGTGCGCCACGTCGACGGCAAGGCCGAGATCAATGCGGTGATCCTCACCCTGGGGCTCTTCATCGTGCTCCACTCCCTGGCCGCGGTGGTCTTCGGCAACGCCTACCGCTCGTTCCCCGCCCCGTTCGGGATCCGCGGGTTCGAGGTCGGCGACCGCACCATCGCCCTGACCGGCTTCGGGGTCTTCACCATCGTCGCCGTGCTGGTGGTGATGGCGATGCTGGTGGCGCTCTTCCGCTTCACCGACGTCGGGCTGCGGATGCGGGCCGCGGCCTTCAACCCCGAGGTCGCCCGCCTCCTGGGGGTGCGGGTCGGCCGGATGAAGACGCTGGGCTGGGCCCTGGCCTCGCTGGTCGGCTCGCTGGCCGGCCTGCTGATCGCCGGTGGCAGCCTGGTCCACCCCGGCTACATGGACTCGGTGGTGGTCTACGGCTTCGTCGCCGCGGTGCTCGGCGGGCTGGACAGCCCCGCCGGAGCGGTCGTCGGCGGGCTCGTGCTGGGCCTCTCGCTCAGCTTCGTCAGCGGGTACGTCGGCTCCCAGCTGGTCGCCCTGGCGGCCCTGCTCATCCTGATGCTGGTGCTGACGCTGAGGCCGGGCGGCATCTTCTCCTCCGCAACCGCGAGGAGGGTCTGATGAGCGCGATCCTGGCCCGGGCCAAGGCTGCCCGGGAGACGAACACCCTGCTGCGCCACCTGCTCGGTGCCCTCCTGGGCCTCGTGCTGGTCGTGCTGGTGCTCCAGGGCGTCAGCGACTTCCGCCGGTTCCAGCTGGCCGAGATGGCCTACCTGGGGATCGCCGCGGGCGGTCTCACGGTGCTCACCGGGCTCAACGGGCAGCTCTCGCTCGGGCACGGCGCGCTGATGGCGTTCGGCGCCTACACCACCGCGCTGCTGCTGCCCGACCGCGACGCCGGCACCCCGCTGGTGCTGGTGATCCTCGCGGCAGTCCTGGTCACCCTCGTCGTCGGCGCCCTGGTCGGCGCGGCCGCCGCACGGCTGCACGGCCCCTACCTCGCCGGTGCGACCCTGGCACTGGCCGTCGCCGTCCCGGGCATCGCGCTCTACTTCAAGGGAACGCTGGGCGGCGAGCAGGGGCTGCGGATCGTGCTGCCGGAGATCCCCACCTGGGCCGACGACGCGACGTACTTCCTCACCGGCCAGGACCTCACCCCCAGCGGCTGGGTGGCGTTCCTGGGCTGGGCCACCCTGATCGTCACCTTCGTCCTGCTGGCCAACCTCTCCCGCAGCCGGGTCGGACGCCGCTGGCGGGCGGTGCGCGACGACGAGGTCGCCGCCCAGCTGGCGGGCATCGACCTGGGACGGGCCAGGGTCTCGGCGTTCATGGTCAGCGCCGCCGCGGCGGGCGCGGCCGGTGCCGTGCTCGGGATCGCGGTCCGGCTGGCGGCACCCAGCTCGTTCATCCTGACCCTGAGCCTGACCCTGCTGGCCGCCGTCGTCCTCGGCGGCCTGGGCAGCCTGACCGGGGCGCTGGTCGGCGCCGCCCTGCTGACCTTCCTGCCCCAGGTGGTGACCGGGCTGGGCACCGACGCCGGCCTCGACGACATCGCCGCGGCCGAGCTGGCGCCCCTGGTCTACGGCCTGGTGATGGTCCTGGTGATCCTGCTGGCCCCCAGCGGCCTGTACGGCACCGTGCACCGCGCCCTCGTCGTACGCCGTACCCGCCGCGCGCTGGCCTCGGGCGCTCGCCCGGCGGCGGACCCGGCGACGCCGGAAACCCCCGGAAGCACGACCACCACCAGAGAGGGAGCAACAAGATGAGACGCAGGAACACGAGGCCGAGCGGGCTCGCCGGCCTGGCCGGGCTGGTCGTCACGACCCTCGTCCTCACCGCGTGCGGCGCGGGCGGGCGGGACGACGACGACTCCGACGGCGGGGGCGGCGCCTCCGACGTCGGGGTCACCGAGGACACCGTGACCATCGGCGGCCACTTCCCGCTCACCGGGGTCGCGGCCCCGGGCTACAGCGAGATCCCCACCGGGGCCAAGGCCTACTTCGACTACGTCAACGCCAACGGCGGCGTCCACGGGCGCCAGATCGAGTACGTGGTCAAGGACGACGGCTACAACCCGACCAACACCAGCAAGGTGACCAACGAGCTGCTCCTGCAGGACGAGATCTTCGCGATGGTCGGCGGACTGGGCACCCCCACCCACAGCGCGGTCATCGACCAGCTCAACAGCGAGGGCGTCCCGGACCTCTTCGTCTCCTCGGGCTCGCTCATGTGGGGCGACGACGTGGAGGCCTACCCGATGACCTTCGGCTGGCAGCCCGACTACGAGTCCGAGGGGAAGATCATCGGTCAGTACGTCGCCGAGAACATGCCCGACGCGAAGGTCGGTCTCTTCCTCCAGGACGACGACATGGGCGAGGACGCCGAGAAGGGCGTGCGCCAGTTCCTCGACGACCAGATCGTCGCGGTCGAGCGGTACACCTCGGGCAACACCGACGTCGGCCCGCAGATCGCCGGGCTCCAGGGCGCGAAGGCCGACCTGGTGCTCTCCTTCAACACCCCGTCCTACACCGCCCTGGCCCAGCTGGTCTCGATGAAGCTCGGCTACCAGCCCGACTGGTACGTGGCCAGCATCGGCTCGGACCAGGCGCTGGTCGGCGGGCTGCTCGCGGAGTTCTCCGAGGGCGCGCTCGACGGCAAGGGGGCGCTGGACGGCGTGATGACCTCGGCGTACATCCCGGGCATCGACGAGCCGGACAACCCGTGGGTCCAGCTGTGGCAGAAGGTCTGGGACGAGCACGGCGAGAAGGGCGAGCTGACCAACTACCGGGTCTACGGCATGTCCCACGCCTACGCGTTCGTGCAGGCGCTCCAGGGCGCCGGTGAGGACCTCACCCGCGAGGGGCTGGTGGAGTACCTCGAGGAGAACGGCGAGGGGCTCGAGGGTCCCCAGCTGGCTCCGTTCCGCTTCAGCGCCGACAGCCACATGGGCATCTCGGGCATGCAGCTGGTCACCCTCAAGGGCGACTCGTCCGAGCCGCTCACCCCGGTGCTGACCACCGACATCGGCGACGCCGAGATCGTGGAGGACGAGTCGGGTCAGGCCGACGACGCCCCGCCGGAGAACGGGATCCCCGAGTAGGTCACCTTCCCACCCGGTGCTGGGCCTCGTCCCCGCTAGAGCCGCTCGGCGGCCCGGCGGGCGGCGAGGCCCAGCACTTCCCAAGCGGTGCTGAACGGCGGCGCGTAGGACAGGTCCATCCAGGCCAGGTCGTCGACGGTGCCCTCGGCCCACAGCACCGCGGCCGCGGTGTCGATCCGCTTGCCGGCGCCCCGGCCGCCGACGATCTGCACGCCCAGCAGGCGGCGCGAGGCCCGGTCCGCCATCACCCACACCTCGACCGGGTCGGCCTCGTCCAGGTAGCCGCTGGCGGTGGAGCCGGAGGTCGTCACGGCCACGGGGTCGTAGTCCGCGGCTCGGGCGTCGTCCAGGGAGAGCCCGGTCCGGGCCACCTCGACGTACTGGCCGCCGGCGGCGAACCGGGTGATCGCGGTCTCCAGGATGCCGTCGAAGGCCAGC
This sequence comes from Nocardioides campestrisoli, assembly GCF_013624435.2. NCBI lineage: Bacteria > Bacillati > Actinomycetota > Actinomycetes > Propionibacteriales > Nocardioidaceae > Nocardioides > Nocardioides campestrisoli. The sequence continues at coordinate 3,224,068 of NZ_CP061768.1, forward strand.
GAGCCGCCCGCCAGCCTGTCCCCCAGGACCCGTCCCATCTTGTTGGCGTGCGTGCCGAGCGGACGGAACACGTGGTCGGCGGCCAGCCGGCGGAACGTCTCGCAGCAGTCGCCGGCGGCCCACACCCGGTCGGCCACCCGGCCGTGCGGGTCCGGGCGCAGGGCCCCCTTCTCGCCCAGCTCCAGGCCGGAGCCGGCCAGGAACTCGGTGGCCGGCAGGACGCCGAGGGCCAGCACCACCAGGTCGCACTCCCGGCCGCCGCCGTCCCAGCGGACGGCGGCGGCACGCCCCTGCGAGACGTCCAGACCGGTGACGTCGGCGTCCAGCACCACCTCCACCCCGGCCCGGGTCAGGGTCAGCGCGACGTGGTCCGACAGCTCCTGCTCCAGGGAGCTCATCACCCGGGAGCGGGTCACCAGGGTGACCCCGAAGCCTCGCCTCAGCGCCGCCTCGGCGACCTCGAGGCCGATGTAGCCACCGCCCACCACCACCACGTGCGACCCAGGTCCGGCCGCGGAGAACCGGCGCAGCCACTCCTCCCCGTCGTCCAGCGTCTTGACCGGTCCCACCCCGCCGACCAACCGTCCGTCGGCGCCGTACGCCCAGTCCGGCACGATCGGGTGGGCGCCGGTGGCCACCACCAGCTGGTCGTAGCCGACCGGCTCCCCGGCCACCAGCTCGACCCGGCGGGCCGCCAGGTCCACGCCGACGGCCTCCGCCCCCATCCGCAGGTCGATCCCGGCCTCGAGGTGCTGGGCGGGGGCGCGGGCCACCAGGTCGTCGACGGAGTCCACGTCGCCGGCCATCCAGTACGGGATGCCGCACGCCGAGTACGACGTGTGCGCGCCCTTCTCCAGCACGGTCACCGCCAGCTCACGCCCGGTGCGGCGCGCGGTGCGCAGCATCTGGTGCGCCGCGGACATGCCGGCCGCGTCGGCGCCGAGGATGACGATGCGCTCGCTCATGCGGGCAAGCCTCGCACGAGCCGGGGCGGCGCCGGCAGGGCTACTGCGCCCGGCGGGTCTCCAGCACCCGGAAGCCCTTGACGCTGGCCAGCCGGGTGGTGGGCCAGCCCTGCTCGCCGAGCCAGCGCTGCAGCGAGTCGGCGCCGAGGTTCTTCCCGACGACCGAGACCATCCGACCGCCGGGAGCGAGCCGGGGCAGCCAGGTCAGCAGCAGCTCGTGCAGCGCCGCCTTGCCGATCCGGATCGGAGGGTTGGACCAGATCTCGTCGAAGACGTAGTCGGTGGGCACCTGGTCGGGGCGGCAGGCCGCGAACGTGCCGGAGACACCGAGGGCACGGGCGTTCTCGTTGGCCAGCAGGATCGCCCGCTCGTTGACCTCGACCCCGATCACCCGGGCCAGCGGGACGGCCTTGGCGATCGCCAGCCCGATCACCCCGTAGCCGCAGCCCAGGTCGAGGAACTGCCCCGGCGCGGGCGGCTCGGTCTCGCGCAGGAGCACGGCCGTGGCGTGGTCGAGGTGACCGCGGCTGAAGACCCCGGAGCCGCTGGTCAGCGCGAGCTCGTGGCCCCACACCTCGCAGGTGAAGCGCTCCCGGGTGAAGGGGACGTCGGGGTCGGCGGAGAAGTAGTGCTCCTGCTCGTCGTCGCTCATACCAGCTCCCTCCTGGCCCGGGCCCGGTCGGCCTGGGTCGCCAGCTCGTCGTCGTCGGGGTAGCCGACCTCCTCCAGCGTCAGTCCGTGCGCGTGCACGACGGTGAGCGCCGAGTCGCGGACCCGGGCCACCAGCAGCTCGCTCGCCCACTCCGGAGGCCGCCGTCCGTCTCCGACCGCGAGCAGGCACCCCACCAGGGCGCGCACCATCGAGTGGCAGAACGCGTCGGCGACCACCCGGGCCACCGCCACACCGGTGTCGTCGCGCCGCCACTCCAGCTCGAGCAGTGTGCGGACCGTGGTCGCGCCCTCACGCCGCTTGCAGAACGCCGCGAAGTCCTTGAGCCCGAGCAGCGCGGTCGCGGCCTCGTTCATCCTCGCCAGGTCCAGCGGTCGCGACCAGGCCAGCACGGAGCGGCGCAGCAGCGGGTCGACCAGCTCAGGACGGTCTGCGACCCGGTAGGCGTACCGCCGCCAGCTCGCGGAGAAGCGGGCGTCGAACCCGGGAGGCGCCTCGGCGACCCGGTGGACCCGCACGTCCGGGGGCAGGATGCCGTTGAGCCTGCGCATCAGGGCGTCCGGCACCGGACCCGGGATACGGCCGGCCGCGACCGCCAGCTTCTCGGGGTCGACGTCGACGTGGCAGACCTGCCCTCGGGCGTGCACGCCCGCGTCCGTCCGCCCGGCGACCACGACCCGCGCCTCCGGCACCCGGAGCGCGGTGGTGAGCGCCAGCTGCAGCGCCCCCTGGACGGTCCGCAGGCCGGGTTGCTCGGCCCAGCCCGAGAAGTCGGTGCCGTCGTAGGCGAGGTCGATCCGCAGGCGCACGGGCCCATCTTCCCAGACCGTTGACGTGAGGACGCGTACCGCCCTACCGTGGTTATTCAACCGATTAGTTGAAGAAGGAGTCTTGTGAGCGATCCTCTGTCACGCGTCTTCGCCGCCCTCGCCGACCCGACCCGGCGCGACATGGTCGCCCGCCTCGCGGTCGCCGACGCCACGGTCGGAGAGCTCGCCGCGCCGTACGACGTGAGCGTGCAGGCGGTCTCCAAGCACCTCAAGGTGCTCGAGGGCGCCGGGCTGGTGAGCCGGACCCGGGAGGCGCAGCGCCGTCCGGTCCACCTGGAGGCGGAGGTGCTCGACCTGATGACCAAGTGGATCGAGCGTTACCGGCGACAGGCCGAGGAGCGCTACCAGCGTCTGGATGCCGTCCTGGCCCAGATGACCGCCCACGAGCAAGGACACCGCACCGACACCCACCCCGAGGAAGGGACAGCATCATGAGCACGACCAGCACGCAGCGCTACACCGAGGCAGCCATCGAGGCGGACACCACGGTGCCCGCCGTCCACATCTGGCGCGACTTCGCGGCCACCCCCGCGCAGCTGATGCGCGCCCACACCGACCCAGACCTCTTCGCCCGCTGGATCGGCCCGGACGCCCTCGGCACCCGGATCGACCACTGGGACTGTCGCACCCTGGGCTCCTACCGCTACGTCAACACCGAGGGTGACCAGGAGTACTCCTTCCGAGGCACCTTCCCGGAGGTCTCGGAGAACCGGATCGTCCAGACCTTCTGCTACGAGGCGATGCCCGAGGCGGTCGCGCTGGAGACCCTCACCATCACCGACCTGGGCGAGGGCCGCAGCCGGCTCCACGGGCTCTCGCTGTGCGACTCCTTCGAGGCCCGTGACGGGATGCTCGCCTCCGGCATGGAGGTGGGCATCCACGAGGGGTACGCCAAGCTCGATCGCCTGCTCGCCGCCGGCGAGGTCTGACCGTGGCGCTCCCCGAGGAGCCGGCCGCCCGCCACCGGGCTGTGGCCGGCCGGTTCACCGACCTGGTGCGAGGCACGGCCGACTGGTCGAGCCCCGCCCCGGTCACCGACTGGACCGCGCTGGACGTGGTCGAGCACCTGGTGGCCTGGCTGCCCGCGTTCGTCGCCGGGGGCAGCGACCGGCAGTGGACTCCCGGGCCCCCTGCCCGACAGGACCCGCTCGGGGCCTGGCAGGCCCAGGCCGACGGCGTGCAGGGGCTGCTGGACGACCCTGCCGCCGCCGCGTCGCCCTTCAACCATCCCCGACTCCCGCCCCAGGACCTGGGGACCGCGATCACCCGCTTCTACACCGCCGACGTCTTCATGCACAGCTGGGACCTGGCCCGGGCCACTGCCCAGGACGACGGACTCGACGCGGAGACCTGCGCCCAGATGCTCGCCGGCATGCTGTTGATGGAGGACTCGATGCGCAGCTCCGGCCAGTACGGCCCCGCCCACCCCGTGGCTCCCGACGCACCTCCGGCCGCACGGCTGATGGCCTTCGTCGGACGCGACCCGGCCTGGGCCCCGCCCGTGGCCTGACGCGAGGGCGCTGTGGAGAGGATGGGCGGGACGTCGGCGTCCCCTGGCAAGGTACGGGACCTGTCCCCGACGACCGGAGTCCTCCCGTGCCGATCACGCCCTCCCCACCCAGCCAGGCCGAGCAGCACATGCTGGCGAAGATCCGCAAGCTGCTGGCCAAGGCCGAGGACCCGGCAGCGAGCCCCGCGGAGGCCGAGACCTACACCGCCAAGGCGGCACAGCTGATCGCCGACTACGGCATCGACGCTGCTCTGCTGGAGGCCGACGCACCGGGCAGCCACCGGGTGGCCGACCGGGTGGTGGGGCTGGACGCTCCGTACGCCCGGGACAAGGCGGCCCTGCTGTGCGACGTCGCCTCCCGGCTGCGCTGCCGCGCGGTGCTGCGCACCCGTCGCGGACCCGGCGCCACCGAGCACTCCGTCCACCTGTTCGGGCACGACTCCGACCTGGCTCGCGCCGAGCTGCTGTTCACCAGCCTCCTGCTCCAGGCCGGGCAGCAGCTGGCCCGCACGCCGGTGCCCCCGTGGGAGCACAAGGCGGCGTTCCGCCGGTCCTGGCAGGAGGGCTTCCGGATGGCGGTCTCCCGGCGGCTCGCCGAGGCCGAGAGCGCGGCCGAGGAGCGGGCGACCGGCCGCGCCTCCGAGGCCGGACGCTCCACCGCGCTGGTGCTCGCCGACCGGACCCGCGAGGTCGAGGAGGCGCTGACCGCGACGTACCCCTCGCTCGGCTTCGCCCGGCCGCGCACGCTCTCGGGGTCCGGGATGCGCGACGGGTACCTGGCGGGCGAGCTCGCCGACCTCGGCACGACCAGGCTCAGCCCTCGACCTCGCTGAGCGTCGGCGGGTCGGCTCCGGCCCGCGAGACCGTGACCGCCGCCGCCCGGCCTGCCAGGTCCAGGGCCGCCAGCAGCCCGGCACGGGGCCATCGGTGTCCCCGCTCCCCCGGGCGCAGCAAGCCCTCGCGCAGCAAACCGGCGAGCAGCCCGGCCCCGTAGGTGTCCCCGGCGCCGATGGTGTCGACCACCTCGACGGGCGGTGCCCCGAGCTCCACGACACCGTCCAGGTCGACCCAGGCGGAGCCGTCCTCGCCCAGGGTGAGCGCCACGGCGCCCGCGCCGGCCTGGAGCAGGGTCCGCGCCGCCTCCACGGGGCCGGCGCTGGGCAGCAGCACCCCGAGGTCCTCGTCCGAGGCCTTGACCACGTCCGCGAGCGCGGCCATCGTGCGGACCGCCTCCCACAGGCCTGGACCAGCCCCGGTGATCGCCGGGCGGGCGTTCACGTCGTAGACGACCGGGCACCGGCCGCCGAGCCGGGTCACGAGGTCCACGACCTGCGCCGCCCCCGGGTCCAGCACCGGCGCCAGCGAGCTGACCAGCAGAGCGTCCGGAGGCTCGGCCCCCTCGTCGCCGAGCCCGGCCACGTCCGGCGACAGCCGCCACGCGAGGTCGAACCGGTAGGTCGCCGTCCCTCGGTCGTCGATCTCGGCCTCGGCGACCGCCGTCCGGTCCAGCACCAGCGGATCCACCGCCCAGGCGACGCCCTCGGAGTCCAGGTGCTGCCGCAGAAGAGCGCCCCGGCGATCCCGCCCCAGCGCGGTGGCCAGGCTCACCTCCACGCCGAGCCGCGCCAGCGCCACGGCGGCGTTCGCGGCACTGCCACCGGGCAGCTCGACGGGCGCCTCTTCGGCCCGGCGGACGACGTCGACCAAGGTCTCCCCCACCACCAGCACCCGCGTCATGGGTCGATGCTCGCCGCTGCTGAGCCGCACGTCCAGCGGCATACTCCTCCCATGACCGACGCCGAGCCGCTCATCCGGATCGACCGGGAAGACACCACCCCGCCCTTCGAGCAGGTACGCACCCAGATCGCCGCGCAGGTGGCCTCGGGCAGTCTGCCCGCCGGCACCCGGCTACCACCGGTACGCACCTTGGCAGCCGACCTGGGCCTGGCCGTGAACACCGTGGCCCGGGTCTACAAGGAGCTCGAGGCCGACGGGGTGGTCGAGACCCGTGGACGTGCCGGCACGCTGGTCCGCTCCGGGGCCGCCCGCGACCTGGGTCAGGTCCGGCAGGCCGCGGCCGACTACGCCGCCCTGTGCCGGACCTCAGGGCTGGCGCTCCCCGAGGCGGTCCGCCTGGTCGAGGACGCCTGGTAGGTGCCCCGGGAACGCGACGAGGCCCGCCCCCTCACGGGAGCGGGCCTCGCGGCTGGTCTGCGGAGTGACTACTCCTTGACCTCGTCCTTGACCTCAGCCTCGTCCTTGACCTCGGCCTCGTCGGTCGACTGCGCCTCGGCAGTCTCGGTGTCCGCCTCGACGGCGAGCACCTCCTCCTCACCGTCGACGTCCTCGGCGACGATCTCGGCCGGGGCAGCCGGAGCGGCGGCCTCGGTCTTCTTCGTCGAGGGAGCCTTGGGCGAGTACGCCTCGGTGACGAGCTCGATCACGGCCATGGGGGCGTTGTCGCCCTTGCGGGGGCCGAGCTTGGTGATCCGGGTGTAGCCGCCCGGACGCTCCGCGAACGTGGGGGCGATGTCGACGAACAGGGTGTGCACGACGGACTTGTCCCGCACCACCTTCAGCACCTCGCGACGGTTGTGCAGGTCGCCCTTCTTGGCCTTGGTGATCAGCTTCTCCGCGTAGGGGCGCAGCAGCCGGGCCTTGGCCTCGGTGGTGGTGATCCGGCCGTGCTCGAACAGGGCGGTGGCCAGGTTCGACAGGATCAGGCGCTGGTGGGCGGGGCTACCGCCGAGACGGCGACCCTTCTTGGGGGTGGGCATCGCTTCTACTCATTCCTCCCCGGCCGTACCAGGTACCGGGGTAGTCGGTCCCGGCGTCGTTCGCCGGGATCTGGGGTGTGTCAGTACTGCTCGTCCTCGACGAACGCGTCGTCGTCGTCGTCGCTGTAGGCGGCGAGGGCGGCGTGCGGGTCGAAGCCGGGAGCGCTGTCCTTGAGGGAGAGGCCCATCTCGACGAGCTTGGCCTTGACCTCGTCGATCGACTTCGCGCCGAAGTTGCGGATGTCGAGCAGGTCCTGCTCGGAGCGCGAGATCAGCTCACCCACGGTGTGGATGCCCTCGCGCTTGAGGCAGTTGTAGGACCGGACGGTCAGCTGCAGGTCCTCGACCGGCAGAGCCAGGTCGGCGGCCAGCGCCTCGTCGACCGGCGACGGGCCGATGTCGATGCCCTCGGCCTCGACGTTGAGCTCGCGCGCCAGGCCGAAGAGCTCGACCAGGGTCTTGCCCGCCGAGGCGATGGCGTCGCGGGGACGGATCGACGGCTTGGTCTCGACGTCGATGACCAGCTTGTCGAAGTCGGTGCGCTGCTCGACACGGGTGGCCTCGACCTTGTAGGTCACCTTCAGCACGGGGCTGTAGATCGAGTCGACCGGCATGCGGCCGATCTCGTTGTCGGCGCCCTTGTTCTGCACGGCCGAGACGTAGCCGCGGCCACGCTCGACGACCAGCTCCATCTCCAGCTTGCCGTTGTCCGACAGCGTGGCGATCTTCAGGTCGGGGTTGTGCACCTCGACACCGGCGGGCGGGGTGATGTCCGCCGCGGTCACGTCGCCGGCACCGGACTTGCGCAGGTACATCGTGACGGGCTCGTCGTGCTCGGAGGAGACGACCAGACCCTTGAGGTTGAGGATCATCTCGGTGACGTCCTCGGTCACGCCCTCGATGGTCGAGAACTCGTGCAGCACCGAGTCGATCTTGATGCTGGTGACCGCAGCTCCCGGGATGGAGGAGAGCAGGGTCCGGCGCAGCGAGTTGCCGAGCGTGTAGCCGAAGCCGGGCTCGAGCGGCTCGATCACGAACCGGGAGCGGAACTCGTCAACGGTCTCTTCCGACAGGGTCGGGCGCTGGGCGATAAGCACTGGATTCTTTCCTTTCCGGACCCACCCACCATTTGACGGGCCCGAACTTCGGTGACGAGGCGAAAGTTGAGGTGTGTGCCCCCGGCCGAAGACGGCCGCAACCACGGGACGGGGTGGTCGGGGGGACCGGAGTCCCCCCGACGCAACTACTACTTCTTGGAGTAGAACTCCACGATCAGCTGCTCCTGGACCGGCATGTCGATCTGCGCCCGGGTCGGCGTCTGGTGCACGAGGATGCGCATCCGCGACGGGATGGCCTCGAGCCAGGCGGGAACGACGCGCTCGCCGTGGGTCTCGCGAGCCACGATGAACGGGGTCATCTCCAGCGACTTCTCCCGCACGTCGATGACGTCGTGGGCGGAGACCTGGAAGGACGGGATGTCGACCTTCTTGCCGTTCACCTTGAAGTGGCCGTGGACGACCAGCTGGCGGGCGTGACGACGCGTGCGGGCGAACCCGGCGCGGTAGACGACGTTGTCCAGGCGGCTCTCGAGCAGCTGGAGCAGGTTGTCGCCGGTCTTGCCCTGGCGCCGAGAGGCCTCGACGTAGTACTTGTGGAACTGCTTCTCCAGGATGCCGTACGAGAAGCGGGCCTTCTGCTTCTCACGCAGCTGGAGGAGGTACTCGCTCTCCTTGATCCGACCCTTGCCGTGCTGGCCGGGCGGGTAGGGACGACGCTCGAATGCTGCGTCGCCACCGACGAGGTCGACACCGAGACGGCGCGACTTCTTGGTCATGGGACCGGTGTAACGGGCCATTGTTCAAAGTCTCCTTGAAAGTCTCGGGTCGGCTCAGACGCGGCGGCGCTTGGGCGGGCGGCAGCCGTTGTGCGGGGCAGGCGTCACGTCCTGGATGGTGCCGACCTCGAGGCCGATCGCACCCAGCGAACGGATCGCCGTCTCGCGGCCCGAGCCCGGGCCCTTGACGAAGACGTCGATCTTCTTCATGCCGTGCTCCTGCGCACGGCGACCCGCAGCCTCGGCAGCCATCTGCGCCGCGAACGGGGTGGACTTGCGCGAGCCCTTGAAGCCGACGGTGCCGGCCGAGGCCCACGCGATCACGGCGCCCGTGGGGTCGGTGATCGTGACGATGGTGTTGTTGAACGTGCTCTTGATGTGGGCTTCGCCCTGAGCGACGTTCTTCTTCTCCTTGCGGCGCACCTTGGTGGTGCGGCTCTTGGGAGGCATTCAATATCTCCTGAGGTAACTGGTAAGCGAAAGTTTCGAGGAAGCAGACGAGCGAGGCGGCGTCAGCCGCGGATCACTTCGCCTTCTTCTTGCCGGCGACGGTGCGCTTGGGGCCCTTGCGGGTACGCGCGTTGGTCTTGGTGCGCTGACCGCGGACCGGAAGGCCCATGCGGTGGCGGCGACCCTGGTAGCTGCCGATCTCGATCTTGCGACGGATGTCGGCCTGGACCTCGCGACGGAGGTCACCCTCGATCTTGAAGTTGGCTTCGATCTCATCGCGGAGCTTGACCAGCTCCTCGTCACCCAGCGTGTGCACACGCGCGTTCGGGTCGACCCCGGTCGCGGCGAGCAGCTCCTGGGCGCGGGTACGGCCGATGCCGTAGATGTAGGTGAGTGCGATCTCGATGCGCTTGTCGCGCGGGAGGTCAACACCAACGAGGCGAGCCATGTTGTCTGGCATTCCCTTCGGGTAGTTCGCTGCGGTTTCGTTCGTGTCGCGTCCCGGCGCCTCGCACAGGAGGACCTGTGCAACCGGGCTCCGGCCGCTGCTCCGGAGGTGGGTTCGCTGGTCGCCCCGAGGGGCGGGACCAGCTAGCGATCACGTTGAGTGGTGTGTTCAGTTTGGTGCGAGACCGGCGGCGGACCGCCGGTTCATCAGCCCTGGCGCTGCTTGTGGCGCGGGTTCTCGCAGATGACCATGACGCGGCCGTGGCGACGGATGACCTTGCACTTGTCGCAGATCGCCTTGACGCTGGGGTTGACCTTCACTTCGGAGGGCCTTTCTGGATCGGCTGGTTACTTGTAGCGGTAGACGATGCGACCCCGGGTGAGGTCGTACGGAGAGAGCTCCACCACGACCCGGTCCTCGGGGAGGATGCGGATGTAGTGCTGACGCATCTTTCCGCTGATGTGGGCGAGCACCTTGTGTCCGTTGCTCAGCTCGACCCGGAACATAGCGTTGGGCAGGGCCTCCGTGATGGTGCCCTCGAGCTCGATCACGCCTTCTTTCTTCGGCATGTCCTCCACAATCTGTTGAAACGTCGTCTACCGCGTGTGCACCGCACGGCGGGTGCCGTCCGGGTGGCCCGGGAACCTCCCGCCGGAGCGGGTGGACCTCGTACGGCAGTCGCTGGTGCCTCAAATCCGCGCACATGACCGAGTACGTCCGAGGAAGTACCTGGTGCGGTGCCACGGCAGCCGCGAGGGACCAGCGAGCATGCCCACGTTGGGCCGACACGTCAGTCTAGTAGGCGCTGCCGAGAAACCCTAATCAGTCCCCGGGCCCGGGAGACGGGGCCGTGGCCGCGTCGCGGCCGGGCGGGGCGCAGGCTCGCGAGGCTCAGCGCGGCCCGGAGCCGCTGTCCGCGACTCAACCCCCGCATCATCTCACGCCGCTCCTCCTCGACGCTCTCCCAGTACCGCTCGGCCTCCTCGGCCTCCGGCTCGGCCGGCCCGAAGACGAACCGGTCGGCCCGACGGGCCAGCTCCGGCGCCAGGTCCGAGGAGATCTTCCGGCTCTGCTCGCGCCGGGTCGCCCACGGGCCGGCCGGGACGGGCTGGCCCAGGTCGCGGGCGTGGTCGACCAGCTCACGCCAGGCGCCCACGAACCGCGAGGAGACGACCGGCGCCGTGCGACGCCGCCGACGCCGGAGCAGCTTCGCCCCCAGGATCGACCCCAGGACCAGGGCGACCAGCAGCAGCGGGATGCCGACCCAGGTGGCCACCGTGCCCACCCACGCGGGCAGCCCGCCCTCCTCGTCCTGCTGCTCCTCCTCCTGCTTCTCCTGCTGCATCCGCGCCCGGAGGTCGGAGTCCGCGGACTCCCCCAGCGCCGAGGGCGGCGGGATCGGCGCCGGCGGCGGCACCACCGTGCCGGTCATCGGCTCCTGCGTCTCGGGCTGGCGCTCGGCGGGCGGCTTGGTGGACATGAACCGCTCGGTGGGCAGCGTGCGCCAGGTGCCGTCCTCGACCCGGAGCTCGACCCAGGCCTCCACGTGCTCGCCCCGGACCACGCCGTCCTCGGGCACCACCGCACCGAGCACCACGCGCGCGGGCACGCCGAGCTTGTTGGCCATCAGCGCCATCACCGCGGCGTACTGCTCGTCGTTGCCGACCATCGGGTCGGCGTTGACGAACTCGTCGGAGAGCCGCTTGCGCCCGTGCCCGGGGTGGTAGCCGCGCTCCGCCCGGCGTACGCCGTCGGAGTAGCGCCCCTTGTCCTTGAGGTAGTCCGCAGCCGCGAACACCCGGGACATCGGGGTGTCGGCCTTCTCGGTCCACTTGTCGCGGGCCTGGTCGAGGAAGCCGGTGTCGGCGTTCAGCGCGCCCGGAAGGGGCGAGACACCCGAGTCCGCGGCGACCGAGTCCTCGGGGAGCACGGCGTCGAACGCGTAGGCGTCCCCCGGGTGCAGCATGCTGGGCACCACCGCGGTGGAGGTGGCCAGGTTGTAGCGGAAGCTCTCGGACTTGGCGGTCGGGTCGCCGGACTCGAACTCCATCGACTGCAGGGCTCCGGCGGTGGGCAGCCAGACCCCCGAGTAGCCGGTGCCGAGCCGGACCCTGACCCGGACCTTCTCCCCCTCGACGGGGTTGTCGATCACCGACGAGACGCGCTGGAAGCTGTCCCCGGACTCGGCGCTCAAGGGGTCGTTCGTCGCCCCGTAGACCATTCCGTCCCAGTGGTCGAGCGTCGCGATCCGCATCCGGGCGCCGGCCTCGAGGCCCGAGACGGAGAACAGCTCCTTGTCGAAGACGTTCGTGGGCTCCGAGCGCTGGCCCAGGTCCACGTAGTTGCGGAAGGCGGCCAGCGGGGAGGGGTAGCGCCCGATGTCGAACGGTGGCTCCACGTGGTCGCGCAGCACCAGCCGCTCGCTCTCCTCCCCTATCAGAGCCCGGGCGCCGGGCAGCGCCAGGCCGGAGGCCACCGCCAGCAGCAGCACGCCCGCCAGCACCCTGGTCGGGCTCTGCCGGCCCACCCGGACGCTGGCGCTCTCCCGCCGGGCGCGGACGGCCAGCCAGCCCAGGGCGACGGCGGCGAAGACCCCGCCCTGGATGAGCAGGGACTGTGGCTGGGAGACCCCGAGCAGGATCGAGACGACCAGGACCGCGGTCGCCACGAGCACGGGCACCAGTGCGGTCACCCAGGCGCGTGCGGTCCCGAGGAAGACCGCGCCGGCGCCGAGAAGTCCGGCGAGCAGGCCGATGACCCACGGCAGCACCAGCAGCGGCCCGCTCCCGTCGACCGGTGGCAGCGTGGTCAGCAGGTCCTTCCAGCCGAACAGGAGCTGGTCCACCAGGGTGCGCAGCACCTCGGGCCCCGGGAGGAACGCCGTGTCCCCGAGCGAGCGCAGGGTGAGCGGGCCGCCGAGCAGGAAGAAGACCAGGACGGCCAGCAGCACCGCGGCGACCATCGGCAGGCCGAAGGCGCGGGCCAGCACGCTGCACCCCGCGCCCAGCAGCGTGCCGATCACGCCCACGACGAGGAACTCCACGCCGATGAACGAGGCGGCCAGCCCGGAGAGCGCGAGGCCCACCAGCAGCACCATCACCCCCAGGTCCGCCCACTGTCCGACGTCGGGCCACCGGTGGGTCCGGATGGCGCGGGTCCGGGTCCCGGTGGTGACGACGGGGCTGCCGGCGCTCATCGGACGCTCCACCGCAGCAGCGGGCCCAGGTCCTGCGCAGCGGCCAGGTGCAGCACCGGCAGCCCGGCGGCGTCGGAGACCCGGCTGGTCTGCGCGGGCTCGACCAGGATCGCCAGGCGTCGCACCTCGGGCGGGAAGGCCACCGAGGCCCGCTGGACGTCGGAGAAGCTCGCCTCGGAGCCGGTGACGAGGAAGGCGATGCTGGTCGCCGGCGCCAGGCCCATCGCCCGGCGCGCGGTCCCGACCAGGCCCGCCTCGCCGAAGTCGGCGCGGCAGACCGAGTCCAAGGCACGACGTCCCTCGCCGCCGGTGGAGGCCTGGTCGCCGCAGACGAACGAGACGTCGAACTCGTCCGCCGCCGCGCGCACCGCGAGCGAGGCGGCGACGGTCATGGCGGTCTCGAAGCCCTCCTCGTCGTGGTAGGAGCGCAGCCGGTCGTCGACGACGATCGTGGCGTGGCTGCGCCGGGTGTCCAGGTACTGACGCACCAGCAGCGCGCTCTGGCCCGAGGAGGCCATCACCTTGGCCGAGGAGCGCCAGTGCACGTGCCGCAGGTCGTCACCGGGGACGTACTCGCGCAGGGCGTGGAAGGCCAGGTCGCTCTGGCTCACCGCGTCCGTCGAGACTCCCTCGAGGTCACGCAGGATGCCCGCACCCAGCGACTCCAGGGGAACCACCGCCGGACGGACCAGCACCTCGCGCCGAGGGGTCCAGGCCATGTCCCGGGAGAAGAGCCCCAGCGGGTCGCCGCGCAGCGTGAAGGCCGGTCCGACGCCGATCACGCCGCGGCGCTCGGTGCGGATCGTGAACGACTCCTCGTCGCTTGCTCCCGCGGCCAGCGTGCCGACGGCGTACCGGTGCACGGTGGTGCCGACCGGCACCTCGAGGGTCGCCGAGACCATCCGCCGCCCGGAGACGTTGGTGACCACCACCCCGGCGGCCACCGACTCGCCCGCGACCACACGCTCCGGCTCCAGCCGCAGGTCGACCCGGACCCGGGTGCTGCCCACCAGGAACGGGGCGGCGAGCAGCAGCAGCGCCAGGCAGGCCACCGAGAGCACGCCGAGCTCGAGCCAGCCGGTGACCCGGGCCAGGACCGCGGCGACCACGCCGACGCCCAGCACCGTCCAGCCGACCGGCTTGACCACCGAGGCCAGCTCGCGTGCCCTCCTGGTGAGCTCCTCCATCGAGACCTCAGGCCACCCGGTCGGTCGGAGGAGCCACCGCGTCGAGCAGCCGACCGATCACGGTCTCCACCGTCACGCCGCTGAACTGTGCCTCGGCATCGAGGAGGAGCCGGTGGCTGAGCACCGGCTCGGCGAGCTCGCGGATGTCGTCGGGGACCACGTGGTCACGGCCGTCGGCCGCGGCCCAGGTCTTCGCGACTCGGACGAAGGCGAGGCAGCCTCGCGCCGAGAGCCCCAGCTTGACGTGCGGCTGACGCCGCGACTCCTCCGCCAGCTCGGCGACGTAGCCCACCACGGCGGGGTCGACGTAGACCTCGTCGGCGAGCTCGCTCATCTGCGCGATCGTCTGGGCGGTGATCACCGGGGAGACCAGGGAGGCGCGGTCGCGGACCCGGGCGTTGACCAGCAGCTCGACCATCGCCTGCCGGTCGGGGTAGCCCACCGAGGTCTTCATCAGGAACCGGTCCAGCTGGGCCTCGGGCAGCCGGTAGGTCCCTGCCTGCTCGATCGGGTTCTGCGTCGCGATCACCAGGAACGGACGGCCCACCGGGTGGGCGACCCCGTCGACGGTGACCCGCCCCTCCTCCATGACCTCCAGCAGCGCGGACTGCGTCTTGGGCGAGGCCCGGTTGATCTCGTCGGCGAGCACGATCGTGTGGAAGATCGGCCCCGGGTGGAAGTCGAAGGACCCCTTGTGCTGGTCGTAGACCGTCACCCCGGTGACGTCCGAGGGCAGCAGGTCCGGGGTGAACTGGATCCGCGCGTGACTGCCCTGCACGGTGTTGGCCAGGGCCCGGGCCAGCATCGTCTTGCCGGTCCCCGGGTTGTCCTCGAGCAGGATGTGGCCTTCCGAGAGCAGGCAGGTCAGGGCCAGCCGGATCACGTGGCGCTTGCCCAGCACCGCCTTCTCGATGTTGTCGGCCAGCTGGTCGAAGGTCTTGGCGAACCACTCCGCCTGCTCGTGCGAGATCGTCATCGGTCTTCTTTCGTTCGGCCGGACGGCGGTCCCGGCAGCGGTCGGTGGTCGGCACGGCAATCGGCGGCAGTGGTCACCACGTGGTCTCCACGTAGGCCTCCTGGCGGACCCGGTCACCCTGGTCGGTGGTCCGGCACTCGACCATGACCTTGCCGCTCCGGAAGAAGTACGGCGTCCGCTCGTTGATGTTCCCCTGCCGGCTGAAGGTGTGCACGATGTCGGGGTCGAACAGACCGGGGCGCATGACCGAGCAGTCGTAGGGCGTGAGGAACCCGGTGATCTCCACCGCGACGAACCCGCAGCCCTGTCCGGTGCACTGCGTGACTCCGGTCCCGCCGCACGGGTTCGTGCTCCCTTCGGCGTCGCTGCACTCGACCTTGTAGATCCGGATGGAAGGCGGCGGGGGGTCCGGCGTGGCCGCCGTCCCGGTGGCCGAGCCCTCGCCGCGGCCACCCGGGGCGTCGTCGAAGAGCGTCACATCGATCCTCGAGGCGCCCCGCCAGCCGATCTTCACGGGCGGCAGCTGGTAGTCGAACTGACCCGCTCCGTAGCCGCCCAGGTCCACCGTGCGCTGCTCGACCACCCGCGGGTCGAACTCGCTGGTGTCGTAGACGACGATCGCGAGCTTGCCGGGGTTGCCGTTGCTGTTGCCCTGCACGGCCCACTGCACCGAGTCGCCTACGACGCTGGGCGTCACCCGGACCATCTCGTTGGTCAGCGGACCGTAGCTCTGGGCGTCCTGGGGGTTGCTGGTGCTGCACTTGTCCTGCTCGTTGCACAGCTGCAGCACGACCTTGTGGGTCGTGGTGTTGCTGGGCAGGGTCACGGTCCGCGAACGCACCCCCCGCTCCTGCGTGGGTGGTCCGGCGGGGACGCCGTTGACCAGGACCGTGACGTTGCTCTGGGCTCCGCGAGGCAGGGGCACCTGGTAGCCGAGCCTGATCTGGTTGTCGACCCCGGTGGCGTCCCAGGTCCAGTTGCCCCAGCCCTCGGGCACGCCGACGGCGGCGAACTGCTCGGGCGAGCCGGGGGACGAGGTCTTGCCCGGCGCGTTCTGCGCGACCACGGTGTAGCTCCACACCCGGCCGTCGTAGGGGATCCCCGCGTGCCGGCACGTGGTGGCCTCGATCTGCCGGCACTCGGGCAGGGTGACGGTCTGTCCGGCCACGGTGGCCCGCACGGTGTACGTCGTGGGTCCCGGCCCCTCGGGCAGCGTGCCGTTCCAGTCCAGGCGCAGCGCGGTCTCGCGCTCGCCGGTCTGCAGGTCCCGGAGCGTCAGCCCCTTCGGGCTCGCCGGGGTGCCGACCGACTGGAAGAGGCCGGAGACCCGGGGCTCGGAGATCCCGGTGGCGTTGCGCGCCCGGATGGTGAAGTCGTACTGGCTGTTGTTGTCCAGGCCGGAGATCAGCTTGCTCCGGCCGGAGCCCTGTACCTCGGTCGAGCCGTCGCGCCAGGAGATGTAGTAGGTCTGGATGTCCGAGGCCATGCTGCGCGGCTGGCCCCAGCGCAGCATGAGGGTGCCGTCGCCGGGGTCCTCTGCCCGGATCCACGGCACCCGGGACGGCGCCTTGTCGATCACCGCGGAGAGCGAGCGGTCGCTCCAGTCCGAGTAGCCGCTCTTGTTGTGCGCGCGGACCTGGAACGAGTACCGCTTGCCGTTCTCCGGGACCCGGAAGGTCCCGCCGTTGGTGCGGAACCGCTGGCTGCGCGCGGGCCCGTTGACCACCCGCACCTCGTAGTGGTCGATCCGGGAGCCCCGGGGCTGCGACGGCCGCCAGCTGAGCTTCACCGAGCGGTCCTTGATGCTCATCGCCACCGGCGGCCCCGGCGTGGTGGGGGTGTCGAGCACCTCGATCCCGACCCGTGCGGTGACCCGCCGCTCGGGGCCGGGGTTGCCGGTGGAGACGTCGCTCATCTCGACCTCGAGCTCGGTGCGCCCCTCGGCGTTGCGCGGGGCGCTCAGGCGCAGGACCGGACCGGACGAGGACGCGTTGACCGAGCTCCCGGAGATGCGGCGGACCCCGAGGATCGTGGGGTCCGCGTCGCTGACCCCGGGGCGCAGGTAGCGCGACAGGTTGACCTCCCGGCTGTCGCCGGGCTTCATGTCGGGCACGGAGAACGAGAGCAGCGACGGCGACGGCGCCTTGACCACCTGCACCCGCAGCAGCGCGGGCTCGCTGTTGGCGGCCCGCACCGAGAGCGCGGCCTGCGTACCCGCGCGGACCCCGCCGGCCGCGGAGACGTCGAGCAGGGGACCGTCCGCGGACAGGCCCATGCCCTCCACCCGGTCCGCCCAGTCCACCGTGTAGGCGAGCGTGTACTCGTCCCCCGGGACGACCGGGGTGACGGTGCACACCGAGATCACGTCGATGACCACGGAGTCCGAGGCCGCGACGTCGATCGGGCTGTCCGGGCAGTCGATCTCGGGACGGTCCGAGCCCACCTGGACCGGGATGGAGAGGACCGTGGGGTCGCTCTCCTCGCCGTCCTCGACCGTCATCACCTCGACGGTCACGGCCGCCGGGCCACGGAAGTCGTCGCGCGCGGTGAGCTCCACCTGGTCCGCCGACGTGCCCCGCGCGCTCGTGGCGCTCCGCGGCGAGGTCCAGACCTGCTGCGGGCCGGTCAGCTGCAGGGTGCCGCCCCCGGGGTTGGCCAGGTGGTCGGCCAGGGAGAAGGTGGTCGAGCCACCCGACTCGATCTCGATCAGTGCGCCGTCCTTGACGAACGGGCGACTGCCTGCGGCCGGCGGGACGTAGAGCGACGCGCTCGCCACGCCGCCGTCGGCGTCCTCCACCTGGAACGGCACCACCATCGGGGCCTCGGCCCGGGTCACCGTCACCGTGTTCCCCTCCAGCTGGTAGCTGTCCTCGGGGGCGAAGATCCGGGTCACCCGCAGCTCGTCGGCCGGGCCGTCGGGGTCGTAGGCCGCCGCGCGCTCCCGGTCCCCGGCCAGCAGGTCGACCTTCACCGCGTCGCTCGCGCCGGCCCGGCCGAAGGCGTCCTGCACGACGGGCGGGTTGTTGTAGCCGTCCTCCGCCTCGACCCGGACCTGGGCCAGCGAGGAGGCCAGGCCGTTGCTCAACGAGTAGACCACCTCGACGGTGTCCGCCTCCGCGCTGGCGGGAGCCGGCACCACCAGCGGGCCGATCTCGGACTCCAGGCGCACTCCCTCGGGCGGGTCCACCAGGTCGAGGGTGACGCGCTTGGCCCGGCCGATCTCGTCGTTGGCGAGCACGTCGACGCGTGCCTCGCCGCCGGGCGCGACCACCAGGCTGTCGGCCACCGCGACCGGAGGCTGCGGGAGGCCGGCGGGCACCACTGCCACCCGGACGACGCCGGTGGACTCGGCGCCGCGGGAGTCCATCACGGTGTAGGTGAACTCGTCGGTGCCGGAGCTGCGCGGGAACGCCAGGTACCGCAGCGAGTTGGCGCCGGACTCGGTGACCCGGCCCAGCCGCGGGGCCGCGGAGATGCCGGTGATGGTCACGGGGTCGCCGTCCGGGTCGGCACCGCTGCCCGGAAGCGTCAGACGCACGGTGTCGCCGGCGAAGACCCGGCCCTCGAGGGCGGGCGCCTCCGGCGGGTTGTTGGTCTCGTCGTCCGGGACGACCACCACGGTCAGCTCGCCCGAGCCCGTCTCGCCCGTGGAGTTCTGCGCGACGTAGGGGACGACGAACGTCTCCCGCTCCTCGATCCCGGCCGGAGCCACGTACCGGATCAGGCGCCCGGAGACGTACGCCGCGCCGACGTCGCCGCGGTAGTCCTGCGGCGCCTCGACCTCGAGGCCGCCGGCGGCCTCGCCGGTCGAGGCCACCAGCTCCAGCCGGTCCCCCGAGGGACTGAAGTCGTTGTCGAGCACGGGGTGCGCGACCACCTGCCCGGACCGGACGACCACCCGGTCGGGTCCGGTGACCGGGGTGTTGTCCTCGGGCCGCGGCCGCTGGGTGACCAGCACCTCACCGCGGACCCCGGAGACCGCCCCGTTGCTGATCGTGTAGCGGACGACCTGGGAGGAGGGGGCGAGGGTCCCCTGCGTCGCGGAGATCTTCAGCCAGCGCCCCTCGACGACGGCGACCTCGAGCTGGTCCTCGCGGTCCGGGCGGGCGTCCTGGACGACCAGGATCCCGCCGGCGGGGTCCACGTCGTTGGCCAGCACGTCGACCGTGGCCGAGGACTGTCCGTAGAGGGTCAGCGTGTCCGGCGTGGCGACCGGGTCCTCGGGGTTCTTCGGCGGCGGGCGCACGTCGACGCGGATCTTGCCGCGCGCCAGCCGGGCGTTGCCGTACGCCGCCTGGTAGTCGAGCAGGTAGGTCCCGGCCTTGGCCGCGTCCACCCGGACCAGACCGGTGTTGACCTCGGTGCGGACCTTGGCGCCGGCCTGGTCCGGGATGCGTCCGCCGAGCTCGAGCTGGGCGTTGGGCGACCCGGGGTCGGAGCCGGGCAGGTCGTTGGCGAGCGGCCGGATCACGATCGGCTTCCCGACCTGGCCGCTGACCACGTCCGGCTCGGCGATGCCGGGGTGCGTCTCCTGGTCGAACTTGTCCTGGACGGTGACCCCGACGGTGCGGCGCACCGGCACCGAGAGCCCGTCGGAGACGGCGTACTCCACCTGGACCTCGCCGCCCTCGCCGGAGGCCTTGACCCGGAGCCGGCCGTTCGTCGTGGCCCGGGCCACCGCCCCGGGGGGTCCGCTGAGCACCCGCGCCGACTCGAGCATCAGCGGGTCGCTGTCCCGGGGGTCGCGCCAGTCGGGAAGCACCGGGAGCTCCAGCGACCCGCCCGCCGGCACCCGCCACTGCCGCGGCTCGTAGCCCTCGCGCAGGCTCGGCGCCTCGTTCTCCTGCCCTCCGCGCACGGCGACGGTGACGGTCGCCTGGTCCTTCAGGTTGCGGCCGTCGTCGATGTAGTAGTCGAAGCTGACCTGGCCCCGGGCCTCCTGCGGGAGGGTGAGCTGGAGGGTCTGCCGGTCCGGGCTGATCGCGACCCGCGCCCCGCGCATGTTCGGCTGGTCGACCCCCTGGATGGCGAGCAGCCGTCCTTCGGGGGCCGCGTCGTTGTCCAGCGGGTAGAGCACGCTGGTCCGGCCCGCACGAGCGCCGAAGTCGTCCGGCTTCGCCTGCGGCGGACGACGGTCCCCCGTGGACTGCTGCTCGTCGTCCTTCTGCTGCTTCTCCACCTTCTTGGTGTCGGTGAAGGCCTCCCAGTTGTCGATCCGCAGCGGCCGGTCGGCGTCCACGTCCCACACCGAGCCGGTCTCGACGTCGTTGAGCACGATCTGGTCGCGGTTGACCCGGAAGACCAGGTTGGTGGTGGCGCCCTTCTCGTCCAGCTGGGAGACGGTGTGCTCGCCCCCGCCGCACGCGGAGGCGTACTGCCCGACCCCGCCAGACCAGGCGGCGAAGGTGCACGCGCCGAGCCGCACCGGGGCGGTGGGCGACCCGGACACCGCGTCCACCAGGGTGGCGACCTCGCCCGTCTCCAGGTCGACGCCGACCAGGCCGCTCTCGTGCGCGACCAGGACGGAGCCGGCCGCCGGGCCGGGCCGTTGCAGGACCGCACCCGCCGGCACGGACGCGCTCGCGCCGCCGCGGACCCACAGGGTGCCGGCCGCGCGGTCCAGGGTGACCACGTTCTCCCCGACCGCCGTCATCGCGGTCGGCGCGCCGGCCGCCTCGGGTAGCTCCTCGGTGCCGGCCTCGGTCAGCTCCATCGTGGAGTCCGCCGCGGGACGCCAGGTGACGAGCTCGCGCTCCTCGGTGGAGGAGACGACGAGGGCGCCCGACTCGGTCACCGTCAGGGCTGCTCCCTCACCCACCTCGGTGAGCGGCTCGCTCTGCTGGTCGAGCCCGCCGGCCACCGGTCCGCCCAGCTGCGGGTCGTAGCGCACCGCCCAGGTCGTGCCGGACTTCGGGTCGACGGCGGCCAGGGTGCCGCCGGCCATGGTCACCGAGGCTCCCGGCACCAGCGAGGCGCTCGCTCCCTCGTCCAGCTGGAGGGCCCCGGGCTCGATGGGCGCGAGGCGTCCCGAGCGACCGTTGACGCCGATCACCGCGGCACCGTCCTGCAGCACGTCCAGATCCGCGTCCTGCTCCGTGGGCACGGCGCCGTCGAGCTTGCCGATGGGCTTGTTCTGGCGGCCGTAGTAGCCCTTGTCGGACTTGGTGACCCAGATGCCGCCGTCGTTGAGCTCGGTGCGGTGCGAGCGGTAGCCGTCGGCCGAGACGGCGTAGACCAGGACTGCTCCGGCCGCCACCACGAGGGCCGTGTTCGACGCGATGGCCGCCCGGTGGCGCCGCAGGAACCCGCGCATCGTCTTGCTCTCCCCCCGGATTTCGTGCGACCACGTGCTGTGGTGCGTGAGAGTACGCGATGGAGGCACCCTCGGTGCCATCATGGACGCATCACGGGCCGGCAGACGCCGGTCCGTCAGAATGTCCGGGCGAAGGAGGGAGCGGAGCATGGACGTGGAGACCCGCTACGTCCCGGGGGATCACCTGCTGATCGGCGACGCAGGTCGCTGGCTGCTCCTGACCGACCCCGCGGACGAGAAGGTCGTCGAGGACCTCTGGACCGCGCTCACCTCGAGCGACCCGGTCCGCCGGGTGCTCGCGGTCGTCGACGGCGCCTTCCCCACCGGAGTCCCGGGCCTGGCCCTGGTCGCCGGCAGCGCTCGCGCGCAGCAGGCCGTCCGCGGCACCGGCCGCGTCGAGCAGGAGGGCGCGCTGGTCCGGCTCGCCCTGGCCGACCCGGTCCCCGGTCCGTCCCGGCGGCTGGCCGGCGGAGTCGTCTCCGCCTCCTCGGTCGCGGTCCCCCGCTCGGTGGAGTCCTCGGACGGCGCCCTGATCGACGGGGTTCCGGCCGCCATCCTCGCCGCCAAGGGTCCCGACGGCCCTCCCCCACCTCGCCCACGCCCGCGCCGCCCCGACACCGCCGACTCCACGGCCCGGGAGACCACCGAGCCCGACCCCGAGCTCGTCGCCGCGCTGGCGGGCACCCCCGAGCCGGCGGAGCAGGACCAGCACGAGGAGCACGGCCAGGACGAGCACCAGGACCACGACGGGTCGACCGTCTTCCGGCCCGACCACCTGGTGGCAGCCACTCCTGCCGACACGGTGGACGCCGTCTGGTGCCCGTCCGGGCACCTCACCGCGCCCACGCAGCCGCTGTGCCGGATCTGCCGCAGCCAGGTGGCCCCGCAGCATCCGCAGCGCGTCCCGCGCCCGGTCCTCGGCGGGCTCCGGCTCGCGACCGGCGAGGTGGTCCCCCTCGACCGACCCGTGGTGCTGGGTCGTCGCCCGCAGCCGCTGCCCAGCGTCGGGGAGTGGCCGCACCTGGTGACGGTCCCGTCCGAGCACGGCTTCGTCTCCCGGATGCACCTGCACCTGAGCCTGGACGGGTGGAAGGTCGTCGTCCGCGACCTCGGCTCCCGGGGCGGGACGACCCTGACCGCGCCGGGCCAGGCGCCGGTCCGGCTGGCCGGCGAGCGGCCCTACGTCCTGGAGCCCGGACACGTGCTCACCCTCGCCGACACCTACGAGGTGCGTTACGAGGTCGGTCCCGAGGTCGGCGCCGAGACGGGGGGACGGAGCTCGTGAGCGCCCCCCACATCCCCGGCTTCACCTTCGTCGAGCACCTCGGCAGCGGCGGGTTCGCGGACGTCTTCCTCTACGAGCAGGCCTGGCCCCGTCAGCGCGTGGCGGTCAAGGTCGTGCGCCCCGACGTCCCGCTGACGGACCGGGAGAAGTCCCTGTTCGCCGCCGAGGCCAACGCCATGGCACGGCTGGCGGACCACCCCTACATCGTCTCGGTGATCACGGCGGGGATCACCGAGGAGGGCGGTCGTCCCTTCCTGGTGATGCGGTTCTGCCCGCCTCCCGACCTCGGGGTCCGGGTACGTGCGAACCCGATGCCTCCGGTCGAGGCGGTCGCGACCGGGATCAAGCTGGCCAGTGCGATCGAGACCGCGCACCGCTCCGGGATCCTGCACCGCGACATCAAGCCCAGCAACGTGCTGGTGACCACCTACCACGAGCCTGCGCTCACCGACTTCGGCATCGCCGGCCGGATCCAGGACGTGGAGGGCGACCACGACGTCCGGATCTCCTACCCCTGGTCCCCGCCGGAGATGCTGGACGGACGCTCCAACGGCACCGTCGCCTCCGACGTGTACTCCCTGGGCGCCACCATCTGGCACCTGCTGGTGGGCCGGTCGCCGTTCTCGGTGCCCAACGGAGACAACTCCACCCGGGCGCTGAGCGCGCGCATCCTGCACGCGGCCCCGCCGGCCACCCAGCGCCCGGACGTCCCGCCGGCGCTGGACCGGCTGCTCCAGCAGTGCCTGGCGAAGAACCCCGACCACCGGCCACGGACCGCGCTGGACCTCGCGCGCGCCCTCCAGCGGATCGAGGCGGACGCAGGGTTCCCGCGGACCGCGGTGGCGGTCGAGGGCGACCGGTCGGACGCCGCGGTGGCAAAGCCCGAGCCCACGCGGCCGCCGGTCGAGGACCACACGGTGATGAAGCCGGTCACCGTGGTCACGCCGGTGCGGCCGCCCGCCCCGGCCGTCACCGCCGCCGCCGCCGCCGAGCCCGAGTCGGCGACCGGCTCCAGCCGCTCCCCCGTCGTGTGGGCGGTCGCCGGAGTCGCCGTCCTGGCCGTCGTCGTGGGCGGGCTCCTCCTCCGCGGGGACCGGGGGCCCTCCGAGGCCGACAGGGTCCCTACGGACCCGGCCACCAGCACGCCGTCCCCCGTGCTGCCCGGGGCGCTGGACTCACCTCCCGTCGTGAGCGGCGACCGGACGCCCGAGGGCGCGCGCTTCACCTGGCGCGCTCCCGACGGCTCGCGGTCAGGCGACACCTGGGTGGTCTACCACGTGGAGAACGACGAGTTCCTGCGTACCAGCAAGAAGCGGATCGTGCTGCGCACCCAGGACCGCGCCTGCGTGCAGGTGGTCCTCCAGCGCGACGGCGAGGACTCCCCCGCCGGCCGCGAGTGCGTCTGAGCCTCAGTCGCGACGTCCGCCGAAGGGGACGCCCAGCTCGCGCAGGCGCTGCTCGCCGCCGTCCAGGGCGGTGAGCACCCACGCGCCCTCGGGCGTGAGGGTGAAGGTGTGCTCGAAGTGGGCCGCCCAGGAGCCGTCCGACGTGACCACGGTCCACTCGTCGTCGTCCAGGTCGGTCTCCGCGGACCCGAGGGTGACCATCGGCTCCACCGCCAGCGCCAGGCCGCGCACCAGCTTGGGACCTCGGCCGGGTCGGCCCACGTTCGGCACGTTGGGCGGCTGGTGCATCTGGGTGCCGATGCCGTGGCCGGTGTAGTCCTCGAGGATCCCGTAGTCCCCGCGGGAGCGGACGTACGACTCCACCGCGTGGCCGATGTCGCTGACCCGGCCACCGAGACGGGCGGCAGCCAGGCCGCGCCACAGGCTCTCCTCGGTGACCTCCATCAGCTCGGCGACCTCGGGGCGGACCTCGCCCACCGCGACGGTGATCGCGGCGTCGCCGTGCCAGCCGTCGACGATCGCGCCGCAGTCGATCGAGAGCACGTCGCCCGACTCCAGGGTCCGGCCACCCGGGATCCCGTGCACCACCTGGTCGTTGACCGAGGCACAGATGGTGGCGGGGAACGGAGGGTGGCTGTAGCCCTTGAAGGAGGGCACTCCCCCGGCCGAGCGGATGTTGTCCTCCGCGATCGCGTCCAGCTCGCCGGTCGTCAGACCGGGACGGACCGAGGAGCGCAGCAGCTCCAGGGTCTGTCCCACCAGCAGGCCGGCGACGCGCATCTTGTCGATCTGCTCGGGGGTCTTGATCTCGATCCCGCGGTCTCGGAAGCCCATGACGGCAGGATCAGCTCTGGGGCACCCGGTCGAGCGCGGCGAACAGCCGCTCGGAGACCTCCGCGACCTCGCCCATGCCGTCGACCTCGACGAGCAGCCCGCGCTCGCGGTACACGTCGATCAGCGGAGCCGTCTGCTCGACGTAGATCTCCTGGCGTCGGCGGATGACGTCCTCGGTGTCGTCGGCACGGCCCTCGACCTGGGCGCGCTGCAGCAGGCGCTGCACGAGCTCCTCGGCGTCGACCGTGAGCACCAGCACCGCGTCCAGGCTCTCGTTCAGGGCGGCGAGCATCTGGTCCAGCTCCTCGACCTGCGCGACCGTGCGGGGGTACCCGTCGAGCAGGAAGCCCGGCAGGGCGTCCTCCTCGCCGAGCCGGTTGCGCACCATCTGGTTCGTGACCTCGTCGGGCACGTACTCCCCGGCGTCCATGTACCGCTTGGCGTCCACGCCCAGCGGGGTGCCCTCGGAGACGTTCGCGCGGAAGATGTCGCCGGTGGAGATCGCCGGGACACCGAAGTGCTCGGCGATGAACTTCGCCTGGGTGCCCTTGCCGGCACCGGGCGGGCCCATGATGATCAGACGCATCAGCTGAGGAACCCTTCGTAGTTGCGCTGCTGGAGCTGGCTCTCGATCTGCTTCACCGTGTCGAGCGCGACGCCGACCATGATGAGGATCGAGGTCCCGCCGAACGGGAAGTTCTGGTTGGCCCCGATCAGTGCGAGAGCGATCAGCGGGACCAGCGAGATCAGGCCGAGGTAGAGGGCGCCGGGGAAGGTGATCCGGGACAGCACGTAGGACAGGTACGTCTCGGTGGGCTTCCCGGCGCGGATCCCGGGGATGAAGCCGCCGTACTTCTTCATGTTGTCGGCGACCTCCTCCGGGTTGAAGGTGATCGACACGTAGAAGTACGTGAAGAAGATGATCAGCAGGAAGTACGTGGCCATGTACAGCGGGTGGTCGCCGGTGACGAAGTACCGGTTGACGAACCGCAGCACCGGGTTGCTGGTGCTCTCGTTGAACTGCACCGCCATCGCCGGCAGGTAGAGCAGCGAGGAGGCGAAGATGACCGGGATGATGCCGGCCTGGTTCACCTTGAGCGGGATGTACGTCGAGGAGCCGCCGAACATCTTGCGGCCCACCATCCGGCGGGCGTACTGCACCGGGATCCGGCGCTGGGCCTGCTCGATGAAGATGACGCCGGCCACGATCGAGAGGCCGACCACCATGACGATGGAGAAGGTCACCCAGCCCTTGGTCTGCTGGACCTGCCACATGGCACCCGGGAAGGTGGCGACGACCTGGGCGAAGATGAGCAGCGACATGCCGTTGCCGATGCCGCGGTCGGTGATGAGCTCGCCGAGCCACATGATCACCGCGGTGCCCGCGGTCATGGTGATCACCATGATCAGGAAGGTCGCGGTGCTGTCGCTGTGCAGCAGGTCCTCCTGGCAGCCCTGGATCAGGTTGCCCGAGCGGGCCAGCGCGACGATGCCGGTGGCCTGCAGCAGCGCGAGGCCCAGCGTCAGGTAGCGCGTGTACTGGGTGATCTTGGTCTGCCCCGCCTGGCCCTCCTTCTTCAGCGTCTCCAGCCGTGGGATGACCACGACGAGCAGCTGCAGGATGATGCTGGCGGTGATGTACGGCATGATCCCGAGCGCGAAGATCGTCAGCTGGAGCAGCGCGCCGCCCGAGAACATGTTGATCAGGTTGTAGAGCCCCTGGTCCTCCACGTTCGCCAGACAGTTCTGCACGTTGGCGACGTTGACGCCTGGCGCGGGGACCTGGGAGCCGAGTCGGAAGAGCGTCAGGATCAGCAGGACGAACAGCAGCTTGCGCCGCAGGTCCGGCGTCCGGAAAGCATTGGCGAACGCGCCTAGCACTGGTTCCTCTTTCTCAGCTGGGTCGGAGGGCGGGTCGGGACCCGGCCTCCGGGGAACAGGGTCCGGACGCGACCGCCGAGCAGCACTCGGCGTACGTGTCGTACGACCCGGGGAAGCCTAACAGGGCGTTCGGTACCACCCACCACGCGCACAGGGCCCGTCACCGACGTCCGTGGACGACCGGGACGAGCCCCGTGCTCATACGTGTGCTGTTCAGGCCACCGTGGTGGTGCCGCCGGCAGCCTCGATCTTCTGCTTCGCAGAGCCCGAGAACGCGTTCGCGGTCACCTGGACCGACGACGAGATCTCGCCCTGGCCCAGGACCTTGACCGGGTGGCCCTTGCGGACCGCACCCTTGGCGACCAGGTCCTCGACGGAGATCGCGCCACCGTCGGGGAAGAGCTCCTGGATCTTGTCGAGGTTGACGACCTGGAACTCGACCTTGAACGGGTTCTTGAACCCCTTCAGCTTGGGCAGGCGCATGTGGATGGGCATCTGGCCACCCTCGAACGCCACCGGGACCTGGTAGCGAGCCTTGGTGCCCTTCGTACCGCGACCCGACGTCTTGCCCTTGGACGCCTCACCACGACCCACGCGGGTCTTGGCGGTCTTGGCGCCGGGGGCAGGACGCAGGTGGTGCAGCTTGAGCGTCATCTCACTCCACCTCCTCAACCGTCACCAGGTGACGGACCGTGTTGACCATGCCCCGGATCTCCGGGCGGTCCTCCTTGACGACGACGTCACCGATCCGCTTGAGACCGAGCGTCCGAAGCGTCTCGCGCTGGTTGGCCTTGAGACCGACCAGGCCGCGCTTCTGCTGGACCTTCAGCTGAGCCATCAGGAGGTCACCTCCGCACGAGCCCGCAGGATCGCCGCCGGGGTGACCTGCTCCACAGTGAGCCCGCGGCGCGCCGCCACGGCCTCGGGCTCCTCCAGCATCTTCAGCGCCTCGACGGTCGCGTGAACGATGTTGATCTGGTTGGAGGACCCGAGCGACTTGCTCAGGACGTCGTGGATGCCGGCGCACTCGAGCACCGCACGCACCGGGCCACCGGCGATCACACCGGTACCGGGAGCGGCGGGACGCAGCAGCACGACACCGGCCGCCTTCTCGCCCTGCACCGGGTGCGGGATGGTGCCCTGGATGCGGGGGACCTTGAAGAAGTGCTTCTTGGCCTCCTCCACGCCCTTGGCGATCGCCGCAGGAACTTCCTTCGCCTTGCCGTAGCCGACGCCGACCAGACCCTCGCCGTCACCGACGATCACCAGGGCGGTGAAGCTGAAGCGACGACCACCCTTCACGACCTTGGCGACACGGTTGATCGCAACGACGCGCTCGATGTAGGCGGTCTTGTCAGCGCTCTGGTCGCGACGACCGTCGCGACCGCGGCCTCCCGACTGGCGCTCGCCACTGCGCTGTCCGCGCTGGGCTCCGCTCATGAGACTTTCCTCTTCTCTCTCTTGCTTGTCCGTGCGATCAGAAGGCCAGGCCGCCCTCACGGGCGGCGTCTGCCAGGGCCGCGACGCGACCGTGGTACTTGTTGCCGGCGCGGTCGAAGACCACGCCCTCGACACCAGCGGCCTTGGCGCGCTGGGCAACCAGCTCACCGACCTTCTTCGCCTTGGCCGTCTTGTCCCCGTCCACGGAGCGCACGTCGGCCTCCATGGTCGAGGCGTAGGCCAGCGTCTTGCCGACGAGATCGTCGACCACCTGCACGCTGATGTGCTTCGCGGACCGGGTCACCACCAGGCGGGGACGCTCAGGGGTGCCCGAGATCCGCTTGCGACCGCGCATCTGGCGGCGCAGGCGCGACCGGACACGACCGGCCGTGTGCTTGTTGTTCGACAGCGAGATAGCCATGACTTACTTACCAGCCTTTCCGACCTTGCGGCGGATCTGCTCGCCGGCGTATCGCACGCCCTTGCCCTTGTACGGCTCGGGCTTGCGGAGCTTGCGAATGTTCGCAGCGGTCTCGCCGACCAGCTGCTTGTCGATCCCGACCACACCGAGCTTGGTGGGGCTCTCGACGGTGAAGGTGATGCCCTCCGGCGCGTCGAGGATGATCGGGTGCGAGTAGCCGAGCTGGAACTCCAGCTGGGTCGGGCTCTTGGACAGGACGCGGTAACCCACGCCCACGATCTCGAGCTTCTTCTCGTAGCCCTCGGTGACACCCACGACCATGTTGTTGATCAGGGTGCGCGTGAGCCCGTGGCGCGAGCGGCTGTCGCGGTGGTCGTCGGGGCGCTTGACCTCGAGCACACCGTCCTCGCCCTTGTCGACGGTGATCGGGGAGACCACCGTGTGCGACAGGGTGCCCTTGGGGCCCTTGACGGTCACCAGCGCGTCGTCGATCTGCACGTCGACGCCGGACGGGACCGTGATCGGGAGCTTGCCAATGCGTGACATTGCTTGTGTCCTCCTTCGGTCTCGTCGTTACCAGACGTAGGCGAGGACTTCCCCACCCACGCCCTTCTGGTTCGCCTGGCGGTCGGTCAGCAGTCCCTGGCTGGTCGAGATGATCGCGACCCCCAGGCCGCCGAGCACCTTCGGGAGACCCGTGGACTTGGCGTACACCCGGAGACCGGGCTTGCTGATGCGACGCACTCCGGCAATGGAGCGCTCGCGGTTGCGGCCGTACTTGAGGGTGATGTTGAGCGTCTTGCCCACCTCGCCCTCAGCCGGCTCCTTCACGTCGAAAGAGGTGATGTACCCCTCCTGCTGGAGGATCTCCGCGACGCCGGCCTTGAGCTTGCTGTAAGGCATCGACACCGCGTCGTGGTACGCCTGGTTGGCGTTGCGCAGACGCGTGAGCATGTCTGCGATCGGGTCAGTCATCGTCATGGCCGGTTCGGCCCTTTCTCTCTGTGGTTTCGGCCCGGTGCTCCCCGGAGGGCGGGCCGACCTTCAGCGGTTGGTTGTTGGCAGGGGGGACGTCACCAGGAGGACTTGGTCACACCGGGCAGCTCGCCACGGTGCGCCATCTCCCGCAGGCAGATGCGGCACAGCCCGAACTTCCGGTAGACGGCCTTGGGCCGACCGCAGCGCTGGCACCGGGTGTATCCACGAACGGCGAACTTCGGCTTGCGAGCCGCCTTGACCTTCAGAGCAGTCTTCGCCATGTCAGTTCTCCTTGAACGGGAAGCCGAGGTGCTTGAGCAGGGCGCGGCCCTGGTCGTCGGTGGTCGCCGTGGTCACGACGGTGATGTCCATGCCGCGCGACCGGTCGATCTTGTCCTGGTCGATCTCGTGGAACATCACCTGCTCGGTGAGACCGAAGGTGTAGTTGCCCCGCCCGTCGAACTGCTTGGGCGAGAGGCCGCGGAAGTCGCGGATGCGCGGCAGCGCGAGCGACAGCAGACGGTCCATGAACTCCCACATGCGGTCGCCCCGCAGGGTGACGTGGGCACCGATCGGCATGCCCTCGCGCAGCTTGAACTGCGCGATGGACTTGCGGGCCTTGGTCACCATCGGCTTCTGGCCGGTGATGGCGGTCAGGTCCTTGATCGCGCCCTCGATCAGCTTCGAGTCGCGCGCGGCCTCGCCGACGCCCATGTTGACGACGACCTTGGTCAGGCCGGGCACCTGCATGACGTTCTTGTTGTCGAACTCGGACTGCAGCGCGGGGAGGATCTCCTCGCGGTAGCGGACCTTGAGACGAGGCATGGTGGTCTCGGTGGCGGTCTGGGTCATCTCAGATCTCCTTCCCGGTCTTGCGAGACACACGGACGCTGCGCTCGGCGGTGTACGTCGAACCGTCGGCCCGGCGCTTGGTGACCTCGTCGCGGCGGAAGGCGACACGCGTCACGCCGTCGTCCTCGACCAGCATCACGTTCGACACGTGGATCGGGGCCTCGGCGGTGATGATGCCACCGGTGTTGCCGGAACCGGAGTTGACGACCTTGGTGTGGCGCTTGATGCGGTTCACACCCTCGACGATCACCCGCTGCTCCTCGCGGAGCACCGAGATGACCTTGCCCTGGGCGCCCTTGTCCTTGCCGGCGATCACCTTGACGGTGTCACCCTTCTTGATGTTGATGCTCGGGGACTTCTTGGGCATCACAGCACCTCCGGGGCGAGCGAGATGATCTTCATGAACTTCTTCTCGCGCAGCTCACGACCGACGGGGCCGAAGATGCGGGTACCACGCGGCTCGCCGTCGTTCTTGAGAATGACGGCGGCGTTCTCGTCGAAGCGGATGTAGGAACCGTCGGCGCGACGGCGCTCCTTGACGGTGCGCACGACGACGGCCTTCACGACGTCACCCTTCTTCACGTTGCCACCGGGGATCGCGTCCTTGACGGTGGCGACGATGGTGTCGCCGATGCCGGCGTAGCGGCGACCCGATCCACCGAGAACACGGATGCAAAGGATCTCCTTGGCACCGGTGTTGTCGGCGACCTTGAGCCGCGACTCCTGCTGGATCATTGGTTTCTCCTGGTTGTCGAGCTGGTTCTCGCCCGGCCGCGGACGCGGTGGGGAGCCTTGCCGAACTGGTTAATGGAAAATCAAGGGCCGTACGGGACGGCCCGCGGTCACTTGGCCTTCTCGACGACCTGGATCACACGCCAGCGCTTGGTGGCCGACAGCGGGCGGGTCTCCATGATCAGGACCCGGTCGCCGATGCCACACTCGTTGGTCTCGTCGTGCGCCTTGAGCTTGGAGGTGCGCCGCATGACCTTGCCGTAGAGGGCGTGCTTCACCCGGTCCTCGACGCTGACGACGATGGTCTTGTCCATCTTGTCGCTGACGACCAGGCCCTCACGGACCTTGCGGGAGTTCCGTGCAGCCTCGACCGCGGTGGTGTCCTTGCTCATGCGGTGGCCTCTTCCTTGCTCTCGGCGCCCGGCGCGGTCCGGATGCCGAGCTCGCGCTCACGCACCACGGTGTAGATCCGGGCGATGTCCTTCTTGACCGTACGGAGCCGGCCGTGGCTGTCCAGCTGCCCGGTGGCAGCCTGGAACCGGAGGTTGAACAGCTCCTCCTTGGCCTCACGCAGTCGACCCTCGAGGTCGGCGGCGGTCAGCTCGTCCAGCGCCGTGGCGCTCAGCTTGTCGCTCATCAGAATTCACCAGCCTCGCGGGAGATGAACCGGCACTTCATCGGAAGCTTGTGCATCGCGCGGCGCATGGCCTCGCGGGCGACTTCCTCCGTCACACCGGAAAGTTCGAACATGACGCGGCCGGGCTTGACGTTCGCCACCCACCACTCGGGGGAACCCTTACCAGATCCCATGCGGGTCTCGGCAGGCTTCTTGGTCAGCGGGCGGTCCGGGTAGATGTTGATCCAGACCTTTCCGCCACGCTTGATGTGACGGGTCATCGCGATACGAGCAGACTCGATCTGCCGGTTCGTGACGTAGTGACCCTCCACCGCCTGGATGCCGAAGTCGCCGAAAGCGAGCTTCGTGCCACCCTTGGCCGCACCGGTCCGCTTGGGGTGGTGCTGCTTGCGGTGCTTGACACGACGGGGCATCAACATGGTGTCAGGCCTCCTGTCCGGTGCTGGGCACCTCGGCGGCAGCCTGACCGGTGGCCTCGGCCGACGCAGCAGCGTTGGCGGTGGCCTCCGACGGCGCAGCCTCGGTGCGGGGGGCGCGGTCGCCGCGCGAGCCACGGCTCGGACGGTCGGCGCCACGGCTGGGACGACCGCCGCGGCCGGGGGCACCGGCGCGGGCGGCCTGCTGGGCCTGGCGCTCGGCGCGGGAGCCGGAGACCTCACCCTTGTAGATCCAGACCTTCACGCCGATCCGGCCGAAGGTCGTACGGGCCTCGTAGAAGCCGTAGTCGATGTCGGCACGCAGGGTGTGCAGCGGCACGCGACCCTCGCGGTAGAACTCGGTGCGCGACATCTCGGCGCCGTTGAGCCGGCCCGAGCACTGGATCCGGATGCCCTTGGCACCGGAACGCATCGAGGTCTGCATCGCCTTGCGCATCGCACGCCGGAACTGCACGCGGCCCGAGAGCTGCTCGGCGACACCCTGGGCGACCAGCTGAGCGTCGACCTCGGGGCTCTTGACCTCGAGGATGTTCAGCTGGACCTGCTTGCCGGTCAGCTTCTCCAGCTCGCCGCGGATGCGGTCGGCCTCGGCGCCACGGCGACCGATGACGATGCCGGGACGGGCGGTGTGGATGTCGACCCGCACGCGGTCACGGGTGCGCTCGATCTCGACCTTGGAGATGCCGGCCCGCTCCATGCCCTTGGAGAGCAGCTTGCGGATCGCGACGTCCTCGCCGACGTAGGACTTGTACAGCTTGTCGGCGTACCAGCGGGACTTGTGGTCCGTGGAGATGCCGAGGCGGAAGCCGTTCGGGTTGATCTTCTGTCCCATTACTTGGAACCGCCCTTCCGTGCCTTGGTGGCGTCGACGACATCGGCCGGCTGGACCACCAGCGTGATGTGGCTGGTGCGCTTGTTGATCCGGGTCGCACGACCCTGCGCACGCGGGCGCCAGCGCTTCATGGTGGGGCCCTCGTCGACCATCGCCCGGGACACGACGAGGTCGGCGGCCTTGAGGCCCTCCGTGGACTCGGCGTTGGCGATCGCGCTCTCCAGCACCTTGTAGACGGTCTCCGAGGCGGCCTGCGGCGCGAACTGCAGCAGCGCCAGGGCCTCGTCGACGGGGAGGCCGCGGACCATGTCGACGACACGGCGCGCCTTCATCGGGGAGATCCGCACGTACCGCGCGCTGGCGAAGGAGCCCGGCTGGTCACCCAGCAGGGTCTCGCGGCGGGCGCTCGTGCGCATACGCTCAGTGACACTCATCGACGACGACCCTTCCGGTCTTCCTTCACGTGCCCGCGGTAGGTGCGGGTCGGGGCGAACTCGCCCAGCTTGTGGCCCACCATCGAGTCGGTCACGAACACGGGAACGTGCTTGCGACCGTCGTGCACCGCGATCGTGTGACCGATCATGGCGGGCACGATCATCGACCGGCGCGACCAGGTCTTGATGACGTTGTGCGATCCCTTGTCGTTCTCGGCGTCCACCTTCTTCATGAGGTGGTCGTCCACGAAGGGACCCTTCTTGAGGCTACGAGGCATGTCAGTTACTTCCTACCCTTG
The DNA here is from genome assembly GCF_013624435.2 of Nocardioides campestrisoli. NCBI lineage: Bacteria > Bacillati > Actinomycetota > Actinomycetes > Propionibacteriales > Nocardioidaceae > Nocardioides > Nocardioides campestrisoli. Next base: position 3,257,692 of record NZ_CP061768.1, read on the forward strand.
CCGGACTTGCGACGGCGGATGATCTGGGAGTCGGAGGCCTTGCGCTTGCGCGTACGGCCCTCGGGCTTGCCCCACGGGGAGACAGGGTGACGGCCACCCGAAGTCTTGCCCTCACCACCACCGTGCGGGTGGTCGACCGGGTTCATCACGACACCGCGGACGGTCGGGCGCTTGCCCTTCCACCGCATACGGCCGGCCTTGCCCCAGTTGATGTTCGACTGCTCGGCGTTGCCGACCTCGCCGATCGTGGCGCGGCAGCGCACGTCGACGAACCGCATCTCGCCGGACGGCATGCGCAGCGTGGCGCGCGAGCCCTCCTTGGCGACGAGCTGGGCCGAGATGCCGGCGGACCGGGCGATCTTGGCGCCGCCACCCGGACGGAGCTCCACGCAGTGGATGGTGGTACCGACCGGGATGTTGCGCAGCGGCAGGTTGTTGCCGGGCTTGATGTCGGCGCCGACGCCGCTCTCGACCGGGGTGCCCTGGGTCAGGTCCTTCGGCGCGATGATGTAGCGCTTCTCGCCGTCGGCGTAGTGCAGCAGGGCGATGCGCGCGGTGCGGTTGGGGTCGTACTCGATGTGAGCGACCTTGGCCGGCACGCCGTCCTTGTCGTACCGGCGGAAGTCGATGATCCGGTAGGCCCGCTTGTGGCCGCCACCCTGGTGACGCGTGGTGATGCGTCCCTGGTTGTTGCGACCGCCCTTCTTGGGCAGCGGACGGGTCAGCGACTTCTCCGGCGTGGTCCGGGTGATCTCGACGAAGTCGGCCACCGAGGAGCCACGACGGCCCGGGGTGGTCGGCTTGTACTTGCGGATAGCCATTGTCTTAGTCCTTCTTCGCCTTCAGTCGTCCGGTCAGCCGACCGGACCCCCGAAGATGTCGATACGGTGGCCCTCAGCGAGGCTGACGATGGCGCGCTTGGTGTCCTTGCGCTTGCCCAGGCCGTTGCGGGTACGACGCGTCTTGCCCTGACGGTTGAGCGTGTTGACCGACGTCACCTTCACGTTGAACACCTTCTCGACCGCGATCTTGATCTCGGTCTTGTTGGCGTCCGGGTGCACGACGAACGTGTACTTGTTCGCGTCCAGCAGGCCGTAGCTCTTCTCGGAGACGACCGGGGCGATCAGGATGTCGCGGTGGTCCTTGTGCAGGGTGCTCACTTCTGGTCCTCCTCGGCCTTCTTCGTCTTGCCGGCGGGAGCCGCGGCCACGAAGGCGTCGTAGGCGCCCTTGGTGAAGACCACGTCGTCCGACGCGAGCACGTCGTAGGTGTTCAGCTGGTCGACGGCCACGATGTGCACCTGCGGCGCGTTGCGCAGCGACAGCCAGGTCAGCGAGTCGCTCCGCTCGAGCACTAGCAGGTAGCGGGCGCGGTCGGTCAGCTCGGACAGCGCGGTGATCGCGGCCTTGGTGGAGGGCTTGTCGCCCGACACCAGAGCGTCGACCACGTGGATGCGGCCGTTGCGGGCCCGGTCGGAGAGGGCACCGCGCAGGGCGGCGGCCTTCATCTTCTTGGGGGTGCGCTGGTCGTACGAGCGCGGCTGCGGGCCGTGCACCGTGCCACCGCCGACGAACTGCGGCGCGCGGGTCGAGCCCTGGCGAGCCCGGCCGGTGCCCTTCTGCTTGTAGGGCTTGCGGCCACCGCCGCGGACGTCGGCCCGCGTCTTGGTGGCGTGCGTGCCCTGACGAGCGGCTGCCTGCTGCGCCACCACGACCTGGTGGATCAGCGGGATGTTGACCTCGACACCGAAGATCTCGGCGGGGAAGTCAACCTTGACGGTCTTGGTAGCCATGCTCAGGCCTCCTTGCCAGCAGTGAGGGAGTCCTTGGCGGCGGAGCGCAGCACCACGAGACCGCCGCGGGGACCGGGAACGGCGCCCTTGAGCAGGATCACGCCCTTCTCGACGTCCACGGCGTGCACGGTGACGTTCTGGGTGGTGACGGTGTCGTTACCCATGCGGCCGGACATCCGGGTGCCCTTGAAGACACGGCCCGGGGTGGCGCAGGCGCCGATGGAGCCGGGCTTGCGGTGGTTGCGGTGGGCACCGTGCGAGGCAGAGACACCGGAGAAGCCATGACGCTTCATGGTTCCGGCGAAGCCCTTGCCCTTGCTGGTGCCGGTGACGTCGATCTGCTCGCCGGCGGAGAACAGCTCGGGGCTGAGCTCCTGGCCGACGGTGTAGGTCGCGGCGTCAGCGGTCCGGATCTCCACCACGTGGCGACGCGGGGTGACCCCGGCCTTGGCGAAGTGACCGGCCTCGGGGCGGTTGACCTTGCGGGCCTCGATCTCGCCGAACCCGACCTGGATGGCGTTGTAGCCATCGGTCTGGGGCTGACGGACCTGGGTGACCACGTTGGTCGCCGCAGCGATCACGGTCACGGGGACGACGCGGTTGTTCTCGTCCCACAGCTGGGTCATGCCGAGCTTGGTGCCCAGCAGCCCCTTCACGTTTCGTTCGAAAGTCATCGTCTCAGACCTCAGAGCTTGATCTCGATGTCGACACCGGCAGGCAGATCGAGGCGCATCAGCGAGTCGACCGTCTTCGGAGTCGGGTCGATGATGTCGATGAGGCGCTTGTGCGTGCGCATCTCGAAGTGCTCGCGGGAGTCCTTGTACTTGTGGGGCGAGCGGATGACGCAGTACACGTTCTTCTCGGTCGGCAGCGGCACGGGGCCGGCGACCTTGGCACCCGTGCGGGTGACGGTGTCCACGATCTTGCGCGCCGAGGTGTCGATCACCTCGTGGTCATAGGCCTTGAGCCTGATGCGGATCTTCTGTCCCGCCATAGGTCTCTCTCGTCCTTCTCTCGCACCCCAGGAGGTGCCGCGTCACGGTCTGTTCTCTCGACACGGCCCCGGGTGGAGCCGTACCGCCTGTTCCTCACCTCCACCGCCGACCCCCGCGGTCGGGCGTGTCGCCTAGTTCGGACGACACAGGACCGGGATCCTGCGGTGTTTCTCTTGGCGCCCAGCGGTTCGCCGGGCCGATCGGGTCTCGGCCTGAAGGTGTTCTCAGATGGTGCGACGCACGCAAGACCACGGATTCAGGGCACTCAGCAGCCGAAGCAGCTGGGAGACGCGATTCAATAGTCAAGGTGTGGCGCACCCCGGCGACCCGCCGGAGCAACCGGACTATCTTGGCAGACCGCACCACGTTCGACCAAATCGTCCCGGCCTCGCGACCTTCAGGCCTGCGGATCGACCTTGCGATAGGCCAGGTCGGTGATCTCCCGGCCCTTCTCCAGGCCCTTGCGCTCGAACTTCGTGACCGGCCGGGCGTCCCACCGCGGCACCGCTCCCCCGTCCAGCAACGGCTCGGCGTCCAGCACCTCGCGCATCTGGTCGGCGTAGTCCGCCCAGTCCGTGGCCAGCCGCCACAGGGCGCCGACCTGGAGCCGGGAGACCGCCGTCGCGGCGAAGTCCCGGTCGATCAGCCGGCGCTTGCGGTGCTTCTTCTTGTGCCACGGGTCGGGGAAGAAGGTCCACAGCTCGGCGATGCTGTCCGGGGCCAGCACGTGCTCCAGGAACCAGGCGGCGTCCACCGAGCAGAACCTGATGTTCTCGGCACCAGCGTCCGCTGCCCGCCACAGCCCGTCGGCGACCCCGGGCCGCCAGACCTCCAGCGCCAGCACGTTGCACTCGGGCCGGGCTGCGGCCAGCACCGCCGTGGCTTCACCGACCCCCGAGCCGATCTCGACCACCAGCGGGGCGCTGCGCCCGAACCACTGGTCGAGCTCGAAGTCCGGGCGGTCCACGGCCTCGTCCGGGATCACCCAGTCCGCCTGGTGCGCCGCCCAGCCCTCGGCCTGCTTGGGGGTGAACCTGCTGCCGCGCCGGGAGTAGGAGAGCACCTCGCGCATCCGCCGACCGTCCTCGGTGAGCTTGTGGTGGGGACGCGCGGGACGGACGGACTCGTTCACGCCACCCATTCTCTCCCGCGGCCTACGATGCCAGGATGCCCACCCCCACGCGCCGCGTGCCCGGTGACGTCCTGGTGCACCTGCGCCGGGCCCGGGACCACATGGACCGGCACTTCGCCGAGGAGCTCGACCTCGCCGAGGTGGCGGCGGTGGCGGGCCTGAGCAAATACCACTTCCTGCGCTCGTTCGCCGCGACGTACCGCATCACGCCGGCCGCCTACCTGTGCGAGCGGCGGATCGAGCGGGCCCAGGACCTGCTGCGTACGGCCAACCTCACGGTGACCGAGGTCTGTCACGCCGTGGGCTACAGCAGCCTCGGCTCCTTCTCGGCCCGCTTCAGCGAGATCACCGGCGAGACGCCCAGCGCCTTCGCCGCCCGGTACGCCGCAGCGGGTGCGCCCAGGATCCCGGCTGCCACATCTTCATGGCCGGCCTGGTGGAGCGCAGGAGAGCAATCGAGGAGAAGCAGGACCCCGGCCACGCTCCCTAGGGTCGAGGCATGAGTACACACATCACGAACATCTCGCTCGTCTCCGTCTGGGTCCGCGACATCGACGAGTCCAAGGCCTTCTACACCGACGTCCTGGGGTTCGAGGTCGGCGACGACCTGACCCTGGGTCCCGACTTCCGCTGGTGCACCGTCGTCCACCCCCGCCAGCCCGAGCTGCACCTGCACCTGACCACCCCGAGCGGTCCCCTGCCGGACTACCTGATCGACGCCATGCGACGGGCCCAGGACGAGGGCGGGCTGCCCGGCGTCGGGCTCAACGTCGAGGACTGCCAGAAGACCTACGAGGAGCTCAGCGCCAAGGGCGTGGAGTTCCTCCAGGAGCCGCAGGAGCGCCCGTACGGCGTGGAGGCGCTGATGCGCGACAACTCCGGCAACTGGATGGTGCTGGTGCAGCCGCGCGACTACACGCCCGAGGACTTCGAGGGTGTCGACATGTCGTGACGCCCCGCCGCCTCACCTGCGGGGCTCACATCAGGAACGTGAAGAGCGGCGAGCCCGGCGAGACCTGCTCGATGGTCAACGGGCTCGTCTCCATCCGGGCCAGCAGTGCCCCCAGGTCCTCGGCGCGCTCGAGCTCGATCCCCACCAGGGCCGGGCCGGTCTCCCGGTTGTTCTTCTTCACGTAGTCGAAGACCACGATGTCGTCCCCCTCCCCCAGCACGTCCTCGAGGAAGTGCCGCAGGGCTCCCGGCTCCTGGGGGAAGGAGACGAGGAAGTAGTGGCGCAGACCCAGGTGGATCAGTGACCGCTCCAGGATCTCGCCGTACCGGCTGACGTCGTTGTTGCCTCCGGAGACCACGCACACCACCGCCTGGTCCGAGGGCACCTGACCCGCCAGCTCGCGGGCGGCGGCGCTGGCCAGGGCGCCGGCCGGCTCGGCGATGATGCCGTCCACCTGGTACAGGTCGAGCATCTCGGTGCTCACCGCGCCGGCGTCGACCCGGACCACCTCGTCGACCAGGTCGCGGACCACCGGGTAGGTCAGCTCCCCCACCCGGCCGACGGCCGCGCCGTCCACGAAGGTGTCGACGTGCTCCAGGGGGACCGGGCGGCCCGCGGCCAGCGCGGCGGTCATGCTGGCGGCGCCGCTCGGCTCCACCCCCACGATCCGCACGCCGGGGTGTCGCTCGCGCAGCCACAGCGCCATCCCGGCCACCAGGCCACCGCCGCCCACGGGAGCCAGCAGCGTGTGCAGCGGGCGGTCCAGCTGGTCCATGACCTCCATGGCCACCGTGCCCTGCCCGAGGATGGTGCGGGCGTCGTCGAAGGGGTGGACGAAGACGGCGCCGGTGCGGTCCGCGTCCGCCCGGGCCGCGGCTCCTGCGGCGTCGTACGTGCTGCCGGAGACCACCAGCTCGACGCGGCCCTCGCCGAGCGCGACGATGCGCTGACGCTTCTGCCTGGGGGTGTTGCCCGGCACGTAGACGCGGCCGTCGATACCCAGGCGGGCGCAGCTCCAGGCCACGCCCTGGCCGTGGTTGCCGGCACTGGCGCAGACCACTCCCCTGCCACGCTCCTCCGCGGTCAGTCCGCTGATCAGGTGGAAGGCGCCACGGACCTTGTAGGAACGGGTGATCTGCCTGTTCTCGCGCTTGAGGTGGACCTGTGCCCCGACCAGCCCGCTGAGTCGGGGGCTGAGCTCCAGCTCGGTACGCCGCACCACCGGGGCCAACAGGGCCGCCGCCGCCTCGACGCCCGAGGCGCCCAGCTCAGATCGGTTCACCGCAGCAGCCTACGTGGACGCAGAACGGCCCCGGACCATCAGGTCCGGGGCCGTTCTGGATGGATCAGCCGGTCGTGCGACCGGCGGCGATCACTTGGTGATCTTGGTGACCCGGCCGGCGCCGACGGTGCGGCCACCCTCGCGGATCGCGAACTTCAGGCCCTCGTCCATGGCGATGGGCTGGATGAGCTCGACCGACATCTCGGTGTTGTCACCCGGCATCACCATCTCGGTGCCCTCGGGGAGGGTCACCACGCCAGTCACGTCCGTGGTGCGGAAGTAGAACTGGGGACGGTAGTTGTTGAAGAACGGGGTGTGGCGACCGCCCTCCTCCTTCGAGAGGATGTAGACCGAGGCCTCGAAGTTGGTGTGCGGGGTCGTGGTGCCCGGCTTGATGACGACCATGCCGCGCTCGACGTCCTCGCGCTTGGTGCCACGAAGCAGCAGACCGACGTTCTCACCGGCCTGGCCCTCGTCGAGCAGCTTGCGGAACATCTCGACACCGGTGACGGTGGTCTTCTGCGAGCCCTCGCGGATGCCGACGATCTCGACCTCCTCGTTGACCTTCACGATGCCCCGCTCGATGCGGCCGGTGATGACCGTGCCGCGACCGGTGATGGTGAAGACGTCCTCGACGGGCATGAGGAACGGCTTGTCGACCTCACGCTCGGGGGTCGGGATGTAGTCGTCCACGGCCTGCATGAGCTCGGCGATCGACTCGCCCCACTTCGCGTCGCCCTGCAGCGCCGGGAAGGCCGCCACGCGGACCACGGGGATGTCGTCGCCCGGGTACTCGTACTCCGAGAGGAGCTCGCGCACCTCCATCTCGACGAGCTCGATGAGCTCCTCGTCGTCGACCATGTCGCACTTGTTGAGCGCCACGACCAGGGCCGGCACGCCGACCTGGCGGGCGAGCAGCACGTGCTCGCGGGTCTGCGGCATCGGGCCGTCGGTCGCGGCAACCACCAGGATCGCGCCGTCCATCTGCGCGGCACCGGTGATCATGTTCTTGATGTAGTCCGCGTGACCGGGGCAGTCGACGTGCGCGTAGTGGCGGCCCTCGGTCTGGTACTCGACGTGCGCGATCGAGATCGTGATACCGCGCTGGCGCTCCTCGGGAGCCTTGTCGATCTGGTCGAAGGCCGAAGCCTCGTTCAGGTCCGGGTGCTTGTCGTGCAGGACCTTCGTGATCGCCGCGGTAAGAGTCGTCTTGCCGTGGTCGATGTGACCGATCGTACCGATGTTGACGTGCGGCTTGGTCCGCTCGAACTTCGCCTTAGCCACTGTGGGCTCCTCCTGTTGGTTGTTTCTTGACTCGTGGGTTGGTTGGTGCAGCCGAGGATCCGGGCGAGGTCACTCGCCGCGGACCTTCTTGATGATCTCGTCGGCGATGTTCGTGGGAACCTCGGCGTACGAGTCGAACTCCATCGAGTACGACGCCTGCCCGGAGGTCTTGGACCTCAGGTCGCCAACGTACCCGAACATCTCGGAGAGCGGGACGAGGGCGTTGACGACCATGTCGCCGTGCCGCTCCTCCTGCGCCTGGATCTGGCCGCGACGCGAGTTGATGTCACCGATGACCGTGCCCAGGAAGGACTCGGGGGTGGTGACCTCGACGGCGAACATCGGCTCGAGCAGGACGGCCTTGGCCATCCGTGCGGCCTCCTTGAAGGCCTGGTTTCCGGCGATCTTGAAGGCCAGCTCGGAGGAGTCGACGTCGTGGTAGGCGCCGTCCTCGAGCGTGAACTTCACGTCGACCATCGGGTAGCCGGCGAGCACGCCGAACTCCATGGCGTCCTGACCACCCTGGTCGACCGACGGGATGTACTCGCGCGGGACGCGACCACCGGAGACGTTGTTGACGAACTCGTAGCCCGCACCGGTACCGGTCTCGGGGTCGATGTTCGGCTCCAGGGAGACGACGACCTTCGCGAACTGGCCCGACCCACCGGTCTGCTTCTTGTGGGTGTAGCTGTGGTTCGCGACCTTCTTGCGGATGGTCTCGCGGTAGGCGACCTGCGGCTTGCCGACGGTGGCCTCGACGCGGAACTCGCGCTTCATCCGGTCGACCAGGATCTCCAGGTGGAGCTCGCCCATGCCGGCGATGATCGTCTGGCCGGTCTCCTCGTCGGTCTTGACCGTGAAGGTCGGGTCCTCGTCGGAGAGCCGCTGGATGGCGGTACCGAGCTTCTCCTGGTCACCCTTGGTCTTGGGCTCGATCGCGACCTCGATCACCGGGGCCGGGAACGTCATCGACTCCAGCACGACCTGGTTCTGCGGGTCGCACAGGGTGTGGCCGGTCTTGGTGTCCTTCAGGCCCATGACGGCGACGATCTGGCCGGCGCCGACCGACGAGATCTCCTCACGCTTGTTCGCGTGCATCTGGTAGACCTTGCCGATCCGCTCCTTCTTGCCGTTGACCGAGTTGACCACGGTCGTGCCGGCCTCGAGCTTGCCGGAGTAGACGCGGACGTAGATCAGCTTGCCCAGGTGCGGGTCGGCAGCGATCTTGTAGGCCAGGCCGGAGAACGGCTCGGAGTCCGACGGCTTGCGCAGCACCGTCTTCTCCTCGTCGCGGGGGTCGTGACCCTCGATGGCGTCGATGTCCAGCGGCGAGGGCAGGTAGGCGACGACCGCGTCGAGCAGGGGCTGCACGCCCTTGTTCTTGAACGCGGTGCCGCACAGGACCGGGTTGACCTTGTCGGCCAGCGTGGCGCGACGGATCGCGGCGGTCAGCTCCTCGACGGTGAAGTTCTCGTCACCCTCGTCGAGGTACTTCTCCATGATGTCGTCGTCGGCGTCGGCAAGCGTCTCGATCAGCCGGGTGCGGTACTCCGCGGCCTTCTCGGCGAGCTCGGCCGGGATCTCCTCGACCTCGTAGTCCTCACCCATCTTGGTCTCGCCGCGCCAGGTCAGCGCGCGCATGCCGACCAGGTCGACCACGCCGAGGAAGTCGCTCTCGGCGCCGATCGGGATCTGCAGGACCAGCGGGGTGGAGTTGAGGCGCTCGATCATCATGTCGACGCAACGGAAGAAGTCCGCACCCGTGCGGTCGAGCTTGTTGACGAAGCACATGCGGGGCACCGAGTACTTGTTGGCCTGGCGCCACACCGTCATCGTCTGGGGCTCGACACCGGCGACACCGTCGAAGACCGCGACGGCGCCGTCGAGGACGCGCAGCGAGCGCTCGACCTCGGCGGTGAAGTCGACGTGACCGGGGGTGTCGATGATGTTGATCTGGTGGTTCTTCCACCAGCAGGTCGTCGCGGCGGACGTGATGGTGATGCCGCGCTCCTGCTCCTGCTCCATCCAGTCCATCGTCGCGCCGCCCTCGTGCACCTCACCGATCTTGTAGGTGATGCCGGTGTAGAAGAGGATGCGCTCGGTGGTGGTGGTCTTGCCGGCGTCGATGTGGGCCATGATGCCGATGTTGCGAACCTTGTTGAGGTCCGTGGTGATGTCAACGGCCACTGAAAGTCACAGTTCCTTAAAGATCGAGGGGTGCGGTGGTGCCGGGCGCACGCCGCGGGCGGCGTGCGCCCGGACGGGTCACCAGCGGTAGTGGGCGAAGGCCTTGTTGGACTCGGCCATCTTGTGCGTGTCCTCGCGCTTCTTCACAGCGGCACCGAGGCCGTTGCTGGCGTCGAGGATCTCGTTCATCAGGCGCTCGGCCATGGTCTTCTCGCGGCGGTCAGCCGCGTAGCCGACCAGCCAGCGGAGCGCCAGCGTGGTGCCGCGGTTGGCCTTGACCTCGATCGGGACCTGGTAGGTGGCGCCACCGACACGGCGGGACTTGACCTCGAGGGCGGGCTTGACGTTGTCGAGCGCACGCTTGAGGGTCAGGACCGGGTCCGTGCCGGTCTTCTCGCGGCAACCCTCGAGCGCGGTGTAGACGATGCGCTGAGCGACCTGCTTCTTGCCGTCCTGAAGAACCTTGGAGACGAGCTGGGTGACGATCTGCGACCCGTAGACGGGGTCGACGTCGAGGGGACGCTTCGGTGCGGGGCCCTTGCGCGGCATCAGCTCTTCTCCTTCTTCGCTCCGTAGCGGCTACGGGCCTGCTTGCGGTTCTTCACGCCCTGGGTGTCGAGCGTGCCGCGGATGATCTTGTAGCGGACACCGGGGAGGTCCTTCACCCGGCCGCCGCGGACGAGCACGATGGAGTGCTCCTGGAGGTTGTGGCCCACGCCCGGGATGTACGCCGTGACCTCGACGCCGCTGGACAGGCGCACGCGGGCGACCTTGCGCAGAGCGGAGTTCGGCTTCTTCGGGGTGGTGGTGTAGACGCGGGTGCAGACGCCCCGGCGCTGGGGCGAGCCCTTGAGCGCAGGCGTCTTGTTCTTGGACACCTTGTCCTGACGGCCCTTGCGGACCAACTGCTGAATGGTGGGCACCGGGTGGTTCCCCTTCTTTTTCACTCATCACGGCCCGGCACCTTGCCGGGCTCGGGGTCTTGCTCTGAAGCTGTGTGCCTGTCGATCTTCAGCGCGGGAGATTCGGCCTGTCGGCGTCAGGGCACGCGCGTGGGTCTGGGTGTTCCAGACACGAGGATTGAGGCTACTCGCCCCCGTGGGGGAGGGTCAAAATGGCGCCAGCACGGCGTCCTGGGGAACCTGCCTCCTCCTCGCCGAGGCGAGGAAGACCGCCGCGGCCACGGCGACACCCAGCACGGTCGTCCCACCTCCCAGGATGAGGGTCCACCTGGCCCCCATCTCCTCGCCGATCCAGCCCACCACCGGAGCCCCCAGCGGCGTGCCGCCCATGAACACCATGAGGTACAGCGCCATCACCCGGCCGCGCATTCCCGCGCCCGTGTTCATCTGCATGTACGTGTTGGCGGCGGTGATCATGGTCAGCGAGGTCAGGCCGAGCACCGGGGCGAGCAGGGCGAAGGTCAGGTACGTCGGGGCGAGCCCGGCGACCACCTCGATCGCGCCGAAGACCAGCGCCGCGCCGACGACCAGGCGGTGCCGGACCCGAGGACGCCGGGCGGCGAGCAGGGCGCCCGCCAGCGAGCCGACGGCCAGGAAGGTGCCCAGGGCGCCGTACTCGCCGGCGCCCTTGCCGAAGACCTCGGTGGCCATCAGGGCGGAGGTGATCTGGAAGTTCAGGCCGAAGGTGCCGACCACGAAGACGATGGCCAGGATCAGCAGCAGGTCGGGGCGGTCGCGGACGTAGCGCACACCCTCGCGGATCGCCCCGGGCCCCCGCTCCTGCGGCGCCGGCGTGTCCAGCCGGGCGGGGTCGAGCCGACGCAGCGCCGCGATCGGGGCGGCGTAGGAGACGGCGTTGGCCAGGATGACCCAGCCGGTCGCCACCGCTCCCCCGCCCAGCGCGGCGATCAGCACGCCGGCCAGTCCGGGGCCGACGAGGCGGGCGGCGTTGAAGGAGGCGGAGTTGAGGCCGACCGCGTTGCTCAGGTCCTCCGGGGCGACCATCTCCGAGACGAACGACTGGCGCGCGGGAGCGTCGAAGGCCGAGCTGACGCCGAGCACGACCGCCAGCACGTAGACGTGCCAGATCTGGGCGGAGCCGGTCACGGCGAGGAGCCCGAGCACCAGCGCCGGGAGCGCCATGCCCAGGTTGGTCAGCTGGAGGAGCCGCTGCTTGGGCAGCCGGTCGGCGACCAGGCCGGCGAACGGGGCCAGGAGCAGGGTGGGCAGGAACTGCAGGCCGGTGGTGATGCCGAGCGCCATCCCGCTGCCGCCACTGAGGACCAGGACCAGCCAGTCCTGGGCGACCCGTTGCATCCAGGTGCCCGTGTTGGAGACCACCCCGCCGGCGGCGTACCGGCGGTAGTTGGCGTTGTGCAGGGAGCGGAACGTGGGACTCAAAGTGTGGCGATCAATCTTCCTGTGCGAGCTGGTGGAGCAGGGCGGAGGCGCGGTGCAGCAGCGCACGGTCCTCGTCGGTCAGGGTGTTCAGACGCATGTCGAGCCAGGCGTCGCGGCGGTCCCGGTCGGCCAGCACGGCCTCGCGGCCTCGCGCGGTGACCTGGACGACCACGGCCCGGCCGTCGGTCTCGTGCGGCCGGCGGACGACGTACCCGGCCTCCTCGAGGAGGGTGACGGTCCGGGTCATCGACGGGGGCTGGACCCCCTCGAACGCCGCGAGCTCGCCGACGGTGCGGTCGCCGGCGCGGACCAGGTAGGCCAGCACCGACATCGAGCCGAGGCTGAGCGGGTTGTCGGGGTGACGCTCCATGGCCAACCGGCGACGGAGCCGCATCACGCCGAACCGGAGCTCGGAGGCGAGGCCGGCGTCGGAGCGGGTGACCTTCTCGAGCGCGGGCATGTCCTTAGTCTAGGTCATTACCTGTGGTAAACAAAACGGGACGGGGCGAGAACGACACCGGTCCCCCGCGCCGGACGGCGCGAGGGACCGGGACGAGGTCGGTCGGGGGTCAGGTCAGCCAGCTGGTGATCGGGTTGATGGCGAAGTACACGACGAACATCACCGCGATCACCCACATCAGCCCGTGGATCTCCCGGACCTTGCCGCGCACCAGCTTGATCAGCACGTAGGCGAGGAACCCGGCGCCGATGCCCGCCGAGATGGAGTAGGCGAACGGCATGAGGACGATGGTCAGGAACGCCGGGATGGCGATCTCCAGGTCGTCCCAGTCGATGTCGCGCACCTGCTGCATCATCAGGAAGCCGACCAGCACCAGCGCCGGCACCGCGGCCTCCGACGGCACGATCGCCACCACCGGCGACAGGAACGTCGCGAGCAGGAAGAGCACGCCGGTGACCACGGCCGAGAGCCCGGTCCGGGCGCCCTCGGCGACGCCGGAGGTCGACTCGATGTAGGAGGTGTTGGAGGAGACGGAGGCGGCGCCACCGGCGATCGCGGCCACCGAGTCGACGACCAGGATCCGCCGGGTGTGCGGCGGGACGCCCGTCTCGTCGTTGAGGCCGGCCTCGGCGCCCACCGCGGTCATCGTGCCCATGGTGTCGAAGAAGTCGGTGAGCAGCAGGGTGAAGACCAGCAGGAAGACCGTGACCACCCCGACGTTCTCCCAGGAGCCCAGCAGGCTGAACTCGCCCAGCAGACCGAAGTCGGGCCACGCGACGAGCTTGTCCGGGAACGCCGGGACGTTGAGGTTCCACGCGGTCGGGTTGGGCGTGCCGTCGGCGCCGAAGGCCGGCGGGATGTCGGCGAGCTTCTCCACCACGATGGCCACCACGGTGGTGACCGCGATCGAGAGCAGGATCGCTCCGCGGACCCTGAGCGAGTAGAGCGCGATCACCAGTGCCAGGCCGAAGCAGAAGACCAGGACGGGCCAGCCCGCGAGGCTGCCGCCGACCCCGAGCTCGAGCGGGGTGCCCCCGCCCGGGTTGACGAAGCCGGCGTCGACCAGGCCGACCAGCGTGATGAAGAGTCCGATCCCGACCGAGATCGCCACCTTGAGCGAGACCGGGACCGCGTTGAAGACCGCTTCACGGAACCCGGTCAGGACGAGCACGAGGATCACCACGCCCTCGATGACGACCAGGCCCATGGCGTCGGCCCAGGTCATCTGGTTGGCGATGGAGTAGGTCACGAAGGCGTTGAGTCCCAGGCCCGCGGCCATGCCCATCGGGAAGTTCGCGACCAGGCCCATGGCGATGGTCAGCAGGCCCGCCACCAAGGCGGTGCCGGCCGCGACCATGGCGAAGTCCAGGGTGTCGCCGTTCATGTCGGCGCCACCGGTCAGGATGATCGGGTTCAGGACCAGGATGTAGGCCATCGTCAGGAAGGTCACGATCCCGCCGCGAACCTCCTGCCCGACGGAGGACCCACGTTCACTGATCCGGAAGAAACCGTCCAGGCCTCCCCGCTTGGTGGAGGCCTTGTCGTCGGCGCCGTGTTCGGCTTGCAGTTTGCTCACGTTTCGCCATCCTGGCACGACCGATCAAGGGACCGCACACGGCACCGACAGGTGGGACGGCAGCCCCGCCGGAACCCACGCTAGATTGGCCTCCGTGGACGCGCCAGAGGACCAGCCCCAGGAGCACCGGCTCGGCCGACGGACCTTCCTGGTGGCCGACGTGGAGCCGCTCGACGTGGACGGGGTGCGCACCGTCGAGGTGGGAACCGTCCTGTGGTTCGTCGGGTTCGTGGCCCTGCTGCCGTTCTACTCCCCGCTGGCCGAGGCGGGCAGGCTCTGGTGGCTGTGGACCTGCACCGCGGGGCTGGGCCTGGGACTCCTCGGCCTGGAGTACTGCCGCCGCCGGCGCAACGCCAGGGCCGAGGCCGACGACCCGGCTCCGGGTCACCGGCACTAGCTCAGAAGCGCTCGAGCTCCGGGTCCAGCGTGTCGTGGGCGTGCTCGGGCACCGGCACCGGCTGCTGCTTGCGGGCCAGCTTGACCTCGGAGTGGGCACCGCAGCCGTGGTCGTAGGTCACCACCCGGCCGTCGTCGTTGGCGTTGCCGTTGGCGCACACCCCGAACATCTCGGACAGCGGTCCGGCGAGCCGGACCAGGAAGCCGCACGAGTCGCAGTGCTGCGGCGCCGACTTGGCCAGCGGCGCGTCCGGGCCGCCCTCGCCGTCGTGCCAGCGCTGGGCCGCCATGTCGCGACCCTCCACCGAGAGCGTGCGGACGCGGCCGGCGTACAGCTCCTGGACCACTGCGCGCACCTGCCCGCGGGCGTCGGGATCCTCCGGCTCCTCGCCGACCAGGTACGTGGGGACCAGGCGCGGGTCCTCGTCCTCGACCGGCAGCAGGTCGCCGGGCGAGAGGTCGCCGGGCTGCAGGCGCTCCTTGTAGGGCACCCAGCCGGGGGCGACGATCGCCTGCTCGCCCGGGAGCAGCACGACCTCGTCGATGGTGACGCGCTCGGAGTCCGGAGCCCGGGAGACGGTCACCGACCAGTACCACCCGACGTAGCCGGGGTGCGCGCAGCCGAAGAGGTGGCTGGCGGTGTGCTCGTCCTCGACCTGGACGCTCAGGTGCTCGCCGACCTGACCGGCCGGGGCCTCCTCCAACAGCGCGGCCCGGGCCACTCCCACAGCGGCAGCCAGGACGGGGTCGGGCTCGACGACGGTGTTCACGCCGGAATCATGTCACGCGATCCCGGACACTCCCAAGGCACCGTCGGCAACGGAACGGACCAGGCGGCAGGATGTGTCCGTGACCACCTCAGCCCCCGGGCCGGACCCGCACGAGCGTGCCGCCCCCGGGGTGGGGCGTCGACTGGCCGACGCCGGCGCCGGCGCGGCCCGCGCCTCCGGCCGTGCGGCCCGGGCAGCCGCCCGGGCCGCCGGGCGCGCCGGCAGGTTCACCGCCGGCCAGGCCCGCCGGGCCGCCCGGGCCGAGGGAGCGGGCGACTCCGGCCTGTCGAGGTTGATCGAGCTGCACGCCTTCAACGCCGCCGGCGACGCGGCGGTCGCCATCTCCCTGGCCGGCACCCTCTTCTTCCAGGTGCCCACCGGTGAGGCGCGCGGCCAGGTCGCGCTGTTCCTCGGCCTGACCATGCTCCCCTTCGCCATCGTGGCGCCGCTGATCGGCCCGTTCCTCGACCGCTTCAGCCACGGGCGGCGGTGGGCGATCGGCACCACGATGGCGGTCCGCGGGTTCCTGTGCTGGGTGCTGGCCACCGCGGTGGTCACCGAGTCCGCCTGGATGTTCCCGGCCGCCCTGGGCGTGCTCGTGGCCTCCAAGGCGTACGGCGTCACGCGGGCCGCGTCGGTGCCCCGGCTGCTGCCGCGCGACCTCACCCTGGTCAAGGCCAACGCCCGGCTCTCCCTGGCCGGCGTGGTCGGCGCGGGCGTCTCCGCACCCCTGGCCGGGCTCGCCTCCTGGGCCGGGCCCGAGTGGTCCCTGCGATACGCGTTCGTGGTCTTCGTGGTGGCCACCATCTGGGCGATCCGGCTTCCCGCCCGGGTCGACTCCAGCACCGGGGAGGGCACTCTGGTCCTGCTGGCCGACAGCGACCCCGGACCCGGACCCGAGGTGGTCACCCCCGGAGGACGCCGCCCCCGCCTGCGGATCCCGCCGGCGGTCGCCTTCGCGCTCCGCGCCAACTGCGGACCCCGCTGGCTCTCGGGCTTCCTCACCATGTTCATGGCGTTCCTGCTCCGGGAGAACCCGATCGAGGGCTGGCGCCCCGAGGTGCTGCTGGGCCTGGTGATCGGCGCGGCCGGGCTGGGCAACACCTTGGGCATCGCGGTCGCGTCGCTGACCCGGCGGATCGACCCGCGGACCACGGTGGTCGCCGCCCTGCTCGCCGACTGCCTCCTGGCGCTGCTGACCGCCGCGTTCTACGGGGTGGTCACGCTCGCCCTGCTGGGACTGACCGCCGGCCTGGCGCAGTCCCTGGCCAAGCTCTCCCTGGACTCCACGATCCAGCGCGACGTGCCCGAGCGGATGCAGAGCAGCGCGTTCGCCCGCAGCGACACCTCGCTCCAGCTCGCCTGGGTGGTGGGCGGCTTCGTCGGCATCGCGATGCCGTTGATGCCACGGCTCGGGCTCGGCGTCGCCGCCGCGGTCCTCGGCGCCTGGGCGCTCTACGTGCTGGTCGACCGGCTCAGCGTCCGGTCGCGCACCGCGCGCTGAGGACCGGCGGTCAGTCGTCGAGGCGGCGCAACGGCTCGTCCGGCAGCTGCTCGATCCACTCCAGCAGCCGCTTGCGGGCATCGCCCAGGTAGTCCGGCTCCGGGGAGACCGAGCCGGTCTCGTCGGTGCGGTAGACCGCCGTCCACCCCTCGGTCGCCTCGGCGTGGCTGTCCTCAGGCCCTTGCCACAGCACCACGAGAGAGGGCTCGTCGAGCTCGGCCACGATCTGCTCGGCGGCCTCGATGTAGTGGTCGTAGCCGGCGTCCATGCTGTGCCGCCACACCACCACGTGCACCGGGAGGTCGCGCTCGGCCAGAGCGGCGGCGACGGCTGCCTCCCCCTCCTCGTCGAGCATCGCCCGGCCTTCGGCGCTCACGTGCACCCGGTCGTCGGCCACCCCGGCGACCGCGTCGCGGACCCGGTCGCCCGGCTCGACCGGACCGACCCGGGTCGACACGTCGGGGTCCTCGCCGTGCAGGAGCCGCAGCACCCCGGACCCCGCGGCGACCCCCAGGGCGAGCGAGAGCAGCAGTCGCAGCACGGCGCTCACCGGTCCACCTCCCGGGCGCCGAGCTCGCGGGCGACCGGCTGCCAGAGCTCCTCGACGAACGCGCCGTACCCGGTGCGAGCCCAGACGGTGTCGAGCTCGTACCACGGCCGCGCACGTCCGAGCGGGCCGGAGACCACCCGCATCGGCCACAGCGCGGCGCGGTCGTGGCAGTCCGCGCAGACGGGCACCTCCAGCTGGCGGGTGCCCACCGGAACCCGGCGCTGGTGCGCGCCCTCGCCGTGCCGGGGATCGACGAAGCAGGGCCGCCACGGCGCTCGTCCGCCGTCGTCGGAGAGCGCGTGCCGGGCGACCCGGGCGAGCACCTGCGCCCCCACGAGGTCACCCAGGTCGAGGTCCGCACTCCCGCCCCGCTCGAGGAGGGACCGTGCGGTGTCGTAGGACCCGTCGACCAGCACCCTGGTGTCGCCGCCGAGCGACGCAGCACGGTCGGCCAGCGTCCGGGCGACGGCGTCGAGCTCGCGCTCCGCCTCCGCCCGGACCTCCCCCGGGGTAGCCTGCACCGGCTCGGGCCCACGCGCCTCAGCCTCCTTCCGGGCGGCTGCCAGGCGCTCCGCGACGCCGCCCCAGAGGAGCCACGCGGCCCCGGCGACGAAGCTCCCGACCAGCACCGCGAGCACCCACGAGGAGCCGATCCCGTCCTGGACGCCCTCCCCGGCCCGCCAGTCCGGCGGCGCGCGCCACCCCTCCTCCTTGGCGAAGGACTTGTACTCCGACCGGCTGATCTCGCCGTGGCGGAGCAGCACGGTGAGGTCGCGGGCGATCAGCCCGGGCTCCGAGACCCCGGCGTCGGCCCCGCCGTTCGGCGCGTGCTCGGTGGCGGCCTGGTTGATCAGGCCCTCGTCCGGAGCGTCGCCGAAGGTGGCCACCTCCGTGCCGAGGTAGTCCCCCTCCTGGGTGTGCACGGCGATCACCGCGTCACCCCCACCCAGCCGGGTGTGCAGGAGCGTCGCCACCTCCCGGGCCGCGTCGTCCCCGGTCACGCCGTCGACCTCCGGGACCATCACCACGTAGACCGGGAAGTCCGCCTCCTCGACGATCTCGCGCAGCCCTGCACGCACCTGATCGGTGTGTCCGTTGCCGAACATCTGCGGCACCTGCACCGGGTCCTCGCGCAGCGCCTCGGCGATCGCGTCGACGTCGCCCTCGAGCAGCTCGTCCGTCCGGCTCATCCGCGGTCCCCCCGCTCCACGGACCGGTCGGCGTGCAGCCGTCGGACCAGGTCGGGCTCCAGCGCGCCGAACCCGGTCGAGGCCCACGGCTCGCGGTCGGTCTCGAAGTAGTGCCGCGGTGTGCCGCGGACCACGACGTCGAGGACGTCGGGACGCCGCCCGGCCTCGAGGTCGCGCCGGCAGGTCGTGCAGACCGGCGCCTCGACGGTGCGCCCGTCGTGCTCCAGCGTCCGGTCGACGGCCGCCTCGCCGTGCAGCGGGTTGAGGAAGCAGGGGGTGCTCGGAGTGAACTCCGCACCCCGCTCGGCGGCGGCCAGCGCCTCCAGGCCACGGGTCGCCAGCACCACGGCTCCCGCCGCGTCCAGCGGGTCCGCGGCGTCGTCGGGCAGGTCGGCCGGGAGCACCCGACCCGCCGCCTCGTAGTGGTCCAGGGCCGCGGCCCAGGCCGGGCTGCCCGAGCCGCTCATCTCGAGGCCGTCGATCGCCTCGCCCAGCGCGAGCACGTCGCGCCGGGCCCGGCGTACCAGCTCGGCGTCGCCGGCGGCCCGGACCCGGTCCAGGACCGACTCCGGGAGCACGAAGGTCCGGGGGGCTGGCTGGCGCCGGCGGAACCGGGAGACCGCGACCAGCAGCGCCGCCCCCAGGAGCAGCACGCCCAGGTAGTCGCCGACTCCGGTCTCGTCGTCGGCGAACGGGATCCAGGACTCCAGCGACGTCCCCTCGCCCGCGCGCTCGGCCGCCCGGGCGTCCAGGTGGTCGTCGCGGGCCTGTCGGGCTGCCTCGACCTCGGCCTCGAAGCTGTCGTCGGCCAGACCTTCGACCACCCGCTGCAGCCCGTCCCCCAGCGCGGCGGGTGCCTCGGACCACGCCAGCAGGGTCTCGACCTCGCCGGTGATCTCGCTGCGGCCCGCGACCTCTCCCCACTGCTGCACCGCCAGGCTCAGGGTCGAGCCGTCGGGGAGGGTGGCGTAGCCGGAGTCCGACTCGCGTGCCGCGGCCTCGTAGACGTTGTTGACACCGACGTAGAGCCCGTCGGGAGCGCCCGCGTCGTGCACCCGCACCAGCAGGTCGTCACCGGCGCGGATCCCGCCCCCCTCGGGCGGCACCAGCACCACGTGGACCGGGATCTCGGCCTCGCGCGCCGTGGCGGTGATCGAGGCCAGCTGCTCGGGCGGGATCCACCCGTCCGCGGCCGGGTCGACGTGCGCTCCGGTCTCCAGGAGGTCGGCCACGACCTCGTCGATGGCCGTCTCGCTCACGGCGCCCCCTCCGCTCGATGTGCTGGCGAGACCCTAGCGCGTCCTCACAGCTCCAGCTCGTCGGCGAGCGCCCGCAGCAGCTTGGCCGTCGGGCGTGCCGTCCGCGGGTCCGGCTGGCGACCGTGCCGGTACCCCTCACCCAACGCGTCCAGGAGCTTGATCAGGTCCTCCACGATGGTGACCATCTCCTCGGGCTTCTTGCGCTGCGCCTGACGCTGGTTGCGCCGCACCGAGGTCGGCGCGTCCAGCAGCCGGACCTGCAGCGCCTGGTCACCGCGGCGTCCCTGGGCGATGCCGAACTCGACCCGGGCCCCGTTCTTCAGGGTGGTCACCCCGTCGGGGAGCGCGTCGGCGTGCACGTACACGTCGGGACCGTCGTCCTGCGACAGGAACCCGAAGCCCTTGTCGGTGTCGAACCACTTGACCTTGCCAGTGGGCACAGCTCTCACGTCTCCTCAGCACGGACCGCGGCGCTCACCACGGCGTCCGGGAAGGATAGGGGGCTCCGACTCGGTGCCGCCACCCGGACGGCCCCGGTCAGCGGGCGAGACGCTCGTTCATCGAGCCGCTCCGGAACCCCCGAGGGTCGAGCTCGACCGCGTCGAACCCCGCGGCCCGGACCTCGTCCAGCACGGCCCGGCGCAGCGACGTCGTCGGGGCGAGCGGGCCGGCCAGCAGCGAGGCGTCCACCTCCAGGCTGGCGCCCGCGCCCAGGTCCCGCACCCGCAGGTCGCGGACCAGCACCCCGTGCTCGGCCAGCACGCGGCGTACCGACTCCTCGGCCCGCTCGACCCGGGCCAGCCGGGACGGGGTGACCTCGATCCCGTAGGCGACCCGGCTGGAGAGGCAGGCCGCGGCCGGCTTGTCCCAGGTCGGCAGCCCCCAGGCCCGGGAGGCCGCCCGGACCTGCTCCTTGGTCAGCCCGGCGTCGCGCAGCGGGGTGATCGCCCCGCGCTCGGCCGCCGCCCGGATCCCGGGCCGGAAGCCCGCGACCGCGTCGTCGGCGTTGGTGCCCGTGGCCACGTGCGCCAGCCCGTGCTCCGCGGCCAGGTCCGCCAGGACCTCCACCAGCTCGGCCTTGCAGAAGTAGCACCGCTCGCCGGTGTTCGCCCGGTAGCCCTCGCGCTCCATCTCCCGAGTCTCCGGGGTCAGGACCCTGACCCCCAGCGACTCGGCGAACCGGCGGGCCGGCTCGCGCTCGGCCTGCGGCAGCGAGTGGGAGTAGCCCGTGGCGGCGGCCACCCGCTCCGGCCCCAGCGCACGGACCGCCGCGGCCAGCAGGAACGCGCTGTCGGCTCCCCCGCTGTAGGCGACCAGCACCGACCCGCGGCCGGCCAGGTCCGCCTCCAGGGCTGCCAGCCGGGTGCTCAGGAGATGCTGCTCCAGCCAGCCGGGGAACTCGGTGAGGTCCTCGAGGACGACGTGGGTCCCGGCGGCCAGCAGCTCCTCGCGGGTGCAGCCGCCGGTGAGCACCGAGACGCTGAGCGCGCCGCCGGCCAGCGCACCCTCCACGTCGTGCACGTGGTCGCCGACGTAGATGCCCACCCCGTGCTCGCGCAGCACCGCGCCCTTGCCGGCGCCCCACACGTCGCCGGCCAGCACGTCGACCTCGAGCCCGAGGTGGTCCAGGTGCAGCCTGGCGTTCGCGGCGAACTTGCCGGTGACCACCACCACGCCGCCACCGGAGCGTCGTACGGCGGCCAGCGACTCCAGGGCGCCCGGGAGCACGGGCACCGGGGCCACGGCCAGCCCCGGGTAGAGCTCGCGGAACCGGTCGACGGCGTCGTCGATCTCCTCGGCCGGCACGGAGTCGGCCAGCAGGTGGGCCAGCGGCGGCCCGAGCCGTGCGGTCAGCGCCTCGGCGTCGAGGTCGTACCCCCGCTCGGTCGCCAGTGCCCGCAGCGTGGCGGTGGCCCCCGGGACGGTGTCGATCAGCGTCATGTCGAGGTCGAAGCCGACGACCAGCGAGGGGTCAGATGAGGTCGCCATGCCGCCAGCCTAGGCGGGGGTGTCGCGCTGGACGCTCATCTCCCGGTCGCCGAACCGCACCCGGTCGCCGGGCAGGAGCGTGGCCGGCTTGCCCGCACCGAGCTCGCGCACGACGCCCTGGCGCAGCAGCATGGACCCGTTGGTGGAGCCGCGGTCCATCACCACCAGGCTGCCGTCCGGCGCCGGACCGAACTGGGCGTGCGTCTTGGACAGCGACATGTCCGAGGAGGGCAACGCCACGACGTGCCGCACCTGCTCGCCCGGACGCGGCTCGGGACGGCGGCCCACCAGGACCAGCCCCTCCACCGGGAAGGTCTCACCGGTGTCGAAGAAGACCCGCCACCGGGGCGCCGTCGGCGCGGCGGCGTGCCGGGGAGCGCTCCGGGCGACCGTGCGACCGTCCTCGGCCGCGGGTGCGGCGGGGACCGGGACAGGGGTGGGAGCGGGAGCCGGCGCGGTCGCAGGCGAAGGCGGAGGCGACGGGGCCTCCGGCGTGGGCGCCACCGGGGCGGGACGGCGTACCGGTCGCTCGACCACGGGCGCCGGCTGCGCGGGCGCGGGAACCAGCCGCATGGCGGTCAGGTTGACCACGTGCCGCGGTCCCTCCGCCTCCTCGGCGACCTCCTCCTGCTCCGGCCGCAGGTCGACCACCACCGAGCCGGCCAGGTGGTCGTGCCAACCGCGGCGCTGTCCGCGGGAGTCCGCGAGCGCGGTCCAGGCCAGCGCCGCCAGCCCGAAGCCGAAGGTGGGCAGCGTCAGCAGCCCCTGCACCAGGGAGCGCAGGATGCCCGGCCCCACCCCGATCGGCATCCCGGTGCCGTGGTGGACCACGCGCAGGCTCGTGGCCCGCTTGCCCGGGGTGGTGCCCTTGACGCCGGTCACGGCCCCCAGGACCACGACCACGAGCAACGCCAGGACGAGCACGATCCCGGCCGTGGCCCACAGGCCGTCACGTCCCCACACCAGCCAGCCACCGGCCGCGGCAGCGGCGTACAGGGGCCAGGTCACGGCACGGTCCAGGACGAACGCCAGGAACCTGCGTTCCAGGTCCGCGACGGGGAACGTGATCGGCAGCTGGGTCACGGCTGGGTGACCTGGATGGTGACTCCGTCCCCGAGGTCGAGGATCGCACCGGGGATGAGCTGGACGGCCATGCCGGGCTGGAGGTCCTCGGGCGGCAGACCGGGCTGGACCAGCAGCGTCCCGTTGGTGGAGCCGAGGTCGGTCGCGACCGCCGAGCCGTGGTCGACGCCCGAGCCCGGCCGGATCTCCAGGTGGGTCGAGGAGACCTCCTGGTTCGGGCTGGGCACGGTCACCAGCTGGGGCTGGTCGCCCGGGGCGAAGCGTCGGGCCTCCGGCGCGCGCCCGACCAGCACGGCCCGGTCGACCTCCGTGGTCGTGCCGTGGGAGAAGACCAGGCGAGCCACCGGGCGGGCGGTCACCTGGGGGGCCTGCGGCTGGCCGGGGATGCCCAGGGGCGCGGGCTCCTCCTGCGGCTCGCCGATCTGGGTCAGCCCGTCGTGCTCGAAGCCGGGGACGATCGGGATCTCGCCGGTCTCGGCGGCCGCGGCGGGGGCAGGGGCGGCCGGGGCGGCGACCTTCGGCACGGAGAACGCCGGCACGCTGGGCAGCGGCGGCACCGTCATCCCGGGCACCGGCGCGGGCGTCGGGGTGGAGACGTGCCGGCCGACGGGCTCGCTGACGGGCTCAGCGACGGGCTCAGCGACGGGCTCAGCGACGGGCTCGACGACCGGGTCGGCGACCGGCTGGGGAGCCACGGCCTGCACCGACTGCTCCGGCTGCTGGGCCTCGCCCCAAGCGAGCGACCCGACCCGGACCAGTCCCTCGCGGACCGGCGTCCGGGTCCCCTGCTCCTCGCTGTCCGGCAGGGTGGCGACCATCGCGGTCACCGTGGCGAACGACTCCTCGGCCCACAGCCGGTCCCCGGCGGTGACCTCGGTGGTGCCCCGGTCGGTGTGCACCGAGACGGTGGCACCGCCGCGGACCAGCACCCGCGCCGAGCCTCCCGAGACCGCCACCAGGACGAACTCGCTCACCGCCTGCAGGCCGGGCGCGAGCAGCGCGTCGAGCACGGCCTCGAAGCGGGCCCCCTCGTCGACCTCGGCCCAGAGCTCGGCGGCGCGTGCCTTCTCCCGGCCGGGCAGCAGGAGCGTGAGCTCCGGGCCGAGCAGGGCAAGCCACGTCCCGGTCGAGCTGGCGCGGTTCTTCACGTCGTTCACGGCAGGGCCCCCAGTTTGGTCTCGAGGCTCAGCTTCTGTCGCTGAGCGTCGTATCCGTCGTCCTTGGCCAATCCCACCACATCGACGACCAGTGCGGTCGCGTTGTCGCGTCCCCCGGCCGCCAGCGCCGCGGCGACCAGCTGCTCGGCGGCGTCCCGCGGGTCGGTGTGGCGGACCAGCAGCTCCTCGATCGCGGCGTCGTCGATCATGCCGGTGATGCCGTCGGTGCAGAGCAGGAGTCGCTCGGCCGAGGCCAACGGCAGCAGGAAGAAGTCGGGCTCGGGCGCCTCGGCCGCGCTCAGCGCACGGGTGATCACGTGCCGCTCCGGGTGGATGGCCGCCTCCTGCTCGGTGATCCGGCCCGCGTCGAGCAGCTCCTGGACCACCGAGTGGTCCACGCTCACCTGGTCGAGGCCCTCGTCGGTGAGCCGGTAGATCCGCGAGTCCCCGACGTTGCCGAGCAGCCAGCGAGGCCCCTCGTCGTGGACCAGCACGGCCACCGCCGCCGTGGTGCCCGCGTGCTTGGCGCGCCCGTGCGCCCCGGCCTGCTGCCGGACGTAGTCGCGGAGCCGGACCTGGCAGCGCTCCAGCGCCTCCAGCACCCCCACCACGCCGGCCCGCGCGTCGTAGTGCCCGCCGCCCATCCGACCGAGCTCCTCGACCGCCAGCGCGCTGGCCACCTCGCCGCCCGCGTGGCCGCCCATCCCGTCGGCGACCACGAAGACCCCGGGAGCCACCGCGAAGGCGTCCTCGTTGCCCGCACGCACGTGGCCCACGTCGGTGGCGGCACCGTGGTGCAGGTCGACCGCCACCATCTGCGTCCTCCTGGTCTGGCGGGGCTCGTCGCGGCTGGTCGCCGCCTCCGGCACCCCGGGGGTTGGCGAGTAGCGTAGGAGGGATGTCACCAGAAGGGCAGGGGCCCTCCCCCAGGACGCTCGCCGACCAGCTGCGCAGCTGGCCGGACGACCGGCTTGCCCGCCTGCTGGCAGCGCGCCCCGACCTGGCCAGCCCGGCGCCGCACGACTCGGCCCAGGTCGCCTCCCGGGCGGCCACCCGGTCGTCGGTGCTCCGCGCCCTCGACGACCTCGACCGGCTGCAGCTGCTGGTGCTCGACGCCCTGGTGGTGCTGGGCCAGGCCCCGGCCTCCGAGCTGGTCCCCCGGGTGCATGCCGCGCCGGACGCGGTGCGCGCGGCCCTCGAGGTGCTCGTCGACCGGGCCCTGGTCTGGGAGTCCCCGCAGGGTCTGCGGCCGCTGAGCGGCGTGGCCGACGCGCTGCGCGGCGACCAGCGCTCGGGCCTGAGCGGGCTGCGCCCGGTCACCCCGCACGGCCTGTCCCTCGAGCAGGCCACGACGCGGGTCGAGCGGCTCAGCCCGGCCGCCCGCGCGCTGCTGGAGCACCTCGCCGACCACGGCGGGGAGGGGACGACCGAACGGGTGCGGGTGCCCGCCAGCCCCGAGGAGGCCGGCACCCCGGTGGAGGAGGCGCTGGCACACGGTCTGCTGGTGCCCCAGCAGGCCGAGGGCCGTGGACCGGCGACGCTGCTGCTGCCCGGGCAGGTCGGGATCGCCGTACGCGCAGGACGCACCACCGCCTCACCGGCCGACGACCTGCCGCCGTTGGCGACCACGCCCCGCGACCAGGCCCTGGTGGACAGGACCGCGGCCGGCGCGGCGTTCGAGGCGGTCCGCCGGGTCGAGCTGCTGCTCGACTCCTGGGGCCTGCGGCCGCCCACCGTCCTGCGCAGCGGCGGTCTGGCGGTGCGCGACCTGAAGGCCGCGGCCACCGAGCTGCACGTGGACGAGACCGAGGCGGCCCTCCTGATCGAGGTGGCCGCCGCCGCGGGGCTGGTCGCCGAGGGCAGCGACGCCGACGGCGTCGCCGCCTGGCTGCCCACCCACGGGTTCGACGGCTGGGTGGCCTCGGCCCCGGCCGACCGGTGGCTGGTGCTGGTCCGGGCCTGGCTGGGCTCCCCGCGCCTCAGCGCCCTGGTCGGCTCCCGCGACCGGGCCGGAAAGACCCGCAACGCCCTGGACCCCGAGCTGGCCAGCACCTTCGCCGCCGAGGCCAGGGAGATGGCGCTGGAGCAGCTCGGCTCGCTGCCGCCCGGCGAGGTGCTGGCCGCCGGGACCGGGCTCCCCTCCCTGGTCGCCCGGGTGGTCTGGCTGCGGCCCCGGCGGCCCGGCACCCGCGAGGAGATGGTCGGGTGGGCGGTCCGCGAGGCCGCCGTGCTGGGGCTCACCGGTCTGGGCGGCATGGCCGCCCACGCCCGCCCCCTGGTCGGGCCGGAGCCGGATCCCGCCGCGGCCGCGGCTCTGCTCGCCCCCCAGCTGCCGACCCCGGTCGACCACGTGCTGCTCCAGGCCGACCTCACCGCGGTCGCGCCCGGCCCGCTGGAGTCGGGGGTGGCCCGCGACCTGCACCTGCTCGCCGACGTGGAGTCCCGCGGCGGTGCGACCGTCTACCGGTTCACCCCCTCCTCCCTGCGGCGCGCGCTGGACGCGGGATGGAGCGGCGCCGAGGTGCACGAGTTCCTCGCCCGCACCTCCCGGACCCCGGTCCCGCAGCCCCTGGACTACCTCGTCGACGACGTCGTCCGGACCTTCGGCACGCTGCGGGTCGGCAGCGCCGAGGCGTTCCTGCGCTCCGACGACGAGGCGGCGCTGGGCGCGCTGATGGCGCACCCGCAGGCCGCGTCCCTGGAGCTGCGCCGCCTCGCTCCGACCGTGCTGGTCTCCTCGCTCCCGGTCGACCTGCTGCTGCCCCGGCTGCGCGACCTCGGTGCCGCCCCGGTGGTGGAGGCTCCCGACGGGTCGGTCCGGGTCGCGCGCCCGGACCTGCAGCGGGCGCGCACGCCCCGGGCCCGTCCCGCGGACGCCGTGGCCGTGGCCCGGGAGGCCGCCCGGGTGCAGGCGGCGGTGACCGCGGTCCGCGCCGGGGACCGGGCCACCGCGGTGTGGCCGGCCGGCCCCCGCCGGGCGACGTCGCCCACCACCGCGCTGGCCGCGCTGCGCGAGGCGATCGAGTCCGACAGCACGGTGGTCATCGGCTACGTGGACAACCACGGCACCACCTCCGAGCGCCTGGTCGACCCGCTCCGTCTGGAGGGCGGACAGCTCACCGCGCGCGACCACCGCAGCGACGACGTCCGGACCTTCTCGGTGCACCGGATCACGTCGGTCGGAGTGGCTTCCCCGCGTCCGTAGACTCAGCGCGTGGACTTCCTCCGGTATGCCGAGTCCGGCGCGGCGCTGCTCAACGCCGACCCCGTGGACCTCGACTCGCTGGGAGTGCTCCTGGCGGGCCGGACGCGGCTGCAGGAGCAGGCAACCGCTCGGGACGCGAAGCGGCTGACGGAGTTCGCCGCGCGGCTGCGGCCGGTCTTCGCCGCCTCCGACGAGGGCCGCGTCCCCGACGTGGTCGCGGGCCTCAACGCCCTGCTCGCCGAGCACCCGGTGACGCCGCAGATCAGCGACCACGACCCGGCCGGCCTGCACCTGCACGCGGCCAGCGGCTCGGTGGCCGTCTCCGACCTGCTGATCGCCGAGATGCTGTTGGGCCTGGCCACGCTGGTCTGCGACCTCGGCCCGACCCGGCTGGGCGTGTGCAGCGCGGCTCCGTGCCGCCAGGCCTACCTGGACACCTCGCCCAACCGGTCCCGCCGCTACTGCTCCGACCGGTGCTCGTCGCGGGCCAACGTGGCGGCGTACCGGGCCCGTCAGCGAGCGGGGGCACGATGAACGACGGCCCGCTGATCGTCCAGTCCGACAAGACGCTGCTGCTCGAGATCGACCACGAGCGCGCCCAGGAGTGCCGCCGGGCGATCGCGCCGTTCGCCGAGCTGGAGCGCTCCCCCGAGCACGTGCACACCTACCGGCTCACCCCGCTCGGCCTGTGGAACGCCCGGGCAGCCGGGCACGACGCGGAGCAGGTCGTGGACACGCTCCTGACCTACAGCCGCTACTCGGTGCCGCACGCCCTCCTGGTCGACGTCGCCGAGACGATGGCGCGCTACGGCCGCCTGCGGCTGGAGAAGCACCCGACCCACGGGCTCCTGCTGGTCAGCACCGACCGCCCGGTGCTGGAGGAGGTGCTGCGGGCCAAGCGGATCAAGGGGATGCTGGGCGAGCGGCTCGGCGAGGACTCCGTGGCGGTCCACCCCAGCGAGCGGGGCAACCTCAAGCAGGCCCTGCTCAAGCTCGGCTGGCCTGCCGAGGACCACGCCGGGTACGTCGACGGCGAGGCCCACCCGATCGACCTGGTCGAGGACGGCTGGCAGCTGCGCGACTACCAGCGCGACGCCGCCGACTCCTTCTGGCACGGCGGGTCGGGCGTGGTCGTGCTGCCCTGCGGGGCCGGCAAGACGATCGTCGGGGCGAGCGCGATGGCTCACGCCCGGGCGACCACCCTGATCCTGGTCACCAACACCGTCTCCGCCCGGCAGTGGAAGGACGAGCTGCTGCGGCGCACCACCCTGACCGAGGACGAGATCGGCGAGTACAGCGGCTCGGTCAAGGAGATCCGTCCGGTGACGATCGCGACGTACCAGGTGATGACGACGCGGCGCAAGGGCGTCTACCGGCACCTGGAGCTGCTGGACGCCTGCGACTGGGGCCTGATCGTCTACGACGAGGTGCACCTGCTGCCGGCCCCGATCTTCCGGATGACCGCCGACCTCCAGGCCCGGCGCCGGATCGGGCTCACCGCCACCCTGGTCCGCGAGGACGGCCGTGAGGGCGACGTCTTCTCGCTGATCGGCCCCAAGCGCTACGACGCGCCCTGGAAGGACATCGAGGCCCAGGGGTGGATCGCTCCGGCCGACTGCGCCGAGGTCCGGGTCACCCTCACCGATGCCGAGCGGCTGGTCTACGCCACCGCGGAGCCGGAGGAGCGCTACCGGCTCGCGGCCTGCACGCCTCGCAAGCTCGAGGTGGTCCGGCGGCTGGTCGCCCAGCACGCCGGCCAGCCGACGTTGGTGATCGGGCAGTACATCGACCAGCTCGACGAGCTGGCCGAGACCCTCGACGCCCCTGTGATCAAGGGCGAGACGCCGGTCAAGGAGCGGCAGCGGCTCTTCGAGGCGTTCCGGTCCGGGGAGCTCTCCCTGCTGGTGGTCAGCAAGGTGGCGAACTTCTCCATCGACCTGCCCTCGGCGGAGGTCGCGATCCAGGTCTCGGGCTCCTTCGGCTCCCGCCAGGAGGAGGCCCAGCGTCTGGGCCGGCTGCTGCGGCCGAAGGACGAGGGCAAGAGCGCGCACTTCTACACCCTGGTCAGCCGCGACACGGTGGATGCCGACTTCGCCCAGAACCGGCAGCGCTTCCTGGCCGAGCAGGGGTACGCCTACCGGATCGTGGACTCCCACGACGTCGGCGCCTGAGCCTCAGGCCTCAGGGCGTGTCGTCGCCCAGCTGCACGTGCAGGGTGAACCGGTCGCTGCGGTAGGTGGAGCGGGAGACCTGCACCACCCGCTCGCCGCACAGGGCGCGGCGGGCCAGGCGCAGCACGGGCCGTCCGGCGTCGAGGCCGAGCAGCTCGGCCTCCTCCGGGTTGGCGACGTCGGCCTGGACGGCGTCCTCCGCCCAGGTCGGACGGAGCTGGCGGCTCTGCAGGGCGTCGTACAGGCTGGTGGGCAGTCCTTCGGCCAGGAAGCCCGGCAGCATCGCCTCGTTGAGGTAGGCGTCCTCCAGGCAGATGGCGCTCCCGCCGGCGCGGCGCAGCCGCTTCCAGTGCAGCACGGGCGCGTGCGGCGCGATCTCCAGAGCCCGCGCCACCCCGGGTCCGGCCTTCTCGACCCGGGCCAGCAGCGTCCGGGACTCCGCGCTCATCCCCCGCCGGCGCATGTCCTCGGTAAAGCTGGTCAGCCGGGCAGCCCGGCGCCGCGGGCGGGCCACGAAGGTCCCCCGCCCGGGCATCCGCTCCAGCAGCCCCTCGGCCACCAGCGCGTCCAGGGCCTGGCGCACCGTCATCCGCGCCACCTTGAAGTGGGAGACCAGCTCCCGCTCGGAGGGGGCGGGAGTACCGGGCTCGGCGCCGTCGAGCAGGTCGCGCACGTACTCGCGCACGACCACGTGCTTGAGCGCGCGCTGCGCCGTCTCGACCGCCTGTTCCACGAGCGGAACGATAGGTGCAGCCCCCCGCCCGCGTCCGGCGAATGAGGGAAGCTCAGTCGGTCGCGATCGCCTTGAGCACGTCGAGCCGGGCGGCCCGCCGGGCCGGCAGGACAGCGGCCAGGACACCCACCACCACGGCCACCACCAGGAAGACCCCGAGCTGGTCCCACGGCACCGAGACGACGTCGAGCCCCTGGTCCGCCAGCGCGCGGATGAGGGAGATGCCGAAGCCCACGCCGAGCACCACGCCGAGGGTCGCGCCCAGGCTGGCGATCACCACCGACTCCAGGGTGATCATCCGGCGCAGCGCCGGCCGGCCCAGTCCGATCGCCCGCAGCAGGCCGACCTCGCGGGTCCGTTCGATCACCGAGAGGGCGAGGGTGTTGACGATGCCCAGCACCGCGATCAGCAGGGCCAGGCCGAGCAGGGCGAAGATCATCAGGACCAGCTGGTCGATCGGGGCCCGCTGCTCCTCGGCGAAGGCATCCTGGTCCTTGACCGTGACGGTGACCAGGTCGGCGACCACGTCCTCGACCTGGGCCCGCACGATCGCGTTGTTGTACTTCACGTCGAGCACCAGCACGCTGTCCTGGTCCGGGTAGCCGGCCGCGACGAGCGTCTGCTTGCTGGTCACCAGCGAGGCGCCGAGGACCGGGTTGTCCTCGAAGACCCCGACCACGTCCAGCTTCTTCGGCGTCCCGTTCATGGTGACCCGGACGGAGTCCCCGACCCTGACCCCCTCGTCCTCGGCGTAGCTGGTGTCGACCAGCACCTTGCCGCGGCCAAGCCGGTCCAGAGACCCCTCGACCACCTCCATCCCGAGCAGGCCGGAGAGGGCGCCCGCGCTGGCCGCGGCGATCCCGCGCGGCCGGTCCCCGACCTCGGCGAAGACGACGCGCTGGGCCACCACGTCGCGCACTCCCTTGACCTTCTTCATCTGCCGCGCGATCGAGGGGGAGAACGGCTGGCCGAGGGTGTTGCTGACGATCAGGTCGCCGCGGAAGTTGCGCTCGATGCTGCGGTCCACGCTGGCCTTGGCGGAGTCCCCGAGGATGGCCATGGTCCCGGCCAGCGCGAGGCCGATCATCAGCGCCGAGGCGGTCGCGGTGGTGCGCCGCGGGTTGCGCAGCGAGTTCTGGCCGGCCAGGTTGCCGACGGTGCCGAAGAGCGCGGCCAGGACCACCCGCGCCCCGGCGAGGAACGGCTGGCTGATCACCGGGCTGGCCGCGACCACGCCGAAGAGGATCATCAGCACGCCGGCACCGACGTACCACCCGCCGTTGTCGACGTCCTCGGCGAACAGCCCCAGCGCCAGCGTGGTGCCGCCGACGACCAGCAGGGCCATCCCGGCCCCGAAGCGCTGGCGCAGGGACCCCTCGGGCATCGCCACGTCGTCGCGCAGCGCCTGCACCGGGGCGATCCGGGACGTGCGCCGGGCAGGCAGCCAGGCGGCGCCCATGGTGACCAGGACGCCGACCAGGTAGGCGACCACGAACGTCCGGGTCTGGAAGACCAGGGCCTGGCCCGAGAGGTCGAGCCCGACGGTGGAGAAGAGGCTGCGGATCGCCATCGCCATCAGCACCCCGAGCCCGATCCCGAGCGTGGCACCCAGCGCGCCCAGCACCGCGGCCTCGGCCAGGACCGAGCCGGTCACCTGCCGCTTCGAGGCCCCCAGGGCCCGGAAGAGGGCGAGCTCCCGGCTGCGCTGGGCCACCAGGATCGAGAAGGTGTTGACGATCAGGAACGCACCGACCACCAGGGCGATGCCGGCGAAGATCAGCAGGAAGGTGGTGAGGAACCCGACCGCCTGCAGCAGCGCGCTGGCGCTCTCGTCGGCCACGTCGTCCCCGGTCCGGGCCTCCAGCCGCCCGGGCAGCTCGGGCGCCACCCGCTCGCGCAGGTCGGCCTGGGAGACACCCGGCTCGGCGCTCACCCACACGTCGTTGAACTTGGGCCGGCCGTCGAGGAAGAGCCGTTGGGCGACCTTGGTCTCGAAGCCGACCCAGGAGGCCCCGTTGAGCGAGCCGCCGTCGGCGAAGTCGACGACGCCGACCAGGGTGGGCGTCAGCAGCGGGCGGTCCAGCGTGGTGATCAGCTGCACCTCGTCGCCCACCGAGTAGCCGGAGCGGCCCAGCGCGCCGGCGTCCATCAGGATCTCCCCCGGTCCCTCGGGCTCCCTGCCGGAGACGATCTCCATCCCGGTCAGGCCGTGCCCGGCGGGCGCGCCGGTCCAGTTCCCGGCGAGCCCGGGGGCCCCGAGGCCGCCGAGGGCCTTGCCGTCGGCGCCGATGATCATCACCGAGGAGCTGGTCACGTTGCCGTCGACCCGGGCGACGCCGTCGACCTTCTCCAGCTTGCGCACCAGGCTGGCCGGGATCGTCCGGGTGGTGCCGGTGAGCCCGTCGGCTCCCTCGGGGCGGACCACGACGTCGCCCACGGTGGAGGCGAAGAGCGCGGTGAAGCTGCGGTTGAGGGTGTCGGTGAAGATCAGCGTGCCGGCCACGAAGGCGACCCCGAGCACGATCGCGAACGTGCTCATCAGCAGGCGCACCTTGCGCCCGAGCAGGCTCTTGATCGCGGCGCGCAGCATCCCGGGAACCGCTCGGGTCAGTGGCTGCCGGCGCCCGGCGCCGTCATCCGGGTCATCACCGCGAGCACCTGCTCGCGGTCGGGCTCGTGCAGCTCGCTGACGATCCGGCCGTCGGCCAGGAAGACCACCCGGTCGGTGTACGCAGCGGCGACCGCGTCGTGGGTCACCATCACCACGGTCTGGCCGTGGTCGTCGACGCTGCGCCGCAGCAGCTCGAGCACCTCGGCCCCGGAGTGCGAGTCGAGGTTGCCGGTCGGCTCGTCGGCGAAGACGATCCGCGGCCGGCTCACCAGGGCCCGCGCCACGGCCACCCGCTGCTGCTGGCCCCCGGAGAGCTCGTTGGGCTTGTGCCGCAGCCGGGTGCGGAGCCCGACGGTGTCGATGACCACGTCGAACCACTTGCGGTCCGGCTTGCGGCCGGCGATCGAGAGCGGCAGCAGGATGTTCTCCTCCGCGGTCAGGGTGGGCACGAGGTTGAAGGACTGGAAGACGAAGCCGATCTCGTCGCGGCGCAGCGCGGTCAGCTCGCCGTCGTCGAGCCCGCTGAGCTCACGGTCCCCCACCCACACCTCCCCCGAGGTGCCGGTGTCCAAGGCAGCGCAGCAGTGCATCAAGGTCGACTTGCCGGACCCGCTGGGGCCCATCACCGCGGTGAACTGCTCCTCCCACAGGTCCAGGCTCACCCCGGCCAGCGCCTGCACCCGGGCCTGCCCGGAGCCGTAGCTCTTGGTCAGGTCCTTGACCCGCGCAGCCGCCTTGCCCCGCCTGGGCAGGCGGGTCACGGAGGCCCCGGGGAGTGCGGTCATGGCCCTACCCTCCCGCGTCGGTCAAGCCGCGCGCCACCGGGATGGCCGAATCGTGAGCGGCGCACGGGACGCGCACGGCCTTGTGGGTCGAACGCCTGTTCGATAGCCTCGGAGGATGGAGTTCCAGTCCACCCTCTTCGCACCCGCCGAACCGGGGCCGGAGGCCCTGCACCCGACCCGCCGTCAGCTCACCGCCGGCGCCTGGATCGACGTCCAGCGCGAGTGGCTCGGGGGCGCCGACGAGGTCTTCGCCACCATGGTCGCCGAGGTGCCCTGGCGCGCGGAGCGCCGGGAGATGTACGACGCGGTGGTCGACGTGCCGCGGCTGCTGCACCACTACGGGGCCGGCGCACCCCTCCCGCACCCCGCCCTGGTCCAGGCCCGCGAGGCGCTCACCGCCCACTACCGGCCCGAGCTCGGCGAGTCGTTCACCACCGCCGGGTGCTGCTTCTACCGCGACGGGCGCGACTCGGTCGCCTGGCACGGCGACCGGATCGGCCGGGGGCGCAGCCAGGACACGATGGTCGCGATCGTCTCCCTCGGCGACCCGCGCCGGCTGATGCTCCGGCCGCGCGGCGGCGGCGAGTCGATCGCGGTGACCATGGGTCACGGCGACCTCGTGGTGATGGGTGGCTCCTGCCAGCGCACCTGGGAGCACGCCGTGCCCAAGCAGGCGCACGCGGGACCAAGGATCTCGGTGCAGTTCCGCCCGCGCGGCGTGCTGTAGCCCGCAGGCGGCAGCCCTCAGCGACCGACCGGCTCGTCCCAGCCGCGACGCGGCCGGTGCGCCGAGCCGACGTCGTCGCGCGAGCGGTAGACGATGTAGGGCCGGGTCAGGTAGCCCACGGGCGCGGAGAACACGTGCACCAGCCTGGTGAACGGCCAGAGCGCGAAGAGCCCGAAGGCCACCAGCGCGTGCGCCTGGAAGCCGAACGGCGCCTCGGCCATCAGCGACGCGTCCGGGTCGAAGGCCAGGAACGAGCGGTACCAGACCGAGACGCCGTCCCGGTAGTTGTACTCCCCGCCCAGGGTGAAGATCGACCCCGCGACGGTGTTCCACATCCCCAGCACGATCACCAGCGCGAGGAAGGCGTACATCACCTTGTCCATCCGCGTCGTGGCGCGGAAGACCGGCCCCACGGTGCGCCGGCGGTAGATCAGGATGACCAGCCCCACGACGGTCGCGACGCCGGCCAGCAGGCCGCCACCCACCGCGATGTAGTGGTAGGCGTGGTCCCCGATCCCCACGGCCTCGGTCCACGAGCGCGGGACCAGCAGGCCGATGATGTGTCCGCCCACCACCCCCAGCATCCCGAAGTGGAAGAGCGGGGACCCGAGCCGGAGCAGCCGGTCCTCGTAGAGCTGGGAGGACCGGGTGGTCCAGCCGAACTTGTCGTACCGGTACCGCCAGAAGTGGCCCACCACGAAGGTGGCCAGGCACAGGTACGGGACGACGACCCACAGGAACTGGTCCATGGTCAGGCTCCTCTCCCACCGGCCGGGGCGGGGAACCCCGGGAGCCCGAGGTCGACCGTGCCCGACGGTCGCGGGTCGGTCAGCGCCGCGTCGAACCCCGGCGTCCCGTACGGCGTCATCCCGACCTCCTCCTCGGGCGGGCCCTCCTCGGCCAGCCGTCGCACCAGCTCCATCCCCTCCCCGTCGAGCGCGGGCAGCGTGGCGCAGACGGGGACGACCACGTCGGCCCACGGCGAGCCCAGCTCGGTGAGCGAGAGCCGCAGCAGCTCGAGGCCTGCCCGGTGGTCCAGGAGCAGCTGCCGACCGGCGACCGGGTCGGCCGTGGCGGCGAACTCGAGCACCACCGCCAGGTGGTCGGGCAGCTCCTGGTCGCCGAGCTCCAGCCCGGCGGCCTGGTAGGTCTGCTTGAACCGGAGCAGGGCCATCCCGCGCTTGCGGGTGTCGCCGTGCAGGAAGTAGGTGAGGAAGAGGGCGCACCGGCGGCGGGTGTCGAAGGTCTCGACGTACTCCTCCTGGAGCCGGTTGAGCGGAGCCGTACGCCGGTGCGCCAGGAACCGGCTGAAGGGCTCGGCCAGCTCCCGCGGCAGCCCCGGGAGGACGGCGTCCACCACGTCCAGCTGCTGCCCGTCGTCCGGGTAGTCGATCAGCAGCGAGGCGAGCTGCCACGTCGCGCACGCCGTCGCCTCGTCGACACCGGCCGGCGGGCGGTTCCGGCTCCGTAGCAGCGGCGCCATCAGGCTCCCCGCCCCCGCCCGGAGTCCTCGCCCGGCCGGTCCCCCGGCGGATGGCTGCCCTGCCCGCCGGTGCCGCCCGTCAGCCCCGCGTCCGGCCGGTCCGGCGAGGCGTCCGGCTTGGGCGGGAAGAGCCCGCTCGGCGTGCCCTTGCCGTCCCAGTTGAGCAGGTTCACCCGCTGCCCCTTGTCGTCCGGGGAGGCCACGGTGTCCGAGCTCTGCCGGTCCCGGAGCATCTGGAAGTTCTCCACCGCCACCGGCACGGGGCGGCCAGACCCCTCGCCGAACGGGCCCGACTCGTGCATGCCCGGGCCGCCCTCGTAGTCGAGCGAGCACTCGGTCGCCAGCTCCTCCAGGGCGTGCGCCTGCTCGACGTGCGCGGTGGGGATGACGTAGCGCTCCTCGTACTTGGCGATGGCCAGCAGCCGGAACATCTCGTACATCGTCTCCCCGTCCATCCCGACCGCCGCGGGGATCGACTCGTCGGGGTCGCGGCCGAGGTTGATGTCGCGCATGTAGGAGCGCATCGCCGCCAGCTTGCGCAGCACCGCCTCGACGGAGCCGACGTCACCCGCGGTGAACAGGTTGGCCAGGTACTCCACGGGGATCCGCAGCGCCTCGATCGCCGCGAACAGGTTGCCCCGGTCCTCGGCGTCGAAGCCGGTGTCCTTGACCACGTCGACCACCGGGGAGAGCGGCGGGATGTACCAGACCATCGGCATTGTCCGGTACTCCGGGTGCAAGGGGAGGGCGACCTGGTAGCGGTTGATCAGGGCCCACACCGGGGACCGTCGAGCCGCGTCGACCCAGTCGGCGGGGATCCCGGCCTCCTCCGCCGCTTGCCGCACCTGCGGGTCGTCCGGGTCCAGGAAGCAGCCGCGCTGGGCGGCGTACAGGTCCTGGTCATCGGTGACCGAGGCGGCCTCCAGCACCTTGTCGGCGTCGTAGAGCACGAGCCCGAGGTAGCGCAGCCGGCCCACGCAGGTCTCCGAGCAGACCGTCGGCAGGCCCACCTCCACGCGCGGGTAGCAGAACGTGCACTTCTCGGCCTTGCCGGTGCGGTGGTTGAAGTAGACCTTCTTGTAGGGGCACCCCGACACGCACATCCGCCACCCGCGGCACCGGTCCTGGTCGACCAGGACGATGCCGTCCTCGGAGCGCTTGTAGATCGCCCCGCTGGGGCAGGACGCCGCGCACGAGGGGTTGAGGCAGTGCTCGCAGATCCGCGGCAGGTAGAACATGAAGGTCTCCTCGAACTCCAGCCGCACCTTGTCCTCGATGCCCTTGAGCATCAGGTCGCGGCTGGCGTGCTCGCGGGAGCCCCCCAGGTTGTCGTCCCAGTTGGCCGACCACCGGATGCTCATCGTCTTGCCGCTCAGCAGCGACTTGGGACGGGCCACCGGGAACGTGTCGGTGGCCGGCGAGCTGGTGAGCGTCTCGTAGTCGTAGGTCCAGGGCTCGTAGTAGTCCTGGATCGAGGGCATCTTCGGGTTGGAGAAGATGGTGGCGAGCTTGCGGAGCCGCCCCCCGGACCGCAGCGCGAGGCGTCCGCGCCGGTTGAGCCTCCAGCCGCCCTGCCACTCCTCCTGGTCCTCGTAGCGGCGCGGGTAGCCGAGGCCGGGGCGGGTCTCGACGTTGTTGAACCAGACGTACTCGGTGCCTGCCCGGTTGGTCCACGCCTGCTTGCAGGTGACCGAGCAGGTGTGGCACCCGATGCACTTGTCGAGGTTCATCACCATCGCCATCTGGGCCATGACCTTCATCAGTACTCCACCCTCGTCGTCCGCTTGCGGATGGTCGTGACCTCGTCGCGGTTGTTGCCCGTGGGCCCGATGTAGTTGAAGGCGTAGGCCAGCTGCGCGTAGCCGCCGACCAGGTGGCTGGGCTTCATCAGGATCCGGGTGAGGCTGTTGTGCATCCCACCGCGCTTGCGGTCCCGCTCGGTCAGCGGGACGTCGATCAGCCGGTCCTGGGCGTGGTGCATGTAGACCGTGCCCTCGGGCATCCGGTGGCTGACGATCGCCCGGGCCGCCACCACGCCGTTGCGGTTGGTCGCCTCGATCCAGTCGTTGTCGCGCACACCGATCTTGGCGGCGTCCCGGTCCGAGAGCCAGATCGCCTGGCCGCCCCGGGAGAGGGAGAGCATGAACAGGTTGTCCTGGTACTCCGAGTGGATGGACCACTTGTTGTGCGGGGTCAGGTAGCGCACCGAGACCCCCAGCTCCCCCTCGGCGCCGATCCGGGGCTCCCCGAAGAGGCCGGTCATGTCGAGAGGTGGCCGGTAGACCGGCAGCGCCTCCCCCATCGCCAGGAACCAGTCGTGGTCGACGTAGAACTGCTGGCGCCCGGTCAGGGTGTGGAACGGCTTGCCGCGCTCGATGTTGGTCGTGAACGGGCTGTAGCGCCGCCCGCCGCTCTCCGACCCGGACCACTCCGGCGAGGTGATCACCGACACCGGTTGGGCCTGGGTGTCGGCGAAGGTGACCTGCTTGCCCTCGTGCTCGGCCGCGAGGTCGGCCAGCGGCTTCCCGGTGCGCTGCTCCAGGAACCGGAACCCGCGGGTGGCCAGGTGCCCGTTCGTGGTGCCGGACAGGTGCAGGATGGCGTCGGCCATCTGGACGTCGGTCTCCAGCCGGGGCTGGCCGGCCCCGGCCCCGGTCCGGACCACTCCGTTGCGCCGGCGGAGGATCTCGACCTCCCGCTCCGCCTCGTAGGCCACTCCCTTGGTGGCCATCCCCTTGCTCTCCAGCAGCGGGCCCAGAGAGGTCATCTTCTCGAAGGTGGCCGGGTAGTCGCGCTCGGTGACAGCGAGCACCGGCATGGTCCGTCCCGGGACGGGTTCGGTCTCTCCGGTCCGCCAGTCCCGCACCACCCCGTGCACGGTGGACAACGCTTCCGGGGTGTCGTGCCACAACGGCTTCGCCACGACGTCGGTGCGGGTGCCCAGGTGGTCCACGGCCAGCTCGGAGAACCGCGCGGCGATCGCCTTCCAGGCGTCCCAGTCCGTCCTGGTCTGCCAGGGCGGGGAGATGGCCGGGTTGAACGAGTGCACGAACGGGTGCATGTCGGTGGTGTTGAGGTCGTGCTTCTCGTACCAGGTGGCGGCGGGGAGGACGACGTCGGAGAGCATCGTCGAGCTGGTCATCCGGAAGTCGATGGTCATCAGCAGGTCGAGCTTGCCCTCGCGCGCCGTCTCGGGCCACACGACGTCGCGCGGGCGTTGCTCAGGCGACGCCTCCCGCGCGGTCGCGGCGCTGTCGGTGCCCAGCAGGTGCCGCAGCATGTACTCGTTGCCCTTGGCCGAGGAGCCGAGCAGGTTGGCCCGCCACAGGCTCAGGATCCGGGGATGGTTGGCCTCGTGCTCGGGGTCCTCGACCGCGAAGCGCATCCGGCCCTCGCGCAGCTCGCGCACGATGTAGTCGGCAGGCTCGAGCCCCGCCTGCGCCGCCTCGTCGGCCAGCACCAGGCTGCTGCGGTCGAACGTCGGGTAGCTGGGCGTCCAGCCGAGCCGCACCGACTGGGCGAGCAGGTCCATCAGCCCGCGGCCGGCGAACGCTCCGGTCCCGGCGTCGAGGTCGTCGGCGTCGAAGGTGTCGTACCGGTACTGCGAGCTGTTCACGTACCAGTAGGCGGTCTGGTTCATGTGACGCGGCGGGCGGTGCCAGTCCAGCGCGAAGGCCACGTGCTGGAACCCCGTGAGGGGGCGGACCTTCTCCTGGCCGACGTAGTGCGCCCAGCCGCCGCCGTTGCGTCCCTGGCAGCCGGTGATCGTGGTGAGCATCAGCATCGCCCGGTAGATCTGGTCCGCGTGGAACCAGTGGTTGACGCCGGCGCCCATGATGATCATCCCGCGGCCCCGGGTGTCGATCGCGTTCTGCGCCCACTCCCGGGCCAGCCGGGTGACCTGGGCGGCGGGCACCGAGGTGAGCTCCTCGGCCCACGCGGGGGTCGCCGGCACCGACGGGTCGTCGTACCCGGTGGGCCACTCGCCGGGCAGTCCGTCGCGGGCCACGCCGTACTGGGCCAGCAGCAGGTCGAAGACGGTGGTGACCAGCCGTTCGCCCACCCGGGCCACCGGGACGCCGCGGCGCTGGTAGGACGCCTTGCCGTCCGCGGAGTCGAAGCGCGCCAGCTCGACCTCGACGCTCTCCCGGCTGCCGTCGTACATGGTCAGGGCGGGGTCGATGTCGCCGAGGTCCAGGTTCCACTGGCCCTGGCCCTCGTCCCCGTAGCGATGTCCCACCGAGCCCCGCGGGATCCGCACCTCCCCGGTGCCCGCGTCGATCACCGCGGGCTTCCACATGGCGTGCTCCGACCCGCCCTCGGGGTGGTCGATGTCACCGGCGACCAGGTACTTGCCCGGCCGCCACATGCCCTCGACTCCGCCCGGCTCCAACGTGACCAGGAACGGCAGGTCGGTGTAGCGCTTGTCGTAGTCGGCGAAGAACGGGACCTGCTGGTCCACGAAGTACTCCTTGAGCAGCACGTGGCCCAGTGCCATGGCCAGGGCCCCGTCGGTGCCGGGTGCCGGGTTCACCCACTCGTCGGCGAACTTCACGTTGTCGGCGTAGTCCGGGGCGACGGCCACGACCTTCTGCCCCCGGTAGCGGGCCTCGACCATCCAGTGCGCGTCCGGGGTCCGGGTGACCGGGAGGTTGCTGCCCCACATGAACAGGTAGCCGGCGTCCCACCAGTCGCCGGACTCCGGGACGTCGGTCTGGTCGCCGAACATCTGGGGCGAGGCGTTGGGCAGGTCGGCGTACCAGTCGTAGAAGGAGAGCATCGGCGCGCCGATCAGCTCGAGGAACCGGGCGCCGGAGGCGTACGAGACGGGCGACATCGCCGGGATCGGCGAGAACCCCGCGATCCGGTCCGGCCCCCAGCGCTTGACCGTGTGGACGTGCGCGGCGGCGATGATCTCGGCCGCCTCCTCCCAGGTGGCGCGGACCAGTCCGCCCTTGCCGCGGGCGGACTTGTAGCGCCGGGCGCGCTCGGGGTCCTCGACGATCGAGGCCCACGCCAGCACCGGGTCCCCGGTCTCGGCCCTCGCGGCGCGGAACATCTCCAGCAGCACGCCCCGCACGTAGGGGTACCGGACGCGGGTCGGGCTGTAGGTGTACCAGGAGAACGCCGCGCCGCGCGGGCAGCCGCGGGGCTCGTACTCCGGACGGTCGGCGCCCGCGCTCGGGTAGTCGGTCTGCTGCGTCTCCCAGGTGATGATCCCGTCCTTGACGTAGACCTTCCACGAGCACGACCCGGTGCAGTTGACCCCGTGGGTGGAGCGCACCACCTTGTCGTGGCTCCAGCGGTCCCGGTAGAAGGCGTCGGCCCCGCGGCCGCCCTTCCGCTCCATCGAGCGCAGGTCCTCGCTGACCTCGGCCTTGGTGAAGAAGCGCCGGCTGGAGACCAGCGCCTCGGTCAGGGGACCGTCGAGCCCCGGTGCCTGTCGCGGTGCCTGTCGTTCGGTGGTCACGTCGTCTGCCTCTCGGTCGCCGGTGCGTCGGCGGAGCCCGCCGCGGTGCGGCGGACCACGGTCAGGGTCAGCGCGAGCGTCAGCGCCGCGGTCACGGCCAGGAGCCACAGGCCGATGGCGTAGGAGTCGGTGTGGCCGTAGACGTAGCCCATGATCAGCGGCGGCACGAACCCGCCCAGCCCGCCGGCCGCGCCGACCAGCCCGGTGACCCCGCCCACCCGCGCGGGCTCGGTGACCTGGGCGATCAGCGCGAAGGTGGCACCGCTCCCGGACCCCAGTGCCGCTGCCATCGCGAGGAAGACGATCGTGCCGACGCTCTCCAGGGGCGGGTTGCCGGCGGCGATGGCCGCGCAGACCATGACCACGGCGAACCCCCCGGCGAGCACCGGGATCGAGCCGAACCGGTCGCTGAGCCAGCCGCCCACGGGCCGCATCACCACCGCGACCACCACGAAGCCGGCCATCCGGTTGGAGGCGTCCGCCGCGGTGAGCCCGTGGGCGTTCTTCAGGTACGCCGGCAGGTAGACCGAGAAGGCGACGTACCCGCCGAACGAGACCGCGTAGAGGATGCAGGTCTGCCAGGTGACGGGAAGCTTGGAGTTGGCCACCAGCCGCGTCATCAGGCTCGTGGTCGGCACCGTCCGGCCCGGGGCGTCGCGCATCAGCAGCCAGGCGACGACGGCGTAGACGGCGAGCACCGCGGCGGTGATCAGGAACGGCGCCTTCTCCCCCAGCTCGTCGTAGAGCTGCACCGTGGTCAGCGCACTGATCGCCGTCCCGCCCATGCCCGCGCCGAAGATGCCCACCGCCAGACCTCGACGCTCGGGCGGGAACCAGGCGTTGACGAACGGCACGCCGACCGCGAACGCGGTGCCGGCGATCCCGAGGAAGAAGCCCCCGACCAGCAGCAGGACGTAGGAGTCCATGGCGACGTAGGCGATGAAGAGGATCGGGACGATGGTCACGGCGGAGACCAGCGGGAACATCACCCGGCCGCCGAAGCGGTCGGTCAGCGCGCCCACGACGATCCGGCCCAAGGAGCCGACGATCACCGGTACCGCCACCATCAGGGCCACGTCGGACTCCGTCAGGTCGCCCAGCGAGCCCGAGTCGCGGAACTTCGGGCCCAACGGGCTGAGCAGCGCCCACGCCCAGAAGTTGACCGCGAACCCGATCGTGGCCAGCGCCAGCATCAGCCAGGCCCGGCCGGACACCTCCGGATCCGTGGCGCTCCTGTCGGCCATGGGAAGCCCTCCCCCGACGTGATGGGCATCGGTGCCTCCAACGTCCCCTCCCGCCGGGAGGCAGGGAAGGGCCGTTGTACCCGGGCCCCGGTCACCTCCTCAGGTGCCGCCGGAGGAACGCCACGGTGGTCTCCATCGAGTCGGTCCACTGCGGCCCGAACGCATGCTGCTCCCCGTCGTACACCTCGAGGGTGCTGCGGACCCCGGCCCGCCGCATCAGCCGGTGGGTGGTCCGGGCCCACGGCAGCGGACAGGAGTCGTCGAGGGTGCCGTGGTGGGAGAGCACCGGGACGTCGATCCGGTCGAAGTAGCTGCGGGCCGAGAGGGCGTCGTAGAAGCCGGGTGCCTCCTGCGGCGTGCCGAACCGGTCGAAGAGCCGCTGCGCGGCCTCGGGCCGCTCGGGCACCGTCCACCGTCGCAGGTTGTCCAGGTAGTCCGAGCTGACCGAGGCGTAGAGCACCGCGGCGTCGACCAGGCCGGGTTGGGCGACCAGCGCGTTCATCGTCACCCCGCCCCCCATCGAGCGGCCCAGCATCGCCATCCGCTCGCCGTCGACCTTCGGCTCGGCGGCCAAGGCGTGCACGGCGTTGATCGCGTCGCGGGTGTAGCCCAGCCGGGTCTCCCGGTCCAGGTCGCCGGCGGGGTCGGAGGAGGCGTGGCCGCGGTAGTCGGTGTGCAGCACCGCGAAGCCCTGACGGGCCAGGTAGTCCTGCTCCCGGCTCAGCCCCTGGCCGGTGGCGTAGACCGACGGCTCGATGTAGCCGTGGTTGAGCACCACCCCG
This sequence comes from Nocardioides campestrisoli, assembly GCF_013624435.2. Lineage (NCBI taxonomy): Bacteria > Bacillati > Actinomycetota > Actinomycetes > Propionibacteriales > Nocardioidaceae > Nocardioides > Nocardioides campestrisoli. The sequence goes on from NZ_CP061768.1 coordinate 3,300,824, forward strand.
GGGAAGGGCCCCTTCCCCGTCGGGATCAGCAGCACCCCGGAGACCCGCAGGTCGCCACTGCGGTAGCGCACCTCGTACTCGGTGTACGCCGGGTCGTCGACCGAGACGCGTAGCCGTCTCGGCCGCTCGCTGGTGAGCTCGTCGTCCATCAGGGAGGGCAGGGACCACGGCGACCGAGGCTGCGGAGTCTCGTCCTCGGGAGCCTGCGTCGGCGACGGCGTCACCGACTCCGCCGCGTCCGGCGTGCGCGCGGCCTTCTCCGCCTCCTCAGTGCAGCTGGCCAGCACCAGCAGGCCGATCAGCAGGGGCAGGATCCGTCGCACCTCGCCCACGGTAGCCCGGGTCGGGATCAGCGCAGCGGGTCGAACGGCTGGAGCGGAGCGGGCAGCCGGCCGGTGACGATCCGCTCGGCCAGCAGCCTCCCCGTGGTCGGCCCCAGGGTGATCCCCCACATGCCGTGTCCGCCGGCGACGAAGACCCGGTCGGACCGGGTGGCCCCGACCAGCGGCAGCCCGTCGGGGGTGCAGGGCCGGGCGCCGACCCACTCGTCGCGCCGGGCGCCGAGCTCGGCGCCGCGCAGCAGCGGTCGGGCGGCGTCCACGATCGCCTCGATCCGCCGGGTGTCCAGGCCGGCGTCGGCGGGCCGGAACTCCATCATCCCGGCGATCCGCAGCCGGTCGCCGTCCGGCGTGCAGGCGACCCGCTGCGACGGGAAGTAGACCGGCCCGGCCGGGACCGGGTCGATCGGCACGGTGAAGGAGTAGCCGCGGCCCGCCTGCACGGGCAGCGTCACCCCGAACGGCCGGGCGAGCTGGTTGAGCCAGGCGCCCGAGGCGATCACCACGGCGTCGTAGGACTCGCCGGCCACCTGCACCTGGTCGCCGCGCTGCTTGAGGGCGTCGACCTGGACCCCGCTGACGATCCGGGCGCCCCGGCGTCGTACCTCCTCGGCGAGCGAGGCGACGTACGTGCTGGGCGTCAGGTAGCGCTGGCCGTCGAGCCGGATCGCGGCGCCGATGGCCGGGGAGAGCGCGGGCTCCAGGCTCCGCGCCTCGTCGCCGCTGAGGACCTCGTAGTCCAGCTCCTGCCCGCTGGCGCGGATGTGCTCGATCTCCTCGAGCAGCACGGCCCGCTCGGCCGGCGTCCGGTACGCCGCCAGGAACGGCTTGGCCTCGGGCGTGGGCGCCGCCACCCCGCCGTCGCGGAGCCGGTCGAAGCCGTCGAGCGCCAGGGAGTTGATGGGCACCAGCGCACGCATCGCCTCCCGCCAGCGCTCCATCGTGGAGTTGCGGGCGAAGCGGACCAGGAAGGAGAGCAGCCGGCGGTCGGTGGTGATCGGCACGTAGACCGGCGACTTGGGGCTGACCACCGCCCGGATGCCGTACTTGAGCACGGCCGGCTCCGGCAGCGGCGTCGCCAGCCCCGGCGTCAGCCAGCCGGCGTTCCCCCACGAGGAGCCCGCGGCCACGCCGGTGCGGTCGAGCACCGTGACCCGGACGCCCTGCTCCTGGAGGAACCAGGCGGTCGCGAGACCGACCATCCCAGCTCCGACAATCGCGACGTGGTCCGGCCTCTGCGCTCCCATGGAGGCAGCATGCCCCGGATCTGTGACACACGCCACCCATCAGGCGCATCAAGTGTCACAAGCGCGCCGGACATGGTCGCCCCGACATGGGAGCAGGGCCCCCGCCGAAGCGAGGGCCCTGCCGATGGTGCGTGTCTGATCCGAGGATCAGAAGTCCATGCCACCCATGCCACCGGTCGGGTCGCCGCCCATGGGCGCCGCCTTCTCCGGCTTGTCGGCCACGACGGCCTCGGTGGTCAGGAACAGCGCCGCGATGGAGGCGGCGTTCTGCAGGGCGGAGCGCGTGACCTTCGCCGGGTCGATGATGCCCTCGGCGATCATGTCGACGTACTCGCCGGTGGCCGCGTTGAGGCCGTGGCCCGACTCCAGGTTGCGCACCTTCTCCGCGATGACGCCACCCTCGAGACCGGCGTTGATCGCGATCTGCTTGAGCGGGGCCTCGGTCGCCTTGCGGACGATCTCGGCACCGGTCGCCTCGTCGCCCGAGAGGTCCAGCTTCTCGAAGACGTTCTTGGCGGCCTGCACCAGGGCAACGCCACCACCGGCGACGATGCCCTCCTCGACGGCAGCCTTCGCGTTGCGAACGGCGTCCTCGATGCGGTGCTTGCGCTCCTTGAGCTCGACCTCGGTGGCCGCGCCGACCTTGATCACCGCAACGCCGCCGGCCAGCTTGGCCAGGCGCTCCTGCAGCTTCTCGCGGTCGTAGTCGGAGTCCGACTTCTCGATCTCGGCGCGGATCTGGTTGACCCGGCCCTCGATCTGGCCACTGTCGCCCGAGCCCTCGACGATGGTGGTCTCGTCCTTGGTGATGACGACCTTGCGGGCCTGGCCGAGCAGCTCGATGCCCGCGGTGTCCAGCTTGAGGCCGACCTCCTCGGAGATGACCTGGCCGCCGGTCAGGATCGCGATGTCCTGCAGCATGGCCTTGCGGCGGTCGCCGAAGCCCGGAGCCTTGACGGCGACGGACTTGAAGGTGCCCTTGATCTTGTTCACGACCAGGGTCGACAGCGCCTCGCCGTCGACGTCCTCGGCGATGATGACCAGCGGCTTGCCGGACTGCATGACCTTCTCCAGCAGCGGGAGCAGGTCCTTGACCGACGAGATCTTGGAGTTCGCGATGAGGATGTAGGGGTCCTCGAGGACCGTCTCCATGCGCTCGGGGTCGGTGACGAAGTAGGCCGAGATGTAGCCCTTGTCGAACCGCATGCCCTCGGTCAGCTCGAGGTCGATGCCGAAGGTGTTCGACTCCTCGACGGTGATGACGCCTTCCTTGCCGACCTTGTCCATCGCCTCGGCGATGGCGTCGCCGACCGTGGTGTCGCCACCGGCGGAGATGGTCGCGGTGGACGCGATCTGCTCCTTGGTCTCGACGTCCTTGGCCATGCTCAGGAGCTCGGTGGAGACAGCCTCGACGGCCGCCTCGATGCCGCGCTTGAGACCCATCGGGTTCGCGCCCGCAGCCACGTTGCGCAGGCCCTCGCGGACCATCGCCTGGGCGAGCACGGTCGCCGTCGTCGTACCGTCACCGGCGACGTCGTCGGTCTTCTTGGCAACTTCCTTGACGAGCTCGGCACCGATCTTCTCGTACGGGTCCTCGAGCTCGATCTCCTTGGCGATCGACACACCATCGTTCGTGATGGTGGGCGCGCCCCACTTCTTCTCGAGGACGACGTTGCGACCCTTGGGGCCCAGCGTCACCTTGACCGCGTCGGCGAGCGTGTTCATGCCACGCTCGAGACCACGACGGGCCTCCTCGTTGAAAGCAATCAGCTTCGGCATAACTCCTGTGATTCCTTTTCGGGAGTTTGGGGGTGCGGCCCTGATGGGTTGCCCGCGACGGACGATCCGGCTGCCCGGCGAACCCTTCCCGCCGGCGCTTCGGACCTCAACGTCACCAGTCCGCTTCTGTCACTCTCATGCTGAGAGTGCCAACTCCATGTTTAGCACTCGGGTGGTGGGAGTGCAAACGCCCCGACCGCGCTCGAGCGGTCGGGGCGTTGCGGGTCGCGGAGCTAACGCGGCAACCGGATCAGCTTGACGCCACCCGAGAGCGATCCCAGTGCGGTCTGGAAGATCGGGCCGAGCTCGGACCCGTTGGAGGCGCAGAAGTAGAAGTCGCCGTCGCCGTTCTCGTCGGTCTTCTCCTTCGTGGTGCTGCAGTCGCTCTCCGCCTTGGACGCCTCGCCCGTGCCTGGGTGTGGCGACGCAGCGGCAGCCAGCGCGTTACGGACCTTCGGCGTGCTCTTGCTGTTGCCGCAGTTGGCCGTGTTGGCAGACCCGAAGCCGACCGTGATGATGATGACTCCCTCGTCCTTGGTCTGCGTGGCGATGTCGTTGAAGTTCTTGCAGGCCTGACTCACCTGGCTGGATTCTTCTCCCCCGACCCCCATGTCGCCGGGGGTGTTCAGGCTGAGTCCGGTGCTGTGCTCGTCGAGCACCTCCTGAGGCATGCCGTCGGTCTCGAAGATGATCGCCTTGCGAACAGTCCCAGGACGGTCGGCAGGCAGGGATCCCAGGTTGTTGATGTCCCACCCGAGGAGGTAGCGCGCCGCGCCCTTGAGCGCGCTCGCCGGGTGCGTCTTGTACGAGCCTGAGGACGCCTCGTTCCGGATGCACCCGACCCCGGCGACGAGCTCACTGCTGTAGTTGAGCGTCGGGGTGGTCGCGCCGGTCAGGTAGTTGTTGCTGAACGGGACCGCGACCCAACTGCCCCCCTTCACCTGGACCTGGAGGTCGGCGGCCACCCGGTTGTTGTAGGCGGTGGTGGTCTCCCCGCTCTTCTTCGATGGCTTCGAGTAGTCCTGCGGATCCGTCCGGCAGGTGGCGCTGGTCCCCTTGGACTTGTGCAGCGCCCCGAGGGCGACGTAGTGCATCAGCGGGTTCATCGTCTTCAAGGCGCCCTCGATCCCGGTGACCATGGCCTTGCGGTTGGTCTCGCTCATCGAGCCAGTGCGGTCCGCCATGATCACCACGTCCATCGGGTTGGGTGTGGAGGTGCCGCAGGAGCCGGCGCACGCCGTGGAGACCACGACCCCCGTGTTGCCCTCGTCGAAGCCGATCACGGGGGCGAAGCCGTACTTCACGGTCTTGCTGTCCCACACCGAGATCGTGTTGCACGAACCGACGACTGGATCGCACGGGATCGCGCAGATGGCCTCGTTGCAGGTGAACCCGTCCTTGGTGGGGGTCTTCCGGGGGTAGTTGGTGGTGTTGTAGGGAGTCTTTGCGCCCGGCTTGCACGTGGCGGGGATCTGCGTCCAGTCCGGAGCGAGCGGGTTCACCTTGGTGTTGGAGGCCACCACGCAGTAGAGCTTGCCCTCCGGGCTCGAGTCGGGATCCGCAGCCTTGGCAGTCGCCACCGCGGCGGCGAGGGCGGCGGACCCGCTGGTCGTGAGACTGAACGACGCCTCGTGGGCAGCCATGTCGATGGTGTCGTGCAGACGCTGCTTGGCGGCGACCTGACTGGCGATGTCCACGCCGATGGCCGCTGCAGCGAAGAGCACCACGACGACCACCGCCATGATGATCGCGACGGCGCCACGATCGTCGCCCCGACGGCTACCTTCGGACATTCGAGACAGCCTCACAAAACGGTTCATGGTCATTCGATCCTCATCTGCGCGGTGCGATCGAGACTGATGGAGTCGCCGAAGAAGATGCTGACCGGCGTGATCATCTTGTGGTTGTACTTGACGGTCACGACCGCCCAACCGTTGGAGACCGCATCGGCGTCGTAGTTGCTGCCGCACGCCGCCTTGGTCGGCTTGATGCACGTCACCTGGACCACCGCCCCCGCGACCCCGTCGAGACTCTGCTGGGCAACGGCGATGATGTCGGCCTTGCCCCCCCCGAGGCTGGCCTCGCGCGCAGCGTCTCGCGTGGCGTTGTTGATGACGGAGTGCCGGTTGATCGCGTAACCGAAGTCCACGATGCCGAAGACCAGCATGAACAGGATCGGCATGATCAGCGCGAACTCGACGGCGGCCGCCCCCCGCTCCCCGCGGCGCCTACGACGTATCGACATGGGTCTCCTCAAGCAGTCGCGCCGGCCGCGGCCCGGTGGAGGTACCACCGGGTAGGGCACAGCGGCACGACTGTACGAACGCGCTCAGAGCCCGGACACAGATTCAGGCAAAAATGGCCCGAACGGTCTAGTCCCGCTGTCCCTTCGGCTGACCATCGGGGTAGCGCTCGCTCAGCACCGTCCACTTGTTGGTGCCCTCGAGGTTGTCGCCCTTCTCGATGATCACCAGGTTGTGGAAGCAGTGCACCGCCTTCACCCAGCGGTCGGCGTACGACGGCTCGTGCGGTACGACGTACTCCTCGTGGTTGAGGCCGTCGACGAGGTCCTTGACCAGGTCCATCGTGGTGCCGCGGGCATGCCGGTCCTCGGCCCCGCCCCACTCGGGCCAGTAGGAGGTCTGGGTGTCCTCGATCGCGTAGATACCGCCGTCGGGCAGCAGCGGGAAGAGGATCTCGAAGGTCCGCCGGATGTGCGCGGGCACGTGCGAGCCGTCGTCGATCACCACGCGCGGGACGCCCTGTTCGTCGAGGATCCGCCGCAGCACCGCCTCGTCGGTCTGGTCGCCGCGGTACGTGGTGATCCGGTTGCGGTCGACGAACGACTTGTCCTCGATGTCCAGGCCGACGATGTTCGCCTTCGGGAAGAACCACTTCCACGCCTTCAGCGACGCGCCGCCCTGCCGGTTGCGGGCGTAGCCGCCGACCCCGATCTCCAGCAGGGTGAACTCCTCGTCGCGCAGGTGCTCGAGGAACCGCTGGTAGTGCGGGGTGTAACGGTGCACGCCCCACTTGTCGGTGCCGAAGTGCTGGGCGAGCTCGGTGAGGCTGCGCCCCTTCAGCGGGGGCTGCGTCGAGGGTTCGTCCGGCACGCCGCCACCCTAGTGGGCCACGACACGTCTAGCCCGCCGGGCGGATGAGTACACCGACTCATGGCGCCGCCGCCGCGCCGACACCACGATGTGCCCATGGACCCCACCACCGCACGCCGCGAGCCGGCGTCGTACGCCGTTCCTGCGACGCCGGGCCAGCTGGCCTGGCTCCGGGACCAGGTCGACGACTGGCGGGCAGAGGGCCTGATCGACCCGGCCACCGCCGAGGCGGTCCTCGCGCGCTACCTCGAGTCGCGGCGGTTCTCGCTGGGCCGCCTGCTGCTCGCCGTCGGAACGGGGTTCCTCGGCATCGGCCTGATCTGGTTGGTCGCCGCCAACCTGGACGAGCTCTCCCCTCTCACCCGGTTCCTGGCGGTCGTCGTCCTCTGGCTGACCTGCCTGGTCGGCGCCGAGGTGCTCGACTCGCGTCGTACGTCGGCCGTCGTGGTCGGCGCCGTCCGCACGCTGGCGGCGTTCGGCGTCGGGGCGGTCATCTTCCAGGCCGCGCAGAGCCTGCAGGTGCCGGCGTACGAGCCGGGACTCGTCGGTCTGTGGGGTCTCGGCGCGCTGGTCCAGGCCTACGTCACCGCTGCCCGCGGCCCGCTGCTGGTCGCAATCGCCGGTTTCATCGGGTGGGTGCTGTGGGAGGCCGTCGAGCAGAACCCGACCTTGACCGGCACCGTCCTGGCGCTCACGGCCTCGGCGGTCGCGGCACTCGGCATGGCGGGGCTGCACGAGCGGTGGCTGCCGGCCTTCTCCGGCCCGTGGCGCCATGTCGGCGCCGGCCTCGCCCTGGGCGGCCTGTTCGTGGCCGGGCTCCCGGTCGGCGTCGACGGTGGTCTCCCCTCATTCGGCTGGACTCTTGCTCTGGTCACTGCCGCGGGGGTCCTCGCCGCGGCGACCTGCCTGGTCGGCCCCGTCGCGGCACGCTGGGAGGTGCTGGGCGGGTCGCTCGCGCTGACCGTCGGGGTCGTGCTGGCGGCCTGGCCGGCCGGCGCCGACTCCCGTTCCGTGGGCCTGGATGATCTGGCACATGCGCTGGTAGCGGTCACCGCCTACGTCGCTCTGTCCGTGGGGGTCGCCGCGGTCGGCACCCTGCGGGACGCGCCGCTGCTCAGCGTCACCGCGACCCTGGGACTCGTCCTGTTCACGGTCGTGCAGAGCTTCGCCGTCTTCGCCCCGATCGTGCAGGGAGCCTGGCTCTTCCTGCTCCTCGGCGCGATCCTCCTCGCCGCCGGCGTCGGGTTCGACCGGGCCCGTCGCCACCTGGCCGCCACCCTCGAGCAGGAGTCCGACCGATGAACAGGTACGCCGTGGCGGCAGGCGTCGCCGCCGTCCAGCTCGCCCTCACCGGCGTCGCCGTCGCGCCTCAGCTCTCCGCCCGGCTGACCGGGGACACCTACCTGATGCGGGTGGCGCCCGTGGACCCGATCGACCCGTTCCGCGGGGCGTACGTCGTCCTCGACTACCCCGACCTGTGGCCCGACGAGGCGGACCGCGGCGAGGGCGAGGGCAGGACCATCTACGTCCGGCTCGTCGAGGAGGACGGCCTGATGGTCTCCTCCGGCTGGACTCGTTCCCGCCCCGAGGACGGCGCCTACCTGGCCTGCCGCGACGAGCGTTGGGAGATCCGGTGCGGCATCGAGAGCTGGTTCGTGTCGCAGGACGAGGCCAGGCGGATCGAGGAAACGCTTCGCGAGGACGGCACACTCGCCGAGGTGAAGATCGACGGCCGCGGCAACGCCGCGGTCGTGGGACTGCTGCCGCCGCAGCGTTAGCCGGCGACCAGCGTGGTCGCCTCGTGCTCGACCGGGAACGCCACCGAGCTGGCGATGAAGCAGGCATCGTGCGCCTCGCGGTGCAGCTGCGGCACCAGATCGACGTGCGCGGCGTTGGCGATCGTCACCGTCGGACGCAGCAGCACCCGGGTGAACCGCCCGCCGATCCCGCGCTGCTCCATCGTGCCGACCGGCTCGTCCTCGTACGCCGTCACCGTCACGCCGTGCGTCACCGCCACGTGCAGGAACGAGAGCAGGTGGCACTCGCTGAGTGAGGCGACCAGCAGCTCCTCCGGGTTCCAACGAGCCGGGTCACCCCGGAACGGCCTGTCCGCCGAGAGCAGCAGCTCCGGCTTCCCGGAGGCGACGGCGCTGACGTCGCGCGAGTAGTCCCGGTAGCCCGAGGTCCCGGCCCCCCGGTTCCCCGTCCAGCGCAGCGCCAGGGCGTAGGTGTGCTCAGCCATCGCGCCAGTCTGGCAGGGCGGTTCAGCCGCCCGCGACCGCCGGGATCACCGAGATCTGCGTGCCGTCCGGCGTGGGGGTCTGCAGGTGGTCGAGGAAGCGCACGTCGTCGTTGTCGACGTAGACGTTGACGAACCGGCGCAGCTGGCCCGCCTCGTCCAGGATCCGGCCCTTGATGCCGGCGAACCGCGCGTCCAGGTCGTCGAGCACGGCGGCCAGGTCGGCACCCTCGGCGGTGACCTCGGAGTCGCCCCCGGTGTAGGTGCGCAGGATGGTGGGGATGCGGACGGAGACGCTCATGGGCTCAACTCTCTCGGATCAGGGGTCAGTCGGCGAGGCCGGTGGCGGCGAAGGCGGCGTACGACGGCGCGATCGTGGCCGCCGGGCCGACCGAGTCGGCGACGGCGTCGAGGGTCTTCAGCCCCATGCCGGTGTTGATCACGACGGTCTCCAGCGAGGTGTCGAGCTGGCCGGTCTCGACCAGCTTCTTGAGCACGCCGACCGTGGTGCCGCCGGCGGTCTCGGTGAAGATCCCCTCGGTCCGGGCCAGCAGCAGGATGCCCTCGCGGACCTGCTCGTCGGTGATGTCCTCCACCGCTCCGCCGGTCCGCCGGCAGATGTCGAGCACGTAGATGCCGTCGGCCGGGTTGCCGATCGCCAGGCTCTTGGCGATGGTGTCGGGCTTGACCGGGCGGATCGCGTCGGTGCCGGCTTTGTAGGCCACACTCACCGGCGAGCAGCCGGTGGCCTGGGCGCCGAAGACCTTGTAGGGCTTGTCCTCGACCAGGCCGAGCTTGATCAGCTCCTGGAAGGCCTTGTCGACCTTGGTCAGCTGGGAGCCGGACGCGACCGGGATGACGATCTGGTCGGGCAGCCGCCAGCCGAGCTGCTCGGCGATCTCGTAGCCCAGGGTCTTGGAGCCCTCGGCGTAGTACGGCCGGACGTTGACGTTGACGAACGCCCAGCCGTCCTCCTCCCCGGCGATCTCGGAGGCGAGCTTGTTGACGTCGTCGTAGTTGCCGTCCACCGCGACCAGCGAGTCGGTGTAGACCGCGGAGTTGACCTGCTTGGCCCGCTCCAGGTTGCTCGGGATGAAGACCACGGTCTTGATCCCGGCCCGCGCACCGGCGGCGGCGACGGCGTTGGCCAGGTTGCCGGTGGAGGGGCAGGCGAAGACCTTGCTGCCGAACTCGCGGGCGGCGCTCAGGGCGCAGGCCACGACGCGGTCCTTGAAGGAGTGGGTGGGGTTGGTCGAGTCGTCCTTGACCCACAGGTTGTCGATGCCGAGCTCGCGGCCCAGGTTGCCGGCCTTGAGCAGCCGGGTGAAGCCCGGCTCCATGTTGGGGCTCTGCTCGATGTCGGCGGGCACCGGCAGCAGCGCCTTGTAGCGCCAGATGTTGGCCGGGCCGGCCTCGATCTGCTCGCGGCTGACGGCCGGGAAGTCGTAGGCGATCTCCAGGGGCCCGAAGCACTCCGGACAGGCGTAGTGCGGGCCCAGGGCGATGGCGTGCCCGCACTCGCGGCACGAGAGCCCGGTGGCGTGACCGAAGGCTCCTTCGCGGAGGGTGGTCGCACCGGTCCCGGTGGGGGCGATCGCGGTCGTGACGGCGCTCATAGAAGATCTCCTTCTCTCATCTGCCCCGCGGCGTACCTCGCTGCGGGTCGGAATTAGCACCGTTTCCGCGACTGACGACGAGTCGTCAGGAGGCACGCGGCGGTTGCCGGGACTTCGTAGGGCCGTTCCCTCAGTCCCTCTGGATGAGCTGTGTCAGCGTAGGACGCCGTCTCACGATGTGCACATGCGTCCCACATAGTGGATCGCAGTCGTCCCGCCAGTCGAGAGTGCGCAGGTCAGAGCGGGTCAGGAGGTGCCGGAGCGATGCCCGTCGATGTCCCTCAGCAGGTCCCGGATCACGTCCATCACACCGTCCGGACCCTGGACCACCACGTCGGCGAGCTCGGCGAGCACGTCGGGGCCGTCTCCCCCGTCGGAGCAGACGATCAGGGTCGGCGTGCCCTCCTTGCGCATCGTCCGCAGCTCGTCGAAGGCCTCCACGTCGCCCAGGTCGTCCCCGGCGAACAGGAAGGCGCCCGCCTCGAGCCGATCGGCCAGCGTGCGCACCGCCAGGCCCTTGTGCATCCCCGGAGCCCGGACCTCGACCACCAGGCGGCCCGGCTCCACGCTGAGCCCGTGCCGCTCGGCGGCCTGCTCGATCAACGGCAGCATCCGGCTGAAGGAGCCCTGGGGGTCGGGCAGCCGGCGAGTGTGCAGCGCCACGGCGAGCCCCTTGAGCTCGACGTAGGCGTCGGGAGCCTGCGCCCGGCGCAGCAGCGTGGGCACCTCCCGGACGAAGGAGGCCAGCCCGTGCGGCGGGCGCGGGGAGATCACCCGGCGCTCGGTCGAGGTCCAGCGCTCGTTGCCGTACTGGCCGAGCACGTGGAACTCCTTGCCCAGCTCGGCCACGCGGGCGCCGAGCACGTCGAGGTCTCCCAGCGCCAGGGCCTGGCGGGCCGGCCGGCCGGTGACCACGGCGATACCGCGGACCCGCTTGGCCAGCTCGAGGAGCAGGTCGGGGGCGTCGGGGTGGATGTGGGCCTGGGTGGGGTCGTCGACGATGGGCGCCAGCGTGCCGTCGAAGTCCAGCCCGACCACCAGGGTCTCCGCGGACGCGACGAGTGCGGCGTACTGATCGGCCACCTGCGGGGTGGGGAGCTCCATGCCCTCCACTCTCTCAGATCCGGGCGGGAGTGACTCAGCCCGTCAGAATGACGGTCAACCGGTCCTGCTTCATCGGGGCGACCGCGGGCTGCACCCGCTGGAAGCCCAGGTCCAGCGCCAGCAGCTCGGCCGCCGCCTTGAGCCGCTGGGGGAAGTAGACCGTCGGGGCGGGGATCGTGCCGACCCAGTTGTCGGTGCCCACGACCTGCCAGCCGGCGCCGCTGATCTTCTCGGCGGTGCTCGCGGCGAGCCCCTTGATGCCGGTGTTGTTGTAGACCTCGACGTAGATCTTCCCGCGTTCCACCGCGGGCTTCTCCGGCTCGGGCGGGGGCTCCGGCGCGGGTGCCGGCTCCGGAGCGGCCTCGGTCGTGGGGGTCGGGGTGCTGGCCACCGTCTCCACCCGGCGCTCCTGCTCGGGCTGGTCCTTGGTCGCCACGAAGGCGACGCCGGCCATCGCGACCGCGATCACGCTCAGCATGACCAGCGGGGACGGGTAGGCGACCCCGCGCTCGTCGCGCTTCATCTCAGACCTCGAAGCCCAGGCGGCGGGCGGAGCGCTGACGCTGACGCTGGGAGCGGAGCCGTCGCAGCCGACGGACCAGCAGCGGGTCGGCCTCGAGGGCCTCCTGGCGGTCGATCAGCGCGTTGAGCACCTGGTAGTAGCGGGTCGAGCTCATGTCGAACTTCTCGCGGACCGCCTGCTCCTTGGCGCCGGCGTACTTCCACCAGTGACGCTCGAACTCCAGGATCTCTCGGTCGCGGTCGCTGAGGCCCTGGGCGGCCTCGGGCTCCGGGGCCGGGAGGGCGTTCGCTGCGTCCATGTCGTGTGTCTCCCTGATGGTCGCTGGCGGCGGGTCGTCGAACAGGCGTGCGCGACCCACTCTAGGCGACGAACCACAACGATGTCATTCGCTTGGCGCGAGTCGCGACCGCGCGTCCCCTAGGGTGAGGCCTGTGACCGCACCCGGCTCCGCAGACCTCGTCATCGTCGCCAACAGGCTGCCCGTCGACCGCTACGAGATGCCGGACGGCAGCATGGGCTGGCGCCGCTCCCCCGGCGGTCTGGTGAGTGCCCTCGAACCCGTGCTGCGGGCCAACGACGGGGCCTGGATCGGCTGGCCCGGCGGCACCGACGAGGTGCACGAGCCGTTCGTCGCCGACGGGCTCGACCTGGTGCCGGTCTCGCTGAGCGCCGACGAGCTCGAAGAGTTCTACGAGGGCTTCTCCAACGCCACCCTCTGGCCGCTCTACCACGACGTGGTGGCCAAGCCGGAGTTCCACCGCGAGTGGTGGGAGTCCTACGTCCGGGTCAACCAGCGGTTCGCCGACAAGGCCGCCGAGGTGGCCGCGGAGAACGCCACCGTCTGGGTCCACGACTACCAGCTCCAGCTGGTCCCGTCGATGCTGCGGGCGCTCCGCCCCGACCTGCGCATCGGCTTCTACCTGCACATCCCGTTCCCGCCCACCGAGCTCTTCCAGCAGCTGCCGTGGCGCCGCCAGGTGCTCGAGGGGCTGCTCGGAGCCGACCTGATCGGCTTCCAGCTGCCCGGCGGCGCGCAGAACTTCATCCGCCTGGTCCGCCAGCGGGTGGGGCACAAGACGCACCGCGACCTGGTCTACCTGCCCGACGGGCGCACCGTGCGGGCCGCGGCGTTCCCGATCTCCATCGACGCCGCGGACTTCGAGGAGCTGGCGCGCTCCGAGCCGGTCCAGCGCCGCGCCGCGGAGATCCGCGAGGCCCTGGGCAACCCCACCAAGGTCTTCCTGGGGATCGACCGGCTCGACTACACCAAGGGCATCTACGCCCGGCTGCGCGCCTTCGGCGAGCTGATCGAGGACGGGCACATCGACGTCAGCGACGCCGTCTTCGTCCAGGTCGCCACGCCCTCGCGAGAGCGGGTCGAGCAGTACCGGATCCTGCGCGACGAGATCGACCGGCTGGTCGGCCGCCTCAACGGCGACCTGGGCCGGATCGGGTCCCCGGCCATCTCCTACATGCACTCCTCCTTCCCCCGGGAGGAGATGGCGGCGCTCTACCGGGCCGCGGACATCATGGTCGTCACCCCGCTGCGCGACGGGATGAACCTGGTCGCCAAGGAGTACGTCGCCTGCCGCTACGACGACGACGGGGCGCTGGTGCTCTCGGAGTTCGCCGGCGCCGCCAACGAGCTGCGCCAGGCCTGGCTGATCAACCCCTACGACATCAACGGGATGAAGGCCGCCCTGCTCGAGGCATTCCAGGCCCCGCCCCGGGAGCGGAGCCGGCGGATGAAGGCGATGCGCAAGACGGTCGTGGAGCACGACGTGAAGAAGTGGGCCACGGAGTTCCTCGACGAGCTGTCCGAGGTCCGCGGCGACCACGGCAAGACGGTCCGGCCGGCGAAGCCGTAGCCCTCAGGCGCGCATCTCCTCGATCAGCGGTCCGGCCAGCTCGGGCGGCAGCGCCGCCCACCCGGGCTCGTAGCCGTAGAGCTCGCCGAGCGAGACCGCGGTGCGCTGTCCGTCGAGGATGTCGATGTCGTCGGGGGTGATGAACGCCGGGTGCGGTACGCCGACCGCCTCGGCCACCTTCAGCAGGTCGCGGCGGAGCGAGACGATGTAGTTGGCGGCGCGCTCGTGCTTCAGCCCCACGTCCAGCCCGCGGGTGTAGCGCGCCTTCTGGGTGGCCACACCCACCGGGCAGTGGTCGGTGTGGCACTTCTGCGCCTGGATGCAGCCGATCGACATCATCGCCTCACGCCCCACGTTGACCATGTCGGCGCCCAGGGCGAAGGCGACCAGGGCGTTCTCCGCCAGGCCGAGCTTGCCGGCGCCGATGAAGGTGACCTCGTCGGTCAGCCCGGCCTGGGCGAAGCGCCGGTAGACCTCGCTGAAGCCGATCCGGAAGGGGTAGGCCACGGAGTCGGCGAAGATCATCGGCGCCGCCCCGGTCCCGCCCTCGCCGCCGTCGATGTTGACGAAGTCGACCCCTCGCGTCCGGTCGGCCATCTGGTCGACCAGCTGGTCCCAGAACTCCAGGTTGCCCACCGCCGCCTTGATCCCCACCGGCAGCCCCGTCTCCTCGGCGAGCAGCTCGACGAAGTCGAGCATCGAGTCGACGTCGTGGAAGACGGTGTGCCGGCTCGGCGAGGCGCAGTCCTGGCCGACCGGGATGCCGCGGATCTCGGCGATCTCCCGGCTCACCTTCTCCCCCGGCAGCATCCCGCCCAGCCCGGGCTTGGCCCCCTGGGAGAGCTTGATCTCCAGCGCCCGGACCGGCGCGGAGGCGACGACCTCCTTGAGCCGGGCGAGGTCGAAGTTCCCGTCCTCGTCGCGGCAGCCGAAGTACGACGTACCGATCTGGAAGACGATCTCGCCGCCGTGCCGGTGGTGCGGCGAGAGCGCGCCCTCGCCCGTGTTCTGCAGGCAGCCGGCGCGGGCCGCACCGCGGTTGAGCGCCTCGATCGCCGGCCCGGACAGCGAGCCGAAGCTCATCCCGGAGATGTTGACCACCGAGCGCGGCCGGAAGGCGTGCCGGCGTCCTCGCGGACCGCCCAGCACCTTCGCCGAGGGCAGGGAGACGCCCTCGTCGCCGTGCGGCGCGGTCTGGGCGCCTTCGCCCATGAAGGTGCGGTGCTTGATGATCGGGTAGCCCGCCGCCTGCTCCACGTCGTTGTCGGTGCCGAAGCCGAAGTAGTTGTTCTCCAGCTTGGCGCTGGCGTAGACCCACCGGCGCTGGTCGCGGCTGAAGGGCCGCTCCTCGTCGTTGCTGGTCACGATGTACTGGCGCAGCTCAGGGCCGACCTTCTCCGCCCAGTAGCGGAAGTGACCGATCACCGGGAAGTTGCGCAGGATCGCGTGCCGGCGCTGCGTCAGGTCGTAGGCCGCGACACCGCCCAGCGCGGTCGCTGCCAGCCCGGTCGCCCTCTTCCATCCCATGGTCCGTGTCTAGCCGAGCGGCCACGCCTTGTCGAACCGCCGCTACATTCGACCCATGGATCTCGTGCCGAAGCCGGGGCAGGTCGTCGCCGCGGCCGGCAACCTCGCCCACATGGTGCTGTACGGCGGTCTCGCCGACCTCCGGCCGATGCCCCGCACGATGATCGACGAGGGCGAGCTGCGCGAGCTCTACCACTACCGGCCACGACCGCACGGCACCGAGCACGGCGACCCGGTCCTGCTGGTCACCCCGCTCGCCGCACCCGCGCTCTGCTACGACCTGCGCCGGGGCTGCTCGCTGGTCGAGCACCTGGTCGAGGAGGGCCGCCCCACCTACCTGGTGGAGTACGGCGCCGTCTCCTTCCGCGACCGCGCGCTGGGGCTCGAGCACTGGGTCGAGCAGGTCCTGCCCGCCGCGGTGCGGCGGGTCTCCGAGCACACCGGCGGCCGCCCCGTGCACGTCGTCGGCTGGAGCCTGGGCGGCATCTTCGCGCTCCTCGCCGCGGCCGACCGGCCCGACCTGCCGATCGCCTCGCTCAGCGTCCTGGGCACCCCGTTCGACGTCCGCAAGGTGCCGCTCGTGGCACCGGTGCGCCCGCTGCTCAACCTGACCGAGGGCGGCGGGGTGGTCAACCGGCTCTACCAGACCTTCGGCGGTGCCCCCCAGCCCTTGGTGCGGTGGGCCTTCCAGCTCACCAGCGTGCAGAAGCTCGTGACCAAGCCGCTGGCGATGGCGGTCAACCTCGACGACCGGGACTTCCTCTCCCAGCTCGAGGCGGTGGACCGCTTCGTCGACCGGATGACCGCCTACCCCGGCCGGACCTTCGGGCAGCTCTACCACCGGTTCGTCCGGGCCAACGGGCTGGTCGACGGGGCGATGGAGATCGGCGACCGGGTGGTCGACCTCGCCCGGATCACCGCGCCGGTGCTGCTCTTCGGCGGGATGACGGACGGCATCGCGCCGATCGCCTCCGTCCGCGCCGGCGTACCCCTGCTCACCGGGGCGCCCGAGGTGCGCTTCGAGATGGTGCCGGGCGGACACCTGGGGATGCTCAGCGGCCGCCAGGCGCGGAGCACCACCTGGCGGGTGCTCGACGAGTGGTTCGACCAGTGGTCGGGGCACGAGGAGCCGCCGATCGGGGCGAACCCGAGGCGCCGCCACCGCTCCCGGGAGTCACGCGCACTCGCCCGCTAGGTTGTCCCGCCATGGGAGCACGTGGAGTCGCCTCGCTGGTCGAACGAGGCCTGGTGGCCGAGGACTGGGGACGCGCGTTGGAGCCGGTCGACGACCGGATCACCGCCCTGGGCCGGTTCCTGCGGGACGAGGTCGCGGCCGGTCGCCCCTACCTGCCGGACGGTGACGCCGTCTTCCGGGCGTTCCAGCGCCCGCTGGCCGACGTCCGGGTGCTGGTCGTGGGCCAGGACCCCTATCCCACGCCCGGCCACCCGATCGGCCTGAGCTTCGCGGTCGCCCCCGACGTCCGGCCGATCCCGCGCAGCCTGGTCAACATCTACCGGGAGCTCGCCGACGACCTGGGCCATCCACCGGTCGCGCACGGCGACCTGAGCGCGTGGGCCGACCAGGGCGTGATGCTGCTGAACCGGGTGCTCACCGTGCGTCCCGGCGAATCCGGGTCGCACCGCGGGCGCGGCTGGGAGGCGGTCACCGAGCACGCGATCAAGGCGCTGGCCGCCCGCGGCGGCCCGTGCGTCGCCATCCTCTGGGGCCGGGACGCGCAGACGCTCAAGCCGCTGCTCGGTCCGATCCCCTGGGTCGAGTCCGTCCACCCCTCACCGCTCTCGGCCTCCCGGGGCTTCTTCGGCTCGCGCCCGTTCAGCCGGGTGGACCGGCTGCTGGAGGAGCAGGGCGGGACCCCGGTCGACTGGCGCCTCCCGGAATAAAGTTGACAGTTAAACTATTGTGTCCTGCATGAACACCATGCCCGCGCTCTACCTCGGCCACGGCGCTCCTCCGCTGCTCGACGACCCGGTCTGGTCGGCCGAGCTCGCCTCCTGGGCCCGGGACCTGCCCCGGCCGAAGGCGATCCTGATCGTCAGCGCCCACTGGGAGTCCGCACCGGTGAGCCTGACCGCGAGCGGCGCCGAGCTGGTCTACGACTTCGGCGGCTTCGCGCCGAAGTACTACTCGATGCGCTACGACACGCCGGACTCCACCGCGCTCGCCGCGCGGATCGCGGCGATGATGCCGGACACCCAGCCGGTGCACCAGCACGTCTCCCGGGGTCTCGACCACGGCGCCTGGGTCCCGCTGAAGCTCATGTACCCCGAGGCCGACATCCCGGTCGTGCAGATGTCGCTGCCCACCCACGACCCCGGCACGCTGCTCCAGCTCGGCACCCGCCTGCGTCCCCTGCGCGAGGAGGGCGTGCTGATCATCGGCTCCGGCTTCCTCACCCACGGCCTGCCGTTCCTGCGCGACTTCCGGATCGACGCACCGGCCCCCGGCTGGTCGCGGGAGTTCGACGCCTGGGCCGCCGAGGCGCTGGGCCGCGGCGACGTCGACGAGCTCGCGTCGTACCGCGACAAGGCCCCGGGGATGCCGTACGCCCACCCCACCGTGGAGCACTACTCCCCCCTCTTCGTCACGCTCGGCGCCGCCGCCGCTGCCGACGACCCCCGCGAGCACCGGGTCGACGGGTTCTGGATGGGGCTCTCCAAGCGTTCGTTCCAGGTCGCCTGAGGCGCCCGTGGTTTCACCGGGGCCCCGGTGAAACTGTCACTTCTTGACCGTTGCAACGGTCAAGAAGTGACAGGAATGGTCGAGGAGACGTCCGCTACCGATCGAGACCCAGCGCGTGTCGCAAGCGTCGGGCGGTGACCCCGCGCTGAGACAGGTCCGACCAGACGAAACGGATCATCGAGGCGCGTTCGGCCTCGCGCATCCGGTCCTCCCGCTGCTTCTCCCGGAATACCGCTTCCCCCGCCGTCTCGCCAGGCCTCAGCAGGCGGCCGTACTTCACGGCGCCGTCGAACTCGCCCAGCAAGCGCTGGTCCGGCCACCAGAAGTCACTGAGCCCGATCAGCTGACCGTCGTGGTCCCTCACTGGGTGCTGCAGCACAGGTTCGGGCACGCCTGCCCACCAGCACAGGTGCCGCGCACGAGACTCGCCGACGGATTCGGCACCGTGCCTCGCGAGCCGCACCGTGGTCTGCAGACGGAGGGTGCCCGGCCACCGTGTCATCCGCTTGTACGCCGCCCACACGGCGCCGAGGTCGGCAAGACCGCGGTGCAGCAAGGCGTCGAGGACGACCAGCCCAGCCTCCACGTCTGCCAACGACGCCGCCTCCAAGGCCGTCCGGACCGGCTCCATCAGAGTCACCTCGGCCGTGACGAGATCGCTGGGTCCAACGTCCCCCTGGTGGTAGACGACATCCGGCCCACGCCTGCCTGCGGCCCCGTCAAGCACTGTCAGGTGCACCCGGGTCAGGTCTGGGCGGTAGAGGGAGAGACCGTGCAGGACAGCGGCCGAGGTGTGACTGGGCACTACGGAACCCGGTCGATGGCTCAGTAGGACGGCGTGCACGGCAAGCGCATGCCTGTCCTCCGGCGTGGCGTCCGCCCACCGGCCGGCGTCGACGTACGCGCCGTGACGCACTCGCTGGAGGACCTGGCCGCGGAGCGCAGCAGACAGGTCACGATCGCGGTACCCGTGGGCGAGGGCGTCACGACGCAGGAACACGCCGCTGGGACGGAGCTGAGAGAGAACGAGCACGGTGAACTCTGTGACCAGATCGCGGGTTAACGCCTGGGAACCTCCGTGCTATTGGGGAGAAGAGCCAGCGGGCTGCGGCTGTGCACGACGAGGGGGCCTGAAACCGTGGGACTTCCCTACTTCTCCTAGCAGTTCCTGACCGTTGCAACGGTCAGGAACTGTTGGTTTCGCCGGGGCCCCGGCGAAACCAACAGGGACGAACCGCGAGCACGGGGTCCGCCGCGAGGCCCACAAGTGCGAGACTGACGCCCGTGAAGATCCTCTCGATCCAGTCCCACGTCGCCTACGGCCACGTGGGCAACTCCGCCGCCGTCTTCCCGCTGCAGCGCCGCGGGCACGAGGTGTGGCCGGTGCACACGGTCACGTTCTCCAACCACACGGGCTACGGCTCCTGGGGTGGTCCGCTGCTGGCACCCGAGGACGTGGCCTCGGTGATCACCGGGATCGAGGACCGCGGCGTCCTCGGTCAGGTCGACGCGGTGCTCTCGGGCTACCAGGGCGGCGCGGGGATCGCGGACGTCATCCTCTCCGCGGTCGACCGGGTGAAGGCGGCCAACCCGGCCGCGACCTACACCTGCGACCCGGTGATGGGCAACGCGAAGTCGGGCTGCTTCGTGCACCCCGACATCCCGCCGATCATCCGGGAGCGGGTGGTGCCGAAGGCGGACATCCTCACCCCCAACCAGTTCGAGCTGGGCTTCCTCACCCACACCGAGCCCGACACCCTCGAGAGCACCCTGGAGTCCGCGGACAAGGCGATGGCGATGGGCCCGAGCACCGTGCTGGTCACCAGCGTGGAGCGCCCGGACCGCCCTGAGGGGACCATCGAGATGATGGCCGTCACCGCGCAGGGCGCCTGGATCGTGCAGACCCCGCACCTGCCGTTCAAGGCGAACGGGTCCGGCGACGTGACCGCCGCCCTCTTCACCGCACACCTGCACGAGACCGGCTCGCCGGCGGAGGCACTGGCCGCGACCACCTCCAGCGTCTTCGACCTCCTGCAGAACACCCTGGACTCGGGCGAGCGCGAGCTGCAGCTGATCCAGTCCCAGGAGGTCTTCGCCAACCCGCGCATGCAGTTCGAGGTGCGGCAGGTCCGCTGAGAGTCGGCTGGTCAGTAAGACTGCTGGCGGGCATACCGCTCCCGTCGGGAGTGCCTGCCCTTGCCCCAGTTCCTCGCCTTGTAGGTGTCGAGCTGACTGTCGCAGTTGGGGCACAGCAGGCGAAGGTTCTCGCGCCTGTTGTTCGTCGAGTCACCGTCGATGTGGTCGAGGACGAACACCAAGGGCGCCCCGTTCCACTCGTCGAGACACCCGCACAGCTCGCACGCGCCCTCTTGCTCCCGGTGGATGTGCCGTCGGACGTAATGCCCACGGGCCGAGCCTGCATGGGGGACCTCGCCGGTTTCCAACCAGAGAGCCACCCTCAGCACACGTTCGTAGTCCCGCTGGCAGGCGTTGCTGCAGTAGACGCGCGTCTTACGACCGTCGATGGGCTCTGCGCAGCCTCTGCACTCCGTGGGCATGCTGAGAAGCTAGGGGTCACCACCGACAACGCGACCCGCTGACTAGGATGTGCGGGTCCCGGCACCGACCGGGCGCATGCCGGTGTAGCTCAGTTGGCAGAGCATCCGCCTTGTAAGCGGAATGTCGCGGGTTCGACTCCTGTCACCGGCTCCCCGCAAGATGTACGCCATGACGCTCCTGGACCAGCCGCACCACGACGGATCGAGCGTCTACCTCGACAGTGGACGTGGGCCTGACACCCCGCCCCAGCGCGGCGACCTGGTCACCGTCCGGGTGCGCACCGCGGCGAGCGACCCGATCGACGCGATGTGGGTGCGCACGACGTACGACGCCGAGCCCGTCTACCACCTGATGGTGGGCGAGCCGCACCGCGAGGGCGTCGAGACCCGCTGGTGGAGCGGCCGGCTCCCGGTGCACAACCCCGTCACCCACTACCGGTTCCTGCTGGCGCGCGGCGAGGAGCAGCAGTGGCTGACCGGTGCCGGGCTGGTCGACCACGACGTCCCGGACGCCTTCGACTTCAAGGTCTCGGCGTTCCCGGAGGCACCCGACTGGGCTCGCGACGGCGTCGTCTACCAGATCTTCCCGGACCGGTTCGCCCGCTCGGCGGCCGCCGACCAGCGCCCGACCCCCGACTGGGCGGTCCCGGCGGAGTGGGACGACGAGGTCCTCTTCGAGCCGCACGACCCGCGGACGCCCCTGCAGCTCTTCGGGGGCGACCTCGACGGGGTGACCGAGCACCTGGACCACGTCGCCGAGGTGGGCGCCGACATCGTCTACACCACCCCGGTCTTCCCCGGGGAGAGCAACCACCGCTACAACGCCTCCACCTTCGACCGGGTCGACCCGCTGCTCGGCGGGGACGAGGCGTACGCCCGGCTGAGCCGCGCGGTGCACGAGCGCGGCTGGCGGATCCTCGGCGACCTGACCACCAACCACACCGGCGACACCCACGAGTGGTTCCGCCGCGCCGCGGCCGACCCCGAGGCCCCCGAGCGCGACTACTACCACTTCGACGAGGACGGTCGCTACGAGACCTGGATGGGGCACCTGACCCTGCCCAAGATCGCGCACACCAGCGAGGCGTTGCGCGCGCGGATGGTCGAGGGCCCGGACTCCGTGGTCGCCCGGTGGCTGCGGCCTCCGTTCGACCTGGACGGCTGGCGGATCGACGTGGCCAACATGACCGGCCGGCTGGGCGCGATCGACGTGGCCCACGACGTCGCCCGCGCCGTACGCCGCACCGCGACCGCCGAGCGCGCCGACGCCTGGGTGATCGGCGAGCACAACCACGACGCGACCGGCGACGTGGACGGGGACGGCTGGCACGGGGCGATGAACTACTCCGGCTTCTCCTGGCCGGTCTGGTCCTGGCTGCGCGACCCGGCGAGCCCGGCCCGTGCCTTCGGCCGCCCGCTCCCGGTGCCGCGCCGCGACGGCCACGCACTGGTCCGCGCGCTGCGCGACTGGCAGGGGTCCCTGGGCTGGCGGGCCACCGCCGCCGGCTGGAACATCCTCGGCTCCCACGACAGCGCGCGGATCCGCACCGTCGTCGGCTCCGCCGAGGTGCACCGGGTCGCCGCCGGCCTGCAGTTCACCATGCCGGGCATCCCGATGGTCTTCGCCGGCGACGAGATCGGCCTGGAGGGCGTGCTCGGCGAGGACTCGCGCCGCCCGATGCCCTGGCACCGGCGCGAGGAGTGGGACACCGCCACGCTGGCCACGTACGCCGCGCTGGCCCGGGTACGCCGGGAGAGCCCCGCCCTGCGCCGCGGCGGCCTGCGCTGGGCCCACGTGGGCACCGACGCGGTGGCGTACCTGCGCGAGCACCCGACCCAGACCCTGCTGGTGACCGCCCGCCGCGCCGGCGGTCCCGCGATCGCCGGTCTTCCCGCCGGAGACCTGCTGCTGGCCACCGACGACGTCGACCCGGCCGTGGGCGCGGCACACGACGGCCCGGTGCTGACCATCCACACCGTCTGAGCACCTGCGTTACGCTGCCACGATGCCGCTGCGGATCGTGGCCAACCGACCGGACCCTGCGATCGTCCGCCTGCCCTGGAAGCTGCCCCTGGAGGAGTGGAGCGACGAGTACGTCGTCCCGCTCCCCCGTGGCCTGTCGCGACACGTGGTGCGGATCGTCCGGATGCGGGACCGGATCTTCGCGGTCAAGGAGACCCAGGAGCCGATCGCGTTCCGCGAGTACCGCACGCTGCGGGACCTGCGCCGCCTCGAGCTGCCCACGGTGGTCCCGCAGGGGGTGGTCTCCGGCCGGGTCAGCGCCGACGGCGAGGAGCTGCCCGCCGCCCTGGTCACCGAGCACCTGCGCTTCTCCCTGCCCTACCGCAGCCTGTTCCTGCACGGCGCGACCGCGGACAACGTGCCCTCGCTGATCAACGCCCTGGTGGTGCTGCTGGTCCGGCTCCACCTGGCCGGCTTCTACTGGGGCGACGTCTCGCTCTCCAACGCGCTCTTCCGCCGCAACGCCGGGGAGTTCACCGCCTACCTGGTCGACGCCGAGACCGGCGAGCTGCACGACGAGGTCAGCGACCGGCTGCGCGACCACGACATCACCGTGGGCTGCGAGAACGTCTTCGTCGAGCTCCTCGACCTGCAGGCCAGCGGCGCCGTCGGCGGGCTGGACCCGCACCAGGTGATCGAGCTGCTGCGCGAGTCCTACGAGGCACTGTGGGCCGAGCTCACCCACGAGGAGGAGTTCTCCACGGACGACCTGTGGCGCATCGAGCGCCGGATCGAGCGGCTCAACGAGCTCGGCTTCGACGTCGACGAGCTGGCCATCGTCACCGACTACGACGGGGAGCAGGTACGCATCCAGCCCCGGGTCGTCGAGCTGGGCCACCACGCCCGCGAGCTGCGGGCACTGACCGGGCTCGACGTCGAGGAGAACCAGGCGCGGCGGCTGCTCAACGACCTCACCGCGTACGCCGCCCAGCACGACCTGGGCCGAGAGCACCGGGACCTGATCGCCAGCCGCTGGCTCACCGAGGTCTACGAGCCGATCACCGCGATGATCCCGGCGGACGCCCGGGCCAAGCTGGAGCCGGCCGAGGTCTTCCACGAGATCCTCGAGCACCGGTGGTACCTCTCCGAGCGGGCCGGCCACGAGATCGACATCTTCGAGACCGCCCGCGACTACGTCGACCGCTACCTCTCCCGTCGCCCGGACGAGGCGATCACTCCCGAGCGCTGAGGTCCAGCCGGGCCAGCACCATCGCGGCGATCCGCTCGGGTGGGTGCACGACGTCGACCACCATGCCCGCCTCGTCCGGCTGCAACGGCTCCAGGGTGTCGAGCTGCGACTCCAGCAACGCCGGCGGCATGAAGTGCTCCCGGGCGCCCATCCGCTCCAGGAGCAGCCCCTTGTCCCCGACCATGTGCACGAAGAAGGTCCGCTCCCCGCCGCGGCGCAGCACGTCCCGGTAGACCCGGCGCAACGCCGAGCAGCTGAGCAGCGTCGGGGTCCCCGCCTCGTCGTGGCGACGGGTCCACTCCGCCAGCGACTCCAGCCACCCCCAGCGGTCGTCGTCGGTGAGCGGACGGCCGGACTCCATCTTGGCGATGTTCTCCGGGGGGTGGAAGTCGTCGCCCTCGGCGAGCTCCCAGCCGAGCACGTCGCGCACCGCCACCGCCGCCGTGCTCTTGCCCGACCCGGAGACCCCCATGAAGACCAGGTGCAGCGGCGGGTCGGAGGTCATCCGACCACCCACAGCCCGCAGGCCAGGACGAAGATCGAGAGCCCCAGGGTCGTCTCCATCACCGTCCAGGTGCGCAGCGTGGTCTTGACGTCCATCCCGAAGAACCGGCTCACCAGCCAGAACCCGGAGTCGTTGACGTGGGAGAGCACGGTGGCGCCGGCTGCGATCGCCATCACCAGGGCGACCAGCTGGACCGAGCTCGGCCCCTCGGTGACCACCGCGGCCGAGATCAGGCCCGCGGTGGTGGTCAGCGCCACCGTGGCCGAGCCCTGCGCCACCCGGAGGATGGTGGCGATGACGAACGCCGAGACGATCAGCGGCAGCCCCAGGTCGGCCAGGGAGTCCGAGAGGGCGGCGCCGATGCCGCTGTAGCGCAGCACGCCGCCGAACATCCCGCCCGCGCCGGTGATCAGGATGATCGCGCAGATCGGGCCGAGCGCGTCGTTGAGGATCGACTCGACCCGGGCCAGCGAGCGGCCCCGGGTGCCGAGCGTGTAGGTGGCGACGAGCAGGGTGATCAGCAGGGCCACCGGCGTCTGCCCGATGAAGATCACCGCGTCCACGAAGGTCCCCTCCGCGGGGATGTCGCCGGAGGTGCGCAGGGTGCTGAGCACCGTGTTGGCGCCGATCAGCACCAGCGGCAGGAGCAGGATCCCGAGCACGTGCCAGAACGCCGGCGGCTGGGCCTGGCGCTCCTCCTCCGAACCGTCGGACCGCCCGGTCAGCACGCTGTCGTCGATCGGCACCATCACCTTGCCGGCGTAGCCGAGGGTGAACAGGTAGACGCCGACGTACCAGGCGACCACCGCGACGGGCACCCCGATCAGCGTGGTCAGGCCGATGCTGGCGCCGATCTCGGTCGCCGCGGTGACCGGGCCGGGGTGCGGGGGCACGATCGCGTGCATCGCGGCGAAGCCTCCGGCCGCGGGCAGGGCGTAGAGCAGCACCGAGCCGCCGAACCGGGTGGCCACGGAGAAGATGATCGGCAGGAAGACGACCAGGCCGGCGTCGAAGAAGATCGGCAGGCCGAAGAGCAGCGCAGCCACGCCCAGGGCGAGCGGCGCCCGCTTCTCGCCGAACCGGTTGATCAGGGTGTCGGCCAGCACCTGGGCGCCGCCGGTGATCTCCAGCAGCCGCCCGATCATCGCTCCCAGCCCGACCAGCAGCGCGACGGTGCCCAGCGTCGAGCCGAACGCGGCGACCGCCACCGGTCCCACCTCGCTCAGCGGGACACCGGCCGCGATCGCGGTGAGGAAGCTGACCAGGATCAGCGCCACGAAGGCGTGCATCCGCAGCGCGATGATCAGCAGGAGCAGCACCGCGACGGCGACCGCCGCGATGATCAGCAGTGTCGCCGAGCCGTAGGCCGGGGCCATGGGGTCCATCACGTCTCCGTTCGCAGGTGAAGTCACCGTAGCGCCCACGCTCCGTCCCCTCCAGAGTCGCCGGTTGCTCCGGGTGAGAGGCTCGGGCCGTGGATCCCGTGACCTCCGAACCGCTGCTGATGCGTCTGGGCCGCCACTCGGCCCGTCACCGGAAGGGCTACGTCCTCACCTGGGCGGTCCTGGTCGTCCTCGGCTTCGTCACCAGCCTGGGGCTGCTCGGGGGCTCCTCGCTCTTCGACCGGCTCGAGACCGGCGACATCGTCGCGCCGGGTCAGGCCCAGACCGCCCGCGACCTGGTCACCGCGACCGACGAGGGCGCGCTCCAGGTGGTCGGCCGCGTCGACGGCGCCGACCCGACCGACCCGGCCGTCGCTCGCGCCGCCGCCGGGCTCGTCGAGCGGCTCGAGGCGGTCGACGGGGTCGGCGCGGTCACCGGCCCGGTGCCCGCGCCCGACGGGTCGGACTCCTTCCTGGTCACCGTCGAGGTGGGGAGCGAGATCGGCGGCCCGGTGCAGGACGAGGTTGCCGAGGTGCTGCGCGAGGACGGCGCGGAACTGCTCGCCCCGTACGACGCGGAGCTCTCGGTCGGCGGGACCGGCCTACTGGTCGACGACGTGGTCGACCAGATCAAGTCCGACCTGACCCGCGGCGAGGGCATCGCGCTGCCGCTGTCGTTGCTGGTGATGGTCTTCGTCTTCGGCGGCTTCCTCGCCGCCGGCCTGCCGATCGTGGGCGCGATCGCGTCGATCTCCGGCGCCCTGGCGATCCTCTTCGGCTTCTCCTACCTGCTGGACCTCGACGCCACCGTGGTCAACATCGTCACGGTGATGGGCCTGGCGCTGTGCATCGACTACGGGCTGCTCCTGGTCAGCCGGTTCCGCGAGGAGCTGAGCAGCACCACCGACGTCGAGGAGGCGGTGGGGGCCGCGGTCGCGACCGCCGGGCGCACCGTGCTCTTCTCCGCCCTGATCGTGGGCATCTCGCTCTCCGGCCTGATGGTCTTCGAGGCCCCGATCATGCGCGCGATCGGCGCCGCGGGCGTCTCGGTGGTGGCGGTGGCGCTGGTCGTCGCGCTCACCCTGGTGCCGGCGCTGTGCGCGATGGGCGCCTCCCGCCTGGTCCGGCGCCGTGGCGCCGAGGCCGCCCCCGAGGAGGGGGTCTTCAGCCGGCTCGCCCGGGTCGTGCAGCGCGCGCCGGTGCTCACCACGGTGGTCAGCGTCGCGGTCCTGCTGCTGCTCGCGGTGCCGGCGCTGGGCCTACGACTCACCGCCTCGGGGGTCGAACTGCTCCCGGCCGACGCCGAGCAGCGGGTCTTCGCCGAGCAGCTGGAGGAGGACTACCCGGCGCTGGCCTCCCCCGGCGTCACCCTGGTCGCCCAGGCCGACGAGGCTCAGGCCGCAGGGCTGGCGCGGCAGCTGGCCGACGTCCCCGGCGTGACCCGGGTCGACCCGCCGCGCACGCTCGGGCCGCTGCCCGACGACGTCGCGGCACCGGGCTCCGACCCGGACGGCCCCGGCCTGGTCTCGATCGGCCTGCACATCGAGGGCACGGCGATGGACGACCCGGCGCGCGAGGTCGCCGAGACGCTGCGCGACGCCGACCTCGGCGTGCCGACCTGGGTCTCGGGCCAGACCGCCTCCCTGCAGGACTTCACCGACTCGGTGATGGACCGGGCTCCGTGGGCCGCGCTGTGGATCGCCGGGGCGACCTTCCTGCTGCTCTTCCTGCTCACCGGCAGCGTGGTGATCCCGGTCAAGGCGCTGCTGCTCAACATCGTCTCGCTGGGCGCCAGCCTGGGCATCCTGGTCTGGGCCTTCCAGGACGGCGCGCTGGGCGGCCTGCTCGGGTTCGACTCCACCGGCGGCATCGAGTCGGTGATCCCGTTGCTGGTGCTGGCCTTCGGGTTCGGGCTCTCGATGGACTACGAGGTCTTCCTGCTCGCCCGGGTGATCGAGCTGCACGAGCAGGGGGCCGACGACGACACCGCGGTCCGGGTCGGCCTGCAGCGCTCGGGCCGGATCATCACCTCGGCGGCGGCGATCATGGTGATCGTCTTCGCCGGCTTCGCCGCGGGCCAGATGCTGGTGATCAAGCAGACCGGGTTCGCGCTGGCGGTGGCCGTGCTGATCGACGCCACGATCGTCCGGATGGTCATCGTCCCGGCCACCATGACCATGCTGGGCCGGTGGAACTGGTGGGCGCCGGGCTGGATGAAGCGGATCCACGCCCGGTACGGCGTCAGCGAGCACTCCTCCCCCGTGCGCGCCGAGCCGGCGCCGGTCAGTCGATGATCCGCAGCCGCTCGAGCAGGAACAGGAAGGCGGCCGCGAAGTCGTTCTCCTCGGTCTCCTTGCGGACCTGGTCCCAGGCGACCTGCTCGCGCAGCGCCCGGGCGACCGGCAGGAGCTTGCCGAAGTCGCAGTAGCGCTCGTCGATCGCGTGCAGCTTGTGGATCATCAGCCGGGTGGCGGAGAGCACCGGCATGGAGACCGAGATGACCTCGATCTCGTCCGCGTCGGCCAACGTCTCCCGCTCCGCCGGGATGGTGGCGTCGCGGTGGAAGACGTCGACCATCACGTCGTCGGTGAAGACCTTGAACAGCCAGTCCTCGGGCGGCTGGACGACCTGCAGCCCGTGCTCGGCCAGGTACGTCGCGACCTGGGGCGCGTCCGCCTCGGCGACCAGGAAGTCCACGTCGTGGCTGGGCTCGGGACCACCCCTGGCCCACACGGCGTACCCGCCGGCCAGGGCGAACGGGATCCCGCTCTCCTTCAAGGTCACCGCGACGCGCTTCAGCGCCTCGCGCAGGTTGCTCTGCTCCTCGTCCACCATCACGGCGCCACGGTACCCAGCCGGCGGCAATTGATTGCCGCACCCGGCGACCGGGAACAGGAGGGCATGCGCGTGGCGACGTTCAACATCCTCCACGGTCGCTCCCCCGAGGACGACCAGGTCGACCTGGACCGGTTCGTCGACGCCGTGGCCAGCCTGGACGCCGACGTCCTGGCCCTCCAGGAGGTCGACCGCAACCAGCCCCGCTCCGCCGGTGCCGACCTGACCGCGCTGGCCGCCGAGGCCATGGGCGCGGCCGAGCACCTCTTCGTCGCCGCGCTGCACGGCAGCCCCGGGGTGTGGATCGCCGCCGACGGCGACCTGGCGCCCGACGCCGCGGCGTACGGCGTGGCCCTGCTCTCCCGGCTCCCGGTGCTCTCCTGGGAGTCGGTGCGCCTGGCCCCGGTGCCCGTGCGGGTGCCGATGCGCTTCGACGGCAACCGCCGCCCCGACCTGGTCCGGGACGAGGCCCGGGTCGCGGTCGTCGCCACCGTCGACGCCCCCGGCGGCCCGATCACCGTGGCCAACACGCACCTGACGTTCATCGAGTGGTGGCAGCGCCGCCAGCTGCGCACCCTGCGCTCGGCGCTCGCGGGCCACCCGGGTCGGCTGATGCTGCTCGGCGACCTCAACATGGGCGAGGAGCGGGCGCAGCGGCTGACCGGGCTGCGCTCCCTGGTCAGCGCAAAGACCTTCCCGGTCGACGAGCCCACCGAGCAGCTCGACCACATCCTCGGCACCCTCGACGTCGACGCCGCGGTGCTCTCCGGGGGCTCGTCCCGGCTGGCCCTCTCGGACCATCGGGCGCTCTACGTGGACCTGGCATAGGGCAGGCTTGGCCCGTGTCACCCCCGACCTCCCCCGAGCGTCCTCGCGGCGCGTTCGTCGGCGGCCTGCTGGTGGTGGTGATGCTGCTGGGCGGGGTGTTCGTCCTGCACCCCGGCGCCGAGTACGACGACCTGCGCCGGCTCTTCGGCTTCGGCCAGGACCGGCTGAGCGCGCCCCTGCCGGTGCGCGAGGGGTCGGGGACGTACGAGTTCCTGCACACCCAGCGCGGCTCCGACGAGCCGGTCTCCTACAGCCCGTGCCGCCCCGTGCGGTACGCCGTCAACCCGCAGCAGGCCCCCGACGACCACATGGAGCTGATTCAGGGCTCGGTGGCCCGGATCGAGCAGGCCACCGGCCTGGTCTTCGAGTACGTCGGTGAGACGACCTCGCGCAACTTCCTGGCCCGCTCGCTGGCGGGCGACCCGGTGCTGATCGGCTGGGCCACGCCCGAGGAGCTGCCCCAGCTCGAGGACGAGGTGGCCGGCATCGGCGGCAGCACCATGGTCTCCCGGCAGCTGGGCCGCCGGGAGTACGTGACGGGGATGGTCGCCCTGGACGCCGAGACGTTCCAGGAGCTGATGGGCTCACCGTCCGGCCGGGCGCACGCGGCCGCCATCCTCGACCACGAGCTGGCCCACCTGGTCGGCCTGGACCACGTGGACGACGAGGGCGAGCTGATGCATCCGCGCGGCGCCTCGCGCGGCGAGTTCGGCCCGGGCGACCTGGAAGGGCTGGCCCGGCTCGGCGCCATCGAGTGCTGAAATTGGAAGACCCCGCTGATGTCTCGGGTCACCAGCGGGGTCTGGGCAGAAGATTAGGTCGTCTCCTGCCCTTAGCGCACGTGTTCTGCGGGCGATGTGACGCGAATCTCAGCGGCCCGGCGAGACCCGCACCTGCCCGGTCACCCGTCGCAGCCCGGTGTCGAGCACCTGGCGGCCCGTCCGGTCCCAGGCCACGAGCCCGAACCGGTCCGCGCCACGCGGCCCGCCGTCGACCACGGTGAGCTCGTAGCGCCCGCTCCCCCCGGCCACCCGCGCCTCGCCGGCCAGCCGCGCCGTGCCGGACTCGATGCTCAGCCGGGTCACCGACGTGGTGGCGACCAGGCCGCCGCGGCCCAGGTAGGTGACCACGCCGCGAGCCTTGCCGTCGCGCGCGGTCACCCCGAGGGCGAAGACCCCACGCCCGCCGTCGGTCGGGATCCAGCCACCGCCGAGCACGCTGCCGTCCTCGACCACGCCGCGCAGGTCCAGGCCGACCAGGACGGGGTCGTGGTCGGAGTTGCGGAACTCGTCCGGGGCGAAGAGCGACTCGACCTGGGCCGGGGTCTTGAAGTCGGTGTTGTAGTCCAGGACGCTCGGCTCGTCGGCGTTGACGTGCCAGGAGACCGCTCCCGTCACCTGGCGGTCCAGGCTCGCGGTGCCCAGGGCGTGGTCCAGCGAGCCCCACTGGCCGTCGAAGACGTAGCTGTACTCCTCCGCACCCTCCCGGGCGTCGACCAGGTCGGCGTACCCCGCCTCGCGCAGCGCCCGCACCGGGTCCTCCTGGGCGTAGGAGTTGAGGTCGCCCAGGATCAGGGTGTCGGGGTCGCCGGTGCCGGTCGGGTCGCCGGCCAGCCACTCGGCCAGCTCGGTCGCGGCGTTGACCCGGACCTGGGTGCAGTTGCCCTGCCCGTCGCCGGCGTCCGGCACGTCGCAGGCGCTGCCCTTGCTCTTGAGGTGGTTGACCACGACCGTGAAGACCTCGCCACCGTCGTTCTCGCGGAACGCCTGGGCCAGCGCCGGCCGGTTCCGCTCGGCGGAGTCGCCGCCGGTGACGAAGGAGTCGGTGTTCAGCGCCGCGGTCGTGCCGACCGGGGTGACCTGGGCCGGCTGGTAGAGCAGCCCCACCTTGATCGCGTCGGTGCCGAGCGCGTCGACCTGTCCGGTGCCCGCGTCGGCGTCGACGTAGGCCCAGGTCCCCGCACCGTCCACCTCGTCGAGGCGGCGGACCAGGTCGGCCAGCGCGCTGTCCGCGCCGTAGCCGTCGTTCTCGATCTCGACCAGCCCGACCACCTCGGCGTCCAGCTCGGTGAGCGCCGCGACGGTCTTGGCCGCCTGCCGCTCCAGCTCGGTCGCGTCGTCGGCGCCCCGGCAGTCGGTGGGTCCGCCGGCCACGCCGAGCGTGCACCCGGTGAAGGAGTTGAAGTAGTTGAGCACGTTCATCCCGGCGACCTGCAGGCTCCCGCCGACCTCCGGCTCGGACGCCGGCCGCGGGTTCGCCGCCTCGAACCGCGCCTGCCCGCCGAGCGCGTCCAGCGGACGGAGCCGGAACGCGTTCGGGCTGGCGCTGTTGCCGCCCCAGGTGTACGTCATCACGCCGACCGCGCCGGTCACCGTGTCGCCGCCGCGCAGGGTGTTCTCCGCGGTGAGCGGCCGCCCGCCGCGCCCGAAGGCGACCGGGTCGGGGTTCTGCGCCTGGGTGGAGTCGTCGATGATCAGCCGGCGCCGGTCGTTGGCGGCCTGCAGGGCCTGCGCCTCCGGACCCGGGGCCAGCACGTCGGTGGGCTGGAGCAGCCGGCCGCCGGAGGAGACCACCACCTGGCCGAACCGGCCCAGCTGGAAGTGCTCGGTGACGGTCATCGTCTGGGGCACCCGGACGAGCATGCCCTCGACCCGCTCGAGCTCGGCGGCGGTGGCCGGGAAGGTCACCTCGGCGGGCGCCACGGACGCCCCGGTGCCGCAGACCTCGACCGAGGTCGCAGAGACCTGGGTCTGGTCCTGGAACTCCGCCGGGGTGCCGACCACGCGGACCCGGTCGCCCAGGGCGACCTCGTCGGCACCGCCGTTGAAGACGAAGATCCCGTCCGAGGTCGCGGAGTCGCCGTCCCCCTCGTCCTGGAGGTAGAAGCCACGCAGCCGCGGGGCCGGGCCCTCGTGGTCACCCACCACGACGCCCTCCAGCGCGACGGGCTCGGAGACCGGGGTGGCGGCACCCGTGCCCTGGACGGCCCCGACGGCGGTCGCCTCGTCGCCGCAGAGCGGGGACGGGCCCTCGGCCGGCGGGTCCTCGGGGTCCACGGGTCCGGTGCCGAGGTGGCTGCCCAGCCCGTCGAAGGTGTTGGTCTCGAAGCCGTCCCACTCCAGCCCCGGGTCGAAGGTGTCGCCCGGGTCGAGGTCGCCGGCGGTGACCGAGGCCTTGCGGCGCAGCGTGTTGTCCGCGGTCGAGGTCAGGCCCGTGCCCCACTCGGTCCCGGGGTCGACCCCCACCTGGCCGAGGGAGTCGACGACCGCGTCGCCCTTGACCAGGACGAGCGCGTCGTCACCGTTGAAGAAGGCCGCGCCGCTGGTCTGATCGGCCTGCTGGAGGATCTCGGGGGACGCCGAGGCGTGGGCGAGCACGAAGACGTCCCCGGCCGCCACGGTCCCGGTCAGCGGCACGGTGAGGCCGGCGGTGGCGGAGCCGTTGAAGAACATCCGCAGGGCGTAGCCCTGGGCGGCCAGGTCGACCGGCGCGCCGGTCCCGTTGTAGACCTCCACCGCCTTGTTGTTGCTCGACCCCTCGACGTACTCGCTGAGCAGCAGCTCGGTCGGGGCGGCGACCGCGGTGGCGGGAGCCGCCAGGGCGGCCGCGACCAGACCGCCCGTCAGGAGACGAGACAGGGACGCGCGCATGTGATCCTCCGAGACCGACGAAGCGTTGGGAGTGTGACCCTAACCTCGCCGGGACCCCGCAGTCACCAGCGGTTGTGCACGTCCTCGGCCCAGCCGACGAGCCCGGCGACCTGGATCCACTCCCCCGCGTCGTCGAGCATCCGTCCGTCCCAGTGGCCGAAGCACTGGTGGGTGCGGGAGGAGAAGACCTTGAGGTCGGTCACCGAGCGCTTGAGGTGGAACGGGGTGAAGGTCAGGTCGACGCTGCGACCGGAGATCTTCCACGGCGCCATCCAGTCGTCCCGGTCGTACTCCCAGACCAGCTCCTCGCTGATCTTCGACAGGTGCCCGTCGACGTAGAGCGAGTTCTCCACCGAGCCCGTGCCGTCGGTCCACCGGCCACCGACCTGGACGCCGACGACCCGGCCGTCGACCTGGCCGGAGCCTGCGCCCCAGTTCCACTCGACGTCGTAGGGCCAGCGCCCGCGCCCGTGGTCCAGCGTCGCCCAGGACTCGCCGGCCTCGACGTCGTGGGCGACCCCGTCGAGCCAGACCGTGCCGGTGGCGGGCCGGGCCACGTCCTTGACCGTGTACTGGAAGAGCCGCTCGCTCCAGGGCACCACCACGCCCAGGCACTCGTGCCCCTCCGGCCGGTGCGCGACGACGTCGACCCGCACGCGCTTGCCCTGGGCGCGCAGGCGCGTGCCGCCCTCCACCTCGTCGACCTGGATCTTCACGGCCCGCGTACGGGAGCGCACCGGCCCACCCCCCAACGTGCCCGGCAGCGTGGCGCTGCGACCCAGGACGCCGATCGCGTCGTGCGCCACCGCCTCCCCGGTACGCCGGTCCAGCAGCCAGATGCCGTGGACCGCCGCGAAGTCGATGCTCGAGGTGACCAGCGCGACGACGTGGGTGGGCGTGGTCACCGCCCAGTACTCCCAGCGCTTGTTCCGGCCCCGGCCGACCCGGCCGCGGCCGATGCCGTCGGTGGTGATCAGCGGGGTGCGCGTCCACCCCACCGCGTCGGGGTTGAGCCGCCCGTCCGGCAGCGTGAGCGAGACCGGCTCGGTGATCTCGCGCTCGGTCACCGCCCTGGCCTCGGTGCCCGCGCGGGCCAGCCGTCCCCGCAGTCGCTCGTTGGAGGCTCGTACCTGCTCGGCATCCACCTTGGTCTCCCGTCGGTCGTAGGTCATCAGTCCGTTGGTCTCCTGCTCGACGTCGGCGAGCTGGGTGTAGACGAAGCCGGCCAGGCCCGCGTCCACCGCGGGCCCGACCTGCCGGTCCTGCAGCCGCAGGAAGGCGCGTTGGAAAGCCGCGCGGTCGGCGTACTTGCGGTAGCCGAACTCACGCTCGCTCCAGGTGTGGCCGGGCACCCGGTGGGAGTACCCGCCGTACTCGCTGAGCACGGCGGCGCGCGGGTCGGCGGCGTCTGCCGCGGAGAGCCGGTAGCGCCGGAAGTAGACGTGCCGGCTGACCAGGTCGCCGCCTCCCTGGTCGTGCCAGCCGCTGGCGTGGTCGACCTGACGGGTCGGGTCGAGCTCGTGCAGCCAGTCCGCGGCCTGCGCCGCGTCGAACTGCCCCCATCCCTCGTTGAAGGGCACCCACACCGCGATGCTCGGCACCGAGCGGAGCAGCTCGACGGTCGCCTCCAGCTCGTCGACGAACTCCGCGCGGCCCTCGTCGTCGCCGCGTCCGAAGAGCCGG
This sequence comes from Nocardioides campestrisoli, assembly GCF_013624435.2. Taxonomy (NCBI): domain Bacteria; kingdom Bacillati; phylum Actinomycetota; class Actinomycetes; order Propionibacteriales; family Nocardioidaceae; genus Nocardioides; species Nocardioides campestrisoli. Next base: position 3,335,532 of record NZ_CP061768.1, read on the forward strand.
TGCCGGGAGTCGCTGAGCCGGACCGGGAGCAGCACGGGGGCGGTCACCACCGGGGCCCGGTAGGAGCGGCCGCCGTTGACCAGGTCCTGCCAGACCAGCATCCCGAGGCGGTCGCAGTGGTGGTACCACCGCAGCGGCTCGATCTTGATGTGCTTGCGCAGCATGGTGAACCCGAGGTCCTTGGCGACCGCGATGTCGTGCACCAGCGCCTCGTCCGACGGCGCGGTGTAGAGACCGTCGGGCCAGTAGCCCTGGTCCAGCAGTCCGGCGTGCAGGTAGGGCTCCCCGTTGAGCAGCAGCCGGGTGCGCCCGCGGGCGTCCGGGCCCAGCCCGAAGGAGCGCATCCCGACGTAGCTGACCACCCGGTCCTCGCCGAGCACGACCTCCACGTCGTAGAGGAACGGGTCCTCGGGCGACCAGGGCCGGACCTCCCCGAGCCGCAGCCGGACCGGTACGCCGACCGGCACGTCCCCGGCGACCACCTCGCGGCCCTCGGCGCTCACCCGCACCCGCGCGACCTGGCCGGCAGAAGAGGTCACCGTGACCTCCACCTCGCCCGCCGCCAGGTGCGGGGTGAGCACCAGCCGCTCGACGTACTGCTCCGGCACGGCCTCCAGCCAGACGGTCTGCCAGATGCCCGACTGGGCCGTGTACCAGATCCCCCCGGGCTCGAGCTTCTGCTTGCCCCGGCTGCGGAAGGAGGTGTCGGTGACGTCCACGACCCGCACGACCAGCTCGTGGTCGGCGCCGCCGGTGAGCGTGTCGGTGACGTCCAGGGTGAACGGCAGGTAGCCGCCCCGGTGGCCGCCTACCGGGACCCCGTCGACCCAGACCTCGCAGTCCTGGTCGACCGCCCCGAAGTGGAGCAGCAGGCGCCCGCCGGCGAGCTCCTCGGGCACCCGGACCGTCCGGCGGTACCAGAGCGCCTCGTGCGGCATCAGCGTCCGACCCACCCCCGAGAGCGGCGCCTCCGGGGAGAAGGGCACCAGGATCGGGCCGTCCCAGGTCGTCGGGTGGCCCCACTGCCCGGCGTCGGTGAAGGCGTGCTCCCAGGTGCCGTTGAGGGTGAGCCAGCCCTCGCGCACCAGCTGGGGGCGCGGGTGCTCGGGCAGCACGTGCTCGGGGTCCAGGGCCTCACCCCAGGGCGTCTTCACGGGTCTCCTCCTCCTGCCGGACCCGGCGCAGGGCCAGGACCGGGATCACGATCAGCACCACCACCGCGGCCGCGGCGGGGAAGATCCACGGGGTGGGAACCTGCTTGACCACCCCGAGGTCGACGAACGTCTCGTCCGCCCCGGCGATCACCGCGGCGCCCACGAAGGGCCCGACGACCATCGGGACCAGCACCGCGCAGACCATCCGCAGGCCCTGGACCTGCCCGGCCCGGTCGGCCGGGGTCAGGTTGCGGACGGTCGCGGACAGCGCGGCGACGCCGAGCATGAAGCCCGACATCAGCACGATGCCGGCCAGGATCACCGGGAGCATCCCGCGGGCGAAGAACATCGCCAGCAGCCCCGCCGCGTAGACGCCGGCGACCGGCAGGATCGCCGACGCGGGGCCGACGCGGTCCAGCACCCGGCCGCCCAGGACGCTGACCCCCGCGGCACCGAGCAGGACCGAGGCGAGCACCACCGCATAGCCGTCGATGTCGAGGAAGCGCTGGACGTAGATGATCAGGAAGGGCATGAACACCTGGGTGCTGGTGCCCAGCACCGCCCAGGCCGCCAGCACGAGGTAGAGCCGCGGGTTGCTGCGTACGGTGCTGGGGCGCAACCCGTGCACCACCGAGCCCAGGTAGCTGCCGCCCGGCCGCGGCGCCGCGCGGGCGCGCAGCCCGAACCAGGCCACCACGCCGACCAGGGCGGTGACCCCGCCGACGATCGAGAAGAAGAGCTGCCAGTGACCGCCGCGGGTCAGCGGGTCGAGGGCGCCGAAGACCAGCAGCATGGCCAGCAGCGGCAGCGTCGCCAGCACGCCGTCGACCCGCCCGCGGTTGCCCGGGTGGGTCTCGTCGGTGACCCAGGCGTTGAACGCCGCGTCGTTGGCGGTCGCCCCGAGCACGCTCATCACGCAGTCGAGCAGGACGATCACCACGACCGCCACCACGACGGCGTCCAGCGCGGGCGCCAGCCCGGCGACCCGGTCGACCTGCACGAACCCGAAGCCCGCGGTGCACAGCCCCCACGCGACGTACCCGCCGGCGATCAGCTCGCGACGCCGGCCGCTGCGGTCCGAGAAGGCGCCGGCCAGCAGCGTGGTGACGGTGGCGGCCACCGCGCTGGCGGCGACCAGGGCGGCCAGCACCATCGGGGAGTCGGTGATCGTCTCGTAGACGAACACGTTGAGGTACATGTTCTCGACCGTCCAGGCGAGCTGGCCGGTCAGTCCGAGCAGCACCGCCCAGACCCAGAACCTACGGTCCACGGTCACGGCCCGGTCCTTCGTCGTGCGGGGGTGGGGAAAGCAAGACCCCGCTGGTGTCTCGGGTCACCAGCGGGGTCTTGGGGAAGAGCATGCCCGACGATCGTCGCCGCGCGCAGCCGATTCCGAGAAGATCACCAAAAAAGATGGCTCGGCCGTCAGATCGCCCGGGCGAGGCTGCGGCGCAGCGACCACGACCCGAGCAGCAGCAGCACCACTGCCATCGCCAGCAGCACGCCGAGCTGCGGCAGCACCTCGCCCAGTCCCGCGCCGCGTCGCTGGATCTCGGCGAACGCCTCGTACGCCCAGGCGTGCGGGGTCAGGTCGGCGACGGTGCGCATGGTGTCGGGGAAGAGCTCCAGGGGCAGCATCGAGCCCCCGAGCGCCGCCAGCACCAGGCCCAGACCCACGCCGACCCCGCTGGCGGCGCCCTCGTTCTCCAGCAGGGTGCCGAGCAGGATCGCGGCGGCCGCGGCCACCAGCGCGAAGAGCGCGACGACCAGCAGCGAGAGCCACAGGGTGCCCCACTGGACGTCGAAGAGGAGGCTGGTGGCGACCATGATGTAGACGCCCTGGAAGAGGCCGATCGCCCAGCGGCCCAGCGTCTCCCCCGCCACCAGCTGTGTGGTGGAGAGCGGCCCGGAGAGCATCCGGGTGATCACGCCCAGCCGGCGGGCGCGGATCAGCGTGGTGGCGCCGGTCAGGCAGGCCAGGAAGACGAAGAGGAGCAGCTGCCCCGAGGCGCCCAGGTCGAACTGGCCCAGGCCGTCGAACTGCTGGCTCAGCTCGTCGACGTCGGTGACCTCCAGGCTCGGTGCGCTCAGCCTGTTCTCCGCGCTCGTCAGCGCGCCGGCCACCCGGTCGGCGGGGACGCCGTACTCCTCCAGGGCGCGCGCCTGGGCGTCGTGGCTGGCGACGGCGCCGACCGCGGTGCGGACCTGCTGCTCCACCACCTGCGCGTTGGCCGAGGAGCCCCGGACCAGCTCGAAGGTGGTCCCGTCCACCACCCGGACGGCGGCGTCGAGGCGGCCACGCGCGACCTGCTCGAGCGCGGCGTCCCACTCCGGGTCGCTCACGGTGACCTCGTCGGCCTCCAGCTGCTCGACCAGCTGCAGCTGCACCGCGGCGTCGCCACCGCTGACCGCGACCCGGCCGGTGGAGGCGCCGGAGCCGAACTGGGCACCGATCATCAGCACCAGCAGCAGCGGGAAGACGAAGACGAAGAAGATGTTGGACCGGTCGCGCACGAAGAGCCGCAGCTCCACCCCGGCGACGGTCAGCACGTTGCCCAGGCCCCTCATGCCAGCGCCCCCCGGTCCGGGACCAGCCGGGAGAGCAGCAGCATGGCGGCCGCGAAGCCGAGCATGATGGCGATCGGGACGCCCAGGTCGGCCAGCCCGCCACCGGCGGAGGTGATCCCGAGTCCCCGCAGCAGGGCGGCGACCGGGTTGAGGTCGACCAGCGCCGAGAGCGGTCCGGTGGCGCTGACCGGGAAGAAGGCACCGCCGCCGATGCCGAGGACGACCGCCACGATCGAGGTCGCGATCCCCGCCTGCTCGCTCGTGCGGGCGATCCGCACGATCAGGAACATCACCGAGGTGGCGGCCAGGGAGACGCAGAGCACCAGGGCAGCGACCGCGAGGGGGGAGCCGAAGTCCGCTCCGAAGAGCAGCCCGCCCACGACGAGCAGGACGCCGGTGGCCACCACGCCGAGCAGGAAGCTGACCAGGGCCTTGGAGGACACGATCGCCCAGGACGGGATCGGCATCGAACGCAGCCGGGTGAGGGTGCCGGTCTCGCGGTCGACGAGCAGCGCGGTCACCCCGAAGCTGACGGTGAACATCAGGAACAGCCCGGCCTGGCCGGCGACCAGCGCGGCGCCGGAGTCGAGCTGCTCGTCGGCCGCCTGGCCCTGGCGCAGCTCGTAGCCCTGGCCACCGTCCGCGGCGGCCTGCGCGAGCGCGCCCAGCTCCTCGGGAGGCACGCCCTGGTCCAGGCCGGCCTGGACGGCGACGGCGCTGGCGGCGAACTGGTCGAGCACGCCGTCGACGACCGAGAGCACGACATCGGCCTCCAGCCCGGCCTCGTCGCCCCGGACGACCTCGACGCTCACCGGCTCCCCGGCCCGCGCCGCGGCACCGAAGCCCTCGCGCAGCACGATCGAGAGGGCCGCATCCCCCTCCTCGACCGCGGTCCGGCCGGCCGCGGCGTCTCCCTCGCGGACGGTCACCTCCAGACCGTCCTGGCCGTCCAGGTCCTTGACCACGTCGGTGAGCACCCCGGCCAGCCGGTCGCCCGCCGGGGCGGTGACCGCGACCGTGACCGGCTCGAGCTCGAGGTCGTCGGTGCCGCCGAAGACCAGGTTGAAGACGAACATCAGCGCCAGCGGCACGACGAAGGCGAAGATCAGGACGGACCGGTCGCGGATCCGCATCCGCAGGTCGCTGAGGGTCAGGGCGAGGAGTGGGCGCACCGGATCAGTCCCGCAGGGCCTTGCCGGTCAGGTGCAGGAAGACCGACTCCAGGTCGGGCCGGGCGACCTCCACGTCGCTGAGCACCACGCCGGCGTCGGCGACGGTGCCCACGACCTCGGCGACCAGGGCGGGCGCGTCGCGCACGGTGAGGGTCGCCGTACGGCGGTCCGCGTCCACCCGCTCGACCCCCGGGATCCCGCGGAGCTTCTCCGCCGCCTCCGCCAGGTCACCGCTGCCGGCGAGCCGGATCGTGTCCACCCCGCCGGTGAGCCGGATCAGCTCGTCGCGGGTGCCCTCGGCGCGCAGCCTGCCCGAGTCGATGATGGCGATCCGGTCGCAGAGGCGCTCGGCCTCCTCCATGTAGTGCGTGGTGTAGAGCACCGCCATCCCCTCCCCGGCCAGCGCCTCGACGGACTCGAGGATGGCGTTGCGCGACTGCGGGTCCACGCCGACGGTCGGCTCGTCCAGGATCAGGAGGTCCGGCCGGTGCAGCAGGCCGATGCCGATGTTGAGCCGGCGCTTCATCCCGCCGGAGTACTCCTTGCTCAGGCTGGTGGCCCGGTCGCTCAGCCCGATCAGGCCGAGCACCTCCTCGACCCGCCCGGTCAGCTCCTTGCCGCGCAGGCCCTGGAGTCGTCCGAACAGCGTGAGGTTCTCCCGCCCGGTGAGGTCGGGGTAGATCGCCAGGTCCTGCGGCACCAGGCCCAGGTGCCGCTTGGGCTCGATGGTGGCGGGGGTCATCCGCCGGCCCGCGACGGTGACCGTCCCGGCGTCCGCGGGCAGCAGGCCCGCGACCATCGAGATGGTGGTGGTCTTGCCGGCCCCGTTGGGCCCGAGCAGGCCGTAGGTCTCGCCGGGCGCGATGGTGAACGAGACTCCGTCGACCGCCGTCGCGTCGCCGAAGCGCCGGACCAGGGAGTCGACGACGAGCACGTCTGAGGAGGGTGGCGGCGCGGTCACGACCAGAGCCTAGGGCCTGAAGTGCTCGGGACCGAGGAGGGTAGCGGGCAGCGACGGCCGGCCTTACCTTGAAAAGCGTGTCCCTGCCCGAGGTGCTCCTCCAGGTGGTCGCCGCGGAGGAACCCGCGGGCCTCTTCCCGGCACGGCTGCAGATGGCCTTCTCCCTGGGCTGGCACATCGTCCTGGCCTGCTTCGGGGTCGGCTTCCCGGCGATGATCTTCACGATGCACTGGCGCGGCATCTACCGCGACGACGCCGACGCGCTGGTGCTGGCGCAGCGCTGGGCAAAGGTCTCGGCGGTGCTGTTCGCCGTCGGCGCCGTCTCGGGCACCGTGCTGAGCTTCGAGATGGGGCTGCTGTGGCCCGGTCTGATGGGGCCGTTCGGCGACGTCCTCGGACTCCCCTTCGCCTTCGAGGGCCTGGCCTTCTTCACCGAGGCGATCTTCCTCGGGATCTACCTCTACGGGTGGGGCAGGATGCCACCCGAGCGACATCTGCTCACCATCCTGCCGATGGCCGTGGCCGGGCTGGTCGGGACCTTCTGCGTGGTCTCGGTGAACGCCTGGATGAACGTGCCCGCGGGGTTCCGGATCGTCGACGGCGAGGTGGTCGACATCAACCCCTGGCGGGCGATGTTCAACGACCTGGCGTTCCTGCAGTTCCTGCACATGTGGGTCGCCGCGTTCATGGTGGTCGGCTTCCTCGCCGCGGGTGTCTACGCCGTCGGGATGCTCCGCGGCCGGCGCGACGCCCTCCACCGGAAGGGGTTCATCGTCCCGTTCACCTTCGGCTCGGTCGCCGCCTTCGTGCAGCCCTTCGTCGGACACTTCCTCGGCGGTGGCCTGGCCGACCGGCAGCCGGCCAAGCTGGCGGCGTTCGAGCTGTCCACGACCACCGAGGCGCCGGCGCCGCTGCGCCTGGGCGGACTGCTGATCGACGGCGAGGCCAAGTGGTCGATCGACATCCCCTACATCGGCTCGCTGATCGCCCGGAACTCCTTCGACGCCCCGGTCCCAGGCCTGGACACCGTGCCGGTCGCCGACCAGCCGCCGGTCAACATCACCCACCTGTCGTTCCAGCTGATGGTCGGGATCGGCTTCCTTCTCATGCTGGTGGTGCTCGTCTACTGGATCGCCCGGTGGCGCGGGAAGGACCTGCTGGGCACCTCGTGGTTCCTGCGCACGGTCGCGGTCGCCGGCCCGCTCGCGGTGATCGCCGTCGAGGCCGGCTGGACCGCCACCGAGGTGGGGCGGCAGCCCTGGGTGGTCTACGGGGTGCTGCGCACCGCCGACGCGGCGGACAGCAACGGCTGGCTGTGGTGGCTGCTCGGCGCGACCTTCCTGCTCTACGCCGCGATGACCGTGGCAGCCACCGTGGTCATCCGGTCGATGACCCGGCGCTGGCGCAGCGGCAGCCTGGACCTGCCGAGCCCGTACGGCCCGCAGCTGCGGGAGCGCGACACCCAGCGGGAGGTGGAGCGGCCGTGAGCCTGGCCCTCGTCGTCGCCGCCGCACTCTTCCTGGGCGTGGTCGTGTACGGCGTGCTGGGCGGGGCCGACTTCGGCTCCGGCTCCTACGACCTGACGGCGGGCGGCGACGTGGAGGGCGCGGAGCTGCGGACCCTGATCGACCACAGCATCGGCCCGGTCTGGGAGGCCAACCACGTGTGGCTGATCTACGTGCTCGTGGTCTGGTGGACCGGCTTCCCCGAGTCGTTCGCCTCGGCGATGTCGACGCTGATCCTCCCGATGCTCTTCGCCCTGCTGGGGATCGTGCTGCGCGGCTCGAGCTTCGCGTTCCGCAAGTACTCCGACACCCTGGGGCGGGCCAGGTTCTTCGGCGTCGTCTTCGCCGCCTCCTCGGTGGTCACGCCGTTCTTCCTGGGCGCGGTCGCGGGGGCGATCGCCTCCGGCCGGGTGCCCGCGGAGGGACGCGGCGACCTGTGGTCCTCCTGGCTCACCCCGACGTCGTTCTTCGGCGGCGTCATCGCGGTGCTGACCTGCTCGTTCCTCGCGGGGGTCTTCCTCACCGCGGACGCCCAGCGCGCCGGGATCACCTACCTGGCGGAGCGGCTGCGGCGCCGTACCTTGATCAGCGGCCTGATCACCGGGGTGGTGGTCTTCGCCGCGTTGATCCCGCTCCTCGACGACGCCCCGACGCTCACCGAGGGACTGACCACCCAGGCCGCTCCCCTGGTGGTGCTCTCCGCGCTCACCGGGATCGCCACGCTGTGGCTCCTGGTCCGGCGCGAGTACGTCGTGGCGCGGGTGACCGCGGTCTGCGCGGTGGCGGCGGTGCTGTGCGGCTGGGGGTTGGGCCAGTACCCGTGGCTGCTCGTCGACGAGGTGACGATCGAGGACGCCGCCGGCGCCGACGCGACGCTGTGGGGCCTGATCATCGTGGTGGTGCTGGCCGTGATCATCGTCGGCCCGTCGCTGTACTGGCTGTTCAAGCTGACGCAGTCCGAGGAGTGGAGCCGCCCCGACCCTGAGTGAGCCGGGACGCGCCGAGAGGGACGGCTCGGCCACTTCGTCGCGAACGCCTGCCACGATGGGGCCTCCCGATCTTCCCCCGGAACCTGGAGGTCCCCCATGCTCGCCCGACCGACTCTGCGCCGTACGGCGTCACTCGCCGTGACCCTGCTGGCGCTCGGCACCCTGGGGGCTTGTGGCGAGCAGCAGGAGACCGGCGCCGCGACCGACCCGGCTGCGAGCGAGTCGCCCACGCCGACGCCGACGCCGACCCCCACGCCGACGCCGACTCCGGTCGAGAGCGAGACCGAGATCCCGGAGCCCGCCCCGACCACCGACGCTCTGGTCTACTACCTGGTCGACACCCGGGTGGGTCCGCGCCTGGTGCGGGAGTCGCGGCCGGTGACCGGCGCGCCCGGCGTGGCGGAGGTCGAGGCGATGATCGCCGGCGCCCAGGACCCCGACTACCGGACCACCTGGAACCCCGGCACCCAGGTGCTGAGCGTCGAGAAGGCCGACGGCGCGGTGACGGTCGACCTCTCCGCCGACGCGCTCGAGGCGGACGTGGACAAGCGCACGGCCAAGATGATGGTCCAGCAGCTGGTCTGGACGGCCAGCGAGGCGCTCGACGCCGAGCTGCCGGTGCAGCTGCTGATCGAGGGCCAGCCGGCGACCGACCTGTGGGCCGGGGTGACGTGGCCGGGGCAGGCCACCCGGGCGGCCGCCGACGAGGTCCGCTCCCTGCTCAACATCGACTCCCCCGGCGAGGGCGAGACGGTCAGCTCCCCGGTCACGGTGACCGGTGAGGCCTCGGCGTTCGAGGCGAACGTGCCGTGGCGGGTGCTCGACTCCCAGGGCAAGGAGGTGGAGTCCGGCTTCACCACCGCCGAGGAGGGCATGACGCTCTCCCCGTTCAGCTTCACGGTGAAGCTGAAGCCGGGGACGTGGACGATCGAGGTCACCGAGGACGACCCGTCGGGCGGCGAGGGCGGTGCGGCGCTGACCGACTCCCGCACCATCACGGTCGAGTAGCGCGCCGGGCTAGCCTGGCGACGTGCCTGCGCTCCCGATCCTGCTCGACTTCGTCGCCGTCCTGATCTTCGCCGCACTGGGCAGACGCTCGCACGAGGGCGACGACGGGCTGCTCGCCGTCGTGGACATCGCGTGGCCGTTCCTGGTGGGCGCGCTGGTGGGGCACCTGCTGCTCCGCGCGGTGCCGGCGCTGCGCCGACTGTCCCCGGCCCGGTTGCCGGCCGGTCTGGTGGTGTGGCCGAGCACCGTGGTCCTCGGCATGGTGCTGCGGCAGCTCACCGGCGACGGGACCGCCTGGTCGTTCGTGGCGGTGGCGACCGGAGTGCTCGGCGTCGCGATGCTCGCCTGGCGGCAGATCGCCACCCTGGTGGACCGCCCCGGGCGCTGATCCGGGCTCACCTGGAGGCGCCGGTCACCGCCCGGCAGATCGCGGTGTACTGCTCGTCGCTGATCCGCCCGGTCATGTGCGCGTCCGCGACCGCGCTGAACGTGTGCGGCGGACGGTGCCCGCGCAGCCCGGTGGCGTGCACCTGCTCAGCGATCCGTGGCGCAGCCTCCTCGGCCGTCTTCGCCCCGGTCGCCACGGCTTCGAGCAAGGACCTCACTGACTCCATCACCGCTCCCTCCGCGCGTTCCCGCACCCCCTGATGGCGGGCCGAAGAGGTGCGTACCCACTTCGGCCTGCCACCTCTCATGGGGTCGACGCAGGCGCACCCGCACCGTCTGAGTCCGACGGCGAACCGGACTAGGGTGCCGCGCATGGCCCTGCGTTACCACTGGTTCCTCGCCCCCGACGACGCCGCGGCGGCTGCTGCGCTGACGCCCGGCGCGACGTCGTACCGGACCCTGGCCGACACCCGGGTCGACCCGGTCGCCCAGGGCGGCACCCTCGAGGCGCTGCTCACGGGGCGCTCGTCGGAGCAGATCGCCGGGGACCCGCGCTGGGGCGCCCAGCTGGCGACCCGGGACGCCGGCGATCGGATGGTGCTGACCATCACCGACGCCCTGGTCGACGCCCTGGCGACCGCCGACGACGAGCGGCTGGCCGAGGTGGCGGGACCCTGGGCGATGACCGAGGAGTTCCGCGGCGAGGTGTCCCCCGAGACCCTGCGAGTCCAGCTGCGGCTCCTGGCTGCGCTGGCCCGCGCCGCCCGAGCCGCCGGCGGCTCCCTCTACTGCCGCGTCCAGCGGTAGGGACGCAGGAGCGCGAGCAGCGGCGGCCGCAGGTGGTGTTCGTGTTCGGCTGAGGTCTCAACGCTCGGGTCGGTTGTCCACAGGTGCGGCGTCCTCCGCCGACGCGGACGGCCCGGAGTCGGCAGGATCGTTCCCAGTGAGGCGTCTGCCCAGGGGGAGGAAGCATGGACATCAGGCTCCAGCAGGAGGTGATGGCGTCGGCGACCCAGGTGCTCGACGCTCGGGCCGAGGAGCTGGCGGCGCGCGCCCAGCAGATCGAGGTCTCGGTCTCGTCGCTGCTCGGCGGGTGGCGCGGTGACGCTGCGGACCGGTTCGCCGGACACTGGGAGGAGTGGCGGTCCAGCGCGGCCCTGGTGCTGGACCACCTCGGCGCCGACATCGCGGCGGTCCGGCACGCTGGCACCCAGCTCACCGATGTCGACACGGACCGGGGGCAGGCGCACGCCCGGCTGACGAGGCGGCTCGGATGACGGCCTACCGGGTCGACCTGGAGGAGCTGCGCCTCGTGGTCGACGAGATGGCCGCCTTCCACACGGAGCTGGCGGAGCTGGCCGCGGACGTGTCGGCCCAGACCCGGCGGTTGCACGAGGGCTGGGCGGGGCTGGCACGGGACGCGCACGCCGGCTCGCACGCCCGGTGGCAGGACGAGCTGGCCGACATGCGGCAGGCGCTCCAGGGCATCCGGGCACTGGGGGCGATGGCCCAGGCGAACTACGGCAGCGCCGTCGAGGCGAACCTCACGATGTGGCAACGGGTGCGGTGACTGCCTGCTCGTAGTCCAGCGCGAGCCGGCTGAGGTAGACGTCGACCCCCGGTGGGGCGGAGAGCATGATGGCCGCCTCGTCCTGGTCCAACCGTCGACTCCCGCGGTCGTCGACCAGGACGCAGGCGCCGTACGGCGTCTGCCACAGGACCCGGCCGGGTCCGCACCCGCGGTAGCGGTATCCGCCGTGGGTCTTCCACCGGTGGTGTGTACGCCGTAGCGGGCTCGAGTTGTGCGGTCCGGTCTGGCCCGCGGGGCCGTGATGCCGGTAGGCCACGACGTGGTCGAAGTCGACCCGGTCCCGGGTCGAGCTCCGGGGTGAGAAGGGGAAGACGTCTCCCCCGCTCAGGAGCCAGGCGATGTCCTTGCTGCTCTCGGGGTGCTCGTACTGGTCGACCCGTGGCCGGATCCGGGTGTCGAGCACCGGAGTCAGGCGGACGTCGGCGTGACCGACGATCTCGCGCAGCGCCTGGACGAGAGCCGGGCCCATGCCCTCCACCCGGGCCAGGCCGGCCTGCAGGCTCAGGGCGCTGGTGGTGACGTGCACGAAGACCTGCCCGCGTCCGCGCAGCGAAGCGAGCTGCCGGGTCGACATAGCGGCGAGGCGCTCAGCTGTGCGCAGCAGGTGGCTGGGCGCCCAGGCGGGAGGCTCAGGATCCTGGTGGTCGGGCTGGTGGTGGTCGAGCAGGAGCTTCAACAGGTCGGCGGGGCGGGCCAACCAGCCGAACGCCTCTGCGCGCAGCTCGTCGCGGTTGTGGTCATGACCGAGCTCGGCCCCCAGGATGTCGGCGACCCGGTCGACCATAGCGTCGACCCAGGCGGCGTCCCCCGCGCTCACCCGGGCGATGACGTGCCGGAAGCCCAGCTCGTCGATCTTGCCGAGCGCGACGTAGCGCCGGTGCCGCTCCGTCTCGCGGCGCAGGGCGTACGCCTCGGGATCCGCCTCGATGACCTTGGCCCGGGCGATCTCCAGCACCGTGGACGGCGCATGGCCGGCGATGGCCCGAGAGACTGCTGCGTCCACGAGGCCGACCGTCTGCTCGGGCACCTCGCGGGAGAGGACAGCGGCCTTCCGGGCGACCCAGGGCTCGCACTCCCCTGCGGCGACCACGGCCCAGGTCCTCGGCAGCCGGTGCTGGAGGTCGAGGGTGTCCGCGACCAGGGCCCTCGTCGTGGCCACGTGGGTCCCGCGCGCGATCGCCAGCTCGGGCAGCGCATACTCCCGCACCTTCGGGGTGCCGTCCCCTCCACAGCGGACCATCGGGTCTCGATCGTCCGTGGGGTGCCCGTGCAGCACTGCCCACTGGGAGGCCAGCTCCATCTCAGCCACCTCGGCGAGGCGGCGCACGCGCACGGCCTCGGACGCGGCAGCAAGAAGTGCCACCGAAGAGAGCTCGTCCACGTCCACCATGCTTCATGTTCTCGAACATCCGTTCGAAGGCGCAAGAGTCGTCTCCGTCTCTGAGACAACCTTCTGGGCCGCCAGCCAGCCCTGTGGATAACGCCAGCAGACCCGGTCCCGATTTCGCCATGCTCCCGGGCATGGATCTCTTCACCAGCGCGAACCGCCCGCCCCGCTCCGCCTCGTCCTTCGCCGACCAGGACGCCGCCGAGAACTTCGTCGGCGAGCTCATCAACGGCCATGCCCCGGAGGTGCTCGCCTGGCTCTCGTCGGGTCGACCGTGGCTGATGGTCGAGGACGACTTCGACGTGCCGACCGGTCGCGCCGCGAACGCGATGGGGGTGTCGGACGCCCACAGCGTCCGGGTCGTCCTCGCCAAGGACGCGAAGATGCCCGACGGCTTCCGCGTCCACACCGCGTACCCGCAGCTGCGACGGGACCGGCGCACCGACCTGCCGGCCCTCCGGCACCTCACGGGCGTCTACTTCCACCAGGACTGGGACCACGACTACGGGACCTATCCCCGCGCTCTCGCGACGTTCCTCCGCGACTCCCCGGACCTGGCCGGCCCGCTGCTCGACGAGCTGGACCGGCTGCGGGCGCTGCCGGAGGCCGAGCTGGACCGGGTGTTCGAGGACCTGGGCTGCGAGTTCACCCTCACCGGCGGTGAGACCTGGCAGGGCTGGGTCGACGACCTGGCCCGGCGGGTGGAGCACGCCTCACAGTCCACGCCATGAGGATCGCGTTCCTCGGCGAGGGGTATCGCACGGCGGCCGACGAGCTCGCCACGGGCAACGACGTCCTCGCCGTCGCCGCCGAGATCCTCGCGACGAGGCTGGCCGGCTGCGCCGGCATGGCGGGAGACGACGCCACCAGCCACGACTTCGCAGCGGCGTACGACGAGGCGGCGGGGCAGGCGCTCGACACCCTGGCCGACCTGACGGACTCCTACGGGAGCCTCGCCGTGCTGCTCACAGCCTCCGAGGCCAACCACACGGCCGCCGAGGAGGCCAGCGCGGGGCGGCCGAGCTCCGCCCGCGTGCCGGAGCCGGCGCTGAGCACCTTCACCCTCCGCGCGCTGCCGAGCGCGGCGGGTGGCGAGCCCGCCTCCCCGGGCGACGTGAAGGGCTGGATCGTCGACCAGGTCGAGGGCTTCGTCTGGCCCTCGGCGGACGTCGACGCGCTGAGGGAGGCGGCCTCCGCCTGGCAGTACGCCGCCGGGATCGTGGCCGACCTGCCCGACTACTGCCGGGCGGCCGCGGACCGCCTACAGGACGAGGTCTCCCCCGAGGTGCCGCTCGCCCTGGACGCGTTGGCCGAGCTCAGCGACCTGGCGACCGACGTGCAGGCTGAGCTGGCCGCACTGGCGCAGTCCTGCGAGGAGTACGCCGACCGGGTCGAGGGGGCCCGTCAGGCGATGCACGCCGTTCTCGAGGAGATCATCGCCATGCTCCTGGAGGGCGTGCTCTTCGCGGGCGTGCTCGCCCTGCTCGGCGGGGCCGTCGGCCTGCTCGGCGGCGCAAGCGTGGTCTCGGGCAAGATCGCCGCCAAGGCACCGAAGCTGCACGCGCTCGCGGCCTCACTCGCGGCTAGTGCCGGCTACTCGGCCAGCAGCATCCGCACGGCCGGCCAGGGGCTCACCCACAGCCAGGGTCAGCTCTTGAAGTTCGTGCGGGCGCGGGCCCGGCTGCGGGACGAGCGGGGGTCACTGGGCTGGGGACGTGCGAATTTCTCACGTTCACTGGAAGAACACGAGTCCCTGGGAGGCCATGCTCTGGAACGCCACGTCGGTCGGGCGGTCGACGAACTCGCCAAGCGCGCGCGCGAGGAGAACCTGGCACATGCTTCGTCCTTTCGGTCAAGGGCTGACGCAGAACGCCTTGTGCACCACGCCCTTAAGAGTCGTCGCACTGAGATTGAGGACTGGCTCGGGTCCACGAAAAGGGGCCGGCGCCTCGACATCGAGATCGGGTCACCGACAGGGATCTCTGTGACACCATCCGGCGAGATCCTGGAGGCGATGAACATGAGATTGATCCTGCGTCGAAACCCCAATGATCCGTCGGACTGGTATGTCCGGACCGCTTTCCCGCAACCGTGATGCCAAGGAGACGCATGGCCACCGATTTCCCTCAGCTCTGGGACTTCCTGGGGAGTTACCTGCACGAAGACTGGCGTCTGGACTACGACAGCTGGGTCGAGGCGTTCGACGACTTCAGGCACGACCTGGACCCACTCCAGTTCGTCACCGAGATCGACCGCCTCCTGAACACCTGCGAGTCCGACGCGGAACTTCGCGCACTGCTCCTCTCCCTGGGCGCCGCTTTCGTCCCCGTCGGCGCGGACGGCAGCACCCGCGGATGGCTCTACGAACTGCGCGCTCGAGCGCTGACGA
Organism: Nocardioides campestrisoli; assembly: GCF_013624435.2. NCBI lineage: Bacteria > Bacillati > Actinomycetota > Actinomycetes > Propionibacteriales > Nocardioidaceae > Nocardioides > Nocardioides campestrisoli. Next base: position 3,350,643 of record NZ_CP061768.1, read on the forward strand.
CCTAGGGGAACATCGGCGACTCGAACACTTGGTCGCCCGCGCGCCGTACGACGGCGCTCACCCGGAAGTGGCGCGTCACCATGCCGATGTCCTCCAGGACCTCGGCGAGCACCTCCTCCTTGAGCGACGCCGGCAGCGCCGGTCCCAGCCACCCCTGGTCAGTCAGGCTCGTGGTCACAGCGAGGCGCAGGTCGTCCTCGCTGAAGTCGCGCTCGACGATCTCCGCCGTGGTCGTCGCCTTGTGGCTCGTCAGGCCGCCGAACCCACGGCTACAGCCGCAACCATGCTCGGGATAGAGCCTGTCGTCGTCGCACATCATCGGGAGCCAGAGCAGCTCCCCCGGCACGCACCAGGCGTAGTCCTCCTCGCTCGTCCCCTGTGTCCTCTGTGTCGCTACCAGCAGCTTCATGTCCCTACCTCCTGCTCCACGAACGTAGGGGCGTCCACCGACACGACTCCGTCCGGTCCCTCTGGCCCTTCCGCTCCGGACGACTCGGTGTCACTGTGATGTAGGTCACTTCTCGGGAGGTCCTCATGCGACGTCTGGTTTCCGCAACTGCCGCCGCGGCGCTCGTCGCCGCCCTCGGGGTGGGCCTCGCGCCGGCTTCCTCCGCCGCGCCGCCCGCCGAGCCGGAGGGGGCGGACCGGCTGGACGCGTACACGGCGACCGACGTGTCCGCCGAACAGCTGAGCGACCTCGCCCAGCGCGGCTACGACCTCACCGAGGCGCACCCCTCCGGTGACACCTCGGAGGTCGACCTCGTCCTCACCGGCGAGGAGGCCACCGAGCTGCGTGAGCAGGGGGTGGACGTACAGCTCACCCGGGTGGCCGGCGGCCAGACGGTCCAGCAGTTCGCCGCCGAGCAGGCCGAGGACGGCTACCAGGTGTGGCGCTCCTACGACGAGCCCGGCGGCATCCGCGACCAGATGGTGCAGGCCGCGCGCCGCAATCCCGACGTGGCCAAGCTGGTCGACCTCGGGACGACGTACCAGGGCCGCCCGATCCTCGCACTCAAGGTGACTCAGGGCGCCCGGTACAAGCGTGACGGCTCCCGGCCGGCGGCCATCTTCAGCGCCACCCAGCACGCCCGCGAGTGGATCGCCACCGAGGTGACCCGGCGGCTGATGTTCAGCTACCTGGACCGCTACCGCGCCGGCGACCGGGAGGTCCGCAAGCTGCTGCGCGGCACCGAGCTGTGGTTCGTGCCGGTGCTCAACCCCGACGGCTACCAGTACACGTTCGACACCGAGCGGCTCTGGCGCAAGAACCTGCGCGACAACAACGGCGACGGCATCACCCAGGTCGGCGACGGCGTCGACCCGAACCGCAACTTCCCCTCGCACTGGGGCTACGACAACGAGGGCTCCTCCCCCATCCCGTCCAGCCAGACCTACCGCGGGCCCTCCGCGGCATCCGAGCCGGAGACCAGGGCGGCGATGCGGCTCTTCAGGACCGCGCGTGCGGAGTTCCTGATCAACTACCACTCCAACGGCCGCTGGCTGCTCTACAACGAGGGCTGGCAGATCGGCACCCCGACCGCGGACGACCCCATCTACTACGCGCTCTCCGGCAACCTGGACCGCCCGGCGATCGAGGGCTTCCACCCCGGTCTCTCCTCCGACGTCCTCTACGTGACCAACGGCGAGATCGACGGCTACGCCCAGGAGGCCACCGGCACCTTGGCCTGGACGCCGGAGCTCTCGCCCGGCTGCCCCACCTGCGGGTTCGTCTTCCCCGACGACGAGCAGCTGGTCGCCGAGGAGTTCGAGCGGAACCTGCCGTTCGCCGAGTCGGTCGCCCGCTCCGCCGCCGACCCCGACGACCCGAAGTCGTCCCTGGGGATCCGGACCGAGCCCTTCTACCTGGAGAGCCCCGACCCGTACAAGCGCGGCATCCCCTCGCTCCAGCTCACCTTCACCGAGTCGTACGGCGACCCGCAGCCCGTCGCCGTGATCGCCAAGCGCAGCCTCGGCCGGGTGACCGCGAAGTGGCGGATCAACGGCAGCCGCAAGACCTACTCCGCTCCCACCCGGGAGTGGCGCGGCGGGGAGCGGTACGGGCTCACCTCCACCCACTACCGGCAGGTGCGCGGCATCGTCCGCGGCACCAGGCCGGGCGACCGGGTCACGGTCTGGTTCGAGGCGCGCGGCAAGCGCAGCGACTCGTTCACCTACCGAGCCGTCTCCGAGAGCCGGAACAAGGTGCTGGTGATGGCGGCCGAGGACTACACCGGGACCGCGCCCGACCAGGGCGCCGGCCCGCGCTACCTCGACTACTACCTCCAGGCACTCCGCGCCAACAGGACCCGCGCGGACGTCTACGACGTGGACGCCAAGGGCCGGGTCGCCCCCGACGCGCTCGGCGTGCTCAGCCACTACGACGCGGTCGTCTGGTACACCGGCGACGACGACGTCACCCGGACCACCGGGCGCGGTGCCGGCAACGTCGACCGGCTCGCGCTCGACCAGATGCTCGAGCTGCGCGCGTTCATGAACGAGGGCGGCAAGGTGATGTACACCGGCGACCAGGCGGGCGCGCAGTACACCGGCAACCTCGGCACCCAGCTCTACGACCCGCAGGGCACCATCGCGTGCAACCCGCTGCCCGCCGGCGTCGACCCGCGCCGATGCCTGCGGCTGCGCGGCTCCGGGGACGGCGTCAACGACGTGCTGCAGTACTGGTTCGGCGGCTACCAGGCGCTGGCCGGGGACGGGCTCGACGAGAGCGGCGAGGCCTACGACGTCGCCGGGATCGACGACCCGTTCGAGGGTCTGCGGTGGGCGATCAACGGCCCCGGGTCCGCGGACAACCAGGACGCCACGTCGTCGTTCCTGGCCACCAGCGGGCTGCTGCCGGTCGAGGAGTTCCCGCAGTTCCGCAGCTGGCCGTCGGCCCGCTGGGACAAGCCGGGCGGACCCTTCGACCCGCTCACCGGCGAGCGCTACGTTTACAGCCAGATCGCCGACGCGTCGTACAAGCGGCTGACCCGGACGGTGACGGTGCCGGCGGGTGGCGGGACGCTCGACTTCGGGACGTCGTACGACACCGAGGGCGCGTGGGACCACGTCTTCGTCGAGGCCCGCACCGCCGGCGGGGACGACTGGACGACGCTGCCCGACGTGAACGGCCACACCACCCAGGAGACCGGCGACAGCTGCGCCGCCGGCTGGCGCGAGCTGCACCCGCAGCTCGACCGGTACCAGACGTTCGACGCGGCGACCGGGACTTGCACGCCCACCGGCACGACCGGCGAGTGGCACGCGGCGTCGGGCAACTCCGGCGGCTGGCAGGAGTGGAGCGTCGACCTCTCGCGCTGGGCGGGTCAGCAGGTGGAGGTGTCGATCTCCTACGCCAGCGACTGGGGCACCCAGAACCTGGGCGTCTTCGTCGACGACGTGACCTACCCCGACGGGACCGGCACGTCGTTCGAGGACGGGCTGGACGGCTGGACCGTCTCAGGACCGCCCGCCGGCAGCGGGGCCAACGCGAACGACTGGATCGCCACCGAGGCGAGCGGCTTCCCGGTCGGAGCCGCCATCAGCACCCCGGACTCGCTGCTCCTCGGCTTCGGGTTCGAGGGGATCGCGACCGCCGCGGAGCGCAACGCCGTGATGCGGAGGGCATTGAAGCACCTGCTGCGGTGACCCTGTGGAAAGCGTCGACACGGCGGTGCCGTTCTTCGCCATGCTTCCCCTCATGAACCTTCGATTCCGCACCCGCCAGTCCGCCCCGTTCAGCGGGGGTCGCCCGCCGCGGCACGCCTCCTCGTTCCCCGACCAGGAGACCGCTGAGAAGCTGGTCGCCCACGCCGTCGAGGCGCACGCCGAGGAAGTCGCGAGCTGGCTCGCCGGCGGCGGCCGATGGCTCGTCCTTGACGCCACCTTCGACCGCCCGAGCGGGCGCTCCGCCTCCGAGCGCGGGGTCGAGGAGGTCAGCGGGGTCCGCGTGGTCCTGGCCCGGGACGCCAAGATGCCCGACGGGTTCCGCGTGCACACCTGCTATCCGCAGGCGGCTCGTAGCCCGCACACGCCGCTACCGACGCTGCGGCACCTTGTGGGCGCCTACTTCCACCAGGACTGGGACACCGACTACCGCGAGTACCCCCGCGCGCTCGACGCCTTCCTGCGCGACTCCCCCGACCTGGCCACCCCGCTGGTCGACGAGCTGGCCAAGGTCCGCGGGCTCTCCGAGTCCGAGCTCGACGCCATGCTCGACCTGCTCGGCTGCCAGTTCGTCCTGCTCGAGGGCGAGACCTGGCACGAATGGCTCGACGACCTCACGCGCCGGCTGATCACACAACGTCCCTAGAGCCAGTCGGGGTCCAGGTCGAGCGTTGTCCGGTCCCCGGAGGCGAGCAGATCGAGCATCGGTCCCACCTTGGGCAGCTCGCGGCCGAAGAAGTACGCCGCGGCGGCGCGCTTGCCGTCGGCGAAGGCGCCCTCGCGTCCCTCGGCGACCAGGAGTTGCTCCAGCCAGAGCCAGGCCACGACCACGTGCCCGGTGGCCTCGAGGTAGGCGGTGGCGTCGGCCAGGATCTCGGCCGGCGTGCCTCGGCCGGCGACCTGGGCGGTCACCTCGAGCAGGCGGTCCAGGACGGCGTCCAGCTGGGTCGCGTAGTCATGGCCTGCCGCCCGGGCGGTGGTCGCCCGGATCCGCTCGGCGAGCAGGCCGAGCCCGGCGCCGCCGTCGAGCAGGACCTTGCGGCCCAGCAGGTCCTGGGCCTGGATGCCGTGGGTGCCCTCGTGGATCGGGTTGAGCCGGTTGTCGCGGTAGTGCTGCTCCACGTCGAAGTCGCGGGTGTAGCCCGCGCCCCCGAGCACCTGGATGGCCAGGTCGTTGGCGGTCAGGCACCACTGCGAGGGCCAGCTCTTGGCGATCGGGGTGAGCACGCCGAGCAGCTTCTCCGCGGCGCGCACCTGGTCGGCGTCCTCGACCGAGGCGATGTCGTCGACCAGCCGCGCGCAGTAGAGGTTGAGCGCGAGGGCGCCCTCGACGTACGACTTCTGGGCGAGCAGCATCCGGCGTACGTCGGGGTGGTCGACCAGCGGGACCTGCGGGGTGTCGGGCGTGGCGCCGGCGGGGCGGCCCTGGAGCCGGTCGCGGGCGTAGGCCAGCGACTTGAGGTAGCCGGTGTAGCCCAGCGCGGTGGCGCCCAGGCCGACGCCGATCCGCGCCTCGTTCATCATCGTGAACATCGCCGGGAGCCCGCGGTTGAGCTCGCCCACCAGGTAGCCGACGGCACCGGGTCGGCCGCCCGGCGTGTAGGCGCCATCGCCGAGCACCGGCGCGGTGTTGACGGTGCCGCGGAAGCCCATCTTGTGGTTGATCCCGGCGAGCACCACGTCGTTGCGCTCGCCGACCGAGCCGTCCTCGTCGACCAGGTACTTGGGCACCAGGAAGAGCGAGACACCCTTGGTGCCGGCCGGGGCGCCCGGGGTGCGCGCGAGCACCAGGTGGACGATGTTCTCGCCCATCTCGTGGTCGCCGCCGGAGATCCACATCTTGCGGCCGAACAGCCGGTAGCTGCCGTCGTCCTGGGGCTCGGCCCGGGTGGTGATGTCGGCCAGGTTGGAGCCGGCGTGCGGCTCGGAGAGCGCCATCGTGCCGAAGAACCGACCCTCGACCATCGGCCGCACGTAGCGCTCCACCTGCTCGGGGGTGCCGTGCACGGTGAGCAGGTTGGCGTTGGCCATCGTGAGCAGGGCGTAGCCGGTGGTGCCGACGTTGGCGGCGTGGAACCACGCCATCGCGGCGTTGAAGACCGAGGTCGGCAGCTGGAGGCCGCCGACCGACTCGGGCAGCGGGGCGGCCAGGAAGCCTGCGTCGGCAAACGCGCGCAGCGCGGGCTCGACCTCGGGCACCAGCTCGACCTTCTCGCCGTCGAAGCGCGGCTCCTCCAGGTCGGCCTTGCGGTTGTGCGGCGCGAACGCACCGGTGGCGATCTGCTCGGCCAGACCCAGCAGGTCCTCGACGGTGTCGCGCGAGTGGTCGGCGTACCGCGGGCGCTCGAAGAGACGCTCGGTGCCGAGCCAGTCGAACAGCAGGAACTGCAGGTCGGCGCGGGACATGATCTGGCTCATCGCCGCAGGCTACTTGCCTACTGGGAAGTACTCCCCGAGGGTGTGCCCACCCTTTCAATTCTCGGGAAAGAAGGATCTGTCGTGACCTCACGTCGTCTTCCGGCGCTCACCCTCGCCGGGGCACTCGCCCTCAGCATCACCGGCCTCGCCATCGGCTCACCCGCCACGGCCAAGCCGATCAACTCCCACTGCGGCACCGAGGCCGGCGGCAACTCCGCCGGGTTCGTCAACCACTCCCAGCTCACCTCCGCGCTCGACAAGGTCGAGCGCACCAGCAAGGGCAACGTCGAGGTCGACGTCATCGGCCGGAGCAACGAGGGCCGCGCGATCTACTCCGCCCGGGTCGGCACCGGCGACACGGTGATGCTCGTGCAGTCCCAGATCCACGGCAACGAGAACCACGGCACCGAGGCGCTGCTCAACATGCTGCAGCAGCTCGGCGGCAACAGCCCGGCCGCGCAGGCGACCCGTGAGGGCATCACCATCGTCGCGATCCCGCGGCTCAACGTCGACGGTGGGGAGCACCAGCACCGGCAGAACGACCAGAGCTGGGCGCAGACGGTCGCGCGGTTCCCGCAGCTGGCCGGCGCGCAGCCCGCGTGGAACTACAACGCGAACGTCCCCGGCTTCGACACCAACCGCGACTTCAACCCCGACCTCGACTACGTGCCCCAGGCCTCGGACTTCCCCGGAGACAGCGGGTCGGTCGGCTGGTACCTGACCCCGGAGGCGCAGACCGTGCGTGAGGTCTACCGCGACCTGGAGCAGGAGTTCGGCACCGTCGACTACTTCGTCGACCTGCACAACCAGGGTCCGTGCTACCTCGTCGAGGGCACGAACCGGCTCTCCACCCTGTCGATCTCCGGGCGCTTCATCGCCGACCCCGCCGAGCACGGCACCTGGCCCGAGTTCGACTACGACGCGTCGCGCCGCGCGAACGTCGCGATCTACGACGCCCTGAAGGACCGCGCCGGCAACGGCTCGGGCTTCGGTGACGTCACCCTCTACCCGCAGGACACCGACCTGCCCGGCACCGCGCTCGGCTCGTTCGCCCTGCGCGGCAGCGCCACCGTGCTCTTCGAGACCAGCTCGCAGACGCAGTCCACCGGCCTCAAGGGCAACGGGATGCTCACCAAGCAGGTCGAGATCGGGCTCCAGGGCCTCATCGACGCGATCGTCGACGGGACCGTGAACTCGATCGACCCGAACACGTACGAGGCGATCCCGAACCGGATGCCGGTGCCGCGCAGCTGACCCCAGCGCTGCTCACCGCCCCCGCTCGGCTCGTCCGGGCGGGGGCGGTGTCGCGTCACGACCGCACGTGCATCCGCTCCCCCTGCGGACCGAAGATCGCCAGCGCCTCCGCCGGCGTCGGTCCCGGGTTGCCGAGCCAGTGCGGCGTGCGGGTGTCGAACTCCGCCACCTCCCCCGCCTCCAGGACCAGGTCCCGGGTGCCGAGCACGAGGCGGAGACGCCCGCTGAGCACGTAGATCCACTCGTAGCCCTCGTGGGTCTGGAGCTCCGGGTTGGGCACGTCGTCGACGGGCAGGACCAGCTTGAACGACTGCAGCCCCCCGGGCCGCTTGGTCAGGGAGATGAAGGTGCGGCCGTGCCGGGTGATCGGCTTGGAGCGGACGCGTGGGTCGCCGGTCTCCGGGGCGTCGACCAGCTCGTCGAGGGCGACCTGGTGGGCCCGGGCCAGCGGCAGCAGGAGCTCCAATGTCGGCTTGCGCTGCCCGGACTCCAGGCGCGAGAGGGTGCTCACCGAGATGCCCGTCTCCTCGGCGAGGTCGCCGAGCGTCGCCTCCCGTTCGAGCCGCAGCTGGCGCAGCCGCGGGCCCACGCCGCGGAGGACGTCCTGGTCGGTGACGGGTTCGCTCATGGGTTTATCTTGCCAGAGTGGCAAGGATGTTTGCCATCAATCGATGGCGGGGCGATGCTGGGGTCATGAGCGAGAACTATGACGTGGTGGTGGTCGGCGGCGGCGTGGCCGGGCTGAGCGGGGCGATGGCGCTGGGGCGTTCGCGGCGCCGGGTGCTGGTGATCGACGGCGGCGAGCCGCGCAACGCGCCGTCGGCGCACGCGCACAACTACCTGGGCCGCGAGGGCGTCGCGCCGCTCGACCTGCTGGCGGACGGACGCGCCGAGGTGGCGGCGTACGGCGTGGAGGTCGTCGCCGACCGGGTGACGGGCGTGACCGGGTCGGCCGACGAGTTCACCGTGACCAGCGAGGGCGGGCGCGCGGTGACCGCCCGGCGGGTGCTGGTCACCGGCGGCATGGTCGACGAGCTGCCGGAGGTCCCCGGGCTGGCCGAGCGCTGGGGCATCGACGTGCTGCACTGCCCCTACTGCCACGGGTGGGAGGTGCGCGACCAGGCGATCGCAGTACTGGCGACGAGCTCGCTCGCGGCGCACCACGGGCTGCTGTTCCGTCAGCTCTCCGAGGACGTGGTGATGGTCGTGGCGGACGGCGTGGAGCTGCCCGACGCGGACGTGGAGAAGCTGGAGGCGATCGGCGTACGGCTGCTGCACGGCACGCCGCGCGAGGTCGTGGTCGAGGACGGCCGGCTGGTCGGCCTGCGGCTGGCCGACGGGTCCGTGCTGGAGCGGCAGGCGGTCGTGGTCGCCTCGAAGCCGCAGGTCCGCGCCGACTTCCTGAAGCCGGTGGGGCTGACCCCGGAGCCGTTCGAGATGGGCGGGGTGGTGATGGGGTCGGTGCTGAGGGTCGACCCGACGGGGGCCACCGGCGTCCCGGGCGTGTACGCCGCGGGCAACGCCACCGACATCAGCATGACCCTGATGGCCTCGGCCGCCCACGGCAACCGGGTGGGCGCGTTCGTCAACGCCGAGCTGGCGGCGGCCGACGCCGAGCGGGCCGTGTTGCAGGCACGGGAGCACCGGTTCGAGCGCCCGGCGTGGGAGGAGCGCTACTCCGGGGACCGGGTGTGGAGCGGGCGGGTCAACCCGCAGCTGGCGGCCGAGGCGGCGTCGCTGACGCCCGGCCGGGCGCTGGACATCGGGTGCGGCGAGGGCGGCGACGCCGTCTGGCTGGCCCAGCAGGGCTGGGCGGTCACCGCGGTGGACTTCGCCGAGGCCGCACTGGCGAAGACCGCCGAGCACGCCGCTGACGCCGGCGTCGGCGAGCGGGTCGAGACCCGGCAGGTCGACGTACGGACCTGGGAGCCGGGCGACGAGCGCTGGGACCTGGTCAGCTCCCAGTTCATGCACCTGCCCGACGGCGGGATGGTGGAGGTGACCCGGCGGCTCGGGTCGGCCGTCGCGCCGGGTGGCACCCTGCTGGTCGTCGGGCACCACCCGGACGACCACGCGACCGGGGTGCGGCACGGGCACCGCTCGTTCCTCTTCACCCCCGAGTCGCTTCTGCCCGCGCTGGAGCCGGACGCTTGGGAGGTGCAGGTGTGCGAGGCGCGCGACCGCACCCAGGCCAACCCGCAGACGGGTGAGGAGATGCAGGTGCGGGACTCCGTGCTGCGGGCGCGACGACTCTAGAGCCGGTGGTCGTAGCCGAACTCCTGGCGCAGCCCGGAGTCAACTCCCTGGGCCTCCAGCACCTCCGCGGACCGCTCGACCACCCGACGGTTCGGCACCACATGCAGGAACATCAGCGCCAGACCGATGACGGCGCCGATCAGGTAGAGCAGGTACGAGGAGTCCACGAAGGCCAGCGCGATCCCGATCAGGACCGGGGCCTCCGCGAGCGCGAACCGGAGGAACGTGGCGCTCTGGAAACGGCCCTTGGCCTGCGCCCGCGCGGCATCGGCGTCCGTGCCGGGGCTGAGCGGGGGCATCTTGTAGCCCCTCGCCGGGATGAGCGCGAAGAGCGCGACCCCGGCGACCAGGAGGACCCCGGCGAAGATCGGGTCGGGGGCGGCGGTGAGCCACTCGTCGGACTCGTCGGTGCCGCCGGCGAAGGCCAGGACGACTCCGATGATGACCGGGGCGCCGACGAGGGCGGTGGTGAGCACGCGCAGGGTCTGGACGAAGCTCGTGGGGACGGCAGGCTGGGACGACATGGGCGTCAGTCTGGCGTACGACGCCACACATCGAAGGCACCCCGCACGACGGCGACCCTGATCGCGGCGTACTGCTCGTCGGTCAGCTCGCCGACGACGTGGGCGATCTCCACCTGGCTGAAGCTGTCGGCCGGATCGTCGAGGGCGCCCTCCATCTTCAGCTGGATGACCTCGAACGGGCACAGTCGCTCGCACCCGTGCCGGCCGTCGGCGACCGTGGAGACGAGTCGCGCGATCCGCGGCGCGGCGTCCTCGACCGCCACCTGGCCCTCGCGGACCTGCTGCAGCAACCAGGTCAGCTCGCTCACGTTCCTCTCCTCTCGCCGGGACAGACCGGGGACAGAGAGTGAACGAGGCGGGCGGGCGAAGGGTTATGCCTCGCGGCGACGTCCTCGCCTCAGCAGGTGCGGAACGGCCCGCCGGGGGTGACCTGCCGGTCCCGCAGCAGGACCGAGACGACGTCCCCTACCTGTCGGCACGCCCGCTCGAAGCGCCGCGTCCGGTACTCCACCAGGAAGGCCCGGCCGTCGAACGCGTCGGCGAACCGCCGGCACTCGTCCCAGCGCGCGCAGTCCTCGACGACCGCGAAGTCGAACCCGAGATCCTGGCCCAGCAGGGACGCGGTGTTCTTCTGCGCGACGGCCAACCCCTGGGCGTGGGCACCAGCGGTCAGCAACCGGGCGTAGGCGGCCGCGTGCTGACGTCGCATCAGCCCCTGGGAGCGGGTCCAGGAGTCCAGGTTGTCGAGCTCGACGGCGACGAAGCCGCGCCGGGCACAGCCGGCCATCCACGACTCCACCAGCCGCGCTAGGCGGGTCCGCTTGGCGTGGGTGCGCAGGTCCAGGAGCTGCTCCCCCCAGCCGGAGTCGACCACGGGCCGGCCCCGGTCGTCGCGCAGGACGAGGCCGGGACGCCTCTTCCAGGTCGCACGCTCCCCCGGCTGGGTCTGGAAGCCGTTCACGTAGCAGACCGGATAGGCCCCGGCCGGGGCCTCACGCCGGTCGCGCACGACCACCTGCACGCCGTCGGGCACGGGCCGGGCGCCGCCGATCTGGTAGTCCCACGGCGCGTCGGCCGGAGGCAGCAGCACCTCGCTCGACGCCGGCACGGTCACGCCGGTGAGGAGGACAGCCACGGCCAGCGGCCACGCCACCGCCATCCTCGCCAGGAAGGCGACGCCCGAGGACTTCATGGGGACAGTCTCCCAGGGGAGGCCCCGGTTCACACCGATCCGACGAGCCCGTGCTCGTAGCGGAGCACCACCGCCTGCACCCGGCTGGTGATCCCGAGCTTGGCGAAGACCCGGTTGATGTGGGACTTCACGGTGGCGCGGGAGACGCAGAGCTCCACCGCAATCTCGTCGTTCGACCGGCCGCGGCCGACGAGCACCAGCACCTCGCGCTCACGCTCCGTCGGCCACGAGCTCGATGCCCTGGACGACCCGGTCCACGGGGGTCGTCTTCAGCACGAACCCGGCGGCCCCGTGCCGCAGCGCGGCGTGCACCAGGTCGTCGAGGTCGTACGTCGTGAGCACGAGCACACGCGTCGGGCTCCCGTCGGCGACCAGCCGGCGGGTCGCCTCGATGCCGTCGAGGACGGGCATCCGGATGTCCCGCCTCTATGCCGTCGAGGACGGGTATCCGGATGTCCATCAGGCACACGTCGGGGCGCAGCTGGCGTACCTCCTGGACGCCCGGGCGGCCCACGCAGCTGGGCTGGGCCCAACGGTGGGGCTGGCGGCTGAGCGTCTCCGCGACGCTCGTCATGTGCCTCGGTCAGTTCATCGTCTACTGGCTCGGCGCCGTCGACGGCGGCTACCTGGTGGTGCTGCTCGCGTTGCTGGTCGGGATCGTCGGCAGGGTGCTGCTGGGAGTCGGGCTGGTCCGGGCACGGTTCCGTCCGCGGCACGCCGCGTGGGTGCTCCTGCTCGAACTGCGGCTGATGATCGCACTGCCCTCGGTGTCGAAGACCACTCGGTGAAGCACGCAGCTTCACGTCAGCATTCTCGCGAAAACCACGCCGAGGGATTCGCCCATAGCCAAAGCTGGGTGCGTGAGTGACTACAAGCGATGGACCCGGGCTACACCGACTGCCGCCGAGGAAGCCGAACTGCTCATCGTTGATGAATTGGCCGCGGAGTTGCGGGCCGAGATCCAACGGAGGGCCGCGGAGTTGGCGACGCTTCACGTCCATGGAGCTTCCAGTCAGGCCATTCAGAGCGTCTTCAGCACTCTGCTGAAAGATCGACTCGGCTTCGGCGAAGAGGTCGTACTCACTCCACAGACCGGACTGGTGACACGGGCGCGACCCGACTTCTTCTTTCGTCTAGAGGACGAGCGGGGCATTGTGGCCGAGGTGGAGCGCGGTGGGACCACCACCAACAACCACGACCTCAAAGACCTCTGGAAGGCGCACGTGGCGCCTGACGCTCACCATCTGTTTCTCATCGTTCCGAACAACAACTGGCGCGCCGATGGGACCGCTCGAGAGAAACCATTCCCGTTGGTGGCGCGCCGCCTCGGAGCCTTCTTTGGCGATCCGCGCCGAGAGATTGACGTCTTGAGCGTCCACGTCTTCGGCTATTGACGCCACACACCCGGCGATCTCCCCGAGAACCGACAACGGAGCCCCTGAGGATTTTCCTCAGGGGCTCCGTTGCAGCGTCTATTCAGGCTGTCGCGCTACCGATCCATCACGAGCAGCCCGAGGTGCTCCCGCAGCCCTCGCACACGTAGCACGAGCCGGCCGGACGCATCTTGGTCCCACACGTCATGCAGAGCGGGCTGTCGACCGCGGTCCCGGTGAGCTTCTCGAACAGCTCGGCGGAGGTGTGCGCCTCGCCGGTGGTCGGCTTGGCGGGGACCTCGCGGGCCTCGGCGCCGTGGGTGTCCTTGGTCTCGACGTCCTGCAGCGAGGAGGTGGCCTCGACAGGCTCGGACGCGGGGGCGTCGGTCTTCAGGGCCTCGGCCTCGCTGATCTCGACGATCGGCTCGTAGGAGCCGGTCTCGAGGTGGCGCTGACGCTCGTCGGCGGAGTAGATGCCGAGCATCGAGCGGTCCTCGAAGGACATGTAGTCCAGCGCCAGGCGGCGGAAGATGTAGTCCATGATCGACTGCGCCATCCGCACGTCCGGGTCGTCGGTGAGGCCGGCGGGCTCGAAGCGCAGGTTGGTGAACTTCGAGACGTAGGTCTCCAGCGGGACGCCGTACTGCAGGCCGATCGACACGGCGATCGAGAAGGCGTCCATCACGCCGGCCAGGGTCGAGCCCTGCTTGCCGAGCTTGAGGAAGACCTCGCCGAGCTCGCCGTCGTCGTGCGCACCCGAGGTCATGTAGCCCTCGGCGCCACCGACGGTGAACGACGTGGTCCGGGAGACGCGCGACTTCGGCAGGCGCTTGCGGGTGGGGGCGTAGACGACCTTCTCCACCACGGTCGGCTCGACCGCGGCGACGGCGGCCTTGGCGTTCGAGTCGGTGCCCTTGTTCTCGCCCTTGCCGCCCGACAGCGGCTGGCCGACCTTGCAGTTGTCGCGGTAGACGGCCGTGGCCTTGAGCCCCAGCTTCCACGACTGCAGGTAGATGTCGGAGATCTCCTCGACCGTGGCGGTCTCGGGCAGGTTCACCGTCTTGGAGATGGCGCCCGAGAGGAACGGCTGGCAGGCCGCCATCATCCGCACGTGGCCCATCGGGGCCAGCGCACGCGCACCCATCGCGGTGTCGTAGACCTCGTAGTGCTCCTGCTTGAGGCCCGGCGCGTCGATCACGTGACCGTGCTCGGCGATGTAGGCGACGATCGCCTCGACCTGCTCCGGCTGGTAGCCCAGCTTCTTCAGCGACCGCGGCACGGTCTGGTTGACGATCTGCATCGAGCCGCCGCCGACGAGCTTCTTGAACTTCACCAGGGAGAAGTCGGGCTCGATGCCGGTGGTGTCGCAGTCCATCATGAAGCCGATGGTGCCGGTGGGCGCGAGCACCGAGGCCTGCGCGTTGCGGAAGCCGTTCTTCTCGCCCAGCTTGATCACGTCGGCCCACGCCTTGGTCGCCAGCTTGTGCACCCGGCCGTCCTCGGTGTGCAGCACCCGCACCTGGTCGTTGGCCGACTGGTGCTTGCGCATGACCCGCTTGTGGGCGTCGGCGTTGCGCTGGTAGCCGGCGTACGGGCCGACGATCGCGGCGAGCTCGGCCGAGCGCTTGTACGACGTACCGGTCATCAGGCTGGTGATCGTCGCGGCCATCGAGCGGCCACCCTCGGAGTCGTAGCCCAGGCCCATCGCCATCAGCAGGGCGCCGAGGTTGGCGTAGCCGATGCCGAGCTGGCGGTAGTCGACGGTGGTCTTGCCGATCGACTCGGTCGGGAAGTCGGCGAAGCAGATGGAGATGTCCATCGCGGTGATGATGAACTCCACCGCCTTCGCGAACAGCTCGGCGTCGAAGGTGTCGTCGTCCTTGAGGAACTTCAGCAGGTTGAGCGACGCCAGGTTGCACGAGGAGTTGTCGAGCGACATGTACTCCGAGCACGGGTTGGACGCGGTGATCCGGCCCGTCTCGGGGTTGGTGTGCCAGTCGTTGATCGTGTCGTCGTACTGCAGACCCGGGTCGGCGCACTCCCAGGCGGCCTTGCTGATCTTGGCGAACAGCTCGCGGGCGTCGACGGTCTCGATGACCTCGCCGGTGTCGCGGGCGCGCAGCCCGAACTCACGGCCGTCCTCGACCGCGCGCATGAACTCGTCGCTGACCCGCACCGAGTTGTTGGCGTTCTGGTACTGCACGGAGGTGATGTCCTTGCCGCCCAGGTCCATGTCGAACCCGGCGTCGCGCAGGGCGCGGATCTTGTCCTCCTCGCGCGCCTTGGTCTCGACGAACTCGACGATGTCGGGGTGGTCGACGTCCAGGACGACCATCTTGGCCGCACGACGCGTGGCGCCGCCCGACTTGATGGTGCCCGCGGAGGCGTCCGCGCCGCGCATGAAGGAGACCGGACCGGAGGCGGTGCCACCCGAGGAGAGCAGCTCCTTGGAGGAGCGGATGCGGGAGAGGTTGAGGCCGGCGCCAGAGCCGCCCTTGAAGATGAACCCCTCCTCCTTGTACCAGTTGAGGATCGAGTCCATCGAGTCGTCGACGCTGAGGATGAAGCACGCGGACACCTGCTGGGGAGAGGAGGTGCCGACGTTGAACCAGACCGGGGAGTTGAAGGAGAAGTACTGGTTGACGAGCAGCCAGGTGAGCTCGTGCTCGAAGATCTCCGCGTCCTCGTCGGCCGCGAAGTAGCCGTGCTCCTTGCCCGCCTTGGTGTAGGTGTGCACCACGCGGTCGATCAGCTGCTTGAGGCTCCACTCACGCGCGTCGGTGCCGACCGCGCCACGGAAGTACTTCGTGGTGACGATGGTCGACGCGTTGACGCTCCAGAAGTCGGGGAACTCCACTCCGCGCTGCTCGAAGACGGTCTCGCCGGTCTTCCAGTTGGTCTGGACGACGTCGCGTCGCTCCCAGTTGATCGCGTCGTAGGGGTGCGTGCCCGCCGTGCTGAAGACGCGCTGCATCTTCAGACCCCCCTTGTTCACCGTCTTCGTCATGCGGATCTCCTCAGTCCTGGCTTCGTTGCGTCGGTCTGGCGCGTGTTCGGTCTTGCTGGTCGTACGTCGTACGTCGTGCTCTGGGTGTTGCTGGGTGCTCCTGGGGTGGAGCGCCCGGCACGCAGCTTCCCCACTACGTGCCGGGCGGATCGTGGGCCTATCCCGTCGGGACGGGCAGCGGGCGCTCTGCGCGCAGCATGGCGATCTCCGCCTCGAAGTCCTCCGCGCTCTCGAAGGCGCGGTAGACGGAGGCGAACCGCAGGTAGGCGACCTCGTCGAGCTCGCGCAGCGGGGCCAGGATCGCCAGGCCCACCTCGTGGGCCGGCACCTCGGCGACCCCCTCGCTGCGCAGGGCGTCCTCGACGGCCTGGCCGAGGCAGGCGAGCTGGTCCTCGGTGACCGGACGACCCTTGCACGCCTTGCGCACGCCGTGGATCGCCTTGTCGCGGGTGAAGGGCTCGGTGGCGCCGGAGCGCTTGAGGACCAGCAGCTGCATCTGCTCGACGGTGCTGAACCGCTTGCCACAGCTCTGGCAGGTACGCCGGCGGCGGATCTGGCCGCCGTCGTCGGAGACCCGGGAGTCGAGGACCCGCGTGTCGGTGTGCCGGCAGTGCGGACAGTGCATGGGGTCTCCCTCCCTGGGTGAAGTCCGGGCACGCTGAAGAACACCCTGCTAAGGGTTCAACGCCTGTGGACGAGTGTCTGATTCCTGTGGATGAAACGGTTCTCGCTGTGGGGTCCGGGGAAGTCTCTGTGGACTAGATGTGGAGAACCACAACGGTGTAAGTACTAGATGTAGTGGTAACCGTACGTCGCCGACACCACGGGTGCAAGCCGAACGGCCCAACACGCCGAGGCTGTTTTTCACCACCTCCGCTCCCCCGGCAAAGCCGCAGGTCAGGGGCGTGGCGGGCGACCGAAGCGCTCTGGACCACCGTCGCGACGCACCTGTCACAATGAGGAGGTGGCGACCGGGAAGCGTGCTGGAGCGAGGCGAGCGGCGCCCAGGCGTTCCGGCCCCTCGGTCAACACCAGCATCGCCGCGCTGGCAGCGGGGATCACCGCCTGCGTAGTCGCCTGGGGATACCTCGTCTACACGGCCATCGACTTCGGCACCTCCGCCCGGAGCGGGAGCTCGACCGGATGGGCGCTGCTGGCACTGGCCTCGCTCGGCGCGATGGCGTGCCTCTTCGTCGGGCTCCTGCTCGCCTCCCGGCTCAGCGCAGCGCTGGGGCTGGCGCGCAACCCCGCGCAGGGCGGGGACGAGGACACCGAGGAGCCCACACCCGGCCCCCAGCCGCCGCCCCGGAAGCCCGGCGGACGACGCGCCGCCCGCTGACCAGAGACGAAGAGGCGGGGCCCGCAGGCCCCGCCTCTCCTCTTCCCCGCTCCGCCGGCCGGGGTCGAGTCGACCGGCGGAAGCTATTCAGTTGTGGGTCTGTGAGATGAGCGATCCGGGCGTCAGCCCTCGAGCGGGACGCGGAGCTCCTGGCCCAGCATCACCACGCTCGAGTCGAGCGCGTTGAGCTGCTCGATCTCGTTCATCACCGCGCGCACGTCGCCGTCGTCGGCGATCTCGGCCGCGATCCCCCACAGGGTGTCGCCCTCGTCGACCATGACGACCTGCGTCGCGGGCGCGACGCCCTCCTTGTCGGTCGCCACCGAGACGGCGCCGAAGACGACGCCGGCGACCAGCACGGCGACCAGCGAGGTGAGGAAGACGACCAGACGACCGCGGCGGGTGAGCCGCACGGAGCCCTGTTGGCGACGAGCCTCAGGCCGCACCGCGCCGCGCTGGACGGGCACGGCGGGCGCCGGACCGCAGGCGGCCGGGCGCAGCTCGTGCACCGTCGCGAGGCGGACGGGGTGCTCGAGGGTCATGGTGCTCATCTGGGACCTCCTGGGGAAGTGGCGGTCAGCCGGTGGATCGCTGTCGACCTGATGTCTAGTCGCGACCTCCGACAGTCCTGCTGGGAGCGACTGGCGGGATGGTCTCGATCAGACGTTCGATCGAACACATGTGCGACGTTAGAGCACCTGTTCGAACGAATCAAGCATCTGGGCGAACAACTGTTCGAAGGGCGTGTCGCACCGACACCGGCTACGCGGGGCCCCCGGCCATGACACAGGGGATGTCACCAGTTTGAGGCATGCGGGCCGTTGGTCCCGCGCATAGCGTCCTGCACATGCGCGATCTCCTGACCACCCCCATGGAGACCATCGAGGCCGACCTCGCGGCCTTCCATGCCGCGGTGTCGAAGTCCCCGGTCTTTACGACCAGCGACGAGCCGGACGCCACGGTCTACTGGTCCCACCTGCCGCTGGCCGCGTGCAACGTGATCGCCACGGCGCGGATCGCCTCCGCCGACGTGCCCACGCGGGTCCCCGAGCTGCTGGAGCCGTTCCGGCAGCGTGGCCTGCCGTTCCAGTGGGTGACCACCCCGGAGACCACCACCCCGGCCTTGGAGGCGACGCTGGCCCAGGCCGGGCTGACGCCGCACCAGGCGCCGGCGATGCACGTCAACCTCGAGCACCCGATCGACCCGCTGACTCCCGAGCACGTCTACATCGACGTGGCCTGGCCCGACCACACCGAGCCCGCCGCCGCGACGATCTTCGCCGGTCTCGGCCTCTCGGCCTCGGCCAGCGCGAGCCACCTCGGCTTCCTGGACACGCTCGACCCGGCCGACCACCAGTTCTTCGTGGCTCGCAGCATGTTCACCGGCGAGCCGCAGGGGGCCGGCAGCTCCCACCGTCGCGACGGCAGCGTCATGTTCGGGAACGTGACGACGCTGGCCCAGGCCCGCGGGCGCGGGATCGAGCACGCGCTCACCGGCACGATGATGAACCGGGCCCGGGAGACCGGTGCCGGCACGGCCACCGTGATCGGCACCGACTCGACGTACCAGGCGCTGGTGGCACTGGGCTTCCGCACCGGCTTCGAGCTGGTCACCTGGGGCTGGACGCCGGAGGACTGACGACACGCGGTCTTCGAACACCTGTTTGAAGTAGGCCTGCTGGAGCACTACGGTGAGGGCACGAGCCCGCACCACCCCCAGGAGGCACCAGGATGGCGAAGACGCGCGAGACCAGCGGCAAGGTCGTGCCGATGCCGGACGGTCCTCCGGACGCCACCGGGCTGACCCCGCGCCAGCAGCGCATCCTCTCCACCATCAAGGACTCCTTCGAGCAGCGCGGCTACCCGCCGAGCATGCGCGAGATCGGCCAGGCGGTCGGGCTGACCAGCTCGAGCAGCGTCGCGCACCAGCTCAAGGTGCTGGAGGAGAAGGGCTACCTCAAGCGCGACCCCAACCGGCCCCGCGCCCTCGAGGTCTTCCTGCCCGAGATGATGGCCGCCCGGCGGGCGATGGGCAACGCCGACGAGGCGAGCGTGGACCCCACGGGGATCGGCGACTCGATGCCCGCCGCGCAGTACGTCCCCGTCGTGGGCCGGATCGCCGCGGGCGGGCCGATCCTCGCCGAGGAGCGGGTCGAGGACGTCTTCCCGCTGCCCAAGCAGCTGGTCGGCGACGGCACCCTGTTCCTGCTCGAGGTCTCGGGCGACTCGATGATCGATGCGGCCATCTGCCACGGCGACTACGTGGTGATCCGCCAGCAGCCGGAGGCCGCCAACGGAGAGATCGTCGCGGCGATGATCGACGGCGAGGCCACGGTCAAGACCTTCCAGCGCAAGGACGGCCAGGTCTGGCTGCTCCCCCACAACGACGCCTACGAGCCGATCGACGGCACGCACGCCACGATCCTGGGCAAGGTCACGGCGGTCCTGCGCCGGATGTGAGGGTCGTCGCTCGTGTAGCCTCACCGGCGATGCGCCGAAGCCGACGAGACCAGCACGACCGCGGGCGCGGGTCCCGCGGAGAGCCACCGGCGCCCCCGGCACCCGAGCTCTTCCGGACCCGGCCCGACGACCGGTTCAAGCTGACCGCCGACGCCTCCACCCTGGTCCGCGACCTCGGTGAGCGGAGCGCCGAGACGGGCTGGCTCTCCCCGCTCGGCTACAACCTGACCATCAGCCACAGCCACCGGTTCGTCTGGTACCGGGTGGCCAAGGTGGCCACCCGCACGGTCCGGCACCACTTCGCCGCGCACTCGGTGACGATGGACGTCGACCACGCCATGCGGATCCACTACCCGACGTCGACGTTCTCGGACTACTTCAAGTTCGCCTTCGTCCGGGACCCGCTGGACCGGTTCGTCTCCGCGTGGCACGACAAGGTCGTCAACCACAACTACTTCCGGTTCGACGCCGCGACGTACAAGCGGATGCAGGACGTCGTGGAGTTCGCGCGGTGGGTGAGCACCCAGGACCTGGCCGCGGTGCCCGGCACCGACCAGCACCTGGCCCTGCAGACCAGGCTCGTCGACCTCAGCCAGGTGGACTTCGTCGGGCGGCTGGAGTCCTTCGACCGGGACTTCGCCGAGGTCTGCGAGCAGGTGGGCGCCCCCGCGGTGCCGGCGAACCCGCAGAACCAGACCGCCGCCCCCGGACAGCGCCGGGAGGCCTCGGCCGAGCTGGAGAAGTGGGTGCGCCGGATGTACCGGCGCGACTACCAGATCCTCGGCTACTGAGCCGAGGCCGCGAGCCGGCTCAGCGCCTTGCGCACCACCTGCGGGTCCGTCGTCGTCCACATCGGCGGCAGGCTCGCCTTGAGGAAACCGCCGTAGCGAGCCGTCGCGAGCCGGGAGTCCAGGATGGCGACCACCCCACGGTCCGACGTGGTGCGGATCAGTCGCCCGGCACCCTGGGCCAGCAGCAGCGCCGCGTGCGTGGCGGCCACCTGCATGAACCCGTTGCCACCGGCCCGGTCCGCCGCGCGCTGCCGGGCCGACATCAGCGGGTCGTCGGGCCGCGGGAACGGGATCCGGTCGATCAGCACCAGCTGACAGGTGTCGCCCGGCACGTCGAGGCCCTGCCACAGGCTCAGCGTCCCGAACAGGCAGGTGTGCGGGTCCTCGACGAACTGCCGGGAGAGCTCGGGGAGCTGAGCCTCCCCCTGGACCAGCGTGGTCAGGTGCGGCAGCCGCTCGCGCACCACCTCGGCCGCGGCCTCCGCCGCCCGCCGGGAGGAGAAGAGACCCAGCGCGCGACCCCCCGCCGCGTCGACCAGGTCGACGATCTCGTCCAGGTGCGCGGGGCCGAGCCCGTCCCGTCCCGGCGGGGGAAGCTGTCGCGCCAGGTAGAGGATGCCCTGGCGGCCGTAGTCGAACGGCGAGCCGACGTCGAGACCGCGCCACGGCAGGGCCTTGTCGTCGGCGGCCTGGGGCGCCCCGGTGTCGATCCGCTCCGAGGGCTTGAGCCCCACGCTGCCGGCCACCGAGCTGAAGTCGCCGCCGAGCATCAGGGTGGCGGAGGTGAAGACCACCGTCTTGTCGGTGAGCAGCCGATCGCGCATCTGCGCCCACACCTGCAGCGGCGCCACCGCCAACCGGGCGGGCATCCGCTCCCGGGCCTCGTTGAGCCACAGCACGTCGGCGTCGCTGCCCGCGGCCATCCGCTCGGCGGTGACGAAGACCTCCTGGGCCAGCCCCTTGGCCTGGGTTCGGGCGGCGTCCGCGTCCTTGGCGGCCTTGTCCTCCTTGCCGAACGCCGAGACCACCGCGCGTGCGGCGTCCCGGACCAGCACGAGGGCGTCGCTGAGCTGCTCGCTCGCGGAGTCGATCCGCCCGCCGGGGGTCATCGCCAGCGCGTCGGCGAGCGCCTCGGCAGCGTCGGCCAGGTCATCGGCCGGGTGGGAGGTGCTGGTCTGGTCCTCGACGAAGCGGGAGGCCCGGCGGGCCGCCCGCTCGACGTCGGCGACGCTCAGCTCGTCGGTGGCCGCCTGCGTGACCCGCGCGGTCAGCTCGTGCGCCTCGTCGATGACCACCACGTCGTACTCCGGGATCATCGGCACCCCCTCGATCGCGTCGATCGCGAGCAGCGAGTGGTTGGTGACGATCAGGTGGGACTGGGCCGCCTTCTCCTTGGCCCGCTCCGCGAAGCACTCCTGGGCGAAGGCGCAGCGGGCCGCGCCCAGGCACTCGCGGTGGTTGACGCTGACCTGGCGCCAGGTCCGGTCGGTGTGCCGGGGCGCGTGGTCGCGCTCCCCCGTGCCGCCCTGCTCGGACTCCTTCTCCGCCCAGGCGCGCAGCTCGAGCACCTCGGCGCCCATCGAGCCCGCGGGCACGTCGACCAGCACGCCCTGCTCGTCGGGCACACCCTCGCGCACCCGGTGCAGACAGGCGTAGTTGGAGCGCCCCTTGAGCACCGCGTACGACGCGTCGAGCCGGTCCCCGACCGCCTCGACCAGCCGCGGGATGTCCCGCTCGACCAGCTGGTGCTGGAGCGCCAGGGTGGCGGTGGCGACCACCACCCTGGTGTCGTGCAGGAGGCTCGGGACCAGGTAGGCCAACGACTTGCCGGTGCCGGTGCCGGCCTGGACGAGCAGGTGCTCGCCCTTGGCCATCGCCTCGGCGACCGCGTCGGCCATCGCGACCTGACCGTCCCGCTCCTGGCCACCCAGGGCGGTGACGGCGTCGCTCAGGACCTTCCGGACGGAATCAGGCACCCGTGAACCCTAGTCGGGACCGCCGACGCTCAGACGACGGCACCGGAGTCGTCGGGGGCCCGCTCGACCTTGACCTTGGTCTCCTTGCTCATCGGCCACCGCTCCTGCAGGTAGGTGACCAGTGGGGTCGCGGTGAAGACCGAGCTGTAGGTGCCCACCACGAGGCCCACGAGCAGGGCGATCGCGAAGTCGCGCAGCGAGTCGCCGCCGAGGACCGCGAGCGCGGCCAGGATGAACATGGTGCCCAGACCCGTGTTGACCGTGCGCGGGAGCGTCTCCACCGCGGCCTTGTTGGCCATGTCACGGAAGAGCTCCCCGGGCTTGGAGCCCCGCCAGCGCTCGCGGATCCGGTCGAAGACGACCACGGTGTCGTTGACCGAGAGACCGATGATGGTCATCGCCGCGGCCAGGAAGATGCCGTCGATCGGCTTCTGCAGCCAGGCGAAGAGCCCGACCACGATCAGCACGTCGTGGGCCATCGCGATCACCGCGCTCAGGCCGAAGGTCCACTTGAACCGGATGGCGAGGTAGATCAGCTGGGCCGCGAAGGCGATGCCGAAGGCGATGATCGCCTTGTCCCGCAGCTCGTTGCCGAAGGAGGCGCTAATCGCCTCGTCGCGGACCTCCTCGGCGTCCCCGCCGATCTCGGCCAGCGCCGTGCGGATCTCCTCCGCCTCGTCGTTGCTGATCTCGCCGGTGCGGACGGTGATGTTCTCCTGGTCGGACTGCTGGACCGTGGCGGTCTCGAAGCCCGCGTCGGAGACGGCGTCGCGTGCCTCGTCGACGTCGACCGGCTGGGTGGTGGAGAACTCCATCACCCGGCCACCGCTGAACTCGACGCCCAGGTTGAGCCCGTTGACCACGATGCCGGCCAGGGCCACCAGGGTGACCACGCCGGAGATCGCCAGCCACAGGGCGCGCTTGACCATCAGCTGCGGGTTCTTGCGCTCCAGCCAGGTGCGGACCCGGCCGATGTCGCCGATGCCCGAGACCTTCGGGTGCCGGGAGATCCACTTGTTGCTGACGCCGAGCTCGGTGAGCACCCGGGCGATGATCAGCGCGGAGACCATCGAGGCGACGACACCGATGCTCAGCGTGACACCGAAGCCCTTGATCGGCCCGGAGCCGAGGAAGAACAGCAGGCCGGCGGCGAGCAGGGTGGTGACGTTGGAGTCGATGATCGCCGTCCACGCCTTGTTGAAGCCGATCATCAGCGCCCGGCGCAGGCCGGCGGACGGGTTCGCCTCGTACTCCTCACGCGCTCGCTCGAAGACCAGCACGTTGGCGTCGATCGCCATGCCGATGGCGAGCACGAAACCGGCCAGGCCGGGCAGCGTCAGCGTGGAGCCGAGCCCGATCAGCATCGCGTAGGCCAGCAGCGCGTAGGAGGCCAGCGCGATCGTGGCCAGGAAGCCGACGAAGCGGTAGACGAAGATGATGAAGAGCCCGGTGAGGATCAGACCGATGATCCCGGCCTGGATCGAGGCGTCGATCGCGGCCTCGCCCAGCGTCGGGCCGACCTCGCTGACCGAGATCACCTCGACCGGCAGGGGCAGGGCGCCGCCCTCGATCAGGATGGCGAGCTCGCGCGCCTCGGCGACGGAGAAGTTTCCGGTGATCTGGGTGGAGCCGATGATGGAGCTGCCGCAGGCGACCTGGACCTCGGGCGAGGAGATGACCTTGCCGTCCAGGACGATCGCGATCCGGCGCTGGTCTCCGGTCGCGCAGGCCGCGTCGCCGGAGAGCTTCTCGAAGGCGTCGGAGCCGGTGCCGGAGAAGTCGACGGCGACCGCCCAGCCGGTGCTGTTCTGCGGCTGCACCGCCTCCGCGCCGGTGATGTCGTTGCCCTCCATCACCGCGGGCCCGACCTCGAGCACGTCGCCCTGCTCGCTGGGCACCAGCAGGTTGCCCTTCTTCGAGGGCTTCTCGTCGGTGCTGGTCAGTCCGCCCTGGACGACGGGGTGGACGGTCAGCTGAGCGGTCCGGCCGATCGTGTTGACCGCCTGCTCGGAGTCCTGCACGTCGGGCAGCTCGACCAGGATCCGGTTCTCGCCGGAGCGGACGAGGGTCGGCTCGGAGACGCCGAGGGCGTCGACTCGGCCACGGAGCACCTCGACGGCGCGGTCGGTGTTCGCACCGTTCGCCTCCACCCCCGACGGGGAGTCCTTGGTCTCGAGCGTGATCGACGTACCACCGCTGAGGTCCAGACCCAGGCGGGGCTCCTTGTTGAGTGCGAGAACCGCGCACCCGACGAGGAGGCCGAGCACGAGAACGAAGCGGATCCAAGCACCACGTGACATGCGACGCATCTTTCCCTAGCCGGTCGGGGCGACCCAATCCGGGGCGACCCGGGGATCCAACGAGCGTGGACCGGGCGGAGTTCCCGGAGTGGCGAGCGTCTCGTCCGGTTGTTACGGTGACCCGGCGCCGAGCCCCCGGACTGACGTTCCTGGGTGGGCTTCCGAGGTGCGCCTCTCGGGGACCGACCCCGACGTCCGGCCGATCCAGGCCGTTCGCTCGCCGCCATCTGCGGACCTGCTCAGGCGGTCCCGTGGCGGGGCGCTGCCTCGCACTCCGGCGCGGAGGAGCGATGAGTTGAACCAGATCGACACCGTGACGTTCGGAGCCGGGACAGTCCTGCTCCTGCTGCTCGCCTTCTACGGCGGGACCTTCTGGATCTCCACCCGGATCGGGAAGAAGCAGGAGAGTGCCGACGGCTACATGACCGCAGGCCACGGCATCGGCTTCGGGATCTCCGCAGCCAGCATGACCGCCACCTGGATCTGGGCCTCCTCCATGTACGCCTCGGCGACCTCGGGCTACACCTACGGCCTCTCCGGCCCGATCCACTACGGGTTCTGGGGCGCCCTGATGATCCTGTTCATCTACCCGTTCGGGAAGCGGATCCGGGCGGTCGCGCCCCGGGCGCACACCCTGGCCGAGGTGCTGCACGTGCGCCACGGGCGGTCCAGCCAGCTCCTGCTCGCCGGCTCCAACGTCGTCGGCAGCCTGATCAGCCTGATGTCCAACTTCATCGCCGGCGGCGTGCTGATCTCGCTGCTCTCCCCGTTCACCTTCGTCCAGGGCGTCTTCATGGTGGCCGGCGGCGTGCTGCTCTACACGCTCTGGTCAGGCTTCCGCGCCTCCGTGCTGACCGACTTCGTCCAGGTCGTGGCGATGCTCGGGGCGGTCGCGGTGATCGTCCCGGTGATCTTCTTCGCCGCGGGGTTCCCGGCGGCGTTCGAGACCGGCGCCGGCAACCTGACCTCGCAGCAGGGCAGCTTCTTCTCCAGCACCGCCTTCCTGGAGCAGGGCGCGCCGTACATCGCCGCCGTGCTGGCCTACGCGATCGGCAACCAGACCATCGCGCAGCGGCTCTTCGCCGTCCGTGAGGACCTGATCAAGCCCACCTTCATCACCGCCACCGTCGGCTACGGCGCGATGGTGATCGGGATCGGGATGCTCGGCGTGCTCGCGCTCTATCTCGGGATCGAGCCCGAGGGCGGCGACGTCAACAACCTGGTGCCGCAGATGGCCACGTCGTACCTGCCGGGCATCCTGGTCGCCGTCTTCTTCATCATGATCGTCGGCGCCCTCTCCTCCACCGCCGACTCCGACCTCTCGGCACTCTCCTCGATCGTGATGGCCGACGTCTACGGGCAGAACGTCGCCGGCCGGGCGGGTGCGAACCCGCGCACCATGCTGCTGGTCGGGCGGGGCACCATGGTCGCCGCGACGGCGATCGCGATCGCCTTCGCCAGCCTCCAGCTCAACATCCTCGACCTGCTGGTCTTCGTCGGCGCACTGTGGGGCGCCCTGGTCTTCCCGGTGATCGCCAGCTTCTACTGGGAGAAGGTCACCAACAAGGCCTTCACCGTCTCCGTGCTCGCCGCGCTCGCGGTCTTCCTGCCGGTGCGGTTCTCCCTGGTCCCGATGAACGGCGTCACCGGCCTGGTGGTCGACGTGCTGTCGATCATCGGCGTCGGGGTGGTGGCGGGGCTGATGGTCTTCGGCTTCCTCGGGCTTCGCCCCGCCAAGGTGGCCGCCGTGCTGGCGGCGGTCGTCGCCACGCCGTTCGCCCTCGGCGCGGTCCACGACTACGCCACCCTGAGCGGCTCGCTGGTCGCGTACTCGGTCAGCACCATCGTCTGCTGGGCGATGTCGGCGGCCGGCGGCGCGACGTTCGACTTCGACACCGTCAAGGAGCGCGTCGGCGACTACCAGGCCGACGACGACCTCGACGACGACCTCGACCCGGTCCGCTGAGCGCGGGCAGAAGGAGCAGCACCGTGACCACCACCGCCCTGACCCTCTACGTCCTGATCTGGCCCGTGATCGTGGCCGTCGTCCTCTTCGTCCTCAGCCGGGCCTTCGTCTCCGACTGGCGTGCGGCGCGGCGGGAGGGGCGCGACATCATCTGAGCTGCGGCGTCCCCGCCTCGCCCACGTGCACCCGTCTTGCTGTCGATCTGGTGATCGCCGCAGCAGAACGGGTGCACGTGGCCATTTTCGGCGGACCTGTGGACGAGCCGCACCGCCATGGCTTCGTCCTCGGCAGGCTGGGCGACATGCCCGAGCTCGACGTACGGCGTCCGTTCACCCGCACCGAGGCCCTCGCTGCCGGCCTCACCGACGCACAGCTGCGGGGACCGCGGTTCGTCCGTCTCTTCCCGCGGTTGCACCTGTGCGCCAGCGTGCAGGTCACGGCCCGGCTCCGCGCGGAGGCGGCGCTGCGGCTGCACCCGGCGGGGGCCTTCGCCAGCCACGCGTCCGCGGCCAGGATCCACGGGGTGGCGATTCCGCAGGACGCCGAGGAGCACGTGACCGTCCGCCGACGGGAGGAGCGCCGTCGTACCGCCGGGATCCGGTGCCACCTCGCGAGCGGTGAGCCCGACCTGGTCACGGTCGGCGGCTTGCCCGTCTCCTCCCCCGCGCAGACCTTCGTCGAGCTGGCCTCGACCCTCGGCCTGGTCGACCTGGTCGTGGTCGGCGACCAGATGGCGCGCCGGGGACTGCTCTCCCCCGACCGGCTGCGCGCCTCCTGCCACGGCAGCGGGCGACGTGGCGCCGTCCGAGCGCGTCGGGCCGCGGCGTACGTGCGCGACCAGGTCGACTCCCCCATGGAGACCCGGACCCGGATGCTCCTGGTGCTCGCCGGACTACCGGAGCCCGAGGTCAACCTCGTGGTGCGCGACGTCGAGGGCGCGCTGTTGCGGCGCTACGACCTGAGCTACCCCGAGGTCGGGGTCGCGGTCGAGTACGACGGACGCCACCACGTGGAGCGGATCGAGCAGTGGGAGCGCGACCTGGGCCGGCGCGAGTCCCTGGAGGACGAGGGCTGGCGTCTTCTCGTGGTCACCTCGGCCGACATCTACCGTCAGCCCGGTGAGACCGTCCGGCGGGTGCACCGCCTGCTCCGCGCCCGCGGGATGGCCGGCGTCCCGGCGCGCCCGAGCGACGCGTGGCGGGCGCACTTCCGCGGCCAGGACTAGGCCCTGGACGCGCACGTGCACCCGATTTGCTGCTCGTCGAGCAAGGACAGCAGCAAATCGGGTGCACGTGTGCTGGGCTCAGACGGCGTACGACGCGAGCTCGCCCGCGAGCTCCTCATGCGCCCGCCCGCGCACCCGGGTGCCGGCCCCGGTGTGCTCGAGCTCGTCGATCTCGCCGTGCTGGTGCAGCTGGTTGAGCAGGTCGCCCCGCTCGTAGGGCAGCAGCGCGTCGAACTCCACCGACGGGTGCGGCAGCTCCTGCTCGATCACCGCCAGCGCCTGCTCGATGCCCTCGCCGGTGCGGGCGCTGACCACCACGCAGTGCGGCTCGCGCTGGCGCAACCGGGCGATGACCATCGGGTCGGCCGCGTCGGCCTTGTTGATCACCACGATCTCGGGCACCTTGTCGGCGCCGATCTCGGCGAACACCTCGCGGACCGCCGCCAGCTGACCCTCCGGGTCGGGGTGGGAGCCGTCGACCACGTGCAGGATCAGGTCGGAGTCGGAGACCTCCTCCAGCGTGGAGCGGAACGCCTCGACCAGCTGGTGCGGCAGGTGCCGGACGAAGCCGACCGTGTCGCTCATCGTGTAGACCCGGCCGTCGGCGGTGGTGGTCCGCCGGGTGGTGGGGTCCAGGGTGGCGAACAGCGCGTCCTCGACCAGCACCCCGGCGTCGGTGAGCCGGTTGAGCAGCGAGGACTTGCCGGCGTTGGTGTAGCCGGCGATCGCCACGCTCGGGATCTGGTTGCGCTGGCGCTGGGCCCGCTTGTTGTCGCGGGTGCCCTTCATCGCCTTGAGCTCACGACGCAGCTTGGCGATCTTGTCGTTGATCCGGCGCCGGTCGGTCTCGATCTTCGTCTCACCGGGGCCGCGGCCACCGATTCCCTCACCGCCGGAGACCCGGCCACCGGCCTGGCGCGACAGGTTGCCGCCCCAGCCGCGCAGCCGCTGCTTCATGTAGGTGAGCTGCGCGAGCTCGACCTGGGCCTGGCCCTCGCGGGACTTCGCGTGCTGGGCGAAGATGTCGAGGATCAGCGCGGTCCGGTCGACCACCTTGACCTTGAGCCGGTCCTCGAGGTTCCTCAGCTGGCTGGGCGCCAGCTCGCCGTCGCAGATCACCGTGTCGGCGCCGCTGGCGGCGACGATTTCGCGCAGGCCGTCGACCTTGCCGCGTCCGATGTACGTCGCGGGGTCCGGCTTCTGCCGGCGTTGGTAGATCGCCTCCAGCACCTCCGACCCGGCGGTCTCGGCGAGCAGCGCGAGCTCGGCCATCGAGTTCTCCGCGTCCTCGACCGAGCCCTCGGTCCACACCCCGACCAGGACGACCCGCTCCAGCCGGAGCTGGCGGTACTCGACCTCGGTGATGTCCTCGAGCTCGGTGGAGAGGCCGGCCACGCGCTTGAGCGCGTGCCGCTCGGCCAGGTCCATCGCCCCGACGGACTCCTCCGGCTCCTCGGGATCGGGCTCGTCGGCGTAGCCGGAGGCGAACTCGGTGTCGGCGTCGGTGTCGGCGTCGTGATCGGCGTCGTGGTCCTCGTCCTCCCAGTCGCGCGTGGCGTCGAGCTGGTCGGCGAGGGAGAAGTCTCGTGCGTTCGTCATATGCCCTTCACTGTAGGTCTCGGGAGCGGCTGCCGCGACCCGTTATGTGTACCCACAACGCTCGGCCGACACCGGATAGTCCCGCCTCGGGGCCTGGCTCTCAGGCGAGCAGGGCGGTGAGCGCGTGCCTGCTGGCCGTGCGCGGCAGGTGGCCCAGCACCACCAGCTGGGACATGCCGTGCACCGTCGCCCAGAGGCCCGCGGCGAGCGCCTCCGGGTCGCGTCCCTCGAACCGGGGCAGCCGGACCAGGTCGGCGACCTCGCTCGCGAGCAGCTCCTCGTTGCGCGAGATCAGGGCCGCCATCTCCTCCGACGGGCTGCCGGGCACGCAGTACTCCGGGTCGAAGATCAGCGCGAACGCCTGCGGGTGCGCGCAGGCGTACTCGACGTAGGCGCCGAACATGGCGGTCAGCCTCGCGACCACCCCCTCCTCGGCAGCGAGCGCCTCCTCCTGGGCGGCGACCAGGTCACCCATGGCCCGGACCCCGAGGGCCTTGAGCAGGGCGGCGCGGTCGCCGAAGTGGTGGTACGGCGCGTTGTGGCTCACCCCGGCGCGCCTGGCCACCTCGCGCAGGCTGATCCGTCCCGCCGGGACGGTCTCGAGCAGCTCGAGGGCCGCCTCCTCGAGGGCGTTCTGCAGGTCGCCGTGGTGGTAGCGGGCCGAAGATCTTGACACGAGCAACATGGTACGCGATGTTGTCATTGTCCAGATTCTTGGCAATGTCTAGATTTCCCACCCCAGGAGCACACCCATGACCCGCACCCTCGTCATCGACGGCCACCCCGATCCCTCCTCCCTCACCGCCGCCCTCGCCGTGCGTTACGCGGCCGGGGCCGGGACCGACGTCCTCGCCCTGCGCGACCTGGCGTTCGACGCCGACCTGCACCGGGGCTACCGGCCGGGCCAGCCGCTCGAGGCCGACCTGGTCCGGGCGCGCGAGCTGCTCGCCGGGAGCGAGCACGTCACCGTCCTGACCCCGGTCTGGTGGGGCTCGGTGCCCGCGCTGCTCAAGGGGTTCTTCGACCGCACCCTCGAGATCGGCTGGGCCTTCCGCTACCGCGAGGACGGCCGCCCCGAGGGGTTGCTCGGCGGGCGGACCGGGCGCCTGGTCGTCACCTCCGACTCCCCCCGGTGGTACCTGCCGCTCGTCGGCGACACCACCGTCAAGCAGGTGAAGGCGCGGACCATGGAGTTCTGCGGGATCAAGCCCGTGCGGGTCAGCCGGTTCACCGACGTCCGCCACGCCGACGACGCCCGTCGGGCTGCGTGGCTGGAGCGCGCCGAAGCGCTGGGCGCGCAGGACGCGGGGCGGCGTGCACCGGCGTCCGTCACAGCCTGAGGGTGCTACAGGTCGGTCTCGCCGCGGGCGACGATCACCGCGGGGCCGGTGAGCAGCACCCGGTCGTCGGTCCAGGTGACCCGGAGCGATCCGCCCGGTACGTCGACCCGGTAGCTGCTGGGCCCGGGCGCCTCGTCCAGCCGGGAGGCCGCGACCATCACCGCGCAGGCGCCGGTGCCGCAACTGCGGGTCTCCCCCGAGCCGCGTTCGTGCACCCGCATCGCCACGTGCCCGTCGGCGCGGCGGACCACGAACTCCACGTTGACCCCGTCGGGGAAGACCGCCGGGTCGTGGCCGGGCGCCTCCAGCAGGGGGCCGGCGTCGGCGAGGTCGTCGACGAAGGCCACCGCGTGCGGGTTGCCCATGTCGATCTGGAGGGCGGGCCAGGACCGCTCGCCGACGGTCACCGAGGTCTCGCCCAGCACCCGCGGCGCCCCCATGTCGAGGGTCACCAGGTGGCCCTCGACCAAGCAGACCTTCACCCCGTCGCGGGTGGCCACCGGGACCAGCTCACCGGCCGGGACCAGGCCCTCGTCGACCAGGTGCCGGACGAAGACGCGCAGCCCGTTGCCGCACATCTCGCTGAGCGACCCGTCGGCGTTGCGGTAGTCCATGAACCACTCCGCCCCGGCGGCTGCCGGGTCCGCGGTCCGCAGCACGCGCAGCACGCCGTCCGCGCCGATCCCGGCTCGCCGGTCGCAGAGCGCGCGCACGCGCTCCGCTGCGAGGTCGCCGTGCACGGAGCCGTCGTGGTCGGGCAGCAGCACGAAGTCGTTCTCGGTGCCGTGCCCCTTGAGGAACGGGTAGGTCACCGGGCCAGTCTGTCAGGCCCCCACGTCTGGACCACCGGTGCCGGACACCTTGCGTCGTGACCCAGGTCTCAGTACGTTCCAGCGACGCAAGTCCGCGGCGGGGGCAACCGGACTCTCTGGGGAGGGAGATCCACATGCACCACTCGATGCTCGGCGCCCTGGTGGCCGGCGGCCTGGCCCTGACCACGGGGGTGGCCGCACCGTCCGCGGCGGCGGCAGACTCCGACTCCGGGGACACGCTCACCCGGCTGGCCACCGGCTCGGCCACGCTGGCGGGCGGGGAGACGTCCGTGCGCCTGCCCTGGGGCACGCGGCTGGAGGGCACGCTCAACCCGGACTTCAGCATCGACGGCGGGCTGCACTTCTCCAGCACCCCGTTCACGGTGGAGCTGCCGGGTGCCACCGCCCGGGTCCGCTTCGTCACCACCGATCCGGGCGGGACGACTGCCGACGGGGAGGGCGCGGTGGTGGTCCGGTCCGGGTTCGCCGTCCAGGTGACCGAGCTGTTCCGCGACGAGAGCCCGGAGACGAACCTGGTCCGGGAGACCTGCACGAGCGGCGAGGTGACCGCCACCCTGACCGGGAGCTGGGCCGATATCTTCACCCCCACCACGCTGGCGGGCGACCTCACCGTGCCCACGTTCCGCCGCTGCGGCGCGTCCTTCCTCAACCTGCCCTCGGCGCGCGACGCCCTGGTCAGCGGGCTGCTGGCCGGACCCGGGAGCACGTTGGAGCTCAGCGTGGCGCCGGTCGGATAGCGGCCAGCGCCTGCTCGACCCGGTCCGCGGCGTCGAAGCGGACCCAGGTGACGCGGGGGTCCTTGCGGAACCAGGAGTCCTGGCGCCGGGCGAACCGCCGGGTGGCGATCACCGTGCGCTCCTGGGCCTGGGCCAGGGTGAGCTCGCCGCGCAGCGCGGCGGCGACCTCGCGGTAGCCGATGGCCCGGGAGGCGGTCAGTCCGTCCTCCAGCCCCTCGTCGAGCAGCCGCTCGACCTCGGCGACGAAGCCCTGGTCGAACATCTGCGCCACCCGCTCCTCGATCCGGGCGTCCAGGGTCGGGCGGTCGATGTCGACACCGATCTGGACGGTGGCCGGGTCGACGTACTCCAGGCGGGGCAGGCTGGCGCTGAACGGCCGGCCGGTCAGTTCCACGACCTCCAGGGCGCGGACGACGCGGCGGCCGTTCTCGACCTGGATGGCGGCGGCCGCCTCGGGATCGCGCTCGGCGAGCCGCGCGTGCAGCACCGCCGGGCCGACCTCGGCCAGCTCGCCCTCCAGCCGGCGGCGGAGCGCCTCGTCGGTGCCGGGGAACTCGAACCGGTCCAGCACGGCGCGGGTGTAGAGGGCCGAGCCGCCGACCAGCACCGGGACCCGGCCGCGGTCGCGGATCTCGGCGATGGTGCGCCGGGCCAGTGCCTGGAACCGGGCGACGTTGGCGGGCTCGCGCACCCCCATCAGGTCGAGCAGGTGGTGCGGGATGCCGCGGCGCTCGGCGACCGGCACCTTGGCGGTGCCGACGCCCATCCCCCGGTAGACCTGCATGGCGTCGGTGTTGACCACCTCGCCGTCGAGCCGCTCGGCGAGGTCGAGGGAGAGACCGGTCTTGCCGGCGGCCGTGGCTCCCACGACCGCGACGACTGGGAGGACCTCGCTCGGCATGCGGCTAGTGTGCCAAGCACGCACCACCGACCGAGAACTGCCGACCCAGGAAGAGGTGGACCACCGTGACCTCACCGAAGGACACCCCGCGTTCGGACCAGCCGGGGGAGACGGCCGAGGCCGAGCAGTCCCGCGAGCACGGCGAGGAGCTGCCCGACCAGCTGCAGCAGGGCCAGGAGGGCGTGACCCAGGCCGGCCCGCCCACCGACCCGTCGAACCCCACCGGCTGAGGTGGACCGCTTCGTCGTCGTCCCCGCCTCCTACCTCTACCTGCTCCGCGAAGGCGCAGGGGGCACAGGCGGCACCGAGGTGCTGCTCCAGCTGCGGCGCGGCACCGGCTACATGGACGAGCACTGGGCGGCCGCGGCCGCCGGCCACGTGGAGCGCGGCGAGACGGCGTACGACGCGGTCCGCCGCGAGGCGTACGAGGAGCTGTCGATCACCGAGCCCGAGCTGACGTTCGAGGCGACCATGCAGCGGACCCGGCACGACCTGGCGATCGACGAGCGGGTCGACTTCTTCTTCTCCGCGCGCTCCTGGCGCGGGGAGCCACGGATCGTGGAGCCGGAGAAGTGCGCCGAGCTGCGGTGGTGCCCGCTCGACGACCTGCCGGACCCGGTGGTGCCGCACGAACGATTGGCCCTGGCGAATCTGGGCACAGAGGTGAAGTACCTGACCTTCGGATTCGACCAGGAGCACACATGAACGACGGGATCGGCGAGCAGCCCACGCCCACCACCGAGGAGCCCGAGCTCTACCCCGGAGGCGTCGACGCCGTGATCCCGGAGGAGCCGGCCACCCTCGGCCACGACCTGGACCCCTCGAGCAACGCGGCCGTCGACGAGGACGTGGTCCCGGACGAGATCACCGAGCCCGACCAGGACAAGGAACAGGCGCCGGACGACGGCAAGGTCTCCGGCGAGGACGACACCGAGGACGAGCCCCCGGCATGAGCGACGAGCGCAAGCAGGAGCACCGACCCGAGCACGGGGAGCCCCGCGTCGATCCCGACGTCGCCGAGTCCCTGGAGGGCTCCAACCCCAACGGCGCCGGCCCCGACCACCTCGAGGGCGGGATCGGGGTGAGCAGCGAGCGGGTCGGTCACACCGGCCCCGGGCAGCGGTCCACCGACGGGCTCCGCGATGTCTCCCCCGACGAGTTCGGGCCGGGCGAGGACGCGCCGCCCGAGCAGACCGCGGACGGCCAGGAGCCGGGCAACCCGGCGCGGATGGGCCGCAAGTCCGCGTACCCCGAGGCGGACCCCCGCGCGCACGGCGAGGAGCCGGACGAGCAGGACCCCGGCCTGCGCTAGCCGCAGGCGGGCGCGGGCGGCAGCGGCGCGGGGGCGCCGATGCTCGGCATGCCCAGCCCGACGCCGGACGGGGCGGGGGGCGCCGACGTACGCCGCTCCCAGGCGTCACCGGCGCGCGTACGGCGCACGGCCAGCACCGGGCCGTCGGCGACCAGGTGGTGCGGCGCGGCGTAGGTGACCTGGACGGTGACCATGTCGCCGGGACGCACGGAGTCGGCCTCGACCCCGGAGAAGTCGGCGGCGAAGTGGACCAGCCGGTTGTCCGGGCCGCGGCCCGAGAGCCGCGCGGTGGCCCGGTCCTTGCGCCCCTCCCCCTCGGAGACCATCAGCTCGACGGTCCTGCCGACGAGCTTCTTGCTCTCCTCCCAGGCGATCTCCTCGACCACCGCGACCAGCCGCTGGTAGCGGTCCTTGACCACCTCGGGGGCGATCTGGTCGGGCATGGTCGCGGCCGGCGTGCCGGGGCGGATGGAGTACTGGAAGGTGTAGGCGTTGGCGAACCGGGCCCGGCGGACGACGTCCAGGGTGGCCTGGAAGTCCTCCTCGGTCTCGCCGGGGAAGCCGACGATGATGTCGGTGCTGATCGCCGCGTGCGGCATCGCGGCACGCACCCGCTCGATGATGCCGAGGAACTTCGCCTGCCGGTAGGAACGGCGCATCGCCTTGAGCACCCGGTCCGAGCCGGACTGGAGCGGCATGTGCAGCTGCGGCATCACGTTGGGCGTCTGCGCCATCGCCTCGATCACGTCGTCGGTGAACTCCGCCGGGTGCGGGGAGGTGAAGCGCACCCGCTCCAGCCCCTCGATCTCACCGCAGGCGCGCAGCAGCTTGGAGAAGGCCTGACGGTCGCCGAACTCGACCCCGTACGCGTTGACGTTCTGGCCCAGCAGCGTCACCTCGGTGACGCCCTCGGCGACCAGGGCGCGGATCTCGGCGAGGATGTCGCCGGGACGCCGGTCGGTCTCCTTGCCGCGCAGCGACGGGACGATGCAGAACGTGCAGGTGTTGTTGCAGCCGACCGAGATCGACACCCAGGCCGCGTAGGCGGAGTCGCGCTTGGTCGGCAGCGTCGAGGGGAAGACCGAGAGCGACTCGAGGATCTCGACCTGCGCCTCCTCCTGGGAGCGCGCCCGGTCGAGCAGCGCGGGCAGCGAGCCGATGTTGTGGGTGCCGAAGACGACGTCGACGTACGGCGCACGCTCCACGATCGTGTCCCGGTCCTTCTGCGCCATGCAGCCGCCGACGGCGATCTGCATGCCCGGGCGCTTCGCCTTGACCGGCGCCAGGTGGCTGAGGTTGCCGTAGAGCTTGTTGTCCGCGTTCTCCCGGACGGCACAGGTGTTGAAGACGACGACGTCGGCCTGCTCGCCCGCGGGTGCGGCGGCGTAGCCCGCGTCCTCCAGGAGGCCGGTGAGCCGCTCGGAGTCGTGGACGTTCATCTGGCACCCGTAGGTGCGGACCTCGTAGGTGCGCGCGGGGGTCTGGGGCGTGGCAGTCATGGCCTCCCCAGGGTACGGCGGCCCCGCGGACGCCCATGAATTGCGACCGCACCCGCACTACGTGATGGTCACGATTCGGTCAACGCGGCCTTCTCAGGATGCCTCCGGCGGCTAGGTGTGGATAGGTTGCGCCAATGACGGAGTCCGAGAAGACCCCGCCCGGGGATGCGCTGGTCAGCCTGCAGGGTGTCAACAAGTGGTTCGGGCAGCTGCACGTGCTGCAGGACATCGACCTGCAGATCAAGCGCGGTGAGGTGGTCGTGGTCATCGGCCCCTCCGGGTCGGGCAAGTCCACCCTGTGCCGGGCGATCAACCGGCTGGAGACGATCGACCAGGGCACGATCACCCTGGACGGTCAGCCGCTGCCCCAGGAGGGCAAGGCGCTGGCCAACCTGCGCGCCGAGGTGGGCATGGTCTTCCAGTCCTTCAACCTCTTCGCGCACAAGACGATCCTGGAGAACGTCACCCTCGGGCCGATCAAGGTCCGCAAGCAGGACAAGTCCGCGGCCGAGAAGCGCGCCATGGAGCTGCTCGAGCGGGTGGGCGTCGCGCACCAGGCGCAGAAGTACCCCGCCCAGCTCTCCGGCGGCCAGCAGCAGCGCGTCGCGATCGCTCGCGCCCTGGCGATGGAGCCGAAGGTGATGCTCTTCGACGAGCCCACCTCCGCGCTCGACCCGGAGATGATCAAGGAGGTCCTCGACGTCATGGTCGACCTCGCCCAGCAGGGCATGACCATGGTCGTGGTCACCCACGAGATGGGCTTCGCGCGGACCGCGGGCGACCGGGTGGTCTTCATGGCCGACGGCGCCATCGTCGAGGAGAACACCCCCGAGCAGTTCTTCACCAACCCGCAGTCGGACCGGGCCAAGGACTTCCTCGGCAAGATCCTCAAGCACTGAGCCCCCGGCTGCCCCGACGCACCACTCATCATCCGAAGTAGAAACAAGGGAGAGAGCATGCGATTCATCAGGAGCAAGGCCCTCGTCGTGGGAGCAGCGCTGGCGCTGAGCCTGTCGGCCTGCGGTGACGCCGGCGACGACGACACCGAGACCGCCGACGTCGAGGTGCAGGACAACGCCGCCGAGGAGTTCGACGACGGCACCCGGATGAAGGAGCTCGCCGAGGACGGCAAGATCGTCATCGGCGTCAAGTACGACCAGCCCGGCATCGGCTTCAAGGGCGCCACCGACGACTCCCCGAAGGGCTTCGACCCGGAGATCGGCAAGATCCTCGCCGCCGACCTCGGCATCGCGCCCGAGGGCATCGAGTGGAAGGAGACCATCTCCGACAACCGTGAGCCCTTCCTCCAGGAGGGCGAGGTCGACCTGGTCATCGCGTCGTACTCGATCACCGACGACCGTCGCAAGGTCGTCGGCCAGGCCGGGCCGTACTACGTGACCGGCCAGCAGCTGCTGGTCCGCTCCGACAGCGACATCGAGTCCCTCGACGACGTCAAGGGCTCCGAGGTCTGCTCGGTCACCGGCTCCACCTCGCTGGACAACATCAAGGCCGCGGGCGCCAAGCCCCGCGGCTTCGACACCTACTCCGAGTGCGTGGACCAGGTGCTCGACGGCACCGTCGACGCGATGACCACCGACGGCGCCATCCTGCTCGGCTACGCCGCGCAGAACCCCGATGAGCTCAAGGTCGTCGTCGACCCGTTCTCCGAGGAGCGGTACGGCGTGGGCTACAGCCCCGACAGCCCCGAGATGTGCCAGTGGATCACCGACACGCTGACCGAGGCGCAGGAGGACGGCGCCTGGGCCGACGCCTTCGAGGCGACGCTGGGCCAGTCCGGCGTGGAGACCCCCGAGGCTCCGGAGATGGACGCCTGCGCCTGACGCGCACGCTCCGCCAGACCCTGACGACGGTGCCGACGGACCCCCGGGTCCGTCGGCACCGTCCGACCCTCCCACTGAGAGGAGCCACCGCACGATGGACGCGGTGTTCTCGAACTTCGACGAGTACCTGAAGGCCTTCGGCCTGACGATCGGCCTGTTCGTCGTCTCCGGGCTGGCCTCGATGGTCCTCGGCACGATCCTGGCCACCTTCCGGGTCGGCCCGGTCTCGATCCTGCGCAAGGCGGCCGCGCTCTACGTGACGCTCTTCCGCAACACCCCGCTGCTGATGATCTTCATCTTCATGGCGATCGCGATGCCCAAGCTGGGCTACACCTTCAAGGTCGTCGAGAACTTCTCCATCGCCGGCTACGAGGTCTCCTCCTTCTTCTTCCGGTCCTGCCTGGCCCTGACGCTCTACACCTCGGCGTTCGTCTGCGAGGCCCTGCGCTCCGGCGTCAACGCCGTCCCCCTCGGCCAGGCCGAGGCCGGCCGGGCCATCGGGCTGACCTTCACCCAGTCGATGCGGCTGGTCGTGCTCCCCCAGGCCATCGCGGCCTCGATCCCCCCGATGACCAGCGTCCAGGTGGCGCTGATCAAGAACACCTCGGTCGCCGCGGCGTTCGGCATGGCGGAGGCGGTCGCCACGATGCGCTCGTTCACCAACAACTACTCCGACCAGAAGATGGGGATCTTCCTCGCCTTCGCGATCGGCTACATCATCATCGTGGAGGTCGTGGCCCTCTCGTCCTACGCGATCGAGCGGAAGGTCCGGGTGGCCCGATGAGCGCGTCCATCCTCTTCGACGCCCCCGGGCCGAAGACCGTTGCCCGGCACCGTCTCTACTCGGTCGTCAGCGTCGTCGCGCTGGTCGCCCTGGTCGCCTTCGCCGTGTGGCGTCTCTACGACCGCGGCCAGCTCGAGTACGAGCTCTGGGAGCCCTTCGTCACCCCGCAGTACCTCGAGTTCATCCTGGTCGACGGGCTGCTCCGGACGCTGCAGATGGCGTTCTTCTCGATCATCTTCGCCACCGTCTTCGGGCTGGTCTTCGGCGTGGCCAAGCTCTCCGACCACGTGTGGGTCCGCTGGCCCGCCTGGCTGGTCGTGGAGTTCTTCCGGGCCACCCCGGTGCTGCTGCTGATGATCTTCCTCTTCTTCCTCCTCGCGATCGGCAACGGGCCGCTGAGCTCGTTCTGGTGCGTGGTGATCGCGCTGACCCTCTACAACGGCTCGGTGCTGGCCGAGGTCTTCCGCGCGGGGATCAACGCGGTGCCCGCCGGCCAGGCGGAGGCGGCGTACGCGATCGGCATGCGCAAGTCGCAGGTGATGGTCCTGATCCTGCTCCCGCAGGCGGTGAAGATCATGCTGCCCGCGATCATCAGCCAGATGGTGGTCGCGCTCAAGGACACCAGCCTGGGCTACTACATCCTCGCCCCCGGCCTGACCGCGGTGGCCAAGCCGATCTACCTGGAGTTCCAGAACCAGGTGCCGACCGCGATCGTGATCACCGCGGTCTACGTGGTCGTCAACCTGATCCTCACCTGGATCGCCACGAAGGTGCAGAAGCGCCTG
Source organism: Nocardioides campestrisoli (assembly GCF_013624435.2). NCBI lineage: Bacteria > Bacillati > Actinomycetota > Actinomycetes > Propionibacteriales > Nocardioidaceae > Nocardioides > Nocardioides campestrisoli. Next base: position 3,390,018 of record NZ_CP061768.1, read on the forward strand.
GTCGGCGAGAAGGACGTGCTCCAGGTCTCGATGGTCGGCGACGGCACCGGCACGGCCGGGCCGGTGGGCCCGGGCTTCGACAGCGACACCCTGCGCTGATGAGCGCCAAGAAGAAGAGCCCCCGGATGACCGGGACCGAGCGCCGCGAGCAGCTGGTCGAGGTCGCGCGGGGGCTCTTCGCCGAGCGCGGCTTCGACGGGACCGCGATCGAGGAGGTCGCGACCCGGGCCGGGGTCTCCAAGCCGGTCGTCTACGAGCACTTCGGCGGCAAGGAGGGGCTCTACGCCGTCGTGGTGGACCGCGAGGTCACCCAGCTGCTCACGACCATGCGCGACTCGCTGACCAACGGCACCTCCCGCGAGCTGCTCCAGTCGGCGGCGGCGGCTCTGCTGGACTTCGTGGAGGCCAACCCCGACGGCTTCCGGATCCTGGTGCGCGACAGCCCGATCGGCGCCTCCAGCTCGTCCTTCCGCTCGATCATCGGCGACGTCACGAGCCGGGTCGAGGGCATCTTGATGACGAAGTTCAAGGAGAAGGAGCTCGACCCCCGGGTCGCGCCGATGTACGCCCAGATGCTGGTCGGCATGGTCGCGATGGTCGGCCAGTGGTGGCTCGACACCCGGGAGCCGGCCAAGGAGGTCGTCGCGGCCCACCTGGTCAACCTCGCCTGGAACGGGCTGTCCGGGATGGAGCGCGACCCGCACCTGCTCGGCGACTGAAGGCATACCTGTCTCGACATCAAGATTCTCGACTCGGCTAGGATCGGCCCATGAGGGACGAAGTCGACGACCTGGTGGATGCCTGGGCGCGTGAGCGCAGCGACCTCGACCTCGCCCCCGTTGAGGTCTTCAGCCGGATCGGCCGGCTGGCCCGGCACCTGGACCTGGCCCGCAAGTCCGCCTTCGCCGCCCACGAGATCGAGTCCTGGGAGTTCGACGTGCTGGCCGCCCTGCGGCGGGCCGGGGACCCCTACGAGCTCTCCCCCGGCCGGCTGCTGCGCGAGACCCTGGTGACCAGCGGGACGATGACCAACCGGGTCGACCGGCTGACCGGGCGCGGCTTCGTGGAGCGGCTGCCCGACCCGCACGACCGCCGCGGCGTGCTGGTCCGGCTGACCCCCGAGGGCAAGGTGGCCGTCGACGGCGCCTTCGAGGCGCTGCTCGCCGCCGAGTCGGCCCTGCTCGCCGACCTGCCCGACCACGACCGGGCCCAGCTGGCCGGGCTGCTGCGCCGCCTGATGCGCCCCTTCAGCTGATCACTCGACCTGCTCGGCGGCCTCCAGCCACTCCAGCTCCAGCTCCTCGCGCTGGGCGGCCAGCTCCTGGAGCTCGGCGCTCAGGGCGCCCATCCGCTCGTAGTCCTGCCCCGCCGCCAGGATCTGCTCGTTGAGGCTGGCCTCCTGCGCGGTGATCTTGGCCAGCTGCTTGTCGATCCGGGCCATCGTCTTGCGCGCGGCGCGCTCCTCGGCGCCGCCGGCGCGCACCTTCTCCGGTGCCGGCGCGGAGGTCTGGGCGGAGGTCTGCTGGTTCTGCGTCGCCTCGCGCGCCAGCAGGGCCTGCCGGCGCTCGAGGTACTCGTCGACGCCGCGGGGCAGCATCGAGACCTTGCCGTCGCCGAGCAGCGCCCAGACCGAGTCGGTGACGCGCTCGAGGAAGTAGCGGTCGTGGGAGACCACCACCAGCGTGCCGGGCCAGGCGTCGAGGAAGTCCTCGAGGACGTTGAGGGTCTCGATGTCCAGGTCGTTGGTCGGCTCGTCGAGCAGCAGCACGTTGGGCTCGCTCAGCAGCAGCCGCAGCAGCTGGAACCGGCGCCGTTCGCCGCCGGAGAGGTCTCCGATCCGCGCGGTCAACCGGTCGCCGGTGAAGCCGAACCGCTCCAGCATCGAGGTGGCGGTCAGCTCCTGGCCGTCCAGGGTCCGGGTGACCCGGCGTACCGACTCCACGGTGTCCAGCACCCGGCCCGCGGGGTCGAGGTCGTCGAGCTGCTGACCGAGGTGCTGCAACGCCACCGTGCGTCCGCGCTTGACCCGTCCGGCCGTCGGCGCGAGGTCACCGGTGAGCAGGGAGAGCACCGAGGTCTTGCCCGCGCCGTTGACACCGACCAGGCCGATCCGGTCACCGGGGCCGAGCCGCCAGGTCGCGTGCGAGAGCAGCTGCCGCTCGCCGCGGAAGAGGTCGACGTCCTCGACGTCGAACACGTCCTTGCCGAGCCGCTGGGTGGCGAAGCGCTGCAGCTCGAGGCGGTCCCGGGGCGGGGGGACGTCCTCGATCAGCTGGTTGGCCGCGTCGATCCGGAACTTCGGCTTCGAGGTGCGCGCGGGAGCCCCGCGGCGCAGCCAGGCGAGCTCCTTGCGGACCAGGTTCTGCCGGCGGGTCTCGGAGGCCGCCGCCTGCCGCTGCCGCTCGGCCTTGGCCAGCACGAACGCGGCGTACCCGCCCTCGTAGGAGTCGACCTGGCCGTCGTGCACCTCCCACGTGGTCTCGCAGACCTCGTCGAGGAACCAGCGGTCGTGGGTGACGACCACCAGGGCCGAGGAGAGGTTCTTGACGTGCTCGGCGAGCCAGGCGACGGCCTCGACGTCGAGGTGGTTGGTGGGCTCGTCGAGCACCACCAGGTCGTGCGGGGTCAGCAGGAGCGCGGCCAGGGCGCAGCGACGCCGCTCGCCGCCGGAGAGGCCGAGCACCGGACGGTCCAGGTCGATGCCGGTGAGCAGCTCGCGGACCACGCCGCGCGCCGTCGGGTCGGCCGCCCACTCGTGGTCGGCCTTGCCGCCCAGCACCGCCTCCCGGACGGTGTGGGTCTCGACCAGCTCGTCGCCCTGGTGCAGGTAGCCGACGTCCAGGCCGCCGGTGCGCGAGACCCGGCCGGAGTCCGGCTCCTCGATCCCGGTCATCACCTCGAGCAGCGTGGTCTTGCCGTCGCCGTTGCGGCCGACGATGCCGATCCGCTCCCCCGCGCCGATCCCCAGGGAGACGTCGTCGAGCAGCGGCCGGATGCCGTAGGACTTCGAGACCCGCTCCAGGTTGAGCAGGTTGGGGCGTGGGCCCGCCATCAGAGAACCTCCACCACGTGGGCGCCGGCCACCGGGCCGAGCGCCAGCAGGGCCAGCTGCCCCGCGCCGGTCATCGCGTCGGCCACCGTCTGCGCCGACTCGTGCGACTCGCACAGGAACGCGCAGGTCGGCCCGGAGCCGGAGACGATGCCGCGCAGCGCCCCCTCGGCCTCGCCGCGCTCCAGCACGCCGACCAGATCGGGCCGCAGGTCCAGCGCGGCCGGCTCCAGGTCGTTGCGCAGGGCGATCGCCAGGCGGCCGGCATCGCCGTACGAGAGGGCCTCCAGCACGCGCGTCGGCGACGGCGGCTCCGGGGAGGCGTCCGGGAAGAGCGCGTCGAAGCGCCGGTAGACCTCCGGCGTGGAGAGCCCGCGCTCGGACGGCACCAGCACCCAGGCGTAGTCGCCGTGGTCGGCCACCGGGGTGACCAGCTCGCCGCGCCCCTGCCCGCGGGCGGTGCCGCCCAGCAGCGCGAACGGCACGTCGCTGCCCAGCTCGGCGGCCAGGCGCAGCAGCTCGTCGTCGGGGGTGCGCAGGTCCCAGAGCCGGTCCAGCGCCACCATCGCGGCGGCCGCGTCGGCCGAGCCACCGGCCATGCCGCCGGCCACCGGGATCGACTTGCCGATCCGGACCGCGGCCGCGCGGTCGCCGGTCGGGTCGAGCAGCCGGCCCACCGCGTCGACGATGTTCTCCCCGGGGCCGGGGAGCTCGACGCCCTCCAGGTAGGCCGCCAGCGCGGTCTCCACCGTCCACTCCTGGGCGGGGGCGACCGAGACGTCGTCGTAGAGGCTGACCGCGTGGTAGACGGTGTCCAGCGGGTGGAACCCGTCCTCGCGCGGCGCCCCCACGCCCAGGTGCAGGTTGATCTTCGCGGCGGCGCGCACGGTGAGCGCGCCCGAGCGGGTGTCCTCCAGGGCCCGGATCACGAGGCGAGCCCCCGCGTCGGGACCACCGGCAGCTGCTCGGCGATCCGGGCGAAGTCGGCGACCTCGAGCACCTCGCCGCGGGCCGTGGGGTCGACCCCGGCCGCGAGCAGCGCCTCCTCCGCGGCGGCGGACGAGCCGGCCAGCGGCTTGAGCGTCGCGCGCAGGGTCTTGCGACGCTGGGCGAAGGCCGCGTCGACGATCGCGAAGACCTGCTCCCGGGTGGCCCTGCTGGTCGGCGGCTCCCGGCGGGTCCAGGCGACCAGTCCGGAGTCGACGTTGGGCGCGGGCCAGAAGACGTTGCGGCCCACGGCACCGGCCCGGCGTACGTCGGCGTACCAGGCGGCCTTGACCGAGGGCACGCCGTAGACCTTGGAGCCGGGGCGGGCGGCAAGACGGTCGGCGACCTCGGCCTGCACCATCACCAGGCCGCGCTCCAGCGAGGGCAGCAGCGCCAGCAGGTGGAGCAGCACCGGGACCGAGACGTTGTAGGGCAGGTTGGCCACCAGCGCGGTCGGGGCCGGTCCGGGCACCTGGGTGATCCGCATCGCGTCGCCCAGCACCAGCTCGAAGGACGCGGCCTGGTCGGGCGCGTGCTCGGCGATCGTGCGGGGCAGCCGGTCCGCCAGCAGCGGGTCCAGCTCGACGGCGACCACCCGGCCCGCGACGTCGAGCAGGGCCAGGGTCAGCGACCCCAGCCCCGGCCCGACCTCCAGCACCACGTCGTGGGCGCCGACCCCGGACTCGCGCACGATCCGGCGCACGGTGTTGGCGTCGATGACGAAGTTCTGGCCGCGCTGCTTGGTGGGCCGCAGGTCGAGCTCGGCCGCCAGCTGCCGCACCTCCGCCGGACCGAGGAGCCGCGGCGGTGTCGTCGTCATGCCGTCACCCTATGACCTGCCCCGCGGCGCGGGACGAGCCGCCTCAGCGCAGGCCCAGCTGCGCCGAGCAGTGCGGCCACTGGCCCCAGCCCGCCCGGGCCTGCAGGATCGAGGCCCGCTTGATCTGCTCCTCGCGGCTGTGCTGGTGGGGCAGGCCGGTGCCGCCCACCGAGCGCCAGGTGGCGGCGCTGAACTGCACCCCGCCGTAGTAGCCGTTGCCGGTGTTGGTCGCCCAGTTGCCGCCGGACTCGCACTGGGCGAGCCGGTCCCAGACGGTGTTGCCGTCGGCGAAGTTGGGTCCGGTCGACTTGGTGCCGACCTTGACCAGCGCGTTCGTGGGCTTGCGCCGCACGGTGGCGCGGACGACGGTCCGGTCGACCAGCTCGCCGTTCTCGTAGCGCAGCTGGTAGACCACGTCGCGCAGTCCCTTGCGTCCCTCGCGGGCCACGGACTTCTCGCCGGTGAACAGGTCGGCGTCCTTCTCCTCCACGGTGCGGAAGGCGACCGGCTCCCCCTGGACGGCCTTGCGGACGGTCTTGACCCGGGTCACGGTGATCGAGTCGCCGGGCTCCACCTTGCGCTTCGGCGCGGGCTTGACCACGTCGTCGCCGTCGACCGCGATGTCGAGCTCGTCGAGCACGTCGGCCACGGTCACGGCGGGCACGCGGTGCTTCTTGGCCGTGCGGCCGGCGACCGAGACGGAGATCTTCTTCGGGGTGACGACCTCGAGCTCGAGCCCGTCCCGGCGGATGGACGAGCTGCGGCTGACCGACAGGTCGGCGCCGCGGAACCGGTCGCCGATCTGGGCGAGCGCGCCGTCCACGTCGGTGGCGGTCACCCAGTGCGTCTTCGAGCGGCCGTCCACGACCAGCTCGAGCGGGCGGCTGAAGGCCACGGTGATCTCGCTGCCGTCGTCGACCGGGGTGTCCAGGCCGGGCGCGACCTCGTCGCGCTCACCGACCTCGATGCCCTCGGCGTCCAGGACCTCACCGACCGTGTCGCCCAGCGCGCTGACCTCGCGGGTCTCGCCGTCCAGCGTCAGGGTCACCGACGTGGTGAGGGCGGTGTAGCCGAGCGTGGTCCCCACGAGGGCGACGGCCACGAGGGCGGCCAGCCCGATCAGCAGGGAATTGCTGCGGCTGAGGTGTGCGATCTTGTCGCGCACGGTTCTCCAAGCGTCGTACTTCCCGGGCCTCGGAGACCAGCACGGACCTCACGTCCGCACCTGGTGAGGTGAGAAGGACACGGGACCCGGCTGGCAAACATCGTTCCGATCCCGGCCAACAGTCACGAGACGATAACGAGAATCGGGGCGGTCGCAAACCCGAACGCAGCAATCCAGGCGTGGGACGTGACCAGACTCTCGCCTACCAGGAGCCCCCGAAAGCCACCTCGGTGTTGCGGTCGACGGCCGCGCAGAGCTCTCCGAGGTCGTCGGCGCGCACCTGCGCCATCACCCGCATCGTCAGCGGCACCAGGTACGAGGCGTTGGGCCGGCCGCGGTAGGGCACCGGGGTCAGGTAGGGCGCGTCGGTCTCCACCAGGACCCGGTCCTGGGGCGCGACGGCGAGCGCCTCGCGCAGCGGGTCGGCGTTCTTGAAGGTCACCGTCCCGGCGAAGCTCAGGTACGCCCCCCGGTCCAGGCAGGCCCGGGCGAAGGCGGCGTCGCCGGAGAAGCAGTGCATCACCCAGCGCTCGGGCACGCCCTCGGAGTCCAGCACCCGGAGCACCTCGTCGTGCGCGTCCCGGTCGTGGATGACCAGCGTCTTGTCCAGCCGCTTGGCCAGGTCGATGTGGCGACGGAAGCTCTCCTCCTGCGCCGGCAGCCCCTCGGGCGGCGTGCGGAACAGGTCGAGACCGGTCTCCCCCACCGCACGCACCCGCTGGGAGGAGGCGGCGAGCCGTTCGATCTCGACCAGCGCGTCCTCCAGCTCGCCGGCGGCGGCCAGCCGCGGCGCCTCGTTGGGGTGCAGCGCGACACCGGCGACCAGGGCGTCGTGCTCGGCCGCGGCCTGCACCGCCCAGCGCGCACCAGGCAGGTCGCAGCCGATCTGGACGATCCGGGGCACGCCCACCTCGGCGGCCGCCGCGATCGCCTCGGCGGTGGCCAGCCAGTCGCCGTCGGCGATGTCGAGATGGCAGTGGTTGTCCACCACCGGGTGCGGCAGCGGCTCGGGTGCCGGCGGGCGGGCCCGGTCCCGGGTCGCGCCGGAGCGCTCCTCGGTCGCGGAACGGCTGCGGACGGGTCCCTCGCTCATCCTCCCGACCGTACCCGCGCCACGATCTCGGCGGCGAGCAGGTCGGCGGCCTGCCGTGGCACCCAGTGGGAGACCCCCTCGAGCTCCACGTACCGGTAGTCGCCCTCGACGAACCGGCCGCAGGCCTCCGCCGCCTCGCGGGACAGCGCGACGTCCCTGTCACTCCACACGTAGGTGGTCGGCACGGTCACCGGGGTCCGGGACACGTCGCGCGGCGCGAACGGCAGCGCCCGGTACCAGCCCAGCGCGCCGGGGAGCGCGCCGTCGTCGATGATCTCGGCCTGCACCCGGGCCACGTCCTCGGGGCGCATCCCGCCCTTGAGCAGCGCGGTGTCGAAGGCGTCCGGGCGCACCCGCACCAGCGACTCGACCAGCACCGGGAGGAAGAACAGACCGACGTACCAGGACTTCGCCGCCTGCGGCCCGTGCCGCACCGCCCAGAACATGGCGCCGGGGTGCGGCACCGAGACGGCGGTCAGCGACCGCACCACCTCGGGCCGCCGGACGGCCAGCGCCCAGGCGACGACCGCGCCCCAGTCGTGCCCGACCAGGTGCACCGGGCTGCCGATCCGGTCGACCAGGGAGACGACGTCCTCGACCAGTCGGTCGAGCCGGTAGGCCCACCGGCCGAAGGGCCGGGCTCTCGGCGAGTAGCCGCGCTGGTCGGGTGCGAAGGTGCGCAGGCCCTCGGCGTGCAGCAGCGCGCGGACGTCGTCCCAGCTGTCGGAGCGCTCGGGGAAGCCGTGCAGCAGCACCACCGGCTCGCCGTCGAGCGGACCACCGTCGCGGACGTCGAAGGTCAACCCGTCGTGGGTGAAGGTCTCGATCCTCGTCATCGCACGTGCACCACCTCGTAGACGTCCCGCTTCGGCACTCCGGCCCGGCGCGCCACCTCGGCGATGGCCTCCTTCCGGGACGTGCCCTGCTCCTCCAGCGCGCAAACGGCGGCCAGCAGGCTCTCGGGGTCGGCGGAGACCTCGGCCACCGACTCGGCCCCGGAGACCACCAGCGTCACCTCGCCGCGCACCCCGTCGGCCGCCCACCGGGCCAGCTCGCGCAGCCCGCCCCGGCGCACCTCCTCGTGGGTCTTGGTCAGCTCCCGGCAGATCGCCGCCGGCCGCTCGTCGCCGAAGGCCTCGGCGAGCGCCTCCAGGGCGGCCTGGGTCCGGTGCGGGGCCTCGAAGAAGACCATCGTCCGCTCCTCCGCGGCCAGCGACGCCAGCCGCCGGGCCCGCTCCCCGGCCTTGCGGGGCAGGAAGCCCTCGAAGCAGAACCGGTCGACCGGGAGCCCGGAGACCGCGAGCGCGGTCAGCACCGCGCTCGGGCCGGGCACCGCGGTCACCCGCAGGTCGTGCTCGACGGCCGCGACGACCAGCCGGTAGCCGGGGTCGGAGACGCTGGGCATCCCGGCGTCGGTGACCAGCACCACCCGCTCGCCGGCCAGCAGGGAGTCGAGCAGCGCCGGGGTGCGCGCCTGCTCGTTGCCCTCGAAGTAGGAGACGACCCGGCCGTTGACCTCCAGCCCGAGGTCGCTGGTGAGCCGGCGGAACCGGCGGGTGTCCTCCGCGGCGACCACGTCGGCGGCGGCCAGCTCCTGGGCCAGCCGGGGCGGGGCGTCGCCGAGCTGACCGATCGGGGTCGCCGCCAGGACCAGGACCCCGGTCGGGGCGGACTCGGGGCGGGGGGAACGGCCAGTGTTCATGCCCACATCCTGCACCCCGCTACCTCTACAGTGTCCGATCGTGACCCCACCCGGCCGTCGGCCCCGCCTCCAGGACCCGGTCGTCGCGTGGACCGCGGCGCTGCTGCTGACCGGGGTCACCTTCGCGCTGCGGGTCTGGCACCTGGGCTCGCCCCGGCAGTTCGCCTTCGACGAGACCTACTACGCCAAGGACGCCTGGTCGCTGCTGCACCACGGCTACGTCCGCAGCTACGTCGACGGGGCGGACGCCCAGATCCTCGAGGGCACCACCGGCGGCCTGCGGAAGGACGACCCCTCGATGGTGGTCCACCCCGAGGTGGGCAAGTGGCTGATCGCGCTGGGCGAGCAGGCCTTCGGGATGGACCCCTTCGGCTGGCGGATCGCGTCGGCCGTGGTGGGCTCGCTGATGGTGCTGGTCATGTGCCGACTCGCGCTGCGCCTGACCGGCTCGGTCTTCTGGGGTCTGGTGGCCGGGCTGCTGGTCTCGCTCGACGGCCTGCACCTGGTGCTCTCCCGGCTGGCCCTGCTCGACATCTTCATGGCGTTCTTCCTGCTCTGCGGCGTGCACTGCGTGGTGGCGGACCGGCAGTGGTTCCACGCCCGGCTGGCCCGGCTCGCTCCGGACGGCGTGACCCGCGGGTGGGGCCCCCGCGTCTGGTTCCGTCCGTGGCTGCTGCTGGGCGGGATCGCGTTCGGCCTCGCGGTCGGCACCAAGTGGACGGCGCTCTACCCGCTGGCCGCGTTCGGCCTGCTGGTCTGGGCCTGGAGCGCGGGCGCCCGACGCTCGCTCGGCGTCCGGTGGCCGGTGCTGCGGGCGGCCGTGGTCGACGGCGTCCCTGCCTTCGTCCACCTCGTGCTGGTCGCGTTCGTGGTCTACGTCGCCTCGTGGACGGGCTGGCTGGTGCACGCCGAGGAGTACGAGCGGACGCTCTCGGCGACCCAGTACTCCACCTACGACGGCGGCGAGCCCTGGCCCACCGCCTCGGAGCCGGACGCCTCCGGGCTGGGCGAGGTGCGGCAGTCTCTGGAGTCGCTGCTCTCCTACCACCGCGACGTCTACACCTTCCACACCGCGTTCCTCAACGACGCCACCCACACCTACTCCTCCAAGCCCGGGGGGTGGCTCCTGATGGAGCGGCCGGTCGGGGTCTCCGTCGAGCTCGACATCCCGCCCGGCACCGACGGCTGCGAGGCCGCCCAGGGATCGACCTGTCTGCGCCAGGTGATGCTGCTGGGCAACCCGGTCCTGTGGTGGGGCGGGTGCCTGGCACTGCTGGCGGCGCTCGCGCTGTGGGCGGGAGCCCGGGACTGGCGGTTCGGGGTCCCGGTCGTGGGGGTCGCGGCCACCTGGCTGCCCTGGTTCCAGTACGACGACCGGACGATCTTCGTCTTCTACGCGATCGCCATGCTGCCCTTCGTGGTGCTGGCCCTGGCGCTCTACCTGGCCCGGCTGGTCGGTCCGGACCTGCGCCCGAGACGTCGCCGCACCCTGGGCGCGGTGGTCGGCGGCTCGTTCACCGTGCTCGTGGTGCTGGCGTTCGCCTGGTTCTGGCCGGTGTGGACCAACGAGCTGATCACCCACGACGAGTGGCTGGGACGCATGTGGTTCAGGAGATGGATCTGAGCATGCCCGCCCGAGACGCGGGGTACTGCGGCGGCATGCAGATGCCACCTCCGCGCGGGACGCTCAGCCAACGCGTCCGCGACGCGCTCGCCGACTCCAGCACCCGCCCCCTCGCCTCCCGCCCGGCCCCGGCCGCGGACGACCACGCGGACGCGATGTTGAGCCTGTGGATGCTGCACGAGCTGCACTACCGCGGCTTCGACGGCGTCGACGAGCGGCTGGAGTGGGACCCCGCCCTGCTGGGCCTGCGCCGCCGCCTGGAGGACGACCTCGAGCAGGACCTGCGCGCCCGGTTCGCCAGGTCGGGTGTCCGGGCGGAGAGCGCCGAGGAGATCTTCCGCATCGCCGAGGAGCACGAGGGCCCCTCGCTCGCCTCGTACGTGCACCGGCACGCGACCCGCGAGCAGGTGCTCGAGCTGCTCAAGGCCCGTTCGGTCTACCACCTCAAGGAGTCCGACCCGGTCTCCTGGGTGATCCCCCGGCTCGGTCCGGTGGCCAAGGCGGCGCTGATGGAGCTGCAGTACGACGAGTACGGCGGCGGCGACCCGCGCCGGCTGCACGCCCACCTGTTCGCCCTCGGCCTCGAGGCGTGCGGGCTGGACGCCGAGTACGGCGCGTACCTGCCCGAGACGCCCACCGAGGTGCTCGAGCAGAACAACGTGATGAGCCTCTTCGGCCTGCACCGCAGGCTCCGCGGCGCGGCCCTGGGGCACCTGGCCGCCTTCGAGGCGACCAGCTCGCTGCCGAGCCGACGGCTCGCCCAGGGGATGGACCGGCTCGACATGCCGGCCGAGATCCAGCACTACTACCGCGAGCACGTGGAGGCGGACGCCGTGCACGAGCAGCTCGCCGTGCGGACGATCTGCGGGGCGCTGCTGGCGGAGTCCCCCGACCTGCTCGACGACGTGATCCTGGGTGCCTGGACCTGCCTGGACCAGGAGGACCGGATCGCCCAGCACTTCTGGGACCGGTGGGGGCTGGCGGCCGCACCGTCCTCGGCGGGCGCGGCGTGAGCGCCGAGCAGGGGGCGGAGTTCACGCACGCCGACGTGATCCTGTGCCCCGGTGGGCCGATGCTGCTCCGCGGCGACCACGTGATCGACGACGGCCAGGGCAACCTGGTGCGCACCCAGCGCCCGGTCAGCGCGGTCTGCCGCTGCGGCAAGAGCGAGACCGCGCCCTGGTGCGACGGGACGCACAAGGTCCTGCCGCCCAAGCTGCGGCCCTAGGGGCCCGGCCCGGTCAGTCGACGGGGCGCAGCGGGGAGGTGGCCGGGCCCTCCAGGACCCGGCCGTCCAGCTCGAACCGGGAGCCGTGGCAGGGGCACTGCCACTTCTCCGCGGTCTCGTCCAGGGAGACCAGGCACCCCATGTGGGTACAGGAGGCCGACACCTGGTGCAGCACGCCGTCGTGGTCCCGGTAGGCGGCGACCACGTCGACCCCTCGCTGGAAGCGGCCCGCGGCGCCCGGCGCGAGGTCCTCCGGGGCGCCCGGGAGGACGCTGGTCCCGGCTGCGACCACCCGGCTGGTCACCGCGTGCCCGACGAAGGCCGCCCCCTGTCCCACCACGCGACGGCCCTCGGCCGCCCAGCGGGCCCGGCCGACGGTGAACAGCTCGCGCCAGTCCCCCGACCGGCCGGCCGCGCGGGCCTCGCCGGCGTCCGAGGACAGGATCAGGTCGCGCAGCAGCACCCCGGCGAGCACGCCGTTGGCCATCCCCCAGCCGCCGAAGCCGGTGGCCCCCCAGACCCCGTTGCCAGGTCGGGTGAGCGGGCGCAGCTCGCCGATGAAGGGGATCCGGTCCGGGGAGTCGTGGTCCTGTGCCGACCACTGCCGCGTGGGCTGGTAGTCGGGGACCCGGTCGCGCGCCCAGTCCATCAGGTCGGCGAGCCGGACCGCGGCGCTCTCCTTGCCCGGCATGTACGGCGCGCCTGAGACCAGCAGCTCGCGCGGGCCGCCCGCGGGCGCGGAGGCCGGGCGCAGGGCAGGCGCCTCCGGCCCGACCCCGACGTACATGTCGGCCAGGGACTCCGCGCCGTTCGGCACGGGGGCGCTCAGCACGTGCTCACGGTGGGTCTTGAGGCGGGCGAAGAGCACCCCCTCGGAGAAGGCCGGGAAGTGGGTGGCCACGACCACGTGCGCGGCCCGCACGGTGTGGCCCTCCTGGGTCCGGGCCCGGTGCGGGTCCCCGGTGTCGAGCTCGACCACCCGGGTCTGCTCGTGCAGGATCCCGCCGGAGCGGACGAAGTCGGCGGCCAGCGCGTCCAGGTAGGCGACCGGGTCGACGAGCAGCTGGTGGTCCAGCCGCAGGGTCTCCTCGACGTAGAACGGCAGGCCCGGGTCGGAGCCGGTGCGCACCGAGAGCCCGCACTCGGCGAGCACCTCGGCCTCGCGCAGCAGCGTGGTGACCTCCTGGCGGTCCTCGGCGAAGAGCCAGGAGGTGCGGCGCTCCAGGCTGCACCGGACGCCGATCCGCTCCACCACGCCGGCCAGGTGCTCCACGGCCATCTGCTGGGAGGCGGCGTAGGCGCGCGCCGAGTCGATCCCGGCCCGGGCGGCGATCTGGGAGTACGCCGTGCCCTGCAGCGCGCTCACCTTGGCCGTCGAGCCCCCGGTGGTGCTGACGCCCAGCGCCCGCGCCTCCAGCAGGACCACCCGGCGGCCGGCCCGGGCGAGCTCCCACGCCGTGCTGAGCCCGGTGATCCCGGCTCCGACGACGAGCACGTCGCAGTCGATGTCGGCGGCCAGCGATGGATGAGCCGGTGCGTCACGGCCGTCCAGCCAGATCGGGTCGCTCACCTGGGCGGCGTACCCGGGCGGGTCCGGTCGGAAACCTGCGAAGGTGCGAGCCGCCCCCCGACGATGGTTGAATGATCAGAGAGGTTCTAGCCGCGAGCCTCATCCTGAAGACGGGGCTGGACGCATTTCGGAGGCGGCATGACCAAGGTGCTCGAGGCACTTCGACACCACGAGGCTTTCCTGGCCTCCCCCGTCCCCACCTGTGCGATCGACGAGGACTTCGTCATCCGCGCGGTCAACCCGGCGTACACGCTGGCCACCGGGACCGAGGAGGACGCCCTCCTCTCCTTCGACCTCTTCGAGCTCTTCCCGGGGAACCCCGAGGAGCCGGAGAGCGACGGGCACGTGCACGTACGCCGCTCGGCGGAGCGGGTGCTGCGCGAGGGCCGGCTCCACCACCTGCTGATCCAGCGCTACGACATCCCCGACCGCGCCGACGAGGGCCGGTTCATGACCCGCTACTGGGAGCCGGTCAACCGGCCGTTCCTGGTCGAGGACTCGGTGCGCGGCGTGGTGATCTCCGCGCAGCCGGTCGACCCCCCGACGGAGAAGACGCTCGCCGCGATCGCGGCGGTGCGCCAGGCGACCGGCGGCGGCTTCTTCCTCGACGAGCCGGCTGAGCAGTCCCGGCTGGAGGCGCTGAGCGAGGCCATCCGCGAGATCAGCGAGCTCGGCCGGGAGGTCAGCCAGCTGCGCGAGGCGCTGGAGTCCCGAGGCACCATCGAGCAGGCCAAGGGGCTGCTGATGGCCAGCCACGGAGGCACCCCCGAGGAGGCGTTCAAGCGGCTCGTCCGGCTGTCGAACAACTCCAACGTCCGGGTCGCCGAGGTGGCTCGGGCCCTGGTCTACCGGGCCCAGACGATCGATGACTGATGCCCCTGTCGGAGGGGTCTGAAACCCCTTTCGGGAAAGAATTTCTGCACTGATTTCTCGGCTTGCAGGCTTTGGATAGGCATGCTTATCTAGGTGCAGTGGTCGAGCAGTCGTTGCCACGTCAACCCCCATTTCTTGGGAGTTCATCGTGTTGCAGAAACTCGCTAGCAGGGCCGGTGTGGACAACATCTGGCCCGACCCCGCCGACCGTCGTGCCGCCACCGCCCAGCTCCTGGAGAAGGCGGCGGGCAAGGAGGGCGACGAGCGCCGGGAGATCGAGGAGCTCGTCGTGGAGCTCAACGTCGAGGTCGCCCGTGACGTGGCCCGGCGCTACCGCAACCGGGGCATCGACCTGGACGACCTGGAGCAGGTCGCCTGCCTCGGACTGGTCAAGGCCGTGCGCCGGTTCCAGGCCGACAAGGGCCGCGACTTCCTGAGCTTCGCCGTCCCCACCATCCGCGGTGAGCTGCGTCGTCACTTCCGCGACCGCGGCTGGATGGTGCGCCCGCCGCGCTCCATCCAGGAGATGCAGGCCGCGATCAACGGCGCCGAGGAAGCGCTGGTCCAGGAGCTGGGCCGCTCGCCGCGGCCTCGCGAGATCGCCGCCCACCTCGGCGTCGAGCTCGACCTGGTCCTCGAGGCGCTCGGCGCGAGCGGCTGCTTCGTGCCCAGCTCGCTGGACGCCCCGCTCACCCCGGGCGAGGCCAACGAGCTCGGCAACTCGCTGGGCACCGACGAGTTCGGCTTCGAGGCGGCCGAGGCCCGTGCGGCCCTCGAGCCCATCCTGGCCACGCTCACCGACCGCGAACGGCTGATCCTGGAGCTCCGGTTCGCCGGAGGCAAGACCCAGGCCGAGATCGGCGCGGAGATCGGCGTGACCCAGATGCAGGTCTCGCGCCTGCTCAGCGCCACGCTCGCCAAGCTCCGGACGGCGATGGAGAGCACGGCGGCCTGAGGCACCGCCCGCCACATGATCCTGGAGTCGCTGGGTACGGGAAGTACTCCAACCGCGATCGACAGGAGCCTGAGCATGGGTCTCGACGACAAGATCTCCAACGCCACCGAGAAGCTGGGCGGCAAGGGCAAGGAAGCCGCAGGCGACGCGAGCGGTGACCGCGACCTCCAGGCCGAGGGCAAGACCGACCAGACCAAGGCCGACCTGAAGCAGGCCGGCGAGAAGGTCAAGGACGCCTTCAAGAAGTAGACATCAGGCAGTAGCCACGGAAGGGCAGGTCTCCCAGCCCGTCGGACCCCGACGCGCGAGACCTGCCCTTTCGAACGCCTCCAGCCAGCCCTCCATCGGGAACCAGCCCCACCGCTCCCGGAACAGGTTGGCGTTGCGCACCACGTCGGCCAGGTGCCGCACCGGGGGGTCCTCGACCGGGTGCCACTGGTGCCGGGCCAGAGCGCCTCCGACCCACCATCCCGGCACGCCGGCGGCGCGGGCTCGCTGGCCGAGGTCGGTGTCCTCCCCGCCGTAGCCGGTGTAGGCCTCGTCGAAGCCGCCGATCGCCTCCCAGGCCGCACGGTCGACGGCGAAGGAGAGCGACCAGAAGAGCCGCCAGTCCTCGAGCTCGAGCAGCTCGCCCGGCGCGGGCGCCGGGCGGGCGGCATGGGGCCGGGCCGCGGCCAGCTCCTGCTCGTCGTAGCCCCGCCCGGGGTCGTGCGGCGGCGGCAGGTAGGCCACCGGCCCGCAGAGCACCCGGCCGGCCGGCGAGGACGCCGTCCGGTTGGCCGCCTCCTCGTAGCGGGCCAGCAGCTCGGCGTCGGCCAGGCAGTCCACGTCCAGCAGCACCACCAGATCGGCGTCCTGCTCCCAGGCGGCCTGCACCGCGGTGTTGCGGGCCCGGGCCAGTGGGAGCCTGCCCTCGGGCCCCAGAGGTGCCGCCAGCACCCGCGCCGTGTCCGCGTACGGGCCGCGGGCGACGACGCCGGCGACCTCGGGGTCCCCCATCGACACCACGACCAGCCCGTCGGGCTGGCGGGGGCCCGCGTGCAGCGACCGGTGCTGCCGGGCCAGGTGCGTGTGCCGGCCGGCCACCACGGTGGCCACGACCAGCCTCACGACCCGGACCCCGCCAGCCGGTCGAGCACCTCGCGCAGCAGCGCGGCGAACCGCTCCGCGCCCGCCCCGTCGTGCCAGCGCGACCAGGACTCCCCGCCGCGGCTCACCGCCTCGTCGAGCAGGCCGGGCCAGCGCTCCGGGGCGGGCCAGGCGGGCAGGGGCAGCGCGACGTCGAGCAGCCCGAGCCGCTGGACCGTGTGGTCCTGCTCCCCGAACGGGCGGGGGTCGGCGACCACCACCGCGGGCGCCCGGGCGGCCGCCACCTCCGCGACCGCGTTCTGCCCGGCGTGGGTGAGCACCACCTCGGCCGTGCTCAGGTGGTGCCAGACCTCGTCGGGGTCGGAGGTCGGCTCCGTGCCGATCCACTCCCGGTCCGGCACGGCGGCACTCAAGCCCGCCAGCAGCTCCTCGCGGCTCCGCTCGCCCCCGCTCCCCCACAGCAGGTACGCCGTACCCGGGCGTCGCTCGCCGTCCGGGGCACGGCCGTCGAAGCGGCTGAGCGCGCCCACGTGGGTGGTGCGCTCCAGCCACCCGGGTGGCCAGTTGCTGGGCAGGCCCGCTGGCCAGGCCGCGACGAGCGCCTCGGCGAGGTCGTGGGCCAGGGTGTGCGCCGGGTCGGTGCGCTCCCCCGGCAGCGCCATCAGCACCACCGGCACCCCGCTCAGCCGCAGCTGGAGGGCGATCTCCACCGAGACGTCGACCACCACCAGCCGGGGCCGGGCGACGGCGACCCAGGCTGCGACCTGCGCGTGCCGCTCGGCCAGCCCCTTGTCGCCGCGCGGCACCCAGTGCAGCCGGCCGCGCGCGGTGACGTCGCGCTCCGCGGTCAGGTCGCCCAGGTCGTCGCGCTCGAGCTGGAGCCAGCGGTGCGGCGTCCCGGGCGCCCGCGGGAGCGAGCTGAGGACCGTGACCTCCTCGTCCAGCCGCGAGGTCACGGTGAGCATCCGGTGCAGGTGCCCGGCGCCCTGGTGGTGGACGTACCAGCCGATCACGCGGCCCGCTCCCCGGCCAGGCCGGCGTAGAGCCCCAGGTAGGAGTCGACCATCGCGTCGACCGAGCACGCGGTGACCGCCCGCTGGCGGGCCGCCGTCCGGTCCAGGGTCCAGGCCCGGCCGACCGCCTCCGCGGCGGCCTCGACGTCGCCGGCGGGCACCAGCTCGGCGCAGGTGTCGTCGACCACCTCGGGGAGCCCGCCCCGGGCGAAGCCGACCACCGGGGTCCCGCAGGAGAGCGCCTCCGCGGCGACCAGCCCGTAGGGCTCGTCCCACTCCGGGGTCACCAGCGCCACCCCGCACCGGCCGACCAGGCGGGCCAGCTCGCGCTGGCGCAGGTGGCCGACGTACTCCGCGTGGGGACCGAGCCGGGGGGCGACCTGCTCGGCCCAGTAGTCCCGGTCGGCCACCGGGCCGGCGAGCAGCAGCCGTCGGCCGGCCCGGGCCGCCACGTCGAGGGCCAGGTGGACCCCCTTCTCCGGCACGATCCGGCCGAACCAGACCAGGTCCTCCCCACCGGGCCCGAGCGGCCAGTGCGTGGTGTCGATGCCGTTGCGCACTACCGTCGCGGTGGTCACGTGCGCCCACTGCCGGGCGGTGAAGTCGCTGACCGCCGAGAAGTGGCTGCGACTGCTGACGTCCTGCTCGATCGCCGGCTCCAGCCACGGGGTGGGTGGGGTGTGCAGGGTGGTGAGGAGCGGCATCGGCAGCGCGTCGGCCATCGCCACCGGCAGGTAGTGCAGCGAGTTGTTGTGGACCAGCGTGAGCCCCGGGTCGCGGGCCAGGTCGAGCATCAGCCGCAGGTAGGCGTGGTGCTGCTCGACCCACTCGGTCGGCTGCATGGAGACGTCGGCCCGCGCCTGGTCGCTGAGCCGCGGCGGCGAGACTGCGAGCTCGCGGACCCCCAGGCCGTGGTCGCTGCCCGGCGCGGCGCAGACCGTGACGTCCACGCCCCGGGCTGCCAGCCCGCGGGCGAGGTGCCAGGTCATCGACTGCAGGCCACCGGCGAACGGCTCGCGGATCGGGTGCCGGGAGTCGGCGACCAGCGCCACCCGCAGACGAGCCTCCCTCACCGGTCCAGCACCGCGGCGTACAGGCGCGCGTGCTCGCGGGCCAGCGCCGACCGCTCCGCACGGCGCACCGCGGCGTCAGCCCGCCACCGCGGCCGCTCCGTGTACGCCCGCAGCACGGCCTCCTCCAGGCTGGCCACGTCCAGGCCGTCCTGGTCGAGCACGAAGGGCAGGCAGGGACGCTGCTCGCGGTAGTAGCCGCAGCTGGGCACGGCCACCGGGGTGCCCAGGTCGTAGCAGGCCTCGAGCCAGCCGGAGTGGGTGCCGAACCGGTAGGGCAGCACGGAGAGGTCGAGGCTGCTGAGGTAGTCCCACAGCTCGTCGTCGGAGAAGTAGTCGTGGACCCGCAGGTCGATCAGGCCGTCGTCGGCCAGCTCGGTCAGGGTCGCCGCGACCACCTCGTCGTGGCGGGGCATGCCGGGCGTCATCACGTCGGTGTGCACGTCGACCTGGAGGGTGGCGTCGGGCAGCGGGGCGAGCACCTTGACCAGGACCTCGAGGATCGGCAGCGGCTCCATCCCGGCCCGCAGGCTCTTGAGGTGGAGGCCGACGGTGAACCCCTCGTGCGCGGGCCGGGGGCGGTCCAGCAGCGCGTCCGGGACCACGTGCGGGTGGGGCAGCACCGTGGCGGTGCGCCCCCAACGCCGGGAGATCTCCCGGGCCGCGCCCGGGGTCAGCGTGATCAGCGCGTCGGCGGCCGGCACCAGGACGTCGAGCTGCGCGGCGTGCGTCGCGGAGTCGCGGTGGTGGGGGTTGCGCAGGTCGTGCACGGTGTAGACGAGCGGCTTGCCGCACCAGCGCAGCGTCTGCACCCAGGCCTCCAGGTCGCGCGGCGAGCGCGAGTCGAAGCCGAAGTGCAGGTGCGCCAGGTCGAAGGCCTGCTGATGGTCGAGCACCCAACGCACGTCGAGCACCGGCGGCGGCCACCACTGGGCGGCCGGGACGTCTCCCGGCACCGGCTCGTCGGCGAGCCGGAGCACCGACCCGTCGGGCTCGACCTCGCTGAGGTGACGGACGTAGACGTGCCCCGACGGCACGGAGAGGACGCGCATCGGCTGTGGCGGCATCAGGTCTCCTGGGAAAAAAGGTCTTCCCGTCCGGCTTCCTGAACGGTGCGCCCCTGGTACCCGTCCGGGCCGGGCGGCAAACTCAGAAGAGCCGCCAGGCGGGGTCCGTGGTCGCGCCCAGCGGGGAGGCCTGCTGGACCAGGAACTCCGCGAAGCCCGAGGCCGCCGAGAGCACGTGCACCGAGGTCCGTCCCGCGTCGTCGCGGTCGACCAGCTGCAGGTCGACGCGGCCGTCGCCGTCGTGGTCGCCCCAGGTCGCCGTCCAGGTGGCGGGGTCGAGCGCCGGCATCGCCGTGCTGGTCCGGGTCAGCACGGTCTGGAAGCCGGTCGAGCCGTCGAGCACGTGCACCTCGACCGTGCCGCCGCGACCCGCCAGGTTCACCGCGTGCAGGTCCGCGACCCCGTCGTTGTCGTGGTCGCCGACCCCCCAGCTCCACTCGGGGCTCTCGACCGCGGGCAGCGGCGTGCTCGCGCTGGAGATCACCTCGGCGAATCCGGAGGCGGCGTCCAGGACGGTGACCACGGCGTTCCCCGAGCCGTCGCGGCCCACGACGTGCAGGTCGCCGCGGCCGTCGCCGTCGGCGTCGCCGACCCGGAGGGCCAAGACCGCCTCGGCGGAGAGGTCGACCTGGGCGGCGCCCGCGTCATGGGCCAGGAACGCCTGGAACCCGGCGGCGCCGTCCAGCACGTGCACCGTGCCCGCCGGATCGACGGCGTACAGGTCCTGCACCCGGTCGCCGTCGTAGTCGCCCCGGGCCATCCGCCACTCCTCGGGCACCAGGGGCAGCGCGGTCTGGGTGCTGAAGCCGGTGTAGTCGGCGCCCGCGTCGAGGGCGTGCAGCTCGGTGGTCCCCGCGGCGGTCCCGGTCACCGCCTGCACCCCCGCGGGCTGGGCGGTCGCCATCCCGCGGCCCAGCCGCTCCACCTTCACCCAGTCGACGTACATCGAGGGGCCGTCGACGACGCCCGGCGGCTCGCCGCAGCTCGGCTGCTGGTCGTCGGGACAGTTGCGCTTGTGCTGGAGCCGCAGGTACTCCGGGGTCACCGGCGAGTGCGGCGCCGACCAGGTCTCCACCCCGTCGACGAAGAGCCGGGTCGGCGCGGCGACCGCGGTGGCCGGGTCCTCCCCGGGGCCGGCGTAGGTGAACTCCGCGGCGTACTCGTGCCACCCGGACATGTCCGCGGGGTAGCGGTCGCCCAGGCACTCCATCGTCCCCTCGCGGGGGAAGTAGCGCCAGTAGAAGGCCACCTGGACCCGGCACCGGCCGGTCCCGCCCCAGCTCTCCACCACGTCGATCTCGCCCACCCGGTCGGGCAGGTGGGAGCGCAGCCAGAAGGCCGGGTGGGTCCCGGTGCTCCCGGGCATCTTGACCATCGCCGAGACCCGGTAGGTCTCGCCCACCCGGTAGGGCACCGGGTCGCGGGACATCAGGTTGCCCTCGGGCCGCACCCGCAGCACGCTGCGCCCGTCCACCGCGGTCAGCTCGGTCCGCTCCGGGGTCGAGCTGGCCTGGTGCACCCACTGCTCCCCCGGCGACCCGGTCGGGGTCGCGGTGAACTCGTCGAGGAAGACCTGCTCGACCGTCGTCCCGACCGCCGGCGCCGCCGCGGCGACCACCGGCGGGTCCGGCGCTGCCGGCGGCACCGGGAGCATCGAGGCGATGAGGGTCGACACCATCACCACCAGCTCGCGGAACCAGAGGATCTCGGCCATGTGTCCTGTCGATCGGTGGGGATGAGTGGTCGATTGAACCGGGTGTCACGGCCGGAGACAAACCCGGACGCCCGGGTTCCTAGGATCACCCCATGCCCTCCCCCGACACGCAGGCGTCCATCCCTGCGTCCACCTCCGCGTCCGGCGCCGACCGGCCCCTGCGCGCACTGTGGCAGCGACACCGCACCTACCGCGGCCGGTTCGTGGCCGCCGTGGCCACCTCGACGATCAACAAGGTCGCCGACGTGATGCCCGAGCTGCTGATCGGCGCCGCCGTGGACGTGGTGGTGCGCGGCGACGCCTCCTTCGTCGCCGACCTGCTCGGCGTGGAGTCCCGGTACGCCCAGCTGGGCTGGCTGGCGGCGATCAACGTGGTGATCTGGCTGGTGGAGTCGGCCAGCCAGTACGTCGCCGACGTGCTGTGGCGAGGGCTGGCCCAGGGCGTCGAGCACGACCTGCGGGTCGAGGCCTACGACCACGCCCAGCACCTGGACGTGGGCTGGCACGAGGGACGCTCCCAGGGCGCGACGCTGGCCACCCTCAACGACGACGTCAACCAGCTCGAGCGGTTCCTCGACGTCGGGGCGCCGCAGATCCTGCAGACCACGCTCAACGTCATCCTGGTCGGGGCCGTCTTCGCCGTCGCCTCGTGGCAGCTGATGCTCCTGGCGTTCCTGCCGATCCCGGCCATCGTGCTCGGCTCGCTGGTCTTCCAGCGCCGGCTCGAGCCGCTCTACGCCCGGGTGCGGGAGACGGTGGCGGACCTGTCCGGCACCCTGAGCGCCAACCTCGGCGGCATCACCACGATCAAGGCGTTCACCGCCGAGGACCGCGAGCGCGACCGGGTTGCGGCCGTCTCCGCGGCGTACCGCGACGCCAACACCCGGGCGATCCGCTCCTCGGCGGCCTTCGTGCCGCTGGTCCGGCTGGCCATCCTGGTCGGCTTCACCGCCACCCTGCTGCTCGGCGGCTGGGCCACCCTGGACGGGCGGCTCGAGCTCGGCGTCTACTCGGTGCTGGTCTTCATGACCCAGCGGCTCCTGTGGCCCCTGACCCAGGTGGCCGAGGTGCTCGACCTCTACCAGCGGGGCCGCGCCTCGACCGTGCGGATCCTGTCGCTGCTGGAGGAGCGCAGCGACGTCCCGGCCGGGACCCGGAGCCTGCCCGCGCCGGTCGCGGGCCGGCTGGAGCTGCGCGGCGTCCGGGCCGGGTACGGCGAGGGGCCCGACGTGCTGCGCGACGTCGACCTGGTGGTGCCGGCGGGCGAGACCCACGCGGTCGTCGGCCCGACCGGCGCCGGGAAGTCCTCGCTGCTCCGGCTGGTCATGCGGTTCGACGACCCGCGCGCGGGCCAGGTGCTGCTGGACGGGCAGGACGTGCGCGACCTGGACTGGGAGTCGCTGCGCGGCTCGACCGGCTACGTCGCCCAGGACGTCTACCTGTTCGCCGGGACGATCGCGGAGAACATCGCCTACGGCCGGCCCGACGCGACCCGGGACGAGATCCGGGCGGCGGCCGAGGCCGCGGCGGCCTGGGAGTTCATCGAGGTGCTGCCCGGCGGTCTCGACGCCCCGGTCGGGGAGCGCGGGGTGACCCTCTCGGGCGGCCAGCGTCAGCGGCTCGCCCTGGCCCGCGCGCTGCTGCGCCGGCCCGCGGTGCTGGTGCTCGACGAGGCGACCAGCGCGGTCGACAACGAGACCGAGGCGGCGATCCAGCGCTCCCTGCGGGTGGCCACGGCCGACTGCACCGCGCTGGTGGTGGCGCACCGGCTCTCGACCGTGCGCCACGCGGACCGGATCTGGGTGCTCGAGGCCGGACGGGTGGTCGAGGCCGGCACCCACGACGAGCTGGTCGCGGCCGGCGGCGCGTACGCGGCGCTGTGGGCGGTGCAGACCGGGGACCAGCTCCCGGCCTGAACCCGGGCCACACTGACCCGGAACGCAGAGAAGGCAGGTCCCGGGGGACCTGCCTTCTCATCTGCCTCTGGTGGAGCTGAGGGGATTCGAACCCCTGACCTTCTCATTGCGAACGAGACGCGCTACCAACTGCGCCACAGCCCCAGGCGAGTAGGAACGTTAGCACCCGCGTGCCGCGCGCTCCCAATCGGGTTTGCTCCTCAGGAGCCGACGGCCCGGCGCTGCTCGCCCTCGTCGTCGCGGCGCGCCTGGTCGGCGTCGTCGGCGGCGCGGGCGATCGCGGCGTCCTGGTCGGTGCGGCCGGAGGTCCACACGCCGGTGGAGTCCAGGTCGATGGTCTGCACGCTGCGGCGCACGGCGGCGGGCTTGCCCACGTACGTCGGCAGGGTGACCGGCACCATGTCCCACATCGACGGGTCCGAGACCACGACCTCGGGGGCGGTGGTGACGACCTCGTCGCCGGAGACCGCGGGGATCCCGGTGGTCACGGTGTCGTCGTCGACCGGAGCAGGAGCCGGCGCCGCCGCCTCGGGGGTACGGGGCGCCCGAGCGCGGGAGATGCCGCGCTCCTGGCGCACCATCAGGCGACAGGCGACCAGCCAGGCCACGAGCAGCGTGGCGGGGGCGGCGACGTACCACCAGGAGATCACGCCGGCCGCGGCGACGGCGGTCACCGTCACCAGGAGACCCAGGATCAGGCTGAGCACGTTGCGGCGCCGGCGGGCGGCGCGGTTGGCCGCGGCGCGCCGGGCGGCCACCGTCGCGACCACGGGCGCGGGGCCCTTGGTCTCGATCTTCGGCACCGACGGAGCCCGGCCGGGGGTCACCACCAGCCGCGCGTCCCGCGGGCCGACCGGCTCCCGGCGCGCGAGCACGCGCATCGTGCGGGAGAACCGGTCCACGGACCGGGCGCGCTGGACCTCGTCGTGGTGCTTGATCGCCTTGGGGACCAGGTAGACGGCCCAGGTCACGGCGATGGCCACGAAGATCAATGCGCTGAGGTCCACAAGGTCGAGGTTAGGTTCGACGCCGCTGCTTGGGGCGCAAGATCACAGGTGTGTCGCAGAACAACTCGTGTGACTTGGACGCGAGCGGGTCCCTCAGCCCTCCCGGACCCGGGCGAGCAGCCCGTCGGGCACCTCCTCGGCGGTGATCGCGAAGACCCGGTGGTCGCGCCAGGCGCCGTCGATGTGCAGGAACCGGGGCGCGTAGCCGACCTCGCGCAGCCCCAGCTTCTCCACCACCCGCAGGGAGTTGGTGTTCTCCGGGCGGACGCAGATCTCGATCCGGTGCAGGCGCCCGGCGGTGAAGCAGTGGTCGATCACCATCGCCACCGCGCGGGGCATCACGCCCCGGCCTGCGACCCCCTGGTCCAGCCAGTAGCCGACCGAGGCGAAGAGGGCGGAGCCGCGGACGATGTTGTTCACCGTCACCTGCCCGACCAGCCGCCCCTCGAGCTCGATCACGAAGGGCATCGTGGTGCCCTCCCGCCCGGCCCGGCGCAGCCGACCGACCAGCTGGCGGAACGACGTGGGCCTGGCGTCGCCACCCGGCGGCACCGTGGCCTCCCAGGGCTGCAGCCAGACGGCGTTGCGCTGGCGGGTGGCGGTCCAGGCGGGCCCGTCGGAGACCTCGATCGGACGGAGCACCAGGGAGTCCTCGACCAGGCGCGCCGGCCACCCCGGGGCGGTCGGGGGCAGGGCCCAGCCGAGGGGCCTCATGAGGCGCCGCGGTCGTGGTCCGAGCCGACCACCTGCTCCACGGCGTGCCGCAGCACCGGCTCCAGCACCGCCAGCCCGTCGCGGACGCCGCCGCGCGAGCCCGGCAGGTTCACCACCAGGCACCGGCCGGCCACCCCGGCCAGCCCCCGGGAGAGCACCGCGGCGGGCTGGCCCTGCGCCACGCCGTACGCCCGGATCGCCTCGGCGATGCCGGGCACCTCGAAGTCCAGCACCGTCCGGGTCGCCTCCGGCGTCCGGTCGGTGGGGGTCAACCCGGTGCCGCCGGTGGTGAGCACGACCCGCGCCCCCGCCGCGACCGCCTCCCGCAGCGCCCGGGCCACCGGCTCCCCGTCCTCGACCACGACCGGCTCGGTGACGGCGTACCCCTGGGCGCGGAGGAAGTCGGCGATCACCGGGCCCGTCTCGTCCTCGTAGACACCGCGGGCGGCGCGGTTGGAGGCCACCACCACGCCGGCCGGCAGCGGCCCGGTCACCGGCGCCACTCCCCCGACTTGCCACCGGTCTTCGACTCGACCCGGATGTCGGTGATGGTGGCGCCCTTGTCGACCGCCTTGACCATGTCGACCACCGTGAGGGCCGCCACCGAGACCGCCGTCAGCGCCTCCATCTCGACGCCGGTGCGGTCGGCGGTGGAGACGGTCGCGGTGATCTCCACCGCGTCGTCGGCGACGCGCAGGTCGACCGCGACCGACGAGACCGCGATCGGGTGGCACAGCGGCACCAGCGCCGGGGTCTGCTTGGCACCCATGATCCCGGCCACCCGCGCCACCGCCAGGGCGTCCCCCTTGGGCACCCCCTCGCCGCGGAGCAGGGCGACCACCTGCGCGGAGACCAGCACCCGCCCCGACGCGACCGCCGTCCGGGCGGTCACGTCCTTGGCCGAGACGTCGACCATCCGGGCCGCGCCGCTCTCGTCGACGTGGGTCAACCGATCCATGGTCAGCTCCTCGAGATGTCCGTCAGTAGTCCTCGTCCAGGCGCAGCACCTGGACCATGTCGCCGGCGGCCAGGGAGGTCACGTCCTCCGGCACGACCACCAGCGCGTCGGAGGCGGCCAGGTCGCCGATCAGGTGGGAGCCGTGGCCGCCCACCGGCTGCACGAACGCGCCGCCCCGGTCGACCTGGTAGCTGGCCCGGACGAACTGCCGCCGTCCCGGCGGGGACGAGATGGTGTGCGTGAGCCGGGCTCGCCGGGTCGGACGCTCGTACGGCAGCCGCCCCATCATCCGGCGCAGCGCGGGCAGCACGAAGACCTGGAAGGAGACGTAGGAGGAGACCGGGTTGCCCGGCAGGGTGAAGATCGGGATCCGGTCCTCGCCCACGACGCCGAAGCCCTGCGGCTTGCCGGGCTGCATCGCCACCTTGCCGAACCAGACCGTGCCGAGCTCGGAGAGCGCCTCCTTGACCACGTCGTAGTCGCCCTCGCTGACCCCGCCGCTGGTCACCACCAGGTCGGCGCGGACCAGCTGGTCGCTCAGCGCGTCGGTGAAGGCGCTCGGCTCGTCGGGCACGATGCCCACCCGGTAGGCCAGCGCCCCGGCGGCCCGGGCGGCGGCGGCGAGCAGGAAGGAGTTGCCGTCGTAGATGGAGTCGTGGCCCAGGGCCGTGCCCGGGTCGCGCAGCTCGGAGCCGGTGGAGATGACCACCACCCGGGGTCGGGGCCGCGAGCGCACCGTGGCGCGCCCGACCGAGGCCAGCAGCCCCAGGTGCCGGGGGCCCAGCACGGTGCCGTGCTCGACGAGCCGGTCCCCGACCGCGACGTCCTCGCCGGCCCGGCGCACGTGCTGGCCAAGCGTCGGCGCCCGCTCGATCAGCACCTCGGCGACACCACGGTCGGTCCACTCGTAGGGGACCACCGTGTCCGCGCCGGTGGGCAGCGGCGCCCCGGTCATGATCTTGACCGCCGTGCCCGGCGAGAGCGCCAGGATCCGGGCCTGGCCGGCGCCGATCTCCCCGACCACCGGCAGCCGCACCGGGGTCTCGGGCGAGGCCCCCGCGACGTCCTCGCTGCGCACGGCGTAGCCGTCCATCGCGGAGTTGTCGAAGCCGGGCAGCGCCACCTCGGCGAAGACGTCCTCGGCCACCGCCATCCCCAGGGACTCCATCAGCGGCTGCGGGAAGTCGGGCAGCGGGGAGACCGTGGCCAGCACGCGCTGCACCAGGTCGTGGACGGTGAGGAGCCCCTCGTCGGCCGACGGTCCCTCAGGCATCGTCGCCCCCGGGGTCCTCCCCCAGCACCGCACCCGCCGGCACCCGCTGCGCCGACGAGGCGTCGAGCTCGACGTCGCCGACCAGGGTGACGCCGCGCTCGAAGGTCCAGTCGCCGTTGATCCGCACCTGGGTGGCCCGCCGCATCGACGGCGCACCCTCGGGGAAGCGCCGGTCGAAGTCGTCGACCAGCTTGTAGAACGTGCCGTCGAGGTCGACGAACGGCACCGCGGAGGCGCTCTGGTCCAGGACGAAGTCCGGACCCAGGTCGTAGATGTCGGAGCGCAGCACCAGCAGGTCGTCGGTGGTCTTGACCGGGACGAACCGGTCACGCCCCACCTCGATCGTCCGGGCCCCCTCGAAGACCTCGATCGCCGCACCCATCGCCGTCTCGATCTGGACCACCTGCGGGGAGGCGGGGTCCGCGGGGTCGACGGTCTTGACGTTGCGGATCAGCGGCAGGCCCAGGATCCCCTCGCGGGAGTCCAGGGTCTGCTCCATCGCGTGCAGGTCGAACCACAGGTTGTTGGTCGAGGTGTAGCGGTGCCGGTCCAGGTCGGCCAGCGCGCTCTTGTCGGAGTCCAAGGTCTGCGCCGACTCGCGCAGCACGATCCGTCCGTCGGACTTGCGCCGGGCGAAGTGCCCGCCCTTGCGGTCCGAGGCGGTACGCCGTACGGCCTCGATCGCGAACGGCGCCCCGGACCCGGCGAACCAGCCGGCGACCTTCGGGTCGGGCACCGCCCCCAGGTTGTCGGAGTTGGAGACGAACGCGTAGCGGTACCCCGCCGCGATCAGCTGGGCCAGCAGGCCGCTGCCGCGCAGGGCGGTGTAGAGGTCACCGTGACCCGGCGGGCACCACTCCAGGTCCGGGTCCTTGGGCCAGGCCACCGGCATCAGCGAGTCGGCCAGCAGCTTGGGCTCCTTGTTCTGCAGGAACTCCAGCGGCAGGCCCTCGACCGGCAGCTCGTCGTAGCGCGCGATCGCTGCCATCGTGTCGCCGGAGGTGCGGAAGCTGTTCATGAAGACCAGCGGCAGCGGGGCGTCGTACTTGGTGCGCAGGTGCAGCACCTGGCGGCAGATGATGTCGAGGAACGAGAGCCCGCGGCGCACGCAGAGCAGCGACTTCGCCCGGTCCATGCCCATGGAGGTGCCGAGCCCGCCGTTGAGCTTGATCGAGACGGTGGCCCGGATCGCGTCGCGCGCCGCCTCCTCGTCGACCTCGACCTCGGACAGCGACTCCATGTCCAGCGGCTCGATCGAGGACTCGGGGATCATGCCGGTCTCCCCGTGCTCGAGCAGCCGGTGGTAGTGCGCGAAGGTCTGCACGGCGACCTCGTCGACGCCGGCCGCACGCATCTTGGCGGTGGCCGCGGTCAGGCCCGCGGACTGTGAATGACTCCCCATGGAGCGATCGTAGGCTGGTCGGCGTGGAAGAGGTGCACGTCCCCCGCAAGACCGCCATGCGGGACCAGGTGCTGGCGGCCCGGCGGCGCCGCCCGCTCGCCGAGTCCGCCGAGGACGCGCGCCTGCTGGCCCAGCACCTGCTGGCCGCACCCCCCGTACGCCGGGCCGCGACGGTCGCGGCGTACGTCTCCACCGGGCGCGAGCCCGGCACCGGCGTGCTGCTCGACGCCCTGCGCGAGAGCGGCCGGCGCGTGCTGCTGCCGGTGCTGCTCCCCGACGGCGACCTCGACTGGGCGACCTACGACGGCCCGGGCACGCTGGTCTCGGCCCGCCGCGGGCTGCTGGAGCCGGTCGGCCCCCGGCTCGGGGTGGAGGCGATCACCCGCGCCGACGCCGTGCTGGTGCCCGGGCTGGCCGTCTCGTCGGCGGGCATGCGGCTGGGCCGCGGGGGCGGCTCCTACGACCGCGCCCTGGCCCGGGTGGCCGCGGACGTGTGGACCTGCGTGCTGCTGCACCCCGACGAGGTGGGGCTCGACGTCCCCGCGCAGGCGCACGACCGGGCGGTCCGGGCGGTGGCCACCAGCCAGGGCGTGCAGTCGCTCGACCCGCTCAGCCCCGGGGCGTGAGCACCAGGGTCTGCTCGGCCGCCCGCTCCACCGCGTCCCGGCTGGAGCGCCACGGCAGTGTGGCGCCGGCCACGAAGAGCTCGGTCTGGTCGACGTAGTGGCCGCTGGCCGGGTGACCGGAGACCCCGGTGAGGTTGATCCACCGGGAGTCGTCCAGGTCCGCCAGCGAGACCACCATCCGCATCGACGGCGCCGAGGTGACCGTGTAGTCGTCGCTGGCGTCCCACCCGGTGGCGTTGACCACCGAGGAGCCGCCGCCGATCCGGTGCCCGGTGCGGTTGAGCAGCCGCTCCACCACCCCGATCCCGGAGGTGCCGAGCGTCTGGTTGACCAGGTCGAGCCGGTGCAGGCGCCCCCAGCTCCACTCCGAGGGCCGCACCGACTGGCGCCGGGTCATCTCGTCGCGCGCGTCGATGACCGCCTGGCGCAGCACGTCGTCGCGCACCTCGCGGACCTCCTCGGTCGTGCGGTCGTCCCACAGCCGGTGGGCCGGGTCGTCGAGGAGCGCGTCGACCACGGTGAACCAGCGGTCCCCGCCGGTGGGGTGGATACGCGGCAGCAGGTCGTCGTGGAAGGCGAGCCGGAGCAGGTTGGCCCAGAGCACGTTGAAGTACGCCGCGGCCTCGCTGTCGGCGGAGTCCTGGAAGTCCCAGTCGCGGAGCAGGTCGAGGCCCTCGCGCTGGTAGGCGCTCTCGAAGCCGTCGAGGTCGAGCAGGTAGGGCACCAGGATCGGGCCCATCGCGTTGTGCTCGTCGGTCTGCATCTCGACCATGTCGTCGACGGTCAGCTTCTCCTTCGACTCGATCAGGGTCCGGATCCGCTCGGAGCGGAAGCCGTGGTCCCAGTCGTCGGTCAGGTGGAAGGGGTAGTCCCGGCCGACCACCGCCTGGTTGGCGGTGACCACGAACCCCTCCTCGGGGTTGAGCACCGAGGGCAGGGCATCGAACGGCACGAACTCCCCGGTCCAGTCGTTGCGGGGCAGCCACCCGGCCGCCGGACGCGAGCCGTCGTGCCCGCGCTGCCGGATCGGCACCCGGCCCGGCGCCTGGTAGCCGATGTTGCCCTCGGTGTCGGCGTACACGAGGTTCTGCGCCGGCACCGCGAACTTCGAGGCGGCCGCGCGGAACTCCGGCCAGCTGCTCGCCCGGTTCATCTGCAGGATCGCGTCCGCGGTCGGGCTCGGGTCCAGGGCGGTCCAGGCCAGGGAGACGGCGTACCCGCCGGGCGGTGACTCGCGGCCCTGCTCCCGGTCCTCGGCCGCCGCGTTGGCGCCCACCGAGGAGGCGTCCTGGGAGACGTCGGAGATCAGCGGGCCGTGCCGGGTCTCGCGGACCTTGAGGACGAAGTCGTCGGCGTCGCGCACCTCGATCACCTCGGTGCGGACCCGGAGCGGACGCTGCTTGCCGCCGTAGGTCCAGGTGTCGCCGTCCACCTTCTCCAGGTAGAGGTCGGTGACGTCGGGGCCGAGGTTGGTGAAGCCCCAGGCGATGTCGGCGTTGTGGCCGATCACCACGCCCGGCAGGCCGGAGAAGCTGAAGCCGGAGACGTCGAGGGTGCAGTCGGGGGTCCGGGTGCGGCAGTGCAGGCCCACCTGCATCCAGATCCCCGGCATGCTCACGCCCAGGTGCGGGTCGTTGGCGAGCAGCGGCTTCCCGGTGGCCGAGCGCTCTCCGGAGACCACCCACGAGTTGGAGCCGAGCCCGTCGCCGCGGCCCAGCATCGCCGGCACCGCCTCCAGTCCCTGCTGGACCTGCGCCAGCACCTGCGCGGCCTCGGGGGACGCCCCGACCGTGTCGCCGGTCTCGAACTCCCCGTCGGCCACCGTTCCGCCGGCGACGATCGGGGCGTGCCGCTGCTCGTCGTACGGCGGGTGCAGCAGGTCGACGGTCTCCTGGTCGTTGCCCACCGAGGCGACCACCCGGTCGATCTCCTCGTCCATGTTGCCGCGCAGGTCCCACGCCATCGCCTTGAGCCAGGCCAGGGAGTCCACCGCGGTCCAGCGCGCGGGCGTGTAGTCCAGCCCGGTCAGGCCCAGCAGCGTGTACTCCACCGCGATCCGGCTGGTCGAGTGCTGGGAGAGGTAGGCGTTGACGCCGGCCGCGTAGGCGTCCAGGGCGCGCCGGGTGTCCCCGCTGAGCAGGCCGAGCTCCTGCTGGGCGACGCGGCGCCACCCCATCGTGCGGATGTACTTGTCGGTCTCCAGCGCGGACTCGCCGAAGAGCTCGGCGAGCCGGCCGGCGGTCACGTGCCGGCGCACGTCCATCTCGTAGAACCGCTCCTGGGCGTGCACGTAGCCCTGGGCCCGGAGCAGGTCGTCGTCGGAGTCGCCGTACAGGTGCGGGATGCCGTGCTCGTCGCGCAGCACCGTGACGTCGCTGACGAGGCCGGGCAGCGCCCGCTCGCCCTCGGTCTGCGGGAGCGGCCGGCGCACCAGCACCACCGCGGTGGCCACACCGGCGACCAGGACGAGCACGAGCCCGAGGACGAGGAACGTCGAGATCCTGACCGCCCGGGGCCAGGTCGTGAAGGTGCTCCACCAGCTGCTCTCGTTCTCACTCATCGCCGTGCCATTGTGCCGGTTGCGCGTGGCGTAAACTCCACGCCGTGCCGACCTACCAGTACGCCTGCACCCAGTGCGGGCACGCATTCGAGCAGTTCCAGAGCTTCAGCGACGACGCGCTGACCTCCTGCCCGGAGTGTGAGGGACGCCTGCGCAAGGTGTTCAACGCCGTGGGCGTGGTCTTCAAGGGCTCCGGGTTCTACCGGACGGACAGCCGCTCCTCCAGCAGCTCGACCAGCAGCTCCACCAGCAGCTCGTCGAGCACGAAGGCGGCGGACTCGTCCTCGTCCACCCCGTCCTCCTCGTCCTCGTCCGGTTCGTCGTCCTCGTCGTCCGGCAGCTCGAGCAGCACTCCCGCCTCAGCCTGATCCCCGCCCGCAGCCGGGCCCGGGCCGGCAGCCCGAGGCTGTGGAGCACCTCCCTCCACCTGAGGGTCTGGGGACGACGTCGGCCGTCTCGGCTGGCTCGCCCCTAGCGTCGACCCATGGCCGACGCTCCCCCTCGCCGCCGACCGGACCTGCTCCGCCGGTTCCTGCGCACCCGGGTGCTGGCCCACCGCCGCGCCTGGGCCGCGCTCCTGCTCGCGCTCGCCGTGGCGTCGGGGCTGCGCACCCTCGCGCCGCCGGACCCGCCCACCGAGCCCGTGCTGGTCGCCGCCCGCGACCTGCCGGCGGGCACGGTGCTGTCAGCCGGCGACCTGACCACGCTCCGGTGGCCCCGGGGCACGGCGCCGGACGGGCTGGCGGCCCGGCCGTTGGGCCGGACGGTGGCAGCCCCGTTGCGCCGCGGCGAGCCGCTGACCGACGTACGCCTGGTCGCCCCGTCGCTGCTCGCGGGCTATCCCGGGCTGGTGGCGCTGCCGGTCCGCATCCCCGACCCGACGGCTGTCTCGCTGCTACGGGTCGGCGACGAGATCGACCTGGTGGCCAGCGACCCCGAGGCGGCCACCGCCGACACGGTCGCCGTCGGCGTGCCGGTGCTCGCGCTGCCCGGAGAGCCGGCCGACGGGTCGGGCCAGGTCACGAGCGGGCGCCTGGTGGTGCTGGGGCTGAGCGCCACGGAGGTGCGCGAGGTCAGCGTCGCGGCCTCCCGGCAGTTCCTCACGGTCGCCTTCTCGCGTTAGTTTGCTGTGGTGCGGGACACGGTCCCGACCGACCCTGAGGAGTGCGAGATGACCGGTTTCAAGAACTTCATCATGAAGGGCAACCTGGTCGAGCTGGCCGTCGCCTTCATCATGGCGACCGCGTTCGCCGCCGTGGTCACCGCGACCGTCAACCTGCTGATGGACCTGATCGGGAAGGTCATCGACCAGCCCGACTTCTCCGACTACGCACCGGGCGGCGTCTCGGTGGGCGCCTGGATCACCGCGGTGATCTCGTTCCTGATCCTGGCCGCGGTCGTCTACTACGCGATCGTGCTGCCCTACACCAAGGCTCAGGAGCGCTTCTTCCCGAAGAAGAGCGACGAGGGCACGCCGGCCGACGTGGCGCTGCTGGAGGAGATCCGCGACCTGCTCCGCGAGCGGGGTGGCCGGGTCTGAGCCGGGTCAGCCCCCGTGGTGGGGCGGGACCTGAGCCTTGAGCCACGCCTCAGAGGCGGGCTCGCCTGACGCCTCGCGGGGATCGGGCTCGCGCTCGTCGGAGGTGGTCTCCGGCAGCACGTCGCCGAAGACCTCGGCAAGGCGCCGCTTGCGCTCCCAGTCCGACT
This sequence comes from Nocardioides campestrisoli, assembly GCF_013624435.2. Taxonomy (NCBI): domain Bacteria; kingdom Bacillati; phylum Actinomycetota; class Actinomycetes; order Propionibacteriales; family Nocardioidaceae; genus Nocardioides; species Nocardioides campestrisoli. Next base: position 3,423,200 of record NZ_CP061768.1, read on the forward strand.
CAGGCCGACCGGTCATGCGCACAACCCGTTGGCGCGGGCCTCGGCGACCTCCTCGTCGCTCGGCCCCTGCGTCACGCTGGGCGTGGGGCTGGGCGACGGCGAGAGCGAGGGGGTCTCGCTGGGCGTCTGGGTGGGCTGCTCGGTCGGCGTCGCCGACGGCGTCTGCGTGGGGGTCGGCTTCAGGCCGGGCGGCGCCTGGGCGTTGATCGCGCCCGCGCTCTGGCGCCGGCTCAGCGGTTTGTCCTTGGCCAGCTTCTTCCAGATCTTCTTCGCCTCGGGCTTCCACACCACGCGGCCGCGGTACTCCTCGCGCTGGTCGTACTCCCACGGCACGGTGAGGAACTGGACCTTGTCGAGGCCGACGTCCTGGAGGCTGAGCGCGAGGCCGCCGAGCTTGGTCAGGTTGCGCAGGCCGGGCGAGACGGTGAGCGACTGGGTCGCGGCGTCCAGGAAGCCGACCAGCCGGTCGGGGCGGGCGAGCGTGCCCTTGGAGACGACCTTGTTGACCATCGAGGCGATGAAGTTCTGCTGGCGCTTGATCCGGCCGATGTCGGAGCCGTCGCCCAGGGTGTACCGCACCCGGACGTAGTTGAGCGCCTCGTCGCCCTTGAGGACGACCTCCTCGCCGGCCTCGATGAAGATGTCGTGGGCCGGGTCGTCGATGTCCTCGGGGATGCAGACCGGGACGCCGTCCACGGCGTCGACCATGTCCTTGAACCCGGCGAAGTCGATGATGACGAAGTCGTCGAGCCGGATCCCCACCTCCTTGCCCTTCTTGTTGGTGAAGGTGGTGTTCTCGTTGAACTGCTCGATGGTGCAGGCCTCGCCGCCCAGGGCGTAGGCGGCGTTCCACATCTGGTTCTCGCCGCCCCCGATCTCGTTGTCCTTGCCGCAGTCGGGCCGGGTGACCAGGGAGTCGCGCGGGATGGAGATGCCGTAGGCGCGCTCGCGGTCCGCGGAGATGTGCAGCAGGATCGTGGTGTCGGAGACCCCGCCGCCCGCCTCGCCGTCGCCGATGTCGTTCTCGCCGTCTCGGGTGTCGGAGCCGAGCACCAGGATGTTGAGCGCGCCCTTCGGCCCCAGGTCCTCGGGCGCGTTGTCGACCTCGTCGAAGGCGTCGGAGATGGTGATGTTGCCGTTGAGGTGGCGGTAGATGAAGGCGACCGAGAGGCCGGTGACCAGGGCCAGCACGACCATCGAGGCGAGCAGCACCGCGCCGACGGTGTGCTTCTTGTTTCCCTTGCCCTTGCGCTTCCCGGCCTCGGGCGAGTCCTCGACGGGAACGTCGGCGGGTCCCTCTGCAGACGTCTCGTCGGACACGTGCACCTCGTGATGGCTCGGGGCGACGTCGGTCCCGGGTAGACCGACGTGGCAAATCTACTCGCCGCAACCTACGCGACAGGTCAAGTGTCCTCGCTGGGACGCACCGGGAGCAAAACGGCATCCCTGTGTCCGCCCCGACCATTCCCCCGGATTGCCGCGGCCTGCCACGATGACCGCCATGACCTCACCACGCGAGCTCGACCTCGTCCTGCTCGGCGCCACCGGCTTCACCGGAGGCCTGACCGCCGACTACCTCGCCGAGCACGCCCCGGCCGGCCTGCGCTGGGCGATCGCGGGTCGCGACCGCACCCGGCTGGAGGCTGTCCGGGACCGGCTGGCCGCGGACCGTCCGGCCCTGGCCGACCTGCCCCTGGTGGTGGCCGACTCCTCGGACCCGGACTCCCTGGCCGAGCTGGCCGGCGCCACCCGGGCGGTGGTCACCACGGTCGGGCCCTACCAGCAGCACGGCGAGCCGCTGGTCGCCGCCTGCGCCGCCGCCGGCACCGACTACCTGGACCTGACCGGCGAGCCGGAGTTCGTGGACGAGATGTACGTCGCCCACCACGCGACCGCGGTGGCCAGCGGCGCCCGGCTCGTGCACGCCTGCGGGTTCGACTCGATCCCGCACGACCTGGGCGCCCTGTTCACCGTCGCCCAGCTGCCCTCCGGGGTCCCGATCACCGTGCGCGGCGTGGTCCGGTCGAACGCGACCTTCTCCGGAGGGACGCTCCACTCGGCGGTCAACGCGATGGGGCGGGCGCGTGAGTCCCGGAAGGCGGCCGCAGCCCGTCGCCGTCTGGAGTCGCGCGCCGGGGGCCGGTCCTCGCGCGCGGTCGCCGGGAAGCCCCACCGCGACCCGGTGCTCGGCTACTGGCTGCTGCCGTTGCCCACGATCGACCCCGCCGTGGTCGCCCGGAGCGGGGCGGCACTGCCCGGCTACGGGCCGGACTTCCGCTACTCCCACTACGTCGGGACGAAGACCCTGCGGTTCGCCGTCGGCGGCGCGGTCGGCGTCGGCGGGCTCGTGCTGGCCGCCCAGGTGCCGCCGCTGCGCCGGGTCATCCTGGGCCGGGTGGACCAGGGCAGCGGCCCGAACCAGGAGCGGCGCGACCGCAGCTGGTTCACCGCCGACTTCGTCGGCGAGGCCGCCGGGGAGCAGGTGCACACCCGGGTCAGCGGCGGCGACCCCGGCTACACCGAGACGGCCAAGATGCTGGCGGAGTCGGCACTGTGCCTGCTGCTCGACGACAACCCGCGGACCTCGGGCCAGGTCACCACGGCCCAGGCGATGGGCGAGAACCTGCTCTTCCGGCTGCGGCGGGCCGGGATGCGGTTCGAGGTGGTCAGCGACTGAGGTCGTCGGGGACCGCGCGGGGGCCGGTACGCCGGGTCACCGCGGTCTCGATCCTGGCGACCACCGGGTCGTCGCCCCAAGTCGACCTCGCCCGGTCGCCGATCCGGTCGGCGACGTCGCGCTGGGCCGAGCGGTGGGCCGCCAGCACCCGGCGGCGCAGCTCCTGCCCGCCCACCAGGCCGGCGCCGGTGAAGTCGACGTCCAGGAGGGTGCCCGAGGCGCTGACGGTCACGGTCACACCGTCGACCGTGCCGGTCCCGCGGACCGAGCCGAGCTCGTCGCGGAAGGCGGAGGCCCGGTGCAGCCGGGCGATCGCGGACTCGGTCTGGGCCTCGATCGTGGCGATCACGTCGGCCGCTCGCACTCCGGGTCGGGTCATGCCCCCAGAGTGACGCAGAACCGCCCCGGTGCGGGGCGGTTTGCGTCAGCTCGGGACCTCTGGGCCGGGCTCAGCCGGGCAGGCTGGCCGGCTTCTCCTCCTCGACCCCGCCGATCTGGATCTTGCGCGGCTTGGCCCGCTCGGCCACGGGCACGAGCAGCCGGAGCACGCCACCCTCGTAGTCGGCCTGGATCCGCTCCAGGTCGAGGTTGTCCCCGAGCACCAGCTGACGGCTGAAGACGCCGCGCGGACGCTCCGAGGCGAGCATCTCCCAGTCGCCGTTGCGGGCCACCCGCTCGGCCCGGACGGTCAGGACGTTGCGCTCGATGTCGAGGTCGATGGACTCCTTGGCGACGCCTGGGAGGTCGAACTCGATGACGAACTTGTCGCCCTCGCGCCAGGCGTCCATCGGCATCACGGCCGGTCGGTTGGTGGTGCCCAGCAGCTGCTGGGTCAGACGGTCGAAGTCGCGGAACGGGTCGGTGTTGCGCAGCAGCATCACTGGATCCTCCTCACGGATCTGTATTGACGGATATAGATTTTGTAACACACAGAGTAGAGTTGTTCAAGAGAGCCCTGCACGACCCACTGACACGATCCGAGGAGGGCCCATGAGCCAGGAAGTCGTCGGGGTCTACGCCATCTCGGTGGCGGCCTCGATGGTCTCGATGGAGGTGCAGAACCTCCGCGTCTACGAACGCCGCGGGCTGGTCAGCCCCGACCGCACGCCCGGGGGCACCCGGCTCTACTCCCCCGACGACATCGAGACCCTGCGCCGGATCCGGGACCTGCTCGGTGAGGGGCTCAACCTGGCCGGCATCGCCAAGGTGCTGGAGCTCGAGGACGAGGTCCGCGAGCTGCGCGACCGGCTGGCGGACCGGCGCGAGTAGGTGCCTGCTGGTGCCTGTTGGTGCCCCAGGCAAGAGTCGAACTTGCGACCTTTCGCTTAGGAGGCGGCTGCTCTATCCACTGAGCTACTGGGGCGTGGCCCGCGGCGGAACCGGACGGGCCAGGGAACATCTTGGCATGTCCTCGGAGACCCGTCGCGGCGTACCCTCGAGGACATGTGCCGCAACATCCGCCCGCTCAACAACTTCGCGCCCCCGGCGACCGACGACGAGGTCGCAGCGGCGGCGCTGCAGTACGTGCGCAAGGTCAGCGGCGCCACCCGTCCCTCGGCCGCCAACCAGGCGGCCTTCGACCGGGCGGTCGCCGAGGTCACCCGGGTGACCCGCGCGCTGGTCGACGAGCTGGTCACCACCGCGCCGCCCAAGGACCGCGACGTCGAGGCGGCCAAGGCCCGAGCCCGGGCGGAGCTGCGGTACGCCCGATGAGCACCGAGGCGGCGCTCGCGCTGCTCAGTGACCGCCCGTTGGTGGTGCTCACCGGCGCCGGGCTCTCCACCGACTCGGGCATCCCGGACTACCGGGGCCCGGGCTCGCGCCCGCGCACCCCGATGACCTACCAGGAGTTCGTCGCCACCGACGCCGCACGCCGGCGCTACTGGGCGCGCAGCCACCTCGGCTGGGCGGTGATGGGTCGGGCCGAGCCCAACCGGGGCCACCGGGCGCTGGCCGCGCTGGACCCCGAGCTCCTGATCACCCAGAACGTCGACGGCCTGCACGAGGCGGCCGGCTCCCGGCGGGTGGTGGCGCTGCACGGCCGGATCGCCGACGTCGTCTGCCTGGACTGCCGGCGTACGTCGTCCCGCGAGGCGTTGCAGCACCGGATGGCCGAGGTGAACCGCGGCTGGCTGGAGCGGCACGCCGACGCCGTGGTCAACCCCGATGGCGACGTCGAGCTCGACGAGACGGCCGACTTCGTGGTGCCCGGCTGCGCCGACTGCGGAGGACCGCTCAAGCCGGACGTGGTCTTCTTCGGGGAGAACGTGCCGGCGCTGCGGGTCGCGCGGTGCTACGAGGCGGTCGACCGGCTCGCCGAGGAGGACGGAGCCCTGCTGGTCGCCGGCTCGTCGCTCACGGTGATGAGCGGCCTGCGGTTCGTCAAGCGGGCAGCGCGGCTCGGCGTCCCGGTGGTGGTGGTCAACCGTGGCGCCACCCGGGGGGACGCGCTGGCGAGCGTCACCGTCGAGGTCGGGTGCAGCGAGTTCCTGCTCACCCTGGCCGGCCGGCGCCTCAGTCCATCAGCAGCCAGGTGACCTCGGTCAGCATCCGCGCCGGGTCGGCCTCCGGGGTCGGCTCGGTCAGGTAGGACTCCCACATCACGTCCGCGGCCACCAGTCCCTGCGCGGCGATCCAGGACTGCAGCTCGTGGTAGGTCTGCGCCAGCCGGTCGTAGGGACCGACGTGGATGGTGCGCGCCACCAGCCCGCCCGGCAGCTGTTCGGCCACGACGCCGTGGGTCGGGGCGACCGGGCGCTGCACCGGGTAGCCCACGGCCACGTCGACGGTCGCGCCGGCCTCCCCGCGGTAGACGGCGACAGCCGGGCCGACCCGGCCGATCTCCTGTCCCTCCAGCGCATGGGCGACCACGCCGTAGGTGCGGTCGAAGAAATCGGGCAGCGCCTCGAGCGCGACCTGCTCGCGGACCACCGCGATCGGCACCGGCGCGACCCGCACCACCACCGGGTCGCCCTCGGGCTCGGGCACCAGGGGGCTCATGCCTCCACCGGCCTGACGAAGATGTGCTCGGCGGCCTCGGGTTCGATCTCGGCGGTCTCCCCGCCCGAGCCGATGAGCACGCCGGCGTCGGTGGCCAGCACCACCACGGTCTTGTCGGGCAGCGCCCCCGCCCGGCGCAGGGCGCTCATCAGGAGCTCGTCCTTCTGCATCTCCTCCGAGATCCGTCGGACGTGGACCCGCGACTCCTCGAAGCCGGCCGCCTTGGCCAGCGAGACCACGCCGTCCATGAACTCCTCGCTCGGCGTGGTCTGACCGAGCTCGTCCAGGCCCGGGATCGGGTTGCCGTACGGCGACTCCGTCGGGTGGTCGAGCAGCTCCAGCAGGCGCCGCTCGACGGTCTCCGACATCACGTGCTCCCAGCGGCAGGCCTCGGCGTGGACGAGCTCCCAGTCCAGGCCGATCACGTCGGTGAGCAGCCGCTCGGCCAGCCGGTGCTTGCGCATCACCCGGGTGGCCAGGACCAGGCCCTGGTCGGTCAGCTGGAGGTGCCGGTCGCCCTCGACGGTGAGCAGGCCGTCGCGCTCCATCCGGGCCACGGTCTGGGAGACGGTGGGGCCGCTCTGGTGCAGCCGCTCGGCGATCCTCGCACGCAGCGGGACGATCCCCTCCTCCACGAGCTCGTAGATCGTGCGGAGGTACATCTCGGTGGTGTCGATGAGGTCGCTCACGCACTCATTCTGTCCCATCTGCCCTAGAAGTGGCAGGGTGGCTGTCGTGACCGAGCTGATCGTTCCCCGCCGTTTCCGCGGGCCGTCCGGGTCGGGCAACGGGGGCTGGAGCGCGGGATCGCTCGCCGCCCACGTCGACCCGGAGGCCACCGCACGAGGCGTTCGCTGGCCGCCGATCGAGGTCACCCTGCGCAGGCCGCCGCCCCTCGAGCTGCCGCTCACCGTCTCCCGGGCCGAGGACGCCGTCCGGCTGGTGGAGCCCGACGGTCAGCTGGTGGCAGCGGCCCGGGTGGCCGAGAAGGCGACCGAGCCGGTGCCGTCGGTGCCGCCCGCGACCGCCCGCGCCGCGGAGCCGTCGTACGCCGGTCACCGGACGCACCCGTTCCCCGGCTGCTTCGTCTGCGGCCCCGAGCGCGCGCCCGGCGACGGGCTGCGGATCTTCCCGGGACCGGTGGACGCTCCCGGCCAGATCGCGGCCACCTGGACCCCCACGGCCGACCTGGACGAGGGGCCGGACCCCGAGGACGAGCCCCGGGTGGGCCTGGCGGTCACCTGGGCGGCGCTGGACTGCCCCGGCGGGTGGGCGGGGGACCTGACGGACCGGATGATGGTGCTGGGCCGGATCACCGCCCGTGTCGACGTCCTGCCGGTCGTGGGCGAGCCGCACGTGGTGGTGGGCGCGCACCGCGGGAGCGAGGGCCGCAAGACCTTCACCGCCTCCACCCTCTACGACGCGGACGGGCGGGTGGTGGCGGTGGCCGAGCACGTGTGGATCGCGATCGAGCCGGGGTCGTTCGGGTGAGCGCGCCGCAGGGGTGGTGGCGCGAGGCGGTCGTCTACGAGGTGTACGTACGCAGCTTCGCCGACAGCGACGGGGACGGCGTCGGCGACCTGCCCGGGATCACCTCCCGCCTGCCCTACCTGCGCGACCTGGGGGTGGACGCCCTGTGGATCACCCCGTTCTACCCCTCTCCCCAGCACGACCACGGCTACGACGTGGCCGACTACTGCGCGGTCGACCCCAGGTTCGGCAGCTTGGAGGACCTGGACACCCTGCTGGACACCGCCCACGGCCTGGGGCTGCGGGTGATCGTCGACCTGGTGCCCAACCACACCTCCTCGGAGCACCCGTGGTTCGTCGAGGCGCTCGCTGCCCCGCCGGGATCGCCGGCGCGCAGCCGCTACCTGTTCCGCACCGGGCGTGGCGCCGGGGCCGAGGAGCCGCCCAACAACTGGGAGTCGGTCTTCGGCGGACCGGCCTGGACCCGGGTCGAGGGGACCGACCAGTGGTACCTGCACCTGTTCGACTCCACCCAGCCCGACCTGGACTGGCGCAACCCGGAGGTCGCGCAGATGTTCGAGGGCGTGCTGCAGTTCTGGCTCGACCGGGGCGTCGACGGCTTCCGGGTGGACGTCGCGCACGGCCTGTTCAAGGAGGAGTCGCTGCGCGACCAGGACCGGCCCGAGGAGCCGGACGCCGGGGACGCCCCGCGGGAGATCGTCGAGCGCACCCTGGCCGACGAGCCGATGTGGGACCAGCCGGAGGTGCACGAGGTGTACCGGAGCTGGCGCCGGCTCGTGGACGACTACAGCGACGAGCACGGGACCGACCGGATGGTGGTGGCCGAGGCGTGGACCCAGACGCCCGAGTCGATGGCCCGCTTCGTCCGGCCCGACGAGCTGCACCAGTCCTTCAACTTCTCCTGGCTGCTGGCCGACTGGTCGGCCCCGGCCTTCGCCGAGGTCGTCCGCGGCACCCTGGCGGCCATGGCCCCGGTGGACGCCTCCCCCACCTGGGTGCTGAGCAACCACGACGTCGTCCGCCACCCCACCCGGTACGGCGGCGGGGCGCGCGGCCTGGCCCGGGCCCGGGCGGCCACCCTGGTGATGCTGGCCCTGCCGGGGTCCTGCTACCTCTACCAGGGCGAGGAGCTGGGGCTGGAGGAGGTCGACGTGGCCCCCGAGCACCGGCAGGACCCGTCCTGGTTCCGGACCGGGGAGGTCGGCCGTGACGGGTGCCGGGTGCCGATGCCGTGGTCGGGGCAGGAGCCGCCGTACGGGTTCGGGCCGCCGGGCAGCACCCCGTGGATCCCGCAGCCGGCCGACTGGGGCGGGCTCACCGTGGAGGCCCAGCGCGCGGACCCGGGATCGACGTGGTCGTTCTACCAGCGCGCGCTGGCCGCCCGACACCGGCACGCGCGGGGCGCGGGGCCGGTGGAGCTGATCGCCGCGCCGGCGGAGTGGGGCGCCGACGTGCTGGCCTTCCGCCGCGGGTCGCTCGGCGTGGTGCTCAACTGCGGCGAGGTGCCGGTGCCGCTGCCGACCGGCCGGCTGCTGGTGGCCTCGGGCGACTCCGACCCCGGGGTGCTGGCCCCGGACCACGCGGTCTGGCTGGAGCTGCCTCAGGGCAGCTCGGGGCCCTCGAGCATCTCGTTGTAGCGACGCAGGCGGTTGATGAAGTCGGCCATGTCCTCCTCGTCCCACTCCCCCAGGCGCCGGCTCAGCCGGGCACGCCGGACGTCCCTGACCTCCGCCAGCCCGCGCAGCGCGAGGTCGGTCGGGGTGAGCAGGCTGGCCCGCCGGTCGTCCGGATCGGGCTCCCGGTCGACCAGACCCAGGTCCACCAGCTGCTGGACCTGGCGGCTGGTCGCCCCCTTGTCCAGCTCGAAGACCTCCGCGATCGTGGAGGGCCGCGACGGTCCGCGCTCGGCGAGCAGGGCGAGCATCAGGTAGCCCGCCGGGTAGAGCTCCGGGTGGACCATCTGGGCCCGCAGGGCGATCGCCCGCTTGGAGCGGCGGATCAGGATCATCACCTGGTGCTCGAGCGCCTGGTAGGCCTCGTCGCTGAGCACGCGTTCCTGGGGGGTCACCGTCCGCTCTCCTCCTCGACCTCCAGCTCGGGGGTCATCTCGTCCGCACGCAGGACAGTCTCTCGCAGCGGGACCTCCTTGATCAGCACGACGCAGACCAGGGCGACCACCGCGAACGGGACGGCGACCAGGAAGAGGTGGGCGGAGGCCTCGCCGAAGGCGCTCTCGAAGATCTGTCGCACCGGCGCGGGCAGGGAGTCCATGTCCGGGACGGAGGACCCGGTGGACTCGCCGCCGCTGATGCCCAGCTTGTCCAGGCCGCTGCTCACCCGGTCGGCGACCTGGTGGGCCAGGATCGCGCCCAGGGCGGAGACGCCGGCCGAGCCGCCGATGGAGCGGAAGAAGGCAACCAGGGACGAGGCGGCACCCATGTCGGCCATCGCGGTGTTGTTCTGCACCGCCAGCACCAGGTTCTGCATCGTGGCGCCGATGCCGACCCCGAGCACCGCCATGAACAGGCCCACCCACACCAGGGACGTGGTCTCGTCGATGGTGGAGAGCAGCGCGAGCCCGGCGATGACGCTGACCATGCCGGCGACCAGGAAGCGCTTCCAGCGGCCGGTCTCGCTGATGATCCGGCCCGAGATGATGCTGGAGACCAGCAGGCCGCCGACCATCGCGATCGACATCAGCCCGGCGCGGGTCGGGGACATGCCGCGGGCGAGCTGGAAGTACTGGCTGAGGTAGACCGTGGAACCGAACATGGCCACGCCGACCATGACCGAGGCGGCGGTGGCCAGGGCGGTGGTGCGGTCGCGGAAGAGGCGCATCGGGATGATCGGCTCGCGGGCCACCCGGATCTCGATGAAGACCGCCGCGGCGACCAGCACCAGGCCGGCGGCGACGAGCGCGGCGCTCGTCGCCGAGGTCCAGGCGAACTGGCTGCCGGCGAGCGAGACCCAGATGAGGAGCAGCGAGACGCCGGCCATGATCACGGTCGCGCCGAGGTAGTCCACGTGCACCTCGCGGCGGGGCTGCCGCGGCAGCTTCAGGGTCTTCTGCAGCACCACGAACGCCGCCAGGGCGACGGGGAGGCCGACGAAGAAGCACCAGCGCCAGCCGAGCGTGTCGACCAGCACCCCGCCGATCAGCGGGCCGCTCACGGTGGAGAGGGCGAAGACGGAGCCGATGTAGCCGGCGTACCGGCCTCGCTCGCGCGGGCTCACCATGCCGGCGATGACCACCTGGACCAGCGCGGTCAGGCCGCCCACGCCGAGGCCCTGGACGGCGCGGGCGCCGATCAGCACCTCCATCGAGGGCGCGAGCCCGGCCAGCAGCGAGCCTACCGAGAAGATCACCAGGGCCACCTGGACCAACGTCTTCTGGTCGAAGAGGTCGGCGAACTTGCCCCAGATCGGGGTGGTCGCGGTCATGGTGAGCAGGGTCGCCACCACCACCCACGTGTAGCCGGTCTGGCTGCCCTCGAGGTCGGCCACGATCACCGGCAGGGCGTTGGAGACGACGGTGCTGGAGAGCATCGCCACGAACATGGCCAGGAGCAGGCCGGTGAGGGCCTCCAGCACCTGGCGGTGGGTCATCTGTCCGGCTTGCTCGGCGGTCGGCGGCGCGGGGGTTGTCGTCACGGGGTTCCTTCTCCTGGACCAGACTGCCCGGTCGGGCGCGGTTGGTTCGCGGGGCGCTGCGGGGGGCGGATCGCTCACCCGGCACCACCCCATAAGGTTGCCACACGCAACTTTATTCCGGCACGTCTTGGCCCCCGGTTCCCGACGTGATGTCCGACTCACCGCGCGTATTGCACCTTCGACCTCCCGGACGTCCAGGACGGGATACCAAAGTTCCCATGGACACGATTCGGGTCTTCCTCGTCGACGACCACGAGATCGTGCGACACGGTCTGCGCGCCCTCCTCGACGCCGAGGACGACATGACGGTCGTCGGCGAGGCCGGCACCGCGCACGACGGCCTCGCCGGGGTGCTCTCGGCGATGCCCGACGTCGCCCTGCTCGACGCCCGGCTGCCGGACCGCTCGGGGGTCGAGGTCGCGCGCGAGCTGCAGGCCCAGGCCCCGCAGGTGCGGACCCTGATGCTGAGCAGCTACGACGACGACGACATCCTCGCCGACGCCTTCTCCGCCGGCGTCGCGGGCTACGTGCTCAAGGAGATCAAGGCCGACTCGCTGCTCGACGGGATCCGCTCGGTGGCGGCCGGACAGACGTTGGTGGCCCCTGCCGTGGCCGCGCGGATCATGGCCCGGATGCGCGAGCGCCGGCGGCTGGAGTCGGCGCAGGGCCTGGACAAGCTCAGCCAGCAGGAGCTGCGCATCCTTCAGCTCATCGGCGACGGCCTGACCAACCGGCAGATCGGCGAGCGGCTCTTCCTGTCGGAGAAGACGATCAAGAACAACGTCACCTCGATCCTGGCCAAGCTCGGCGTGCAGCGCCGTACCCAGGCCGCGGTGCTGGCCTCCCGCCTGCACCACGGCTGAGCCTCTCGGTCAGACCTTGAACTTGGTGACCCGGGCCTTCAGCGTGCTCGCCATCGCCGCCAGCTCCTGCGCCGACTGCAGGGTCTCCCCCACGCCCTGACGGGTCTGCTCGGCGGCCTGGGCGACCTGGCTGACGTCGGCGGAGATGCCGTTGGCGCCGCCGGCCGCGTCGGTGACGTTGCGGGCGATCTCGTTGGTGGTCGCGGTCTGCTCCTCCACCGCCGAGGCGATGGTGGTCTGGATGTCGTTGATCCGGGAGATGACGTCGGTGATCTCCGCGATCGCGGTCACCGCGCCGGAGGTGTCGGACTGGATCGCCTCGATCTTCTGACCGATGTCCTCGGTCGCCCGCGCGGTCTCCTTGGCCAGCTCCTTGACCTCGTTGGCCACCACCGCGAACCCCTTGCCCGCGTCCCCGGCCCGAGCCGCCTCGATCGTGGCGTTGAGCGCCAGCAGGTTGGTCTGCTGCGCGATCGAGGTGATCACCTTGATCACCTTGCCGATCTCCGCGCTCGACTCGCCCAGGCTCGCCACCGTGCCCTGCGCCGCGCTGGCCACCCCGACCGCGGTGGTCGCCACCGTGGCGGCCTCGGTGGCGTTCTTGGCGATCTCCCGGATGCTCGCGGTCATCTCCTCCGCAGCCGTGGCCACCGTCTGGATGCTGGCCGAGACCTGCACCGAGGAGGTGGAGGCGCTCTCGGCCCGCTCGGAGGTGAGCACCGCACCGTCGCCCATCGTCCGGGAGAGCGTCGAGATCTGCTCGGCGGCCACGGCCAGCGAGTCGGCCGTGCCGCCGATGTCGGTCATGGAGATGCGCAGGGCGGCGACGACGTCGCCCAGCCCACCGGCCAGCTGGCCGATCGCGTCGTCCCCGCTGACCGGCATCTCCCGGGTCAGGTCGCCCGTGCCCACGGCACGGACGGCCTCGAGCACCAGGTCGACCTTCGTCGCGAGGTCGGCGGCCGCGGCCCGCTCGGCCTCCTCCCTCATGATCCGGGTCACCGCCTGGGAGACCAGGTCGCTGATGTTGCGCAACGTGCCCCACCGCTGCTCGCTGAGCTCCACCGCCTGGCTGGTGAAGAACTCCAGGACCGCCACCACCTCCCCGTGGGCCTTCACGCAGAACCCCACGGCGTTCGGCGTCCGCAGTTCCGGGCTGACCATCCGCACCTCGCGCGGCAGGTCGATCGCCTCCGACGACTGGTGCACGTCCGCGCTGGCCCAGGTCCGTCCGGCCATGCCCTCCCCGCGGCGCGGCCTCATCCCGGCCATCGCCGACCGCACCCGGTCGGGAACCTGGCCGACCGCCACGGCGAACCGCAGCCGGTCTGCCTCCGGGTCGACCAGCCAGGCCATCCCGGCCCGCCAGCCGAACTCCTCCCCGACGACCTCCAGGGTGCGCTCGACCGCCTCGTCCACCGAGATCGCCGTGCCCAGCGCGGACAGCACCTGGTTCATCGCCGCGGTGTCGGCGAGGGCCTCGGCCCGGTCGCGCTCGGCCTTCCGCTTCTCGGTGATCAGCTCGAGGGTGACCATCATCCCGATGTAGGCCCCGTCGCGGTTGTGGATCGCGGTGAAGAGCAGGTCGAGCGTCTCCGGGCCGACGGTGCGCTCGGCCCTCACCGGCAGGTTCTCATAGCTCAGCTCGTCGAGCTGGGCCCGGCCGCGCTCGGTGTCGGTCTCGCGGGTGCCCTCGGCGAGCACGTCGAGGCTGAGCCCGTGGAGCTGCTCGGCGGTGATCGGCATGTAGGGCTCGAGCCTGCGCAACGTCTCGTACGCCGCCGGGTTGAGGTAGTTGATCACCCGCTTGCGGTCGGCGAACATCAACGCGGTCGGCGAGCTCTCCATCATGGCGTTGACCCGGTGCAGACCGCGCTCGGCCTTGACCCGGTCGGTGACGTAGACCCAGGCCACCATCACGCCGTTGAACTCGCCGTCCTCGCGGTAGATCGCGCTCACGGTCATGTCGGCGTGCTCGTTGCCGATCATCAGCTGGTTGGCGTACGGGAGCTCGTGGTGGTTCTCGAAGTAGTGCTCGACCCGGTCGACGTCGCCGATGAACGCGAAGAGCGGCTTGACGTCGGAGCCGACCAGCTCGTCGACCTTGTAGGGCATGAACTCCTCGACCGGACGGAGCTCCTCGACCGCCTTCTTGTTGGCGTAGCGGATGCGCCGGTCGCGGTCGGTGAGGAAGACCCGGGCCGGCATCGCGTCCAGCACCTCGCGCTGCTCGGCGGAGGTCGGCTCGAGCTCGGCGAGCGCCGGCTCGCCCGAGGGGTGGGAGCCGTTCGGACTGAGGGGCTGGACGAGGTCGGTCATGGGAGTCCTCGAGGGTGATCGGTCTGCAGGAAGAATGACGGGGTGGGTCAGACGCGGAAGCGGCTGACCAGCGCCCGCAGGCGGCCGGCGATGTTGGCCAGGTCGTTGGCGGACTCCATGGTGTTGGAGGCGCCGTGTCGGGTGTCCTCGGCCGCGCTGGCGACCTGTCGCACGTCGCCGGCGATGCCGGTGGCGCCGGCGGCGGCGTCGGTGACGCTGCGCGCGATCTCGTTGGTGGTCGCGGTCTGGGTCTCCACCGCGTCGGCGATGGTGGTCTGGATGTCGTTGATCCGACCGATGACGTCGGTGATCTCCGCGATCGCGGTCACCGCGCCGGAGGTGTCGGACTGGATCGCCTCGATCTTCTGGCCGATGTCCTCGGTCGCCCGCGCGGTCTCCTTGGCCAGCTCCTTGACCTCGTTGGCCACCACCGCGAACCCCTTGCCCGCGTCCCCGGCTCGAGCCGCCTCGATCGTGGCGTTGAGCGCCAGCAGGTTGGTCTGCTGCGCGATCGAGGTGATCACCTTGATCACCTTGCCGATCTCCGCGCTCGACTCGCCCAGGCTCGCCACCGTGCCCTGCGCGGACCCGGCGACGCCCACGGCCGTGGTCGCCACCGTGGCGGCCTCGGTGGCGTTCTTGGCGATCTCCCGGATGCTCGCGGTCATCTCCTCCGAGGCTTCCGCGACCTTCTGGATGCTGGCCGAGACCTGCACCGAGGAGCCGGACGCGCTCGCGGCCCGCTCGGACGTCAGGGTCGCCCCCTCCTCCATGCCGTGGGAGAGCGTGGAGAGCTGGGAGGCGGACGCGGCCAGGGCGTCGGCCGTGCCGCTGATGTCGGCCATCGACTGGCGCAGGGTCTCCACCACGTCCGCCAGGCCACCGGCCAGCTGGCCGATCGCGTCGTCCCCGCTGACCGGCATCTCCCGGGTCAGGTCCCCCGCGCCCACCGCGCGCACCACGTCGAGCACCAGGTCGACCTTGGCGGCCAGCTCGGCCGCCGCGGTCCGGTCGGTCTCGTCGCGCTGGATCCGCGCGACCGCCTGGGAGATCAGGTCGCTGATGTTGCGCAGCGTCTCCAGGCGACGGTCGCCGAACTCGTTCTCCCGGGAGCAGAAGAAGTCCAGGGTCGCGATCACCTCGCCGCCGACCTTGATCGGCAGGCTGACCCCCGACTTGAGCTCCACCCCGTGGGCGCGCATCCGGCGGTCGAACTCGGGGATCTCCGCGGCGTCGGCGAAGACGATGTCGCCGCTCGCCCAGGTGCGCCCGGGAAGCCCCGAGCCGCCGGGGCGGAAGGTGCTCTGGGCGAGCAGGGACACGACCTCCTCGGAGGTCTCGCCGGAGGCGCCCACGAACCGGAACCGGTCGATCTTCGGGTCGACCCGCCAGGCGGAGCCGTACTCCCACCCGAAGTCGGAGCGGACCTCCTCGAGCGCGCGGTTGATCGCCTCGTCGACCGAGCTGGCGGTTCCCAGCGCGGCGAGCACGTGGTTCATCGCCGCGGTGTCGGCCATCGCCCGCTGCCGGGCGCGCTCGACCTCGAGCCGCTCGGTGACGACGTCCCAGGTGAGCAGGAAGCCGAGCCGCTGCCCGTCGTCGTCGAACATCTCGGTGATCGAGCCGTCGAGGGTCTCGGGGCCGATCTGGTGCTTGAGCGAGTGCAGCTGCTTCAGCTGCTCCGAGGACCGGGCGACGGTGCCCTGGGGATCGAGGAGAGCGGCCCGCTGGGCGTCCTGCTCTTCGTAGAGCATCGCGAGCGGTACGCCGACCAGCTCGTCGGGACGGATCACGAGATGCTCGGCCAGTCCCTCCAGGGTCCTGAGGGAGGCGGGGTTGAGGTAGGTGATGATGCCGTCCGGGTTGGCGAACATCATCTTGGTCGGCGAGTTCTCCAGCATCGCGTGCACCCGGGCGAAGCGACGCTCCTCGCGGATCCGCTCGGTCTTCTTGATCCAGGAGATCATCACCCCGCCGAACTGCCCGTCGGAGGTGACCTCGGTGATGCTCAGGTCCGCGAACTCCGTCCCGACCTCCACCTGGGTCTTGAAGGGG
This sequence comes from Nocardioides campestrisoli, assembly GCF_013624435.2. Classification (NCBI taxonomy): domain Bacteria; kingdom Bacillati; phylum Actinomycetota; class Actinomycetes; order Propionibacteriales; family Nocardioidaceae; genus Nocardioides; species Nocardioides campestrisoli. Next base: position 3,439,256 of record NZ_CP061768.1, read on the forward strand.
AGCAGCGAGGGGTCGCCCCAGACCCGCTCGAACGGCCCCACGTCGCCCAGCAGGGCGAAGATCGGTCGTACGTCGGCACCGACCCACTGGTCCAGCGGCAGCGGCAGGAACGCCTCCAGCGGGCGCAGGTCCGCCTGGGCGGTGACGTTGACGTAGCTCACCCGCTGCTGGGAGTCGGCCAGCAGCACCGCGGCGGGCAGGCCGTCGAGCACGTGGCGCACCACGGCAGGGGCGTACGCCTCGGCCACAGCGGCGGCGGTGGGTGCGGCGAGCAGGTCGGTCATGAGGTTCCTCCGGGGGATGCGTCGTGCGGGACGTCGACCGCGCGGTCGAAGTCGAGGACGAGAAGGATCGAGTCGGGCAGGGCGATCACGCCCTCGAGCAGGTCGCGGACGGCGGGCGGCAGGTTGGCCGGCGGCGGGAGCAGGTCGAACCCCGTGGTGTCGACCACGTCGCCCACCTCGTCGACCAGCAGGCTGACGGCCTCGCCGCGCGAGCGCACCACCACGTTGAGCGGCAGGTCGTCGCCCTCGCGCAGCGGACGGGACAGGCAACGCCGCAGGCACACCGCGGTGACGATCTGGCCGCGCAGGTTGAGCAGTCCGCGAACCGAGTCCGCGGCGAGCGGCACCGGGGTCAGGGGCTGGAAGCGCAGTACCTCCTGCACCTCCTGGACGCGCACCCCGAAGAGCAGGCCGTCCACGACGAAGGTGCAGTACTGGGGGGCCGCCTCGGCGGAGGCGGAGGACAGCGGTGACAGGGTCATCACGCCACCCCCGCGGCCGCGACCACGGCGTCCAGGTCGAGCAGGTCGGTCACCCGCTCGTCGATCACCGCCGAGCCCAGCACGCCGGCACGGCGGCCGACCTCGCTGGGACGCAGCACGGTGTCGACGATGTCGACCACCCGGTCGATCACCAGGCCCACCCGGCGCTCGCCCTCCTCGTGCACGACGACCGAGAGGGTGGCGCGCTCCTCGAGCGGGAGCTCGTCGGCCGTCACCGCGGCCGGCAGGCCCATGACCGCGGAGAGCCGGACCAGCGGGAGGATGCCGTCGCGGTACTGCACGGCGTCCAGCGGGCCGGCGCCCTCGACCCGGGAGACGTGGATCTCCTCGAGCCGGGAGACGTCGCGCAGCGGCAGTGCGGCCCGTCGTCCGGGCACCACCTCGAGCACCAGCATCGGGGTGGTCTGCTGGCGCGGGAGGGAGACCTCCACCTTGGAGACCGGCACCGCGCCGATCCCCCGGGTGCGCGCCAGCCCGGCGACGTCGAGGATCAGCGCTACCCGGCCGTCGCCCATGATGGTCGCGCCGGCGTAGGAAGCCAGCGCCTTGAGCTGCCGGCCAAGCGGCTTGACCACGATCTCCTGGGTGTCGTGCACCTCGCCGACGCACAGCCCGTACCGGACGTCGTCGGCCTGGACCACCACCACCGTGATCCCGTCGGAGTCCGCCGGCAGCGGGAGCGCACCCGCGCCCGAGCCCGCCGGGGAGGCGAGTGCGGAGCCGAGGTGCACCAGCGGCAGCAGCTCGCCGCGCAGCCGCAGCAGCGGCGCGCCGGCGACCGTCTCCACGTCGGCGGCCAGCGCCTGGCCCTCCACCCGGACCAGCTCGACCAGGTTGACCTGCGGGATCGCGTACCGCTCGGTGCCCTCACCCACGAGCAGGGCGGGGATGATCGCCAGGGTGAGCGGGATCCGGACCCGGCACATCGTGCCGTGCCCCACCACGCTCTGCACGTCGACGGTGCCGCCGATCCGCTCGATGTTGGTCCGGACGACGTCCATGCCGACGCCGCGGCCGGAGACGTTGGTGACCACCGTGGCGGTGGAGAACCCGGGCTCGAAGATCAGGTTGAGCACGTCGCGCGGCTCCATCCTGGCCAGCTCGTCCCGGGTCACCACCCCGCGGGAGAGCGCGGCGGAGGCGATCACGTCGGGATCGATGCCCTTGCCGTCGTCGCTGATCTCGACGACCACCTGGCCGCTCTCGTGCCGGGCCCGCAGCAGCAGCCGGCCGGTCGCGGGCTTGCCCGCCGCCAGCCGCTCGGCCGGCGGCTCGATGCCGTGGTCGATCGCGTTGCGCACCAGGTGGGTCAGCGGGTCGCGCAGCGCCTCGAGCAGGGAGCGGTCCAGCTCGGTCTCGTGGCCCTCGAGGTCGAGCTGCACCTGGCGCTCGAGCTGGTGGGCCAGGTCCCGGACCACGCGCGGCATCTTCGACCAGACGTGCGCGATGGGCTGCATGCGGGTGCGCATCACGCCCTCCTGCAGCTCGCTGGCGACCTGGTCGAGGCGCTGGGCGGCGCGCTGCAGCTCCACGTCGTCCTCCTGCTCGGTCCGGCGCAGGATCTGGTTGCGGGTCAGCACCAGCTCGCCGACCAGCTGGACCAGGCTGTCGAGCAGGTCGACGTCGACCCGGACGGTGGAGTCGATCACGCTGCGCGCGGGCTCACCCTCGCTGCCGGGGATGGCCGTCGCCGACACGGTCTGCGTCACCGGGCCGCCGGCCGGAGCCGTCTGCTCGGTCGCCGCCAGTCCGGTCGGCTGGGTGGTCGCGAGCGCGGTGGCGGCGGCCGGCGCCGTCACCGGGACCGGGCTCTCGGTCGCCTCCAGGCGCGTGCGGATCGTGGCCACGACCGCGTCGACGTCCACGTCGGCGTCGACGTCGGTGCCCGAGGCCTCGACGGCGGCGAGCAGCACCCGGACGGCGTCGACCATGGAGAGCAGGACGCCGGTGACCTCGGCGTCCAGCACCAGGTCGCCGTCGCGCAGCCGGGAGAGGAGGTTCTCGCCGACGTGGGTCAGCGCCTCCAGCCGGTGCAGCGCCAGGAAGCCGCTGGTGCCCTTGATCGTGTGGATGGTGCGGAAGATGCTCGAGAGCAGCTCCTTGGAGCCGGGCGCGCGCTCCAGTGCGACGAGGTCGCGGTCGAGCTGGTCGAGGTTCTCGTGGCTCTCCACCAGGAACTCGGCGATGATCTCGGCATCGTCGTCCACGACGCGACCTCCTCTCCTACGGCTGGGGGCACCTGGACGCACCCGCGTCGCGGGGGCGGCGGGTGCTCACCAGGCTCATCGGCCGGGAGCGGAGGGAACTGAGAGGAACTGGGCGGAACCGGAGCGTCAGGGCTTGCGGGTGCGCATCGCCGCGGCCAGGGACGCGACGGCGTCCTCCGACGGCGAGGCGGCGCTCTGGTTGCTGGTGGCCAGCTCGGCCAGCAGCTCGGCGCGGTGCACGCTCACCGAGCGGGGCGCGTCGATGCCCACGCGGACGACGTCGCCGCGGACCTCGAGGATCGTCACGGTGATGTCGTCACCCAGGACGACGCTCTCCCCCGCACGACGGCTCAGCACCAGCATGGCGACGACACTACGGCACGACGCTCAGCCGCGGAGCAGAGTCAGGCGACGAGCGGTGTGGCGACCGACAACGAGGTGTCGTCGAGGATGACCTGGCTGGCCTGCCGGGTGACGGTGTTGACCAGGACCGGGGCGAGCAGGTTGGCCGTGGTCTCGGCCAGGGTCGCGCCTGCGGTGAGCACCAGCAGGACCAGCACCTGCGCGGCGTCGGTGATCCCGAGCTCGTCGACCACGTCGTCCCCGACCACCGGCGCGTAGTCGGGGAAGAAGGCGACCGGCGTGGTGACCAGGAACCTCAGGTCCGGGTCCTCCAGGGAGCGCAGGGCGCACAGCGTCCCGTCGTCGTCGAGGCGGACCAGGGTGAACCGTCGCCGCTCGGGGAACCCGGGCATCGGGTTCACCAGCTCGATCACCGGGATCTCGTCCACCGTCGTTCCCTCCTGGCCCTGCTGGGCGCTGTCCGTGGTCGGGTCGATCATGACAGACGTGCTCACCGGAGGAAGTCCATCAGGCTGGGCGCCATCACCCGGCTGGTCGAGGCCAGGGCCGCCTGGTAGGCCAGCTCCTGGGTCTGCAGCTCCAGGATCGCCTTGGGCAGGTCGACCTGCTCGATCCCGGCCAGCGACTTGACCATGCTGAGCTCGCGGGCGTCGGCGGTCTCCACCGCCCGGTCCAGCGCGACCGTCCGGCTGCCCACGTCGATCACCGCCACCCCCAGCCGGTCGAGGTCGCCAGCGACCGTGTCCATCCCGGCCCGCAGCGCGGCGGTGTCCCCGGAGCGGACCGCGGCCGCCATCTCGGTCAGGTGGTCGAAGAGGTTGGCCCCGTCCGGCCCCAGGGTGGCCTCGGCGTCGAGGTCGACGCGGATCCTCACCCCGTCGGCCACGGTCCGGGTGACCTGGCCGGCCACGCCGACGTACGTGCCGCCGGCCGAGTAGGCCTCGCTGCCGCCGGAGATGCCGCCCATCACCGGGCGGTCCTGGTGCTTGGTGTTCGCGAGGGCGATGAGCGAGTCGCGGATCTGCTCGATCTCGCCGGCCAGCACCTCGCGCCCGCCCGGGCTGACGGCACCGGGGTTGGCGGCCTGGATGCCGATCTCGCGCGCCTGGCGGGTCCGGGTGATCATCGACTGCAGCATCGTGTCGGCCTCGGCGAGCCACCCCTGCCCGTCCTCGGCGTTGCGCCGGTGCTGGGCCACCTCGGTCAGCGTGGCGCGCAGCCGCATCGCCGTGGTGGTCTCGGCCGGGGCGTCGGAGGGCCGCGAGATCGCCCGCCCGGACGCGACCTGCTCCTGGAGCTTGGACAACCGGGAGAGCCCGGCGTTCAGGTGCTCCAGCGACCGCGAGGTCATCATGTTCTGGGTGACGCGGGTGATGGTCATCGACCCACCAGTCCTGTCCGGTTGATGAGGGTGTCGAGCATCGAGTCCACGGCGTTCATCACCCGCGAGGCGGCCTCGTAGCCACGCTGGGCGGACATCAGCGAGACCATCTCCTCGTCCAGGCTGACCCCGGTGAGCTGCTCGCGCTGGCCGTCGACCTGGGCCACCAGGGAGGCCTGGTTGGTGACCAGGCGGCCGGCGGTGGCGACCTCGGTGCCGAGCCCGGCCACCAGGCGCTGGTAGGCGGTCTCGACGGTGGTAGGAGCAGCCATCGCAGTGGCGTTCTGCCCGTCCAGCACCCCACCGGGGAGCGAGGAGGCCGCCAGTCGTGCGGGGTTGGTGATCGCGAGCCGGAGGGAGCCGGCCGCGTCCGCCGGGTCGTAGGTCAGCAGCGGCGCGCCGGGGTTGCCGTCGCGGTCGAAGCCTGCCTGCTGGCCGGCGTTGAGCTGGTCGGCGAGCGACGCGGCCACGGCGTCCAGGCCGGCGGCGTACGCCGGGAGGGTGACGCTGAGCAGGTCCGCGCCGGCGCCCAGCTCCCCGCGGATGCCCGCAGGCACCGGCACGTCTGCGGCGCCGCCGCGGATCGCGAAGGTCACCGGGACGACGTCCGTGCCGCTGCTGCGCACGAGCGTGCCCGCCTCCCGGCCGCTGACCAGGGGGACCCCGCCGACGGTGACGTCCAGCCCACCGTCGGGGCGCTCGGTGGCCACTGCCCCGGTGAGGCTGGACAGGCTCAGCGCGACCTGGTCGCGCCGGTCGAGCAGGGCGTTGACGTCGGTGCCGGCGGCCCCGTGCTGGGCGATCTGCCGGTTGAGCTCGGCCAGCTCGCCGGCGGCGGCGTTGACCTTCGTCAGGGTGCCCTCGAGCCGGCTGCTCGCGTCCGAGGTCTCCCGGGCCACGTTGGCTGCCTGGGTGCGCACGGCATCGACGAGGGTCTGTGCCCGCGTGAGCACGTGGGTGCGCGCCAGGTCGGAGCCGGGTTCGTTGGCCAGCGCGTGCAGGCTCGCCCGGAAGTCGGCGATCGCGGCGCCCACGCCGTCAGGCCCCGGCTCGGCGATCCCGGTCTCCAGCCGCTCCAGCGTGGTACGGCGTACGTCGAGGTAGCTGAGCGTTGCCCGCTCCTGGCGGACCCGGCCGTCGAGGAACTGGTCGGCGAGCCGGTGCAGGTCGGCCACCCGGACCCCCTCGCCGGATCCCTCGTAGCGCGACCACATCGCGACCTGGGCCGCGGCGCCCACCGACTCCCCCTCCACCCGGCGGCGGTTGTAGCCGGGGGTGGCGGCGTTGGCGATGTTGCCGCTGGCCACGTCCATCACGACGCGGTTGTAGCGCAGCGCACCGAGTGCGCTGTTGAGGGAGGCGAAGGACCCGCTCACGGCCGGCTCACAGGCTCCGGTCGACCAACGGGCGGCGGGTGCCGGCGGAGACGGCGGTGCCGTCGGCGCTGTAGCCGTCGGTGCTCTCGCCGAGGGTCAGGAGAGTCTCCCGGGCCGAGCGGATGCCGGCGGTGACCAGCTCGCGGTTGGCCTCTGCCATCGCGGTGACCTCGCGGGTGATGGCCTCGAAGGCGTCGCGGTGGTCGCCCAGGATCGAGGCCCAGGGCTCGGCCACCGAGTCGGCGAGCGAGCGGAGGCTGGGGTTGGGAGGCATGCCCGCCTCGGCGGCGGCCTCGTCGGCGGCGACGGCGCGCAGCACCTCGGTCTGCCGGATCGTCTCCAGCACCGACTCGACCTCCTTGGCCGCGCGCAGCAGCCACTTCGTGCGGCCGCCGGCCATCACGAGCTGCTCGACCTCGAGCTTGAACAGCAAGGTCTCCAGCAGCTCGCGCTCGCGCCACAGGATGAGCGAGAGCTTCTCCATGTACCGGTCTCCCTTGGGTCTCGACGAGGGCGTGCACTTCCTCGACGGCTCCCATCGGCGGCTCCGGGGGCGACCTGAGGGGTTTGCGCCGACAGCTTCGGGACCTCCGGCCCGCATATGGCTCACCCCCGGTAGTCGGAGCGGGCCATGACGCTGCGGGACCTTCGTCCTGAATGCTGCGCACCCGGAGGGTTGCTCCCTAATTATGGGTACACGGTGCGCTTTCCTGAACGACTCTCGTCCACGTGAGCGAGAAGACCAGGGCCGGGCAGGCCACCGAGGAGCTGATCACGGCGACGATGCCGCTGGTCGGGCACATCGTCCGGGAGATGGCCGGGCGGGTGCCGTCGCACGTCTCTCGCGACGACCTGACCTCCGCCGGCCTGGCCGCGCTGGTCCAGGCCGCCCACGCCTTCGACGCCGAGCGCGGGGTGCCGTTCGCCCGGTACGCCGCCACCCGGATCCGCGGCGCGCTCCTCGACGAGCTGCGCAGCGTCGACTGGGCCTCCCGCTCGGTGCGCCGCCGCGCCCGCGACCTGGACGAGACCCGCCACCGGATGGCCGCCACGCTGGGCCGGGTGCCCAGCAACGCCGAGGTGGCCAGCGCGATGGGGATGAGCCTCGACGAGGTCATCGCCAACGACGACGACATCGCCCGGGCCCAGGTGCTCTCCCTCCAGGGCGCCCCCGACGACGCCCTGGACGAGCTGCTGCCCGCCGACGGCGCCACCCCGGAGCAGCTGCTGGAGCACCAGGAGCGGCTGACCTACATGATCGAGGCGGTCGCCGAGCTGCCCGATCGGCTGCGGATCGTGGTCAACGACTACTTCCTCGCGGAGCGGCCGATGGCCGAGATCGCCGCCGAGCTTGGCGTGAGCGAGTCCCGGGTCTCCCAGCTGCGCGCCGAGGCGCTGAGCCTGCTGCGCGACGTGCTGCACCGTGAGCTGGAGCCCGGGCTGGTCAAGCCCGCCGCCAAGCCGGAGGGCTGCGCCGCCCGCCGCCGCGAGTCCTACTTCGCCGCCGTCTCCGCGCGGCACGCCGCCTCCCTGCGCCGCCCGATGGCCCGGCCGACGCTGGACGCCACCGCGTAGTCGGCTCTTCCCACCCACTTCCCCGGGTCCGAGCAAGGCAGGCGAAAAAACTCTCGCCTGATTTCCTCAGGCCGGTCCGACGGGGGCCGATCTGATCGCCAACGGAGTCCACGGACGGACTCCAGCACGTGACTCCATTCCAGGAAGGAAATCATCATGAGTCTTCGCATCAACCAGAACATCGACGCAATGTCGGCCTACCGCAACCTGTCCACCACCTCGGGGCAGATGGCCAAGTCGCTGGAGAAGCTGTCGTCCGGCTTCCGGATCAACCGCGCCGGCGACGACGCGGCCGGCCTGGCGATCTCCGAGGGCCTGCGCTCGCAGGTCGGCGGCCTCAAGATGGGCGCTCGCAACGCCCAGGACGGCGTCTCGCTCGTCCAGACCGCTGAGGGCGCGCTCACCGAGGTGCACTCCATGCTCCAGCGGATGAACGACCTGGCCACGCAGTACAACAACGGCACCCAGGGTGACGACTCGAAGTCGGCTCTCGAGGCGGAGTTCAACTCCTTGAAGACCGAGATCGGCCGGATCCAGGAGAACACCAAGTTCAACGGTGAGAAGATCTTCACCGGCCAGGCCACTGCTCCGGCGGACAACCCCACCAACGGCGACAAGACCTTCCAGGTCGGCTTCGACAGCAGCGACACCATCACCGTCACCGGCTCCAAGGCGCTGCTGGCCTTCGCCGGCACGCCGAACACGGCTACGCCTCCCGCTGCGAGCAACGGCGAGGGCATCCAGGGCCTGGAGATCAAGTTCACGGCTGCAGGCGCAGACCCGGTCGCCAACCCTTCCAGCGGTGGTTCCAACGCGGTCCAGGCGGCGATCAAGGACATCTCAACGCAGCGCGCCGAGCTGGGTGCGATCCAGAACCGGTTCGAGCACACGATCGCCAACGTCAACGTGGCCGTGGAGAACCTCTCGGCCGCCGAGAGCCGGATCCGCGACACCGACATGGCTCAGGAGATGATGAACTTCACCCGTTCGCAGATCCTCTCCCAGGCCGGCACGGCGATGCTGGCGCAGGCGAACCAGGCGCCCCAGGGCGTCCTCTCCCTGCTCCGCTGATGGCTGACGGCGGTCGGTCGGACGTCCTGGTCGCCCCAGGGCCCCGGCCGGCCGCCGTCTCCGCATCCCCGCCACCCCGTACGACCCGCGGCGCCTGAGAGGAGGATCCCGTGGCCAGCATCTCCGGTCTGTCCGGCTTCGACAGCGCGCAGTTCGTCGACCAGCTCATGCAGCTGGAGACCGCCCCCAAGACGCGACTGCAGACCCGGGTCCGCTCCGAGGAGTCGGCGGTCAGCGCCCTCCAGACGCTCAACACCAGGCTCGCCGCACTCTCCACCAAGGCGGCCGACACCGGTCGCGCCGGCGCCTGGAGCACCCTGACGGCCAGCTCGACCACGCCCGGCGTCACCGCGACCGCGACCGCGGCCACCGCCGCGACCTCCTTCTCGGTCACCGTCGACCGCCTGGCCCGGACCCACCAGCTCACCTTCGCCGCGCCGGCCGCGCTCACCGGCTCTGTCACCGGCGGCGCCACGGCCGAGCCGACGACGGTCCGGCTGGACCGGCTGGACGGCACCGCTCCCCTCGACCTCGAGACCGACGGCACGCTCCAGGGCCTGGTGGACGCGCTCAACGACCCGGCCAACGAGACCGGCGTGCGCGCCACCGCCGTCCGGGTCGCCGAGGGCTCCTACCGGTTGCTGGTCGAGTCCACCGCGACCGGCGCCGCCTCCGACTTCGCGCTCAGCGCGGCCGACGGTTCTCCGCTGCTGGGCGGCGCGACCGCCCGCGCCGGCGAGGACGCCGCGGTCACGTTGGGCGGCATCACCGCCACGTCGTCCACCAACACCTTCGACGACCTGATGCCGGGCGTCACCCTCAGCCTGGCCCCGCCGGCCACCGCGGGCAGCACCGCCACCCTGACCATCGCTCGCGAAGCGGGTGCGGTGCAGACGGCGATGAAGTCGCTGGTCGACGACATCAACTCGCTGCTCACCTCGTTCGACACCGTCACCGCCTCCGGCGGCACCGGGTCGGCCAAGGGCATGCTCGCCGGGGACGTCGCCGTCCGCGGCGTGCGCACCGCGCTCTTCGACGCGGTCTACCCCAAGGACGGCACCACCCTGGCCGAGCTGGGCATCCAGACCGACCGCTACGGCAAGCTGGTGCTGGACGAGAAGGCCCTCGCCGCGGCGTACGAGAAGGACCCGGAGAAGGTCGCGGCGGCCCTCGGCTCCGCCGGTGAAGGCTTCGCCGCCCGGGTCCGCGACGTCGCCAAGTCGGCCAGTGCCCCCGTCGACGGCACCCTGACCGTCGCGGTCAGCGGCCGTCAGGACGGCATCAAGCGGCTGGCCGACTCGGTCGCCCAGTGGGACCTGCGCCTGGAGCTGCGCCGGACCACCCTCACCCGTCAGTTCACCGCCCTCGAGACCGCGCTGACCCAGATGCAGAGCCAGTCCACCTGGCTCGCGGGCCAGATCGGCTCCCTGCCCAGCCGGAACGGATGATCCTCATGGTCCCCTCCAACGCACGCGCCGCCTACCTCGGCGCCTCGGTGAACACCGCGAGCCCCGAGCGGCTGCTGGTGATGCTCTGCGAGCGGCTGGTGCTCGACGTACGTCGCGCCAAGGACGCCCAGGACGCCGGCACCCACGCCGAGGCGCACACCCTGCTGCTGCACGCGCAGGACATCGTCGTCGAGCTGCGCTCCACCCTGCGCACCGACGCCTGGGACGGCGCCCCCCAGCTGGCCGCCCTCTACGACTGGATGTTCGGCCAGCTGGTGCTCGCCAACACCCGTCGCGACAGCGGTGCCACCCAGCACGTGCTGGGCCTGGCCGAGCAGCTGGCCGACACCTGGCGCGAGGCCGCGCTGCAGCAGGCGGCGGCGAGCTGATGACCGGCCCCGAGGACCTGGCCCGCGGCGCGATCACCGCGGCCTGGGTCGCCGAGCTCGAGCGGCTCGAGGCCGACGTGCACCGCACCGAGGAGCTCATCGCCGACCCCACCGAGGCCCTGCTGTCGTGGCACACCCGCCCGGCCTGGCACGCCCCGTCGTTGGGACCGGTCCCGGAGCACCTGCGCCCCCGGGCCGAGGCGCTGCTGGCCCGGCAGGGCGAGCTCCGCACGCAGCTCACCGAGGCGCTGGCCGCGCTCGCGCGTCAGCGCGGCTTCGCCGACCGGGTCAGCGACGCGACCGCGTCGGGCCCCGCCGGTCCGGCGTACCTCGACATCACGGCCTGAGGCGTACGCCCGGCTCCTCAGCCGCGCACCAGCTCCACGAGCCGCGCGGCGATCTTGTCCAGCGCCAGCACCTCGTGGGCCAGCCCGGCGGCGACGACCGCCCCGGGCATCCCCCAGACCACCGACGAGGCCTGGTCCTGCGCCAGCACGGTCCCCCCGGTGGTCTGCACGGCGCGGGCGCCGGCGGTGCCGTCGTGGCCCATCCCGGTGAGCACCACGCCCAGGGCTGCCGGACCGTAGACGTGGGCCCCGGACCGGAACAGCACGTCGACCGAGGGCCGGCAGAAGTTCTCCGGCGGACCCGCGTCGATCCGGGCCAGCACCCGGTCCTCGACCCGGTGCAGGGACAGGTGCCGGTCGCCGGGGGCGACGTAGACGTGCCCCGCCCGCAGCGGCTCGCCGTCGACGGCCTCGGAGACGCTCAGCGCGCTGACCCGGTCGAGCCGGGAGGCGAACATCGCGGTGAAGACCGGCGGCATGTGCTGGACCACCACGACCGGGACCCGGAGGTTGAAGGGCAGCTCGCTGACCAGGGAGGCCAGCGCGTCCGGCCCGCCGGTCGAGCAGCCCACCATCAGGACCTGCGGGGCGACCGCGGGGCTGTGCCGGGCCGGCGGGGGCGGCGGCACCGGCTGGCCGCCCGAGTCCAGGGAGCGGGCGGTGCCCACCAGCGCCCGGATCTTCGGGACCAGCTGGTCGGCGATCTCGCGGACACTCGCGCTCAGGCTGTCGGTGCCGGTCGGCTTGGTGACGTAGTCCGAGGCACCCAGCGAGAGCGCCTCCAGGGTCTTCATCGCGCCCCGCTCGGTGAGCGTGCTGAACATGATCACCGGCAGCCGCGGGTTCGCGGCGCGCAGCCGGCGCAGGGCGGCCAGTCCGTCGAGCACCGGCATCTCGATGTCGAGCACGACCGCGTCCGGGGCCAGCTCCTGGGCCAGGTCCAGGGCGTGCTCGCCGTCGACCGCCTGGCCGACGACCGCCACGCCGGGGTCGGTCTCCAGCGCGGTGGTCACGATCCTCCGCACGGTGGCGGAGTCGTCGACGACGAGCACACTGATCACGCCTGCCCCATCGGCAGGACCGGGCCCGACGTGAGGCGGTTCGGCTGCCTGTTTTCCCTCAGGACGTCGCCCCGGCGACCGATGGGGTTCCCGTGAGCCTCTCGACCCTGAGCTTTGCCTACGTCTCCGACCTCGTACGTCGTGAGACGGCGATGCTCTATCCCCCGGAGAAGGCCTACCTGGTCGAGTCCCGGCTCGAGCCGCTCGCCCGCGCTGCCGGGGCGCGCAGCCTCGAGGCGTACGTCGCCCAGCTGCGGCACGACCCGAACGAGCAGGCCCGGGTCGCCGACGCCCTGACCATCAACGAGACCTCCTGGTATCGCGACAACACGCCCTTCCGTGCGCTGGCCACCGACATCGTGCCGGCGCTGCTCCGCGAGCGGAGCGGTCGGCACCTCTCGGTCTGGTCGGCGGCCTGCTCCAGCGGGCAGGAGCCCTACAGCATCGCGATGACGCTGGAGGAGCGGCTGCCCCAGGACTGGACCACGGAGATCTGGGCGACCGACGTCTCCCCCACGATGGTCGAGCGGGTCGCCGCCGGCCGCTACGGCCAGGTGGAGATGAACCGGGGCCTGCCGGCCACCTCGCTGGTCAAGTACTTCACCCGCACCGGCTCGGAGTGGGAGGTGCTGCCCCAGCTCCGCGCGATGGTGCGCCCCTCGGTGGTCAACCTGATCGACGACCTGCCCGCGATGCCCCGCTTCGACGTGGTCTTCCTGCGCAACGTGCTCATCTACTTCGACCTCGCGGTGCGCCACGAGGTGCTCGACCGGGTCCGGGACGTCATGGCCCCGGACGGCTACCTCGTGCTCGGCTCCTCCGAGACCGCCATGGACCTCGGGGACCGCTGGGTGCGCGAGACCTGCGGTCGACTGCAGCTCCACCGGCCCGCTCCGTACGTGCGGACGCCCGCGGCCGCACCCACCCTCACCGCGACGGGATCCTGAACATGCACGCACTGATCATCGACGACTCCCGCGCCATGCGGCTCATCCTGCGCCGGATCATGGTGGAGCTGGGCTTCGGCGCCACCGAGGCGGCCAACGGCCAGGAGGCGCTCGACCTGCTGCAGGTCGGGCTGCACCCCGACCTGTGCCTGGTCGACTGGAACATGCCGGTGATGGACGGGTACGACTTCGTCACCGAGGTCCGCAAGGTCCGGGAGTGGCGCGACATCACCCTGATGATGGTCACCACCGAGAGCGAGCACGCGCAGATCGTCCGGGCCCTGGCGGCGGGCGCGCACGAGTACGTGATCAAGCCCTTCACCGCCGACGCCATCCGCGACAAGCTGGAGCTGCTCGGGCTCGCTCAGGACGGAGCCTTCGCATGATCCTCGCCATGAACGCCGAGCAGGCGCTCGTCGCGGCCAGTCCCAAGCCGGCCGACGTACGGATGCTGACCGAGGAGGTCTGGGCCTCCTTCCTCGCCGAGCACGGACCGCTCCAGGTCGGCACCGACCCGGACTTCGCCCCCGACTGGTCGGCCAGCGTCACGGTCAAGGGCGAGTGGAACGGCGTGGTCGCGCTGGAGATGAGCACCTCGGGCGCGCAGCAGCTCACCCGCAGCATGCTGGCCCTCGACTCCGCCGCGGAGCTGGTCGACGGCGACCTGGTCGACGCGATCGGCGAGATGGTCAACATGATCGGCGGCAACGTGAAGAGCCTGGTCCGGGGCCCGTGCCGGCTCTCCCTCCCGCTGGTCACCGCGGGCCGGTTCCTGCACGGCTCGGCGCAGCGCGAGGTGGTCCGGCTCGGGTGCACGTGGGCCCGGGAGCCGCTCGCCATCACCGTGCACGCCGGCCGCCCGACGCCGCGGGAGACCCGATGAGGATCCTGGTCGCCGACGACAGCCGGGTGATGCGCCAGATCGTCATCCGTACGCTGCGCCAGGCCGGCTTCGCGGGCCACGAGGTGGTGGAGGCGGAGAACGGGCGCCAGGCCGTCGACCTGGTCGCCCGGGAGCGCCTGGACCTGGTCCTCTCGGACTGGAACATGCCCGAGATGAGCGGGCTCGACGCGCTGTCGCTGATCCGCGCGTCCGGCTCGACGATCCCGTTCGGCTTCGTCACCTCCGAGGGCACCGAGGACATGCGCGCCCGGGCGACCGCGGCCGGGGCGCAGTTCCTGATCGCCAAGCCCTTCACCGCCGAGGTCTTCGCCAGCCAGCTCTCCACGGTCCTGCCGCTCGCCCCATGACCGTCCACCTGCCCGCTCCCAAAGAGGTCAGGGACCTGCTCGCGGACCTGTTGGGCCGCGACGTGGTGATCTCCCCCACCGCCCCGCTCGCGCCGAGCGCGGAGAGCCCCGCCACCTTCGCGGTCTACGTCGACGACTCCTTCCAGGTCGCCGCGGTGATCGTCCTCGACGTGGCCCTCTCGGCGTACGCCGGTGCCGCGATCGGGCTGGTCCCGCCGACGGTCGCGAAGAACTCGATCCGGTGGAACGTGCTCACCCCGCTGCTGGAGGAGAACCTGCGCGAGGTCCTCAACGTCACGGTCAACCTGTTCCACTCCGGCGACTCCGACCACCTCCGGCTGCACGTGGTGCACCCGGCCGGCGGACCGGTGCCGCAGGACGTCCTGGCCCGGTCCCTGACCCTGGGTCGGCGCACCGACGTGAGCGTGCAGGTCGCCGGCTACGGCACCGGGGTGCTCTCGGTCGTGCTCGCCCCCTGACCCGCCCGGGCCATGGCCCCTGGTCATTCCGGGTGGTCCCGGGGCGCCGAAGGTCCCGACCTGGGCGCCGACCCCGCAGAACTCCTCAGCCCGGCGCCGCTGCGGCCGAACTGACCTCCTGAGCACGGAATGCTCACCCCCGCCGAAGGACCGGCAACCCCTCGAGAGAGGCACTGCCTTGTCCTTCGCCGTCACCGACGCGGTCTCCGCCGCGCTCGGCGCCGCCCTCGACGGGGTCTCCGTGCGCCAGCGCGTGATCGCCGACAACATCGCGAACATCGACACCCCGGGCTTCCGGGCGAGCTCGGTCGACTTCGAGTCCTCCCTGCGCGCCGCCATCGCCGGCGGCCAGGTCGAGAACGGCACCCCGCTGTCGGTGACCGCCACCCCCACCGACACCCCCGTGGGCCCGAACGGCAACAACGTCGACCTGCGCAAGGAGTCGCTGGCGGCGATGCAGTCCCAGTTCCAGTACCAGCTGCTGACCCGCGCGGTGAACGACCGCTACTCGCTGCTGCGCACCGCCGTGACGGGGCAGTGATGGGCGCCTTCGACCTGCTGCGGATCGCCGGCTCCAGCCTGGGCATGCACCAGACCTGGCTGGACTCGCTGTCCCACAACATCTCCAACGCCAACACCGCCACCAGCACCGACGAGGACGCCTTCCAGGCCCGGATGGTCGTGGCCCGGGCGCGGCCCGACGGCGGCGTCGACGTCGGCGGCATCGAGCTGGGCTCCGCGGAGGGCCGCCTCGTGCACAGCCCGGACCACCCACTGGCCGACGAGGCCGGCTACGTGCGGCTGCCGGACATGGACATGGCCAGCCAGATGAGCCAGCTGGTGATGGCCCAGCGCGGCTTCCAGGCGTCGGTCCAGGTCACCAAGAACGCCCAGGACTCCTACAACGCCGCCCTGCAGATCGGACGTGGCTGATGAGCATCTCCGGCATCGAGAGCGTCGGGTTCACCCCGTACGTCCCGCCCACCGTCGCCCCGGCCGGGGCCTCCTCCCCCACCGGCGGCTCCTCGGGCGCCTCGGGCGTCGGCGGCTTCGGCGACCTGGTCCTGGACGGGCTGGACCGGCTCGAAGGGGTCCAGGACCGCGCCGACAAGCTGGCCGTCCAGGCCGCCACCGGTGACCTGGCCGCCATGCACGACTACACGATCGCCGCCACCGAGGCCGCGGTCACCACCCAGCTGACCGTCGCGGTGCGCAACAAGGCGCTCGAGGCGTTCAACGAGATCATGCGGATGCAGGTCTGATGAAGGACACGATGACGCAGAGCCTGAACCGGCTCAAGGACACCTTCGCCTCGTTCAGCGCCGGCCAGAAGGCCGTCGCCGTGGTGGGGACCCTGGCCCTGCTGCTGGCCGGGTTCATGGTCTTCCGCTGGGCGGCCACGCCCAGCTACAGCCCGCTGTTCTCCAACATGAGCGCCGAGGACGCCTCCGCGGTGATCGACGAGCTCGAGGCCACCGGCGTGCCCTACGAGATCAGCAACGGCGGCGCCACGGTGATGGTGCCCCAGGAGCAGGTGCACGAGACCCGGATCGCGCTCAGCGGGGAGGGCCTGCCCGCCAGCAACGACGGCGGCTACTCGCTGCTCGACGAGCAGAGCCTGTCCACCTCGCAGTTCCAGGAGCAGACCTCCTTCAAGCGCGCGATGGAGGGCGAGCTGGCCACCACCATCGAGGCGATCGACGGCGTGCGGACCGCCGTCGTCCGGCTCGCGCTGCCGCCCAAGCAGGTCTTCGCCAAGGAGCAGGACCCGGCCACCGCCTCGGTGCTGGTGGCCACCGACCCCGGCGACACGTTCGCGCCCGAGCAGGTGCAGGCCGTGGTCCACCTGGTCGCCTCCAGCATCGACGGCCTGGCCCCGGAGAAGGTCACCGTCGCCGACTCCACCGGTCGGCTGCTCTCGGCCGACGACGCCACCAGCGGCACCGGCGCAGGCACCCGCGCCCAGGCGGTCGAGGAGTACCAGGACGACCTGAGCGCCAAGATCCAGCGCACCCTGGACACCGTGATCGGCCCCGGCAACTCCACGGTGGCCCTGTCCGCCAACCTCGACTTCGACAAGTCGGTCAGCACCAGCACCACCTACCAGTCCGACCCCGCCGCGAAGCCGCTGTCGCGCTCGCGCCAGCGGGAGACCTACAACGGCGGCGCCGCGGGCAACGCCGGCGCCGGCGGCCCGGTCGGCCCCGAGGGCCAGATGGAGCAGCAGCCCGGCAACGGCGAGGGCGCCTACAACAAGGAGACGACCACCGAGGACAACGCGGTCAACCAGGTCGTGGAGACCCGCGAGGCCGCACCCGGAGGGGTCGAGTCGCTGCACATCGGCATCGCGCTGGACGCCAACGCGCCGGTCAAGGTCAGCGCCGGCGACGTGCGCGACCTGATCGCCGCCGCGATCGGCGAGGACCTGGACCGCGGGGACACCATCGAGGTCGCCACCCTGGCCTTCGACCGCAGCGCCGAGGAGGCCGCCCAGCAGGAGCTGGAGGCAGCCGCGGCGGCCGACGCCAAGGCGGCACGCAACGAGATGCTGCGCAACGGCGGTCTCGGTGCGCTGGTCGCGCTGATGCTGCTGCTGGCCTGGCTCAAGGGCCGCAAGCGGGCCAAGGCGCGTGCCGAGGCCACGACGTACGTCGTCGAGCAGCTGCGCCTGGACCAGGCCACCCGCGCCCAGCAGCCGGTGATGGAGACCAGCGCCGCGATGGTGGCGCTGGAGTCGGCCGAGCGCAACGAGGCCGACGACCTGCGGGAGGAGCTCACCGCCCTGGTCGAGCGTCAGCCCGAGGACGTCGCGCAGCTGCTGCGCGGCTGGCTGGTGGAGCGTCCCTGATGACCACCGTCGCCACCAAGGGCCTGCGCAAGACCGCCGTGCTGCTGATCCAGCTCGGCCGGGAGCGCGCCAGCGAGGTGCTCAGCCACCTGTCCACCGAGGAGGTGGAGCAGATCTCCTCCGAGATCGCCCGCCTGCAGTACGTCTCCGCCGACGAGTCCGACCAGGTGATGGGCGAGTTCCGCGACCTGTTGACCGCCCGCGCGCACATCGCCAAGGGCGGTCTGGACTACGCGCGCCAGCTGCTCGAGGGGTCGCTGGGCGAGGAGCGCGCCGCCGAGGTGATCGAGCGGCTGCAGGCCGCCGCGGTGCAGATGCCGTTCCAGTTCCTGCTCCGCGCCGACCCGGCCCAGCTGCGCTCCTTCATCGCCGACGAGCACCCGCAGGTGATCGCGCTGGTGCTGGCCCACATGACCGCGGACAAGGCCTCGCTCGTGCTCTCCGGGCTCCCGCCGGAGCAGCAGGCGCAGGTCGCTCACCGGATCGCGGTGATGGACCGGACCTCGCCGGAGATCGTGCACGTCGTGGAGACCACCCTGGAGCGCAAGCTCTCCTCGATGCTCCAGCCGGCCGAGATGTCCCGGGTCGGCGGGCTGGACCCGCTGGTCAACATCATCAACCGCTCCGACCGGTCGACCGAGCGGCAGATCGTCGAGGGGCTCGAGGCGCTCGACACCGCGCTGGCCGACGAGGTCAAGAGCAAGATGTTCATGTTCGAGGACATCGTGATGCTCGACGACCGCTCGGTGCAGCAGGTGCTGCGCGAGGTCAACGGCTCCGACCTCGCCCTGGCCCTCAAGGGCATCGACGAGGGCCCCGTCCGAGCCAAGATCACCGGCAACCTCTCCGAGCGCGCCGCCGAGAACCTGCTCGAGGAGGTCGAGCTGCTCGGACCGGTCCGCCTCACCCAGGTGGAGGAGGCCCGCCAGGGCATCATCCGCACCATCCGCAAGCTCGAGGAGTCCGGCCAGATCATGGTGCGGCGAGGGAGCGACGATGAGTTCGTCGACTGAGCCCCGGGTCACCCGCCTGCGGCCCCCGGAGCTGCGCCGCGGCGAGTGGACGCGACTCGGACCGGACAGCCTCCTGGGCGACCCGGTCGCCGAGCACACGCTCTCCGCGGTCGCCGAGCAGGCCCGGGCCGCCGCCCGCGCCCAGGGCTACACCGTGGGCTGGGCCCAGGGTCGTCGTGAGGCGGCCGAGGAGGCCACGGTCGCCACCCAGGAGCAGTCCGAGCGGTGGGCCCGGGCCGAGCGCGAGCGCGCCCTGGAGCACGCTGCCGCCGTCGAGGCGCTGCAGTCCGCGGCAGCCCAGCTGCACGCCGCCGTCTCCTCGACCGTGGAGCGGCTGGAGGCCCAGGGCACCGAGCTGGCCTGGGCGCTCACCGAGGAGCTCGTCGCGCGGGAGGTCTCCGTGGCCAGCGGCGCCGACGTCGTACGCCGGGTGCTCGCCCTGACGCCGACCGAGCCGATCGCCTCGGTCCACCTCGCACCCGGGCACCTGGGGCACCCGGCCGTGGCCGACCTGGTCGCCCGCGGCGTGCGGGTCGTCGCCGACGAGGCGCTCGAGCCCGCGGACGCGGTGGTCCAGGTCGGCGAGCAGGCCCTGGACCTCCGGGTGAGCAGCGCGATGGCGCGGGTCCGCGAGGCCCTGGCATGAGCGTCCTGACCTCCGCCCGGGCCGAGGCTGCCCTGGCCGCCCTCGCCCCGGCCCGGCTCGGCCGGGTGAGCGAGATCCTGGGCCTGCACCTGCTGGTCGGCGGCCTCGCCGCCGCCGTGGGCGACCTGGTCGAGGTCGAGTCGACCACCGGCGTGCCGGTGCTCGCCGAGGTCGCCGCCTCCGGCTCCGCCGGCCTGGTCTGCCTGCCGCTGGGACCCACCACCGGGCTGCGCGCCGGGGCGCTGGTCCAGCACACCGGCGGCCCGTTGCGGATCCGGGTGGGCGACGAGCTGCGCGGCCGCGTCCTGGACGGCCTCGGCCGTCCGCTCGACGACGGTCCGTCGCTGGACCACCTGCCCCTGGTCAGCGTCGACCACCCGACGCCCCCCGCGCTCTCCCGGCCCCGGATCACCGAGCAGCTCGGCCTGGGCGTGCGCGCCCTCGACTCGCTCACCCCCTGCGGCCGCGGCCAGCGCATCGGGATCATGGCGGGCTCCGGGGTCGGCAAGTCGAGCCTGCTGTCGATGATCGCCCGCGGCACCGACGCCGAGGTCTGCGTGCTCGCGCTGGTCGGCGAGCGGGGCCGCGAGGTCCGGGAGTTCCTGGAGAACGACCTGGGCCCCGAGGGCCTGGCCCGTTCCGTGGTGGTCGTGG
Organism: Nocardioides campestrisoli; assembly: GCF_013624435.2. NCBI lineage: Bacteria > Bacillati > Actinomycetota > Actinomycetes > Propionibacteriales > Nocardioidaceae > Nocardioides > Nocardioides campestrisoli. Next base: position 3,459,099 of record NZ_CP061768.1, read on the forward strand.
CCACCTCCGACGCCCCGCCCGTCGAGCGGCTGCGGGCGGCGTTCGTCGCCACCCGGATCGCGGAGTCCTTCCGCGACGAGGGCCGCGACGTCGTCCTGATGATGGACAGCCTGACCCGCGTCGCCATGGCCCAGCGCGAGATCGGCCTGAGCGCCGGCGAGCCGCCCGCCACCCGCGGCTACCCGCCGAGCGTCTTCGCCCTGCTCCCCCGCCTGCTCGAGCGGGCCGGCACCGCCGCGACCGGCTCGATCACCGGCCTCTACACCGTGCTGGTCGAGGGCGACGACATGCAGGACCCGGTCGGCGACACCGCGCGCTCGATCCTGGACGGCCACGTCGTGCTCTCCCGCCGGCTGGCCACCTCGGGCCACTTCCCCAGCATCGACGTGCTCGAGTCGATCTCCCGGGTCACCGGGGCGGTCACCACGCCCGAGCAGCGGGCCGACGCCACCCGGCTCCGCCGGATGCTCGCGGCCCACCGCGACGTGCGCGAGCTGGTCGAGATCGGCGCCTACGTGCGTGGTGCGGACGCCGACGCCGATGCGGCGCTCACCCTGATGCCGCAGATCGAGGACTTCCTGCGCCAGTCGATGGACGACAGCACGCCGACCGTCGCCACCTGGGCGCGCCTGCACGAGCTGGTGGCCCGATGAGCACGAGCACGCACGACCGCGGCATGCGGGCGGTGGAGAGGGTGCGCTCGGTCCGTGAGCGCGACAGCCGGCTCGGGCTCCAGCAGGCGACCGCCGAGCGGGACCGTCAGCAGGCCCGGCTCGACGCCCTGGAGCAGCAGCTGCACGACAGCAGCGCGTGGACCTCCGGGGAGACCTGGTCCTACCTGGCTCTGCGCGGCTCGCTGCTCGGGCTGGGCGAGTCCATCGCCCGGGCCGAGCAGGAGGTCGCGGCGGCACAGCGGATCGCCGAGAGCGCGGCTGCCCACTGGGGCCAGGACCGCACCCGGCTCGCCGCGGTGGAGAACCTGCTGGCGCGCCGGGCCGAGGCCAGGCGCACCGAGCGCGCCCGGCGCGAGGCCCGCGAGCTCGACGACATCTCCGCCCAGCTGTGGACCAGGCAGCAGGGGGCAGCGCGATGACCGTCGCCGACGTCACCAGCCGGATCGCCCAGATCCAGTCCCAGCTGGCGCTGCTCGCCCCCCGCTCGACCGGCAGCACCGACTTCTCCGCCTCCCTGGGCCAGGCGCTCGGCGACCTGGTGGCCGGCGGCTCGACCGCGCCGAGCGCCCAGAGCGCCGGGGCCAGTCCGGTGCCGAGCAGCGCGTCCCCCGGCTCGGTGACCGGGGCGGACGTCGTCGGCGAGGCTCGCAAGTACCTCGGTCTGCCCTACGTGTGGGGCGGCACCGACCCGACCAAGGGCCTGGACTGCTCCGGCCTGGTGCAGCTGGTCTACAAGAACCTCGGCTACGACCTGCCGCGCGTCTCCTTCCAGCAGGCCGCCTCCGGCCGACCCGTGGCGAGCATGTCCGAGGCCCAGCCCGGCGACCTGATCGCCTGGGACAACTCGAGCCGCAACAACGGGGTCGACCACATCGCCATCTACATCGGCGGCGGGAAGATGATCGAGGCTCCGCGGACGGGCCTGGACGTGCGGATCATCGACGTGCCGACCACGCCCGACGTCATCCGCCGGATCCTGCCCGACGCCGCGACCGGCACGTCCGGGGCCGACGCGCTCGGCGGGGCCGCCCCGGTCGCGCCCCTGTCCGGCGCGATGTCTCCCAGCACGCCGTTCGCCGGGCTCTTCGCCAGTGCCGGCGCCCGGCACGGGGTCGCTCCCGCCCTGCTCGCCGCCGTGGCCCGCCAGGAGTCGGGGTTCGACCCCTCCGCGGTCAGCCCCGCCGGTGCGCAGGGACTCATGCAGCTGATGCCGGCCACGGCGCAGGGCCTCGGGGTCACCGACTCCTTCGACCCCACCCAGGCGGTGGACGGGGCCGCCAAGCTGCTCCGTGACCTGCTGGACCGGTTCGGTCGTACCGACCTCGCCCTGGCCGCCTACAACGCCGGGCCCGGCGCGGTGATGCGCTACGACGGCATCCCGCCGTACGCCGAGACCCAGAAGTACGTCTCCTCCATCATGACGGCGCTCGGAGGTGCTCGATGAGCACGCTGGCCGGTCTGCCGGGCGCCACCACCGCGCTGCTGGCGACCCCGCCCACCGCGCCCACGGGGCTCCCGGTGCCGGCGGAGAACGCCTCCCCGTTCCTGGCGCTGCTGATGGCTGCGCTCCCCGGCCAGGAGCCGGTCCCGCAGGCTGCCCCGGAGGCGGGCTCGGCCACCGCGGGCGAGACTCCGGCGGCTCCGGCGATCCCGGAGACCGAGGACGCCGAGCAGCCGGGCGCCACCGAGGAGCCCGAGGTCGTGGCCCAGACCCCCGAGGTCCCGCAGGTCTCCCAGACCCCCGTGCCGGAGTGGGCGCTCCAGTCGGCTCTCGGCCTGCTGCCGAGCCTGCCGACCGGGCCCGTGCCCGCCGGCACGCCCGGGCTGACCACCGAGACGACCCTCACCGTGCAGACCCCCGAGACGGCGACCGCCGCGACGACCTCCCCGGCGCTCCTCGCGGACGGCCCGACCGAGACCCCCTCGCCCCTCGGGCAGACCACCGCGGCCACCACGGCCACCGGGGCCCTCGCGACCCCGGCGCAGCCCCCCGTTCAGACCGCCGTCCAGACCACCGAGGGCGCCCAGCCCGGCGCGCTGGTGCTGCCGGCGGGAATGGCCGCAGTCGCCCCGACGGCCGCCCCGGACGCCCCCGCCCCCGCCGCTCCTGCGAGCAGCGCGCACGTGACCAGCCAGGTCTTCGGCGAGGTGACCAGCCTGGTCAGCCGCGGCAACGGCACCCACCGGATCACCCTCCAGCTCAACCCCGAGGCGCTCGGCGAGGTCCGGGTGACGTTGACCGTGCGCAACGGCGAGGTCACGGTCAGCTTCGCGGCCGGCGACCAGGCCCGGCACGCGCTGCTCGAGGGCGCACCCGAGCTGGTCCGGCTGCTGGAGCTGACGGGTGCGAGCGAGAGCCGCATCCAGGTCCGCGACCCGAGCGCGCCCGAGCCGCTGCCCGCCTCGACGGGCCAGCAGCGCGAGGACGCGCGATCCCCCGGCGGAGACCGGGGGCCCACAGACCACCACGCAGGGACGCGTGAGGGAAGAAACGCCACGGACGGCACCACCCGCGGACCAGGGGTCGACCCCCTGCCGCACGACCCGGTCAGCCGTTCCCGTGCCACGGGCATCGACGTGACCGTGTGAGGAGGAACCCGTGTCGATCCAGGCAACGGAGGCCGTGGCACCGGGGATGTTCGGCCCGGCTCCGGCCAGCACGTCGACCCAGTCGGCGCAGAACGACAAGGACATGTTCCTGCAGCTGATGGTGGCGCAGATGCGCTACCAGGACCCGCTGAACCCGGCCGACTCCGGGGCGTTCCTCGCCCAGTCGGCGCAGTTCACGGCCCTGGAGAAGATGCAGGCCGTGGCCGACCAGACGGCGTTGCTGCTCTCGACCCAGATGGCGTTCGGCGCCGCCGGGCTCGTGGGTCGCCACGTCTCCTGGACCAACCCCGACGGCAGCGCCGGCAGCGGTCCCGTCAGCGGAGTCACCTTCGGCGCCCAGGGGCCCGTGCTCGACGTCGACGGCACCGAGGTGCCGCTCGCGCTCGTCGCCACGGTCACCGACGGCGCCTCCGCCCCCACCCCCTGAACCGTCCCTTCCCACCACGTGAGGTAACCACCATGCTTCGTTCTCTCTTCTCCGGCATCTCCGGGCTGCGCGTCAACCAGACGATGCTCGACGTGACCGGCAACAACATCGCCAATGCCAACACCACCGGCTTCAAGTCCTCCACCACGGTCTTCCAGGACACCCTGAGCCAGGTGATGAACGGGGCCGGCGCGGCCAACCCCAACAACAACGGCGGCACCAACCCGGTGCAGGTCGGGCTCGGCGTCCAGCTCGCGGCCACCGTGACCAACCTCGGCCAGGGGTCGGAGCAGACCACCGGCCGGGCGACCGACCTGATGCTGTCGGGTGACGGCATGTTCGTGGTCCGCAAGGGCAACGAGACGCTCTACACCCGGGCCGGGGCGTTCTCCTTCGACAACGCCGGCACCCTGGTCTCCCCCACCGGTAACCGGGTGCAGGGCTACGCCCTGGACGCGGACGGCGCCGCCACCGGGCCCCTGATCGACGTCACCCGCAACACCGCCAACGCGGTGCCGGCCGTCCCGGCGGGCGTGGAGATGACCTCGTACTCGATCGGCAGCGACGGCAAGGTCACCGGACTGTTCTCCGACGGCATCCAGCGCGGCCTGGCCCAGATCGCGATCGCCGACTTCACCAACCCCCAAGGCCTGGAGAAGGTCGGGGAGACCAGCTTCCGGGTCACCGCGAACTCCGGCGAGGCCGAGGTCGGCGTCGCCGGCCAGGGCGGTCGCGGCACGGTCAAGGGCGGGTCGCTGGAGATGTCCAACGTCGACCTGGCCGCGGAGTTCACCAACCTGATCCTGGCCCAGCGCGGCTTCCAGGCCAGCTCGCGGGTGATCACCACCTCCGACCAGGTGCTCGAGGAGCTCGTCAACATCAAGCGCTGACGTACGCCGGGCCGGCCGGTCCGTCTGCTGCCCCGCGGGGTGGGACGGACCGGCCCGAAGCCCTCAGGTCGGCGACGTCCCGGCCGAATGGACAGGTGCAGGGCCACGGACGGCCCTGGGTTCCACGCCCAAGGATGGTGCTGATCGTGATCATGCTGACCCGACTCTCGGGGACGATGTTCGTCTTGAACTCGGACCTGATCGAGCGCATCGACGCCACCCCCGACACCGTGATCACGCTGACCGACGGCACCAAGTACGTCGTCGCCGACTCGATGGCGCAGGTCGTCTCCGCGATCCGCGGCTTCCGGTCGGAGATCGTCGCGCTCTCCTCGATGGTGCCGCCCGACCTGGAGCAGCTCTTCCCGAGCCCCACCTCCGCCCGGCTGGCACCGGTCTCCCGGCTCCCCGGACTCGAGGACCGACTCGAGGACCGGGTCGAGGCCGGCGGCGTCGAGGCCCGCCGCGTCGAGATCAGGGAGCCCTGATGGATCCGGCAACCCTGATCGGCATCGGCCTGGCCTTCGCGATCATCATCATCTCCAACGTGCTGGAGGGCGGGAACCCCGCCTCGATGATCCTGCTGCCCCCGATGCTGCTGGTCTTCGGCGCCACCCTGGCGATCTGCTTCGCCGGCGGCACGGTGGCCGACGGGAAGAACGCGATCGGCTCGCTGAAGCGCGCCTTCACCGGCAAGGCGGCCTCCTCGGCCGACCTGGTGCCGGTGGTGGTGCAGCTGGCCGAGCGGGCCCGCCGCGACGGGCTGCTGGCCCTGGAGGAGTCGCTGCGCGAGATCGACGACCCGTTCCTGGTCAAGGGCGTCACCCTGGCGATCGACGGCACGGACCCCGACGAGGTGCGGGAGATCCTGGAGGCGGAGGTCTACGCCAAGAAGTCCCAGGACAAGCACGGCGCCAAGTTCTTCGCCGACGCCGGGGCCTACGCCCCCACGATCGGCATCGTCGGCACCGTGATGGGCCTGGTGCACGTGCTGGAGAACCTGGCCCAGCCCGAGGAGCTCGGCCACCTGATCGCCGCCGCGTTCCTGGCCACCCTGTGGGGGGTCTGCTCGGCCAACGCGATCTGGCTGCCGATCGCCGCCCGGCTCAAGCGCCTCAGCGAGCTGGAGTGCAACCGGATGGAGGTCGCGATCGAGGGGGTCGCGGCGATCCAGGCCGGGGCCAACCCGCGGGTGATCGCCCAGAAGCTGACCTCGCTGCTGCCGGCCTCCGAGGCCGCCGCCCAGAACAAGGCCGCCTGATGGGCCGCCCGAAGCGGGAGCTCGAGGAGGAGCACGAGAACCACGAGCGCTGGCTGGTGACCTACGCCGACATGGTGACCCTGCTGATGGTGCTCTTCATCGTGATGTTCGCGATGAGCCAGGTCGACGAGAAGAAGTTCAGCGCCCTCAAGGAGGGCCTGGCCGCCGGGTTCGGCCAGTCCGCCGTGGTGATGGACGGGTCGGAGTCGCTGCTCGACAACCCCGGCAGCGCCGCGGTCAAGACGCTCACCCCCGCGCAGTACAAGGAGCTGAGCCCCGAGCAGCAGGAGGCGGTCAGCCGCGCGGTGGCCGAGCAGGAGCGGCTGCGGACCCAGCGCCGGTACGCCGAGGCCGAGGCCGAGGCCGACCGGCTGCTGGAGCTGCGACGCCGCCTGGTCCGGGCGCTGGCCGCGCAGGGCCTGGAGGGCGACGTGGTCACCACCATCGACGGGCGCGGACTGGTGGTCAGCCTCGTGTCCCGGCACATCGTCTTCGAGGCCGACCGGGCCGACCTGACCCCGCGCGGCCGCCAGGTGGTCGACGCCCTGGCACCGGTGCTGGCCCGCGCCGAGGACCCGCTGCAGATCGACGGGCACACCAACCAGGTGCCGGTGAAGCCGCGGTACTACGACTCCGACTGGGACCTGTCGGCCGCCCGCGCCATCACCGTGCTCCGCCACCTGAGCGAGGGGCGCGGGATCCCCGAGGAGCGCCTCACCGCCTCCGCGTTCGGGCACGAGAAGCCGCTGATGGACCCCGAGGAGCCCGGGTCCCAGCGGATCAACAAGAGGGTCGACATCGTGGTGCTCTCCGCGCTGCCGGCCGAGACCCGCGAGCTGCTCGAGCAGGCCGCAGCCCGTACCGCCCCCGAAGGAGACAGGACATGACCGTCACCGCGATGCCGCCGGCCCCCGCCAGCCAGGCTCCCGCCGCCCCGGAGGAGCCGGAGAAGAAGAGCAGGAAGAAGCTGCTCCTCGTGCTGGTGCTGGTGCTGGCCGTGGGCGGGGCGGGCTGGTTCTTCTTCCTCAAGCCCTCGGGCCCCTCCGAGCCGGTGCCGGGCGAGGTGATGGCGCTGGAGTCGATGCAGCTCAACCTGGCCGGCGGCCACTACCTGCGCCTGGGCCTCGCGCTGCAGCTGGAGGAGGGCGCCCACGAGGTCGACGGCAGCAAGGCGATGGACGCGGCGATCAGCATCTTCAGCGGCCTGGAGATGTCCGCGCTGGTCCGCGGCGAGCAGCGCGAGGAGCTGCGCGGCCAGCTGCTGGAGAAGCTCGACCACGCGTACCACGGCGAGGTGCTGGAGGTGTACTACACCGAGTTCGTCACCCAGTGAGCGGTGACCCTGTGACGCTGTGACGCTGTGACGCTGTGACGCAGGGGACCCGATTGGTCTAGTCCAAAACACTCAGGAGTCGACGGCGAGGGCCGATACGACTCCACGTGACCCCTTCTGCCGCCTCGGCCGCGCCCCCCAGCGGGACGTCGGGCGTCCGCGCGCGCCGTCGCAACCGCACCAGCGTGCCGGTGGCCTACGACTTCCGCCGGCCGATCCAGCTCAGCCGGGAGCACTCCCGCATCCTCCAGCTGGGCTTCGACTCCTTCGCGCGGCAGGCGACCACCGTCTTCACCTCCTGGCTGCGCACCGTCTGCTCGGTGCAGCTGCTCTCCATCCAGCAGCTCAGCTACGACGAGTACATCGACTCGCTGCACGCCCCGACGTACATGATCAAGCTGACCGCCGAGCCGATGAACGGGCTCGGCATGCTCGAGCTGCCGTTGCCCGGCGCGATGGCCTGCATCGACCACATGCTCGGCGGACCGGGGGGGCCGGCCCAGCCGGTGCGCCCGCTCACCGAGATCGAGTCCGGCGTGATCCGCGGACTGACCGACCGGCTGCTCAGCGAGATGCGCTACGGCCTGGCCGCCATCGCCGACTTCGAGCTGCTCCCCGCCGGCATCGAGTACAGCCCCCAGTTCGCCCAGATCGCCGGGGCCGCCGACGTGATGGTGGTCGTCGAGCTCGAGGTGCGGATCGGCGAGGGCGTGCACAAGATGACGCTCTGCCTGCCGTTCAACGGCCTGCTGCCGCACCTGACCAAGGCCGCTGCGCCGGCGCCGGTCTCCGAGCGCGAGCAGGTCAAGCGCCAGGAGGCGGCCTCGCTGCTCCAGCGGCGCTTCGCCGACGTGCCCGTCGAGGCGTCGGTCCGGCTGCGCCCGACCTCGCTGCACCCGGCCGCCCTCGGGCAGCTCAAGCCCGGGGACGTGATCCGGCTCGCGCACCCGGCGTCCGCACCGCTGGACGTCTGCGTCGACGACACCACGTTCGCCCACGCCACCGCCGGGGCCAAGGGCCCCCGGCTCGCCGCCCTCATCGTGGGCAACCCCAAGGAGAACGCATGACCACCGCCCACACCCCGGACCCGACGCTGGCCCTCGCGGCCGCCACCGCGGCCGCCGGGGTGCTGCCCTCGGTGACCCCGCTCAGCGCGGTGGCCACCCAGCCCGGCAACGAGCACGTCACCAACGCCTTCGCCGGGGCGGCGATCGCCAGCCTCGAAGGGTCGGACGGCCGGACGCACCGGGCCGCGGTGCTGGTCGGCAACGAGTTCGTCCGGGCGCTGGCCGAGAGCCCGCTCGGAGGTCTCGACCTCCCCGCCGCGACCCAGCCCGCGCTGGACGCGCTCGCCGCCGCCCTGGGCTGCACGGCGCGCGCCGCCACCGCGGTCGAGCTGGCTATGGTCCCGGCCGACCTCGGCGGCCCGTTCACCGCGGTCCCGCTCGTCGGCCAGGGGATCGAGGCGGCCGTGCTCATCGGCGACTCGGCGCTGGTGACCGCCGTGGCGGCGGTGCCCAGCACCGCGGAGCCGACCGCCGTCTTCGCCCCGGCCGGGACGCCCCTCGGCGACCCGCTCAGCGGTCCCCTCTCGTACGGCGCCCCCACGCCGGTCCCGTCCTTCGACGCCGCGCCTCGCCCCGCCCTGGCCTCCCAGCGCGGCATCGAGATGCTGGCCGGCGTCGACATGGAGGTGACCGTCGAGCTCGGCCGCACCCGGATGGCGGTCCGCGACCTGCTGGCGCTGGCGCCGGGCGCCGTGCTCGAGCTGGACCGCGCCGCAGACGGCCCGGCCGACCTGCTTGTCAACGGGCGGCTGATCGCCCGGGGCGAGGTGGTGGTGATCGACGAGGACTTCGGGCTGAGGATCACCGAGATCGTCGACGACGCGGGCGCCTGAGCCGTGCTCGAGCTCGCCCTCCGGCTGGTCTTCTCGCTGGCCGTCGTCCTCGGCCTGCTCCTGCTGCTGGCCCGCTTCGGCGCACGCCGGTTCAAGGGCGGCGCGGGCTCCCTGGTGCAGGTCGTGCACCGCCAGCCCCTGACCCGGGGCTCGTCGGTCGCCGTGGTCACCGTCGGCAGCCGGGTCCTGGTGCTCGGCACGACCGAGCAGCAGGTCACCCTGCTGACCGAGCTCGACCCCGAGGAGCTCCTGGACGACGAGGCGATGGCCGAGGGCGTCCTGCCCGTGGACCCGCCGGCCGAGGCGCCCCGGTTCGCCCCGGAGACGCCGCCGCTGAGCGGGCACCTGGGTGGTCCGCTCTCCGGCTCCGTGCTGTCGCGTCAGACCTGGCGCCAGGCGCTCACCGCCCTGCGTCGCGACCGCTCCGGCGACCGGGACGACGACCCGGGCGTCCCCGGCAGGCACCGCCCATGAGGCTGCTCTCGCGGCTGGCCGCCGCTCTCCTGGCCGCCGTGCTCCTGCTCCTCCTGCTCGGCGCCGTGGGCGGGGCCGCTTCCGCCGACGTTGCGCTCTCACCTGTCGGCCCCGGAGGTCCCGAGGGGCCGTCGGGCCCCGAGAGCTCGGTGACCATCGAGCTCGACGGGCTGACCGAGACACCCAGCAACTCCGTCGTGGTGATCGTCGCCCTCACGCTGCTCTCGCTGCTGCCGGCGATCCTGCTCACCTGCACCAGCTTCACCAAGATCCTGGTGGTGCTGGGCCTGACCCGCAACGCGCTGGGGCTCCAGCAGACGCCGAACAACCAGGTGCTCGCCGGGCTCGCGCTCTTCCTCAGCCTGTTCATCATGGGCCCGGTCCTCTCCGACATCAACGACGTCGGGCTCCAGCCCTACCTGGACGGGGACAAGACCGCCGCGGCGGCCTTCGAGGACGGTCTGGAGCCGCTGCGCGGCTTCATGCTCGACCAGACCGGCGACGAGGAGCTGACCCTGCTGACCAACGTCGCCGGGCGCGACCTGCCCGAGGACCGCGAGGACGTCGCGACCACCACCCTGGTGCCGGCCTTCGTGCTCAGCGAGCTCAAGCAGGCCTTCATCATCGGCTTCATCATCTTCATCCCGTTCCTGGTGATCGACATCGTGGTCAGCGGCGCGCTGATGGCGCTCGGCATGATGATGATGCCGCCGGTGATGGTCTCGTTGCCGTTCAAGCTGCTGCTCTTCGTCCTGGTCGACGGGTGGGGACTGGTGATCACCTCACTGGTCTCCAGCTACGGAGGGCCAGGATGACCGACACCGTCGTCATCGAGATCGCGCTGCGCACCATGGTGGTCGCGCTCAAGCTCTCCGCGCCCATCCTGGTCACCTCGCTGGTGATCGGCTTCGCCATCTCGCTGTTCCAGTCGATGACCCAGATCCAGGAGTTCACGCTCTCCTTCGTGCCCAAGCTGGTCGGGGTCGGGGTCGCGCTGCTGGTCAGCGGCAACTGGATGCTGCACACGCTCGTCACCTTCACCCTCGACCTCTTCGAGGCGCTGCCCTCGATGCTCTCCTAGGCGATCCCCGCCGTGACCCTCACCATCGCCGGCCAGGAGCTGATCGCCTACCTGCTCGCCTCGCTCCGGATCGGCGCCTGGCTCGCGGTGGTGCCGCCGTTCTCCTCGCGCTCGGTGCCGTCGATGGCGAAGGTGGTGCTCGCCCTGGGGCTCGCCTTCCTGGTGGCGCCGGGCCTGGCCGGGCAGGTGGGGACCGACACCTGGGACCTGGTGGTGGTGGCGGTGACCCAGGTCCTGGTCGGGGTGTCGATGGGCTTCGTCACCTTCCTGCTCTTCCAGGCGGTCTCGGCCGCCGGTGCCCTGGTCGACGTCTTCGGCGGATTCGCGCTCGCCCAGGGGTTCGACCCGCTGGGGATGAACATGAACACCGTCTTCGGCAAGTTCCACTCGATGCTGGCCACGATGCTGCTCTTCGCCACCTCCGGGCACCTGCTGGTGATCGGCGGCCTGCTCTCGACGTTCGAGCTGCTCCCCCTGGGCAGCACCCCCGACACCGAGGGCGCCCCCGGCCTGCTGACCACGGCGTTCGGGATGTTCTTCGTGACCGCGGTGCAGATCGCCCTGCCGATGATCGCGGTCCTCTTCGTCGCCGACCTCGGCCTGGCGCTGCTCACCAAGGTGGCGCCCCAGCTCAACGCGATCAACGTGATGTTCCCGGCCAAGATCGGCCTCACCCTGCTCCTGCTGGGCCTCTCCTTCCCGGTGCTGCCCGAGGCGATGGAGCGGCTGGTCGCCCTCGCCAACGACGCCATGGCCACGATCGCGGGCGGGGGGTGAGAGCGGCGTGAGCCAGGGCGAGGAGAAGACCGAGAAACCCACCGCGCGGAAGAAGAAGGAGAACCGCAAGGAGGGCCAGGTCCCGCGCACCCAGGAGCTGGGCGGCTGGGCCTCGATGCTCGCCGTGGGGCTCGCGCTCCCGCTGCTGCTCGGCGCGGAGATGCGCTCGCTGGAGAAGCTGCTGGTCAGCTCCCTGCGGGCGGTGGAGGACCCCGATCCCGCGGTGGCGATGGAGCTGCTGAGCGGCGGGCTGTGGCACGTCGCGGTGGCGCTGCTGGCCCTGGCCTCCGGGGTGATGGTGATCGGGGTCGCCGGCGCACTGGCCCAGGGCGGCTTCTACCTGGCCACCAAGGCGGTCAAGCCGAAGCTGTCCAAGCTCAACCCGATCCAGGGCGCCAAGCGGGTCTTCGGGCCGCAGGCGCTGTGGGAGGGGGCCAAGATGCTGATCAAGAGCTCGGTGGTCGCCCTGTTCGCCTACTCGGTGATCCGCACGATGATGCCGCTGCTCGGCGGCCTGGTGCCGATCCCGGTGGTGCTCGACGTGATCTCCCAGGAGGCGCTGGGCCTGATCCGCAACGTGGCCGTGGCCGGCCTGGTGATGGCCGTGGCCGACTACGCCTTCCAGCGCCGCAAGATCGGCAAGCAGACCCGGATGACCAAGCAGGAGGTCAAGCAGGAGCACAAGAACACCGAGGGGGACCCGCTGGTCAAGAGCGCCATCCGGTCGCGCCAGATGGCCGCCTCGCGCAACCGGATGATGGCCGACGTGCCGACCGCCGACGTCGTCCTGGTCAACCCCACGCACGTGGCGGTGGCCCTGCGCTACCAGCCCGAGCGCGGCGCGCCGGTGGTGGTCGCCCGCGGCGCCGGCGCGGTCGCGGCCAGGATCCGCGAGGAGGCGACCGCCCACCGGGTGCCGCTGGTCCGCGACGTCGCCCTGGCCCGGGCGCTGCACCGGTCGACGCAGGTCGGGCAGGAGATCCCGGCCGAGCTCTTCGCCGCGGTGGCCCAGGTGCTGGCGTTCGTGATCAGCCGTCGTACCCGCGGGCACCACGGCGGAGAGCACCGCAGCCCCCGGCACGAGGCGGACCTGCCGCCGGTGCTGGCTGCGGGTCGTCGGCGAAAGTCCTCAGCACCGGTCGTCGACGGCCGATAGGAACCGTGCGGCACCAGGATGGTGCCGGCCGCGCCACGGAGGGCGCACCTGGATGTGGTGACCCCCCGAGAGGACCGTGGCGTGAAGCGCTTGACCCAGCTGGGCGTGCCGATCGGCATCGTCTGCATCGTGGTGATGCTCGTCGTCCCGCTGCCCGCGGTGGTGCTCGACATGCTCATCGCCCTCAACATCACCGGTGCACTGCTGATCCTGATGGTGGCGATGTTCGTCACCCGGCCGCTCGACTTCGCCTCGTTCCCGGCCGTGCTGCTGGTGATGACGCTGTTCCGGCTCGCGCTCAACGTGAGCGCCACCCGGCTCGTGCTCCTCGACGGCTACGCCGGCAAGGTGATCGACACCTTCGGCCACTTCGTGGTCGGCGGCTCGCTCGTGGTCGGCATCATCGTCTTCACCATCCTGCTGATCATCCAGTTCGTCGTCATCACCAACGGTGCCGGCCGGGTCGCCGAGGTGGGGGCGCGGTTCACCCTGGACGCGATGCCCGGCAAGCAGATGGCCATCGACGCGGACCTGAACTCCGGCCTGATCACCGAGGACCAGGCCCGTCGCCGGCGGGCCGAGGTGCACGCCGAGGCCGACTTCTACGGCGCGATGGACGGTGCGTCGAAGTTCGTGAAGGGCGACGCGATCGCGGCGATCGTGATCACCCTGGTCAACCTCATCGGCGGGTTCGCGATCGGCGTCGCGCAGATGGGCATGCCGTTCGGCGAGGCGATCCAGACCTACAGCCTGCTCACCGTGGGCGACGGCCTGGTCTCGCAGATCCCGGCGCTGCTGCTCTCGGTCGCCACCGGCCTGGTCGTCACCCGGCACGCCGGCGACGAGGACATGGGCAGCGACATCATCCGGCAGATCACCGCCAACCAGATGCCGCTGCGGATCGCCGGCTTCGCCGCCTTCGCGCTGTGCCTGATCCCGGGCCTGCCCAAGCTGCCCTTCCTGTTCGCCGGAGGGTTGATGCTGCTCGCCTCCACGCGGGTGCCGAAGCCCCCGGACCCGGCACTGGAGGAGGGGCAGCAGGCCCTGGCGGCCGCACCGAACCCCGACTCCCCCGAGCAGCTCGCCGCCGAGATCCAGGTGGACCCGCTCGGTCTCGAGCTCGCGCCCGACATCATCGACCTGGTCGACCCGAGCGTCGGCGGCGACCTGCTGGACCGGGTCAAGGCGCTGCGGCGCAAGGTCGCCTCGGACATCGGGATCGTGGTCCCGCCGGTCCGGACCCGCGACAACCTCGACCTGCCCTCGCGCACCTATGCCATCACCCTGTTCGGGATCGAGGTGGCCCGCGGCGAGGCGCCGTCGGGCCACGTGATGGCGATCGGCGACTACCTCGGCAACCTGCCCGGGCAGGTCGGCGTCGAGCCGGTCTTCGGCCTCGAGGCCAAGTGGATCCCCGCCGAGCTGCGCAGCCAGGCCGAGATCACCGGTGCCACCGTGGTCGACCGGGCCTCGGTGATCACCACCCACCTGGCCGAGGTCGTCACCCAGCACGCGGCCCGGCTGCTGGGTCGCGAGGACGTTCGGCTGCTCACCGACGTGGTCAAGCGGACGCACCCGGTGGTGATCGAGGAGCTGACCCCCACCCACCTCAGCCTCGGCGAGGTCCAGCGGGTGCTCCAGTCCCTGCTCGACGAGAAGATCTCGGTGCGCGACCTGGTCCGGATCTTCGAGGCGCTCTCGCTGCGGGCGGCGGTCTCCAAGGACCTGGACGGGCTCGTCGAGTCCGCCCGGCAGGCGCTCGGGCCCGCCGTGGTGGCGCCGTACCTGCAGGAGGGCAACGTGCACGTGATCAGCCTCGACCCGCAGCTGGAGCACCGGATGCTCGAGTCGATGCGCGCCACCGAGACCGGCGCCGTGCTGACCCTCGACCCCGACACCGGCCAGCAGGTGCTGGTCCAGCTGGCCGGGCTGGCGGCCGACGCGGAGAACCGCGACCAGCGTCCGGTCCTGGTCTGCGCCCCGCAGATCCGCGCCGCCCTGCGCCGCCTGGTCCGTCCCACCCTGGACCGGCTGCCGGTGCTCTCCTACTCCGAGCTCAGCGGCAGCGGGCAGGTCCGGTCCGTCGGCGTGGTCACCGGTGACCGCGCCCTCACCCAGACAGGGGTGCCCCGATGAGCGTGGGCCCGTTGAACGGCTTCGTCCTGGGAGCGGCCGCGGTCGTCTCCTCCCCCGCCCTGTGGCTCTCCCTGGTCGAGGGGACGCTGCCCCTGGACGCCGCCCTGACCCGCTACCTGATCTCGGTGGCGCTGTGCTGGGCGGGGCTCAACGTCCTGATCCAGATGACGGCGTCGCGTCCTGCTCCCCAACCGCTCCGGGCGCCCGAGGAGGCCGGTTCCGACCAGCCGGCGCACGGAGCTGGGGACCCGGCGGAGCGCTGACCGGGACGCGCAGGCGCACCAGGGTCCCCGTCGAGGGCGCCGTCTCCAGGCTCATCGTCCCGCCCAGCAGCGCGGCCCGCAGGCCGACGTTCTCCAGCCCGCTGCGCGGCGCCTCCGGGTCGACCCCCCGCCCGTCGTCCTGGACCTCCAGGACGACCCAGTCGTCGTGCAGGCCGACCTCGACCCGGCAGAACCGTGCCTCGGCGTGCCGGACCACGTTGGAGAGCAGCTCGCGCAGGCTCGCCAGCAGGTGCTCGGCGACCACCGGGTCGACCTCGGTGTCCAGGTCGCCCTGGGCCAGCACCACCGGGGTGAAGCCCAGCACCGGGACGTACTCGCGCACCAGGGACCGGGCGTCACGGCGCAGCCTGGGCCGGGTGCCGTGCTCGAGCTGGAAGATGGTGGTGCGGATGTCGCGGATGACCAGGTCGAGGTCGCCGACACCGCGCTCGATCCCGGCCCGGATCCTCGCCACGTCCTCGTGCCGGCGCAGGCCGCGGATCTGCAGCCCGGTGGCGAAGATCCGCTGGATCACCACGTCGTGCAGGTCCCGGGCGATGCGCTCACGCTCGCTGACCAGCAGCAGCTGCTCCCGGTCGTGCCGCGCGCGCGCCTGGTCCATCGCGATGCTGGCCTGGTCGGCGAACATCCGGACCAGGGCGAGCTCCTCGGACGAGACCGGCTCGGTCCGCCCCGTCCACCAGGCCCCCAGCAGGTGCCTGCCCCCGGCCTTCGGCTCGACCGGCAGGACCGCGATCAGGTCGTCGTCGAAGGTGAGCACCTGCTCCTCCCCCGTCCGCAGGATCTCCTTGATCCGCGGGCCGGCCAGGGCGAACAGGGTCCGGCTGCGCGGCAGGTACCCCCGCCCCACGTCGATGGCCTGGATGTCGTGGACGCCGGTGGCGTGCGGCACCAGCAGGCCGACGCCGGTGGCGGCCAGGGCACGGCGCAGCGAGCCGCTGAGCACCGAGAGCACGTCCTCCCCGGAGTCCGAGGAGCTGAGCGCACGCGCGACCTCGCGGGCCGCCTCCAGCCCGAGCCGGCGCCGCTCGCTCTCGACCCGCACCCGGGTGTGGCGCAGCGCGGTGCCCGCCATCAGCGCCACCAGGGCGAGCCGTCCGGCGTCGTCGTCGTCGAAGGCGGCGTCCCCGAGCTTGTTCCAGCCGACCACCCGGGCCACCGGCACCCCGTCGACCACGACCTGCTCGACGATCCGCTCGACCGGCGCCGCGCTGCGCGGCGGCCGGGTGGACCAGCGGCCCCGTTCGGTGAGGACCCGCAGGACCCGTCCGTCGGCGGCCAGCACCTCCAGCCGGCAGCGGCCCGCCCCGGTGGCTGCACAGGCGGCCTCGACGGTCCGGCGCAGGACCTCGGTCTCGTCCAGGTCGGAGCCCAGCTCCACCAGCGAGCTCCACAGCACGCTCGGCCCCACGTCCCCCATGGGCGGCAGCGTCTCACGTGGCCGGAGCCCCGGACGCAGGCGACCCGCAGGCTGCTCCTGGCGGAGCCGGGGCCGGCCGGATGGCGCCGGAGCCTGCGGGTCGGGTGACTGCGGTGGATTAGCTGCTAGCTCGCAGCCACCTCACGCATCCTGAAAGACTTCATCTCTCGGACCACCTCCTTTCCCGTGTACCTCCCAGGCTAGGTCGGCCCGCGCCCCCGGCCAAGGGGTTTTCTCGTTCTCCCGAGGCGTCAGGGAGAGAGGCGTCGGCGGTGCCAGACGGCCGGGTCCTCCGTGCCGCGCCGGTACTCCAGTCGGTCGTGCATCCGGCCCGGCCGGCCCTGCCAGAACTCCATCGCCACCGGGCGCACCCGGTAGCCGCCCCACAACGGCGGGACCGGCACCTGCTCCCCGGCGAACCGGGCGTCGGCGGCGGCGTACGCCTCGTGCAGCTCCTCGACGGAGGTCACCGGCTCGGACTGCCGCGAGGCCCAGGCGCCCAGCTGGGCGCCGCGCGGGCGGGTGGCGAAGTACGACGCGACCTCGTCGGGCGGCAGCGCCCACGCCTCGCCGGTGACGCGGACCTGCCGCTCCACCGGGTGCCAGCCGAAGAGCAGCGCGCACGCGGGGCTGGCGGCCAGCTCGATCCCCTTGCGCGACCCGCGGTTGGTGAAGAAGACGAACCCGCGCTCGTCGAACCCCTTGAGCAGCACCGTCCGCGACGACGGCACGCCCTCGACCGAGACGGTGGAGAGCACCATGGCGTTCGGCTCGTGCATGGTCGAGTCGAGCGCCTCGAGCAGCCAGCGCCGGAAGAGCGCCAGCGGGTCGCGGCCGGCGTCCTCCTCCGAGAGGCCGCGCTCGGCGTACTCCGAGCGAAGCGCGGCGAGGACCTCGGCAGGGTCGCGGGAACCAGCAGGGTTGTCCACGAGCGCGACCCTAGACCGGCCGGATGCCGCACCGGAACAGCTCGGGGTGCAGAATGCGACCTGACACACATTCCCCGACGAAGGAGTCGAAGACGCATGACCGAGGTGCACCACGGACTCGAAGGCGTCATCGCCTTCGAGAGCGAGATCGCTGAGCCTGACAAGGAGGGCTCGGCCCTTCGTTACCGTGGCGTCGACATCGAGGAGATCGTCGGACGCGTCCCCTTCGAGAACGTCTGGGGACTGCTGATCGACGGCTCCTACACCCCGGGCCTGCCGCCGGCCGAGGCCTACAACCTCCCCGTCCACACCGGCGACGTGCGGGTCGACGTGCAGGCGGCCATCGCCATGCTCGCCCCCGCGTTCGGCTTCGGCCAGACCTACGACATCAGCGACGAGCAGGCCCGCGAGGACCTGGCCCGCGTCGCGGTGATGGTGCTCTCGTACGCCGCCCAGTCGGCGCGCGGCCTGCACCGTCCGGTCGTCACCCAGAGGGTCGTCGACGAGGGCCGCACCCTGGCGGAGAAGTTCCTGCTGCGGTGGAAGGGCGAGGCCGACCCGAAGCACGTCAAGGCGATCGACGCCTACTGGTCCTCGGCGGCCGAGCACGGCATGAACGCCTCCACCTTCACCGCGCGGGTGATCACCTCCACCGGCGCCGACGTGGCGGCCGCTTTCTCCGGCGCGATCGGCGCGATGAGCGGCCCGCTGCACGGCGGCGCCCCCTCGCGGGTGCTGGGGATGATCGAGGACGTGGAGAAGACCGGCGACGCCCGGGCCTACGTCAAGAAGCTGCTCGACGACGGCGAGCGCCTGATGGGCTTCGGCCACCGCGTCTACCGCGCCGAGGACCCGCGTGCCCGCGTCCTGCGCCGGACGGCCCGCGAGCTGTCCGCACCGCGCTACGAGGTCGCCGAGGCGCTGGAGAAGGCGGCCCTGGCCGAGCTGCGCGAGCGTCGCCCCGACCGGGTGCTGGAGACCAACGTCGAGTTCTGGGCCGCCATCGTCCTGGACTTCGCCGAGGTGCCGGCCCACATGTTCACCTCGATGTTCACCTGCGCCCGCACGGGTGGCTGGTCGGCGCACATCCTGGAGCAGAAGCGCACCGGCCGGCTGATCCGGCCGTCCGCGATCTACACCGGGCCGCAGGCGCGCCCCGCCTCGGCGATCGAGGGCTGGAACCCCGACTGGTCCGCCTGAGCCGTCCCGCTGAGCAGCTCCAGGACAGCCGCACCCTCGTGAGGGTGCGGCTGTCCTGCATTTCACCCGCACCCGGATCCCCGAATCCGTCGCCCCCGATTGGGTACGAGGCGAGGGACGCATTCGCGAGAGAACACCCGAGAGAAACAACAAGGAGTCCGCCATGACCGAGCAGCCCGACGTCCCCACCGAGATCGGTACCGACCCCGCGGTGGACGACTCAGGTGACGCCAACGGCGAGCTCTACCACGGCTACAGCGTGGACGACGAGGACCAGCCGCAGGGCGACGGCGACAGCCTGGTCAGTGACCGTGGCCTGCCCGACCCCCTGGACGAGGGCTACTCCCCGCCGGAGAAGTGGTCGGCCGCTCAGCGGTTCGGCAACACGCCGTACGAGGAGGCGACCGGGGAGACCCTGGACCAGCGGGTCGCCCAGGAGGTCCCGGAGCCCGACCCCTACGAGGCGGCCGCCGAGGCCGAGTCGGCGGAGGACGTCGACGACGGCGAGGTGGGCAGCGAGCGGGCCGGCCGGCTGGTCGACCCCGACCGCGGCATCGGTGAGGACACCGAGAAGGACCTGGTCGGCGAGGACGTCGGCATCGACGGCGCGGGCGCCAGCGCCGAGGAGGCCGCGATGCACGTCGTCGACGACGACGAGTAGCAGAGCGTCAGCAGGACCGCAGCAGCCCGTCGGCGTCAGCCGGCAGGCTGCTCCACGTACCAGCTGGTCTTCCCCCGGGCCCCCTGGCGGGTGAGCGAGACGTGCACGTGGTCGCGGTGCCGCAGGGTGGGCGAGCAGCCGCGCTTGCGGCGGCAGGAGGAGGACAGGTAGGGCCTGGGCTCGAAGCCGCGGTAGGCGGCGTACATCGTGTCGTCCCAGATCACGTACATGACGCCCATCCGGCGGGCCAGCGCGTGCGGGTTGCCCAGCGCGTCGGGCGCGAAGAGCTCGGCCAGGAACGCGTCGGCCACCGCCTTGTCCGCGGGCCTGCGGGCGTCCAGCATCCAGTCGAAGGCGCGCGCCTCCTTGTGCTCGGAGACCGAGGAGCCGGCACAGCTGCGGGCGATCGGGCCGGCTGAGCCGCCCCGCGCCACGAGCGCCTGGGCGAGCATCAGCACCCCGGGCTTGGGCTTGCGCCGGCAGCGGGTCTGCGGCTGGTAGCCGGCGTAGGCCTCGACGGCGGAGGAGAAGACCAAGGCCGCGCTGAGCACCGGCACCCGGGCCTTGGCCCGACTCGTGGGATCGGGCGCCGGACCGGCCTGGGCGGGGCCCGGCGCCGTTCCCGCCACGGCCAGGAGCAGCACGAGCAGTGCCCCCACGACACCTCGTGCGGTCACTCCCCTGCCGGTCGTGAGCCGTCCTCCCCGAGTTCCTCCGATCACGTGCGCGACGCTACGTCCGGCGCGCGGGCGCTGTCCGGCGTACGACGGAAAAACCCGAGAAACCGCCGCGACCTACGGCGTGTCGGCTGGACCGAGCGTCTTGCCGAAGCACCGGGACAGCCCGGAGTCGCGGTAGTGGCCGTAGTTCGGGATCGGCCGGTACCCGCAGGACTCGTAGAGCCGCATCGCCTCGGGCTGGCGCAGCCCGGTCTCGAGGACCAGGCTCCGGGTGCCGGCGGCCGCAGCCTCGCGCTCGAGCAGCGCGAGCACCTGGCGGGCCAGGCCACGGCGGCGGTACGCCGCGGCGACGTACATCCGCTTCACCTCCGCGCAGGGCTCGGGCTGGTCGGACGGCGCCCGGGCCAGCCGCCGCCACGCCCCCATCGCCACCGGCTCGTCGCCCAGGTAGCCCACGTAGAACCGACCGGCGTCCCCGGCGAACTCCGTGTCGTCGATCGGGGCGCTGTCCGGACCGCCGTAGAGCGCCACGTACTCGGCCTGCACCTCGTCGATCAGCCGGACGGCGTCCGGGTGGGTCAGCGCACGCCGCTCGAACCTGAGGGCGGCGGGCAGGGCGGTGGTCATGGGCGGTTCCTCATCGATTCCGTTCGTCGGGCGGTCGGGCGTCGGGCAGCCGGACCGGGTGACACAATAGGCACGTTGCTCAGAGCGAGAGGATGCCGGTGAACCACACCGTCGAGGACGCGATCAGGATCCCGACCGAGCTGCTCCCGGCGGACGGCCGGTTCGGCTCCGGCCCCTCCAAGATCCAGACCGGCCACCTGGACGCGCTGGCGGCCACCGGCTCCGGACTGCTGGGCACCTCGCACCGGCAGGCGCCGGTCCGCCGGGTGGTGGGACGGGTCCGCGAGGGGCTCGCCGCGCTGCTCGACCTGCCCGAGGGCTACGAGGTGGTGCTCGGCAACGGCGGCGCCACCGCCTTCTGGGACATCGCCGCCTTCGGGCTGGTGCGCGAGCGCAGCCAGCACCTGGTCTTCGGGGAGTTCACCGCCAAGTGCGCCGCCTCGGTGCAGGCCGCGCCGTGGCTGGCCGACCCGAGCGTGATCTCCGCCGACCCGGGTTCGCGCGCCGAGCCGGTCGCGGAGGAGGGGATCGACGCCTACTGCTGGGCGCAGAACGAGACCTCCACCGGTGTGATGGCACCCGTACGCCGTCCCCCCGGCGCCGACGACGACGCGCTGGTCCTGGTCGACGCCACCTCCGGCGCCGGCGGCCTCCCCGTCGACCTGACCGAGACCGACGTCTACTACTTCGCGCCGCAGAAGTGCTTCGCCTCCGACGGCGGGCTGTGGCTGGCCACCATGTCGCCCCGGGCGCTGGCCCGGGCCGAGGAGATCGCGGCGAGCGACCGGTACGTGCCGGCGTTCTTCAGCCTGCCCACCGCGATCGACAACTCCGCGAAGGACCAGACCTACAACACCCCGTCGGTCGCCGCGCTGTTCCTGATGGCCGAGCAGCTGGACTGGATGAACGGCCAGGGCGGGCTGCCCGCGATGGTCGAGCGCACCACCGCCTCCTCGCAGATCCTCTACGACTGGGCCGAGGCCTCGTCGTTCGCCTCGCCGTACGTCGCGGTCCCCGAGCACCGCTCGCTGGTGGTCGCCACCATCGACTTCGACGAGTCGGTGGACGCCGCCCGGCTGGCGGCCGTGCTGCGGGCCAACGGCGTGGTCGACACCGAGCCCTACCGCAAGCTGGGCCGCAACCAGCTGCGGATCGCGATGTACCCCGCGGTCGACCCCGGGGACGTCGCGCAGCTGACCCGCTGCCTCGACCACGTGGTCGCGGCGCTCTGAGCCGACAGCGCGAGCGAACAGCCGAGAGGGGCCGTCCCGGGATCACCGGGACGGCCCCTCTCGGGCCCCAAGGAGGGGGTCAGGGCAGGACGAGGGTGATCGTCTCCGCCACGCAGACGGGCCGCTCGCTGCCCTCGGCCTCCACCGTCCACCGGGTCCTCACCTGCGTGCCCGAGGGCACCGGGTCGACGGCGACGAAGGTGGCCGAGCCGCGGACCCGGGTGCCGGTGCGCAGCGGCGCCGGGAACCGGACCTTCTCGGACCCGTAGTTGAGCCGGGCACTGCCCGCGTCGATCCGGAAGATCTTCAGCCCGAAGCCGGGCAGCATCCCCAGGGTCAGCAGACCGTGCACGATCGTCCCGCCGAAGGAGGACTGCGCCGCCCGCTCGGGGTCGACGTGGATCCACTGGTGGTCCCCGGTGAGGTCGGCGAACGTGTCCACCATCTTCTGGTCCATGGTGACCCACTCGGTGGTGCCGAGGGGCTCCCCGACCGCCGCCTCGATCTCCTCGATGCTGTTCAGGACGCGCATCAGGCGACCCGCTCGAAGATCGCCGCCAGGCCCTGGCCGCCCCCGATGCACATGGTCTCCAGGCCGTAGCGGGCCTCGCGGCGCTTGAGCTCGCGGGCCAGCGTGGCCAGCATCCGGCCGCCGGTGGCACCCACCGGGTGGCCCAGCGAGATGCCCGAGCCGTGCACGTTGGTCCGCTCGTGGTCGGCCTCGGTGAACTTCCACTCCCGCATCACGGCGAGGGCCTGCGCGGCGAACGCCTCGTTGAGCTCGATCAGGTCCATGTCGGACAGCGAGAGGCCCGCCCGGTCGAGCGCGACCTGGGTGGCCGGCACCGGGCCGATGCCCATGATCTTGGGCTCGACGCCCGCGACGCCCCAGCTGACCACGCGCACGAGCGGGGTGAGACCCAGCCGCGCGGCGTTCTCGGGGGTGGTCACGATCGCCATCGACGCCGCGTCGTTCTGTCCGCTGGCGTTGCCGGCGGTGACGGTGGCCTCGGGGTCGGAGCCCGCCAGGATCGGCTTGAGCTTCGCCAGCGACTCCATCGTGGTGCCGGGGCGGGGGTGCTCGTCCACCGTCACCACGGTCGACTCGCCCTTGCGGCCCGGCACGGTGACCGGGACGATCTGCTCGTCGAGCACGCCGGACTCCTGGGCGGCCACGGCACGCTGGTGCGACCGCACCGCCAGAGCGTCCTGCTCCTCGCGCGGGATCGAGTACTGACGACGCAGGTTCTCCGCGGTCTCCAGCATCCCGCCCGGCACCGGGTAGTGCCGGCCGCCGGCCGTGGACCGCGCGCGGACCAGGCTGTCGTGCATGGTGACGCCGCTGCGGGCGCCGCCCCAGCGCATGTCGGTGGAGTAGAACGAGGCGTTGCTCATGCTCTCGGTGCCACCGGCGACCACCAGGTCCATCGCCCCGGTCTGCACCTGCATGGCGGCGTTGAGCACCGCCTGCAGGCCCGAGCCGCAACGACGGTCCAGGTGCTGACCGGGCACGGTCACCGGGAGGCCGGCGTCCAGGGCGACGACGCGGCCGATGGCCGGCGCCTCGCTGTTGCCGTTGCAGTGGCCGAGGATCACGTCGTCGACCTCCGTGCCGTCGAGGCCGGAGCGCTCGAGCAGGCCCCGGAGCGCGGCGACGCCCAGGTCCACGGCGGTGAGGGAGGCGAACATCCCCCCGTAGCGGCCGATCGGGGTGCGGACCGGCTCACAGATGACTGCTTCACGCATGGTGCGTGCCTTTCTCGAGGGGATGTGCGTCCAAGGTGGTCCGGGGTGCTCCGTCTGCTCCGGAGAGCAGCGAGAGGACCCCGGAGGGGTGGTGCTCGTGGGTGATGCGGGCGGGCTGGCCGCAGAAGAGCGGCGCCCGGTTGCGGTGCTGCAGGCGCGCCGGGCCCGACAGCTCGCCGGCCTGCCACAGCGACTCGGCCAGCAGCAGGGTCATCAGCGGGCCGTGCACGACGAGGCCGGGATATCCCTCGACGCCGGTGGCGTAGGGCCAGTCGTAGTGGATCCGGTGCGCGTTGGCGGTGGCGGCGCTGAACCGCATCAGCACCGTCGGGTCGGTGACCACGTCCCAGCCGTCCTCCGGGGCGGGGCCCCGTCGCAGCGGAGGCCCGCTGGGCTCCTGGCCCAGCGGCGGCTCGGGGGCGGTCCCGGACCGGGCACCGGCCTCGCGGTAGAGGATGTCCTGGCGCTCGACGAGGCACAGCCCGCCGTCGGCGCCGAGCACACGGGACTCGACCACCACCAGCACCAGCGGTCCGGAGCGACCCGTCTTGTCGGTCACCGAGACCACCCGCGACTCGCTGCGGACCTCCTCGCCCACCGCCGGGGACCGGTGCCAGGTGACCTCGCCGCCGGCGAACATCCGCCGGGGCAGGCCGACCGGCGGCAGGAACGATCCGGTCCGCGGGTGGCCGTCCGCGCCGAGCACCGAGGAGGCCGCCCAGCGGGGCAGCGCCACCCAGTGCCACAGCGGGGGCAGGGGGTCGCCCGGACCGACGTCGCGCCCGTCGTCGAGCAGGGCGGCGAGCGCCTGCACGGGGGTGGGGGCGACGACCTCGGTGACCACCGAGGTCGTCGGCTCCCAGCCCTCGTACGACGGCCCGGCGTACGGCTCGTGGGACTCGGTCACATGAACCGTCCGCCGGTCACCTCGGCCACGGTGCCGGTCATGTAGGAGGAGAGGTCGGAACCGTAGAAGAGCGCAACCGAGGCGACCTCGTCGGGCTCGCCGGGGCGGCCCATCGGGATCTCGGCCATCTTCTGGTCCCACGCCTTCTGCGGCATCGCCTCGGTCATCGCCGAGCGGATCAGGCCCGGCTGGATCGCGTTGACCCGGACGCCGTGGTGGGCCATCTCCTTGGCGGCGGCCTTGGTCATCCCGACGATGCCGGCCTTGGCGGCCGAGTAGTTGGTCTGCCCGACCATGCCGACCTTGCCCGAGAGCGAGGAGATGTTGACGATCGCGCCGGACTTCTGCTCGCGCATCCGGGCCGCGGCCAGCCGGGTGCCGTTCCAGGTGCCCTTGAGGTGGACCTGGATCACCAGGTCGAAGTCCTCCTCGCTCATGGTGCGCATGGTGGCGTCGCGGGTGATGCCGGCGTTGTTGACGAAGACGTCGAGGGAGCCGAAGGAGTCGACCGCGGTCTGCACCAGGCCCTGGACCTCCTCGGCGTCGACGACGTCGCAGCGCACGCCGACCGCGCCGTTCCCGAGCTCGGTGGCGGCGGCCTTGGCGGCGGCCTCGTCGAGGTCGCCGATGACGACCTTGGCGCCGTGCTCGACGTAGAGGCGGGCGATGGCCAGGCCGATGCCCTGGGCGCCTCCGGTGACGACGGCGGTGCGGTTCTCGAGCAGGGACATGGTCAGACTCCTTCGTGGTTGCGGTCGCGGGCGACCAGCTGGGCGGCGATCACGTTGCGCTGCACCTCGTTGGTGCCTTCGCCGAGGATCATCAGGGGGGCGTCGCGGAAGTACCGCTCCACCTCGTACTCCTTGGAGAAGCCGTAGCCGCCGTGGACGCGCATCGCGTCCAGGGCGACCTGCATCGCGGTCTCCGAGGCGAAGAGCTTGGCCATCCCGGCCTCCATGTCGGCGCGGCGCCCGGAGTCCAGGCGCTCGGCGGCGTCGGCGGTCATCAGGGCCGCGGCCTTGGTCCGGGTGGCCATGTCGGCGAGCAGGTTGCCCACCGACTGGTGCTTCCAGATCGGCTTGCCGAACGACTCGCGCTGCTGGGCGTAGGTCACCGCGTCGTTGAGCGCCGCCTGCGCGACGCCGACCGCCCGGGCCGCGACCTGGATCCGGCCGAGCTCGAGACCGCGCATCATCTGCTGCCAGCCGGTGCCGGCCTCGCCGCCCAGCACCGAGCTTGCGGGGACGCGCAGCCCGTCGAAGGTCAGCTCGCAGGCCTCGACTCCGCGGTAGCCCAGCTTGGGGATCTTGCCGGAGACGCTGAACCCCTCCCCCGGCTCGACCAGCAGGACGCTCATCCCGGTGTGCGCCGGCTTGGCGTCGCGGTCGGTCTTGCACAGCAGGCCGATCAGCCCGGAGTGCTGGGCGTTGGAGATCCAGGTCTTCGAGCCGTGGACCACGTAGTCGTCGCCGTCGCGCACGGCGTAGGTGCGCATCCCCTGCAGGTCGCTGCCGCCGCTGGGCTCGGTGAGCGCCATGGTCGCGCGGACGCTGCCGTCGGCCATCCGGGGCAGCCAGTGCGCCTGCTGCTCGGGGGTGCCGAAGGTGCGGATCAGGTAGGTGATGACCGAGTGGCCGCCGATCGCCCCGGCGAGGCTCATCCAGCCGCGGGCCAGCTCCTCGGTGACCCGGGCGAAGCAGGCGGTGCTGACGTCCACGCCGCCGTGCTCGGCCGGGACCAGGAGGCCGAAGAAGCCCAGCTCCTTCATCTCCTCGATGAACGCCTCGGGGTAGATGTCGTCGGCCTCGTACTCGCGCACGTGGGGGCGCACGCGCTGGTCCACGAACTCGGCCACCAGTCGGACCATGTCCTGCTCGTCGGCGCTCAGGCCGTTGCGTGTCGTCATCGCTTCTCCTCGTTCTCGGAAGTCTTGCTGGCGGCCAGGACCCGTCGGGCCCGGTCCACCACGGGCTTGTCGACCATGCGTCCGTCGACGACGGCGAGTGCGCCGTCCTGCGCGGAGGCGAGCACCCGCTCGGCCCAGGCGACCTCGGCCGCCGAGGGCGCGAAGCCGGCCCGGACCACGGGCACCTGGCGTGGGTGGATGCAGAGCTTGCCGGCGAACCCGCGGCGGCGGGACCGGGTGGTGTCGGCGGTGAGCAGCTCGGCGTCGTCGACGGCGCCGGTGACGCCGTCGACCGGCCCGGCCAGGCCGGCGGCCGCCGACGCCAGCACCAGCGCGCCCCGCGAGGGGGCGAGCGCCTCGTCGTCCTCGGGGTCGATCCCGAGCTCGGCGGCGAGGTCGAAGGTGCCGATCGCCAGACGGACCACGCCGGGGACCTCGGCCAGGGCTGCGGCGGCGAGCACGCCGCGCGCGGTCTCCACGAGCGCGACGGCCGTGGAGCCGGCGGGCAGGGCGGCGAGCAGCGCGGCGAGGTCGCCGGGCTGCTCGGCCTTGGCCACGACCACGGTCACCGGCGTCGACGCCGGGAGTGCGGCGAGCGCGGCCACGTCGGCCGCCCGCTCGGCCGGGTCGGCGTTGATACGGACCGCGCAGGCCCCGGTCGCGGTGGCCAGCCAGTCCGTCACCGCGACGCGGGCGGCGGCCTTGTCGGCGCTCGCGACGGCGTCCTCCAGGTCCAGGACCACCAGGTCGGCGCCGGCGGCGACGGCCTTGGCGAACCGCTCGGGGCGGTCGCCCGGCACGAAGAGCAGGGTCGCCGCGGTGGCCGCAACGACGGGCGCGTGGGCGCTCACGCCTCCACCTCCTGGCGGTCGCGGACCACGCCGTCGGCCATCAGCGCCGCCATCCGCTCCGGCGGCAGGCCCAGGCGCTCGGCGAGCAGCTCGGCGTTGTGCTCGCCGACCTGCGGGGCGCGGGCGCTGCTGGCCGGGGCGCCGGCGACGTCGATCGGGGAGCCGGGGGCCAGGTAGGGGCCGACCCCGGGCTGGTCGACGGTGGCGAAGAGCGGGTGGGCGCGCAGCTCGGCCGCGTCGTGGGCGGCCAGGTCGGCGAAGCTGCGGTACGGCGACCACAGGATGCGGGTGCGCGAGAGCGCCTCCGAGACCTCCGCCCAGGACCGGGTGGAGACCCAGGACCCCAGCAGCCCGAAGAGGGCCGCACGGTGCCGGTAGCGGTCCCCCTCGTCGGCGAAGTCGGCGTCCAGCGCCTTCTCCAGGCCGGCCACCACGTCGCCGAGCCCGGTCATCTCCAGCAGGTCTCTCCACTGCCGGGGGGTGAGAGCCACGAACATGAACCGCACCCCGTCGGCGGTGGTCAGGTCGGTGCCGAAGGTGCCGTGCACGTCGTTGCCCTCGCGGACCCGGTCACCGCCCAGCTGGGCCTCGGCCAGGTAGCCCAGGTTGCCGGCCAGGGCGAGGGCGACGTCCTCCAGGGCGACCCGGACGGCGCTGCCCAGCCCGGTGCGGGCGCGGTGCCGCTCTGCGGCGAGCAGGCCGGCGGCCAGGTAGAGCCCGGCGGCCACGTCCCAGGCCGGGAGCACGTGGTTGACCGGCGCGGCGTGCCCGGCGGGACCGGTGACCAGGGGGAATCCCGTCCCGGCCTGCACGGTGTAGTCGACTGCGGTGCCGCCGTCGCGGCGACCGGTGAGCAGGACGTGGATGACGTCGCTGCGGCGCTCGGAGAGCGCCTGGTGGCCGAGGTCGGCCCAGCGCTCGTTGTTGGCGACCAGGATCCCGTCGCCCTCCACCACCAGGTCGGCGACCAGCGCACGCCCGGCGGGGTCGGCGAGGTTGACCTCCAGGGCCCGCTTGCCGCGGTTGAGGCCGCTCCAGTAGAGGCTCGTCCCCGAGGGCGCCAGGGGCCAGCGACCGCGGTCCGGGCCGCCGCCGAGCGGCTCGACCCGGATGACGTCCGCCCCGAGCTGGGCCAGGGTCAGCCCGGCCAGCGGGGTCGCGACGAAGCTCGACAGCTCGACGACCCGCAGCCCCGCCAGCGGCCCGGCCGCCTGGTCCTGTCCTGCACTCATCCCCTGCTCCTCCGCACGATTCCTCCAACGCTCTGCGTCCTGTGGAAATAGAATATATTATGCATGCACGTCCGCAGAGCCTACATTGGTGCTCCGGCCGTGAGACGGCGACGACCCGAGGAGCAGGAATGGGAAGACCCCAGCTGAGTGACGAGGCCGCGGCCTACGTGCGTGAGCTCGTCCTCACCGGCCAGCTCCGGGCAGGCGAGTTCGTCCGGGTCGACCGGGTCGCCGAGCAGCTGGAGATGTCCGTGACCCCGGTGCGCGAGGGCCTGCTCGCGCTGCGCGGCGAGGGTTTCCTCGAGCTCGCACCGCGCCGGGGCTTCGTGGTCGCCGAGCTCACCGAGGACGACGTGCGCGACCTGTTCTGGGTCCAGGCCCGGCTCGCTGGCGAGCTCGCCGCGCGCGCCACCACGCGCCTGACGCCGGCCGAGGTCGCGGAGCTCGAGGAGCTGCAGGCCACGATCACCCGTGCCCTGGAGGCCGGCGAGCTCGACGAGGTCGAGCGGAGCAACCACGCCTTCCACCGCACCATCAACCTGGCCGCCCGATCCCCCAAGCTGGCGTGGTTCCTGCGGGCGGCCACCCGCTACGTGCCCAACCGGTTCTACCACCGCATCGGCGGCTGGCCGGACGCCTCGCGGCACGACCACGCCGGGCTGCTCGACGCGATCCGCGCCCGGGACGCCGAGGGCGCTCGCCGGGCCATGGAGGAGCACATCATCCACGCCGGCCAGCTCCTGGTCGACCACGCGGACCTCGCGGTGAGCACGGAGGACTGAGCCGCGCCCGGCACTCACGTGCCCACCGCCGGCGAGCCGGGACCGGTGCCGAGCGTCGGGGCCGTGTCGACCACCGGGGCGGCCGGCGGCCCGACCAGGACGACCGCCAAGGTCAGCGCGGCCAGCGTCGCGGGGCCGGCGAAGACCAACATCAGGTGCCCGGTGGGATAGCTCAGCGCCACCCACGCGTAGCCGGCCGCGAGCCCGGAGAAGCGGACCATGTTGTGGATGCCCATCGCGGTGCCGTTGCGCGACGCGGGGCTGCGCATCGCCCCCAGCGCCGCCACCGACTGCACCGCCCCGATGGCGCAACCGCTCAGCGCCAGCACGGCGAACGCCGCCACCAGGGGCGCGGTGGAACCCTCCAGCGCCAGCGCCGGCGGGACCAGCAGCGGCGTGCAGACCAGCACGGCCAGACCGGCGTGCATCACCCGTCGCGGAGTGATCCGCTCGCCGATCCGCGAGGAGACCGGGGCGAAGATCGCCATCGAGGCGGCCAGCGCCACCGTGATCGCGCCGATCCGGCCGGGCGAGAGGCCGAAGGCGCGTCCCAGCTCCAGGGGCGTGGCCACGATGAACATGCCCAGGATCGACATCACGGACCCGGCCGCCACCGTGCTGCGGAAGTAGCGGGGCTCGCGAAGCAGGCGGGGCTCGACCAGGGCGCGGCTGCTGCGCCGGGCGATCATCAGGTGCACCAGCACCCCGACCAGCCCGACTGCGGCCAGCGCCAGGGTCGTGACCAGGGCACCGCCCTGACCGACGACGGTCAGCGCCCCGACGAGGCCGCCCGCACCCACCACCAGCGTCAGCATGCCGGTGACGTGCATCGGCGGCCGCCCGGCGGGAGCGGCCGGCACCACGCGCAGCAGGAGCACGGCCAGCAGGCCGGCCAGCGCAGCGTGGGTGACGAAGACCCCGCGCCACCCGACCAGGTCCGCCACCAGGCCCCCGATCGGCGGGCCGAGTGCCTGGCCCACGCCGATCGCCGACGCCCAGGTGGCCATCACCCGGGCGCGGTTGTGGACCCAGAAGAACCCCAGCGTCTGCTGGACCGCCGGCGGGATCGCCGAGCAGGCGAGACCCTGCAGGGCCCGCATCCCGACCAGCGTCAGCAGGTCGGGGCTCAGCGCCGCGCCGATCCCGGCCGCGACCATCAGCCCGAGCGAGGCGACCAGGAAGCGGCGGGGTCCTAGGCGCTCGCACAGCCAGCCCGCGAGCGGGGCGGCGACCACCATCGCGAGGGTGAAGGCGGCCACCGCGAAGACGATCTCGCGGGGGCCCGCCTCCAGCCCGTCGGCGATCTGGTTGATCGGCGAGGTGATCAGGGTGCTCGACAGGGTGCCCAGGGTGGTGCACGCCAGGAGCACCACGTAGGCCGCCCGGCCCGGTTCCTCGGGCGCCACCGGGGTCCTCATCGCCGGGGTCACCGCAGGTAGAGCCGGACGGTGTCGATCTCCTCGCGCAGCAGCCGGACGTCCTCCTCAGTGGGCCACGGGGTCACGGTCACCTCGTCGGCCACCGCCAGGTCCCAGCCCGTGGCGGCACGGACCTGCTCCACGCTCACCCCGGGATGGACCTGGGCCACCTCGAGCTCGCCGAACCGGTCGGGGCGGCGCAGCACCGCC
The DNA here is from genome assembly GCF_013624435.2 of Nocardioides campestrisoli. Taxonomy (NCBI): domain Bacteria; kingdom Bacillati; phylum Actinomycetota; class Actinomycetes; order Propionibacteriales; family Nocardioidaceae; genus Nocardioides; species Nocardioides campestrisoli. Next base: position 3,489,903 of record NZ_CP061768.1, read on the forward strand.
AGCGGGGTGATCACCGTGGAGACCCCGTGGCCGGGCGGCACCGCGCGCGGGTCCAGGTCGCGGGCCCGCACCGGGCTGGGCGAGGTGCAGAAGTCCAGCTCGGCGGGGAACGCACCCGGGTCGTGGCGGCGGAGCACGGTGATGCACTCGCGCGCGTTCGGCATGATGTCGGCCGCGCCGCCGGAGCCGGGGAGCCGCACCGTGGGGCGCTGCCAGTCGCCGATGACGCTCGTGTTCAGGCTCCCCCAGCGGTCCACCTGCGCGGCGCCGAGGAAGCCGACGTCGACGTGCCCGCCCTGGAGGACGTAGCCGAAGAGCGCCTGGAGGTTGACCACCGCCTCGGCCCCGGAGACCAGGACCGAGTCCGCGATCCCCTCGGCCATCCCCTCGGGGTGCGCGCCGCAGACTCCCGACTCGTAGACCAGGCCGATGTCCGGGTCCACCGTGCGGCGGGCCAGGTCCACGGCCAGGGTGGGCAGGCCCACCCCGGCGAAGACCCGGCGCTTGCCCGCCAGCTCGCGTGCCGCGACCGTGGCCAGGAACTCCGTGCTGGACACGGTGATCCCGGCCGGCCCGACCTCCGGGGCCTCGGTACCTGTGCTCGCTGCCTGGCTCATCAGGACCTCCGTCCGTAGTCGACCTGGCCGGAGAGACGCTCGCCGACGCTGTTGCCCTGCCAGCGCTCCTCGCCCAGCCGGTCGAGGTAGGCCGCCCGGTCGGGCAGGTCGTGGACCCACTCCTGGAGCCAGGACCGCAGCAGCTGCGGGTCCCGGCTGATCGGGGTCCACTCCCGGTAGAAGGCGTTGTCCCGGTCGTAGTAGCCCTGCACGTACGACGGGTGGGCGCCACCGGGGCAGTGCACCACCGCGTCGACCGCGTGCGCGGGGATCAGCGTGCGGTTGGGGTCGGAGCGGACGACCTCGTCGTCCACGATCTCCTCCACCGTCACGATCACCTTCTTCGCCGCGTAGGCGACCTCCTGCAGGGCGCCGACGATCCCCCAGACCTGCACGTTGCCGAGGCGGTCCGCACGCTGGGCGTGGACCACCGTGACGTCCGGCGACAGCGCCGGGACGACGTGCACGTCGGGCCCGCCGTACGGGTCGGCGACCTTGCGGATCCGCGGGTTCAGCGCCGGCAGGTCGCTGCCCGCGTAGGACTTCAGGGGGAAGAACGGCAGCCCCGCCGCAGCCGCCTGGTAGCGGCCGTACATGCCGTAGTGGCTGTACTCCTCCACCTCGAGCGGCTCCGGGTCGGCCCGCTCGATCCGTCGGCGCAGCTCGTGCAGCGAGCCCGCCGAGCCACTGGCGAAGAACGACGCGACGAGCTTGCGCACGCACCCCGCCGCGATCAGCTGGTCGGCGATGATGTCCGGGGTCATCCGGCACAGGGTCAGGTCGCGCCGACCCTGCCGGATGATCTCGTGCCCCGCCGCGAAGGGGATGAGGTGACCGAAGCCCTCCAGGGCCACGGTCATCCCGTCCTCGACGTGCTCGGCGACGGCCTCCTCGAGCCCGCGGACCTTCACCTCGCTCACGAGGCGGTCACCGCGTCGGCCGGGTTGGGCTCCGCGTCCGGGGCATCCGCCTCCTTGCGGGGCGTCCCGTCCCGGGGCGGCAGCACCTTGGTGACCACGGCGAGCACCACCACGACGGCCAGACCGATCAGGCTGCTGGTCACCTCGGGCGCCAGGATCAGCGCACCGGCCGGCACGCCGATGATCCGGGTCACCGGGTGCAGGTGCCGCTCCAGGCCGATGGCGTAGCCCTCGAACGCACAGGCCATCACGAACACGCCCACGATCGCGAAGACCAGCGTCACCGCGATCTCGCTCGCCGTCCCCTGGGCCACCAGCGCCGGGTTGGCCGCGAAGCAGAAGGGGATGACGTACTTGACCATGCCCAGCCGCATCGCGGTCAGGCTCGTCTTCATCGGCTTCGTGCCGGCGATGCCGGCGGCCGCGAACGAGGCCAGCGCCACTGGTGGGGTGATGTAGGAGACGGTCGCCCAGTAGATGACGAACAGGTGCGCCGCGATCGGGTCGATGCCCAGCGTGACCAGCGCGGGAGCCATCACGATCGCCAGCAGCACGTAGACCGCCGAGACCGTCATGCCCATGCCCAGGACGAACGAGGTGACCGCGCCGGCGATCAGGATCAGCACCACGCTGCCGCCGACCGCGCTCACCAGCTCGCGGGCCAGGGAGAGCGAGACACCGGTCATCGACAGGCCACCGATGATCAGCCCGACGCCGGCGATGATGCCGAGGATCTCGCCGATCGTGCGGCCGGCCTTGAAGACCACGTCCGCGACGCCGCGAGGACCGAGCCGGTCCGTGGGCCGCAGCATCGTGTAGACGAGCAGGGCCGCGGCGATGATGAACGGCGCCTGCGCCTCGCGGCGGTAGACGACCAGCAGGAAGGTCAGGGCGGCGAGGGCCGTGACGTAGGGCCAGCCGTGCAGCAGGGTGGTGAAGAACCGCGGCAGCTCGGAGCGCTTGAGCCCCCGCAGCCCGCGCCGCGCCGAGTAGGCGTCGACCTGGGTGAAGATGCCGATGTAGTAGAGCAGCGCGGGGATGGCCGCGGCCAGCGCGATCTCGCTGTAGGGCACGCCGACGAACGAGACCATCAGGAACGCCGCGGTACCCATGATCGGCGGGGTGATGGAGCCACCCGACGAGGCGGTCGCCTCGACGCCGGCGGCGTACTCGCCGGAGAACCCGCTGCGCTTCATCGCGGGGATGGTCAGGGGGCCGGTGGTGAGCACGTTGGAGACGGCGCTGCCGCTCATCATGCCCATGCTGGCCGAGCTGACCACCGCGACCTTGGCCGAGCCGCCGCGGCGAGTGCCGAGCATCGACTGGGCGAGGTCGTGGAAGAACGCGCCGCCACCGACGGACTGGAGCACCACGCCGAAGAGCAGGAACCCGACCAGGATCCCGGCCGCGGTCTGCAGCGGGAGGCCGAGGATGGAGTCCACGCCCATGGCGTGCATCCGGGCGGTGCCCTCGAGGTCGAACTGGATGCCGGTGAGGAAGTCCAGCGGCATCTGCGAGGCGAACAGCGGGTAGACGGAGAAGGCCCCCGCGATCAGCGTGACCACCAGCCCGGCCGTGCGGCGCAGCGCCTCGAGCACCACCGCCCACAGCACGAAGGAGGCCACGAGCGCCGTGGTCGGACCGCCGTAGTCCCAGCCCTCGTTGATGATGTTCTCGGCGTTGAGGCCGAACCAGGCCGGGACGGCCAGCGCCACCGCGGCGATCAGGGCGTCGTACCACGGCACCCGGTCATGCTGCGCCGGGCGCATCGGGAAGGCCAGGAAGACGATCGGCAGGAAGCAGGCAAGCACGAAGTAGAGGAACGTGTTGCGCAGCATGCCGCTGCCGAACGGGTTCCAGTAGAAGACCTGGCTGATGGTGATCGCGACGCCGGCAAGCGTCAGCCCGATCACCACCCAGCGCCAGATCCCACGACACCTCAGGACGGAGCCGTGCTCCTCCTCGGCGTCGACGAGGACGTCGGTCTGGCTCATCAGGACTCCATGTTCTCGTTCTTCCAGGCCACCCAGGCGTCGTGCATGTTGTCGTCGCCGCCCTCGGCCTCGAGGAACGCCTTCCACTGCTCGTCGAGCTCGTCGGCGCGCGCCAGCAGCTTCTCCTGCTGCGCGGCGGCCTCCTCGGACCACGCGTCGTTCTCCTCCAGGTAGGAGATGAGGCCGGGGTGGAACGGGACCTCGCGCGGGCCCGCCTGCACCTGGTCCAGGTTCCAGGCCGCGGTGGTGGCGGTGGAGTCCTTGTAGGCGTCGTAGTTGTCGTCGATCGCCGCGACGATGGCGCGCACGGTCTCCTCGTCGGCGTCCGCGTAGGTCACCACGGGGACGGTGTAGAGCATGCCCATCGCGCTCTCCCCGTCCTCGAGACCGGGGGCCCCGGTGAACTCGCCGATCTCGGTCGAGGGCGCGATCTCCTCGACGGCGGCGACCTTCTCCTCCGAGGTGTCGTCCATGCTCAGCCAGCGGACGGGGAAGGCGGACTCGAGCTCGTAGAGCGAGGAGCCGTAGACCTGCTGGAACAGCACGTCGAGCTTGCCGTTCTGCAGCGCGCCCGGCTGGTCGCTGTAGCCGATCTCGACGACGTTGACGTCGTCCCAGGTCAGGCCGCCGTAGGCGAGGAACGCCTCGAGCTTGTTGTTGACCGAGGGGTTGGCGGTGATCCGCGGGAACTTCTTGCCCTTGAGGTCCTCGAAGGTCTCGATGCCCGAGTTGTCCTTGACCATCAGCCCGTGCGGGGCGACCGGCGCCCAGATCACGCGCAGGTCCTGCGGACCCCAGTCCTTGGTCGCGAAGTCGTAGTCGCCCTCGAAGCCGAAGATGTACTCGTCACCGGTGCGCGCCATCGTCGCCTGCTCCTCGCGGAGCGGGGTGAGGCGGCCGACCGCGGTGTCGGAGGTGATGACCCGGACGCTGGTGCCCTCGTTGGAGGTGATCGCATCCGCGACCGCCGCCACGTCGGCGTACGTCGAGGTGCCCGTGCCGTAGGTGCTCCAGACGATCTGGTCGGGCATCCCCTCGGTCACCTCCGCGCCGCCGCACGCGGAGAGCGCGAGCGCGGCGACCGTGGCCAGACCGGCCCGGATAACAGGCTTCCTCATGACAGTTCCCTTCGTCATGGGCCCGTCCGGGCCCGTGTGTCTCAGGTCACTCTGCGTCACTTACGTCACATATATCCAATACTTTGTGACGAGACTATTGATGTCGAGGCGGTATCAGAGGGGCGCTATCGGTCCGGACTGATGTCTCAATAGGGTGACACAGCCCACCTCCCTCCGGAAGGACACCCCCGTGAAGACCGCCAGCACCGCCGTCACCCTCGCCGAGCTGCTCGACCTGCTCGACCTCTCCGAGGAGGACGGCCACGCCGTGGGCCACCCCCAGCCACACCCCGAGGACCGCGTCTTCGGCGGACTGCTCCTGGCCCAGGCGGTCGTCGCCGCCGGCCGGTCGGTGCCCGAGCACCACCGCCCGTTCACCCTGCAGGCCGACTTCGTCGCCGGGGTCCCGACCGACGAGCCGCTGCGCTGGCGGGTCGACCGGGTCTCCGAGGCCCCGAGCCTGACCACCCGGCGCACCACCCTGGTCGCTCCCGACGGGACGGAGCGGTTCACCGCCGTCTCGCGCTGGGGCGCGATCCGCGAGGACCTGGCCGACCACCGCCCGGCCGTCCCCCGGCCGGCCCCCGGCCCGGACGAGCTCCCGGACCTCGTGGACCGGTTCGGCGACGACGAGCGGATCCCCCGCTGGTGGCGCGCCGAGCGGCCGGTGCACTTCCGCCACACCGAGGCCCCGCCGTACGTCGACCAGGCCCCCGCCCAGGACCACCAGTCCGCCTGGGTACGCGCCACCGGACCACTGCCGAGCGACCCCGTGGTGCACGCCGCGCTGATCGCGTACGTCACCGACATGAGCATCCTCGAGGGCGCCTTCCGGGCGCTCGGGTCGCGACGGCACGCGCCGGGGAGCCGGATCCTCAGCCTGACCCACACCTTGACCTGGCACGCCCACCCCGACCTGAGCCAGTGGCACCAGTTCGACAGCGACGTCCAGGCCGTGGCGCACGGGCGCACCCTGGGGCAGGGCCAGATCTACGACCAGGCCGGCCGGCACGTGGTCACCGCCGGCCAGGTGGGCCTGGTCCGCCTGGCCTGAGCCGGGATCAGCCCGCCCGAGGAGCGTCCGGGGCGCCGGCCGGAGTGGGCAGCGCCTCCTGGGAGGCACGGAGCACCGCCTGCAGCGCCGGGTTGTCGTCGGCCGCGCGCCACGCGAGCCGGCCGTAGACGGGCTCGCGCCCCTCGACCAGCGGGACGCTGACGATCCCCTCGGCGAGCATGTTGGAGACCGCGGTGTCCACGGTGAAGGTGAGCCCGACCCCGGCCGCCACCAGGGCGACCGCGGTCCAGGAGTCCGGCGCGACCTGGACGATGTCCGGCGCGAAGCCCGCCTCGTGGCAGGAGTGCACGAACGCGTCGCGCACGCTCGACCCGGGGTCGGCCGGAAGCGCGACGAACGGCTCGTCGCGGCAGTCGGCCAGGCTCACCTCGTCCCGCTGGGCGAGCGGGTGCCAGGCGGGCACGGCCAGGACGTAGTGCTCCTTCGCCACCGCCCGGGAGACGATCCCGGCGGGCTGGACCGCGAAGCGCACGAAGGCCAGGTCCATCTCGCCGTCCATCACCGCCCGCAGGCCCTCGTAGGCATAGGTGACCGACTGCATGCTGAGCTCGATGCCGGGGTGGCGCTCGCGGACCAGGCGGGCGAGGTGGCTGATCAGCATGTGCGAGGACGGGCCGGCGAAGCCCACCCGCACCCGACCGGTCTCGCCGAGCCCGGCCGCTCGCACCGCCGAGCGCGCGACCTTCGCGGCCTCGAGCACCTGGACGGCGGGCTCCAGCAGCGCCTCGCCCGCCGTGGTCAGCCGCACGCTGCGGGTGGTCCGGTCGAAGAGCTGGGCGCCGAGGTCCTTCTCCAGCTGCTTGATCATCCGGCTGAGCGGGGGCTGGGCCATGTGCATCCGCTCCGCCGCGCGACCGAAGTGCAGCTCTTCGGCGACCGCCAGGAACGCGCGCAGGTGGTGAAACTCCATGCCTCTTCCTACCATGATTGATGCCTCATGCGGCACAATGACCACGGGATTAGGTATTGGACGCGGCCCAATACGCCGGGTCATGGTTGCGACATGGCTCACACCGCTGACTCGATGCTTCCCCTGGCGGGCACCACCGTCGTCGCCCTGGAGCAGGCCGTGGCGGCCCCGCTCGCCACCCGCCACCTCGCCGACCTCGGCGCCCGCGTGATCAAGATCGAGCGCGTCGGCGAGGGCGACTTCGCCCGGAACTACGACCACGCCGTGCAGGGGCTCGCCTCGCACTTCGTCTGGCTCAACCGGGGCAAGGAGTCTGTCGCGCTCGACCTCAAGGACCCCGCCGGCCTGGCGGCCGCCAAGCGGCTGATTGCCGGCGCCGACGTCTTCGTGCAGAACTCCGCGCCTGGTGCCGTCGCCCGGCTCGGCCTCGACGGCGACCAGCTGCGCGCGGAGAACCCTGGTCTGGTCGTGGTCAACATCTCCGGCTACGGCACCGACGGCCCCCGACGCGACCGGAAGGCCTACGACATGCTGATCCAGGCCGAGGCCGGGCTGATCTCGGTCACCGGCACCCCGGAGACCGCCACCAAGACCGGTGTGCCGAGCGCCGACATCGCCGCCGGCCTCTACACCGCCCAGTCCGTGCTCGCGGCGCTGCTGCGCCGGGCCCGCACCGGCGAGGGGGCGGTGGTCGACGTCTCCATGTTCGACGCCACCGCGGAGTGGCTCGGGCACCCGATGTACATGCAGATGTACGCCGGTCGCCAGATCCCGCGGATGGGCCTGAGCCACGCCTCGATCGCGCCGTACGACGCCTTCCCCACCAGCGACGGCCAGATCCTGATCGGCGTGCAGAACGACCGCGGCTGGGTGGCGCTGACCAGCGTGCTGGAGCGTCCCGACCTGGCCGACCACCCCGACCTGGCCACGAACGTCGCCCGGGTGCGCAACCGGGCCGAGTGCGACCGCCTGGTCGGCGAGCTCACCGCGCAGTGGACCACCGCCGAGCTCGACGCCCGCCTCGCGGCCGCCGGCGTGCCGGCCGCCCAGCTCAACGACATGCAGGGCCTGATCGACCACCCGCAGCTCTCCGCGCGCGACCGCTGGCGCGAGATCGACAGCCCCGTCGGCCCGCTGCGCGCGCTGCTCCCGCCCACCACCTTCCGCGACGTCGAGCTGCCGATGGGCGCCGTCCCGGACCTCGGCGAGCACACCGCCGCGGTCCTCGCCGAGCTCGGCCTGGCGCCGGAGGAGATCGAGCGCCTCCGCGAGTCCGGGGCCGCCCAGGTCGCCGAGCCCGCTCCGGCCGCCGGCTGAGCCGCGCCGACCGTCCGACCGTTCCCCACCCCTTCCCACCAGAGATCCAGCAGAGGAAAACCCATGGAGACCGAAGAGTTCGCCGCAGTCCTCGACGCCGTCCGCACGTTCGTCCGGCGCGAGGTGGTCCCGGCCGAGGAGGAGATCGAGGAGACCGACCGGATCCCGGACCGGATCCGCGAGCAGGCGGCTGCGATGGGCCTCTTCGGCTACGCCATCCCCGAGGAGTACGGCGGCCTCGGCTTCACCATGTCCGAGGAGGTGCGCCTGGCCATCGAGGTCGGCTGGACCAGCCCCTCGTTCCGCTCGATGTTCGGCACCAACAACGGCATCGCCGGGCAGGTGCTGGTCAACTTCGGCACCGAGGAGCAGAAGAAGCGCTTCCTGCCGGCCCTGGCGTCGGGCGAGATGGTGGCCTCCTTCGCGCTGACCGAGCCCGAGGCCGGCTCCGACCCGAGCGGGATCCGGACCCGGGCGGTGCGCACCGACGACGGCTACGTGATCAACGGCCAGAAGCGGTTCATCACCAACGCCCCGGACGCCGACCTGTTCATGGTCTTCGCCCGCACCGACGAGGCGACGTCCGGCACCAAGGGCATCTCCGTCTTCGCCGTCGACGCCCGCACCGAGGGCATCGAGATCGGGCCCAAGGACGCCAAGATGGGTCAGCGCGGAGCCACCACCTCCGAGCTGTTCTTCACCGACGTCGCCGTCCCGGCCGAGAACCTCGTCGGCGGGGTCGAGGGCGAGGGCTTCGCCGCCGCCATGCGCTCGCTGGCCAAGGGGCGGCTGCACATCGCCGCCCTCTCGGTGGGCATGGCCCGGCGCCTGATCAAGGAGAGCGTCGACTACGCCGCGGTCAACCGCCAGGGCGGCGTGCCGATCGCCGAGTTCCAGCTCGTCCAGGCCCTGCTGGCCGAGTCCGAGGCCGAGGCGTACGCCGGCTACGCGATGGTGCTGGAGGCCGCGAAGTCCTACGACGACGGCAGCGACCAGCGGCTCGCTCCCTCCAGCTGCAAGCTCTTCTGCACCGAGATGGTGGGCCGGGTCGCCGACCGCGCGGTCCAGGTGCACGGCGGCATGGGCTACATGCGCTCGGTCCCGGTGGAGCGGTTCTACCGCGACGCCCGCCTCTTCCGCCTCTACGAGGGCACCAGCGAGGTGCAGAAGCTGATCATCGCCAAGCAGCTGCTGCGCGGGGCCGGCCGATGACCGGCCTGCGGGTCGAGGACCGCGGCGCGGTCCGGGTGCTGACCCTGGACCGGCCCGAGCGACGCAACGCGCTCGACCTGCCCGACCGGCGGGTGCTGCTCGCCGCGCTGCGTGAGGCCTCGGCCGACCCCGCTCTGCGGGCGCTGGTCCTCACCGGAGCCGGGACGATCTTCTCGGCCGGCGGCGACATCAGCTCGATGTCCCCGGACCCCGAGGTGGCCCTCGAGCGGCTCGAGCTGGTCAACGGGATCGCCCGCGAGCTGGTCCACACCACTCTGCCGGTGGTCAGCGCGGTCGAGGGCGGGGCGTTCGGCCTCGGGCTCTCGCTGACCTGCGCCGGAGACCTGGTCGTCGCCGGAGAGTCGTCGCGGTTCTCCGCCTCGTTCGCCCGGATCGGCCTGGTCGCCGACACCGGCCTCTCCTGGACCCTCCCCCGCCGGATCGGCCCCGGCCGGGCCCGGGCCATGCTGCTCACCGCGCGCACCGTCGGCGCGGACGAGGCCGAGCGGATCGGCCTGGTGGACGAGCTCGTGCCGGACGGCCAGACCCTGGACCGGGCCCTGGAGCTGGCCGACCAGCTCGCCGCGTTCTCCGCGCCCGCGACCGCCATCACCAAGCGGCTCGCGGCCGACAGCGGCGGCAGCCTCGACGAGCTGCTCGCCGCCGAGACCCACCACCAGATCGGCCTGCTCGGCGGGCCCGACTTCGCCGAGGGGCGCGACGCGTTCTTCGCGCGGCGTCCCGCCGCCTTCTCCCAGCCCCGCCCCGACCGGGTCTGAGCGCTCAGGTTCCGGGCAGCCCCGCCAGGGCTGCCCGGACCGCGGCGTCGGTGGCGTCGCCGAAGGTGACCACCCGCGCCTCCTCCACCTGCGTGGGCGTCGAGGCCAGCGTCTCCACCGCCGCCTGCGCCGCGTCTGCCAGCGGCCACCCGTAGACCCCGGCGCTGACCAGCGGGAAGGCGACCGTCCGGGCGCCGAGCTCGTCGGCCACCTCCAGGGCCCGCCGGTAGCAGGAGACCAGCAGCCCCCGGTCCCGCTCGCCTGCGCGGTGGTTGGGCCCGACGACGTGGATCACCCACCGGGCCGGCAGCTCGCCGGCGGTGGTCCAGCCGGCGTCCCCGGTGGCCAGCCCCTGGGGGAACCGGGCGACGCAGTCGGCCAGCACCGCCGGCCCGCCGGCCGCGTGGATCGCGCCGTCCACCCCGCCTCCCCCGCGCATCCGCCGGTTGGCGGCGTTGACGACCGCGTCCACCTGCTGGGTGGTGAGGTCACCCCGCACCACGGTGACCCGGGCCCGGTGCCCGCCCACGCGGCTCACTCGTCCACCAGCAGGTCGAGGACGGCCCGCTCCATCGCCGCCTGCCGCTCGTCCGGGGTCTTCCAGGAGCGGCTCTCGAGCCGGACGGTCCGCCCCTCCTCGTAGGCCTCCACCACCCGCGGGTCGACGTAGGAGCTGCGGGCCAGGGTGGGGGTGTTGCCGAGGAACTCCGAGACCTCGCGGAAGCAGGCCGCCAGGGCCCGGCGCCGGCTGGCGCGGGTCTTGCCGGGCTCCTCGGTCTGGGCCAGGTGGCCGGCGGCGATCACGGTGGCGTGCCAGGTGCGGAAGTCCTTGGCGGTGGCCTCCACGCCGGTGGTGTCGCGGATGTACTCGTTGACGGCGGCGGCGTCGAGCGTGCGCCACTGCCGCCCGTCCTTCCAGGTCAGCAGCCGGGGCTCGTCGCGGTTGCGGCGCCGGCGCATCACCTCGATCGCCTCCACCACGGCGGGGTCGTCGATCTCGATGCAGTGCTCCACCCCGGACTTGCCGATGAAGCAGAAGATCAGCCGGTCCCCGCGGCGGGTCACGTGCCGGCGCTCGAGGGTGGTGAGCCCGAAGCTGCCGTTCTGGTCGGCGTACACGTCGTTGCCGATCCGGAAGTAGCCCAGGTCGAGGAGCCGGACCGCGACGGCGCAGGCGCGGCCCCGGGTCATCCCCTCGGTGCCGAGGTCGGTCAGGACGACCTCGCGCGCCTTCGACATCGCCTTGCCGAACTCCAGCACCCGGTCGAACTTGGCGGCGTCGCGCTTGGCGCGCCACTGCGGGTGGTAGAGGTACTGGCGGCGGCCCGCGTCGTCGGTACCGACCGCCTGCAGGTGGCCGTGCGGGTACGGCGTGACCCACACGTCGCGCCAGGCCGGCGGGATGACCAGGTCGCGCACCCGCTGGGCGTCCTCCTCGTCGAGCCGCTCCCCGTGCTCGTCGAGGTAGACGAAGCCCCTCCCGGCGCGCCGCCGCGTCCAGCCCGGCTGGTCCGGGGACGTGCGGCGCAGTCGGGGCATGGCGTCCTCCTCACCTCATGGGCACGAGCATCTCCAGGAGCCGCTGCCACCAGGTCGGCGACTGCTGGCCCTCCAGCGCCCGCAGTACCCCGCGGGGCACCTGGACACGCAGCACCTCGCTCCGCGCCCCCTCGGTGCTGATCCACACCTGGCCGTCGTCGGTCACCGCCAGCCCCTCCCCCTGCGGCTGCGGCGGCAGGTCGAACGTGGCGACGTGCTCGAGCTCGGGGTAGCGGTAGACGTGCGCCTGCTCGTAGCTGCGCAGCACCAGGTGCCGGCCGTCGGGCCAGAACGCGCCGTCGGTGACCATCCCGGCGACCTCGCCCAGCACCGTCAGCGGCGCGGTCTCCCCGGGGACGAGCCGCTCGGGCGCGACGGCCACCTCGCCACCGAAGACACCCTTGCTGACCACGTGCAGCCGCCCGGAGCGGGGATGGACCAGCAGCGCCTCGGCGTCGCGGGGTCCGTCGGGCCAGACCAGGGTCGTCCGCGGCACGTCGACCCGGGTGGTGCCCCGCCCCACCGGCACCCGGGCCACCTCGATGCTGTCGCGGGCCCGCAGGTTGTCGCCGATGTCGCCGACCCAGACCTCCCCGGGACCGGCCGGGGCGAGCGCCTCGACGTCGCGCGGGTCGCCGGCCTGGCGCCACCAGGTGACGCCGACGGTCCGCCCGGTCGACGGGTCGACGGCGAAGACCCGGGCCCCGTCGCCGCTGTCGTTGACGGTGGCCAGTAGGTCGGCGCCTGGCACCAGCGCCAGGCCGGAGGACTCCACGATCTCGGGGTCGGTGAGGGTGAGGACCACGTCGCCCGCCTCCGGGGCCTCGGCGGCGGCCGCGCCCAGCACGAACGGCACGGCGAGCACCAGGCCTGCCAGTCCCCGCCGTACGCCGCTCACGCCTGGTCCACGACCCGCCTCAGGCCTCGAGCAGCTCGGCCAGCCGCGGCCGGATCTGCCAGGAGGCGACGAGGTCGTCGTACTCCTTGCGCACGCCCCCGCCCTTGACCGGCGCGCCGCTGCGCACCGCACGCAGCAGGGTGTTGCGCGGGGTGTGCTCGCTCTCGACGAACTCCACCACGTCGACCCGGTAGCCCTGGAGTCGCAGGATCGAGGCGCGCAGGGCGTCGGTGAGGGTGTCGGCGAACCGCTCGCGCAGGATCCCGTGCCGGGTCAGGGCGGCGTACGGCGCGGGCGTGGGCGCGCGGCGCAGCTGGGCGGCCACGTCGTGGTGGCAGCAGGGCGCGGCGAGCACCAGCGCCGCCTGCCACTCCACGGCCCGGGCGAGCGCCTCGTCGGTCGCGGTGTCGCAGGCGTGCAGGGCGAGCACCACGTCGGGCGGCTCGGGCAGCGACGCCTCGGCGATCGTGCCGACCACGAAGGAGGCCTCCACACCGAGCTGCTCGGCGACCGCGGTGTTGTGGTCGGCCGACTGCTGCTTGACGTCGACGCCGGTGACCCGCACCGGCAGGCCGCGCACGGCGGTGAGGTACCGCTGGGCCGCGAAGGTCAGGTAGGCGTTGCCGCAGCCGAGGTCGACGACCCGCAGCGGGTCCTCGTCGGTGGGCCGACGCAGGTGGCCCTTCGCCAGCGCCTCGGTCAGCGAGGCGTCGAGCAGCCGGAGGAACTCCTCCACCTGGCGGTACTTGGCCTGGCGGCTCGGCTTGATCCTGCCCTCGGCGGTCGAGATGCCCAGCGCCACCAGCACCGGGTCGTCCTCGGGCAGGAGACGTCCCTTGTCCCGGTCGTGCTCCCGGTCGACCTCGACCTCCGCGGCCCGGTCCGTGGTGTGCACGAGCGCCTCGAGCTTCTTGGTGACCCGCACCTGGTGCTGCTGGGTGGTGGTCTCCACGTGCCAGTTGCCGAACGGCTCGTCGAGCAGGTCGTCGACCGCGTCGCGCGCCGGGCTCGGCTGTCCCGGCTCGCCGACCGCGTAGTTGCTGGTGTGCGCCTGCGTCTGGTCGTACGCCGTGACCTGGAGGTGTCGGCCCGCCTTGAGGTCGACGTAGCGCAGCTCCACCCGCTTCCAGCGGGGCTGGGTGCCCTTCTGGCGTCCGGAGCCGACGGCACGCACGAGGACGTCCGGGTCGAGGATGTGACTTCGCATCCGGGCCAGGGCGCGGAGCAGGGGTTCGGCGCTCATCACTTCACCAGCGCGGCGACCACGACGATCAGGATCAGTCCCCCGAGCGCCAGTGGGATCACGAGTCTGCGGTGGCGCGGGTTCATGGGATCGATGCTAGTTGCCACAGGCCAGCGGGCCACATCTGCCAGGGCCCGCCCGGCCCCGTGAGGAGACGTCCGCGACGCCACGCGTCGAACCAGTCCCCCGGGTCTGCCAGGGCGAGCATCGTGGCGGAGCTGCTCCGCCCCGGTTCGGCAGGCCGCGCCGCGACCAGGTCGCCACCGAGCAGCACGAAGCCTCCCGTGGTCGCCACGAAGGGCACGAACCCTTGTCGCTGCACCATCGACGTCAGCCTGACCCGCGCCAGGGGTGAGAGCCGCCACGGCCCGGACGCTGCTCGCAGCTGCTCTGCCGGCGCCGCGGCGAGGTCCGCGCCGCGCCAGGTCTGCGGCAGTCCGTCCGGCCCGCGCAGGCGCCGCTCAGGCGGAACCGTCCGGCGGGCGCCGAGCCGGGCGACGAAGGTGCCCCGGTGGCAGACCCGGGGCAGCCCGAGGTCCAGCAGGGGTCGCCGAGCGAGCGCCTCGACCTCGGCCGCCTCGTAGAGCACCGTTCCCCGCAGCCGCACGCCCGCGCCCGCAAGCCCCGCCCTGAGGACGCGGCGAGCGGTCTCCCGGTCCATGCCGCACCGGGCGCCCAGCACCTCGCACGCCTCGCGCTGGCTCCACGTCTCCCGCTGGCTCCTGACGGCCCCCTCGCTCATGACGGTCGAGCGTAGGGCTGCGCGTGTCCGACTGTCGGGCACTCTCCCCAGGCCCGAGAGCCCAGTCGAGAGGGTGTCCCCGCGGTCGTACCGACGCGTCGATCGACAGCATCTACCCAGACCACTCGCTGTCGATCGCCGCGTCGGTGCAACTGCTGGAGAGGTCCCTGCGGGAATCGCGTCAGGACCGGTGCGTGCCCGCCAGCAGCTCGGCGAGGTGCACCGCCTTGACCCCGGCGAGGTCGTCGAGCTGGGAGCGGCAGGAGAGCCCGTCGGCGAGCACCACGGCGTCCGGGTTCGCGCGGACCGCCGGGAGCAGCTGGAGCTCGGCGACCGCCACGGAGACCTCGTAGTGCCCCTGCTCCATCCCGAAGTTGCCGGCCAGGCCGCAGCAGCCGCCGACCCGGGTCACGGTGGCCCCGGCCCGGGTCAGCAGCTGGGCGTCGGCCTCCCAGCCGACCACCGACTGCTGGTGGCAGTGCGGCTGCGCCACCACCTCGACGCCGGTGAGGTCCCGCGGCTGCCAGCCGCGCTCCTGCGAGAGCGTGGTGAGCAGCTCTGCCAGCGAGCGCACCCCGGTGGCGACCTGCTCGGCTCGCGGGTCGTCGCTGAGCTGCACGGCGTCCGAGCGCAGGGTGGCCAGGCAGGAGGGCTCCAGCGCGATCACCGGAGCACCGGAGGCGACGTAGGGCGCCAGCGTGTCGACCGTCCGCGCCATCGTCGCCCGGGCCTTGTCCAGCTGACCGGTCGAGATCCAGGTCAGCCCGCAGCAGGCGTCCGGGCCCACCAGGGCGGCGCGGAGCCCGGCTTCCTCGAGCAGCTGGATCGCGGCCTGCGCGGCCGTCGGCCGGAACTGGTCGGTGAAGGTGTCGGCCCAGATCCACACGTCCACCGCGGCGGCGAGCGGCTCCGAGCCGAGGGTGTCGCGGGCGGTCCGGGGCGCCACCGAGGGCAGCGAGCGACGGGGGTCGATGCCTGCCGCCTTCTTCACCGCCTTCATCAGTCCGTCGGCTCCCATCACCCGGCTGGCCAGCTTGCGGCCGCGGCGCTGCGGGGCGAGCCGCAGCAGGGCGGGCAGCCAGCCGAGGGTGTAGTGCGTGCGCGGACGCAGCTTCCCGCGGTAGGTCTGGTGCAGCGTCTCGGACTTGTAGGTGGCCATGTCGACGCCGGTCGGGCAGTCGCTGGCGCAGCCCTTGCAGGACAGGCAGAGGTCGAGCGCCTCGTGCACCGCCGGGTCGGCCAGCCCCTGGACCAGGGTTCCGTCCAGGGCCTCCTGGAGCACCCGGGAGCGTCCGCGGGTGGAGTCCTTCTCGTTCCGGGTGGCCTGCCAGGACGGGCACATCACCGACGAGGCCGGGCCCGTGCCCGGCACAGCCACGCACTTGCCCACGCCCGTGCACCGGTGCACCGCCCGGCCCATGGAGCCACCGTCCTCGACGAACCGCAACAGCGCCGGGACCTCCGCCACCGGCCGGCTCGGCCGCAGGTCGGCGTCCACCGGGGCGGGATCGACGAGCACCCCGGGGTTGAGCAGCCCCGCGGGGTCGGCGGCCGCCTTGACCGCACCGAAGAGCCGCAGCGACTCCTCGTCGTACATCCGGGAGAGCAGCTCGGAGCGGGCGCGGCCGTCGCCGTGCTCGCCGGAGAGCGAGCCCCCGAGCGCGACGATCCGGTCGGTCGCGGCCTCCAGGAACTCCCGGAAGACCCGCCGCCCGCCGTCCGGGGAGTCCGGGCCGAAGGGGAAGTCGATCCGTGCGTGCACGCAGCCGTCGCCGAAGTGGCCGTAGGGGACGCCGTCCAGGTCGAACTCGCGCAGCACCTCGTCGAACTCGCGCAGCCAGGCGCCCAGCTTCTCCGGGGGCACGGCCGCGTCCTCCCAACCGGCGTACGCCGGACGCCCCAGGCTCCGGGCGGCCAGGCCGGCCCCGTCCTCGCGGATGCGCCACAGCGCGGCCGCGGCCGCCTCGTCGGCGACCTCCAGCCGGGCCAGCTCGCCGGCGGGCGGCAACGCGCCCTCGCCGGTCAGCTCGACGAAGAGCCAGCCGGCTCCCCGCGGCAGGTCGGGCACCGACTTCCCGGCGCCCCGGACCAGGTCGACGATCCGGGCGTCCAGCCCCTCGCAGGCGACCAGCCCGAGTCCCTGGCGGGCGGCGCCGACCAGGATCCCCGGCACCGCGTCCGCGGCGTCGATCATCGAGGGGTAGCCCAGCACCACCAGCCGGCGGGGCTCCTCCTCGACCATCCGGACGGTGGCCTCCAGGACCAGTCCCAGGGTGCCTTCGGAGCCCACCAGGAACCGGGCCACGTCGCGCCCCGACTCCGGCAGCAGGTGCTCCAGGGAGTAGCCGCTGACCTGGCGGGAGAACCGCCCGAAGGTCCGGCGCACGTGGCCCAGGTCGCCCTCGACCAGGTCGAGCAGCCGGCGGCTCACCGGGTCGGACGGCGTGGTCCCCCCGGCCAGCGAGACCTCGGTGCCGTCGCCCCAGAGCACGTCGAGGCCCAGCACGTTGTCCGCGGTGCGGCCGTAGCCCAGCGCCCGGGAGCCGCAGGCGTTGTTGCCGATCATCCCGCCGATGGTGCAGCGGGTGTGGGTCGAGGGGTCCGGCCCGAAGCGCACCCCGTGCGGTGCCGCGGCCCGCTGCAGGTTCGCGTGCACCACACCGGGCTCGACCCGTGCGGTCCGCGCCTCCCCGTCGACCGCCAGCACCCGGTTGAGGTGCCGGGTGGTGTCGACCACGATCCCGGGGCCGACGGCGTTGCCGGCGATGGAGGTGCCCGCACCGCGCATCGTCAGGCCGGTGCCGCTCTCCCGGGCCACCGACAGCACGGCGGCGAGCTCGTCGCGGTGCCGGGGCCGGACCACGACCTGCGGCACGACCCGGTAGAGCGAGGCGTCGGTGGAGTAGACCGCCCGGGTGACCTCGGCGTCCGAGACGTCCGAGACACCGGCGCGGCGAAGCGCGTGCGCCAGGTCGCTCGTGATCCGTGTGGACTCGACCGGACGGCTCACCTCGGGGACCTCATGAGCCCAATTGTTCACCACGCCGGGAGGCCGCCCGCACCGCGTTCAGGACCACAGGGTCATCGAGTCCCGGAAGACGGTCGCCAGGTCCTCGGCCGACACCGGCCGCGGAGCCGTGGCCAGCAGCCGCTGCTGGGCCATCGCGCCCTCCACCAGCGCGTCGACGTCCCCCTCGCCGTAGCCGACCGCGCTCAGGCCGTCGGGGATCCCGATGTCGCGCATCAGCGCCACCAGCACCGACGGCAGCGCCTCGGGCCCGGTGGCCGAGGAGGCGGGGTCGAGCAGCCGGGCAGCCGCGTCGTGCCGCGCCGGGTCCGCCTCGTAGGTGAACCGGAAGGCCGCCGGGGCCGTCAGCGAGACCGCCATCCCGTGCGGCACGATCGGCTCCTCGCCGGGGTAGCCCTCGGGCCGGAACTCCCGGACCCGGCCCGCGATCGGGTAGGCGCAGGCGTGCGGGATGTGCACCCCGGCGTTGCCGAAGCCGAGCCCGGCGAAGGTCGCCGCCAGCGCCATCTGCTCCCGCGCCTTGGCGTCGTCGCCGTCGCGCACCGCGGCCCGGAATGCGCCGGAGAGCAGCGCCAGCGCCCGGGTCGCCCACATGTCGGCGATCGGGTTGGCGCCGCAGTAGGGCACCCGCTGCTCGGGCTGCTTGGCCTCGAAGTCGGCGTACCAGCGCGCCGTCCACGACTCCAGCGCGTGGCAGAGGATGTCCATCCCCGCGGCTGCGGTCACCGCGGCCGGCTGGGTCATCGTCAGGTCCGGGTCGACGACCGCCAGGGTGGGCCGCAGCGCCGGGTGGCTGATCCCGGTCTTGACCTCCAGGGCGAGCACGTCGAGCACACAGATCGTGGTCGACTCCGAACCGGTGCCGGTGGTGGTCGGCACCGCGACCAGCGGGAGCAGCGGGCGCTCGGGCGCCCGACCCTTGCCGATCGGCGCGTTCAGGTAGTCGGTCAGCTCCCCCTCGTTGGTGGTGAGCAGGTTGACCGCCTTGGCGGTGTCGATGCTCGAGCCGCCGCCGACCGCGAGCACCGCGCCGAAGGGGCCGGCGTCCCGGGCGAAGGCGATCGCGTGCTCCAGCGAGGCGTCGGTCGGCTCGACGTGCACCTCGTCGTACGTCGTGACCTCCAGGCCCGCCGAGACCAGCTGGTCGGCGATCCGGCCCGGGTGCCCGGTGGCGGCCACGCCCGCGTCGGTGACGAGCAGGACCCGGGAGGCCCCCAGGGAGCGCAGGTCGTGCGCAAGCTCACCGGTGGCCCCGCGCCCGAACTTCAGCGCGGGTGCTGCGTAGGTGAAGATCTGCTCGCTCACGGATGGCTCCTGGTGCTCGGTCCCCCCACCCCGGTCAGGAGCGGCTGTGGGCCACAGCGTGCCTCACCACGTCGAGAACCTCCACCGTCCCGTCCTCGATCTGTGCGAGCGGCACAAACGCGGCGGCGTCGGTCGTGCCGTCGATCTCGTTCACCCGCGGCTCGGCCCCGGGCTCGACGGTGGCCTCGAAGATCAGGTGCACCCCGTGGAAGTCCTCCAGCCGTCCGCTGGGGGCGGTGCCGGAGAAGTGCACGTCGTGCACGTCGAGCAGCGCGCCGACCTGGCAGGCCAGGCCGGTCTCCTCGGCCACCTCGCGCTCCAGGGCGGCCGCGGGGGTCTCGCCGTGGTCGACCCCGCCCCCGGGCAGGGTCCACGAGCCGGTGTGGAAGCCGCGCCGGGAGATCCTGGTCAGCAGCACCTCCTCCCCGCCGGCCGAGCCCTCCTCGTCGGTCGAGCCTGTCGAGACCCGGCGCACCAGGGCGTACGCCGCGAGCCGCTGGTGCCGCACCGGCGGATGGTCGGCCAGCGCCTCGGTCACCATCGGGACCACCGGGACCTCTCCGGCCAGCACGGCCTCGACCGGGTGCCAGGCCGCGTCCACGGTGGACCCGTCGACCTCCACCACCCGCGGTGCCGGGGCGTCGGCGGGCACCCATCCCTCGTAGACGATCCGCAGCGCGTGCGCGTCCACCATCCGCCCCTCGCGTCGCACGCCCGGCATGTGCGCGGAGTAGACCCGGGCGGTGTCGCTGACGCTGGCGTCGAGCCCGGTCTCCTCGTGCACCTCGCGCACCACCGCCGCCCGCGGGTCCTCGCCGTGGTCGAGCCCGCCGCCGGGCAGCGTCCACAGCTCCTGCGGGGTGATCCACTCCGCCATCCGGGAGAGCAGCACCTCCTCGCCCGCCGCGGAGAACCGCCGGATCACGGCGTACGCCGCCACTCGCTGGTGTCTGGGCAGCTGGCGGGGGGTGCTCATGCCCCAAGGCTATGGTGACGTGATGCCAGGACGCAGGGACCCGTGGTTGGACAACGCGAAGGCCGTGCTCATCGTCGTCGTGGTGGTCGGCCACGCGATCGTGCTGATGCCCAGCGGCCCGCTGAAGTCACAGGCCTACGACTTCATCTACTACTTCCACATGCCGGCGTTCGTGCTGGTCACCGGCTACCTGTCCCGCAGCTTCCGGTGGACCCGCCGGCACCTGTGGTCCCTGGTCACCACGCTGGTGGTCCCCTACCTGGTCTTCGAGCTCTTGATGGCGCTGTGGCGCGTCCACGTGGTCGAGCAGGTCGACAGCCTCGACGTGCTCTCCCCGCTCTGGCTCAACCCGCACTGGCCGATGTGGTACCTGGTGGTCCTGGTGATGTGGCGGCTGGCCACGCCGGTCCTGGGCCGGCACCCGGTGATGGTGCCGCTCTCGGTGGCCGTCAGCCTGCTCGCCGGCACGGTCGACGTGGAGCTCTTCGACATCAACCGTGCGCTCGGGCTGCTGCCGTTCTTCGTGATCGGCCTGCACCTGCCGCGCGGGGTGCTGCAGGCGGCCAAGGCCCGCGGCTCAGGCCTGGCCGGGCTGGTGGTGCTGGGCGGGCTCTGGTGGCTGGCCGAGCGCACCGACGACCACTGGTCGACCCAGTGGCTCTACTACCGGGCCTCCTACGACTCCCTGGACGCCACGCTGGCCGAGGGCATGGAGATCCGCGCCCAGCTGATCGTGCTGGCGCTGCTGGGCACCTTCGCGGTGCTCACCCTGGTGCCGCGGCGGACCTCCCCGCTGACCCAGGTGGGCACCTACACGATGGGCGTCTACCTGCTGCACGGCTTCGTGATCCGGCTGGCCGAGCACGAGGGGTACGCCGACGCGATGCCCGGCGACGGGTGGGCGTCGCTGCTGATCACCGTGGCCGCCGCGGTGGCGCTGGCGATGCTGCTCGGCTGGCGCCCGGTGGCCACCAAGGCCCTGTGGCTGGTGGACCCGGTCAACACCGCGGGCGGGTGGCTCAGGAGAAGGGCGGACGCGCGTCGAGAGCGATCGACCGACGCCCCGCCCAGCGCCACACTCGAGCCGCACGGTCGCGGTCCTCGTCGGTGACCAGGTTGCCCATCCACCGCAGGGCCAGCGTCATCAGCCAGTCCGAGCGCATCCCGGGCGGGCCGAGGGTGGCGACCACCCGCGGGACCGTGGCGATGCCGGCGAGCCGCCGGGCGATGGAGAACGCCTCGCCGTAGTGCTCGCTGAGCAGGGCCGGCCAGGCCCGGCCCAGGTCGAGCCGGTCGGCCGGCGTCCCGACGATGGTCTCGGCGACCAGCCGGCCGGTCTCCAGGCCGTAGTCGATCCCCTCGCCGTTGAGCGGGTTCACGCAGGCGGCGGCGTCGCCGATCAGCGCCCAGTTGCGCCCGGCGACGTTGCTCACCGCCCCGCCCATCGGGAGCAGCGCGGAGGCCTCGGCGCGCAGCGGGCCGTCGAGCTCGAACTCCTCGCGCCGCTGCTCGGCGTAGAAGCGCATCAGCGGCTTGACCGCGATCTCCGCGGGCCGCTTGGAGGTGGCCAGAGCGCCGACGCCGAGGTTCACCTCGCCGGTGCCGAGCGGGAAGATCCAGCCGTAGCCCGAGAGCACCTTGCCCTCCTCGTCGCGCAGCTCGAGGTGGGAGGAGATCCACGGGTCGTCCGAGCGGGTCGAGGAGACGTAGGAGCGTCCGGCGACGCCGTAGACGGTGTCGCGGTGCCACTCCCGGCCCAGCTTCTTGCCCAGCGGGGAGCGGACGCCCTCGGCCACCACCAGCCACCGGCAGCGGACCTCGGTGCGTACGCCGTCGCGCTCCAGCACCACCGCGGCCACGCGGTCGCCGTCCATCACCACGTCGACCGCCTTGGTGCCGTCGACGGCGACGGCGCCGGACTTGATCGCGGCCGTGCGCAGGTGGTCGTCGAGCTCGGTGCGAGCGACCGCGGAGCCCCAGTCGGGCAGCGAGCTGCCCGGGACCGCCCAGGGCAGGTGCAGCGTCTGGCCGAAGCCGTGCGCACGCAGTCCCTGGCTGACCGTGTGGGCCCGGAGCCAGTCCTCCAGGCCGAGCCGGGTGAGCTCGCCGATGGCGCGGGGCGTCAGCCCGTCGCCGCAGGTCTTGTCCCGCGGGAAGACGGCCATGTCGACCAGCAGGGAGTCCAGGCCCAGGCGGGCCGCCCAGGCGGCGGCCGCAGACCCCGCGGGGCCGGCGCCGACGACGAGCACGTCGGTCTGTTCGGGCAGGTGGTCGGGCACCTCCCGATTCTCGCAGGCGGTCGGCTGCGACCCAAACGCCGCCTGCCCTCGACAGCGGGCCGGGGCGTGGAGCAGGGTGGTGCCGGTCACGTACGCCGCGCGACGCCGATCTCGGGAGGATCCATGTCAGCACGCACCTCAGGTCCCGCGCTCCTCGCAGCCGCCGCCAGCCTCGCCCTGTGCGCCACCGTCGCGCCGGTGGCCCCCGCCTCCGCGGAGCCGGACGCCCAGGTCCCCGCGGCACGTCCCACCACCAAGGTGCCGACCGCGGTCGGCCGCGGCGGCGCGGTGACCACCGTCGACCCGGAGGCCACGCGGGCCGGGCTCAAGGTGCTGCGTGCCGGGGGCAACGCCGTCGACGCCGCGGTCGCCGCGGCGTCCACCCTCGGGGTCACCGAGCCCTACAGCGCCGGCATCGGCGGCGGCGGCTACTTCGTCCTCTACGAGGCGAAGACCGGCCGGGTGCGCACCCTCGACGGACGCGAGACCGCGCCGGCCAGGGCCCGCCGCGACGACTTCGTCGACCCCGCGACCGGCAAGCCTTACAACTTCACCCCCGAGCTGGTCACCAGCGGGGTCAGCGTCGGCGTGCCCGGCACCCTGAAGACCTGGCAGAAGGCGCTGCGCCGCTGGGGCACCTGGTCCCTGGGCGAGGCCCTCGCGCCGGCGACCAAGGTCGCCCGGAGGGGCTTCAAGGTCGACGCGACGTTCCGCGAGCAGACGCTCGACAACGCCGTCCGGTTCGCCGCCACCAAGGAGAGCAGGCGGCTCTGGCTGCCGGGCGGGGACGCCCCGCGGGTGGGCTCGATCTTCCGCAACCCCGACCTGGCCGACACCTACCGGCGGATCGCCCGGGAGGGGACCAAGGCGTTCTACACCGGCCCGATGGCCCGCGACATCGTGCGCGCGGTCCAGAACCCCGACAAGACCCGGAGCACCCAGCTGCCCGTCCCGCCCGGCAAGCTGAGCCTGCGGGACCTGCGCGGCTACGACGTCGCGGCGCAGCGCCCGACCCGCAGCGACTACCGCGGCTACCAGGTCTACGGGATGGCGCCCTCGTCCTCGGGCGGCAGCACGGTCGGGGAGGCGCTCAACATCCTGGAGCGCTACGACCTGTCGTCGATGTCGGTCACCGACGCGTTGCACCACTACTTGGAGGCCAGCGCCCTGGCCTTCGCCGACCGCGGCAAGTACCTCGGCGACCCGGCCTTCGTCGACGTCCCGCTGCGCGACCTGCTCAGCGACACCTACGCGGCCGAGCGGGCCTGCGCGATCACCCCCGGCAAGGCGTTCGCCAAGCCCACCGCGGCCGGCTCGGTCACCGGGTACGACGGGGTCTGCGGCGCGGCGCCCGCGGCCGGGACCCTCGACCCGGACACGGAGAACATCTCCACCACCAACCTCACGGTCGCCGACCGCTGGGGCAACGTCGTGGAGTACACGCTGACGATCGAGCAGACCGGCGGCTCCGGGATCACGGTGCCGGGGCGCGGCTTCCTGCTCAACAACGAGCTGACCGACTTCAGCACGGTCTACGACTCGACCGACCCGAACCGGATCCAGCCGCGCAAGCGGCCGCGCTCCTCGATGTCCCCGACGATCGTGCTCAAGGACGGCAAGCCGTTCCTGGCGCTCGGCTCGCCCGGCGGCTCGACCATCATCACCACCGTGCTGCAGATCCTGGTCAACCGGATCGACCTCGGGATGACCCTGCCCGAGGCGGTCGCGGCGCCGCGCGCCACCCAGCGCAACACCGCCAGCACCACCGCCGAACCGGAGTTCATCGCCGCCCACGGCCCCGCGCTGACCGCCTACGGGCACACGCTGGTGCCCTCCGGCGACGCGTTCACCAGCCGGGCGGAGATCGGGGCGGCGACCGCCATCGAGATCGCCGGACGACGGCTGACCGCGGTCTCCGAGCCCGTACGCCGCGGCGGGGGCGCCGCCGAGGTGGTGACCCCGCGCTCGCGCTGAACGTTCAGGCCCGGATCGCCGCGGGGACCCCGTCGCTGAACACCTCGGGGACGGGCGGGAAGCACTCCGCGGTCCCCACCGCGACCCGGGCCGCGCTCCATGCGGCGGCACAGGCGTCGAGCAGGTCGTCCACCGCGTACCCGGGGCCGGCCGCGAGCCACGGCACGGGGAAACCGGCGGCGCGCAGGGCGGCCACCCGCGCCTGCTGCCCCTCGGGGGTCCGCTTGCCGGCCAGGACCGGCTCCCCCGCCAGCCGGGCGAACGACAGCTCG
The DNA here is from genome assembly GCF_013624435.2 of Nocardioides campestrisoli. NCBI lineage: Bacteria > Bacillati > Actinomycetota > Actinomycetes > Propionibacteriales > Nocardioidaceae > Nocardioides > Nocardioides campestrisoli. Next base: position 3,514,101 of record NZ_CP061768.1, read on the forward strand.
GGGTGCACCTCGACGACGGCGACCGGCGGGCCGGAGCGGACGTAGCCGTCGGCGTCGAGGATCCGCTCGCGCAGCGCGTAGGACTGCGCGGCGGCGCTCATCGCCTCGGTGCCCGCGGTGGCCTCCAGGTTGGCGGCTCGTGCCTCGGCGTACGTGGTCGCCTCGTAGGCGGCGCGGGTCAGGGTGGTGAAGACGGAGCTGCCCTTGCCCGGCAGCTCCCGGCGCACCAGGACGTCGGCCTGCCGGCGGCCTGCGTCCGGCAGTCCGATCGGGATGTCCACGCCGACCACCTGGACTGCGGCCGACTCACGCGCCAGCTCCACCAGCCGGGCCAGGGACGACCCGGCCAGCACCTGGCAGCGGCCGCCGGTCAGCAGCGCGCCGACCCAGCCGCCCGGGCAGGCGTCCACGCCGAGCACCGGAGGAGCGTCGGGGAGCCGCACCGGCGACGAGAGGTCGTCGGCCCGCGCGCGGAGCGCCGCGACCGTCTCCCGCACGTCCACGCCCAGCCGGCCCCCCAGGTCGGTCAGGTCGGCGAGCACCCGCTCGACCTCGGCACGCAACTGGTCAGGCTCCACGCCCGGCATCCTGCCACCGGCGCGGGAACGGCACAGGGCCGGACCCCGCGGGTGCGGGATCCGGCCCTGGCCGGTGAAGCGGTGGAACTAGTTCTGGTACGACCCGAAGTCGAAGTCGTCCAGCGCCACGGCCTGGCCGCTGCTCTGGCCGAAGTCGTAGTCGTAGGAGTCGTAACCGGTCACGGAGTACGCCGCTGCGCGGGCCTCCTCGGTGGGCTCCACCCGGATGTTGCGGTACCGCTCGAGGCCGGTACCCGCCGGGATCAGCTTGCCGATGATCACGTTCTCCTTCAGACCCAGCAGCGAGTCCGAGCGACCGTGGATCGCCGCGTCGGTGAGCACCCGGGTCGTCTCCTGGAAGGAGGCGGCCGAGAGCCACGACTCGGTGGCGAGCGAGGCCTTGGTGATACCCATGAGCTCCGCACGACCCGAGGCCGGCGTGCCACCCTCGGAGACCACGCGACGGTTCTCCTCCTCGAACCGGGCCCGGTCGACCAGGTCCGACGGCAGCAGGTTGGTGTCACCGGACTCGATGACCGTCACGCGCCGCAGCATCTGCCGCACGATGATCTCGATGTGCTTGTCGTGGATGGCCACACCCTGGGAGCGGTAGACCTCCTGGACCTCGTCCACGAGGTGCTGCTGCGCCTTGCGGATACCGAGGATGCGCAGGACCTCCTTCGGGTCCGGCGTACCCACGGTCAGCTGCTGGCCGACCTGGATGCTCTCGCCGTCCTCGACGTTGAGCCGCGAACGCTTCGAGACCGGGTACTCCACGACCTCGGAGCCGTCGTCGGGGGTGATGATCACCTTCCGAGCCTTGTCGGTCTCCTCGATCTCCACCCGGCCGGCGACCTCGGAGATCGGCGACAGGCCCTTGGGCTGCCGCGCCTCGAAGAGCTCGACCACGCGGGGCAGACCCTGCGTGATGTCGCTGGCCGAGGCCGAACCACCGGTGTGGAAGGTACGCATGGTCAGCTGCGTGCCGGGCTCACCGATCGACTGGGCGGCGATGATGCCGACCGCCTCACCGATGTCGACCAGCTTGCCGGTGGCCAGCGAGCGGCCGTAGCACTTCGCACAGGTACCGGTCAGGGCGTCGCAGGTCAGCACGGAGCGGACCTTGACCTCCTCGACACCGGCCGCGACCAGCTCGCCGATCTTGACGTCACCGAGGTCCTCACCGGCGACGGCGAGCACCTCCCCGGTCTCCGGGTGGGTGATGTCGACGGCCGCGGAGCGCGCGTAGGCCGCGGTCTCCGAGTGCGGGTGCTTGACGACCGTGCCGTCCTCACGACGCTCACCGATCTGCTTGGGCAGACCGCGCTCGGTGCCGCAGTCCTCCTCGCGGATGATGACGTCCTGCGAGACGTCGACCAGACGACGGGTCAGGTAGCCCGAGTCGGCCGTACGCAGGGCGGTGTCAGCCAGACCCTTGCGCGCACCGTGGGTGGCGATGAAGTACTCCAGGACGGTCAGACCCTCGCGGAAGTTGGACTTGATCGGCCGCGGGATGATCTCACCCTTCGGGTTGGCCACCAGGCCTCGCATGGCCGCAACCTGCCGGATCTGGTTCATGTTTCCGGAGGCACCGGAGTCGACCATCATGTAGATCGGGTTGGCCCGGTCGAAGGTCTTCTCCATCGCGCGACCGACCTCGGCCGCAGCCTGGGTCCAGATCTCGATGAGCTCCTGACGGCGCTCGTCCTCGGTGACCAGACCACGCTCGAACTGGGTGTCCACCTTGGCGGCCTGGGCCTCGTAGCCCTTGAGGATCTGGGCCTTCTCCGGCGGCGTCGTGACGTCGTCGATCGAGACCGTGACACCCGAGCGGGTCGCCCAGTGGAACCCGGCGTCCTTCAGGGCGTCCAGGGACGCCGCGACCTCGACCTTGGTGTAGCGCTCGGCGAGGTCGTTGACGATCTGGCCCAGGGCCTTCTTGCCCACCTCGTAGTTCACGAAGGGGTAGTCGACCGGGAGGCAGTCGTTGAAGATCGTCCGGCCCAGCGTGGTGTCGAGCAGGACCGGCTGGCCCTCGACGGCACCCTCGGTCTCCAGCGGGGCGACGATGTCGTCCAGCCGGATCCGCACCTTGCTCTGCAGGCTGATCTCGCGTCGGTCGAAGGCCATGATCGCCTCGGCCTGCGAGGAGAACGCACGACCCTCGCCCGGCTGGCCCTCACGGTCGGTGGTGAGGAAGAACAGCCCGATGATCATGTCCTGGGTCGGCATGGTGACCGGCCGGCCGTCGGACGGCTTGAGGATGTTGTTCGTCGACAGCATCAGGATCCGCGCCTCGGCCTGGGCCTCGGCGGACAGCGGCAGGTGCACCGCCATCTGGTCACCGTCGAAGTCCGCGTTGAACGCGGAGCAGACGAGCGGGTGGATCTGGATGGCCTTGCCCTCGATCAGCTGCGGCTCGAACGCCTGGATGCCCAGACGGTGCAGCGTGGGCGCACGGTTGAGCAGCACCGGGTGCTCGGTGATGACCTCTTCCAGGACGTCCCACACGACCGGACGCGCGCGCTCCACCATCCGCTTGGCGGACTTGATGTTCTGCGCGTGCGAGAGGTCGACGAGCCGCTTCATCACGAACGGCTTGAAGAGCTCCAGCGCCATCTGCTTGGGCAGACCGCACTGGTGCAGCTTGAGCTGCGGACCCGACACGATGACCGAACGGCCCGAGTAGTCCACGCGCTTGCCGAGCAGGTTCTGCCGGAAGCGGCCCTGCTTGCCCTTGAGCATGTCGGAGAGCGACTTCAGCGGCCGGTTGCCCGGGCCCGTGACGGGACGACCACGACGGCCGTTGTCGAACAGCGAGTCGACGGCCTCCTGGAGCATCCGCTTCTCGTTGTTGACGATGATCTCGGGAGCGCCCAGGTCGAGCAGTCGCTTGAGCCGGTTGTTCCGGTTGATCACGCGGCGGTACAGGTCGTTGAGGTCGGAGGTCGCGAAGCGGCCACCGTCCAGCTGCACCATCGGCCGCAGGTCCGGCGGGATCACCGGGACGGCGTCCAGCACCATGCCGATCGGCTGGTTGCCGGTCTTGCGGAAGGCGTCGACGACCTTGAGGCGCTTGAGCGCGCGCACCTTGCGCTGGCCCTTGCCGTTGGCGATGGTGTCGCGCAGCGACTCCACCTCGCCCTCGATGTCGAAGTCCTGGAGGCGCTTCTGGATCGCCGTGGCGCCCATGTGGCCCTCGAAGTACTTGCCGAACCAGTTCTTCATCTCGCGGTAGAGGATCTCGTCGCCGAGCAGGTCCTGGACCTTGAGCGACTTGAAGGTCGACCAGATCTCCTCCAGGCGCGCGAGCTCGGAGTCGGCCCGCTTGCGGATCGCGGCCATCTCGCGCTCGGCCCCGTCCTTGACCTTGCGGCGCTGGTCGGCCTTGGCCCCCTCGGCCTCGAGGGCCTCGAGGTCCTCCTCGAGCTTCTTGGCCCGCTCGTCGACCATGGAGTCACGGCGCTTCTCGAGACGCTCGCGCTCGAGGCCGACCTTGTTCTCCAGGGTCTCCATGTCACGGTGGCGGGCGTCCTCGTCCACCGACGTGATCATGTAGGCGGCGAAGTAGATGACCTTCTCCAGGTCCTTCGGCGCCAGGTCGAGCAGGTAGCCCAGGCGCGAGGGCACACCCTTGAAGTACCAGATGTGCGTCACCGGGGCGGCGAGCTCGATGTGGCCCATCCGCTCTCGGCGCACCTTGGAGCGGGTGACCTCCACGCCGCACCGCTCGCAGATGATGCCCTTGAATCGGACGCGCTTGTACTTGCCGCAGTAGCACTCCCAGTCCCGGGTGGGACCGAAGATCTTCTCGCAGAAGAGGCCGTCACGCTCGGGCTTGAGCGTGCGGTAGTTGATGGTCTCGGGCTTCTTGACCTCGCCGTGGCTCCACGTGCGGATCTCGTCCGCAGTGGCCAGGCCGATCCGGAGCTGGTCGAAGAAATTGACGTCGAGCACTGTGTTGATTCCCTACCTTCTCAGACTTCTTCGACGGAGCTGGGCTCGCGACGGGACAGGTCGATGCCGAGCTCTTCGGCCGCCCGGAAGACATCTTCCTCGGCGTCCTTCATCTCGATCGTGGAGCCGTCCTGGGACAGCACCTCGACGTTGAGGCAGAGCGACTGCATCTCCTTGATGAGCACCTTGAAGGACTCGGGGATGCCCGAGTCTGGGATGTTCTCCCCCTTCACGATGGCCTCGTAGACCTTGACGCGACCGGGCACGTCGTCGGACTTGATCGTCAGCAGCTCCTGCAGGGCGTAGGCGGCGCCGTACGCCTCCATCGCCCAGACCTCCATCTCACCGAAGCGCTGGCCACCGAACTGGGCCTTACCGCCGAGCGGCTGCTGGGTGATCATCGAGTACGGACCGGTCGAGCGCGCGTGGATCTTGTCGTCGACCAGGTGGTGGAGCTTGAGGATGTACATGTAGCCCACCGAGACCGGGTCCGGGAAGGGCTCGCCGGAGCGGCCGTCGAAGAGGTTGGCCTTGCCGGTCTCGTCGATCAGGCGGACGCCGTCCCGGTTGGGCAGCGTGGCGCCCAGCAGGCCGGTGATCTCGTCCTCGCGCGCACCGTCGAAGACCGGGGTGGCGACCTTGGTGCCCGCCTCGCTCTTCTCGGCGTGGATCGACATGAGCCGGTCCTGCCACTCCGCGGAACCGCGGTCGGCGTGCAGGTCCAGGTCCCAGCCCTGCTTGGCCAGCCAGCCCAGGTGGAGCTCGAGGATCTGGCCGATGTTCATCCGTCGCGGCACACCCAGCGGGTTGAGCACGACGTCGACCGGGGTGCCGTCCTCCATGAACGGCATGTCCTCGACGGGCAGGATCTTGGCGATGACGCCCTTGTTGCCGTGGCGGCCGGCCAGCTTGTCGCCGACCGAGATCTTCCGCTTCTGGGCCACGTAGACGCGGACCAGCTGGTTGACGCCGGGCGGGAGCTCGTCGCCGTCCTCGCGGTCGAAGACCCGGACGCCGATGACGGTGCCCGACTCGCCGTGCGGCACCTTCATCGAGGTGTCGCGGACCTCGCGCGCCTTCTCACCGAAGATCGCGCGGAGCAGCCGCTCCTCGGGGGTGAGCTCGGTCTCGCCCTTGGGCGTGACCTTGCCGACCAGGATGTCACCGGTGGTGACCTCGGCGCCGATGCGGATGATGCCGCGCTCGTCGAGGTCGGCCAGGCCCTCCTCGGAGATGTTCGGGATGTCCCGGGTGATCTCCTCGGGGCCGAGCTTGGTGTCGCGGGCGTCGACCTCGTGCTCCTCGATGTGGATCGAGGTGAGGACGTCCTCCTGCACCAGCCGCTGGCTGAGGATGATCGCGTCCTCGTAGTTGTGGCCCTGCCACGGCATGAACGCGACCAGCAGGTTCGTGCCCAGCGCCATCTCGGCGTTGTCGGTGCACGGACCGTCGGCGATGGGCGAGCCCACCTCGACCCGGTCACCCTCGACGACCAGCGGGCGCTGGTTGATGCAGGTGCCCTGGTTCGAGCGCTTGAACTTCGCCATCCGGTACGTCTGGTACGAGCCGTCGTCGTTCATCGTCTCGATCGCGTCGGCCGAGACCGACTTGACCACGCCGGCCTTCTCGGCCACCACGACGTCACCGGCGTCGACCGCGGCGCGGTACTCCATGCCGGTGCCGACCAGCGGGCTGTCGCTGCGGATCAGCGGCACGGCCTGGCGCTGCATGTTCGCACCCATGAGGGCGCGGTTGGCGTCGTCGTGCTCGAGGAACGGGATCAGGGCGGTCGCCACCGACACCATCTGGCGCGGGGAGACGTCCATGTAGTCCACGTCGCCGGCGAGGATCTCGGAGACCTCGCCGTTCTTCTGCCGGACCAGCACCCGCTCGTCGACGAAACGGTCGTTCTCGTCGAGCTGGGCGTTCGCCTGGGCGATGACGTAGCGGTCCTCGTCGTCGGCGGTCAGGTAGTCGATGCGCTCGGTGACCACGCCGTTCTCGACCTTGCGGTACGGCGTCTCCACGAAGCCGAACGGGTTGATCCGTCCGTAGGAGGCGAGCGAGCCGATCAGGCCGATGTTCGGGCCCTCCGGGGTCTCGATCGGGCACATGCGGCCGTAGTGCGAGGTGTGGACGTCGCGGACCTCCATGCCGGCGCGGTCACGGGAGAGACCGCCGGGACCCAGCGCGGAGAGGCGACGCTTGTGCGTCAGGCCCGCGATCGGGTTGGTCTGGTCCATGAACTGCGAGAGCTGCGAGGTGCCGAAGAACTCCTTCAGCGCCGCGACCACGGGACGGATGTTGATCAGGGACTGCGGCGTGATGGCCTCGACGTCCTGGGTGGTCATCCGCTCGCGGACCACGCGCTCCATCCGGGCCAGGCCGGTACGGAGCTGGTTCTGGATCAGCTCGCCGACCGTGCGCATGCGCCGGTTGCCGAAGTGGTCGATGTCGTCGGCGAAGACCTTGACCGGCTTGTCGTCGGCCCCGATGACCTGGTTGCCCTGCGGGTCCACGAGGTCGACCGGGTCCTGCGGCGCGCCGCTGGCGTGCAGCTGGACGATGTAGCGGATCGCGTTGACCACGTCGTTGATGGTCAGCGTCTGCTGGTCGAAGGCCTCGTGCAGGCCGAGCTTCTTGTTCAGCTTGTACCGGCCGACCTTGGCCAGGTCGTAGCGCTTCGGGTTGAAGTAGTAGTTCTTCAGCAGCGTCAGCGCGGCCTCGCGCGTCGGCGGCTCGCCCGGGCGGAGCTTGCGGTAGATGTCGAGGAGGGCGTCGTCGGGGCCCTGGGTGTTGTCCTTCTCCTCGGTGAGCTGGATCGACTCGTACTGACGCAGCTCGGCCATGACCGACTCGTAGTCGTACGGCTCGCCCTCGTAGCCCTCCTCGCTGGCCAGCGCCTGGAGCGCCTTGAGCAGGACGGTGACGTTCTGCTTGCGCTTGCGGTCGAGGCGGACGCCGACCAGGTCACGCTTGTCGATCTCGAACTCGAGCCAGGCGCCGCGCGAGGGGATGACCTTCGCGGTGTAGATGTCCTTGTCGGACGTCTTGTCGGCCGAGCGCTCGAAGTAGGCGCCCGGCGAGCGGACCAGCTGGGAGACGACGACGCGCTCGGTGCCGTTGATGATGAAGGTGCCCTTGCGGGTCATCATCGGGAACTCGCCCATGAACACCGTCTGGGCCTTGATCTCGCCGGTGGTGTTGTTCATGAACTCGGCGGAGACGTAGAGGGGGCGGGAGTAGGTGAAGTCCTTCTCCTTGCACTCCTCCTCCGTGTACTTGGGGTCCACGAAGACCGGGTTCTCGAAGGACAGCGACATGGTGTCGTTGAAGTCCTCGATGGGTGAGATCTCCTCGAAGATCTCCTGGAGGCCCGACTTCTCGGAGACGTCCTCGCCGGCGGCACGGCGGGCGGCGACGGTCTCCTCCCACTTCTCGTCGCCGATCAGCCAGTGGAAGCTGTCGGTCTGGAGAGCGAGGAGCGGAGGAACCTCGAGAGGCTCCTTGATCTTTGCGAAAGAAGTGCGACGGGGGTTACCAGCGGAGCTGCGCGCGGCCAAGATGCGTCCTTCGAATGATCGCTGAAGGTGAAGTGGCGCCACCCACCACTACAGCACCCGTTCCGGTCAGGGTGTGAGCATCTGAGGGCAGACGCAAAGATTGATCTTAACGCGTCTCGGCACGCAGGGCAAACCCCCGACGGAGGTCGATTCCACTGCGGTTGCGGAAGATGATGACTCGCGCGAGCGCTCCAGGTCAAGCCGCGTCGCGGAGCAGCACGAAAGGCGGCCACCCCCGTCGCCGGGGATGACCGCCTTCCATGGTCGTGCAGGTGTCCCCCGGAGGGGACGAGGTCACTTGAGCGTGACGGTGGCGCCGGCGCCCTCGAGGGACTCCTTGGCCTTCTCGGCGGCCTCCTTGGTGACCTTCTCGAGGATCGCCTTGGGGGCGCTCTCGACGAGGTCCTTGGCCTCCTTCAGGCCGAGGGAGGTCAGGGCGCGCACCTCCTTGATGACGTTGATCTTCTTGTCGCCGGCGGACTCGAGGACGACGTCGAACTCGTCCTGCTCGGCGGCGGCCTCGCCACCGGCGGCGCCGCCGGCAGCGGGGGCGGCGGCAACGGCGACGGGCGCCGCGGCGGTCACGCCGAAGGTCTCCTCGAACTCCTTGACGAACTCGGAGAGCTCGATGAGGGTCATCTCCTTGAACGCGTCGAGGAGGTCAGCGGTGCTGAGCTTCGCCATGGTTGGCGGTTCCTTCCATTCGTTGGACGGGCCGGGGTGACGGACCGTCCGGGGGTTTCAGGTGGTGGTGGGTACGACGCCTCAGGCGTCGGTGGCCTCGGTCGACTCGGTGTCGGCCGGTGCCTCCTCGGCAGCGGGAGCAGCAGCCTCGTCGGCAGCGGCCTCCGGCGCCGGCGTACCGGCACCACCTGCGAGGATCGAGGGGTCCTGCTCGGCCTTCGCCTGCAGGGCGCCGGCGAGCCGGGCAGCCTGCGCGAGCGGGGCGTTGAGCAGGTAGACGGCCTGGGAGAGGGAGGCGAGCATCGCGCCCGCCATCTTGCCCAGGAGCACCTCACGCGACTCGAGGTCGGCCAGCTTGGCCACCTCTGCCGCGTCGAGGGTGTTTCCGTCGAGGACGCCGCCCTTGATCACGAGGGCGGGGTTCGCCTTGGCAAAGTCACGCAGACCCTTGGCGGCCTCCACCACGTCACCGCTGATGAACGCGATGGCGGTGGGACCGGTCAGCAGGTCGTCGAAGCCTTCGATGCCCGCCTCATTGGCGGCCAGCTTGGCCAGCGTGTTCTTGACCACGGCGTAGTTGGCGTTCTCGCCGAGGGAGCGCCGCAGATCCTGCAGCTGCTTCACGGTGAGACCGCGGTACTCGGTCAGCACAGCGCCGGCGGACTCGTTGAACGACTCAACGATCTCCGCGACGGCTGCTGTCTTCTCTGGCCGCGCCATGGGTCTCCTTCCGGACTACGTCGAAGACTGTCGGGCAAGGACCCCTGGAAAAGACGAACGCCCCGGGCACAGGGCCCAGGGCGTGGACCCGGATCTCTCCGGGCTACTCTCTGGCACCTGCGCTGGCCGTCCGCTTCCACGGAACCTTCGATCGATGCTCCACGGGGGAGCTCCGACCACCGGCGGTCTCTGGTTACCTGCACACCATAGGCGGGTCTCCCGCAGCCGACCAAATCGACGAACTCGGTCCGCACAGCGGTCGCTCCGTGATCGAATTCCTTCTGTGGACTCGCTGAACTCCCTGCACGCGGTGCTCGAGCGTGTCGATGCACGGCTCCTCTCCCCCGCCTCCGACGTGCGCATCTGGGCCACCGGCTTCCCGCTGCTCGACGACACCCTGGGCGGCGGGCTGCGCGCCGGCGCTCTCAACCTGCTCGCGGGCTCCCAGGGCGAGGGCAAGACCACCTTCGCCCTGCAGATCGCCCGGCACAGCGCCCGGCGCGGACGGCCGGTGCTCTTCTTCTCCTACGAGCTCGAGGCCGAGGTGCTGCTGCAGAAGGTGATCGCCGCGGAGGCCGCCGAGCTCGGCGTCGCCGGGCCGATCTCGGTCTACCAGGTGCGCGCCGCGTTCGAGGACACCGACGGCGCCGACGGCGGCCTGCCGGAGCGCCTGAGCCGCTTCCCCGGCGGCCTGGACGCGCTGAGCACGGTCAGCGAGTACGCCCCCAAGCTGATGATCCACCGCTCGACCACCACCCACACCAACCTCGAGGTGATCTCCTCGACGGTCAAGGAGGTGATCGCCGAGCACGGCGAGTCCCCGTTGATCGTCGTCGACTACCTGCAGAAGGTCCGCCCGGTGGTGGAGATGGACGAGGAGCAGGCGATCACCCACGTCACCGAACGGCTCAAGGACATCGCCATCGAGTTCGACTGCCCGGTCCTGGCCATCTCCGCCTCCGACCGCGCCGGGCTGGAGCCCGGCAGCCGGATGCGTGCACGGAACATGAAGGGGTCCACCGCCCTGGCCTACGAGGCCGACGTGGTGCTGATCCTGGCCAACAAGGCCGACATCGTCGCCCGCCACCACCTGATGTACGCCGCCAACAACGGCGACCACTTCAAGGAGTGGTCGGTGCTCACGGTGGAGAAGAACCGCTCGGGACGCACCGGCGCCGAGATCGAGTTCAAGAAGCACTTCGCGCACGGTCACTTCCTCGCCGACGGCGAGGTGGTCTCGGAGAAGCTCGTCGACGAGCGGGTCTTCACCGACTGACCCGGGCCGCGGTCTGCACCCGCCCCCGGAAAGCAGCGAGGGCCGGCTCCCCCGGAGGGGAACCGGCCCTGAAGCCTCAGAGGATCAGGCGGTCAGGCCTGCGCCTCGTCCTCGGACGCGACGTTCTTGATGCGCGCCGGGTCGACCTGGATGCCGGGGCCCATGGTCGTGGAGACGGTGACCTTCTTGATGTAGCGGCCCTTGGAGCTGGCCGGCTTGAGCCGCAGCACCTCCTCGAGGGCGGCGGCGTAGTTCTCCGCGAGCGCGGTCTCGGAGAACGAGGCCTTGCCGATGATGAAGTGCAGGTTCGCGTGACGGTCCACGCGGAACTCGATCTTGCCGCCCTTGATCTCGGTCACGGCCTTGGCCACGTCCGGGGTCACGGTGCCGGTCTTCGGGTTCGGCATGAGGCTGCGCGGGCCGAGCACGCGGCCCAGGCGGCCGACCTTGCCCATCATGTCCGGAGTCGCGACGACGGCGTCGAAGTCGAGCCAGCCGCCGTTCACCTTCTCGATCAGCTCGTCGCCACCGACGAAGTCGGCGCCGGCCTCACGGGCGGCCTCGGCCTTCTCCGCGTTCGCGAAGACCAGGACGCGGGCGGTCTTGCCGGTGCCGTGCGGCAGGTTGACGGTGCCGCGCACCATCTGGTCGGCCTTGCGCGGGTCGACGCCGAGGCGCATGACCACGTCGACGGTCTCGTCGAACTTCTTCTTGCTGTTGTCCTTCGCGATCTTGATCGCGGCGAGCGGGGCGTAGAGCTCGTTCTTGTCGAACTGCTCGGCCGCCGCACGGTAGCTCTTGCTGCGCTGCATGTCTGGTTACTCGATTCTTTCCAGTGTGGTCGGTGAGCCAGCGCGGCTCTGCCACGGGGTGTCGATCAGGTGGGCCGTGCGGTGATCAGTCGGTGGTGACGCCCATGGAGCGGGCGGTCCCCTCGACGATCTTCATGGCGGCCTCGATGTCGTTGGCGTTGAGGTCCGGCAGCTTGGTCGCGGCGATCTCGCGGATCTGGTCCTTGGAGAGCTTGCCGACCTTCTCCTTGTGCGGGACACCCGAGCCCTTGGCGAGCCCAGCGGCCTTCTTGATCAGCTCGGCGGCCGGCGGGGTCTTGGTGACGAACGTGAACGACCGGTCCTCGTAGATGGTGATCTCGACGGGGATGACGTTTCCGCGCATGGACTCGGTCTGGGCGTTGTACGCCTTGCAGAACTCCATGATGTTGACACCGTGGGGACCGAGCGCGGTACCCACCGGCGGAGCCGGGGTCGCGGCGCCGGCCTGGAGCTGCACCTTGACCAGGGCAGCGATCTTCTTCTTGGGGGGCATCTAGGTGCTTCCTTCGATTCGTACGTCGTGGTCTTGTCGAGCCGGGCACGATCCCGGCTCTGCCACCTGGGTGTTGCTGGTGCTGCTGCGCTGCGCCTGGGCTCAGACCCGCTGGATCTGGCTGAAGCTCAGCTCGACCGGGGTCTCCCGGCCGAAGATCTCGACGAGGGCCTTGACCCTCTGCGACTCGGCGTTGATCTCGGTGATCGTCGCGTGCAGCGTGGCGAACGGACCGTCGACCACCATGACCGAGTCGTCGACGTCGAAGTCGGCCACCTCGACCGGCTTCTTCGCGGTCGTCGGCGCACCGGTGCCCTTGCCGTCGGCGGCGGCCTCGGCCTCTGCCTCCGCGACTGCGATGGCGCTGGGGGCGAGCATCGACTCGACCTCGCTCATCGACAGCGGGACCGGGTTGTGGCTGTGGCCCACGAAGCCGGTGACCGAGGGGGTGTGGCGCACGGCCGACCAGGACTCGTCGGTCAGGTCCATCCGCACGAGCACGTAGCCGGGCAGGACGGTGCGGGTGACCATCTTGCGCTGGCCGTTCTTGATCTCGGCGACCTCCTCGGTCGGCACGACGATCTCGTGGATGTACTCACCCATGTCGAGGGCCTGGATGCGGTTCTCCAGGTTGGCCTTCACCCGCTTCTCCATGCCGGAGTAGGTGTGCACGACGAACCAGTCACCCGGCTTGGCCCACAGCTCGCGGCGGAACCGCTCCAGCGGGTCGTCCTCGTCCGGCTCGTCCGCGGACTCCGCCTCGTCGGACTCTGCTTCGTCGGAGGTCTCCGCGAGGGTGTCCTCCGGGGTCTCGTCGCCGGCCTGCGCCGCGGTCTCGTCGACCGTCTCGACCTCGGCCGTCTCGGCCTGGTCGTTCTCGATCGAGTCGTTCTGCTCAGACACGTGCTGCTCCGTCACTGTGGAAATCGCTGTCGTATAGCTGTTCGGTCCTGCCCCACGCAGGGGCGTGGATCACAGCTCTCCGCCGCCGGTGAAGATCTCGAAGACCAGCTTGCCGAACGCGAGGTCCAGCCCGGCGATCAGGGTCATCATCACCAGCACGAACACCATCACCACGATGAAGTAGGTGATCAGCTGCTGCTGGGTCGGCCACACGACCTTGCGGAGCTCTGCCACCACCTGGCGGAGGAAGGTCACCGGGTCGGTCCGGGTGCTCGCACCGGAGACCTTGTCGGGGCCCTTGCCACCGCGTGGCTCGTGAGCCGCCTTGGTGTCGGACACGTGAGGCCTCCATGTGGGAAGTTGACTGAGTTCTGCTGCAGACGTGGTGCGCCTTGCAGGGCACGAGGGACTTGAACCCCCAACCTTCGGTTTTGGAGACCGATGCTCTGCCAGTTGAGCTAGTGCCCTCCGGATCGTTCTCCACCTCGACTTGCCCGGGGAGGGCAGGCCTCAGCACCTGGAGAAACCACCAGTCCAGGAGTGTACGGGGCCGCGGCACCGTCGTCCAAACGCCTACGATGGGGCCATGAGCGACTCCCCCACCTCGAGCCCGTCCACCGGCAGCCCCCGCGACCGTCGAGTCTCCGCCAGGATCGGCGCGATCGCCGAGTCCGCGACGCTCAAGGTCGATGCGAAGGCCAAGGCGCTCAAGGCCGAGGGCCGCCCGGTGATCGGCTTCGGCGCGGGCGAGCCGGACTTCCCCACGCCCGACTACGTGGTCGAGGCCGCGGTCGAGGCCTGCCGCGACCCGAAGAACCACCGCTACACCCCGGCCGGCGGGCTGCCCGAGCTGAAGAAGGCGATCGTCGAGAAGACCCGTCGCGACAGCGGCTACGAGGTCACCCCCGCCCAGGTGCTGGTCACCAACGGCGGCAAGCAGGCGATCTACGAGGCCTTCGCGGCGATGCTGGACCCGGGCGACGAGGTGATCGTGCCGGCCCCGTACTGGACCACCTACCCGGAGGCGATCGCCCTGGCCGGCGGCGTGCCGGTCGAGGTGCTGGCCGACGAGACCCAGGACTACAAGGTCACCGTCGAGCAGCTGGAGGCCGCCCGCACCGAGCGCACCAAGGTGCTGCTCTTCGTCTCGCCGTCCAACCCGACCGGCGCGGTCTACACCGCCGACGAGATCCGGGCCATCGGCCAGTGGGTCGAGGACCACGACCTGTGGGTGCTGACCGACGAGATCTACGAGCACCTGGTCTACGACGGCGTGGAGACCGGCTCAATGCCGGTGCTGTGCCCGTTCCTGGCCGACCACTGCGTGGTCGTCAACGGCGTGGCCAAGACCTACGCCATGACCGGCTGGCGGGTCGGCTGGATCATCGGTCCCGAGGACCTGGTCAAGGCGGCCGGCAACCTGCAGTCCCACGCCACCTCCAACGTCGCCAACGTCTCCCAGCGCGCGGCCCTGGCCGCGGTCGAGGGCGACCTGGCCGCCGTGGACGCGATGAAGGTCGCCTTCGACCGCCGGCGTCGCAAGATCGTGGAGATGCTCAACGAGGTCGAGGGCATCTACTGCCCCACCCCGCAGGGCGCCTTCTACGCCTACCCCTCGGTCAAGGGCCTGCTGGGCCGCGAGCACGGGGGGCGGCAGATCGACACCTCGGCCGAGCTCGCGGAGTACATCCTCGACCAGGCGGAGGTGGCGGTGGTGCCCGGCGAGGCCTTCGGCTCCCCCGGCTACCTGCGCCTGTCCTACGCCCTGGGCGACGACGACCTGGTGGAGGGCATCAGCCGGATCCAGAAGCTCTTCTCCTGAGCTCCGTGACCGACGCCGCCGGCCCCAGGCGCGACCTCCTGGCCCTGCCGAAGGCGCACCTGCACCTGCACTTCACCGGGTCGATGCGCCACGGCACGCTGCTCGAGCTCGCCGAGCGCGACGGCATCGTGCTGCCCGACTCGTTGGTCACCGAGTGGCCGCCGCAGCTCTCGGCGGCCGACGAGAAGGGCTGGTTCCGCTTCCAGCGCCTCTACGACGTGGCCCGCTCGGTGCTGCGTACCGAGTCCGACGTCCGCCGGCTGGTGAGGGAGGCGGCCGAGGACGACGTGCGCGACGGCGGCCGGTGGCTGGAGATCCAGGTCGACCCGAGCGGCTACGCGGCTCGGTTCGGCGGGGTCACCGCGTTCACCGACCTGGTGCTGGACGCGGTCGCAGAGGCCTCCCGCGCCACCGGCATCGGGATGGCGGTGGTGATCGCGGCCAACCGCACCCGGCACCCGCTGGACGCCCGCACCCTGGCTCGGCTGGCCGCGCAGTACGCCGGGCGCGGGGTGGTCGGCTTCGGCCTCTCCAACGACGAGCGACGGGGCCGGACGTCGGAGTTCGCCCACGCCTTCTCCATCGCCGAGCGGGCGGGACTGCTGCTCACCCCGCACGGCGGGGAGCTGCGCGGCCCCGAGCACGTGCGGGTCTGCCTGGACGAGCTGCACGCCGACCGCCTGGGCCACGGGGTGCGCGCCGCGGAGGACCCGCAGCTCCTGGACCGGATCGTCGCCCAGGGCACGGCGCTGGAGGTCTGCCCGGTCTCCAACGTGGCCCTCGGGGTCTACTCCGACCTCACCTCGGTGCCGCTGCCCGAGCTGATGGCGGCCGGGGCGACGGTCGCCCTCGGCGCCGACGACCCGCTGCTGTTCGGCTCCCAGCTGGCCGGCCAGTACGCCACCATGCGAGCCGCGCACGAGCTCACCGACGCCCAGCTCGCCGAGCTGGCCCGGATGTCGGTGCGGGCCTCCGCGGCGCCGGACGACCTCAAGAGCCGGGTGCTGGCCGAGATCGACGACTGGCTGGCCTAGAGCGAGACGCCGACCAGCACCGGCTCGTTGACCAGCCGGACGCCGTAGGCCTGCTCCACCCGGTCGCGCACCGCGCGGGCCAGGGCGAGCAGGTCGGCGGTGGTGCCGCCGCCGCGGTTGGTCAGGGCCAGCGTGTGCTTGGTCGACAGGCTCACCGGCGCGCCCAGGCTGTACCCGCGGGAGAGCCCGGCGTGCTCGATCAGCCAGGCCGCGCTGGTCTTGACCCGGCCGTCCGGCTGGGCGTAGCGGGGCGCGTCCGCGGGCAGCGCGGCGGCCTGCTCGGCGCTGAGCCGCGGGTTGGTGAAGAACGAGCCGGCGCTCCAGGTGTCGTGGTCGGCCTCGTCGAGCACCATCCCCTTGCCGGCGCGCAGGGCCAGCACCGCGTCCCGGACGTCGCCCAGCGGCGCGCGCTGCCCCACCTCGACGCCGAGGCGCCGCGCCAGCTCGGCGTACCCGACGGGGGCCGAGAGCGAGCCCAGGCGCAGCTGGAAGGTGACCTCGAGGACCAGGTAGCGGTCCGGGTCGGCCTTGAACCGGCTGTGCCGGTAGCCGAAGCCGCAGTCGGCGGCGGCGAAGGTGCGCTGGGTGCGCTCGACCCGGTCCCAGGTGCGCACCGAGGCGATCGTCTGGGCCACCTCCTGGCCGTAGGCGCCGACGTTCTGGACGGGGGTGGCCCCCACCGAGCCCGGGATGCCGGAGAGCGCCTCCACGCCGACCCAGCCGGACGCCACGGCGCGGGCCACGAGGTCGTCCCACGACTCCCCGGCCGCGACCTTGACCAGCACGCCGCCGCAGGCCGCTGCGTCCGGGCCCTCGACGTCCGGGACGACGCCCCGGGTGGCGACCTTGACCACCCGGCCGGCGAAGCCCTCGTCGGCGACGACCAGGTTGGAGCCGCCGGCCACCAGCAGCACCGGAGTGCCCGCGGCGTCGGCCTCGGCGACCGCCGCGACCAGCTCGGCCTCGGTGGTGGCCTCGACCAGCTCGGCGGCCGGGCCGCCGAGGCGCAGCGTCGTGAGGTCGCTGAGCAGCTCAGGCACCCGTGCTCACCCGCACCACCGCACGCGGCATCCCGAGCACCTTCGTGCCCCCGCAGGTGACCTCGAGGGCCAAGGTGACCAGGGTGTCCCCCGCGTCGTCGACCGCGACCTCCTTGACCGTGCCCTGGACGCGCACGCGGGCCGGCTCGTCGGCGGGCACCACGACCGGGGAGGTGAACTTGCCGCCCAGCCGGCGTACCTCGGCGCCGCCGGTCCACTCCTCGACCGCGCGGGCGACCAGCGCCATCGTGTACATCCCGTGCGCGATCACGCCGGGCAGGCCCACGGAGCGGGCGACCTGCTCGTCCTGGTGGATCGGGTTGCCGTCGCCGCTGGCGGCCGCGTAGCGGACCAGGTCGGCCCGGGTCACCTCGAACTCGCGGGGCTCGAGCACCTGGCCCTCGGCCAGTGCGGTGGTCGCGGTCACGCCTGCTCCTCCTCGCCGCGGTGCACCAGCGTGGCGGAGGCGGTGCAGACCAGCTCTCCGGCCTCGTCGGTCAACGTGCTCGTGGTGCCGATGATGTCGTTGCCGCCGATCCGGCGCAGGCTGCTCACGGTCAGCGTGGCGGTCAGGGTGTCCCCGACCAGCACCGGGCGCCGGTAGTCGAAGCGCTGCTCGCCGTGCACGATCCGGTGCAGGTCCAGGCCCTCAGCGTCCAGGAAGGCCTGCATCGCCTCGAAGGCCAGCACGATCGGGAAGGTGGCCGGCGCAGGTCCCCCGTCGTGCCGGCCGCCGGTGGCGGCGGCGAAGTCGGCGACCGCCTCGGCCGTCACGGCGTACGGCGGGGTCGGGGGCAGGCTGCGTCCAACCAGGGAGTCGTCGAGGGGCATGGGGCCAAAATAGCGAGCGACCCGCCCGGTCAGACCGGGCGGGTCGGGAACGCTGTGTCCGAGAAGACTCGGAGCGTGAGAAGTCAGCGGGTCTCGCGGTGCGCGCTGTGCGTGCGGCAGCGCGGGCAGAACTTCTTCATCTCGAGCCGGTCGGGGTCGTTGCGACGGTTCTTCTTGGTGATGTAGTTGCGCTCCTTGCAGTCCACGCACGCAAGCGTGATCTTGGGGCGAACGTCAGAGCTCTTGCTGGCCACGGGAAGTCCTTCGTCGAATGCTTGGTGTGCTGCGTGGTGTGCTGCGGTGCCGGCTGGTCCGGCGTGGTGCTCGTCCAGGTGTTTCGATCTCGTAGCGAGGGCGGGACTCGAACCCGCGACACCACGATTATGAGTCGTGTGCTCTAACCACCTGAGCTACCCCGCCACCGGACAGGGCGCCGTACTCACCAGAGTACGGGCCCGACCCAGAGCCCCTTTACGGAATCGAACCGTAGACCTTCTCCTTACCATGGAGACGCTCTGCCGACTGAGCTAAAGGGGCAACGACGGAAGAGAATACACAGCCCTGGGCCGAGGGTGAAATCGACCCCTCAGTCCTGGATCCGAGGCCAGGGTCGGGCCTCCTCCAGGGCGTACGCCAGACCCAGCAGGAGGGCCTCCTGACCACGCCCCGCGGCGAGCTGCATGCCGTGCGGAAGGCCCGCTGCGGTGGTCGCCAGGGGCAGGCTCACGGCGGGCTCCCCGGTGGCGTTCTGGAGCGGCGTGAAGGCGACCCAGTCCATGAGCCGGTCGATGACCTCCTCGTAGTCCCGGGTGGGGTCGAGGTGGCCGACCTGGGGCGTCTCGGTGGCCAGCGTCGGGGTCAGGGTGACGTCGTAGCGGGCGTAGTGGCGGCGGGAGAACCGCTCGGAGCCCGCCATCGCAGCCATCGCCACCGGGAGCTTGTGCAGGTTCCGCTGGCAGTGCCGGGCCAGCCCCAGGGTGAGGTTGTCCAGGTTGGCCGGGTTCCAGGAGTCGCCGTGGGTGCGGCGCCCGGTGCGGACCAGGAAGAGCGACAGCATCGACCAGTAGAGCAGGAACTGGTCGGCGAACCAGTCCGGCACGGGCGGGTCGATGTGCTCCACGTCGTGGCCCATCGACTCCAGCAGGGAGGCGGTCTTGAGGGTGAGCTCGCGCACCTCCGGCGAGGCCGCGCGGCCCACGCCCTCGGTCGCCACGGCGATCCGCAACCGCCGGTCCAGCGGGCGGGTGACGTCGCCCACCGGGGGCAGGGCGGGGTTGCGGTAGATGCGCTCGGACTCGCGCAGGAACGCCGCAGTGTCGCGCACGGTGCGGGTCAGCACGCCGTCGGCGACGATCCGGACCGGCATGTTGCGGTGCAGCGCGTCCTGCGGGACCCGGTCGCGGGTGGGCTTGAGCCCGACCAGTCCGTTGACGGCCGCCGGGATCCGGATCGACCCGCCGCCGTCGTTGGCGTGGGCGAGCGGCACCGCCCCGGAGGCGACCAGGGCGGCCGAGCCGGCCGACGAGGCGCCGGCGTAGTGGTCGTGGTGCCAGGGGCTGCGCACCGGGCCGAGGCGTGGGTGGTCGACGGCGCCGGAGAAGCCGAACTCCGAGAGCCGGGACTTGCCGATCGGCACCACGCCCGTGGCGAGGAACATCCGGGCGAAGTCGCCGTCGCGCTGCGCGGGCGGGGAGACGAAGGCGTCGGTGCCGTGCTGGGTGGGCAGGCCGGCCAGGTCGGCGTTGTCCTTGACCACGGTCGGGATGCCGGAGAAGTAGCCGCCGCGCGGGTCGCGGGCCCGGTGCCGCGCCAGGTCGAACATCTCCACCGCCAGGGTGCCGAGGTGCTCGTCCACCTCCAGGGTGCGCGCGATCGAGGCCTCCACCAGCTCGCTCGATGAGACCTCGCCCCGGTGCAGGAGCTCGACCAGTCCGACGGCGTCGTGGTCGAGCAGGGCGTCCTCGGCGTAGGCGTGGCGTCGCGTCATGCGACCGGACAGTAACCTTCGTCACCACACCAGTCGAGGATCCGGCGTCTCCACCGGCGTGGTGCCGGCCGGGCCGACCAGCACGTACCTGCCGTGCGGACTGCGCCAGAGCCATCGGGCTCGGCCCACCTGCCAGACCTGCGCACGGGCGTGCGTCTTCCACCGGTGGTGGCGCCGCAGCAGCGGGTGGGAGTTGTGGGTGCCGGTCTGCCCGGGCGGACCCCCGCGGCTCCAGGGGCGCACGTGGTCCAGGTCCACGTGGCGGCTGCTCGTGCCCGACCAGGGGAACCGCTCCCCGCCGGCGCGGAGCCAGACCCGCTCGCGCATCGACTCGGGGTGCTCGTACGCGGTGACCCGCACGTCCTCGGCCAGGTTGACCACCGGCTTCAGCTCGACCTGGGCGTGCCTGAGCAGTCCGCGGAGCTGGGCGACCAGCAGCGGGCCGTGCTCCTCGAGCCGGGCCACCGCTCGGTCGGCGTCGGCCAGGCCGGCGGCGGTGACGTGCAGGTAGAGGCGCGCCCGGGGGCGTAGTCGCGCGGGGTTGATCGTGCGCAGGGCCGCGAGCAGGTCGGCGGGGAAGGCGGTGGTCCGGGAGGTGTCGGGCGGCTCGTCGTCCTGCTCCGCGTGCTCCAGGAGCAGCCGCAGCAGCTCGGCGGGCCGGGCCAGCCAGCCGAACGCCTCGGACCGCAGCACGTCGTCCGTGGGCTGCTCGTGCACCGACACCCCGGCCTCGTGCAGCCGCCCACGGAGGATCTCGGCGACCCGGTGGACCATCGCGTCCACGTAGACCGCGTCGCCGGCCTCCACCCGGGCGATGACGTGCCGCAGACCGACCTCGTCGGTGCGGGAGAGGGTGACGTGCCGCCGTCCTCGCTCGAGGGCCACCCGGTGCGCGTGTGCCTCGGGGTCCGCCTCGATCACCTTCGCCCTCGCGAGCTCCAGCACCCGGGACGGCGCCTCCCCCGCGATCGCCCGGGCGACGGCGGCGTCGACCACGCCGACGTCGCGCCTTGCCAGCGACCGGGAGAGGACGGCGACCTTGCGGGCCACCCAGACTTCGGCCTCGAGCGCCTCGACCACCGCCCAGACCCGGGGCAGGCGGTGCTGCAGGTCGAGCACGTCGGCGATCGCGGCGCGGGCGGTCGCCCACCCGACCTGTCGCACCAGCGCCAGCTCGCCCGGGCAGAGGTCGCGGACCCACGGCGTCCCCTCGCCGCCGAAGGGGACGAGCCGCTCGGCGGGCGACGCCGTCGGGTCCGTGCGGGGGTCCGTGCTGTTCAGCACCGCCCAGTGGCCGGCAAGCCGCAGCTCCGCGACCTCGGCCGCGCGGCGCTCCTTGAGCACCCGGACGGACTCCGCCAGCACGCCGGCGGCGTCCAGCTCGTCGACGCGCTCGGGAGAGAGCATCGAGGCGGGCGCGGACGGTGTCACCATGACTCATCCTCTCTCGAACTGTTGTTCGAATACCACGCTGGGACCATCATCCGGACGCCTTCGCCGACCCGCCTGCGAGCATGGCCCCGTGCAGACCCAACCGGGCTACGACGCCCTCGCGAGCGCGTACGACGAGGCGTTCCCGACCGGCTACGCCACCCTCGTGGAGCGGCACGTCGTGGCGCTCTTCGCCGAGGAGCTGCTGGCCGACGGACCGGCGGGGCCGGTGGTGGACCTCGGGTGGTGCGGGGCAGGACACATCACCCACGACCTCGACCGGCGCGGACTGGACGTGCTGGGAGTCGACCCCTCGACCGGCATGCTCGACCTCGCACGTCGGCGCTACCCGCAGCTGCGCTGGCACCGGGACGACGCGGCTCTGGGGCGACTGCCCGTGGACCTGTCCCCCCTCGGCGGGATCCTGGCCCGGTTCAGCCTGATCCACGTGGCCCCGGAGACCGTGCCGGAGGTGCTGGCGGCGTGGGCCGCCCGGCTCCGGCCCGGCGCCTCCGTCCTGGTGGCGTTCCAGGTCAGCGAGGACCCGGGCAGCCCCGTGCTCGAGTTCGACCACGCCGTCGCCAGGGCGTGGCGGTGGCACCCCGACGCGATGGCCGCGGCTCTGGCCGAGGCGGGCCTTTCCGAACGATGGCGCCTGGTGAGCCAGCCGGACGACTCCAACCGCTTCAGCACCTGCCACCTGGCGTGCCGGCTCGCGTGAGCGCCCTCGGCGACTCAGAGCAACCAGACCAGCACCGGCATCAGCAGGCTGGTGACCAGCGCCGTCAGCCCCATCGAGAGCCCGGAGAAGGCGCCCTCGACCTCGTCCTCGTGCAGGGCGCGGGAGGTGCCGATGCCGTGCGAGGAGGCGCCGATCGCCAGGCCCCGGGCGCGGCGGTCCCGCACCCGGGCCAGGGTGAGCACGGTGGGCCCGGCGACCGCGCCGAGCACCCCGGCGAGCACGGTGACCACGGCGGTGAGCGCCGGGATCCCGCCCGCCTCCTCGGCGAGCGCGATCGAGACCGGGGTGGTCGCCGCCTTGGGCGCCAGGGTCAGGGCCAGCTCCTCCCCTCCCCCGAGCAGCGTGACCAGGCCGTAGGCGGAGAGCATCGAGACCAGCGCGCCCAGCGGGATCGCCACCAGCATCGGGCCCGCCATGCCGTGCAGGCGGCGTACCTGCCGGTGCAGCGGGACCGCCAGCGCCACCGTCGCCGGACCCAGCCAGAAGCTCACCAGCCAGGCGCCGTCGGCGTACGTCGCGTAGTCGACGTCGGCGAGCGTGATCGCGGCCGCCGCGACCACGATCGCCACCAGCACCGGCTGGGCCAGCGGGTGGCCGCCGGTGCGCTCCCGCAGCCACAGGCCGAGCCGGTAGCCCAGCAGGGTGACCAGGACGCACGCCAGCGGCGAGGTGGCCAGCTCGCGCCACTCGCTCACCGCACCGCCCGCCGTCCCAGCAGGGAGACCGTCCAGCCCACGACCAGCAGCCCGACCAGCCAGGAGCCCACCAGGGCCACGGTGATCGGCAGCGCCTCCTCGCGCAGCACGGCGACGTAGGCGACCACCCCGACGCCGGCCGGGACGAAGAAGAGCTGGAGGTGGCGCAGCAGCACGTCCGCGGCGCGCAGGGTTCCCGAGGCGCTGCCCGGATGGTCCTCCGGCTGGCGCAGCTGGAGCAGCGCGAAGAGCAGCACCATGCCGACCACCGGCCCCGGCACGGGCAGGCCGGCGAGGCGCACCAGCACCTCGCCGAGGAGCTGGCAGGCCAGCAGCACGGTCAACCCTCGGAGCATCCCGGCCGCCTCAACAGGCCCCGCGCCGGTGGCAGCCGGGCAGGTGCGGGTCGAAGAGGCCGATCGCCTCCATCAGGGCATGCATGGTGGTCGGGCCGACGAAGACGAAGCCGTGCCGCTTCAGCGCCTTCGACAGCGCGATCGACTCCGCCGAGGTGGTCGCCGCCTGCGGCTCCACGGGCGAGGCCGGGCGGTGTGCCTGGACCAGCTGCTCGAGGCCGCCGTGCTCCCGCAGGGCGACCGCGGCCCGGGCGTTGGTGATCGCCGCCTCGATCTTGCGCCGGTTGCGGACGATCCCCGCGTCGGCCATCAGCCGCTCGACGTCGCCTTCGTCGTACGCCGCGACGACGTCGGCCTCGAAGTCGGCGAACGCCACCCGGAACGCGGGGCGCTTGGTGAGGATGGTCAGCCAGGAGAGCCCGGACTGGAACGCCTCCAGGGTGATCCGCTCGAGGTACGCGGACTCCCCGCGGATCGGCACCCCCCACTCGGTGTCGTGGTACGCCGTGTTGACCGGGTTCCCGGCCGCCCAGGGGCAGCGGGCGAGGCCGTCATCGCCGACGACCACCGAGAGCTGGCTCATGGGCGACGAGTCTGCCACCGGTGCCTCACGGCAGGGGGACCCGGATGAATCGGGGGCGGTACTCCATCGGGTCGGCCAGCACCTCGCCGACCGAGGTGCGGTTGCGGCTGTAGGAGACGACCACGCTGTCGGGCTCCGGCAGCAGGTCGGGGTGGGCCAGCGGCATGTACCGCAGGTGCCCGGTCTCCACGTTCGAGGGCAGCGGGGCGACCGGGCGACCGTCGTCGAAGGGCCCCCAGGGCTCGGGGGCGCTCCACACGGCCACCTCGGAGCCCAGGAAGTCGTCCCGCTTGCTCACCGCGTACCAGGTCCCCTTCCGCTCGAAGACCGAGAGGGTCTGCGACGTCCCACCCTGCGCGGGGATGAGCTCGACGGCGTCCTCCTCCGACCTGGACCAGCCGCGGCCGTCCCAGTAGCGCCAGGCACCGAGGTCCTGGACCTGCTCGGGACGCACCCGGGCCAGCCGCAGCGAGTAGCCGAAGGTGAGCTCCTCGCCGCTGCTCGCCGTCCCGTAGACGTAGGCCCAGCCGTCGCGGACCACCGACGCGGCGCCCCAGACCGGGCGCGTGGGGTCGGCCCGGTCGGGCCCGAGGTCGGTGACCGAGACGAGCTGCGGCGCGCGCCCGGGAGCCACGATGAAGACGGCCACCGCGCCTCCCAGGACCTCGAAGTCGAACGGGCCCTCCCCGGTCGTGCGCACCCGCTGGGCAGCGACCGCGACCAGGTCGTAGCCCGGTCGGGGGCTGACGTTGACCGACATCGGCCAGTAGCCGACGCTCGGCCGGCCGGGCCCTCGAGGGCGGTCGGGGATGACGGCCCCGCCGTCGGCGGGCAGGACCCCCTGGATGCAGTCCGGGCCCAGGAGCAGCATCGAGTTGCGGACGAAGGTCTGGGCGCCGTCCTCGAACCTGCGCAGGGTGTCCCCGAAGACGACCACCCGTCGCCCGTCCTGGAGCAGACCGCTCGCGCCGACGTCGCCCCCGCGGAACACCCCCGAGCCGCGGACCTTGCGCGAGATGCGGTTGAGGTCCTGCACGCTGTCCACGCCCCCGGTGGCCACGCACCGGGTCTGCGTCGCGCCGTCGGGGACAGGGGCGGCCGCAGGCAGGTCGCCCGGGGCGACCAGGGTGAGCACCAGGGCGAGCACCGCGGCGCTCGGAAGGACCACGGCCGCCACCCGGAGCCGCCACCCGCGCGCCCTCGGCGGCCGGGAGGTCCGCGACGACGGGCCCGCCGCCGAGCGCGCCCGCTCGCGCCGGGCGGCCACCATGGCCAGGGCCGCGAGCGCGAACCAGGCGACCAGCACGAGCGCGGCCCGGATCGCGCCCGCGCCGCCGAAGAGCGCGACCCCCTCGAGGGCCTGCCGGGTGGCGCCCGAGGGGCTCCAGTCCTCCAGCAGCCGCCAGGGCTGAGGGAGCACGGAGGCGTCCACGCCCAGCAGCAGCGGCGCGGACAGGACGACGAACAGCGAGACGCTCAGCGCCATCCCGCCGAGTCCGAGCAGGGCCCCCAGCGCGAGGGTGAGGGTCGCCGGCAGCAGCATCGCCGCCCCCAGCACCCCTGCCAGCGCCACCCGCTGCGCCCCGGTCACGTCGAAGAACACCCAGGCCGCGACGGCGCCCACGACCAGGCTGCCCACGGCCAGCGCCGCCACCCGGCGCACCCCGCTGCGCAGCCTCGCCGGCGCGGGGCCGAAGAGCAGCGAGACCACCATGGCGACGAGGATCCCCAGCACGCTCGCGGCGACGCCGAGCGCCGAGGTCGTCGTCCGCGGGACGTCGGAGAGCGAGGTGGTGGAGACCCGCATCGTGCGTCCGTTGGCCCGCAGCACCTGCCGGACCTGCTCCTCGACGGCCTCGTTGAGCTGCGGGGCGCGACGGTCGTTGAGGACCAGCTCGTCCTCGGTCGACGCCAGGTCCATCACCAGGGCGCCGACGACCCGGCCCTCGGCGACGTCGCGCCGCGCGTCGTCCTCGCTCGTCGCCGGCACCCCGGCCAGCGGCGCACCCGGCAGGGCGTCGGCCCGGTCCACCAGGGCCGAGCTCACCACCCCGGGGGCGACGATCGAGAAGGGAGCCTCGTGCAGCCGCGGGTCGGCCGCGGGAGGGATGAGCAGGGCGAGCAGGACGCCGGGCACCAGCAGGAGCGCCGCGGAGAGCACGAGCACCCGCGGCGGCAGGGCGTGGGCGAGTGGGCTCACCGGGTCAGCGGCGCCGCTTGAGCCGGGCGTTCGGCAGGGTCGGTGCCGGCAGGGGCGGCAGGTGCTGGCCGGGGACGACGCCGTACCGGCCCGGCAGCACCTGCGTGCCGTCGGTGACCAGCTCGTCGTCGCGGAAGAGCTGGGCCTGCCACTGGTCGCGGGCCTCGACGATCTCCTCGTGGGTGCGGCCCACGAAGTTCCACCACATCATGATCTCCTCGCCGAACGGCGGACCGCCGATCAGCACCATCCGCGCCTCCTCGGAGCACTCCACGCGCAGCCGGTCGCGCCCGGGGCTGAGGTAGAGCAGCTCCCCCGGCTCGACCTCCTGCCCCTCGACGCTGGCCCGGCCGACGTCGAGCAGGAACCCGTGCTCGAAGGCGGGGTCGACGTCGACCTCCAGGCCGTGCCCGTCGGCCAGCATCAGCTCGGCGCCCACCAGCGGCGAGTGGGTGCGCACCGGCGAGGTGTCGCCCAGCAGCGAGCCGAGGAAGACCCGGGCCTCCCAGCCCGGCCCCCGGACCGGCCGCGGCGCGTAGTGCTCGAACCGCGGCTCGACGTCGCGCGAACCCTCGGGCAGCGCGAGCCAGAGCTGGACGCCGTGCAGGACCGGTGAGTCCGGGAGGGAGACCTCGGAGTGGCTGATCCCGCGCCCCGCCGTCATCAGGTTGAACTCGCCGGGCACCACCCGCGCGTGCGCCCCGGTGGAGTCGCGGTGCTCGATCTCCCCGGTGAAGAGCCAGCTCACGGTCGCCAGCCCGGTGTGCGGGTGGGCGGGCACCCGCATCCCCCCGGTCACGGCGACGTCGTCGGGACCGTAGTGGTCCAGGAAGCACCAGGCGCCGATCAGCGAGCGGTGCCGCTGCGGCAGCGTACGACGCACCCGCATGCCGCGGGGTCCGCCCAGGGGGACCTCCCGGGGTGGCAGCACCTCGAGGCCGACGTCGGGGACGCCCGGGTGGATCGCCTGTTCGCGCGGGCGCGGGTCAGGGTTGGTCACCGGTCCTCCTCCCCGAGCTGCGTCCGTGCGTCCCACCATCCTGCCGCGCAGGGCCAACGTATCCCGCGGGCGTCGGCGCGCTGAGACGCCGGGACGCCGCGACACGCCTCCGCGGAATAGCTGCGCGGCCGCGTGCTGTTCGGCCGTCATGACCTCCGAGGCCACTCCCGACCGTTCCGTCCTGCTCGAGCCCCTCGCCCTGGGTGCGGTCAAGGCCCGCAACCGGGTCTTCATGGCCCCGCTCACCCGGATGCGCGCCGAGCAGCCCGGCGACGTGGTCGGCGACCTGCACGTGCAGTACTACCGGCAGCGCGCCGGGGCCGGCCTGGTGATCAGCGAGGGCACCCAGATCTCCGCCGAGGGCAAGGGGTACGCCGACACCCCCGGCGTCCACACCTCCGCCCAGGTGGCCGCCTGGCGCCGGGTCACCGACGCGGTGCACGCCGCCGGCGGCGTGATCGCCGCGCAGCTGTGGCACACCGGCCGGGTCAACCACGAGTCGCTGCACGACGGGGCGCTGCCGGTCTCGGCGTCCGCGCTGCCGGCGAAGGTCCGCACCAGCCTCAAGGACGAGCAGGGCCGCGTCGTGCGCGCCGACGCCCCGGTGCCCCGGGCCCTGGAGACCGAGGAGCTGCCCCGCGTGGTGGAGGACTACCGGACGGCGACCGCCCGGGCTCGCGAGGCCGGCTTCGACCTGGTCGAGATCCACGCCGCCCACGGCTACCTGCTCCACCAGTTCCTCTCCCCGACCACCAACGCCCGCACCGATGCCTACGGCGGCTCCGTGGAGAACCGCGCCCGGCTGCTGCTGGAGGTCGTCGACGCCTGCGTGGCCGAGGTGGGTCCGGGCCGGGTGGCCGTGCGGATCTCCCCGATCGGCCGGTTCAACGGCATGGAGGACCCGGACGGGGCCACCGACGGCCTGTACGTGGCCCGGGAGCTGGCCGCCCGCGACCTCGCCTTCCTGCACCTCTCCGAGCCCGACTGGGCCGGCGGACCCGCGCTGGACGACGAGTGGCGGCGCGAGCTGCGCGCGGCGTACCCCGGCGTGATCGTGGGTGCCGGCGCCTACGACGCCGAGAAGGCGGTCCGGCTGATCGAGGCCGGGCTGATCGACGCCGCGGCGTTCGGCCGCGACTTCATCGCCAACCCCGACCTGCCCACCCGCCTGGCCACCGACGCCCCGCTGAACGAGCAGCGGCCGGAGACCTTCTACGGCGGCGGCGCCGAGGGCTACACGGACTACCCGGCCCTCACATGAGGTCGGTCGGCTCCAGCTCCTCGGGGTGCTGCGGGGACCTGGTGTCCCGGTCCTCCACGGCGCAGTGCCAGCTCCAGCAGAGCTGGCCGAGGGTGACCATCACCAGCGCGGTGACCGCGAAGCCGAGCGCCGAGACCGCGATCAGCGGGGTGACCAGCGCCGCGACGGTGGCGTTGAGCATCAGGGTGAGGAACGAGGAGCCGGAGACCACGGCCCCGCGGCGCTCGGGGAACAGGTCGAGCAGCATCAGCTGCAGCGTCGGGTAGGACATCCCGTTGCCCAGCGCCAGCAGGCTCGGTCCGACGATCGCCCAGGGCAGGTCCGTGGCCCACGGGCTGACCGAGAGGCCCACCCCGACCAGCGCGCCGCCGACCGAGACGGTGAAGCCGGCGCTGACCAGCCGGCGGCCGCTGATCCGGCCGGCGGCCCGGCCGGAGATCCAGGAGCCGACCACCATGGAGCCGATCATCGGCACGAAGAAGACCCAGAAGTCGAGCTCGCCCAGCCCGAGCAGGTCGACCACGAAGAGCGCGGCGCCCCCGATGTAGAGGAACTGGGCCGCGAAGGCGAACGTCGCCGCCCAGGCCACCCGGTGGAACCCGGCGTGCCGGGCCACGTCGACCAGCC
This sequence comes from Nocardioides campestrisoli, assembly GCF_013624435.2. Taxonomy (NCBI): domain Bacteria; kingdom Bacillati; phylum Actinomycetota; class Actinomycetes; order Propionibacteriales; family Nocardioidaceae; genus Nocardioides; species Nocardioides campestrisoli. The sequence goes on from NZ_CP061768.1 coordinate 3,542,717, forward strand.
CGCCGAGCACGCTGGCCGGGCGCAGCGGCACCCGTCGCTCCACGGGGTGGCTCTCGGGCAGGACCAGCACGGTGGCGGTCACCAGCACCACGCCGAGCACGGCCATGAACGCGAAGACCAGCGGCCAGGGACCCAGCTGGAGCACGGCGCCGCCGATCACCGGGGCGATCGCCGGGGCGAGGCCGAAGATCATCGCCACCCGGCTCATCAGCACCTGCGCCTGGGCGCCCTCGAAGAGGTCGCGGATCACCGTGCGGCTCACGATGGTGGCGCCGCCGGCGCTGAGCCCCTGGAGCACCCGGAAGACGAGCAGCACGGTCAGGTCCGGGGAGAACGCCGCCCCGATCGAGGCGAGCACGTAGACGGCCAGCGACCCGATGATCACCGGCTTGCGGCCCACGGCGTCCGAGAGCGGTCCGTGGAAGATGCTCATCACCGCGAACGCCGCCATGTAGGCGGTCACCACCAGCTGCATCTGCGCCGAGCCGACGGAGAACTCCTCGCGCATCTGGGTGAACGCCGGGAACGGGGTGTCGATGCTGAACGGTCCGATCATCGACAGCATCGCCAGCACCACCGGGATCACCACCAGGGCGCGTCGTCCGTGCGGGTCCAGCGCCGGGCGCGGCGAGTGCTCGTCGTGGGTCAGTTCGGTCACCGCACGAGTATGCGCTGGGTCGGGGTTGACATGATCAGCGGTCATGGAGACACCGAGCGAGGCAGCGCAGGCGCAGACGCAGACGCGGGAGTCGGTCGTCGGCGGCCTGCGCATCTCGTGGGACCCCCGGGTGCTCGAGCCGCGTCCCTGGACCGCCGCCCAGGCGCAGTGGCTGGCCGACCTGTCGCTGGGTGCTCCCGAGGGGCCGGCACTCGAGCTGTGCAGCGGTGCCGGGCACATCGGGCTGCTGCTGGCCCAGCTCACCGGGCGGAGCCTGGTGATGGTCGACGCCAACCCGGTCGCCTGCGACTTTGCCCGGACCAACGCCGAGCGGGCCGGGCTGGCCCCGGAGGTCCGCAACGAGCTGATGAGCGAGGCGCTGGCCGACGACGAGCGGTTCGCGGTGATCCTGGCCGACCCGCCGTGGGTCCCCCGGCCCGAGATCGACCGCTTCCCCGAGGACCCGGCGCTGGCCATCGACGGCGGCCCGACCGGTCTCGACCTCGCGGTCGAGTGCCTCACCCTGGTCGACCGGCACCTGGCCGACGGCGGCCACGCCGTGCTCCAGCTCGGCACCGCCGAGCAGGTCGAGGAGCTGCTGGCCGCGCACCCGCCCACCCGGGTGGCCTGCGAGGAGGTCCGCCGCTTCGAGCGCGGCGTCCTGGTGCACCTGGCCGGCTGAGGCTCAGCCGGCCGCCGAGGCGGGCGGCTCGGTGAGCACCCTCAGCGCCAGCGCGGTGGTCGACTCCACCCCCAGGTGGCCCACCACCCGGGAGACGCGCAGCGGGTCGAGCGGGAGCAGCCCCGGGGTGCCCGGCACGTCGGGGGTGAGCCCGAGGTCCAGGTCGGTGCGTCCGCTCATCAGGGACAGGTTGAACGCGTAGCGCTCCCGGGCGCCGTCGGCGGTGAGCCGGCGCAGCAGGCCGGCGCCGATCCGCCGCTCCCCGTGCTCGGCGCTCCACGAGTCCAGGGTGGCGACCAGGTGCTGTCCGGCGCAGTGGTCGATGTCGGCCCAGACGGCCTGCATCGAGCCCATCTCGCGCAGCAGCACCGGCACGGTCTTCTCCCCCAGCCCCGTCACCCCGGGCAGGTTGTCGCTGGAGTCGCCCCGCAGCGCGGCGAACTCCAGGTACTGCGCCGGCGAGACGCCGTACATGGCGTGCAGGGCCCGGGGGGTGAGCAGCGGTGAGGCGGCCATCCCGCCGTTGATCAGCCGGAGCACGCGGGTGTGGTCGCTGATGTGGGCGAAGGAGTCGCGGTCGGAGGTGACCAGCACGCAGTCCCAGTCGTGGGTCTGGGCCCAGGTCGCGGCGGAGGCGTTGACGTCGTCGGCCTCGAGGCCGGGCGGGGTGAGGGTGGCCAGCCCGAGCGCGTCGAGCAGCGCCCCGGCCCGCTCCAGCTGCTCGACCAGTGCCGGGTGCTTCTCCGCGCGGCCCGCCTTGTAGGCGGGGTAGAGCTCCTCGCGCACCGAGCTGGTCCGGTCGTCGAGCCCGAAGATCACCGCGTCCGGGGCGAACATGTCGATCGCCTCGAGGATCTGGCGCAGCATCCCGTGCAGCGCCCACGCGGGACGGCCGTTCCGGTCGCGGAGGTCGGAGTGGGCCCGCGCGTGGTGGTGCCGGTGCAGCAGGGAGGGCGCGTCGACCGCGAGCAGCAGCTGGCGAGGACGGTCCGGGGCGGGCACCGGGCCATCCTGCCCGACGCCTGCCCGAGGCCGCGCAACCCCGCGGCTACCGTGGTCCCGTGAGCGCACCGACCCCGGAGTCCCTGCCCCTCGCCGCCACCAGCCCCTGGGCCCGTCTGGTGGACGACGCCTCGGGCCGGCCGCGCGGTCCGGAGAGCGGGCTGGTCGGCACCGTCGTGGTCCGCGACACCGACCTGCCCGGCGTCCGTGATCTGCACGTGCCGCTCACCGTGGTGCTGAGCGGCGGCGCCGGACAGCTCGCCGGACCCCTCGGCCTCGCCGCGCGCACCGGGTTGCGGGTGGCCGCGGTGGAGATCACCCTGCGCGACCTCGACGACCTGCCCGGCAACGCCCGCCGGGTGCTGGCCGCCGCCGACGCCGCCCGCGACCAGGGCGTGCTCGACGACGAGACCACCCTGTACGTCGAGCTCCCCGGCCACCTCGGCCCGGGCTGGCTGCGGGCCGCGGACGAGCTGGCCGCCGCCGAGCTCCGGTTGACCCTGCGGACCGAGACCGCCGACGCGGACGGGCTGGCCGCCCGGATCGACGCCGCGCTGGACCGGGAGACACCCTTCCGGTGCACCGGGGACCTGGACCGGGCCGTGCGCCACCAGGACCGGCACGGCTTCGCCAACGTGCTGCTGGCGACGCGGCGCGCCTTCGACGGCGCCGACCGGGAGTCGGTGGTGGCGACGCTGGCCGAGCGGGACCCGGACGTGCTGGTCGAGGCGCTGAGGGGCGAGGAGCTCCTGGCCGGCGCCCGGCGCTGGTTCACCTCGTTCACCTCCTCCGAGCCGGAGCGACCACTGGCTGAGCTGCGCGTTCTCGGGCTGGTCGCGGAGGACGGTCCTCGCTAGGGTCGTGCGATCCGCCTCGGCCGCGCCCGTCGCGCCGGGACCCAGACAGGACACCCTCATGCGCCCACACCCCCTGCGCCGCACCCTCCGCGCGCTCGTGCTCGCCCAGGCCGGAGGGGTGGTGCTCAACGGCGTGCGGCTGCGGGCCCGCGCCGCCGGGCTCGCCACCCTGGCGCAGGACGCCTCCGGGACGGAGGCACCCGAGGGCTGGGTGGTGCTGGCCGCCGAGGGGGTGACGCCCTCGCCGCGGACCCTGGCCGCGGCGACCGCCTGGGCCGACCGGGAGACGCTCGACGCCGTCGACCTGGTGCCCGGCGACCTGCCCGCCGAGCGGGTCCTGGACCTGCTGCGCCAGGTCGACACCCGGGCCTTCCGCCGCGACCCGTTGCGCGAGGGCCACACGGCCGGCCACGCGCTGCTTGTGCGCGCCGACCTGGCGGCCCGCGCCGACCTGCCCGACGGGCCGCTGCCGGCGTACCGGCTGCTCGAGGTGGCCCGCCAGGTGAAGCGGTACGCCCCGCGCGGCACCGACTTCGTCCTCGCCCCGCTCGAACGCGCCGTCGCGCTCGACCCCGGCCAGCAGCTCACCCTGCTGCGCGCCGTGCTGGACCGCTACGCCACCGGCCGCCAGGTGGGCGACGCCGCCAGCCTTGCCCTGCTCGGCGCCGGGCTCGCGGCGGCGCCGGCGGCCGCGCTGCCGGCGCTGGTCGCCCACCAGCTCCAGCCCCGGGTGGTGGGGCACGGGCGCACTCCCGGCCGGGCCGGCCGCTGGCTGCACGAGGTACGCCGCCAGGCGGGGCTGCTGCGCGCCGCGGCGCCGCCCGCGCCGACGGTCCGCCGCTCCGACGAGCTGCGCCCGGCGTACCTCAAGGAGCTCGAGCAGGGCACCGACCGGTTCTTCGAGCCCCGCGTCGACTCCTGCCGCTGGTGCGGCTCGCCGGACCTGGTGCGGCGGCTCACCTCTCCCGACCTGATCCAGCACAAGCCGGGGCGCTTCACCCTCGAGGAGTGCACGACCTGCGGCCACGTCTTCCAGAACCCGCGGCTCAGCCCCGACGGCCTGGACTTCTACTACCGCGACTTCTACGACGGGTTCGCCGGCGAGGAGATGGAGAAGGTCTTCGCCTCCTCCGACGAGGAGTACGCCGGCCGGGTGGCCATGGTCTCCGCGCACGCCGAGGCGCCCCGGCGCTGGCTGGACGTGGGCAGCGGGCACGCGCACTTCTGCCTGGTCGCCAAGGAGTCGTTCCCGCAGACCTCCTTCGAGGGCGTCGAGCAGAGCCGGTCGATCGACGACGCGGCCCAGCGCGGGTGGGTCGACCGGGCACACCGCGGCTTCTTCCCCGACGTCGCGCCCCAGATGGCCGGCGAGTTCGACGTGGTCAGCATGCTGCACTACCTCGAGCACACCCGGGAGCCGCTGGCCGAGCTCGACGCCGCCGCCACCGCGCTGACCCCGGGCGGGCTGCTGATGGTCGAGGTGCCCGACCCCGAGGCCCGCTCCGCCCGGACGCTGGGCGCCTACTGGATGCCCTGGCTGCAGCCTCAGCACCAGCACTTCCTTTCCCTCGACCGGCTCGAGCAGGCCCTGCAGCAGCGGGGCTTCACCGTGCTGGACCGGCACCGCGAGCCCTCCTCCCCGGGCCTGGACGTGCTGCCGGCGGTCTGGCTCGCCGCCGGGCGGCTGGTGCCGCGGCCGTGGATGCCCTGGCTCCCGCGGCCCACCCCCGTGCAGCGCGCGGCCCGGGTGGCGGTGTGCCTGCTCGCGGTGCCCGTCGCCGTCCTCGCCTCGGTGGTCGCCTCCGCAGGTGCCGCGCTCGACCGGAGCGACCGCAGCCGTCGCCCGGGCAACGCGTTCCGGGTGCTGGCCCGCTACGACGTACCGTCGGGGTCATGAGGCTCCTGCTCCTGCGTCACGGTCAGACCCACGGCAACGTGGCCGGTGCGCTGGACACCGGCGTGCCCGGCCTCGACCTCACCGACCTGGGCCGGGCCCAGGCCCGGGCCGCCGCCCGCGCCCTGGACGGGACCGGGGTGGAGGGGGTCTTCGTCTCCCGGCTCGTCCGCACGGTGCAGACCTCCGACCCGCTCGTCGAGGCGGCCGGCCTGCCGCGCGCCCAGCTGCCGGGGCTGCACGAGATCGCCGCCGGCGCCTACGAGATGGCCACCGACCACGACTCGGTGCACGGCTACCTGAGCACCGTCCAGCACTGGGTGCACGGCGAGCTCGACGTGCGGATGCCCGGCGGCGAGTCGGGGACCGAGTTCCTCGAGCGCTACGACGCCGACGTCGAGCGGGTCGTGGCCAGCGGCGCCGAGACCGCCCTGGTGGTCAGCCACGGAGCGGCGATCCGGACCTGGGTCGCCTCCCGGGTCCCCGACGTCGCCGGTCGCCCGGAGGCGGTGAGCCCGCTGCACAACACCGGGCTGATCGCCGTCGAGGGGCACCCGACCAGGGGCTGGCGGCTGGTGGAGTGGCACGCCGACCCGATCGGCGGGCACCTTCTCGAGGACGAGTCGGCGCCCGACCCCACCGGGGAGCCGGTCGAGGAGTAGCCCTCAGGGCGTCGGGGCTAGATCCAGCCCATCCGCCTCGCCGTCGCCACGGCCTCGTGCCGGTTGGCCGCGCCGAGCTTCGCGGCGGCGCTGGAGAGGTAGTTGCGCACGGTGCCTGCGGACAGGTGCACCCGGCGGGCGATCTCCTCGACCGGCGCGGCGTCCGCGGCCGCCTCCAGCACGTCGGCCTCCCGCGGCGTCAGCGGCGAGTCCCCGGCCGCGATCGCCTCCGCGGCCAGCTCGGGGTCGACGTACCGGCCGCCGGCGTGCACGGTCCGCACCACCGAGGCCAGCGTCGCCGCGGAGGTGGTCTTCGGCAGGAAGCCGCGGACCCCGACGGCCAGGGCCCGCTTGAGGTAGCCGGGACGTCCGTGGCTGGTCACGATCAGGCAGGCGCACCCGGGTGCGACCGCGGCGAGCCTCTCGGCCACCTCGATCCCGTCCAGGGCCGGCATCTGCAGGTCGAGGACGGCCACGTCGGGCCGGTGCTCCCCCACCGCGGCGAGGGCCTCGGCGCCGGTCGCGGCCTCGGCCACCACCTCCAGGTCGTCCTCGAGGTCGAGCATCTGCGCGAGCGCGCTGCGGATCAGGTTCTCGTCGTCGGCCAGCAGCACCCGGATCATGTCGCCTCCACCTCCGCCAGCCGCAGCCGGACCACGAACTCGTCCCCGTCCGCCCCGTGCTCCCAGCCGGCACCGAGCTCGGCCGCGTCGGCGGCCAGGCTACGCAGCCCGCTCCCGTCGCCCGCCGTCGCCCGGGACACGTCCACGCCGTCGTTGCGCACCTCGACCGTGCCGCCGGTGTAGGTGATCGTGACCCGGCTGGCCTCGGAGTGGCGAAGCACGTTGGTGACCGCCTCGCGCACCAGCCGCGCCACCGGGGCGTGCCAGCGCTCGGGGAGGCCGTCGAGGTCCGCGTGCGCCTCGATGCCCGCCGAGCGCAGCAGCGAGACCGCACCCTGGAGCTCCTGCCCCAGGTCGAGGGGGCGGTAGCCGCGGGCCAGCTCGCGGGCCTCGCGCATCGCCTCGTGGGCCGTGCTGCGCACCTGGCGGACCAGCGGAGCGGCGCGCTCGTCGCCGCGCTCGGCCAGCGTCGCGGCCAGCTCGGCCTGGACCGCGATGGTCGCGAGGTGCCGCCCCATCACGTCGTGCACGTCGCGGGAGAACCGCAGCCGCTCCTCGGCCACCGCCAGGTCGGCCTGGGTGCGCCGGGCCCGGTCGAGCTCGGTGACCACGCCGAGCAGCCACAGGGAGCTCTGCACGGTGAAGGCGAAGAAGCCGGCGAGGAAGACGCCGTACAACGCCATCGCCGCACTGCCGGCGGCCGCGGCCACCACCAGCGCCCCGGCCAGCAGCACCACCGCCTGGACCCGGCGGTCCCGCACCCCGCCGAACGCGAAGCCCAGCGTGCCCACCACCACCAGGGCCGGCCCGACGGCCTGCTCGGCGGGCAGGCTCAGCACCCAGGCAACCACGGGGAAGGTGAGCACGACCAGCAGGACGACCGGCTGCCGCGGTGGCGCCTCCCCGGCGGGGTAGCGCAGGACCGTCTCATGCATCAGCCAGGCCCCGGCCAGGCCGGGGAGCAGCGCGGCGAGCGCGGCGACGGCGACCTGGCCGGTCGTGGTCAGCTCCCCCATCGTGGCCAGGGTCCCCATCACGAGCAGGAACCAGTAGACGAGGTGGAGCGAGCCCCGGGTGTAGAGGTCGACCAGCTGGACGTCGGTCCGCCCGCCCCACCGCGGGAGTCGCGGGAGGCGGGCGTGCAGGGAGTCAGCCACGCGGCTCCCACCGCATCGACCGGGCGGCGAGCACCAGCGCGAACGCGGTCCAGGCGAGCAGGATGCCGAGCGCCGGCGCGACCTCCACCCAGCTCTGCCAGAAGCCGACGGTGGCCTCGTCCGAGCCGCGCTCCAGGCCGAACCAGGCGGAGCGGACCAGGTCGTTGACCGCCGCGCCCGGGAGGTACTCCAGGAACGCGGCCACCCGCTCGGGCACCGCCGGGGCCATGAAGCCGGCGAGCGCGATGATCATCACCGGGCCGCTGGTCAGCTGGGCCGCCTCGGCGGTCTTGGTCCACGCGGCGGTCCACAGCGCCAGGGCGGCGAACGTGACCCCGGCCAGCAGCACGCCGAGGGCGAGCAGCAGCGGGTTGAGCGGCAGGTCGAAGCCGGCCACCGCGGCGATCGGCACGGTCAGCACCAGCACCGCCAGGACGATCGCCAGACCGGGCAGCGCCATCGAGACGACCAGCTCCGGGTCCCGGGTCTCGCCGGTGCGGAGCCGCTTGAGCACCAGCTCGTCGCGGCGGGTGACGAACATGGAGAGCAGGTTGTAGTAGCCCGGGAAGAGCAGGGCCATCAGCAGGGCGATCCCCAGCGTCGCGGTCCCGGCCATCGGGTCGGGATCGGTCACGGTGAAGAGCAGGGCGAGCGGGACGATCGGCACCGCGAACGCGTAGAGCATCGTCGTCCGGTTCCGGACCATCAGCGTCCAGTTGAACCGGGCCAGGCCGAGGGTCCGGGACAGCGCCGTGGTCTGGCGGGTCGTCGAGGCGGTGGTGCTCATCGGAGGGCTCCTTCGCGGTCGGCGGCCAGCGCGAGGAAGACCGACTCCAGGGTGGCGGTACGGGCGTCGAGCAGCTCGAGCTCGACCCGGGCGTCCCGGGCGGTCAGCAGCAGCTCGGTCAGGGCCGGCTGCAGGTCCGCGGCGCGGAGCACGGTCCGGTCGCCGTCGCGGGACACCTCCGCCCCGGCGGGCCAGGCCAGCGGCACGGCGGGCGTGCGGAAGGAGATCTCCGAGGGGTGCCCGGCGACGATCTCGGCCAGCGTCCCGGCGCGGACGATCTCGCCGTCGCGCATGATCGAGACGTCGTCGGCCAGGGTCTCGGCCTCCTCCAGGTAGTGCGTGGTCAGCAGCACGGTGGCGCCCTGGTCGCGCAGGCCCCGGACGAGCTCCCAGACGGCCCGGCGGCTCTCGGGGTCGAGCCCGGTGGTCGGCTCGTCGAGCATCACCAGCTCCGGGCCGCCGGCCAGCGTGCAGGCCAGGTCGACGCGGCGGTGCTCGCCGCCGGAGAGCGCCCGCATCCGGGTGTCGGCGTGCCGGGTCAGGTCCAGCATCTCCAGGGACTCCTCCACCGGACGGGCGCCGCTCACGGTGCTCGACCACATGGTCAGCGTCTCCCGGACGGTCAGGTCCCCGACGAAGCCGCTGCGCTGCAGCAGCACGCCCGTACGCCGGCGCACCTCGCCCCGGTCGGCGACCGGGTCCAGCCCGAGCACCCGGACCTCGCCGGCACTGGCCGGGGCGAGGCCCTCGATCACCTCGAGCGCGGAGGTCTTGCCCGCGCCGTTGACGCCGAGGAGGGCGTGGATGCTGCCGGCGGGCACGGTCAGGTCGATGCCCCGGACGGCGTCGAAGGCGTCGTCGCCGGTGCCGTAGGTACGACGGAGGCCGCGCACCTCCAGGGCCGGGGTCCCGGTGGGCTCAGCGAGGCTGCGCCCCGCGCTGGTCTGTGTCATGGGTCAACCTTCTCAACCCCCTCGGGCGCCCACCAGTGCGGCCGATCACCGCGAGACCGGAAGGTGTCACGGGTGGCCCATGACATTCCTCATGAGGTCAGCGGCGCACCCGGGCCCGGGCGGTGAGGACCACCTTCGCCCGCTGGTGGCCGGCGGCGCGGGCCACCACCGTGACCTTGACCCGCTTGCCGGCCATCGAACGCGTCAGCCGGAGCGACGGCGTGCCGGCCCGACGTACCTTGGCCCCGCCCACGGACCACCGGTAGCTCACCTTCGCGGCGCTCGGCGCCGGCCGCAGGCCGCGGATCTTGAGCACCTTGCCCACCCGGGGCTTGCCCGCCAGGCGCGGCTTGCCGAGGGTGACCTGGGGCTTCGGCACCGGCTCCGTCGAGGGCACCGTCACCGGGGCGGTGCCGAGGTCGAAGTCGATCCCGGTCAGGGTGCCGTCGGAGGCCACGACCAGGTCCACGGCGTCGTCGACGCGGGTGACGTTGTCGTAGTACTCCACCGGGTAGGTCTCCCCGACCGGGAACACGCCCACCCGGTAGGTGCCGGCGGGGAAGCCGCTGGCCATGTACTCCCCGGACGGCTCGACGAAGGCGTAGTCGACCTGCTGCCAGGGTGCCTGCCCCGGGCTGGACGTCCGGGCGAAGACCCGGACGAAGGAGCTCGTCAGCACGCCGCCTGCGGGCAGGACCACCCGGCCGGCGATCGCCGCGCCCCGGTCGAGCACGACGTCGAGCCACTGCTCGACGCCCTCGGTCAGGGTCACCTGCTGGTGCTGGACCAGGTGGTCGATCTGCTCCAGCTCGACCCGGTAGGTCCCGGCCGGGATGCCGGTCACGCTGTACTGGCCGAAGTAGTCGGTGGTCGCCTGAGCGATCGTGTCCCAGCGCCCGGCTCCGGGCTTCTGGACGCGGACCGAGGTGTGCGTGGACGGCACCCGGCCGTCCTCCCCCACCACCCGGCCGGTCAGCGTCGCGCCGACGGCCGCCGAGGCGGGCGCGAGCGTGGCCGACCCGGCGAGCGTCAGCCCGGTCAGCGTCAGCAGCGCGGCGAGCGAGGTGGACAGAAGTCGTCGGACGACCGTGTTGAGCATGCTTCCCCCAGGCTGTTCTGCGACCGTCACCGCGACAGCCGAGCCGCAGGCTAGCGGAGTTCCTCAGATTCCGTCGTCGGCCAGGCCGGGGCGCACCCAGGGCCGTCCGGCGCGCATCTGCTCGACCGCACCCGGGTGCACCCGGCGCAGGTGGGCCACCGCGCGCCGGCGGTAGCGCACCACCTGGACGGCACCCAGGACCCAGAAGACGTACTGGGTGGCCATCGCGAGCCGGAAGTCCCCGAGGTCGTAGGCGCCCATCCCGCCAGGCTCGCTCAGGTCGAGCACCACGCCGATCGCGGCCATCGTGAGCAGCGAGGCGACGAAGCCGCCCACGTTGACGATGCCGTTGGCGCGGCCGAGCGCCTGGGCCGGGGTGAAGGTCCGGGCCAGGTCGAAGCCGATCATCGACGCCGGCCCGCCGCTGGCGGTGGCGAAGGCCGTCACCACCAGCAGCCAGGTCGGGGACGGCTCGGAGCGGAGCAGCACCGCCGCCCACGCGAGCGCCATCGCGGCGACGATGCCGAGCACGATCCAGGAACGGTAGAACGGCCACCGCGCGACGGCCGCGCCGAGCACCAGGCCGCTGAGCACCACCCAGGCGATCATCACCATCATCAGGGTGCCGGCCGCCACCTCCGACCAGCCCTGGCCACGGACCAGGAACGGGAACCCCCACAGCAGGGCGAAGACCGTGCCGGAGAACTGGGCGACGAAGTGGGTCCACATGCCCAGCCGGGTGCCCGGGTTGCCCCACACGGTGCGCACCGAGCGGGCCAGGGCCCGCAGCTTGACCCGCACCACCTCGTCGGTGCGGTACGGCGAGTCCTTCACCACCAGGGCCACCACGACCAGCAGCACCACGCCCACGCTGGAGGCGGCGCCGAAGGTGCCGGTCCAGCCGAGGTGCTCGAGCAGCAGGGTGAGCGGGGCGGCGGCGACGATCGAGCCGAGCTGCCCGCCCCACCCGGTGACCTGGGTGACCATCGGCGCCTGGCGGACCAGGAACCAGGCGGCGACCAGCCGGATCACGCTGACGAAGACCATCGCGTCCCCGGCGCCGAGCACGGCGCGGGCCAGCACCCCGACGCCGAAGGAGGTGGAGAAGGCGAAGACCAGCTGACCGGCGGTCATCAGCACCAGCCCCGCCAGCAGCAGCGCGCGGGAGCCGAACCGGTCCAGCAGGACGCCCACCGGCACCTGCATGCCCGCGTAGACCACCAGCTGGAGCACGGTGAAGAAGGCGAGCTGGGTGGCGTTGATCCCGAACCGCTCCGAGGCGAGCAGGCCGGCGACCCCGAGCGAGCTGCGGTGGAAGACGGCCAGCACGTAGACGGCCATCGCGGCCAGCCAGATCCCCCACGCCCGGCGGCCGCCGATGTCGTGGACCTGGGTACGGGACATGCGGCGAGTCTGCCGCACCCCCGGACCCAGGTCCTCGGCGCTCCCCCGGCTCAGGACGTCCTGGCGACCACGTGCACGAGCCGGCGCGTCTGGTCGACGATGGCGTTGCGCCACTGGTCGAACAGGTCGTCGCTGGGCGCGAAGTCGGAGCGGAAGTGCTGCATGTCGGGGGTGTGGATGTGGCCGGCCGGGATCTTCAGCCCCAGCCGGTCGCGGAGCAGGGTGTTGCGGTAGGCGGACTCGTTGGACAGGTAGGTGCCGCCGGCGCCGGAGAAGGCGCAGGAGCCGGCCGGCGGCGGCGTCGGCTCGGCCGTCGGCGGGTAGGTCACCTGCCGCTGGTCCACGGCCACGGTGGCCGCGTCGGTGCAGCGCGGGAAGTAGGAGTAGTTGGTGTTCCAGACCACACCGAAGGCCACCGAGGGGTCGGGCCAGGTGGACCCCTCAGGGCGAGGCACCGAGGCACCGGTGTCCGCGTTGATCATCCGGCCGATCGGCAGGGACGCGCTGGTCCACTGCGGCGGGTCGTGGAGGGTGCGACCGCCGCCCCAGCGCTTGACGACCCGGGTGTTGCACTCGGGGTTGTCGACCGCCAGCTGGAGGCGGTCGCCGACGCGCTGGCAGCCGGCGTACCGGTCGTTGCCCAGCGAGAGACCGTGGTAGCGGCTGTTCCACTGCTCCAGGTTGAACTGCGAGCCGCCGGCCTGGGAGACGGTGATCGAGGCGTCCAGCCGCCGCTTGCCCGGGCGCATGAACGGGCCGACGGTGTCCTCGAGGTAGCCCCGCTCGAACTCGGGATAGCTGACCGGCAGGGTGTAGGCCTCGATCGAGGTGACCTTGCCACCCTTGGCGCGGTGCCGGGTGCCGTCGAGGGCGAGCGCGGTCGCGCCGGAGGGGTTGCCGTGGCGGATGTTGTTGCCGACCGTGCCCGCCGCGGGCCCGGTGGTGCCGCCGTCGAGGGTGTAGGGATCGAACCCGCTGACGAGGGTCCGCTTGACCTTCTTACCGACCGGGAAGTCGATGTCCAGCATCCCGCGGGCCGCCTTGTCGAAGGCGTCGACCAGGTCGGCGCGCTTCCGGCCGCCGAGCCGGAACCCCGGGTCCCACTGCCGCAGCACGGCCTTGGCCTCCGTGCGCACCCAGTACAGCGGCCGGTCGTCGCTGGCCGGCAGTCGGCCCCGCACCTTCCCCTTCTCCTGGGCGCGGGCCACGGCCCGGTCCCAGAGCGCCCCACCGCGCTTCTCGACGTACGCCGTGGCGTCCTCGAGGCTGTCGGCGCGGCACAGTCCGGTGGCGAAGCTGCGGGTCCAGCCCCCGAACCCGCCGCCCTCGACCATCGTGCGGGCCCAGGTGCGGGCCGCGGGCCGGCTGGGGTCCCAGGCGGCGGGGAGCACGGCGGTCAGCCGGGTCTCCTCCGGGGTGACCCGCCGGTCCCGGTCGGTGCATCCGGCCGGGGCGAACCCGGCGACCAGCCGGGAGAGCTCGCGGGTGGGCTTGACGAGGGCGGTGACCGCGGAGTCGTCCGCCGCTCTGGTCGCGGTGGACACCGCGACTGGCGGGGCGGAGGCGGCGGTGGCGGCGGGGAGGAGGGTGAGCGCCAGGACTCCGGCGCCGATCCCGGCGCCGGTACGACGCAGGTGGGTCCTGGCCCGAGCGGGCAGACGTGCGTGCAGCATGGGTGTGTTCCTTACGTGGGGTGGAGTGTCTCCGAGCAGAGGGACTCGCGTGGCTACGTGTCGGTGACCACCCCCGTGACCACCCCCGTGACCACCCCCGTGACCGCTGCCGACCGGGAGGCGCTGAAGGCCACCTCCTGGCCGGGTCGCAGCTGGGCGCACCGGTCGACGTCCTCGTCCTCGACGTAGCCGATGACCGGGTAGCCCCCGGTCACCGGGTGGTCGGCGAGGAAGAGCACCGGCAGACCCGAGGGCGGCACCTGGATCGCGCCGCGCAGCATCCCCTCGCTGCTCAGCTCCCCCTCGCGGGTGCGGGACAGGGGCTCGCCGACCAGCCGCACGCCGACCCGGTTGGACTCCGGGTCGACCGTGTAGGTCTGCGACAGGAGCAGGGCCCACGCCTCGTCGTCGAACCAGTCGCGTCGCGGACCCGGGCGTACCGGCAGCACCATCCGCTCCCCGGTCGGCTCCGGCACCGGCGCGACGTCGACGTTGGGCAGCGGCCGGTCCGTGGTGCCGACCGGCAGGACGTCGCCCGCCTGGGGCACCTTGGGGCCCAGCCCCGCGAGCACGTCGGTGGCCCGGCTGCCGAGCACCGGGTCGACGTCGATCCCGCCGCGGAACGCCACGTAGGTCCGCAGGCCGGCGGCGGGCATCCCCAGGGCGAGGGTCTCGCCCGCGGGCAGCAGGAACGGGGACAGGTGCGGGAACCGGCCGGAGCACCTGGCCCCCGAGGTGGCGACCATGACGTCGGTGTCGGTGGTCACCTCGAGCCCTCCGAAGGTCACCTCCAAGGTCGCCAGCGTCGGGTGGTTGCCGACCAGCGCGTTGGCCAGCCGGTGGGCGCCACGGTCGCAGGCGCCGGAGCGGCCGATGCCGAGTGCTGCCTGGCCCGGTCGGCCGAAGTCCTGCACGGTGGTCAGGGGGCCGGGCTCCACCACGGTCAGGGCGGTCATCGGGCCTCCACGAACCGGACCGGCGAACCCGGCACCAGCAGGGCCGGGGGGTCACGGTCGGGGTCGAAGACGTCGACCTCCGCGTGGCCGACGAGCTGCCAGCCGCCCGGCGACTCGCGTGGGTAGACCCCGGTGAACTCGCCGGCGAGCCCCAGCGAGCGGGCCGGCACCTTGGTCCGGGGGCTGGAGCGACGCGGCACGTCCCAGTCGAACCGGGAGCCGGTCAGGTAGCCGAACCCGGGCGCGAACCCGCAGAAGGCGACCGTCCACTCCTCCTCGGCGTGCCGGCGCACCAGCTCCTCGGGAGTGCAGCCGAGCAGGTGCGCGGCGTCGGAGAGGTCCTCGCCGTCGTAGCGCACCGGGATCTCCACCGGTTCTCCGCCGACCCCGGCGTGCTCGGCCGGCTCGACCTGCCGCAGCCGCGCGGCCAGCGGGGCCAGCTCCGTGCCGCGGTCGGCGACCACCAGGATGGTGCGGCCGGCGGGGACCAGGTCGAGGACCGGCAGGTCGGCCTCCTGCAGCGCGGCGTACCGAGCGAGCACCTCCTCCAAGGAGTCCAGCTCCAGCAGCAGGCCTCGGCTCCCGCTCGGCAGGATCCGCATCGGCTCAGGAGGCCGGGGCGAACGGGGCGAGCCGGACCCCCGCCTGCTCGAGCCCGGCACGCACCTGCTGGGCGATCGCGACCGCGCCCGGGGTGTCGCCGTGCACGCAGATCGAGTCGGCGCGCAGGGTGAGCGGGTCGCCGTTGACGTCCTCGATCGGCTCCCCCGCCGCCATCGCCACGCAGCGGCGGGCGATGGCGCCCGGGTCGTGCAGCACCGAGCCCGGCTGCTTGCGCGAGACCAGGTGCCCCTCGGGGGTGTAGGCGCGGTCGGCGAACGCCTCGTGGGCGGTACGCAACCCGGCCGCCTCCGCCTGCCGCAGCACCTCGGAGCCGGGGAGCCCGAGCAGCACCAGCGAGTCGTCGTACGCCTTGACCGCCGCGACCACGGCGGCCGCCTGGACCTCGTGGGTGACGATGGTGTTGTAGAGGGCACCGTGCGGCTTGACGTAGGTCACCCGCTGCCCGGCCGTGCGGGCCAGCCCGTCCAGCGCGCCGATCTGGTAGACCACCTCGTCGGTCAGCGTCTCGGCGTCCATGTCGATGAAGCGGCGGCCGAAGCCCATCTGGTCGCGGTAGGCGACGTGCGCGCCGATCGCCACGCCGCCGCTGCCGGCCTGCCGGGCGACCCGGCGCATGATCGACGGATCGCCGGCGTGGAAGCCGCAGGCCACGTTGGCGCTGGTGACGACGGAGAGCAACGCCTCGTCGTCCCCCATCGCCCAGCTGCCCAGGCCCTCGCCCAGGTCGGAGTTGAGATCGACGGTCGTGGAGCTGGTCATGCGGGCCTCCTCAGCCGGTGACGAGCTCGATCGCGGGACGGATCGAGTTGAACGCCAGGTAGATGGTGACCAGCCAGGCGGCGGTGCCGATCCCGGCGAGCCACTTCGGGTAGTGGTAGCCGTGCAGCAGGTCGCGGCGACGCCAGGCGACCCACATCATCACCCCGATGCCCACCGGCAGCAGGATGCCGTTGAAGGCGCCGGCGAAGACCAGCAGCTGCGCCGGGGCGGCGCCGATGATCAGGAACAGCGCGACCGAGACCACGATGAACCCGACCACCAGCAGGTTGGTGGTGCGCGGCGGTGTGCGCCGCGAGGTGAGGAAGGTGATGGTCGTGTACGAGACGCCGATGACGCTGGTCAGGGCCGCGGCCGAGAAGACCACCCCGAACATCCGGTAGCCGACGTCGCCGGCCGCAGCCTGGAACGCGCTGGCCGCCTGGCTGTCGGGGTCCAGCGCCGTCCCCGAGCTGACCACCCCGAGGATCGCCAGGAAGAGGACGACGCGCATGACGCCGGTGACCACGATGCCGGTGATCGCACTGCGGTTGAGCTCGCCGACCCGCTCCTGGCCCGTCACGCCGGCGTCGATGAGGCGGTGCGCCCCCGCGTAGATGATGTAGCCGCCGATGGTCCCGCCGATCAGCGTGGTGATCGCCAGCGCGCTGAACTCGTCGGGCACCACCGTGTTCTTCAGGGCGTCCCCGACCGGTGGCCCGGAGGTGAGCGCGACATAGAGGGTCAGCAGGATCATCACCGCGCCGAGCAGCACCACGATCCGGTCCATCGCGACCCCGGCCCGCTTGGAGAGGAAGATGCCGACGGCCACGACCGACAGGATCACGGCGCCGATCTCTGCGTCCAGGTCGGTCATGATGTTCACGCCGAGCCCGGCCCCGCTGACGTTCCCGATGTTGAAGACGAGGCCGCCGGCCAGCAGCAGCCCCGCCATCAGGTAGCCGAGCCCGGGGAGGGTCGCGTTGCCCAGCTCCTGGGCGCGCATCCCGGAGACCCCGATGACCCGCCACACGTTGGTCTGGATGGCGATGTCGACCAGGATCGAGATGAGGATCGCGAAGGCGAACGCCGCGCCCAGCTCGACGGTGAAGTTGGCGGTCTGGGTGATGAACCCCGGGCCGATGGACGAGGTGGCCATCAGGAAGATGGCGCCGAGCAGGGTGCCCCTGCTGGTGGGACCGAGCGACTTGCCCTGGTCCTCGGCGGCTACACCGGGTGAGCTCTCTCCTGCCATGACCACGCCTTCCGAGAATGGTGGACCGGATCGCCGAGCCCGATCGTGGTGCTCGAACCTAGCGATTGTTGAACAATCAGTCCAGGGTCGGTGCGCGATCCGCGAACGCTGCGAGGATCGCGCGCTCGGAGTCGGCGAGGTAGCGGTCGAGGTAGTCGGCCGCCTGCTCGAACCTGTCCGCGGCCATCAGGTCGACGAGGCTGCTGTTGCGCTCCACGAACGGCTCGAAGAACCGCTGCGGGTCCCGGCTGACCGCAAAGACCAGGCGCAGCTCGGCGGCCAGCCGCCGCATGGTCAGGTCGAGCCGCGGGCTCCCGGCCAGCGCGACCAGCGCCCGGTGGAAGCGCATGTTGGCGGTGCCGACCTCCACCCAGTCCCCGTGCCCGGCCGCGGTCCGGGCGGCCCCCACCAGCTCCGCGAGGGCCCCGAGCCGGTGCCGGTCGTCGGGCTGCAACGAGCGGACGACGGCGGTCTCGATGATCCGGCGTACCCGGTAGACGTCCCGGACGTCGGCGGCCGTCACCGGGGCGACGAAGACGCCGCGGTTGAACTCGTGCACCAGCAGCCCGTCGTGCGCGAGCAGCCGGAACGCCTCGCGGACGGTGTTGCGGGAGACCTGGAGCTCACCGGCCACCCAGGCCTCGGAGACCTTCGCCTCGGGGGCGAGCCGCCCCTCGGTGATCCACTCGCTGAGCTGTTCGCTCACCACCCCAGCGGCATACCCCTGCCTCATGCGCCCCAGCGCAGGTGATAGGCCACCAGCGGTTGCATCGCCGCCAGCAGGTCACGGCCACGGGGGGTGAGCCGGTAGCGCACCGAGACCGGCGTCGTCGCGATCACCTCACGCTCGACGAGGCCGTGTTCCTCCAGCTCGCGCAGCCGCGCGGTGAGCAGCCGCGCGGAGAGACCGTCGACCGCCGCCAGGACCTCCCCGAACCGCGACGCGCCGCGGCCGAGCGCGAGCATGATCGCGCCGGTCCAGCGCCGGCCGACGAACTCCAGGCCCGTCGTGGCCTCGCGGCAGGTGGTGTCGTCGATCAAGGCCTGGTGGTGGGGCGGCGAGCTCCTGGTGGTCACTTACTCACAGTAACTCGCTTACGCCTGGTTGTGAACGCCCGCCCTCCGGCGGATAGTGGTGGTCATGCCTGACTATGGTCACCCTCTGCGCTTCGGCTCCTTCATCACCCCGACGGCCGCCTCGCCTCGACGACCGGTCGAGCTCGCGGTCCTCAGCGAGGAGCTCGGTTTCGACCTCGCCACCTTCCAGGACCATCCCTACCAGCCGTCGTTCCTCGACACCTGGACGCTGATGTCGTACGCCGCCGCACGCACCGAGCGGATCCACCTCGCCGGCAACGTGCTCAACCTGCCGCTGCGCCCGCCGGCCGTCCTGGCGAAGTCGGTGGCCAGCCTGGACCTGCTCTCGGGTGGCCGCGTCGCGCTGGGACTGGGCGCCGGCGGGTTCTGGGACGCGATCGAGGCGTACGGCGGGACCCGGCTGCCCCCCGGCGAGGCGGTGGACGCCGTGGCCGAGGCGATCACCATCATCCGCGGCGTGTGGGACACCGCTGACCGGTCGGTGCTCGCGGTCGACGGCGCCCACCACCGGGTCCGCGGCGCCAAGCGCGGCCCGGCGCCCGCGCACGAGGTGCCGATCTGGCTCGGGGCGCTCAAGCCACGGATGCTGCGGCTGATCGGCCGCGCCGCCGACGGCTGGCTGCCCTCGATGCCCTACCTCCAGCCCGGTGACCTCGGGCGCGGCATGGGAGTGATCGACGAGGCGGCCCGAGAGGTCGGCCGGGACCCCGCCGAGGTCGTGCGGCTGCTCAACGTCGCTCCCGACGCCGGCGCCGACGAGCTGGTGCGGCTCGCCGTCGAGGACGGCGTGAGCACCTTCATCGTGATGGGCGACGACGAGGGTGGGCTGCGTCGCTTCGCCGCGTTGACCGGCGAGGTGCGTGACCGGGTCGCCGAGGCACGCGAGAGCTCCGGGGTGCGCGAGCGCGGCCGGGTCCGCAGCTCCTCGGCCCTGGCGGGTCGACTGCCCGGCATCGGGTACGACGACCTGCCGCCCGAGCTGGCCGAGCGCGCGGTCGAGCCGGGCGACCCGGCGTACTCGCGCTACACCTCCAGCTACCTGCGCGGCGGCGCCCCCGGGCTCGTCCTCCGGCCGCGGAGCGTCGCCGAGGTGCAGACCGCCGTCGCCGTGGCCCGCGAGCACCGCGAGCTGCCGCTCGGCGTGCTCAGTGCCGGGCACGGCATCTCCGGCCGTTCCCTGAACCACGGCGGGCTGGTCATCGACGTCAGCGCGCTCGACACCGTCGAGGTGCTCGACCCCGACACCGGCCAGGTGCGGCTCGGACCCGGGGCCCGGTGGGCTGATGTGGCCCGCACGCTCGCGCCGTACGGGCTGGCGATCAGCAGCGGCGACTACGGCGGCGTGGGCGTGGGCGGACTCGCGACCGCCGGCGGGATCGGCTGGTTCGCACGCAGCCACGGCCTGACCATCGACCACCTGAGCGAGGTCGAGATGGTCCTGGCCGACGGACGGGTCGTGCGCACCAGCCCTGACCAGGAGCCCGACCTGTTCTGGGGCGTGCGCGGGGCCGGCGCCAACTTCGGCATCGCCACCTCCTTCCGGCTCACCGCCGCCCGGGTCGGCACGATCGCGTTCGCCCAGCTCGCGTTCGACGCCAGCGACACCGCGACCTTCCTGGAGCGGTGGGGCCAGGAGGTCGAGTCCGCGGACCGCAGCGTCACCGGCCAGGTGATCCTGGGTGCGCGGCGGGGTGGACAGCGGATCGCCCAGGCGATGCTGGTCGTCGACTCCGCGGACCCCGACTCGATCATCGAGCGCCTGCAGCCGATCGCGGAGATCGCACCCCTGGTGCAGCAGCAGGTCGCGCTCACGACCTACGACCAGGTGCTGGGCCTGTTCAGCAGTGACGAGCCGCAGCAGGGCCGCGGCGAACCACACACCCACTCCGGCCTGGCCGACCACCTCTCCCCCGAGCTCGCGGCCGAGCTCGCGGACCTGCTCGACGCAGGCACGTCGTACTTCTTCTCGATCCGGGCGGTCGGCGGAGCGGTCGCCGACGTACCGAGCGCCGCCACGGCGTACGCCGGCCGCAGCGCGGCGTTCTCGCTCTCCGGCTTCGGTACCGGCCCGGCCTTCGACTCAGCCTGGGAGCGGCTCGTCCCACACCTGTCCGGCAGCTACCTCAGCTTCGAGACCGGTACCGGACCGGAGTGGATCGAGCGCGCCTTCCCACCGGCCCACCTCGCCCGGTTGCGCGACCTCAAGCGCCGCTACGACCCCACGGGTCTGTTCCGCGACAACTTCTTCATCGAGCCCGCGACCGAGGCGCTGGAGGGCCCGGCCGCCTGAGGTCAGCACAGTCGCCTGACATGACTCAGGCCCCCGCCGAGGGCGGGGGCCTGAGCTCCTGTGCTGTGGCAGGTGAAGGATTCGAACCTTCGAAGGCGTAAGCCGACGGATTTACAGTCCGCTCCCATTGGCCGCTCGGGCAACCTGCCTCACACCGTCGCCCCGGAGTCCGTTTGAACCCCTGGCCGACGAGAAGGAAGAATAGCCCAAGCACCGCGCCCGGGGACAACTCAGGCCCTACCAGCAGCGCAGCCCCACCAGCCAGCACAGGAGAGACCATGGCCGACTCGTCGTTCGACATCGTGAGCAAGCTGGACCGCCAGGAGGTCGACAACGCGTTGGGCCAGACCGCCCGCGAGGTCGCCACCCGCTTCGACTTCAAGGGCACCGGCGCCACCATCGAGTGGCAGGGCGAGCACGCGATCGAGATCACCGCCTCGGCCGACGACCGGGCCAACGCCGTCCTCGACGTCTTCAAGGACAAGCTGATCAAGCGTCAGCAGTCGCTGAAGATCCTCGACGCCTCCGAGCCCCGCCCCTCGGGCCAGCAGTCCAAGATCTCGATCACCCTCAAGGAGGGGATCAGCTCGGAGGACGCCAAGAAGATCTCCAAGCTGATCCGCGACGAGGGCCCCAAGGGCGTCAAGGCCCAGATCCAGGGCGACGAGCTGCGGGTCTCGTCCAAGAAGCGCGACGACCTGCAGGCCGTGCAGCAGCTGGTGAAGTCCCAGGACCTGGACTTCGCGGTCCAGTTCACCAACTACCGCTGACCCGCCCGCCGGCTCAGGCCGGGACGACCGCCTGGGCCGGCATCACCGTGGCGCCCTCGGCCGGGCTCAGCCAGACCGTGGTGCCCTCGGCCAGCCCGAGCGAGCGGGCGCTGGTGCGGGTCAGCTGGACCGTGACCTCCTCGCCGTCCACCGTGTGCACGGTCAGCCGCACCTCGAAGCCGATGCGGAGCACCCGGGCCACCGTGCCCTCGAGCACGCCGGCGACCTGCGGGGAGACCGAGACGTCGATGTCGTGCGGGCGGATGGCGTGCCCACCCAGGGTGGTCACGTCACCCAGGAAGCTCATCACGAAGTCGCTGGCCGGCTCGTCGTAGAGCTGGTCGGGCGTGCCGATCTGCTCGACCCGGCCCTCGTTGATCACCACGATCTGGTCGGCGACCTCCAGGGCCTCCTCCTGGTCGTGGGTGACGAAGACCGTGGTCACGTGCACCTCGTCGTGCAGCCGGCGCAGCCAGTCGCGCAGCTCCTTGCGGACCTTGGCGTCCAGGGCGCCGAACGGCTCGTCGAGCAGCAGCACGGTCGGCTCGACCGCGAGCGCCCTGGCCAGCGCCATCCGCTGGCGCTGACCGCCGGAGAGCTGCGAGGGCAGCCGGTGCCCGAACTGGGACAGGTGGACCAGCTCGAGGAGCTCGTCGACCCGGCGCTTGACCTCGTCCTTGGGCCGCTTGCGGATCTCCAGGCCGAAGGCGACGTTCTTCGCCACGCTCATGTGCTTGAACGCCGCGTAGTGCTGGAAGACGAAGCCGACGTTGCGCTTCTGCGGGGAGAGCCGGGTGGCGTCGGTGCCCTCGATCTCGATCGTGCCGGAGTCGGCGGTCTCCAGGCCCGCGATGATCCGCAGCAGGGTGGACTTGCCGCCGCCGCTGGGGCCGAGCAGCGCGGTGAGCTGGCCGGTCGGGATGGCGACGTTGACGTCGTGGAGGGCCACGAAGTCACCGAAGTTCTTGTTCAGCCCCTTGACCTCGATGCTCATCAGCGGGTGCCTTTCTCTTCCTTGGGCCGCAGGATCGCGACGACGACGATGCAGATGACCGAGACCATGGCGAGCAGGAACGCCATCGCGTACGCCCCCTGCTGGTCGAAGTTGAGGTACTTCTCCTCCACCACGAGGGTGGCGGTGCGGGTCTCGCCGAGCACGTTGCCGGAGACCACCTTGACGGCGCCGAACTCGCCGAGCGAGCGGGCCAGGGAGAGCACGACGCCGTAGACGACCGCCCACTTGATGCCGGGCAGGGTGATCCGCCAGAAGGTCTGCCAGGCGCTGGCGCCCAGGCTGGTGGCGGCCTGCTCCTGCTCGATGCCGATCTCCTCCAGGGTCGGCACCACCTCGCGGATCACCAGCGGCAGCGCCACGAAGGCGGTGGCCATGATGATGCCCGGGGTGGAGAAGATGACCTGGAAGCCCCACGACTCCAGCGTCGGGCCGAACCAGCCGCCCCGGCCGCCGTAGACGAGCACGAGGGCCAGGCCGACCACGATCGGCGAGACCGAGAGCGGCAGGTCGATCAGGGCGCTGAGGATCCGCTTGCCCGGGAAGGTGTAGCGGACCAGGAGCAGCGACATGCCGACACCGAAGACGGTGTTGATGGCGACCGCGCTCAGGGCGGCCACCACGGTGAGCCGCAGCGCGGTCTGGACGTCGACGTCGGCCAGCACGTCGCGCAGTGCCTGGGTGCCGCCGTCGAAGGTGTTGATCGCGACCAGCGAGACCGGCCAGGCGACCAGCAGGAACAGGTAGGCGACCACGATGAGGCGGAGCACGTACTTAACCACGCTTCGACACCTTCCTCTGGATCACGTCGAGGAGGACGATCACGGCGAGCGAGATCAGCAGCAGCACGGTCGCGGTGGACGCCGCGGCGGCCACGTTGTTGTTCTCGATGCTGCCGAGGATGCGCACCGAGGTGACCTCGGTCTTGAAGGGCAGGTTGCCCGAGAGCAGGACGAGCGAGCCGTACTCGCTCACGCCCCGGGCGAAGGAGAGCGCGGCGCCCGCGGTGATGGCCGGCACCAGCGCGGGCAGGATCACCCGGCGGAACGTGGTGAGCTTGCCGGCGCCCAGGGAGGCGGCGGCCTCCTCCACGTCCTTCTCCAGCTCGGCCAGGACCGGCTGGACCATCCGGACCACGAACGGCAGGGTCACGAAGAGGAAGGCGAGGAAGACGCTGGCCCGGGTGTTGACCACGTCGAAGCCGAGGGGGCTGTCACGGCCGTAGAGGGAGAGCAGCACCAGGCCGGCGACGATGGTCGGCAGGGCGAACGGGATGTCGATCAGGATCTCGAGCAGGCCCTTGCCCCAGAAGTGGTCCCGGACCAGCACCCAGGCGATCAGGGTGCCCATCACCACGTTGACCAGGGTCACCAGGGCAGCCTGGGAGACGGTCAGCTTGATGGCCGCGGAGGTCTGCTCGTTGGTGATCGTGGTCCAGAACGCTGCCCAGCCACCCTCGGCGGCGGTGATGACCACCGCGCACAGGGGGATCAGCACGAGCAGGCTGAACCAGATCATGGCCACGCCGAGGCCGACCCCGGAGGTGGCGGTCAGGTTCGTGCCGAGGGCCGGCCGGCGCTTGCGCACCGGCCGGCCAGCGGCCTCGAGAGAGACGCTCGTCATGGAGAGGTCAGTCACCCTTGCCGGAGGCGGCGATGGCCTTGGTGACCAGGCCGTCCTCCTCGTCGAAGAACTTCGTCGAGAGCTCGTCCCAGTCGCCGAAGTCCTCGGCCACCGTCATCAGGTTCGGCACGGCCGGGAACGGGTCGGCCGAGTCCTTGGCGCCCTCGACGGTGCCGCCGTAGTCGACGTCGTCGCGGATCGGGCGGAAGCCGGTGAGGGCGAACTGGCGCTGGCCCTCGTCGCTGAGCACGAAGTCGAGCCAGGCCTGGGCGGCCGGGTCGGCGTCCTCGAGGATGGCGCCGGGGTTCTCGATCAGCAGGGTGGTCTCCGGGATGATGTACTCGAAGCCCTCCCCGTTCTGCGCGGCCAGGATCGCCTCGTTCTCGTAGGCCATCAGCACGTCGCCGGTGCCGCCGAGGAAGGCGGTCGTGGCGTCGCGGCCGCTGCCGGGCAGCGAGACGACGTTGGCGAAGAACTTGTCGACGTACTCGGTCGCCTCCTTCTCCGTGCCGCCGTTGCGGATCACCTGGCCGTAGGCGGCCAGGGCGTTCCAGCGGGCCGCGCCGGAGGAGGCGGGGTTGGGCGTGACGATCTCGACGCCGGGCTTGATCAGGTCGTCCCAGTCCTCGATGCCCTCGGGGTTGCCGTCACGGACACCGAAGACGACGACCGAGCGGGAGACGATGCCCTTGTTCGCGCCGGCGTCCCAGTCCTCGGCCACCAGGCCGGCGTCGACCAGGCGGGTCACGTCGCTGGCCACGGAGAAGTGGACGTAGTCGGTGTCGAGACCGGACTCGACGGCCCGGCTCTGGTCGCCCGAGGCGCCGTAGGAGGTCTTGAACCGGTACCCGTCGCCCTCCTCGGTCTTCACGAACTCCTCGGCGATCGCCTTGTTGGCAGCCTCGGGCACGGCGAAGCCCACGATGCTGAGGGTCTTGTCGTCCCCCTCGGACGCGCTCGACCCACCGCAGGCGCTGAGCGCCAGCAGACCCGTCAGCCCGATCGCGGTGGCGATCACTCCCCGACCCTTGATGCTCGACCTCATGTGTTGCTCCCTCGTGCAGCCGTCCTCGGAGACGGCGTTGCTGGTGTTTGACAGGTAATCTACTGCACTTTAGTGGCTTACTCGCCATATGAGACGAAACCTGTCACGTGTCGGGAGTCACCCGCCCTCCCCGCGGGTCCGAGACGGCCCACGCGCACCATTGCTGCGGGGTTACTGTGGGACTGTGCGCCCGGACCCTGGGCGCACACGCGCGCGGAGGCGACCCGTCCTCCGCCTCCTTGTCTGCAAAGGAAAGCCACGCAGTGACGAAGCAGGTCAAGCAGCTCGACCGGGTGATCATCCGGTTCGCCGGTGACTCCGGCGACGGCATGCAGCTCACCGGCGACCGGTTCACCCAGGAGTCCGCCGCCTTCGGCAACGACCTGGCGACGTTCCCCAACTTCCCGGCGGAGATCCGCGCGCCCCAGGGCACGCTGCCGGGAGTGTCGTCGTTCCAGGTGCACTTCGCCGACCACGACATCCTCACCCCCGGCGACCGTCCCGACGTGCTGGTGGCGATGAACCCGGCGGCCCTGCGGGCCAACCTGGGCGACCTGCCCAAGGGCGCCACGATCATCGTGGACACCTATGACTTCACCGCCCGCAACCTGACCAAGGCCGGCTACACGACCTCCCCGCTCGAGGACGACTCGCTGGCGGAGTTCTCCGTGCACCCGCTCGACCTCACCGGGATGACGGTGGAGGGGGTCAAGGAGTTCGGGCTCTCCCGCAAGGACGCCGCGCGCGCCAAGAACATGTTCGCCCTCGGGCTGCTGTCCTGGATGTACGGGCGCCCCACCGAGACCACGGTCGAGTTCCTCTCCCGCCGGTTCGCCAAGGTCCCCGACATCCGCGACGCGAACATCACCGCGTTCAAGGCGGGCTGGAACTTCGGCGAGACCACCGAGGCGTTCGCGGTCTCCTACGAGATCAAGCCGGCCGCGATGGCGCCGGGCACCTACCGCAACATCACCGGCAACCTGGCGCTCGCCTACGGCCTGGTCGCCGGCGGCGTGCAGTCGGGCCTCCCGGTCTTCCTGGGCTCCTACCCGATCACCCCGGCCTCCGACATCCTGCACGAGCTGAGCAAGCACAAGTCGTTCGGCGTGACCACGTTCCAGGCAGAGGACGAGATCGCCGGCGTCGGCTCCGCGATCGGCGCCTCCTTCGCCGGGCACCTGGGCGTGACCACCACCTCGGGCCCCGGCGTGGCGCTGAAGTCCGAGGCGATCGGCCTGGCCGTGATGACCGAGCTCCCGCTGGTCGTCGTCGACGTCCAGCGCGGCGGCCCGTCCACCGGCCTGCCCACCAAGACCGAGCAGGCCGACCTGCTGCAGGCGATGTTCGGCCGCAACGGCGAGTCGCCGCTCCCGGTGATCGCCCCGCAGTCCCCCGGGGACTGCTTCGACGCCGCTCTGGAGGCGTGCCGGATCGCCATCACCTACCGCACGCCGGTGATGCTGCTCTCCGACGGCATGCTGGCCAACGGCTCCGAGCCGTGGCGCGTCCCCGAGCTCTCCGAGCTCCCGGTGATCGAGCCCGGCTTCGCCACCGGGCCCAACCACGAGTCGCCGGCCGACAAGAAGAGCAAGGACGGGGAGCCGGTCGCCGACTTCTGGCCCTACCTGCGCGACCCCGAGACCCTGGCCCGCCCGTGGGCGGTCCCGGGCACCCCCGGCCTCGAGCACCGCATCGGCGGGCTGGAGAAGGCCGACGGGCACGGCAACATCTCCTACGACCCGGCCAACCACGACTTCATGGTCCGCACCCGTGCGGCGAAGGTGGCCAAGATCGCCGAGTCGCTGCCGCCCCTCGAGGTCGACGACCCGGGCGCCGACTCGGGCCAGGGCGCCCGCGTGCTGGTGCTCGGCTGGGGCTCGACGTACGGGCCGATCGGCGCCGCCGTACGCCGGGTCCGCAAGGACGGCGGCCGGGTGGCCCAGGCGCACCTGCGCCACATCAACCCGTTCCCCCGCGACCTCGGCAAGGTCCTCGCCCGCTACGACAAGGTGCTGGTCCCCGAGATGAACCTCGGCCAGCTCTCCCTGCTGCTGCGCGCCGAGTTCCTGGTCGACACCGTGGGTTACAACCAGGTCAACGGCATGCCGATCAAGGCCGCCGACCTGGCCGAGGTGATCGGCAGCCTGGTCGCCGAGGTGGAGGACACCTCCGCCAGCAGCGACGCCGACCTGACCCAGTCCGCCGAAGGAGCCACCCGATGAGCACCACCACCGACCTGCCCTTCCCCGCCGCCCCCGGCACTGCGGGCGTCCCCGCGCTGGGTGAGGGCGAGAAGCAGACCGGCAAGGACTTCACCTCCGACCAGGAGGTCCGCTGGTGCCCCGGCTGCGGCGACTACGCCGTGCTCAAGGCCGTCCAGTCCTTCCTCCCCGACCTCGGCCTGCGCCGCGAGAACATCGTCTTCGTCTCCGGCATCGGCTGCAGCTCCCGCTTCCCCTACTACCTCGACACCTACGGGATGCACTCCATCCACGGCCGCGCCCCGTCGATCGCCACCGGCATCGCCACCGCCCGGGAGGACCTCTCGGTCTGGGTCGTCACCGGCGACGGCGACGCCCTCTCCATCGGCGGCAACCACCTCATCCACGCCCTGCGCCGCAACGTCAACATGACGATCCTGCTCTTCAACAACCGCATCTACGGCCTCACCAAGGGCCAGTACTCCCCCACCAGCGAGGCCGGCAAGGTCACCAAGTCCACCCCCATGGGCTCGGTCGACCACCCCTTCAACCCCGTCTCCCTGGCCCTGGGCGCCGAAGCCTCGTTCGTCGCCCGCACCATCGACTCCGACCGCAAGCACCTCACCTCGGTGCTCGCCGCCGCCGCCGCCCACCGCGGCACCAGCCTGGTCGAGATCTACCAGAACTGCCCGATCTTCAACGACGGCGCCTTCGACGCCATCAAGAACCCCGACACCAAGGCCGACGCGATCATCCCCCTGGTGCACGGCGAGCAGATCCGGTTCGGCCCCCACGACGAGACCGGCCGCGGCACGAAGGTGCTGATCCGCGACGAGCTGACCGGCGGCGTCCGCGCCGCGCTGGCCACCGACGTCCCGGACGAGGCGGTGCTCGTCCACGACGCGCACAACCCCGACCCCACCATGGCCTTCGCGATCAGCCGGCTCACCGACTCCGGCTACCTCAACCAGTCCCCCATCGGCATCTTCCGCGCCGTCGAGCGCCCCACCTACGACGACCAGGCGCGCGAGCAGCTGGTCACCGCGCAGGGCGCTCCCCACGACAACGTCGACGCCGCCGACCGGCTGGCTGCGCTGATCGGCGGCGGCGACACCTGGACGGTCGTCTGACCCTGCTCAGCCCTTGAGGATCGCGCCGATGCGGGTGCTGTAGGACCGGGCGTAGCCGTCGCGGGCGTTGATCCGCACGCGCCACAGCCACTTGCCCTTCTTGCGGGGGGCAAAGATCTTGGTCTTGAGGACGCCCTTCTCGTTCGTCTTGACCTTCTTCGCCTTCTTCCACTTGCACTTGCCGCAGGCCTTCTTCTCGATCACGGCCTTGCCGTCGGGCAGGTTCTCGACCGTGGCCTTGAGCTGGAAGGTGCGCCAGTCCTTCTGCGTGGTGGTCCACTCGATGGCCCGGGTCGGGCGGTCGTCGGCGTGCGCCGGGACGCCGGCGAGCAGCGAGCCGCCGAGCAGGAGAGCGGTGATGGTGACGAGAAGCGCGCGGAAGGTCCGCATGAAGGTGTACCCCCGGAGGAAGCGATCGGCTGTGACGCCCGCCATCCTAGAGGGCTGCCCGGCACCCGGCGCGGGGAACGAGGATCACGCGCCTAGGGTGTGCCGGTGAGCAGATCTGGCGCGGGCGTGGCCTGCGGCGGCGCGGCGTACGTCGTCTGGGGTGCGTTCCCCCTCTACTGGCCCCTCCTGGAGCCCGCCGGGGCGGTGGAGATCCTCGCCCACCGGATCGTCTGGTCGGCCCTCTTCATGTCGCTCGCCGTGCTGGCGCTGCGCCGCGGCGCCCGGCTCCGGGCGCTGGTGACCGACCGGCGCCGACTGGCCCTGCTCGCGGTCGCGGCCGTGGTGATCACCGTCAACTGGGGCGGCTACATCTGGGGGGTCAACAACGGCCGGGTGGTGGAGGCCTCCCTGGGCTACTTCATCAACCCCCTGGTCACCGTGCTGATGGGCGTCCTCCTGCTGGGCGAGCGGCTGCGCCCCCGCCAGTGGGTGGCTCTGGGCATGGCGGCGCTGGCCGTCCTCGTGCTGACGATCGACTACGGGCACCCGCCGTGGCTGGCGCTGATGCTGGCCTTCAGCTTCGGCACCTACGGCCTGGCCAAGAAGAAGGCCGACACGGGCGCGATCGAGTCGCTCGCGGTCGAGACGGCCCTGCTGGCCCCCTTCGCGGGCGCCTACCTGGGCTGGCTCGTCGCGACCGGCGCCGGCCAGTTCGGGGCGCAGGGTCCCGCGCACGCCCTGCTCTTCGCCACCACCGGGATCGTCACCGCCGTGCCCCTGGTGCTCTTCGGCGCGGCCGCCACCCGGGTCAGCATGGTCGGGCTCGGCCTCCTGCAGTACCTCGCGCCGATCCTCCAGTTCGCCCTCGGGGTCTTCTGGTTCGGTGAGGACATGCCGGCCGGACGCTGGGTGGGCTTCGGCCTCGTCTGGCTGGCGCTGGCCCTCTTCACCGCCGAGATGGTCAGCCACCGCCGGCGCCAGCTCGCGCTGACCGCCGGCGCGTCGGCGGTCTAGCCGCTCAGGCCGAGCGGACCGCCACGACGTCCGCGAACGCCTCGAGCGCGTCGCGCACCGGACCCTCGGGCAGGGCGACCAGCAGCTGCTTCGCGTCCTGGGCCTGGTTCTTCACGTAGGCCCGCGCCTGGTCCATCGCCGGGTGCGCGCGCAGCAGGGCGAGCGTCTCGGCGTGCGCCGCGTCGTCGCTCAGGTCCTGGCCCAGCAGCTCGTGCAACCGGGCGTCGGCCGGGTCCGCGGAGCGCAGCGCCAGCAGGACCGGCAGCGTGGGCACGCCCTCGCGCAGGTCCGTGCCGGGGGTCTTGCCCGATTCGACGGACTCCGAGGCGATGTCCAGGATGTCGTCGGAGAGCTGGAAGGCCGAGCCCACGAGCTCGCCGTACGCCGTGAGCGCCTCGACCACCTCGGCGGGCGCACCGCCGAACATCGCGCCGTAGCGCGCGGAGGTGGCGATCAGCGAGCCGGTCTTGCCCGCGACCACGTCGAGGTAGTGCTCCAACGGGTCCTGCCCCGGGGCGGGCTTCACCGTCTCCAGCACCTGCCCCTGGACCAGCCGGGAGAAGGTCCGGGCCTGGATCCGGACGGCGTCCGGGCCCAGGTCGGCGGTCAGCTCCGAGGAGCGGGAGAACAGGAAGTCGCCGGTCAGGATGGCCACGTGGTTGTCCCACCGGGCGTTCGCCGAGTCTGCGCCGCGGCGCAACGCCGCCTCGTCCATCACGTCGTCGTGGTACAGCGAGGCCAGGTGGGTCAGCTCGACCACGCAGGCAGCCGTGCGGACCTGCTCGGAGTCCGCGTGCGGCCCCGTCTCGGCGGCCAGCAGCACCAGCAGCGGCCGGAACCGCTTGCCCCCGGCGGACATCAGGTGCCCGGCGGCCTCGGTGATGAAGTCGGCGCTGCCCCGTACGTGCTCGGCGAGCGCCTCCTCGACGACCGCGAGGCGGTCACGGAGTCGGTCAGCGAGCTCGGCGTCGACGACTGGCAGTGCCAGTCCGGGAGTGGCGTCGGTGGTCACCTGATGAATTGTCCCGCACTGGCCACGAGGTCCAGCAGGGGCCCCGGCACGATGCCCAGCACGAGCGTCGCGGAGGCACCCACGGCGATCGCCGCAGCGGTCAGCACGGACGGCGTGACGACCGACGGACCCTCGCCCACGGGAGCGCGGAAGTACATCAGCACGATCACCCGGACGTAGAGGTAGACGGCGACGGCGCTGGTCAGCACCGCGGCGATCACCACCGGCCAGGCGCCGGCAGCCAGCGCCACCGAGAAGACCGCCCACTTGCCGATGAAGCCCGAGGTGAGCGGGATGCCGGCCATCGCGAGCAGGAAGAAGGCGAAGATGCCCGCCACCAGCGGGGCCTCCTTGCCCAGGCCGGTCCACCGGCTCAGGTGGGTGGTCTCGCCACCGGCGTCGCGGACCAGGCTGACCACCGCGAAGGCGCCCAGCGTCATCAGGCCGTAGGTCGCCAGGTAGAAGAGGACCGCCTGGAGCGAGGTGATCTCGCCCTCGGAGATGGCTCCGGCACCCTGCAGACCGAGCACGCCGGTGAGGATGAACCCGGTGTGGGCGATCGAGGAGTAGGCCAGGATGCGCTTGATGTCGGTCTGGGTCAGCGCCATCACGGTGCCCACCACCATCGACAGCACGGCGACGACCCACAGCATCGGCGCCCAGGACCAGCGGTCCGGGCCCAGGCCGACGTAGAAGAGCCGCAGCACGGCGCCGAACGCCGCCACCTTGGTGGCCGCCGCCATGAAGGCGGTCAGCGGGGTCGGGGCGCCCTGGTAGACGTCGGGGGTCCAGGCCTGGAAGGGCGCGGCACCGACCTTGAAGAAGAGCCCCACGCCGAGCAGGCCGATGGCCACCAGCAGCATCGCCTGGTTGCCCGTGCTGCCGGCGAGCGCCTCGTTGATCGCGGCCAGCTCCATGGAGCCGGCGTACCCGTAGGCCAGCGCGGCGCCGTAGAGGAAGAACGCCGAGGAGAAGGCGCCGAGGAGGAAGTACTTCATCGCCGCCTCCTGGCTCAGCAGCCGGCGCCGACGCGCCAGGCCGCAGAGCACGTAGAGCGGCAGCGAGAGGATCTCCAGGGCGACGAACATCGTCAGCAGGTCGTTGGCCGCCGGGAAGAGCAGCATGCCGGAGACCGCGAAGAGCAGCAGCGGGTAGATCTCGGTGTGCTCCAGGCCGCGGGTCGAGGCCTGGCGCTCCGCCTCGGTGCCGGGCAGCGCGGCCGCCTGGCCGGAGAACGCGGAGACCCCGCCGTCGAGGCGCCGCTCGGCGAAGAGCAGCGTGCCCAGGATGGCCAGGACCAGGATCAGGCCCCAGATGAAGAGCGAGGGGCCGTCGACGGCCACGGTGCCCATCGCGGCGAGCACGCCGTACGCGGCGCCGTCCCCGTGCACCAGGCCGCTCGCCTCGTCGGCGCCGGCGTAGTCGACGGCGATCATCACGGTGCACGCGAGCGCGGCCACCAGACCACCCAGCGTGAGGCTGGCCTGGGTGACGTAGCGGTAGGCACGGGGCACGAAGGCCTCGACGATCACTCCGACGCAGGCCACGCCGAAGACGACCAGCAGCGGTGTCAGCTGGAAGTAGTCGAGGGACGGCTTGACGAACTCAGTCACTGATGGCTCCCACGGTGGGCGGGTCGTCGGTCACTCCGACGTAGGTCAGGGTGTCCTCGACGTTGGGGTTGATGACGTCGAGCAGCGGCATCGGGGCGAACCCGAAGAGGACCAGCGCCAGCAGCAGCGGGGCCACGGTGCCGACCTCCCGGACGTCCAGGTCCTTGACGCCGGAGAACTCCGGCCGGACCGGGCCGGTCATGGTGCGCTGGTAGGTCCAGAGGATGTAGATCGCGGCCAGCACGATCGCGGTGACCGCGACCGCCCCGGCCCACCAGGCGTAGCCGAACGCCGCGATGATGACCAGCATCTCGGAGACGAACGGGGAGAGCCCCGGCAGGCCCAGCGAGGCGAGACCGGCGACCAGGAAGGTCCCGGCCAGCACCGGCGCCACCTTCTCCAGGCCGCCCATCTGGCTGATCAGCGGCGTGCCGCTGCGCCGGATCATGAAGCCGGCGACCAGGAAGAGCGCCGCGGTCGCCAGACCGTGGTTGACCATGTAGAGGATCGCGCCGGACGCGCCCTGGCTGGAGAAGACGAAGATGCCGAGCACGATCAGGCCGAAGTGCGACAGCGAGGTCAGACCGATCAGCCGCAGGACGTCGTCCTGGCCGATCGCGACCAGCGCGCCGTAGACGATCGAGATCAGCGCCAGCACGACCACCACCGGGGTGGCCCACTGGGAGGCGTCGGGCAGCAGGCCGAGGCAGAACCGCAGCATGCCGAAGGTGCCGATCTTGTCCAGGACGCAGACCAGCAGCACCGAGGTGCCGGTGGTCGCCTTCTCGGTGGTGTCGGCCAGCCAGGTGTGCACCGGGAACAGCGGCGCCTTGATCGCGAAGGCGATGAAGAAGCCGACGAACAGCCAGCGCTGCGTGGTCTCGTCGATGTCCAGCGCGGCCAGGTCGCCGATCAGGTACGACGGCGAGCCGGCGTCGGCGGAGACGACGTACAGGCCGATCACCGAGGCGAGCATGACCAGGCCGCCGGCGAGCTGGTAGATCAGGAACTTCGTCGCCGCCCGGGAGCGCCCGGCGCGGCCGAAGCCGGCGATCAGGAAGTACGCCGGGATCAGCGTCGCCTCGAAGACGACGTAGAAGAGGAAGACGTCGGTGGCGGTGAAGACCGCCAGCGAGAGCGCCTCCAGCGCCAGCACCCAGCCGAAGAACGCGCGGGTCGAGCCCTCGTCGCTGTCGCGCCAGGAGGCCAGCATCACCAGCGGCACCAGGACCACGGTGAGCAGCACCATGACCAGGCCGAGGCCGTCGAGCCCGAGCGCGTAGTGGGCGCCGAGCAGGCTGATCCACTCGTGCTGCTCGGTGAACTGGAAGCCGCCGTCGAGGTCGAAGCCCCCGAGCAGCACCCCTGCGGGCACCAGGGTGGCCACGGAGAACCCGAGGCCCACCTGCTTGGCCAGCGGCTCACCGGGCCCGCTGGGGAGGAACGCCGTCACCAGCGCCCCGACGAGCGGGACGAGGATCAGGATGGTCAACCAGGGAAGTTCGCTCATGCGAGGTTCACCGCCAGCAGGGCCAGGACGACGAGCAGCACGCCGCCGACAACGGAAAGGGCGTAGGAGCGGACGAAGCCGTTCTGGAGGCGTCGGGCCACGGTGGACAGGCCTCCGAGGGCGGCGGCGCCGCCCTCGACGGTACCGTCCACGCCGACCCGGTCGATGACCGTGAGGTCACGGGTCAGCCGGGCTCCGGGACGGATCACCAGCGCGTCGTTGATCTGGTCGCCGTACAGGTCGGCACGCGCGGCCCGGGTGGCCCAGGAGACCTGGGCGGGAGCGGTGCGCGGCACCTCCTTGCGACCCACCAGGTACCAGGCGGCGGCCACGCCGAGCGCCACCACCAGGGTGACGACGACGCTGATCACGATCGGCGGCACCGCGAGCTCGTGGTGCTCCGCGACGCCGGTCACCGGCGCCAGGAAGTCGACGATCCAGTCGCCCAGCAGCAGCACACCACCGAGCACCGAGAGCGCGGCCAGCACGATCAACGGCACCGTCATCACCTTGGGCGACTCGTGCGGGTGCACGTCCGGCGCCCAGCGCTTCTCGCCGAAGAAGGTCATCAGCATCAGCCGGGTCATGTAGAAGCCGGTGACGCCCGCACCGAGGAGCGCGCAGAGCCCGACCAGCAGGTTCTCCGACAGCGCGGTCTCGATGATCTTGTCCTTCGACCAGAAGCCGGAGAAGAGCGGGAACCCGATGATCGCCAGGTAGCCCATCGCGAAGGTGAGGAAGGTGACCGGCATCAGCTTGCGCAGGCCGCCGTAGTGGCGCATGTCCACGTCGTCGTTCATCCCGTGCATCACCGAGCCGGCGCCCAGGAACATGTTGGCCTTGAAGAAGCCGTGGGTGAGCAGGTGGAAGATCGCGAACGCGTAGCCCGCCACGCCGAGGCCGGCGGCCAGCATCATGTAGCCGATCTGGCTCATCGTGGAGCCGGCCAGGGCCTTCTTGATGTCGTCCTTGGCGCAGCCGAGGACCGCACCCCACAGGAGCGTGACCGTCGCGACGATCACCGTCACGGTCTGGGCCACCGGAGCGTTCTCGAAGATGAAGTTGGCGCGCACCACCAGGTAGACGCCGGCGGTGACCATGGTCGCGGCGTGGATCAGCGCGGAGACCGGGGTCGGGCCCTCCATCGCGTCCAGCAGCCAGGCCTGCAGCGGGACCTGCGCGGACTTTCCGCAGGCGCCGAGCAGGAGCAGCAGGCCGATCGCGTTGAGCGTGCCCTGGGACCACTCCCCCTCCGCGACCTGGAAGCTGATCGAGGCGAAGTCGGTGGTGGCGAAGGTGGCGAACATCAGCGCGATCGCCAGCGACAGGCCGATGTCACCGACCCGGTTGATCACGAACGCCTTCTTGGCCGCGGCCGCCGCGGACGGCTTGTGCTGCCAGAAGCCGATCAGCAGGTAGGACGCGAGACCCACGCCCTCCCAGCCGAGGAAGACGCCCAGGAAGTTGGCCGACATGACCAGGACGAGCATCGCGGCCACGAAGAGGTTGAGGTACCCGAAGAACCGGCGACGGCGCGGGTCGTGCTCCATGTAGCCGATCGAGTAGACGTGGATGAGCGTGCCCACGCCGGTGATCAGCAGCAGGAAGAGCGCCGTCAGCGGGTCGTAGAGCAGGTCCATCCCGACCTCGAGGCGGCCCACCTCGAACCAGGTGTAGAGGGACTGGGCGACCTGGCGGTCGGCGTCGTCGCGGCCGAGCAGGGCGACGAAGGCCGCCACGCTGAGGCCGAACGAGCCGGCCACCGTCGCGGTGCCGAGCCAGTGGCCCCACCGGTCCATGGCGCCACGGGCCAGCGCGCCGCCCAGCAGCAGCACCACGGAGCCGGCCAGCGGCAACGCGATGATCAGCCAGAGCAGGGTGAACACGCCATCGGCGGCACCGGGGTCGACGACCGGCACAACGGCGTCGGCAAGGGAGATTTGCATGTCAGGGACCTCGTCAGTACTTCAGCAGGCTCGCGTCGTCGACCGAGGCCGAGCGACGGGTCCGGAAGATGGTCATGATGATCGCCAGGCCGATCACGACCTCGGCAGCAGCCACCACCATCACGAAGAAGGCGGCGATCTGTCCGTCGAGGTTGCCGTGCTGGCGGGCGAACGCCACCAGGGCCAGGTTGCACGCGTTGAGCATCAGCTCGACGCACATGAAGACCACCAGGGCGTTGCGCCGGGTCAGCACGCCGACCGCGCCGATGGTGAAGAGGATCGCCGACAGGGCGATGTAGGGGGTGAGGCTCATGCCCGGTCCTCCTCGGTGTGGGCCACGCCGGAGTCCTTGCCACCGGTCTCGGGCGCCTGACCGGGCGCCCGGCCCGGCGCGGTGCCCAGCTGGCGGGTGATCTCGTCGATGTCGTCGGCCATCGCCGGCGCGGAGCGGACCACGCCCCGGGCCTGCATGACCCGCGAGACCGAGAGGTCGGACGGAGTGCCGTCAGGCAGCAGGCCGGGGGTGTCGACCGCGTTGTGGCGGGCGTAGACGCCCGGCGCCGGGAGCGGCCCTGGGTGCTTGCCGGTCTCGGCGTAGTCGCGCATCCGCTGCGCCGCGAGGTCGGCCTGGCCGAGCTTGGGCGTGAGGCGCTCGCGGTGGGCCAGCACCATCGCGCCGAGGGCGGCGGTGATCAGCAGGGCGGCGACCGCCTCGAAGGCGAAGACGTAGCGGCTGAAGAGCAGGTCCGCGATCCCCTCGACGTTGCCGTCGGCGTTGGCCGCGTCCAGGCCGGTTGCCGCGCCCAGCGAGATCTGGCTGATCGCCAGCACCAGGACGACGCCCAGCAGCAGGCCGAAGATCGTCGCGACCAGACGCTGGCCCTTGATCGTCTCCACCACCGAGTCGCTGGCGTCGACGCCGACCAGCATCACCACGAAGAGGAAGAGCATCAGGATGGCGCCGGTGTAGACGATGATCTGGACCGCGAACAGGAACGGCGCCTCGAGGCCGAGGTAGAGCACCGCGAGGGACATCATCACCACGGCGAGCAGCAGGGCCGCGTGCACGGCCTTGCGCACGAACAGGATGCCCAGTGCCGCCAGCACCATGACCGGTGCCAGGACCCAGAAGCCGGTCACTTCTCCGCTCCCGTCGCTCCGAAGGTGCCCCGGTAGTAGTCGCCCTCGTCGTCGCCGAGCTGCATCGGGTGCGGCGGCTGCTCCATGCCCGGCAGCAGCGGGGCGAGCAGGTCGCTCTTCTCGTAGATCAGCGACTCCCGGGTGGTGTCGGCGAGCTCGTACTCGTTGGTCATGGTCAGCGCCCGGGTCGGGCACGCCTCGATGCACAGCCCGCACAGGATGCAGCGCAGGTAGTTGATCTGGTAGACGCGGCCGTACCGCTCCCCCGGGCTGTACCGCTCGCCGTCGGGGCCGTCGCTGTTGGACGCGCCCTCGACGTAGATCGCGTCAGCCGGGCAGGCCCAGGCGCACAGCTCGCAGCCCACGCACTTCTCGAGGCCGTCGGGCCAGCGGTTGAGCTGGTGCCGGCCGTGGAACCGCGGGGCGGTCGGCTGCTTGTCGAAGGGGTACTGCTCGGTGACGACCTTGCGGAACATCGTCCGGAAGGTGACGCCGAACCCGGCGACCGGGTCCCACAGCTGCTCCTTCAGGCTCTTGGAGCCCTCGTCGGACCCCGACTTCCTGGTAGCCATCAGCTCTCCTCACCAGCGTGGTCGGTCGTACGATTCGGGAAGGTCAGCGGCGCCGCGGCACCGCGCACGGCACCGCCGGCGGGCATCGGCGGGACCGGGAAGCCGCCGGTGAAGGCGTCCTGGTCCGCAGCCTGCCCCTCGTCCTCCTCCAGCTCGCTCCTGCTGGGCAGCAGGAACGCGCCGGCCAGGAGCACCAGGGCCAGGGCGAAGCCGATGAACAGGTAGTTGCGGTCGATGCCGTCGGGACCCGAGGCCAGGCGGATCGCGGCGACGCCGAGGATCCAGGCCAGGGAGATCGGGATCAGCCACTTCCAGCCGAGCGCCATGAACTGGTCGTAGCGCAGTCGCGGCAGCGTGCCGCGCAGCCAGATGAACAGGAAGATGAACAGGAACATCTTCCCGAAGAACCAGAGCACCGGCCAGTAGCCCTCGTTGGCGCCGTCCCACATCGAGAACGGGAACGGAGCACGCCAGCCGCCGAGGAACAGGGTGGTGGCGATCGCCGAGACGGTGGCCATGTTGATGTACTCGGCCAGGAAGAACATCGCGAACTTCATCGCCGAGTACTCGGTGTGGAAGCCGCCGACCAGCTCGCCCTCGGCCTCGGGGAGGTCGAACGGGGCGCGGTTGGTCTCGCCGACCATCGAGATCACGTAGATCACGAACGACGGCAGCAGGATCAGGCCGAACCAGCCGGGCACCGGCACGTCCACGCCGAACACGTCGACGTGGCCGCCGATCTGGGCGTCGACGATCTCCGAGGTCGACATGGAGCCGGCGTAGATGAAGACCGCGACCAGGGCCAGGCCCATGGCGATCTCGTAGGAGATCATCTGCGCGCTCGAGCGCAGGCCGCCCAGCAGCGAGTACGTCGAGCCCGAGGACCAGCCGGCCAGCACGATGCCGTAGATGCCGATCGAGGCGATGCCCAGCAGGAAGAGCACCGCGACCGGCATGTCGGTCAGCTGCAGCGGCGTGGTGATGTCGGTGAAGGGGACCTTCACCTCCGGGCCCAGCGGGATGACCGACCAGGTGACGAAGGCCGGGATCACCGCGATGAACGGCGCCGCGAAGTAGACGACCTTGTCCGCGGCCTTGGGGAAGATGTCTTCCTTGAACATCAGCTTGGTGCCGTCGGCGAGCGACTGCAGCAGGCCGAAGGGACCGTTGACGTTCGGGCCGATCCGGTGCTGCATCCGGCCGACGACGCGGCGCTCGAACCAGATGTTGAACAGGGTCAGCAGCACCAGGATCAGGAAGACCAGCACGGCCTTGACCAGCACCAGCCACCAGGGGTCCTGGCCAAAGGCGTCCAGCCCCCCGCCCTGCCCGCCCGAGACCTGGTCCTGCGCGGTGACCAGCATGCTCAGCGCAGTCGTCGTGGCACTCACCTGTCTGCTCCCTTCACGGTGACGCGGCTGCCGGGCGAGGCGACGTCGGCCAGCACACCACGCCCGAGCGAGCGGGCGGGCAGCCAGACGACGCCCTCGGGCAGGTCGGCCACCGCGACCGGCAGCGTGACGCTGCCGCGGTCGCCGGTGACCAGCACCTCGGCGGCGGCCGGGTCGGCCGTCCCGAGGATCCGGTCGAGGTCGGCCGCCGAGAGGCGGGCCACGGGCCGACGGCCGGCGGCGCGGTAGTGCACCTCGCCGTCCTGCATCGAGCCCAGGTCGACCAGCTGCTTCCAGGTGGCCAGGCGCAGCTCGCCCGCCACCGGCTCGGCCGGCGCGTCGACCGGGGCCGGGCCGAGCACGGGGCGCGGACCGTCCCAGGGGCCCAGCGTCGACATCTCGCTGCGCACCTCCTCGACCGTGCGGAAGCCGAGCGGGGCGTCGAGCTCCTCGGCGATCCCGGCCAGGACCCGCAGGTCCGGCAGGGAGCCGGGGTTGACGAAGACCCGGTCGAAGCTGCGCGGGCGGCCGTCCCAGGTGACGAAGGTGCCGGCCTTGTCGGTGACCGGCGCGACCGGGAAGACCACGTCCGCGTGCTCGGTGACGTCGGTGGCGCGCAGCTCGAGCTGGACGACGAACCGGGCGGCGGCCAGCGCCTCGCGGAACAGCGCCGGGTCGGCCGTGTCGTCGGGGTCCACGCCGCCGACCACGAGGCCGCCGAGCTCCCCGGCGGCCAGCGCCGCGAGGATCCCGTCGCCGTCGCGGCCGATCTCGGCGGGCAGGGAGTCGATCCCCCAGGCCGTGGCCACGTCGACCCGGGCGCCGGCGTCGGCGACCGGGCGGCCGCCGGGCAGCAGGGTGGGCAGGCAGCCGGCCTCGACCGCACCGCGGTCACCCGCACGCCTCGGGACCCAGGCCAGCCGGGCCCCGGTGATCCGGGAGAGCTCGACCGCGGCGGTGAGCGCCCCGGGGGTCGCGGCGAGCCGCTCCCCCACCAGGATCACGCCGCCGCCGTCGAGGGCGACCTGGCCGTCGTCGGCCAGGGCGCGCAGGGCCTGCGCCTCCTCGCCGGGGGCGGTGCGGACCAGGTGGCCGTCGAGCTTGGCCAGTCCGCGGGAGGTGAACGGGGCGACCGAGACCACGCGGGTGCCGGCCTTGCGGACCGCCTTGCGCAGCCGCAGGAAGATCGTGCCGGCCTCGTCCTCGGGCTCCAGCCCGGCCAGCACGACGACCGAGGCCTTGTCGAAGTCGGCGTACGTCACGCCACCGTCCTCGTGGCTGGTCAGCACCACCTCGGAGGCCAGGAAGTCGGCCTCCTCGGTCGAGTGCGGACGGGCGCGGAAGTCAATGTCGTGCGTGCCGAGGGAGACCCGGGCGAACTTCGCGTAGGCGTAGGCGTCCTCCGCGGTCAGCCGACCACCGGTGAGCACCGCCGAGCCGCCGGCCGCAGCCAGCCCGCGGGCGGCGACGGTGAACGCCTCGGGCCACGAGGCGGGGCGCAGCTCGCCGGTCTCCTCGTCGCGCACCTGGGGGTAGGTGAGCCGGTCGTCCTGCCGGGCGTAGTGGAAGCCGAAGCGGTCCTTGTCGGTGATCCACTCCTCGTTGACCTCGGGGTCGTTGCCCGAGAGCCGGCGCACCACGCGGCCGCGCCGGTGGTCGATGCGGATGGCGGAGCCGCACGCGTCGTGCTCGGCGACGCCCGGCACCGAGACCAGGTCGAAGGGACGGGAGCGGAACCGGTAGTCGGCGCTGGTCAGCGCGCCCACCGGGCAGATCTGGATGGTGTTCCCGGCGAAGTAGCTCTGGAACGGCTCACGCTCGTAGATGCCGACCTGCTGCAGCGCGCCACGCTCGATCAGCGCGATGAACGGGTCGCCGGCGATCTCGTTGGAGAAGCGCGTGCAGCGGGCGCACAGGATGCACCGCTCGCGGTCGAGCAGCACCTGGGCGGAGATGTTGATCGGCTTGGGGTAGGTCCGCTTGATCCCGCCCTGGGCGGAGAACCGGGACTCGCCGCGGCCGTTGGACATCGCCTGGTTCTGCAGCGGGCACTCGCCGCCCTTGTCGCAGACCGGGCAGTCGAGCGGGTGGTTGATGAGGAGCTGCTCCATCACCCCCTGCTGGGCCTTGTCGATGGCCTCGGAGGTCAGCTGGGTCCGGACCTCCATGCCCTCGGAGACCACCAGGGTGCAGGAGGCCTGCGGCTTCATCCGGCCGGGCGGCCCCTGCATCTGCCGCATCGACCCGTCGGGGCCGGGCATGGCCACCTCGACCAGGCACTGCCGGCAGGCGCCAGCCGGGGCCAGCAGCGGGTGGTCGCAGAACCGCGGGATCTGGATCCCGACCTGCTCGGCGGCGCGGATCACGAGCGTGCCCGGAGGCACGCTGACCGCGATCCCGTCGATGGTGAGGTTGACCAGCTCGGTGGTGACCTGGGTCATGCGTGCGCTCCTGCGGGTGCGAAGAGGGTGGAGGCAGCGGGGTCGAGGGGGCACCCACCGGAGGTGAGGTGGGCGAGGTACTCGTCCCGGAAGTACTGGATCGAGGACTGCACCGGGCTCACCGCGCCGTCGGCCAGCGCGCAGAACGAGCGGCCCAGGATGTTGTCGCACTGGTCGAGCAGCTGGTCGAGGTCGGCCTCGGTGCCCTCGCCCTTCTCCAGGCGGGCCAGCACCTGCACCAGCCACCACGTGCCCTCGCGGCAGGGCGTGCACTTGCCGCACGACTCGTGCTTGTAGAACTCGATCCAGCGCAGCGTCGCGCGGACCACGCAGACCGTCTCGTCGAAGATCTGCAGCGCCCGGGTGCCGAGCATCGAGCCGGCCGCGCCGACGCCCTCGAAGTCCAGCGGGACGTCGAGGTGCTCGGCGGTCAGCAGCGGCGTCGAGGAGCCGCCCGGGGTCCAGAACTTCAGCGCGTTGCCGTTCCGCATGCCGCCGGCCAGGTCGATCAGCTCGCGCAGGGTGATGCCCAGCGGCGCCTCGTACTGACCCGGACGGGCGACGTGGCCCGAGAGGCTGAAGATGCCGAAGCCCTTGGAGCGCTCGGTGCCCATCGAGGCGAACCAGGCGGGGCCGTTCGCGATGATGCTCGGCACCGAGGCGATCGACTCCACGTTGTTGATCACCGTGGGGCTGGCGTAGAGACCGGCGACCGCGGGGAACGGGGGGCGCAGCCGCGGCTGGCCGCGACGGCCCTCCAGGGAGTCGAGCAGTGCGGTCTCCTCGCCGCAGATGTACGCGCCGGCGCCGGCGTGCACGACCAGCTCGAGGTCGTAGCCCGAGCCGTGGATGTTGGTGCCGAGGTGACCGGCCAGGTAGGCCT
This sequence comes from Nocardioides campestrisoli, assembly GCF_013624435.2. NCBI lineage: Bacteria > Bacillati > Actinomycetota > Actinomycetes > Propionibacteriales > Nocardioidaceae > Nocardioides > Nocardioides campestrisoli. The sequence goes on from NZ_CP061768.1 coordinate 3,584,840, forward strand.
CCTGCACGGCCCGCTGGAGCCGGCGGATCACGTGCAGCACCTCGCCGCGGACGTAGATGAAGGCGTGGTTGGCCCGGATCGCATAGGCGCTGATGATCACGCCCTCGATCAGCGTGTGCGGGCTGGCCATCATCAGCGGGATGTCCTTGCACGTGCCCGGCTCGGACTCGTCGGCGTTGACCACCAGGTACTTCGGGTTCGGGTTGTCCTGGGGGATGAACCCCCACTTCATGCCCGTCGGGAAGCCCGCGCCGCCTCGGCCCCGCAGCTGGGAGTCCTTGACCGCGGCCACGACCTCGTCCTGGGCCATCCCGAGCGCCTTGTCCAGGGCGCGGTAGCCGCCCTGGCCCTCGTAGGCCTCCAGGGTCCAGGACCGCTCGTCGCCCCAGTTGGCGGTGAGCACCGGGGTCAGGGTGTCGATCTGCTCGCTCACTTGTCGTCCACCTTCGCTTGCGGGGCGCTCCAGCCGTGCTGGGCCGCGACCTCGCGGCCGGCCAGGGAGGCGGGTCCGGCTGACGGGCCCTCGTCGGCGAGGCCGTCGTTGAAGCCGGCCAGCACCCGCTCGGCCTGCCGCCAGGTGCAGATCTTCGGCCCGCGGGTGGAGCGGACCTCGCGGCCGGCGCGCAGGTCGTCGACCAGCTGCACCGCGGACTCCGGGGTCTGGTTGTCCATGAACTCCCAGTTGACCGTCATCACCGGGGCGTAGTCGCACGCCGCGTTGCACTCGATGTGCTCCAGCGAGACCGTCGCCTCGTCCTCGGGCCGCTTGGGGGCGGTCTCGTCGTTGCCGACGTCGAGGTGCTCCTTGAGCCGCTCCAGGATCTGGTCGCCGCCCATCACCGCGCACAGGGTGTTGGTGCACACCCCCACGTGGTAGTCGCCGACCGGGCGACGCTTGTACATCGTGTAGAAGGTCGCGACCCCGCTGACCTCGGCCGCGGTGATGCCCAGGACCTCGGCGCAGGCCTCGATCCCCTCGGGGGTGATCCGGCCCTGCGCCGACTGCACCAGGTGCAGCATCGGCAGCAGGCCCGACCTGGGCTGGGGGTAGCGGGCGGCGATCTCACGCAGCTCCGCCATCGTCTGGTCGTCCAGACGCGGCTCGGTGTGGCTCATCGGTCCACTCCTCCCATCACGGGGTCGATCGAGGCGATCGCGACGATGACGTCCGAGACCATGCCGCCCTCGGACATCACGCTGGTGCCCTGCAGGTTGACGAACGACGGGTCGCGGAAGTGCGCGCGGAACGGGCGGGTCCCGCCGTCGGAGACGATGTGCGCGGCCAGCTCGCCGCGCGGGCTCTCGACCGGCACGAACGCCTGGCCGGGCGGCACCCGGAAGCCCTCGGTGACCAGCTTGAAGTGGTGGATCAGCGCCTCCATCGACTCGCCCATGATGTGGCGGATGTGGTCGAGGCTGTTGCCCATCCCGTCGCTGCCGATCGCCAGCTGGCTGGGCCAGGCGATCTTCTTGTCGCCCACCATCACCGGGGCGCCGTCGAGCTTGGCCAGCCGGTCGGCGCACTGCTCGACGATCCGCAGGGACTCCCACATCTCGTTGAGCCGCACCCGGAACCGGCCGTAGGCATCGGCGGTGTCCCAGGTCTGGACGTCGAACTCGTAGTCCTCGTAGCCGGAGTACGGCTGGGTCTTGCGCAGGTCCCAGGCGTAGCCGGTGGCGCGCACCGGGGGCCCGGTGATGCCGAGCGCCAGGCAGCCGGCCAGGTCGAGGTGACCCACGCCCTCCAGCCGGCCCCGGAAGATCGGGTTGGCGTTGCAGAACGCGGCGTACTCGGGCAGCCGCTTCTTCATCAGGGCGATGAACGCCCGGATGTCGTCCAGGGCGCCGGCGGGCAGGTCCTGCGCGACCCCGCCGGGACGGATGAACGCGTGGTTCATCCGCAGCCCGGTGATGGTCTCGAACAGGTCCAGCACCAGCTCGCGCTCACGGAAGCCGACGGTCATCACGGTGAGCGCGCCGATCTCCATGCCGCCGGTGGCCACGGCCACCAGGTGGGAGGAGATGCGGTTGAGCTCCATCAGCAGGACCCGCATGACCTGGGCCTTCTCGGGGATCTCGTCCTCGATCCCCAGCAGCCGCTCGACGCCCAGGCAGTAGGTGGCCTCGTTGAAGAACGGGGAGAGGTAGTCCATCCGGGTGCAGAAGGTGACGCCCTGCACCCAGGAGCGGAACTCCATGTTCTTCTCGATGCCGGTGTGCAGGTAGCCGATGCCGCAGCGGGCCTCGGTGACCGTCTCGCCCTCGAGCTCGAGGATGAGCCGGAGCACGCCGTGGGTCGACGGGTGCTGCGGGCCCATGTTGACGACGATGCGCTCCTCGGCGCCTTCGCCGAGGCCCTCGGTGATCGAGTCCCAGTCCTGGCCGGTCACGGTGAAGACCTTGCCCTGGCTGGTCTCCGCACCCTGGGCATACATGTCCTGGGCGTTGACGTCGTTCTCGGTGGTAGCCATCAGTTGTAGGACCTCCGCTGGTCCGGCGGCGGTACGGAGCCGCCCTTGTATTCCACGGGGATGCCGCCCAAGGGGTAGTCCTTGCGCTGGGGGTGACCCGGCCAGTCGTCGGGCATCAGGATCCGGGTCAGGGCCGGGTGGCCGTCGAAGATGATGCCGAACATGTCCCAGGTCTCGCGCTCGTGCCAGTCCGCGGTCGGGTAGACCGGGACCACGGACGGCAGGTGCGGGTCCGCGTCGGCGAGGGAGACCTCGACCCGCACGCGGCGGTTGTGGGTCATCGAGAGCAGGTGGTAGACGACGTGCAGCTCACGGCCGGTGTCGTCCGGGTAGTGCACCCCGGAGATCGAGGAGCAGAGCTCGAACCGGAGCTTCTCGTCGTCACGGAAGGCCTGCATCACGGCGACGACGTCCTCGCGCCGGACGTGGAAGGTGATCTCGCCGCGGTGGATGACCACCCGCTCGACCGGGGAGACGTCCAGCCCGGCGGCGGTCAGCCGCTCGGCCAGCGCGTCGGCGACCTCGTCGAACCAGCCGCCGTAGGGCCGGGACGCGGCACCCGGGAAGACCGTGGGCGAGACCAGGCCGCCGAAGCCGCTGGTGTCGCCGCTGCCCGCGGTGCCGAACATCCCCCGGCGCACGCCGACCGCGCGCTCCTCGGTGGTGGCCGGGGGCAGCAGGCCGCCCTCGCCACGCTCGCCGCTCTCGCCCGGGGCGTTGACCCGGTCCTCGCGCGCCTGGGTCTCCGGGGTGTCCCGGGTGACCTCGACGTTCTCCGCGGAGCCGAACTCCTTCTTGTCGTCCGCGCTCATCGCAGCAGGCCTCGCATCTCGGAGGTGGGCAGGGCGCGCAGCGCGTCGTTCTCCTGCTGCTCGATCTCGGCCAGGCGGTGCTTGCCCATCTTGGTGTGCTGCACCTTGTCCTGGAGCTTGAGGATCGCGTCGATCAGCATCTCCGGCCGCGGCGGGCAGCCGGGCAGGTACATGTCGACCGGGACGACGTGGTCGACGCCCTGGACGATCGCGTAGTTGTTGAACATGCCGCCGGAGCTGGCGCACACGCCCATGGCGAGCACCCACTTGGGCTCGGGCATCTGGTCGTAGATCTGGCGCAGGACGGGGGCCATCTTCTGGCTCACCCGGCCGGCCACGATCATCAGGTCGGCCTGCCGGGGGCTCGCCCGGAAGACCTCCATGCCGAAGCGGCCCAGGTCGTACTTGGGGCCGCCGCTGGTCATCATCTCGATGGCGCAGCACGCCAGGCCGAAGGTCGCGGGCCAGAAGGACGACTTGCGCATCCACCCCGCCAGTCCCTCGACGGTGGTGAGCATGACGCCGCTCGGGAGCTTGTCCTCAATGCTCATCAGTCAGTCCTCCCTCAGTCCCAGTCCAGTCCGCCACGACGCCACTCGTAGGCGTAGACGATGGTCACGTTGATCAGGAAGAGCGCGACGGCCGCGAAGCCGAACCAGCTCAGCTGGTCGAAGTAGACCGCCCACGGCACGAGGAACATGATCTCGACGTCGAAGACGATGAAGGTCATCGCGATCGTGTAGTACTTCACCGGGAAGCGGCCGCCGCCCACGGGCTGCGGCGTCGGCTCGATACCGCACTCGTAGGAGTCGACCTTGACCCGGTTGTAGCGCTTGGGACCCAGGACCGAGCTGAGCCCGATCGAGAGGACCGCGAAGCCGGCCGCGATCGCGGCCAGGAACAGCACCGGTGTGTAGAGCTCCATCGCGCCTGCACCTTTCCTTCCCATGCGGGTCGGCACCGCGAGATCAACGTCACAGTTGTGCGTTTGTGAATCTCTTCACGAGTGCCCGACTGCGTCAGTGTAGGCACCTTCCGCGACCAAGTCACACACCGGGGTGCGGGCCTGTGATCCAGCCCCTGACCTGGGCATTTAACGCACCCGGACGTGTCCTAAATGCGACGACCCGGGGGCCCGGAGGGTCGCTCAGGCGGTGGCGCGGTGCAGCGCCACGATCCCGCCGCTCAGGTTTCGCCACTGTGAGTCCCGCCACCCGGCCTCACCGACCATCGCGGCCAGCCCGGCCTGGTCGGGCCAGGCGCGGATCGACTCGGCGAGGTAGACGTAGGCGGCCGGGCTGGAGGAGACGCCGCGGGCGATCGCCGGCAGCGCCTTCATCAGGTACTCCAGGTAGAGCGTGCGGAACGGGCCCCAGGTCGGGTGGCTGAACTCGCAGACCACCAACCGGCCGCCGGGCCGGGTCACCCGGCGCATCTCGGCGAGCCCGGCCAGCGGGTCGACGATGTTGCGCAGGCCGAAGGAGATGGTGACCGCGTCGAACGTGCCGTCCGCGAACGGCAGCCGGGTCCCGTCGCCGGCGGTGAACGGCAGCTGGGGCCGCGCCTGCTTGCCCACCCGGAGCATGCCGAGGGAGAAGTCGCACGGCACCACCGTGGCGCCGGCCTCCGCGAACGGCAGGCTGGAGGTCCCGGTGCCGGCGGCCAGGTCCAGGACGCGCTCACCCGGCCGAGGCGCGACGGCGTCCAGGACCTCCCGGCGCCAGCGCCGGTCCTGGCCGAGGGAGAGGACGTCGTTGGTCAGGTCGTAGCGACGCGCTACGGCGTCGAACATCCGCTGGACGTCGGAGGGCTGCTTGTCGAGTTCTGCACGGGCCACAGACGGGAGCCTACGCAGGACCGGGGCGCGCCGCGCCCAGCGGCCGGCGCGCCGCAGCAGCGTTCTGCCCGTCGGCGGTCGGGCCCCCCACCGTCCCCCGGCCCTTCCAGGCACGGCGGTAGTCTCACCGGGTGAGCACCAGCACGACTTTCCCGGCGTCCGGTCCCTCCACCGGCGACCCGCTGGTCGTGCGGACCGTCGAGCTGGACCCGTCGGCCGTCGACGCCCTGCTCTCGGTGCTGCCCGACGATCGCCCGGTCTCCTGGCTGCGCAAGGGCGAGGGCCTGGTGGGCTGGGGCGTGGCCGCCGAGGTCCGCACCCAGGGCGCCACCCGGTTCTCCGACGCCGACAAGTGGTACGCCGAGCAGGTGGCCCGCGCCCGGGTGCACGACGAGGTCGAGGAGCCGGGCACCGGCCTGGTCTGCTTCGGCTCCTTCGCCTTCTCCGACGAGCCGGGCGACTCCGTCCTGGTGATCCCCTCGGTGATCGTCGGCCGGCGCGGCACCACGACCTGGTGCACCACGGTCACCACGGGCGAGGTCGCCGGGCAGCCCGAGACTCCCCCGCTCGAGGTCGCCGTACCTCCGCGGGCACCGGCCACCGTGGACTTCGCCGACGGTGCGCTCGACAGCGAGCAGTGGATGTCGGTGGTCGCCGACGCGGTGGCCCGGATCCAGCAGGGCGACCTGGAGAAGGTGGTGCTGGCCCGCGACCTGCTGGCGATCGCCTCGGAGCCGGTCGACGTCCGCTGGCCCCTGACCCGGCTCGCCGCGCAGTACCCGATGTGCTGGACCTTCCACGTCGACGGGTTCTTCGGCGCCACCCCCGAGATGCTGGTGCGGCGCGAGCGCGGCCTGGTCACCTCGCGGGTGCTGGCCGGCACCATCCGCCGCACCGGCGACGACGAGCGGGACCTCGCCCTGGCGGCGACCCTGGCGCGCAGCTCCAAGGACCTGGAGGAGCACGAGTACGCCGTGCGCTCGGTCGCCGACGCGCTGGAGCCGCACTGCTCGTCGATGAACGTGCCGGAGTCCCCGTTCGTCCTGCACCTGCCCAACGTGATGCACCTGGCCAGCGACGTGGCCGGGGTGGTCCACGACGCCGAGACCGTCACCTCGCTCCAGCTCGCCGAGTCCCTGCACCCCTCCGCGGCCGTGGGCGGGACGCCCACCCCGGTGGCGACCGCGCTGATCACCGAGATCGAGCAGATGGACCGGGAGCGGTACGCCGGCCCGGTCGGCTGGATGGACGCCTCCGGCGACGGCGAGTGGGGCCTGGCCCTGCGCTCGGGGCGCGTCGAGGGCCGCGAGGTGCGCCTCTTCGCCGGCTGCGGGATCGTGGCCGACTCCGACCCGGAGGCTGAGCTCGCGGAGTCCCAGGCCAAGTTCGTGCCGGTCCGCGACGCCCTCTCCTGACGCCGGCCGGTCTCTAGAGCACCAGGTCCTCCCCGGCCGCCAGCCGGGACCAGGCCAGGCCGCGCGGGCCGTTGAGCCGCTCCATGTGGCCGTCGACGATGCCCGAGCCCGCCTCGGAGTAGATGGCCTCGTGGATCGCCAGGTTGCGCGGCGCGCCCACCTCCCGCACGAAGTCCACGGCCTCGCTCAGCTTGAGCCACGGTGCCGAGGCGGGAGCACAGAGCACGTCGACCGGCTCGCCGGGCGCGATCAGCGCGTCGCCGGGGTGGTAGACCCGGGTGCCCCCGAGGTCGACCAGGTAGCCGGAGTTGTGCACCCGCGGCAGGTCCGGGTGGATCACCGCGTGCTCGCGCCCGACCACGCGCACCGGGACGCCCAGGTCCAGGAGCTCCTCGGGGGCGACCACCCGGGTGCGCTCGACCAGGTCCGGCGCCTCGTCACGGATCCTGGCGGCCACCGAGTCGATGGTGACGATCGGCGCCCGGGCCGCGCGCAGGTGGTCGGGATGGAAGTGGTCGGGGTGCTCGTGGGTGACCAGCACCGCGGTCGCACGCGCCACCGCCTCGACCTCGGTGAAGACTCCCGGGTCCAGGACCAGGACGGCGGGGCCGTGCTCGAGCCGGACGCAGCTGTGGCCGAACTTCGTGATCCGCACCCTGGTCAGGCTAGGCACGAGCCGGGGGTTGCGCCAGTGGCCCGGGAAGCACGAGGTTGTCGGGACATCGGGATAGCCTGGGCGCCGTCGTCGCCGATGGGGGGCGGCACTCGACCACACACCTACGCCCGAACAGGACACCCATGTCTGGACGTCGCATCGTCGCCGCCACGGCCGCAGCCCTGCTGCTGCCCGCCGCGGCACTCGTCACCACCTCCGCCAGCTCCGCCAGCGAGCCGGGCGTCTCCGACCGTGACTCCTCGGCGAGCACCGCGGTCGCGGCTCGCAAGAAGAAGAAGGCCAACGCCAAGATCAAGATCTCGGTCCTGCCGCAGATCGCGCAGTACGGCAAGAAGCCGGCCAGCCCCGACGCCGCGAAGGCGGTCGTCGAGGTGCAGGTCAAGCCGCTCAAGCGCGCGCGCAACAAGAAGGTCGTGCTCCAGGCCAAGGTCGGCTCCTCGTGGAAGAAGGCCGGCAAGGGCAAGACCGACAAGCGCGGCCGCACCCAGATCCTGACCTCCGCCACCCGCGGCGGCCAGCCCGTCGAGTACCGGGTGAAGCTCGGCAACAGCACCTCGAAGTCGGCCAGCACCGCCGCGTGGCTCGCGCCGAACTTCACCGACGGCTTCGACGGCTCCACCCTGAGCCCGTCCTGGACGCACCGCATCCCGACGTACAACGCCGAGGGCAACCGCCTCTGCTCGCGCGGCGGCCCGGAGGCCGTCAGCGTCGGCGGCGGCACCGTGCGCCTCAGCGTGATCAAGGACCCGGCGCGCAGCGACAAGTGCGTCGCCAAGCGCGGCGGCAAGGTGGCCGGCAAGTTCTCCTACCGCCTCAACGGCCACATCTCCACCGAGAACTCCTACAGCTTCAAGTACGGCATCGCCGCCGCGCGGATGAAGTTCCCCAAGGCCCGCGGCCAGCACAGCTCGTTCTGGATGCAGCCGGCCGAGCACGTCTCCGGTGCCACCGACCCGAAGCTGACCGGCGCCGAGATCGACGTCATCGAGCACTTCGGCAAGGGCTCGGGTCCCAAGGACTCGATGGGCCTGACCAGCTTCACCTACCACTGGGCCAAGGGCGGCCAGCGGATCAAGACCGGTAACTGGCTGAAGAACGTCAACCAGTACAAGGCCAACAAGAACGACGACTGGTTCAAGGCGTACCACGTGTTCTCCGTCGAGTGGACCCCCAAGCAGTACATCTTCCGGATCGACGGCAAGGAGACCTGGCGCAGCAACCGCGGCGTCTCCGGCCAGCCGCAGTACCCGATCCTGTCGCTGCTGAGCTCGGACTACGAGCTGAACCAGCTCGGCAACGAGAAGAAGCTGCCGCAGCACATGTTCGTCGACTGGATCCGGGTCTGGGAGACCAACTGACCCAGGTCCGGCCTCGGTCGGCCCAGCACCACCGACGCCCCGTCCTCCTCACCGGAGGGCGGGGCGTCGTCGTTCCTGCACCGTGCCCGAACCTGCTCAGTCCTCCGTCAGGGCTCGGATCCGCGCGTCCAGCGCACGGCGGTTGTCGCGGCGTACCCGCGCCTCCACCACCTCGACCCCGCCGGCGGGCTGGGCCAGCGCGTGCTCCAGCTCGGCCAGCGACTCCACCCGCCAGTGCGGCGTCCGGGTGGCCGCGCACCAGGCGGCCAGGTCGACGCCGTGCGGGGTGCCGAAGAGCTGCTCGAACCGGTCCCCGTAGGACTCCGCCCCCTGCTCCAGCATGGTGAAGATCGAGCCGCCGTCGTCGTTGACCACCACCAGGGTCAGGTCCGGCCGGGTCTCGGCGGGCCCCAGCACCAGTCCCCCGGCGTCGTGCAGGAAGGTCACGTCGCCGAGGAGCGCGAGGTTGCGGGACGCCGGGCCGCGCGTCAGGGCGGCGCCGACGGCGCTGCTCACCACGCCGTCGATCCCGGCCAGCCCGCGGTTGGCCAGCACCTTGCGCCTGGCCCCCACCTGCCAGCGGGGCACCATCAGGTCCAGGTCGCGGATCGGGCTGGAGGCGCCCACCCACAGCAGGCCGCCGGGCGGCAGGGCGCGGGCGACGGCACCGGCCACCTCGTACGGCGTGAGCTCGGGCTCGGCGGCGAGCAGGGCATCGAGGCGACGTCCCCGCTCCGCGTCGGCCGCCCACCACTGCGCCAGCCACTCCGCGTTCGCCTCGTCGGGGCCCTCGACCCGCAGCGCGGGGGCGGAGCGGGCGACCGCGAAGGGCCGCTCCTGCCACCGCTCGTCCGGGTCGACGTCCCAGATCTCCACGTCCTCGCGGGCCAGCAGGCGGGTGACCGGCCGGGAGAGCGTCGGGTGCCCGAAGACCACCACCCGCTCGATGCCGGCGGCCAGCGGCGAGTCGAGCAGCAGCCGGTAGGTCCGCAGCGCGTGGGTGCCGGTCCGCGCGCCCGAGCTGGGCTCGGCGAGCAGCGGCCAGCCCGCCTGCTCGGCGAGCACCCGGGCCGGCGGGCCGGCGTCGTCGCCGGCCACCACCACGGTCCGCGGGCCCAGCGGGAGCTGCTCGGCCCGCTCCGCCAGGGCGCGCCAGGCGTGCTCGGCCGGGGGCGGGCCGGCCACCAGGGAGGGCTGCCACCGGTCGGGAGGCAGCAGCGGCTCGTCGAGCTGGACGTTGAGGTGGACCGGCCCCGGTCGCTCCCGGGTGAGCAGGTCGCGCGCCGCGGCGAGGTCCTGGCCGGCCGCCAGGTCCAGCACGGGGACGCCGGGCAGCAGGCCCACCTGGTCGGTGGTCTGGTTGGCGCTGGTGCCGCGCAGCCGCAGCGGCCGGTCGGCGGTGACCGCGACGAGCCGGACGCCCGCGTGCCTGGCCTCCAGGACGGCGGGAGCCAGGTTGGCCACCGCCGTGCCCGAGGTGCAGAAGACCGCGGCCGGACGGCCCGAGGACTTGGCCGCGCCCAGTGCGGTGAAGGCCGCGCTCCGCTCGTCGACCCGGGTGTGCAGCCGGAGCAGGCCGGCGGCCGCGGCGTCGTGCAGGGCGAAGGCCAGCGGGGCGTTGCGGCTGCCCGGGCTGAGCACGGCCTCGACCACGCCCGCCTCGACCAGCGTCGCGACCACGTCCCGGGCCAGTGCGGTGGAGCTGTTCACGACGTCCCTTCCTCGGAGAGCTGCTGGACTGCGGCGAGCCGCTCCCGCCAGGCGGCCTCCCGCTCCGGCGGTGCGGCCAGCCGGGCGAGCGCCTCGGGGTCGATCCGGACCGGGCGCACCGGGAGCATCCCGTCGCGCGGCAGCAGCGGCTCGGTGACCACGTCGTCGGTGAGCAGCTGGACCGTCGCCAGGCCGCACGCGTGCTCCAGGGAGGGCAGGGCGGCGGCCAGGGCGACCCCGGCGGCGATCCCCACACTGCTCTCCAGCGCGGAGGAGACGACCACCGGCAGCCCGATCTCCTCGGCGATCCGCAGGCACGCGCGGACCCCGCCCAGCGGCTGGACCTTGAGCACCGCCACGTCGGCGGCCTCCAGGTCGCGCACCCGGTAGGGGTCCTCGGCCCGCCGGATCGACTCGTCCGCGGCGATCGGCACGTCGACCCGACGGCGTACGAGAGCCAGCTCCTCGACCTCGGCGCACGGCTGCTCGACGTACTCCAGGCCTCCGGCCGCCCGGTCCAGCAGGGGGATCCGGGCCACCGCCTCCTCGACGCTCCACAGCCCGTTGACGTCGATCCGGACCCGGCCGCCCGGCCTGAGCGCGTCCCGGACCGCCTCGACCCGAGCCTGGTCGTCGGCCAGGGACTGCCCAGGCTCGGCGACCTTGACCTTGGCGGTGGTGCAGCCGCCGGCGCGCACGATCTCGTGGGCCCGCTGCGGGCCGACCGCGGGCACCGTCACGTTGACCGGGACCTCGGAGCGCACCGGCGCGGGCCAGTCCCCGGCCGCTGCCTCCTCGGCGCACCGCAGCCACGGCTCGGCGACCGCCGGCGGGTACTCCAGGAACGGGCTCCACTCCCCCCACCCGCGCTCGCTCTCGAGCAGCGCGCCCTCGCGGACGGTGATGCCACGGAACCGCGTGCGCATCGCGATGGCGTAGACGTGCATCCTCATGCCTGGTCCTCCTCGTCGCTCACCGCTGCCCGGAGCCGCTGCCGGTCCACCTTGCCGTTGTCCAGCAGCGGCCACGTGGTGACCGGCACCAGCTGGCGCGGGGCCCACGAGCGGGGGTGGCGCTCGCCGACCCAGTCGCGCAGGGCGGCCAGCGTCGGCTCCGCGCCCGGCGCGGCCTCCACCCAGGCCACCACCCGCTGGCCCCACTCCGGGTCCGGGACGCCGAGCACCTCGGCCCGCTCGACCGCGGGGTGCTCCCGGAGCCGGGCCGCGACCGCGGGCAGCGGCACGTTGACCCCGCCGGAGACGACCATGTCGTCGAGCCGGCCGAGCACCTGGAGCCGCCCGTCGTGGTCGAGCCGGCCGGCGTCGGCGGTCACGTACCAGCCGTCGACCAGCGTGGCGGCGGTGAGCTCGGGGTCGTCGGCGTAGCCGTCGAAGAGGGTGGGCCCGCCGAGCCGGACCCGGCCGTCGGTGCCCAGGGAGAGCGCCACTCCGTCGAGCGGGACACCGTCGTAGACGCAGCCGCCGGCGGTCTCCGAGGCGCCGTACGTCGTGACCACCCGGATGCCCGCGCGGTCGGCCTCCTCGCGCAGGGCCGGGTCCAGGCCGGCGCCGCCGACCAGCACGGCCCGCATCGCGGCCAGGGCCTCGACGTCCGCGGGGGTGCGCACCATCCGGTGCAGCTGGGTCGGGACCAGGGAGGTGTACGCCGCGGGGCCGTCGTCGTCGGCCCACGCGCCCAGGACCGGCGGGTGCCCGGCCAGCAGGGAGCGGACCACCACCTGGACCCCGGCGACGTAGCCCGACGGCAGCACCAGCGCCCAGCGGCCCTCGCCACCCAGCCGTCGGGCGCTGGCCCGCGCGGAGGCGAGCACCGCCTCCCGGGAGAGCAGCACCCGCTTCGGTGTCCCGCTCGACCCCGAGGTCGTCAGCTCCAGCCGGGGCGGCTCCGGGTCGGCGAGCCACTGGGACAGCTGGGCCACCGCAGTCGCGGGATCAGGCGACGGGACCAACGGGGAGGGGGACGTGCGGGTCACCCCCGCACGCTATCCCCTCCCCGTCGGTGCCGAATCAGTGCCGGATCAGTGCGCCGGCAGGTGGTGCGCGTGGTCGTGGCCGCCGTCGTGCGGGGCCCGGAGGCCGGAGCGCGGGCTGGCGCCCTCGCCGCGACGGGTGCGGTCGTCACGCTTGCCCACCCCGTTGACCGTCCAGGTGGACCGGGCGTAGGTGTGCACGGCGTGCGCGATCGCGTCGGAGTTGGCGTCCAGGGCCTTGTTGCTCACGTTGCCCAGGTCGTCGCACTCCGCGTGGTAGCACTCGTCGAACGCCACGCCCGCCGTCCCGCCGAAGGCAGCGGCCAGCTCGGGGGTCTTGATCCCCTCGGCGCCGGTGAACAGACCGCCGGAGGCGATCCCCTCGGCGATGAACGGGCCGTAGTCGCTGCGCCCGGAGAAGGCGGTCTCCGCCGACTCCAGCCCGGCGTCCTCGAAGTGCTCGTGGAAGAGCGCCTCGATCGCGTCGGAGCCCTCGGGGCCGACCGCGCCGTCCGGGAAGGCGGCGGAGTTGTCGCCGTCGTAGACGAAGAGCGCGTAGTTGGGCGAGCCGATCATGTCGAAGTTGAGGTAGAGAGCGATCTCCTCGAGCGTGTCCGGGTCGTTCTCGACCAGGTCGGCCACGTAGTGCTCGGCACCGAGCAGCCCCTTCTCCTCCGCACCCCACCAGGCGAACCGGACCTGGTTCTTGGGCTTGGTCTTCGTCTTGGCGAGCTGGACGGCGACCTCGAGCAGGCCGGCGCTGCCGCTGCCGTTGTCGTTGATGCCCGGGCCCTCCACCACGCTGTCGAGGTGGGCGCCGGCCATCACCACGTTGTCGCTGCGGCCCTGGCGGGTCTCGGCGACCACGTTCCAGGTCGGGCGGATCTCCGACTCGGTGCTGGCCGAGAGGGTGACGGTCGCGCCCTCGGCCAGCGACTGACCGATCGCGAAGCTGGTGCCGACCGACGGGACCGTGCCGACCGGGCCGCCCAGGGTGCCGGCGAACACGTCGGTGGCCCCGGGGGTGCCGGTGTTCATCAGGATGACGCCGGCCGCGCCGGCGTTCTGGGCGTTGACCACCTTGTCTCCGAACGGGCAGGTGCCGCGGCGGACCAGGGCGATGTTGCCGGCGGTGAAGCCGGCGAAGTCGGTGGCCTCGCAGCCGCTGGTGGAGCCGGTCACGTTCCCCAGGTTGAGGTCGACCGCCTGCACCGGCGCGGTGACCGACCCGGAGCCGGAGTAGTCCATCAGCGCGTAGTCCTGGTCCTCGACGAAGGTCCTCGCCGTGGGCGCGGTCTGCGCGAAGGTGGTCGGCCCGGTGACCTGGAAGAAGGCAAAGTCGAACTTCTGCACCTGCGGCCGGTAGCCGGCCTGGCGCAGGGTGCGGACGACGTAGTCGCGCGAGGCGCGGTAGCCCGGGGTGCCGGAGGCGCGGTTGCCGTCGTTCTGGTCGGCGATCCGCTGGAGGGCGACGAGGTGGTTGCGCACCCCGCGCAGGGTGACGGCCTTCTGCAGCGCACGGGAGGACTTGTCCGCACCGGGCTTGGGCTTGTGCTTGCCCGGCTTGTTCTTCCCCGGCTTGTGCTTGCCGTGGTGCTTGCCCTTGTCCTTGCCGGGTTTCTGGGTCTGGTGCTGGGCGGAGTCACGGTTCCGCTCGGCGCCGGCGGTGGCCGGGGCGGCGAGCGCGGAGCCCGCGAGGGCCACGGTGGCGAGGGCGGCGGTGGCCGCCCCCGCGCGCCGACGCCAGGTCGGCAGGCTCTTCGATCGGTCGTTCACGGTGGTCAACCTTTCCCGAAAGGCACGGTGGACCAGACCACCGCGTCCCGGACATCTGAGCGGCGCCCCGACGACCGTGTCAAGGGTCACGCCGGAAAATGCGGCGACAGTGGCGGCTGCGCAGGACAAGATGTCGCTGGTGTCGTCGTCCTCCCCCTCCCGCACCCGGCGGCTCGTCCGATCGCTCCGGCCACCGTCACGGCTCGCCGGGCGGCTCGCGGTGCAGAACCTGCTGTTCGCCCTCGGCGACGGCATCTTCATGACCGGCTCCCTGGTCTTCTTCACCGAGGTCGTGGGCCTGACCTTCACCCAGGTCGGCCTCGGTCTCACGCTCGGCGGCGTCGCCGCCTTCGTCGCAGCCCTGCCGATGGGCCGCCTGGTCGACCGGTTCGGCCCCAAGCGGATGTGGGCGCTCAGCGCCGCCGGGCAGGCGGCGACCTTCGCGCTCTGGCCGTTCATCGACGACTTCGCGGGCTACCTGGCGATGGCGATCACGATGGAGGTGCTCGGCGCCCTGGGCGGGGCCGCGCACGGGGCCTACACGATCGACGTCCTGCCCGCCGCGGAGCGGGTGATCTCGCGGGCGTACATGTACTCGGCGCTCAACGCCGGCTTCACCCTGGGCGCCCTGCTCGGCGGCGTCGCCCTGGCCGCCGAGTCCAACGACCTGGTCCGCGCGATCCCCTGGGTCACCGCGGTCGTCTTCGCCGTCAACTGCGCGTTCATCCTGCGGCTGCCCAACGCCTCCCACGACGACCGCACGCCCGAGGAGCGCAAGGTGAAGGTGCCCGGCCCCGGGCCGCTGCGCAACCCGGGCTGGCTGGGGGTCGGGTTCTTCGGCGGCGTGCTGTGGACCAACCAGGTGCTGCTCCACCTGGTCATCCCGGCCTGGCTGCTCGGGCAGACCGACGCGCCCCGGGCCCTGGTGGCCGTGCTGCTCGGCACCAACACCGTGATGTGCATCCTGCTGCCGATGGCCGCGGCCCGCGGCATCCACGACATCACCACGGGCCTGCGCGGGATCCGGATCTCGGCGGGCTGGTTCGTCCTCGCCTGCGTGATCACGATCCTCACCCACTCCACGGCGGGCTGGGCGACCATCGCGCTCCTGCTGCTGGGGCACGTGGCGCTGACCGGCGCCGAGCTCTACCTCTCCGCGGCGAGCTGGTCCTTCGAGGCGGACCTGATGGACCCGCGACGCCGGGGCGAGTACCAGGGCGTCTCCGAGCTCACCGGGACCCTGGGCCGGGTCTGGGCGCCGGCGGCGTACATGTTCCTGGCGATGAGCTGGGGCACCGGCGGCTGGCTGGTGATCGCCCTGGTCATCCTGGTGGCCAGCCTCGGCATCCACCCGTCGGCACGGGCTGCGGAGAGGTTCCTGGACCGGCACGGACCCGGGCCCGACGAGCAGTCGCCAGTCCCGGATGCCGACCCGGGTGTGGTGCCGGCGCCGCTGCTCACGCGGCCCGAGGCCTCGCCTCTCGGGCAGTCCGACTGATCCTCTGACTGGTTCATCCACAGGGCGAGAACGGGCCTGGTGTTCGAACATGTGTTCGAGCAGAATGGGGGCATGAGCACTCCTGTCACCTCCGAGCCTCGCGCGATGATCGCCCGGGTACGCCGGGCGCGCGCGGCCGCGGTCACCGCCGAGGTCGAGCTCTTCGTGCTGGCCGCGGAGTGGGCGGACGCGCATCCCGAGGTGGCGGTCCCCCACCCCGCCGGGTGCTCTTCCGACGAGCGCTGCCCGGCCGGGTGCGCGCCGGACATCGGTGACCCGTCCGTGGGCGACCACGCCGGCGGGTGCGCGGGGCCGTGCCCGGACGACCCTGAAGGGTTCTCCGACCCGCTGATCCCGTCCTGGTCCTGGTCGGCGGCCGCGCCGCTCGGCGCCGCCCTGGGCCGCACCACCCACGCCGCCCGCCTGCTGATCCGCGACGCCCTGATCGTCCGGCACCGGCTCCCCCGGATCTGGGCACGCGTGCTCGCGTGCCAGGTCGAGCCCTGGCGGGCGCGGCGGATCGCCAAGGCCGTGGTCGGCCGGCCGCGCGACGTCTCGGACTGGCTGGACGACCACCTCGCCCCGGTCGCGCACACCGTGGGTCCCCAGGTGCTGGACCGGCTGGTGGACGAGGCCATGCTCCGCCTCCACCCCGAGGAGCGCGAGCAGGCCCAGCTCGATGAGCTCGACCGGCGCCACGCCACCCTGCACCCGGACTCGATCAACGACTCCGCCATCGCCGAGATGACCCTGCGCGCCGACTGGAAGGACCTCGCCGACTTCGACCGGACGCTGAGCCAGGTGGCCGCCGCGCTGGCCGACCTCGACCGGCTCGCAGGACTCCCCGGCGACAGCCTCGACGTACGCCGCGCCCGGGCCGTGGGCATCCTCGCCGACCCCGCGCAGGCCCTCGCGCTGCTCGACGAGGCCCAGGGCACGGGAGGCACTGGAGGCACGGGAGGCACGGGAGGCACCGTCGACCGGCCGCTCCGCAAGCGGATCCAGCTGGTCCTGCACGTCACCCCCGACCACCTCGCCGGTCGCGACCCGGTCGCCCGCAACGGCACGCTCAGCCGCGCCGAGCTCGACCAGACCGTCCGGGACTGGTGCGGCCGGACCGACACCCACCTCACCGTCCTGCCGGTCCTCGACCTGGCCGACCACACCGCCACCGAGGCCTACGAGGTCCGCGGCCGGACCCGCGAGCGGGTCGACCTCATCACCGGGACCTGCGTCTTCCCCTGGTGCGCCCGACCGGCCAGGCTCTGCGACCACGACCACGTGGTCCCGCACGAAGGCGGCGGGTCGACCTGCGAGTGCAACCTCGCGCCGCTGTGCCGCCACCACCATCGGCTCAAGACCCACGCGGGATGGAGCTACACCCCCGTGGAGACCGGCCGCTGGCTCTGGTCGGACCCGCACGGGCAGCAGTTCCTCCGGGACCACACCGGCACCCTCGACGTCACCCCGCACGAGCCGACTGACCGCGGACAGCACCGCCGGGCAGCCACGGGCTCGCCACCCACGGCCCCGCCGGGCTGCCGGGTGCCCGCGGCGAGGTCGCCGGGGGTGAGGTCGTGGAGGTGATATCGCCGAGGTGACACAGTCCCCCCCGCTACAGGTGCCGCAGGTAGCGCTCCGGCGCGTCGAGGAACCGGCGCCAGTGCTGGACCAGCTCGAGGTCGGCCCACGCGGCCTCGCGCAGCCCCCACTCCCCGACCTCGAGGATCCGCGCGCCGGGCATCGCCGCGAGCACCGGCGAGTGGGTGGCGCAGAGCACCTGACCGCCGGTGGCCACGACCCGCTGGAGCACCGCGATCAGGCCCAGGGTGGAGGAGAAGGAGAGCGCCGCCTCAGGCTCGTCGAGGCAGAAGAAGCCCTTGGAGTCGAAGCGGGACTCCAGGACCGCGAGGAACGACTCGCCGTGACTCATCTCGTGGAAGGAAGGCTCTCCGTCCCTGGGGTTCTCCTCCAGGTAGGAGTACCAGCCGTGCATCGTCTCGGCCCGGAGGAAGAACCCCCACCGGCTCGCGGCCAGCCCTCGTCGGAGGACGAGCGCCATGCCCAAGGGCGACTCGGAGACCCGGGTGGAGTGCCGGCTGCCCGTGGAGCCACCCTCGGGAGAGAGCCCGTAGGCCTGGGCGATCCCCTCGACGAGGGTGGACTTCCCGGACCCGTTCTCCCCGACCAGGAAGGTCACCCCGGGTGCCAGGTCCAGGCCCTCCCGCACCAGCTGCGCCACGGCCGGAAGATCGAACGGCCAGGCCTGCAGGGCCGCCGGGTCGTGGGCCTCCACCTCCACACGGCGTACCGGCGTCGGGGCGAAGTCCACGGCCGACACGGTATCCCCCGCCGAATGGGTGCGCCCTCGCGCCGCCTGCTTCAATCCTCTGGTGGAACTGGCCTTCTTCCGTCTCGACGGCGACCGACTCGTCCCCCTCGACCTCGCGCGCAGCATGTGGCGCGACGACCAGATGCACGGGCTGGCGGTCAGCGGGGCGCTCGGACGCGCGATCGAGGCCCGTGGCCTGGCAGCCGGCCGGTCCGAGCTGGTCCCGGCGCGCTACACCGTCGACCTGTTCAAGGCGGCCACGATGGAGCCCTGCCACGTGGAGACCGCGGTGGTCCGGGACGGTCCCCGACTGCTGCTGATCGACGCGGTGCTGCGCCAGGGCGGCGAGCCGGTCGCCCGGGCCAGCGCCGTGCTGCTGCGGCGCACCGCGGTCCCGGACGGTGAGGTCTGGTCCCCGGACGACGTCCCGCAGCCGCCACCGCTGGAGATCGCCCCGGACTCCGACGTGCCGCACATCCCGTTCTTCCACAGCGACGCGGGCTGGTCCCAGGACTTCGGGCAGCACCAGAACGCCTCCCGCAAGCAGACGTGGCAGACCGCGGTCCCGGTCGTGCTCGGCGAGCAGGCCACGCCCTTCGTGGCTGCGGCGAGCATCGCCGACGCGACCAGCCTGGTGACCAACTGGGGCACCGAGGGCGTGCAGTACATCAACACCGACATCACCCTGTCGATCTCCCGGCCGCCGGCCGGGGTGCAGCTCGGACTGCTGGCCACCGACCACCACGCCAGCGACGGCGTCGCCGTCGGCTCGGCCACCGTCTACGACCGCCAGGGCCCGTTCGGGGTGGCGACGGTGACCGCGCTGGCCAACAGCCGCCGGACCGTCGACCTCTCCGACGGCATGACCTACCAGCGAGGCCCGAAGCAGTGAGCACTTCCACGCCCCGCCCCACCCTCGCCGACTGGGTCGCCGGCGCCCGGCTCCGCACCCTGCCTGCCGCGGTCGCACCGGTGCTCGCCGGCACCGGCGTGGCGACGTACGCCGACGGCCTGGTCTGGTGGAAGGCGCTGCTCGCCCTGGTGGTCAGCCTGGCGCTCCAGGTGGGGGTCAACTACGCCAACGACTACTCCGACGGGATCCGCGGCACCGACGAGGACCGGGTCGGGCCGATGCGCCTGGTCGGCTCGGGCCGGGCGGCCCCGGGTGCGGTCAAGCGCGCCGCCTTCGCCTGCTTCGGCGTCGCGGGCGTGGCCGGTCTGGTGCTGGCCGCGACGACGGCCTGGTGGCTGGTCGCGGTCGGCGTGGTCTGCATCGTCGCCGCCTGGTTCTACACCGGCGGGAAGAAGCCGTACGGCTACCTGGGGCTGGGCGAGGTGATGGTCTTCGTCTTCTTCGGCCTGGTCGCCGTCATCGGCACCACCTACGTGCAGACGCAGACCTGGGAGTGGCCCGCCCTCTACGCCGGGGTCGGGATGGGGGCGTTGGCCTGCGCCATCCTGGTGACCAACAACCTGCGTGACATCCCCACCGACCGCGAGGTGGGCAAGATGACGCTCGCGGTGCGGCTGGGCGAGGAGCGCACGCGCTGGTTCTACGTGCTGCTGGTGCTGGCCGCCGCCTGCTCGGTGGTGGCGATCGCGGCCGCCACCTCCTGGCTGGTGCTCTGCGCGCTGGCGTTCGTGGTCCCGATGCTGCCTGCCGTCCGTACGGTGCTCAGCGGCGCCCGCGGACCCGCGCTGATCCCGGTGCTCGCCCAGACCGGCTCGGGCCAGCTGTGGTGGGCCGGCCTGGTCGTGGTCTTCCTGCTCGCACCCTGACCGGCCCGCGCGCACCCGCGCGGTGCCCCGCTCAGAACGAGGTGCGGGAGAAGGGCGCCGGCCCACCGTCGGCGATCGCGGCCCAGGCGGTCAGCTGCTCGGGCTCGCCGCGCAGCCTGCCCGCGTCGGCCAGCGTCCGGGTGCGCACCCCACCGAGGTAGAGGCTCGACAGGGTGCTCGCGTCGGTGTGCACGCCGACCGGGTCGTCGGTGGGGGTGACCGTCGCCGCGCCGTCGCGCGCCGTCACCCGCCAGCGTCCCGCCGCGTGCCCCATCGGGTCCGCGACCTCGAGCACGACCTCGCCGTCGCCGTACCAGGGGCGAGCCTCCAGTGCCCGCGGCACGTCGAGCACCCGCAGCCAGATGTGGTCGCCGACCTCGGTCAACCGGCGGCTCCTCGGGTCCGCCAGCGCCCAGGTCAACGGGTCCTCGACCGGGGCCGAGGCCTTGAGCACGTCGGTCAGGTCCATCTCGGCCAGGAAGCGCCACAGGGCCAGCTCGGCGGCCGGCGAGACGGCCACCAGGTCCTCGACCTGGACCGTGCGGGGCCGGTCCCAGCCCTGGTGCCGGTAGAGCACGAAGCCGTCGGGGACGCCCGCGTCGTCGAGGTGGACGGCGCCGCGCAGCTTGCGGTCCGGGGCCTGCTCCTGCCAGTCCCAGCTCTTGCGGGTCACGATGTCGTAGTGCGGCGGTCGGGAGAGGGAGCCGCGGGAACGCCGGTGCCAGGCGCCGAAGAGGTCGCGCGGCAGGGTGCCCATGGTGTCGGGGGCCAGCATCGCGATCCGGCCGTAGGGCTCGACCCCGGGGAGCGCGAAGCGCGCGCTGACGTCCACCTCGACCTGCGCGCGCCAGGTGGCCGGACCGAAGCCGAACCGCCCGTAGATCGACCCCTCGGTGACGGTCAGGGCGGCCAGCGGCCGGCCCTCGGCGACCGCGTGGTCGAGGTCCTCGGTCATCATCCGGCGCAGCAGCCCCTGGCGGCGGTGGGAGGGGCTGACGCTGACGTCGCTGATCATGTGCAGCGGCAGCAGCTCGGCGCCGGTGTTGAGCTCTCCGGCGAAGGAGATGAAGGTCGCCGCCGGCACCGGTCCGGCGCCGAACTCGCCCGCCGGCACCCAGGCGCCCCGGATCCTCGGCTCGAAGCCGCGGGAGGCGGCCAGCCAGACCTCGAAGCCCTCGTCGGTGAGCCGCGCCTGGTGGAAGGCCCGGCCGGTCGCGTCGGCCCAGCCGCGCAGCCGCGTGAGGTTGTCCGCGCTCTCGTCGAACGGGTCAAGGGTGTCGAACTCGAGGGCCACGCGCCTCACCTCACAGGTCTGGACGGTCGGGACGGTCTTGGGTCCGCTCAGTCCTCGTCGCCGCGCGAGCGCCGCGCCTCGAAGGCGGCGTTCGCCCGCTCGGCACGCTGCTCGATCCACAGGGCCGCCTGCTCGCGCGGGCGGGCCAGCACGTACCAGGAGCTGATGCCGGAGATGACCAGCGCGACGACGGCCGCCCACAGCAGGGGCACCTCGTCGGAGAACAGTGACCAGACGCCCACCACCAGGGCCAGCGAGGCGAGCAGCAGCACGAGGCGCAGGGCGTTGTAGACCAGGAACGGCTTCACGCCCCCACTCTAGGTCGGCGTCCGACCGGGCCGCCGACGTGGCCCTCCCTCCTGCGCCGGGGTGACACCCACCACCTGGCACCTACGATGAAGGGGTGCTGAAGATCCTGATCGTCGTGCTGGTGGTCGCCCTGGCCATCTACGCCGTCACCCGGATGCTGGAGAAGCGCGGCCGCCGCGCCCCGAAGCCCGGCCCGCGGCCCCGTCAGGCGCCCCCGCAGGTGCTCGGCCCCGACGACGACCCCGACTTCCTGCGCCGGCTCGAGCGCGAGCGCCGCCGGCGGGAGAAGGACGAGCCGGACTCGGCCTGACCCCTCCCCTCCCGCCGGTGGGGAACAGGATCAGCGCGTGCAGAGCACCTCGGGCGTGCCGATCGCCGCGACGCCGCCCAGCGCCGAGGCGACGTCGAACCTGAGCCGGAAGACGTTCGTCAGGCTGATCTCCTGGTCCTCCACGACCGTCCCGATGGTCAGCGCGTTGCTGACCCGGCCGGCGCCGTCGGTCGAGACGGTGACCGTGCCGGTGGAGCCGGACGGCGAGGCGTCGGTGAGCGCGTACGTCGCTCGCAGGGTGCGGCACTTGCGACCCAGCGTGTACTCCACCGACCCCGGTGCGTCGGCCTCACGGGTCGAGAGGCTGAAGGGGTAGGAGTCGGTGGCGATGTCGACCGAGCCGAAGGTGAGGTTCTCCGTCGGGCCGGCCGACCGGCTGGTCAGTCGCTCCCAGCGGTAGACGACGACCTCGAGCTCCTTGCTGGTGCCCGCCTTGGTCTTGCCGCTGGCCGGCTTGAGCACCCGGTAGAAGCGGGTCCCCGGAGTGCGGGGGTCGTCGGTGAGGACGAACTTCCCGTTCTTCTTGATCCTGCCGGTCCCGGACACGTTCCACTTGTTCTTGCCCTCGAGCCGCTGCTGGAGGACCACCTGCTGGCCTGCGGCCCGGGGCGCGACCCTGCCCGTGACCCGGACGGTGTCCTCCTTGGCGACCGCGGTCTTGATGTTGGCCTTGGCCGTCACCGTGTAGGGCGCGGCGGCGCGGGCGCTGGGCTCCGAGGCCGAGGCCGGGCCCAGGCCGGTGAGCGCGAGCGGCAGGACGGCGGCGAGAGCGCCGGCCAGCGTGAAGTTTCGGTTCATGGTTCCCCCGTGGGTCGGTGCGTTCGACTGGTCCTTCGCACCTTAGTGGAACTCGCGGAGGGTCGGGACCCGGGCTCAGACGGGCGTGTGGCCGGTCTGGGCCGGTGCCTCCCAGGGCTGCACGATCGCCGGCGCGCCCTCGGCGTAGGAGTGCTGGGAGGTGGTGGAGAAGAAGTTGATCCCGATGAAGTTGAACCACAGGGTCGCCAGGCCGACCAGGGCCAGGATCGCCGCGTTACGGCCCTTCCAGCCGGCCGTGGTCCGCGCGTGCAGGTACGCCGCGTAGACGACCCAGGTGATGAACGCCCAGACCTCCTTGGGGTCCCAGCTCCAGTAGGAGCTCCACGCCTCGTGCGCCCAGATCGGTCCGGTGATCAGCACGGCGAAGGTCCACACCGGGAAGGCGAAGGCGTGCATCCGGTAGGAGAGCCGGTCCAGCGTGGTGGAGTCGGGGATCCGGGCCAGGTAGCCGGTGGTCGCAGCTTCGCCCGGGGCGTCGTCGGCGTATGCGACCCCGACGCCACCGCCGCTGCTCTCGGCCCCGGCCGCAGCCGGCGCCCGGTCGGACGTCGCCCGGCGCTCGCTGCGGCTCTTGAGCAGGAACAGGAGCGAGGTGATGCCGCCCAGGGTGAAGGCCGCCGTGGCGATCACCGCGGAGACGACGTGGATCACCAGCCACGGTGAGTAGAGCGCCTCGGTCAGCGGGGCGACCGGCGCGTGCAGCCAGACCACCGCGGCCATCAGCACCGAGAGCACGAAGCCGACCACCAGCGGGCCCATCCAGTCCAGCGAGAAGCGCCGGAGCAGCACCAGGAAGAGCAGGGAGACGAAGAACGACCCGGAGACGGTGAACTCGTACATGTTGCCCCACGGCACCCGGTTGGGGTCCGCGGCCATGCCGCGTCCGAGCAGCGCGACGAAGTGCACCGCCGTGCCGATCACGGTGAGCAGCAGACCCAGCCTGCCGAACATCGCGGTGCGCCCGGTGGTCGGGTTCTCGTAGGCCGGCAGCTTGCGCAGCGCCGTCCACTCGACCAGGTAGCTCAGCAGCGCCAGGAAGTAGACGACGCCGGCGGCTGCCACCGCCTGGTTGCTGAGGGTCTCCCACTGAACGTCGGTCACGACGACTGCTCCTTCTGGTTACCTGCGTCCGTACCAGGGTCGTCCGCGGCGGGCGCGGTCCCCATGATGCCTGTCCTGACCTCCGCGAGCTCGCTCGCGACGTCACCGCCGCCGGCACGGTCGAGACCGGCGATCTCCACCAGCGTGCGGGCCTCGGGCCCGCTGCCGGTGCGGCGTGCCCGCACCCACACCCGGCGCGGCCGGATGTAGAGCGAGCCGACCAGGCCCACCAGGGCCAGCGAGACGCCACCCAGGGCGACCAGCTTGCCGGGGGTCTGGCTGATCTGGATCTTGTTCCACCGCTGGAGCCCGTCGAAGCTCACCGTGCCGAGCCCGTCGGGCAGCTCGGCCTCCTCGCCGGGGCGCAGGTCGAGGCGGAACATCGACCCGTCGGCCTGGGTGACCTGCTCGGCCTTGCTGGTGTCGAGCACGTAGACCGACTGCGGGCCCGGGTCGTCCATCCCCAGGTCACCGCGCCAGACCGTCATCGAGATGAGCGGGTCGGCGGCGTTGCCGAAGGAGGAGTACGGGCCGATGCCGTCCTTGCCGCCCTCGAAGGCGAAGGTCGGGTAGAGCTCGCCCTGCAGGCCGATCTGCTCCGGCCGCGCGTCGGAGGCCTTGACCACTCCGAAGGACCGGAAGGAGGTGTCGGTGGGCAGGAAGATCGAGGGGCCGGACCAGGCCACGTCGCCGTTGCCGTCGCGGATCGTGATCACCGGGGCGTAGCCGTGGCCGATCAGGAAGACGTCGGTGTTGCCGATGGTCAGCGGGTGGTTGACCCGCAGGTCGTACTCCTGGGGCTCGGCGCCCGGCTCCTCGGTGTAGGACAGGTGCGAGACGAACTTGCGCGCCTGGCCGGCCGCGGGGCCCGAGGTCAGCCACTCCACGTCGAAGTCGGTGACGTCGAAGGCGAACGGCTCCATCCAGTCGGAGCGGAACAGGCTGCCGGGCTCGAACTCGTCGTACTGGGTGAGGTTGTTGGAGAAGCCGTTGCCGACCAGCACGATCACCCCGCCCTTGTAGCCGAGCAGGCTGCCCATCGCGAAGCCCACCAGCACCACGATGATCGAGAGGTGGAAGAGCAGGTTGCCGGCCTCGCGCAGGTAGCCGCGCTCGGCGGCGACCCAGCGGTCCTCGCTGTCCTCCGGCGAGGTGTCGACCCGGTAGCGACGGCCCTTGAGCACCTCGCGGGCGCCGGCGAGCGCCTCCTCGGGCGAGGCGTCCGTCTCGTACGTCGTGGAGTCCGGCAGCCGGGTCAGGTTGCGCGGGGCCCGGGGCGGGCGGGCGCGCAGCGCCTTGGCGTAGACCAGCGTGCGCGGCACGATGCAGCCGACCAGGGAGATCATCAGCAGCAGGTAGATCGCGGCGAACCACGGGGTCTCGTAGACGGAGAAGAGACCGAGGCGCTCGTAGATCGGCGCCAGGGTGCTGTGCGACTCCTTCCACCGCGAGGCGGCCAGCGCGTCGATGTTCTCCTGCGGCACCACCGACCCGGGCACGGCGGCCAGGGCGAGGAGGAGCAGCAGCACCAACGCGGTGCGCATCGAGGTCAGCTGGCGCCAGGTCCAGCGCCCCAGCTCGCGCAGGCCGAGCTCGCCGGGGCGGCGGCCGGGGTCGGGGCTCGGTCCGGAAGGACGCGGCGGGGTGGTGACGGACGCGCTCACACGCTCACCTCGAAGTTGCTGACGAGGGTCGTCTGGACCCAGGTGACCATCTGCTCCCAGAAGCCGGTGACCAGCGCGACGCCGACCGCCACCAGCAGCAGGCCGCCGAACCGCATGATCCAGGCCTGGTGCCGACGGAAGAAGCCGAAGGCGCGCATCGCCCGGCTGTAGGCCAGGCCCGCCAGCACGAACGGCAGGCCCAGGCCCAGGGAGTAGAACGCCGAGAGCAGGGCGCCACGGCCGGCGCTCGCCTCGGTGTAGGACAGGTTGAGGATGACCCCGAGGGTGGGGCCGACGCAGGGGGTCCAGCCGAGGCCGAAGAGCACCCCCAGGAACGGGGCGGCGGCCAGGCCGACGGCCGGCACCTTGTGCACCCGCCAGTCCCGCTGGAACCACGGCAGCAGCCCGGCGAAGGCCAGGCCGAGCACGATGGTCAGCAGGCCGAGCACCACGGTGATCTGCCGCTCCCAGGTGATCAGCCACTCCCCCAGCGCTCCGGAGATCGCGCCCAGGGAGACGAAGACCGCGGCGAAGCCGAGCACGAAGAGCAGCGAGCCGAGCAGCATCCGGCCGCGGCGCCGGTCCGCCTCGCCGTCGGCCAGCTCGGCCCCCGAGAGCCCGGTGGCGTAGGAGAGGTAGCCGGGCAGCAGCGGGATCACGCACGGGGAGAAGAAGGAGACCAGCCCGGCGACCATCGCCACCGGGACGGCCAGCGCGAGCGAGCCGACGGCGGCCTGCTCGCTGAACCACTCACCCATCGCGAGCGCCCGGGTCCGCGACGTCCTCGACCAGGTCGACCAGGGTCAGCGCCGAGGGCAGCCGGCCGATGATCGTCCCGGCCACCCGGCCCTCCTCGTCGAGCACGACGGTGGACGGGATGGCCCGGGGCGGGATGGTGCCCGCGAAGGGCAGCAGCGCCTTGCCGTCGGGTGAGTAGAACGAGGGGAACGACATGCCCACGTTGCGCGCGAACGCCTGCGCCGGCGCGGTGTCGTGGTCGCGGGTGTTGATCCCGACGAAGGTGGCCACGCCCTTGGTCTTCTCGGCGGCCTCGAGCAGGTCGGGCATCTCCACCCGGCAGTCCACGCACCAGGAGCCCCAGACGTTGATCACGGTGACCTGGCCTCGGGAGTCGGCCAGCGCGAGCGGCTCGCCGTCCAGGTCCTGGCCGGCGTAGTCGACGGGCTCACCGCGCTCCTCGGAGGCCACCACCCGCACCTGGCCGTCGCCGGAGACGTAGCCCTTCTCCCCGGCCCCGGACAGGTCCGAGCAACCGGCGAGCAGCAGGCAGGAGGTCAGCAGGGCGGCGGCGGCCCGGGTCATGCGTCGCACGGTCAGGGTCGCTTCTCCTCGGGCGCCCCACCGGCCGAGAACGGCGCGCCCCGGTCCTTGACCGGGATCAGGTCGCCCGCGGGCTCGGAGTAGGTGAGCCGCACCAGGCGGTCGTCCTCGAAGTGGAGGGTGGTCAGGGAGCAGAGCGTGCACTCGCGGCTGCGCGGGTCGTGCACGAAGGAGCGGTTCTCGGCGGCCAGCCGGGTGGTCCAGATCGGCAGCTGGTGGGAGACGACGACCGCCTCGTGGCCGCGGGCCGCGTCGCGAGCGTCCTCGACGGCCGCCATCATCCGCGCGGCCATCTCCCGGTACGGCTCGCCCCAGGAGGGCTTGAACGGGTTGTAGAGGTAGCGCCACAGGTGCGGTCGCTTCAGCAGGGTCATCGCGCCCTCGCCGAAGTCGATCCCCTCGAACTTGTTGCTCGACTCGATCACGCGGGGGTCGATCACCGGCTCCAGCCCGCGGGCGGCGGCCAGCGGGGCGGCGGTCTCCCGGGCCCGCTCCAGCGGCGAGCTGCGCAGGTGGACGACGTCGCGGTCGCCGATCACGTCGGCGACCCGCTGGGCCATCCGCCGGCCCAGCTCGGAGAGGTGGAACCCGTCGCGGCGCCCGTAGAGGATGCCCTCGGGGTTGTGCACCTCGCCGTGGCGGAGCAGGTGGACCATCGTCTTCGCGGTCATCGGGTCCTCTCCTGGGCCGCGGCGGCGGCCTTCGCGGCGATCGGCAGGGCGTCCAGCACGTGCTGCACGGCCCGGTCGTCGTGGGCCGCGGAGACGAACCAGCACTCGTACGCCGAGGGCGGGAGGTAGACGCCGGCGTCCAGCATCGCGTGGAAGAAGGCCGCGTAGGCGGCGGTGTCCTGGCGGGAGGCGCCGGCGAAGTCGCGCACCGGGCCGTCGGCGAAGAAGACCGAGAACATCGTGCCGGCGGACTGCACGCGGTGGGCCACCCCGGCGTCGGCCAGCGCGGCCGAGGCCGCCTCCTTGATCGTGGTCGCGGTGGCGTCCAGGGAGGCGTAGACCTCGTCGGTGGCCAGCCGCAGCGTGGCCAGCCCGGCGGTGGTCGCCACCGGGTTCCCCGAGAGCGTGCCCGCCTGGTAGACCGGCCCCTCGGGCGCCAGGTGGCTCATCACGTCGGCGCGGCCGCCGAAGGCCGCGGCGGGGAAGCCGCCGCCCATCACCTTGCCGAAGGTCATCAGGTCCGGCGTCCAGCCCTCGTGCGCGCCGTCCAGGCCCCACCCGCCCTGGGCGGTGGCACGGAAGCCGGTCATCACCTCGTCGGAGATGAACAGCGCCCCGGCCTCGCGGCAGGTGGCGGCGAGGAACTCGTTGAACCCCGGCTCGGGCGGGACGACGCCCATGTTGCCGGGGGTCGCCTCGGTGATCAGCGCCGCGATCCGCGGCCCGTGCTCGGCGAACGCGGCGGTGACCGCGGCGCGGTCGTTGTAGGGCAGCACCAGGGTCAGGTCGGTGGCCGAGGTCGGGACGCCCGGAGTGCCCGGAAGGGCGAAGGTGGCCACCCCGGAGCCGGCCTCGGCGAGCAGCGCGTCGACGTGGCCGTGGTAGCAGCCGGCGAACTTGACCAGCACGTCGCGGCCGGTGAAGCCGCGGGCCAGCCGGATCGCCGACATGGTCGCCTCGGTGCCGCTGGAGACGAAGCGGACCCGCTCGACGGGGGTCCGGCGCACGATCTCCTCGGCCAGCTCGACCTCGGGCTCGGTCGGGGTGCCGAAGGAGGTGCCGCGGGCGACCGCGGCCTGGACCTGCCCCATCACCTCGGGGTGGGCGTGGCCCAGCAGCATCGGGCCCCAGGAGCAGACCAGGTCGACGTACTCGCGTCCGTCGACGTCGGTGAGCCAGGCGCCGGCGGCGGAGCGGATGAAGCGAGGGGTCCCGCCGACCGCGTTGAACGCGCGGACCGGGGAGTTGACCCCACCGGGGGTGACTGCCTGCCCGCGCGCGAAGAGGTCGGCCGAGGCCGGGTTGGGGGACGTCACCGCGCCATTGTCGCGCACCGCTCCAAAGGCTCCCAATCGGCCATTCCGGCCCCGGATGCAAGGGTCCGAGGACGGTTTTCCTGGGCCGTGACCGGGAGCACACTAGCTGGGTACGGCGCGGGCGAGGAGGTGCGGCATGGCGGAGACCCGGTTCCGAGGGTGGCAACGTGCCGCCGCAGGCGTGCCGCTGGTGCTGCTCACCCTCGGGTGGACCGCCACGCTGGGCGGCATCGTCCAGCCCGCCGCCCAGGACGTCCTGGGGACCCCCCGCGTCCCCGCCGAGCCGTACACCGAGCCCGGGAGCGTCCAGGACCTCCCCGAGCGCGTGGTGACCACGCCGGCCGACGACGGGGGCAGCGTCACCCGGACCGTCCCCGCCCGGGGCGTCCCCGGCAGCCTGGACGCCGGCACCATCCCCGCCCCCGCGCTCGCGGCCTACCAGCTCGCCGAGGCGGTGATGCGGTCCGCGGACTCCGGGTGCGAGCTGACCTGGCCGGTGCTCGCCGCGATCGGGCGGGTCGAGTCCGACCACGGCCGCCACGGGGGCAGCACCCTGGACACCCGGGGACGCGCCACCCCCGCCATCGTGGGCATCGCGCTGGACGGCAGCGCAGGCACCAGCCGGATCCCCGACACCGACCAGGGTCGGCTGGACGGCGACCGCCGCCACGACCGCGCGGTCGGCCCCATGCAGTTCATCCCCTCCACCTGGGCCGCGGTGGGCGTCGACGGCGACGGCGACGGCACCCGCGACCCGCAGGACCTGGACGACGCCGCCCTGGCCAGCGCGGTCTACCTCTGCTCCGGCTCCGACTCCCTGGCCGACTCCCGGACGCTGGAGGAGGCCGTCTACCGCTACAACCGCTCCCCCGACTACGTCGCCCTGGTCGTCGCGCTCGCCGACGCCTACCGCGACGGGGCCGAGGTGGACCCGTACGCCGACGCCGCCCAGCTCGCGGCCTCCTCGGTGCCGTGGGCCCCCGGGTCACCCGGGCTCGGTCTGCCGGGATCGCCGGGCGCTGCGGGCTCTCCCGCCCCGCAGGCGCAGCCCCGGGAGAACCCGGCTGCGCCGGTCGAGCGTGGCCGGGAGGTCCGCCAGGTCGGGAAGGCCCGGGCACCGGGCACCCCGCAGGAGTCCGGCCGGCAGGGACCCCGGCGCTCCGGACCCCAGGGACCCCGCATCAAGCAGGTGCCCGTCCCCCCGCGGGACCCCGGCATCAAGCTGGGTCCGGTCGAGGTGGTGCGGCCGCCGAAGGCGACGCCCACGCCTACGCCTGAGCCCACGCCGACGCCGACGCCCACCCCGACGCCTGAGCCCACGCCGACGCCCACCCCGACGCCTGAGCCCACGCCGACGCCCACCCCGACGCCGACGCCGACGCCGACACCCACGCCCACGCCTGAGCCCACGCCGACGCCGACGCCGACAGTGCCGCCGTACGTGCTCCCGGCGCTGCCGGCGACCGCGGGACCGCTGGCCACGCCGGACCCGGCCAACGTGCCGGTGCCCGACGAGGCGCTGGTGCAGCGCAGCGGGCTCGCCGCCCGACTGCAGGACGGGACCATCTCCGCCGACGCCTACGCCGCCGCCGTGACGCACGCGCTGACGCTCTGCCTGGAGTCGGGCGTGCGGCTCGACCAGACGGACGAGGTGCGGTCCTGCGTCGAGACGTGGCTCTTCCCCGGCCTCGCCTGAGCGGCGGGGCCGGGAAGCAGACCGGGACCGTCAGCGGCGGAGCAGCCGGGCGGCCTCGCTGGCCCAGTAGGTGAGGATCACGTCGGCGCCGGCGCGGCGGATCGAGGTCAGCGTCTCCAGGATCGCGGCCTCCCGGTCGATCCAGCCGCGGGCGGCCGCCGCCTCGACCATCGAGTACTCCCCGGAGATGTTGTACGCCGCGACCGGCACGTCGACCGCCTCGCGTACCCGGCGCACCACGTCGAGGTAGGCCAGGGCCGGCTTGACCATCACCAGGTCCGCGCCCTGCTCGATGTCGAGCAGCGCCTCACGGACGCCCTCGACCGCGTTGGCGGGGTCCTGCTGGTAGGTACGCCGGTCGCCTTCGAGGCTGGAGTCGACCGCCTCGCGGAAGGGACCGTAGAACGCCGAGGCGTACTTCGCGGAGTAGGCGAGGATCGAAACGTCGGTGTGCTCCATCGCGTCCAGCGCGGTACGGATGGTGGCGACCTGGCCGTCCATCATCCCGCTCGGCCCGACCATGTCGACGCCGGCGTCGGCCTGGGCCACCGCCATCTCGGCGTAGACCGCGAGCGTCCGGTCGTTGTCGACCCGGCCGTCGGCGGTGAGCAGCCCGCAGTGCCCGTGGTCGGTGAACTCGTCCAGGCACAGGTCGCTCATCACCGTCAGCGTGTCCCCGACCTCGGCGACCACGTCGGTGATCGCCAGGTTGAGGATGCCGGTGGGGTCCACGGCCCCGGAGCCGACGGCGTCCTTGCGCTCGGGGATGCCGAAGAGCATCACCCCGCCCAGCCCCAGCTCGGCCGCCTCGGCGGCCGCCGCCCGCAGGGACTCCCGCGTGTGCTGGACCACCCCGGGCATGGAGGAGATCGGGTTCGGCTCGCTGAGCCCCTCGCGGACGAAGAGCGGCAGCACCAGCTGCCGCGGCTCCACCGCGACCTCCGCGACCATCCGGCGCAGCGCCGGCGTGGTGCGCAGGCGCCGTGGGCGCAGCACCGGACCGGTGACGGCCCCCAGGTGCCCGGGGGGACCTCCCGGGGTGGCCGCCTCCTCGCCCGGTGCTGCGGCGGGCACTACTTCGTCCCCACCTTGCGACGGCCCGAGGCCTTGCGGTCCGAGGGCTTGGTGACCGGCTGACCGGCCTCCAGCATGGCCAGGCGACGAGCGGCGCCGAAGTCGGCGAGCTCCTCGACCAGGACCTCGACGTCCGGCTTGGAGGCCATCACGTCGACCCGCAGGCCGTGCTCCTCGGCGGTCTTGGCGGTGGCCGGGCCGATGACCGCGATCACCGTCGAGGGGTGCGGCTTGCCGGCGATGCCGACCAGGTTGCGCACCGTCGAGGAGGAGGTGAAGACCACCGAGTCGAACTTGCCGGTCTTGATCGCGTCGCGGGTCGGCGCCGGCGGCGGCGTGGCCCGCACGGTCCGGTAGGCGGTGACGTCGTCGCACTCCCAGCCGAGCTCGACCAGACCCGCCACCAGGGTCTCGGTGGCGATGTCGGCGCGCGGCAGGAAGACCCGGTTGATCGGGTCCAGCAGCTCGTCGTACGGCGGCCACTCGGCCAGCAGCCCGGCCGCGGACTGCTCACCGGTCGGCACCAGGTCGGCGCGCAGGCCCCAGGCCGCGATCGCCTCGGCGGTCTTGTCGCCGACCGCGGCGATCTTCAGGCCGGAGAAGGCGCGGGCGTCCAGGCCGTACTCCTCGAACTTCTCCCGCACCGCCTTGACCGCGTTGACCGAGGTGAAGGCGATCCACTCGTAGCGGCCCTCGACGAGTCCACGGACCGCCTTGTCCATCTGCAGCGGGTTGCGCGGGGGCTCCACCGAGATGGTCGGCACCTCCTCGGGGACGCCGCCGAAGGCGCGGATCCGCGCCGACAGCGAGCCGGCCTGCTCCTTGGTGCGCGGCACCAGGACCCGCCAGCCGAAGAGCGGCTTGGTCTCGAACCACGAGAGCGTCTCGCGCAGGTTGACCACGTCGCCGATCACGATGATCGCCGGGGGCGCGACCCGGGCGGCGCGCACGTCGGCGGCCACGTTCTCCAGGGTCGAGGTCAGCGTGGCCTGCTCGGTGGTGGTCCCGACGCGGGTCACCGCCACGGGCGTGCGCGGCGGCCGGCCGGCGGCCAACAGGGCCTTGGCGGTCTCGGCCAGGGTGCCCACGCCGGAGAGCAGCACCAGGGTGCGGTCGTCGGCGTACTGCGACCAGTCGACCGAGCCACCGCAGGTGACCACCGCGACCTCGCGGTGGGTCTTGTCGGTCAGCGGGATGCCGGCGTAGGCCGGGACCGCCTGGACCGCCGAGACACCGGGCACGATGTCGAAGCCGACGCCGGCCTTGACGCAGGCCTGCGCCTCCTCGGGGCCGGAGGCGTAGAGGAACGGGTCGCCGGTCATCAGCCGGACGACGCGGTGCTTCTTGCCGTGCTTGACCACCACGCGGGCGCGGCTGGCGTGGGTCAGCGGCTGGCCGTCCTCGCCGAAGCCGCCGTCGACGAGCACCGGGCCGGAGGGCTGCTGCTCCTCCTCGTCGACCGGGCGCGGCCCCAGGCCGAGCACCGTGCGGACCAGGTCCTCGTGCTCGGGGGCCTCGGTGACGATCACCTCGGCCTCCTTGATCAGCTCCACGGCACGCACGGTCAAGAGCCCGGGGTCACCGGGACCGCTGCCGACGAAGGAGACCCAGCCGGTCGGGGTCTTGGTCGGGGGGGTGTTTCCTCGGGTCATGGGTGCTGGTTCCTCACTGCTGCTTCGTGCGGTGTTTCCATCAGGTCACTGGCGCCTTCGGCGAGCATCTCGCTCCCCAGGCGGGCGCCGACGCCCGCTGCGTCCTCTGGGCGGCCCGTCGCGCTTCTCCGCACCGACAGGCCCCCGTCAGCGGACAGGGCCACCGCCCTGATCCACAGCTCGTCCCCCGACTCTCCTTCGACCACCTCGGCCAGCGCCCCCAGCGGTGCGCTGCAGCCCGCCTCCAGGGAGGCCAGCACGGCTCGCTCCGCCACGACCGCGGCACGGGTGTGCGGGTCGTCCAGCGCGGCCAGCGCGGCGGCCAGCTCCTCGTCCTCGGTGCGGCACTCCACCGCCAGCGCGCCCTGCCCGGGGGCGGGCAGCATCTGCAGCGGGTCCAGGACCTCGGTCACCTCGCCCAGCCGGCCCAACCGGGCCAGTCCGGCGCGGGCCAGCAGGACGGCGTCCAGCTCCCCGGAGGTGACCTTGCCGATCCGGGTGCCCACGTTGCCGCGGATCTCCACGATCTCCACGCCCAGACCGAGCGCGGCCAGCTGCGCGGCACGCCGCGGCGAGCCGGTGCCGACCCGGCTGCCGCTGGGCAGCTCGCCGAGCGTGAGCCCGTCGCGGGCGACCACCACGTCGCGCGGGTCCTCCCGGGACGGCACGGCCGCCAGGGTGATCCCGTCGGCCGGCGTGGTCGGCAGGTCCTTGAGGGAGTGCACGGCGAGGTCGACGGTGCCGGCCAGCAGGGCGTCGCGCAGCGCGCTGACGAAGACCCCCGTCCCGCCCATCGAGGCCAGCGGGGCGCGGCTGACGTCACCGTGGGTGGTGACCTCGACCAGCTCGACCTCGCGACCCAGCCGCTCGCGCACCATGTCGGCGACCATGCCCGACTGGGTGGTGGCCAGAGCCGAGGCCCGGGTGCCCAGGCGCAGTGGACGGGCGCTCATCGCGACTCACCTTCTCCGGTCAGGACCCCGCGGGTGACGGCCGAGACGGCCTCGGGGTCGAGGGCGAACAGCTCGGCCAGCGCCTCGGCGTACGACGTCGGCTCGGTCTCGCCGGCCAGCTCCTTGACCCGGATGGTGGGCTGGTGGAGCAGCTTCTCCGCGACCCGGTGCACGGTGCGCCGCACCTCGCTGCGCACGGACTCGTCCAGGTCCGGCAGCCGAGCGGCCAGCCGCTCCATCTCGCTCTCCACCACTCCGGTGGCCATGGTCCGCAGGGCCACCACCGTGGGGGTCACGCTCGCCTGACGACGCGCGGCCAGGAAGGCGCGCACCTCCTCGGCGACGATCTCCCGGACGCCGGCGAGGTCGCGCGCGGCGTCGCTGCCGTCGAGCATCTCCGAGAGCTCGGTCAGGCCGGTCAGCACCACGCCGGGCAGCTCCGCGACGTCGGGGTCCACGTCGTGCGGGAGCGCGAGGTCGATGATGTCGAGCCGCTCGGTGCGCTCGCCGCGGGCGGCGGCCAGCATCGGCGCGCTCACCAGGATCCCGGTCGCCCCGGTGCAGGTGATCAGCACGTCGGCGTCGGCCAGGGCCGCGTCCAGCTCGGCCAGCGGGAGCGCGACCCCGCCGTACTCCTGCGCGAGCCGCTCGGCGTTCTCCAGCGAGCGGTTGGCGACCGTCACCCGGCCGGCGCCCATCCGGGCGACGGTGGCGGTGGCCAGGGAGGCCATCGAGCCGGCCCCGAGGACCACGACGCTGCGGCCCGTGAGCCCGCCTCGCGGCTCGGTGGTGTGGTGCAGCGCGGCGGTCACCATCGACGGGGCGGCGGAGTCGATCCCGGTCTCGGCGTGCGAGCGCTTGCCGACCCGCAGCGCCTGCTGGAAGAGCAGGTTGAGGGAGGGACCCATCGTGCCGTGCTCCTGGCCGAGCCGCAGCGCCTCGCGGGTCTGGCCGAGGATCTGCCCCTCGCCCATCACCATCGAGTCGAGCCCGGCGGCCACGTGGAACAGGTGCGAGACCGCCCCGTCCTCGTAGTGCACGTACAGGTGCGGCAGCACCGCGTCGGCGCTGGCCCCGGCCCGCTCGACCAGGAGCCGGGAGAGCTCCTCGACGCTGCCGTGGAAGCGGTCGACGTCGGCGTAGACCTCGAGCCGGTTGCAGGTGGAGATCACCGTGGCCTCGCTGACGTGCTCGCACCCGACCACGTCGGAGACCAGCTGGGCGATGCCGTGAGAGTCCAGGGCGAGACGCTCGAGGACCGCCACCGGGGCGGACTTGTGGGAGATGCCGACGACCAGGACGCTCACGAGGCGCTCCCGTGCTCGACCATCGGCAGGTCGTCCCCGGCTCCGGGCTGGGTCACCAGGGCCTTGCGCTGCTCGTGGTAGGCCAGGATCTGCAGCTCGATGGAGAGGTCGACCTTGCGCACGTCGACACCGGCCGGGACGGTCAGCACGCCGGGCGCGAAGTTGAGGATGCTGGTGATGCCGGTCGCGACCATCCGGTTGGCCACGTCCTGGGCGGCGGCGGCGGGGGTGGCGATCACGCCGATGGCCACGTCGTTGTCACGGACGATCTGCTCCATGTGGTCGAAGGGTCGGACCGCGACGCCGGCGACCTTCTCGCCGTGCCGCGTCGGGTCGGCGTCCAGCAGCGCCACGACCCGGAAGCCGCGGCTGCGGAAGCCGGAGTAGTTGGCCAGCGCGTGGCCCAGGTTGCCGATGCCGACGATGACGACCGGCCAGTCCTGGGTGACGCCGATCTCCCGGGCGATCTGGTAGCGCAGGTACTCCACGTCGTACCCGACGCCCCGGGTGCCGTAGCTGCCGAGGTAGGACAGGTCCTTGCGCAGCTTGGCGCTGTTGACCCCGGCGGCGGAGGCGAGCTCCTCGCTGGAGCACGTCGCGGTGCCAGCCTCGGTCAGGCTGGTCAGGGCTCGCAGGTAGACCGGGAGTCGAGCGACCGTCGCCTCCGGGATCTCCCGAGCCGAGTCGGGCGAAGTCCGTGCACTCACTGGTTCTTCTTTCCAGCCAGAACGACGGCCCGGTCGGGTCCGGGTCCGGAATCGCTCGGCGCTCTCTCACTGTAGGAGTTTGTGAACGCGAGAACAAAATTCGTCAGGACGCCGGGTGCCGGGTTATGGGGCAGGACGCTCCCGGGCCAGAGCGGCGCGCAGCCGGGTCTCGTCGACCCGCCAGTAGTCGTGCTGTCGTCCGTCGACGAAGGTCACCGGGACCTCCTCGGTGAACCGGTCCTCGAGCTCCGCGTCCTGGTCGACGTCGACCTCGGTCCAGCTGTCGCCGGTCTCCGCGCAGACGCGCCGGACGACGTCGAGGACGTCGTCGCACAGGTGGCACCCCTGCCGTCCGTAGACCACCACCCGGGCGAGGTGACGGGTCTGTTCGAGTGCGCTCATGTCTCCATTGCAGCAGGCTGCTCCAGCAGCGCGAGCCGGCGCCGGCGCTCGATCCCCCGCAGCCGGCCCTTCTGGATCTTGCCGGTCGCGGTGCGCGGCAGCTCGGGCACCACCTCGATCCGCGCCGGCTGCTTGAACCGGGCCAGCCGCCGGCTCGCCCGCTCGCGCACCGCCTCGGCGACCTGCGCGGCATCGGTCCCGTCGGTGGCCACCACGTAGGCGACCACGCTCTCGCCGGTCTCCTGGTCCGGGGTCCCGATCACCGCGACCTCGCGGACCCCCTCGACGTCGCGGACGGCGTCCTCGACCTCGGAGGGGTAGACGTTGAAGCCGGAGACGATGACCAGCTCCCGGACCCGGTCGACCAGGTAGAGGTCGCCGTCGGCGTCCAGGTAGCCCACGTCTCCGGTGGAGTACCACCCGTCGGCGTCCGGCCCGCCGGACCCGTCGGGCCAGTAGCCGGAGAACAGGTTGTCGCCGCGGACCTGGATCTCCCCGGGGTCGTCGCCCTCGAGGTGGCCGGTGTGCTCGTCGACCAGCCGCAGCTCGATGCCGGGCAGCGCCGCGCCCACCGAGCCGGAGCTGCGCGAGCCCGCCGCGGGCGCGCCCGGGCCGGCGACCGCGGTCCCGCTCGCGTCGCCGCTCGTGCGCGCGCTGCACAGGGTGGAGGTGACCACCGGGGCGGCCTCGGTCAGCCCGTACCCCTGGTGCACCTCGACCCCGCCGGCCTCGCTGAACCGGTCCATCACCTCCGCGCCCAGCGGCGCGGAGCCCGAGAGCACCAGCCGGACCGGGCCCAGCCGGTCGCGCAGCCCCTCGACCGGCATCCAGTAGCCGAGCACCGGGGGCGCGACCGGGACCACCGAGACCGCCTCGTCGTCGATCAGGTCGAGCGTGCCCTCGGGGTCGAAGCGGTCCACCAGCACCAGCTTGGCCCGGTGCCGCAGCACCCCGCCCAGCACCGCGTTGAGGCCGTAGACGTGGAAGAGCGGCAGCACGCCGAGCACCACGTCGTCGCCGTGGATCATCGGCGGGGAGACCGCGGCCACCTGCTCGATGTTGGCCACCAGCGCCCGGTGGGAGAGCATCGCGCCGCGCGGGCGGCCCGAGGCGCCGCTGGTGTAGAGCAGGACCGCGAGGCTCTCCGGGTCCTGGAGCGCAGGCAGCGGACCGCCCGGCTCGGCGACCAGGTCGTCGTACGTCGTCTCCTGCGCCCCGGCCGGCTCGCCGATCACCACCAGGCGCGGGTCCTGGGCACGGGCCAGCAGCTCGGGCTCCAGCTCCCCGTCGGCGACCGGCTGCCCGGCCCGGGCCCCGTCGAGCACGGCGAGCGCCTCGCGGACCGCCGGCGCGGTGTCGTCGTCGGCCACCACCAGGCGCGCGCCGGAGTCGGCCAGCATCCGCGCCAGCTCGTACGCCGTGGAGCCGGGGTTGACCGGGACCGCCACGACCTGCGCCGAGAGCGCACCCAGGTAGGAGGTGACGAACTCCAGCCGGTTGCCCAGGACGATCATGATCCGCATCCCGGCGCGCACGCCGAGCCGGCCCAGCCCGGCGGCCGTGCGCCCCACCTCGTCGTCGAGCTGGGACCAGGTCAGGCTGCGACCTCCCACCTCGACCAGCGCCAGCTTGTCGGGGCTCTCCGCGGAGGCGTCCGCCACCAGGTCAGCGACGTTGGAAGGGCGCGGCATGCCGGTGATACTCCCACAACCGGGGTGGCCTGGCCCACTACGCTGACGGGGTGAATCCGCCCGGACAGCACCGCAGCCATCCCGGACCTCCCTCGGACCTCCGGCGACGCTCGACGCTGGCCGGCGAGGCGGCCGCCGCCTCCGCCGAGGTGGAGGTGGCGCTCTCCGTGCCGGTCGACCCGACGGCCGCCGCCTTCTTCGACGTGGACAACACGGTGATGCAGGGGGCGAGCATCTTCCACCTCGCCAAGGGCCTCTACAAGCGCAAGTTCTTCCGGACCAGCGACATCCTCGGGGCGATGTACAAGCAGGCCTGGTTCCGGATCGTGGGCGTCGAGGACCCCGAGCACATCGCGGACGCCCGCAACTCCGCCCTCTCCTTCATCGCCGGTCACACCGTCACCGAGCTGGAGGAGCTGGGCGAGGAGATCTTCGACGAGGTGATGGCCCACCGGATCTGGCCCGGCACCCGGGCGCTGGCCCAGCGGCACCTCGACGAGGGGCAGCGGGTCTGGCTGATCACCGCGGCCCCGATCGAGATCGCCTCCATCATCGCCCGCCGGCTCGGCCTGACCGGCGCCCTGGGCACGGTCGCCGAGCACCAGGACGGCGTCTACACCGGCCGGCTGGTGGGCGAGCTGCTGCACGGACCCGCCAAGGCCGCGGCGGTGCGCGCCATCGCCGAGCACCAGGAGCTGGACCTGAGCCGCTGCTCGGCGTACTCGGACTCGATCAACGACCTGCCGATGCTCTCCCTGGTCGGCGACCCGGTGGCCATCAACCCCGACCCCGCCCTGCGCGCCCACGCCCGGGACCACGGGTGGCAGGTGCGCGACTACCGCACCGGACGCAAGGCGGCCCGGATCGGCCTGCTCACCGGCGCCGTCGGCGGGGCGGCGGCCGGCGGCATCGCGGCCGCGCTAGCGGCGCGCAACCGGCCGCACGCCTGACGACCGACGCCCGTACGTCCGCCTTCCGGCGGGTCTCGCCATGTGACACGTCTGCGGAGACTGCTCCGCGACCCCTTCCCAAACGAGGTGAGTGCTCAATAACCTCGGTGCACGTCTGGCACGGGAGGCTTGGGCATGCTGGAGAGGACGCGGCAGTCGCCGGACCACGTGGTCCCCGGCCTCGAGCTGCTGCGCCTCGCGGTTCTCCGGACCCTGCTGACCCCCGCCGACGGAATGCTCTGTACCGACGGGATGCTCCGTACCGAGGCTGTGGGGCTCGGCCCCCAGGTCCCGGCCGCGCGCGCCGGCGGCGGCCGGCCGCTACCTCCGGGGCAGCGCGACGACCGGGGCCTGGCCACCTCGACCGAGGCGACCGAGCCCGAGCGGGACCGGCTGATCGCCCTCGTGGAGCTGGCCCGCGCGGGTGACAAGGAGGCCTTCGGGCTCCTCTTCGACCACTACCACCGCAGCGTCCACCGGTTCCTGCACCACCGCACCGGCTCGGTGCAGCTCGCCGAGGACCTGACCTCCGAGACGTTCTTCCGGGCGCTGCGCTCGATGCAGGAGTTCCGCTGGCAGGGCCGCGACTTCGGCGCCTGGCTGATGACCATCGCCCGCAACCTGGCCCACGACCACTTCCGCTCGGCCCGCGCCCGGCTGGAGACCGTCACCGAGGACGCGGGCGAGGTCGCGGACGGCGAGCCGGAGCCCGGTCCGGAGGACGCCGTGCTCGACCGGCTCACCTCCGAGGTGCTGCTGCGGAGCCTGCGGGAGCTGCCCGAGGACCAGCGCGACTGCCTGGTCCTCCGGTTCCTCCAGGGGATGAGCCTGGCCGAGACCGCCGAGGTGCTCGAGCGGTCCACCGGGGCGGTCAAGCAGCTGCAGCTGCGGGCGTTGCGCGCCCTGGCCTCCCGGCTGCCCGCGGGGCTGCTCGCCGCGGACGACGGCGGGGAGGCGGAGCGATGAGCCGGCCCGTTCCCGTCACCCCGGCCCCCGTAACCCCGAGCCCCCGTGCCTCGTTGGCCCCGGTAGCCGTTCCCTTCCAGCTGGGCAGGCGCTCATGACCACCCCACCCTTCGGCACCCGCCGCCGGGCCGAGCACCTCGACGCGCTGCTCCGGCAGCCCGAGGGCGCCGCCGCGCGCGGCGGCCGGGACGCCGACCTGCTGCCGGTGGTCGCAGCGCTGCGCGGCGTCGGGGGCCCCGAGCCGAGGAGCGAGTTCGTCTCCGACCTGCGGTCGCGGCTGATGGCCGAGGCCGAGAGCGCGCTGGTCCCCCGCGACCCCGCGCCGGCCCCCCGCGGCCCCGCACCGGGCGGCGGCAGCCCGCGGCGCAGCCGCCGGGACCGGGGCGTCGCGGTCGGCCTCGGCACGCTCGCCCTGCTCGGGGCCAGCGGCGCGGTGGGCGTCGCCTCGCAGGCGGCACTGCCCGGCGAGATGCTCTACCCCGTCAAGACGGTGCTCGAGTCGGCCCGGACGACGGTGGCCACCGGCGACCGGGACGAGGGACGGTTCCTGCTGGCGCGGGCCGCGCTCAGGCTCGACGAGCTCGACCAGCTCGCCGGCCGGGACGACGAGAGCAGCCGCCGCGCCTTGACGCCCACGCTCGACACCTTCGTCGAGCAGGCCCAGGAGGGGGCCGACCGTCTGCTCCGCGACTACGACTCCTCGGGCCGACGCAGCTCGGTGGAGGAGGTGCTGCGGTTCACCGCCTCGGCCATGCCGCGGCTGGCCACCCTCGCCGACTCCCTCACCTCATCCTCGGCCGCGGGCGTCCCCGCGGAGGCGCGCGACGCCCTGGTCGAGGCCGGTCGGGCGCTGCTCGCCGTGGACGACCGGGCCCGGGCGGCCTGCCACGACTGTGCGGGCGAGGGCGTGAGCGACGTCCCGCGGTTCCTGGCGGCCGAGCCGCCGGGTCCGGTCCTGCCCCCGGGCGCGACCGCGGGTCAGGAGGGTCCGGGCACGACGGAGCCCTCGTCCGGACCGGAGCGGAGGGCACCGCGCCTCGGACCGGCGCCGACCGGTACCCCTGGCACCGCCGGCACCCCGACGCCCTCGACCACGCCCCCGCCGAGCGGCACCCCGACTCCCGCCCCACCTCCTGGTACGCCGCGGACGCCGACACCGGCGCCGAAGCCCCCGGCACCGCCGACCTCGTCGCCGACGCCGGCGCCGGCCCCCACGCCGCGGGCCCCGGAGACCGACCCCCCGACCGCCACCCCCACCCCCACGACGCTGCTCGACGGCGTCGGCGACGTGCTCGGCGAGGTCACCGGCACCCTGCTCGGTGAAGGGGTCGGCGACGTGGTCGACAAGACGACCGGGGCCGTCGGCGAGCTGCTCGGCCAGGTCCTGCGCACACCGGGACCCAGGAACCCCTGAGCCGGGCCCGCCCGGGTGTCAGCGGAAGATCGAGTCCCGCTGGCGCAGCAGGGTGAACAGCGTCTGCTGGATCGTCTCGCGCACCTGGTCGGTGAGGTCGAAGACCAGCATCGGGTCCTCGGCCTCCGCCTCCTCGTAGGCGTCGGTGCGGATCGGCTCCCCGAACTCCATCAGCCACTTCGAGGGCAGCGGGACCATCCCCAACGGGCCGAGCAGCGGGAAGAACGGCGTCACCGGCAGGTAGGGCAGGTTGAAGAGCCTGGCCAGCGTGGTCAGGTTGCCGACGATCGGGTAGATCTCCTCCGCGCCGACGACCGAGAGCGGGACGATCGGCACGCCCGTGCGCAGGGCCGCGGAGACGAAGCCGCCGCGACCGAACCGCTGGAGCTTGTAGCGCTCGGAGAACGGCTTGCCGACCCCCTTGAACCCCTCGGGCCAGACGGCGACGAGCTCCCCCTGGTTGAGCATCCGCTCCGCGTCGGCCTGGCAGGCCAGCGTCGCGCCGGACCGCCGGGCCAACCCGGCCACCAGGGGCACGCGGAACACCAGGTCCGCGCCGAGCGGACGCAGGAAGCGGCCGGTCTCGTCGTGCACCTTGAGCAGGGTCATCAGCCCGTCGACGGGGATGGTGCCGGAGTGGTTGGAGACCACCAGCGCGCCACCCTCGGTCGGGATGTTCTCCGCCCCGCGTACCTCGATCCGGAACCACTTGTCCGCGATCGGGCGGAGCGCGGCGAGCAGGAACCGCTCGGTCACCTCCTGGTCGAAGCCGAACTCGTCGACCTGGTAGTCGCCGTCGAGCCGGTGCCGGGCGAAGGCCAGCAGCTCGGCGAGCCGCCGCTCCCAGTGGGTGCCGAAGACCTCCCGGGCCCCGGCCTCGATCGCGGCCAGCCAGTCGCCGACCGGGATGCCGCCCGTGGGCTCGCGGTCCGCGGTGGTGAAGGGGCCGCGCGCGGTCTGCTCACCGGCCTCGGTCTCGGTCGGCTCGGCGGCCTTCGGCTCGGCCGCCCTGGGCTTGGCGGGCTTGGCGGGCTTGGCGCGCTTGGCGGGTGTCCCCGTGGCCAGGCTCCGGGCGGCGGCGGACGGCTTGTCGCGGCCGCTGCCCCGGCCGGGCCGGCCGGGCCGGCCACCGGTCCCCAACGGGATGATCTCTGCCTCAGGCACGGGCACCTCCTGCGAACACATGTCCGGGTTCGTCGTGCTGGTGCAGGCTGCGGCAGAAGTCGCCGAAGGCCTCCGCCGTGGTGTGCCGCGGCGAGAAGCCCAGCCCGTCGCGCATCCGCGTGGTGTCCACCCCGCGGCCGTAGGTCAGCAGCGCGAGCTGCTCGCGGGAGAAGTCGGCGAGCCGGGCCGAGCGGAGCAGGGCGCCCACCTTGCCGACCGCGAACGGCGGGAGCGGGACCGCCACCTTGCCGAGGCGTCGGATCGCCTGGCTCAGCATCAGCACGCCCTCACCGGCCACGTTGAAGGTGCCCTCGACGTCGTGCAGCGTCGCGTGCCGGAGCACGTCGTACAGGTCCTCCTCGTGGAGGAACTGGAGCCGGGGGTCGAAGCCGAGCACGGTGGGGATCACCGGCATCCGGAAGTACGAGGTCATCGGGCTGACCACGTGCGGCCCGATCACGTTCGCGCAGCGGAGCATGGTGACCCGCACGTCGGGGCGGCGCCGGGCGAAGCCACGGACGTAGCCCTCGATCTCGGAGACGTCCCGGGCGTAGCCGGCACGGGGCAGCCGTTTGGCGCCCATGTCCTCGGTGAACATCGCGGGGTCGCGGTTGGTCGCGCCGTAGACCGCGGTGCTCGACTTCACCACCAGGCTGCGCACGCCGGGGGCGCGCTGACAGGCCGCCAGCAGCTGCATGGTGCCGATGACGTTGAGCTCCTTGAGCGCGCTGGCCACTCCCGGGGAGGAGGCCACGACGCTCATGTGCACGACCGTGTCCACGTTCTCCCGGGCGATCACCTTGGCGATGACCGGGTTGCGGATGTCGGCGCGCACGAAGGAGACGTCGCCGATGTCCCCCCGAGGGGGGACGACGTCGACGCCGATGACGCGATCGATGGAGGGGTCGGCGGCGGCCGCGCGCGCGAAGCGGCGACCTATGTCCCGGGAGACCCCGGTGACCAGCACGACCCTCCCCATGATCGCGACCGCGTGCTTACTTGCCGAGCTTGCGACGCTGAACGCGCGTCTTCTTCAGCAGCTTGCGGTGCTTCTTCTTGGCCATACGCTTGCGCCGCTTCTTGATGACAGAGCCCACAGGAAACCTTTCAACGTCTGATGGCACGACGATTCGTCGGGCCAGGATCGACAGCCTACTTGCCGGACCGAGCCCCACGGAATCGGGTGCCGCCCGATGGGCAGCACCCGACCGTGTCCCGGAGCCGACTCAGCCGGCGTTGAAGAAGCTCTTGCGCAGGTACTCGTCGACGTCGCCCTCGGTCACCCGGAACGACCTGCCGACCCGGACCGCGGGGAGGTCCCCGTTGTGCACGAGCCGGTAGACGGTCATCTTGGAGACGCGCATCATCGCGGCCACCTCGGCGATCGTGAGGAACTTGACTTCGGACATGTCCGAGGGGTGGGCCATCTGTGCACCGTCCTTTTTCCCCACGGCGCCGGCTTCCCCACCGGCGTCTCAGACGTGGGCATTCTTTTCGCGAGAATAGGGCCTCATGTGACCGGTGGGGAAGAGATTGACTCGTGAAAACTCAACGGTTCGGCGTGTCGCGTTGATTCCGAGGGTTAAAAGGCCCCGGAGCGGACGTGCGGAGCCCGATCAGGCGTACGGATCGAGCCCGTGCAGCGGGAAGATCTCCATCCGGGTGGCGTGGATCGCCCGGTCCAGCCAGGTCTCCGGGTCGTAGCCGTCGCGCCAGTCGCGGAAGGCCGGGTTGCGGCCGTCGGTCATCCGGTGCGGCGCTCCGTCGCCGAGCACCTCCAGCACGTGCTCGCGCCACGACTCGGGGGTGTCCA
The DNA here is from genome assembly GCF_013624435.2 of Nocardioides campestrisoli. NCBI lineage: Bacteria > Bacillati > Actinomycetota > Actinomycetes > Propionibacteriales > Nocardioidaceae > Nocardioides > Nocardioides campestrisoli. Next base: position 3,629,129 of record NZ_CP061768.1, read on the forward strand.
GCATCGGGTCCAACGGCTGGCCGCCCACGATGGCCAGCAGGTGGGCCCAGGCGCGGGGCACCACCGAGGAGATGGCGTAGCCGCCGCCCCCGGTCGCCACCCAGCGTCCGTCGGCGACCTCGTGCGCGAGCTCGTGCAGCGCCAGGTACGCCGCGCGCTGGCCGTCGACGCTCAGCATCAGGTGGGTCAGCGGGTCCTCCATGTGGGAGTCGCACCCGTGCTGGGTCACCAGCACCTGGGGATCGAACTCCCGGACCAGCTCCGGCACCACGGCGTGGAAGGCGCGCAGCCAGCCGGCGTCCGCGGTGCCCGGCGGCAGCGCCACGTTGACCGCCGTCCCCCGGGCCTCCCGGCCACCGACGTCGGCGGGGAAGCCAGTGCCGGGGAAGAGCATCTGCCCGGTCTCGTGCAAGGAGATGGTGAGCACCCGGGGGTCGTCCCAGAAGACCTTCTCCACACCGTCGCCGTGGTGGGCGTCGACGTCGACGTACGCCACCCGCTCGGCCCCCTGGTCCAGCAGCCAGCGGATGCCCACCGCGATGTCGTTGTAGATGCAGAACCCGCTGGCCCGGTCCGGCATCGCGTGGTGCAGGCCGCCGACCACGCTGGCGCTGTGCAGCGACTCACCGCTCCAGACCTGGCGGAACGCCTCGACGCTGGCGCCGACGACGTGGGCCGAGGCGTTGTGCATGTCGGCGAAGACCGGGTTGTCCTCGGTGCCCAGGCCGTGCTTCTCGTCCACCAGGCCCGGCACCGAGCCGACCCGCTGGACCGCCTCGATCAGCGACTCCGAGTGCACGCTGGCGATCAGGTCGAGGTCGGCCATCGGCGCCTGGACCACGGTCAGTCCGCGGTCGAGCACGCCGAGGGCGTCGGCGAGCCGCATCGTCAGGTCGACCCGCAGCGGCGACATGGGGTGGTGGGGTCCGAAGTCGTACTCGGCGAGCGCCTTGTCGAAGACGACGCTCGCGGGTCCCCCGCACTCCACCATGGCGGCACCGTACTCCTCGTCGGCCGTTCCGGCCGACGATCCCCTCCAGCGAGCGGGCACGGTGATTGACGCGCCGGGCAGACTGGACGTATGTCCGGTCCTTCCGTGAACCCGAACGACGCCCGACTGCTCTCCTTGGAGTTCCCGCAGTCGCTGGCGGTCTACGACACCTACGCGCAGGCGCAGAAGGCGGTGGACCACCTGTCAGACCAGGAGTTCCCCGTCCAGAACTGCATGATCGTCGGCACCGACCTCAAGCAGCTGGAGCGGATCACCGGACGCCTGACCTACGGCAAGGTCGCGGGGCTCGGGGCGCTCTCCGGGCTGTGGTTCGGTGCCTTCGTCGGCCTGCTCTTCAGCCTCTTCGTCGAGGGCGGCATCCTCGCCATGGTCGCCTCGGCGGCCGCCTTCGGGGCGCTCTTCGGCGCCCTGTGGGCGGTTGCCGGGTTCGCCGCCACCCGCGGCGAGCGCGACTTCTCCTCGGTCAAGGCCGTGGTCGCCACCCGCTACGAGGTGCTGGTCGAGCACAAGCACCGCGAGGCCGCCCGGGAGATCCTGTCCCGGACCCCCGGCCTGCTCCCCGACCCGTTCGGCGGCTCGGGTCCCTACGGCTGACGGGAGCCCGCCCGGTCAGCTCAGGCGCCCGCGGCGAGTTCGCGCGAGCGGTCCCGCGCGGCCTCCATGGCGGCCAGGAACGCCGCGCGCACCTTGTGGATCTCCAGCTGGCGCAGCGCGGCCGCGGTGGTGCCGGCCGGCGAGGTGACCTGCTCGCGCAGCACGGTCGGGTGGGTGCCGGTCTCGCGCAGCATGATCGCCGAGCCGACCAGCGTCTGCACGGCCAGCTCGGTGGCGGTCGCGCGGGGCAGGCCCAGGTGCACCCCGGCCTCGATCATCGACTCGATCACGAAGAAGACGTAGGCGGGACCGGAGCCGGAGATCGCGGTGACCGCGTCCATCTGCTTCTCCGGGACCCGCATCACCTTGCCGCAGGAGTCCATCAGCGACTCCACCTCGGCCAGGTGCCGCTCGTCGCAGTGCGAGCCGGGCGAGATCGCCGCCATCCCCTCGTCGACCAGGGCGGGCGTGTTCGGCATGACCCGGACCACCGCGACCTCCTCGGGCACCCGCGCCTCGATCCAGCCGGTGGTGATCCCGGCGGCCAGCGAGACCACGAGCTGGCCCGGTCGCAGCACGGGCGCGATCTCGGCCAGCACGTCGGCCATGTCCTGCGGCTTGACCACCAGGGCGACGGTCTCGGCGCGCCGGGCAGCCTCGACGTTCTCGAGCACGGTCACGCCGTACCGCTCCTCGAGCTCCTCGGCGCGGGCGGGGCGCTTCTCCCCGACCAGCAGGGTGTCCACCCGCCGGCCGGCCCGGACCAGCCCGGAGAGCAGGGTCTCGCCCATCACGCCGGCGCCGATGATCGCGGTCTGGTTCATGGGGGCCATTGTGCCGCAGCGGGAACCGGGCTACTGCTTGGCGACCAGGGAGCGCGCGAAGAGCGCGAGGTTGCCGGGCTTCTCCGCGAGCCGCCGCATCAGGTAGCCGTACCACTCCTGGCCGTAGGGCACGTAGACGCGCACGGTCTCCCCCGCCTGCGCCAGCCGGCGCTGCTCGGCGGGACGGATCCCGTAGAGCATCTGGAACTCGTAGGTGCCGCGGGCCCGGCCGTGCCGGCTGGCCAGCGACGAGGCGATCGCGATCATCCGCGGGTCGTGGGTGGCGATCATCGGGTAGCCGTGGCCCGCCAGCAGGATCTTCAGGCAGCGCACGTAGGCCTTGTCGATCTCCGCCCGGCTCTGGTGGGCCACCGTCTCCGGCTCCAGGTAGGCGCCCTTGCACAGCCGCACCCGCGACCCCTCGCCCGCCAGCGCCCGGCAGTCGTCCTCGGTGCGCAGCAGGGCGGCCTGCAGCACCGCGCCGGTCTCGGGGAAGTCCTTGCGCAGCTCGCGCAGGATCTCCAGGGTCCGGTCGGTGGTGGTGTGGTCCTCCATGTCCAGGGTCACGGTGGTGCCGGCGTTGCGGGCGGCCAGGCAGATCTGCCGCGCGCCGGCCAGCGCGATCCGCTGCCCCGTGGTGCCGTCGGCGTCGGGCAGCGACTGCCCGATGGCGCTCAGCTTGACGCTGACCTCGGCCTGCCGGCCCAGCCCGCGGGCGGAGAGCTGCTCGAGCAGCTCGACGTACGCCGCGACCGTCTTCTCGGCCTGCGCGAGGTCGGTGGTGTCCTCGCCGAGGTAGTCCAGGGTCACCGTCAGCCCCGCCTCCACCAGCTCGGCGGTCGCCGCGACCGCGGACTCGGCAGTCTCGCCGGGCACGTATCCGGCCACCACGCGGGAGGAGACCGGCAACGTGCTGATCAGCTCCTTGACCCGGCCGGAGCGGGAGAGCAGCAGGATGGGCTGGCGGAGCAGGGACATGCGGCCAGGCTACGGGGTGCGGCGAGACAGCGTGAGCGCTCCGAGCGACAGGAACACCACGGCGTACGCCGCGATCACCGCGAGCTCCTGCCAGACCTCGCCGGTGGCGTCGCTGCGGCTGAGGTGGTCGATCGCGTCCACCGCGAACGAGAGCGGCAGCAGGTCCCCGACCACCTCCAGCACCCGCGGCAGCTGGTCGCGTGGCACCAGGAGACCGCACAGCAGGATCTGCGGGATCACCACCGCCGGCATGAACTGCACGGCCTGGAACTCGGTGCGCGCGAAGGCGCTCACGAACAGCCCCATCGCCGTGCCCAGCACGGCGTCGCAGACCGCGACCACGGCGAAGAGCCACAGCGGCCCCTCGACGGTGAGGCCCAGCCCCCACACGCTGACCGCCACGGTCAGCACCGACTGCACCGCCGCCAGCAGGCCGAAGGCGAGCGCATAGCCCAGCAGGAAGTCCAGCCGGCCCATCGGCATGGTCAGCAGCCGCTCCAGGGTGCCGCCGGTGCGCTCGCGCAGCGTGGTCACGCTGGTCACCAGGAACATCACGAAGAACGGGAAGATCGCCAGCAGGGCCGGGCCGATGCGGTCGAAGACGTCGCCGGGGACGTCGTCGTAGATCCACCACAGCAGCGTGACCAGGGCGCAGGGCAGGACCAGCAGCATCGCCAACGTACGGCGGTCCCGCCGGACCTGGGTGAGCACCCGGCCGGCCACGGCCAGGGTGGTCCGCGGCCTCATGCCCGGCCCTCGACGATCGCCAGGAACGCCTGCTCCACGTCCGCCGCGCCGGTGCGCTCGCGCACCGAGGCGGGGGTGCCCTCGGCGATCACCCGGCCCTCCCGCATCAGCAGCAGCCGGTCGCAGCGCTCGGCCTCGTCCATCACGTGGCTGGAGACCAGCACCGCCGCCCCGCCGGCGGCCAGCCGGTGGAAGAGGGCCCACAGGTCGCGGCGCAGCACCGGGTCGAGTCCCACGGTCGGCTCGTCGAGGACCAGCAGGTCGGGGCTGCCCAGCAGCGCGACCGCCAGGCTGACCCGGCTGCGCTGCCCGCCGGAGAGCCTGCCCACGACCCGCCCGCGCAGCTCGGTGAGGTCCACGACGGCGAGCGCGGCGTCGACGTCGCCCCGGCCGACGCCCAGCACCCGGGCGAAGAACCGGAGGTTCTCCGCGACCGTGAGGTCGTCGTAGACGCTGGCGGACTGGGTGACGTAGCCGATCCGGCTGCGCAGCGGCGGGCTCCCCGCCGGCAGGCCCAGCACCTCGACCGTGCCGGAGCGCACCTGCTGGGCGCCGACCAGGCAGCGCATCAGCGTGGTCTTGCCGCACCCGCTGGGGCCGAGCAGGCCGGTGACGCCGCGGCCGACGTCCAGCGAGATGCCGGGCAGCACCTCGGTCTCGCCGCGCACCACCACCAGGTCGCGCACCTGCACGACCTGGTCGGCGCTCACGGCACTCTTGTCACGGCGGGCTCATGGCGTGGTGACCGCCAGGTGCTCGCGGGCGAAGGCCAGCGACTCGGCGAGGTCGGCGACCCGCTCCTCGACGGTGCTGCACCGGCGGGTGTTGATCTCCACCACGATCGAGCCGGCGAAGCCGGTGGTCGCCAGGTGCCTCAGCAGCGGACCGGCGCCGGTGATCCCACGGCCCGGCACCAGGTGCTCGTCCCGGGCGCCGCCGCTGCCGTCGGTCAGGTGCAGGTGGCGCAGCCGGTCGCCCATCCGGTCGGCCATCTCGACGACGTCCGTGCGCGAGGTGGCGGCGTGCGAGAGGTCCAGGGTGGTGTGGGCGTAGTGGCCCAGCGAGACGTCCCAGTGCGGCATGTACATCTCCATGCCCGAGGAGCGGGGTCGGGCGCCCGCCCGCCAGGGGTACATGTTCTCCACCGCGAAGTGCACGCCGGTCGAGGCCTCCAGCGCGGCGATCCCGTTCTCGAACCCCGCCGCGTACTCCCGCTGCCAGCGGAACGGCGGGTGCACCACGACCACCGGGGCGCCCAGCGCCTGCGCCATCCGGGCCGAGCGCTCGAGCTTGCCCCAGGGCTCGGTGCCCCAGACCCGCTGCGTCCACAGCAGGCACGGCGCGTGCACCGCGCAGACCGGGACCCGGTGGTGCTCGGAGAGCTGGCGCACCGCGGCGGTCTGCTGGGACAGCGCGTCCATCCCCACCATCACCTCGACGGCGTCGTAGCCGAGCGCCGCCGCGTGCGAGAAGGCGTGGGCCGTCGACTCGGGGAAGACCGAGGCGGTGGAGAGTCCGACCTGGAGCGTCACGGCCACCTCAGTCCAGCACCGAGAGCTGGTCGAACCGGTCCAGGATCACGCCCTCGCGCAGCGCCCAGGGACAGATCTCCAGCTCCTCGAGGTCGAAGATGTCCATCACCGCCTCGGCCACCAGCGCGCCCGGCACGATCTGGTGGGCGCGGCTCGGGGAGACCCCGGGCAGCTGGCTCAGCTCCTCGAGCGAGGCGCCGAGCAGCTTGGGCAGCCACTGGTCCAGGTCGGCGCGGCGCAGCAGCCGGCGCACCAGCTGCCCCTCGGCCGAGGGTGCGGCGCCGCAGATCCGGGCCAGCGAGCGGAAGGTCTTGGAGGTGGCCACCGCCCGGTCCGGAACGCCGCCCCGCAGCAGCCCGCCGGCGTCGCGGGCGATCTCGGTGCGGATCCAGCGGCGCAGCCGCCGCACGGTCTCCTCGTCGGCGCCGGAGCCGAGCTGGTCGCGGGCCAGCCGCGCGGCGCCCAGCGGCAACGACCAGGCCACCTCGGGCGCCTCGTCCGCACCGCCGGCGATCTCCAGGGAGCCGCCGCCGATGTCGAAGACCACCATCCGGCCTGCGGACCAGCCGAACCACCGGCGGACCGCCAGGAAGGTCAGCCGCGCCTCGTCCTCGCCGGAGAGCACCTCGATCCGGGTGCCGGTGGCCTCGGCGACCGCAGCCAGCACCTCGTCGGTGTTCACCGCCTCGCGCACCGCCGAGGTGGCGAAGGCCAGGATCTCCTCGCAGCCCCGGTCCTCGGCGAAGGTGATCGCGTGCCGGGTGAACTCGGTCAGTGCCTCGATCCCTTCGGGGCGCAGCGCGTCGGCCTCGTCGAGGTGCTCGGCGAGCCGGAGCGGCTCCTTGAGGCTGAAGGCCGGCAGCGGCGCGGCACCACCGTGCGCATCCACCACCAGCAGGTGACCGGTGTTGGAACCGATGTCGAGGACGCCCAGCCGCATGACCCCAACGTACCGCGCGACGTAGAGTCGTGGACGTGCCCGAAGTCGACCTGGTCTTCCCCCGTGCCTTCGTGGAGTTCGTCGACCCGGCCGACGAGGAGCAGGTCTTCCGCTGCGACCTGACCTGGCTGACCTCGGCGTACACCTGCATCTTCGGCCAGGGCTGCCAGGGCATCTACGCCGACGCGCCCGACACCGGCTGCTGCACCCTGGGCGCGCACTTCAGCGACGCCGACGACGAGCGCCGGGTGGCCTCGTACGTCGCCCAGCTCACCCCCGAGCTGTGGCAGTTCCACCCCGGCCGCGAGGTCCGCACCGGCGACTGGGTCGAGGTCGAGCCCGACGGGGAGCGGAAGACCGCGACCCTGGAGGTCGACGGCCAGCAGGCCTGCGTCTTCCACAACCGCAGCGACTTCGCCCCGCACACCGGGGCCGGGGGCGCCGGCTGCGCGCTGCACGGGCTCGCGCTCGCCCAGGGCCGCAACCCGCTGGAGACCAAGCCTGACGTGTGCTGGCAGCTGCCGATCCGGCGTACCTACCGGACCGTGGAGCGCCCCGACGAGACCTCCTACACCGAGGTCACGATCAGCGAGTACGACCGCCGGGGCTGGGGCCCGGGCGGGCACGACCTGGACTGGTACTGCTCGGGCAACACCGAGGCGCACGTGGCGGTGGAGCCGCTCTACCTGACCAGCGCCGCCGAGCTCGTCGAGCTGATGGGCCGCCCGGCGTACGAGGAGCTGGCCCGCCACTGCGAGGCGCACCTGCGCTCGCGGTCGGCGTTGGCGATCCACCCGGCCGACCCGCACTGAGCTCCGCCGGCGTCCCTCGACCCTCGGAATCCTCGACGTCAAGAGACTCCGACCCCGGTGCGCGGGCCCCGATCTGACCCGACAGAATGCTAGGCATGCGCCTGGACCACATCTCTTACGCCGCCGGCCCCGACGGGCTCGCCGGTACTGCTGCGCGCATCGGGGGACTGCTCGGACGGGAGTTCGTCGATGGCGGAGTGCACCCACGCTTCGGCACTCGCAACATGATCCTGCCGCTCGCCGGCCGGACCTACCTGGAGGTGGTGGAGGTCCTCGACCACCCCGCCTCCGACAAGGCACCGTTCGGCCAGGCCGTGCGCGCCCGCTCCGCCAACGGCGGTGGCTGGCTCGGCTGGGTGGTGGCGGTCGACGACCTCGACGTGGTCGAGGAGCGGCTGGGCCGCGAGGCCGTGCCGGGCAACCGGCACCGCCCCGACGGCACCGAGCTGCGCTGGCTGCAGATCGGCGTCAACGGCCTGATCGGCGACCCCCAGCTGCCCTTCTTCATCAAGTGGCTCACGCCCGAGCTCCACCCCAGCGAGGGCGCGGACGGCGAGTACTCGCTGGCCTGCCTGGAGATCGCCGGTGACCCGCAGCGGGTCAGCGAGTGGCTCGGGGAGTCGGTCGAGGCGCCGCTGGAGGACATCAAGGTCGAGTGGGTCGCCCCCAACGGCACCCCCGGGATCATGGCGGTCAACGTCCAGACCCCGACCGGCCTGGTCCGCATCTGACGGAGCCGGTCATCGTCCGACCGCTCCAGCGCCACGGCGCCACACCCAGCCCGAACCTCTGGCACCACCCGGAGACCTACGAGCTGGAGAACCACGCCTTCGACCCCGACCGGCTGGTCGAGGCCGCGATGGCCGAGGTGGCCGGCTGGCGTGCGCGCACCTTCCTGGACCTGGGCTGCGGCTCGGGGTTCCACCTGCCCCGGTGGGCCGAGCAGGCCGCCTCGGTGGTCGGCGTGGAGCCGCATCCCCCGCTCGTCGCCCTGGCCCGGCGTCGTACCCGGAGGCTGCCGCACGTGAGCGTGCTCGCGGGCACCGCCCAGGAGCTGCCGCTGCCCGACGCCTCGGTGGACGTCGTCCAGGCTCGCTGGGCCTACTTCTTCGGGCCCGGCTGCGAGCCCGGCCTGGCCGAGCTGGCCCGGGTGGTCCGCCGTGGGGGCACCGCCTTCGTGCTCGACAACGACGCCACCCGCTCGACGTTCGGCGGGTGGTTCCGCCGGGGCTTCCCGACCGTCGACCCGGACGAGGTCGAGCGGTTCTGGTCCGGGCAGGGCTGGCAGCGCACGCCGGTGCTGACCCGGTGGTCGTTCGACTCCCTCGCCGACCTCGAGGCCGTCGTACGGATCGAGCTGCCCACCGCGGTCGCCGACCAGGTCTGGTCGGAGTGGACCGCGGCCGGCGGCGGCACCGAGGTCGACTACGCGGTCAACCTCTGGTGGCGCCACTACTGAGCAGGCGCCCTCAGCTGGACCCGCGGACGGCCAGGGTGGGGGCGAGCAGCACCCCGGTGCCCGCCTGCGGCGGGGTGGCCAGCACCCGCTCGAGGGCCCGCACCAGCTCGACCGCGACCTCCTCGAGCGGCTGACGCACCGAGGTGAGCCCGCCGCCGGGCAGCACCTGGGCGACCTGGGAGTCGTCAAAGCCGACCACGGCCAGGTCGCGCCCGGGCACCAGCCCGCGCTCGGCCATCAGGTGGAGCACTCCCGTGGCCAGCGTGTCGGAGGCGCAGACGAAGGCCGTCGGCGCGGCCTCGTCCAGCAGCACCGCCGCGGCCTCCCGGCCGCTCGCCACGGTGTCCTCGACCCGGGAGGCCAGCCCGGCGGTGGGCAGCCCGCGCTCGCGCATCGCCCGCACCCACCCGGCACGCCGGTCCTCCCCGATGAAGGAGTCCTTGCGCCACCCGATCCACGCCACCCGGGTGTGCCCGCGCTCGAGCAGGTGCTCGGTGGCCAGGGCGGTGCCCGCGGCGCCGTCGACGTCCACCCAGGCGTGCGTGGCCCCCGGGTCCCCCCAGGGCCGGCCGAAGGCGACGAACGGCGCCCGCCGGGTGCTGAGGAACGCCGCCTGGGGCGCGCCCAGGTAGGTGTCGGTGACGATGAAGGCGTCCACCGCCGTCGAGCGCAGCAGGTCGTCGTAGGCCTGGAGCGGCTCGGTGTCGTCGTCGGAGAAGAGCAGCACGTGGTAGCCCGCGACCGCCGCGGTGGCGACCAGCGTGTGCACGAACCGGTCCATCAGCGCGTTCGCGGTGCCCTCCTGCGCCGGGGCGAACCGCAGCCCGACCAGGTGGGAGGTGCGGGTGCGCAGGCTGCGCGCCGCCCGGTTGGGCGAGTAGCCCAGCTCCTGGATCACCCCCTGGACCCGCAGCAGGGTCTCGGGGCGCAGCAGGTGGGGGCTGTTCACCGCGTTGGAGACGGTCTGGCGTGAGACGCCCGCCCGCTGGGCCACGTCCGCGAGCGTGGGTGGGTTCACCGCCACCGCCGCACCTCCCCCTGCAGCGCGGGCGCGGACGCCACGCGCACGTTCCGTTCGCACTTGATCGTTCCAAGTCAGCATAGGCGTCGGCGCCAGCCCGTGGCACGACCGGTCCCGCCGGCCTGTCGGTGCCATGGCCTAGCGTCTGGGCCATGAGCAGACAGCCCCGGACCCGCACCGCCTACCGGTGCTCCGAGTGCGGCTGGGAGACCAGCAAGTGGGTCGGCCGGTGCGGCGAGTGCCAGGCGTGGGGCTCCGTCGCCGAAGCGGCCGCCGCTGCCCCCGTCGGCCGCACACAGGCCAGCGCCGTCACCACCGCAGCCGTGCCGATCGGGCAGGTCTCGGTCGAGGAGTCGGCCTTCCGCTCCAGCGGGGTGCCCGAGCTCGACCGGGTGCTGGGCGGAGGGCTGGTGCCGGGCGCCGCCATCCTGCTGGCCGGCGAGCCCGGAGTCGGCAAGTCGACACTGCTGCTGGAGGTCGCCGCTCAGACCGCCCGGTACCGGCACCGCACCCTCTACATCACCGGCGAGGAGTCGGCCTCCCAGGTGCGGCTGCGCGCCGACCGCACCGGCGCGGTGCACGACGAGCTCTACCTGGCCGCCGAGACCGACCTCGGCGCCGTGCTCAGCCACATCGAGCAGGTCAAGCCGACCCTGCTGGTGGTCGACTCGATCCAGACCATCGGCGCCCCCGGGGTCGACGGCGTCCCGGGCGGGGTGACCCAGGTCAAGGAGGTCGCCGCCGCCCTGGTCCGGGTGGCCAAGACCCGCAACATCACCACCGTGATCGTCGGGCACGTCACCAAGGACGGGTCGATCGCCGGCCCGCGCGTGCTCGAGCACGTCGTCGACGTGGTGCTCCACTTCGAGGGCGACCGCAACTCGCGCTTCCGGATGGTCCGGGCGATGAAGAACCGGTTCGGCCCGGTCGACGAGGTCGGCTGCTTCGACCTCTCCTCCGAGGGCATCCGCGCGGTGGCCGACCCCACCGGGCTCTTCGTCGAGCACCACTCCACCACCGTGCCCGGCACCTGCGTGGCGGTCACCATGGAGGGTCGCCGGCCGCTGCTGGCCGAGGTGCAGGCGCTGGTCGCGCCCACCCCTGCCGAGCGGCCGCGGCGCACCACCTCGGGCGTCGACTCCTCCCGGGTCTCCATGGTGCTCGCGGTGCTCCAGCAGCACTGCCAGATCCGGTTGCACAACATGGACGTCTTCGTCTCCACCGTCGGGGGCGCGCGGATCCACGAGCCCGCCAGCGACCTGGCGATCGCGGTCGCGCTGGCCGGCGCAACCTTCGGCATCGCCGCCCCCACGGGGGTGGTGGCGATGGGCGAGATCGGACTGGCCGGCGAGCTGCGCCGGGTCCGCGACCTGCCCCAGCGCCTCGCCGAGGCGGCCCGGCTGGGCTTCAAGGTCGCCGTCGTGCCCAGCGAGCGGGGCCGCCCCCGAGGCCCCCGCTCGCCCGAATCCTGGACCGTCGACGGGATGCAGGTGCTCGACGTCGGCGACGTCGCCTCCGCCCTGGGGCTGCTGAGGCTCACCAGGACCCGCGCGACGCCCCTGCGTCCCATAGACTGACGCCCGGAGCGCTGCACGATCACGACGTACGGCGGTCACGTCTGGGAGGAGTAGCGCCGTGGTCGGCATCGAGCGCACCGACGAGAGCCTGCGCCTGCGTGCCACCCTGGCCAGCATCGCGCCGGGCACCAACCTGCGCGACGGGCTGGAGCGGATCCTCCGCGGCCGCACCGGTGCCCTGATCGTGCTGGGCCACGACAAGCTCGTCGACTCGATCTCCAGCGGTGGCTTCACCCTCGACGTCCCGTTCACCGCCACCGGCCTGCGCGAGCTCGCCAAGATGGACGGCGCGATCATCGTCGACAAGGACGTCTCCAAGATCCACCGGGCCGCGGTCCACCTGATGCCCGACCACACGATCTACTCCGAGGAGACCGGCACCCGGCACCGCACCGCCGACCGGGTCGCCCGGCAGACCGGCTTCCCGGTCATCTCGGTCTCCCAGTCGATGCAGATCATCGCCGTCTACGTCGGCGAGACCCGCTACGTCCTGGAGGACTCGGGGCAGATCCTCTCCCGGGCCAACCAGGCCCTGGCCACGCTGGAGCGCTACAAGCTCCGGCTCGACGAGGTCTCCTCCACCCTCTCCGCCCTGGAGATCGAGGACCTGGTCACCGTGCGCGACGTCGCCGTGGTGGCCCAGCGGCTGGAGATGGTGACCCGGATCGCCCGGGAGATCGAGGACTACGTGCTCGAGCTCGGCACCGACGGCCGGCTCCTCTCCCTCCAGCTCGAGGAGCTGGTCACCGGGGTCGACGCCGACCGCGAGCTGGTCATCCGCGACTACCTGCCCAGCGGCAAGACCGCCTCGCCCGAGGCCCTGCTCGACGACCTCGGCCTGCTCTCCCCCACCGAGCTGGTCGACCCGGCGGCGGTGGCCAAGGCGCTGACCCTGACCACCGGGGACCACCTGGACGGCGCGGTCGCGCCTCGCGGCTACCGGCTGCTCGCCAAGGTCCCCCGGCTGCCCAGCCCGGTGGTCGACCGGCTGGTCGACCACTTCGGCGGGCTCCAGCAGCTGCTGTCGGCCGGCATCGACGACCTGCAGGCCGTCGACGGCGTGGGCGAGCTGCGGGCCCGCAGCGTGCGCGAGGGGCTCTCCCGGCTGGCCGAGTCCAGCATCCTCGAGCGCTACGTCTGAGCGCGGCCCTCAGGGCCGCAGGGTCGGCTCCACCGCGCCCGAGGGCTCTGCGGAGGGCGCAGGCGCAGGGTCGGCCTGACCGCCCGAGCGCTGCTGGTTCTTCTTCTTGTTCTTGTTCTTCTTGTTCTTGCTCTTCGGCTCCGGCTCCGGCTCCGGGGCGCGGGTGGCGGTGACCGAGGCCGCCGTCCGCTCGAACTGCACCTCGGTCGGCTCGCCCTCGAAGGCGGCCGCCTTCACGTGGTAGAAGCCGGGCATCGCCCAGTCGGTCAGCCGCGAGCATGCCTCGTCGGAGCGCCGGCCGCTCCAGACGAAGGGCACCGAGGTGTCGGTCTCGGCGTACAGCACGACGTCCTGGGTCGGCACGGCGCGCGGGCAGTGACTGCTGAACCAGTAGTCGTCGCTGCCGGAGCTGATCTTGATCGTCACCGTGCGCGGGGAGACCTCCCAGGTGCACGCGGGGGTGGAGCGGGTCCGCAGGGTCAGGGCCATGTCGACCTGGCCGTCGGTGCGCGGGGCGCCCACCACGGGGGTGACCACGACGTCGTCGTTGGCGCACACCCCCGTCGGCTCGGGCAACGGCGGCGGCTCGGGGGTCGGCTCCGGGGTCGGCTCCGGGGTGGGCTCAGCCTCGGGGGCGGCAGCAGCCTCGTCCTCGGCCTGCTCCTCGGCGCCCTGGGGCGCCACCTGGGCACCGGTCTGCGTCGCCTGGGCCTCGGGCTCCACCTCGCCGTCCCCGCCGGAGCCCAGCACCCGGGCGGTCCCGAAGACCACCACGAAGACCACGGCGAGCAGGACCAGGCGGCGGAACCAGTACACCCGAGCGGGCAGGGGCCCCTTGGGCGACGACCACGCAGACATGGCCGCACGGTATCGCCGAAGCCGCGCCCCAGCGGTGGTGCCACACCGAGGGAGCACGAACCGTCCTCACTAGGCTGTGGGGCATGGACGCGGACGCCCTGCACGCCCGGGTGCTCGCCTGGTACGACGAGCACGCCCGGGACCTGCCGTGGCGGCGGCCGGAGGCGTCCGCCTGGTCCGTGCTGGTCTCGGAGCTGATGCTCCAGCAGACGCCGGTGAGCCGGGTACTGCCCGTGCACGCCGTCTGGCTGGAGCGCTGGCCTACCCCGGCCGCCCTGGCCGCCGAGCCCGCCGGGGAGGCGGTGCGTGCCTGGGGACGCCTGGGCTACCCCCGCCGGGCCCTGCGGCTGCACGCGGCCGCCACCGCGATCGTGTCCCGGCACGACGGCGAGGTGCCGGACGACCCCGAGGAGCTCCGCGCCCTGCCGGGCGTCGGGGACTACACCGCCGCCGCCGTGGCCGCCTTCGCCTTCGGCCGGCGGATCGCGGTGCTCGACACCAACGTGCGACGCGTCCACCACCGGGTCCTCCGGGCGGTCGAGGTGCCGCCCGACAGCCTCCGGGTGCACGAACGCCGCGAGGCCGAGGCCCTGCTGCCCGCGGACGCCGCCGAGGCCGCCACCTGGTCGGTGGCGGTGATGGAGCTGGGCGCCCTGGTCTGCACGGCCCGGACGCCGGCGTGCGAGCGCTGCCCGGTCGCCGACCTGTGCGCCTGGCGCGCGGCCGGCTATCCGGCGTACGACGGACCGCCGCGGCGTGGCCAGGCCTGGGAGGGGACCGACCGGCAGTGCCGGGGGCGGATCATGGCGCTGCTGCGCGACTCCCCCGGACCGGTGCACACGACCCGGATCGACTCGGTCTGGCCGGACCCCGCCCAGCGCGAGCGCTGCCTGGCCGGACTGGTGCACGACGGTCTCGCGGTGCCCGCCGGCCCCTCGGCGTACGCGCTCCCCTGAGGCGCCGTCACTCTGGCCCCACGAACCCCCGCCTGACCGGGGAACCCGTGGGTTTGTGCCCGTTGTATCCCGCGCCAAGTCTCAGGATCCCCGCACAGGCGGGGGTTCATGGGAAACCGGCCACAAAAACAGCACGGCGCCCCGGCCACCAGAGGTGACCGGGGCGCCGGGGCTGCTTGTCTCAGTCCTCCGCGCGGGGGACGTCGACGGGGCCGGAGGTGTCGTCCGGGCCCTCGCTGGGAGCGCCCTCGGGGACGGTCTCCAGCGGCGGCATGTCCGGCAGCTTGTTGACCTTCTGGCCGTGGAAGGTGAAGGTGGCCGACGGCCCCTCGCCCTCCACGTCGACCAGCACGATCTGACCGGGGCCGATCTCGCCGAACAGCATCTTCTCGGCGAGGGTGTCCTCGATCTCGCGCTGCACGGTCCGGCGCAACGGTCGGGCGCCCAGCACCGGGTCGAAGCCCCGGGTCGCGAGCAGGTTCTTCGCGGCCTGGGTCAGCTCCAGCGCCATGTCGCGGTCGCGGAGACGCTTCTCCACGGCCTCGACCATGTTGTCGACCATCGAGACGATCTGGTCCTGCGACAGCGGCGGGAACACGATGATCTCGTCGACACGGTTGAGGAACTCGGGGCGGAAGTGCTGCTTGAGCTCGTCCGAGACCTTGGCCTTCATCCGGTCGTAGGAGCCCGCCGTGTCGCCGACCTGGGAGAACCCGAGGTTGACCGACTTGGCGATGTCCCGGGTGCCGAGGTTGGTGGTCATGATGATGACGGTGTTCTTGAAGTCGACCACCCGACCCTGGGAGTCGGTCAGGCGTCCCTCCTCCAGGATCTGGAGCAGCGAGTTGAAGATGTCCGGGTGCGCCTTCTCGACCTCGTCGAACAGCACCACCGAGAACGGCTTGCGCCGCACCTTCTCCGTGAGCTGGCCACCCTCCTCGTACCCGACGTAGCCGGGCGGGGAGCCGAAGAGCCGAGAGACGGTGTGCTTCTCGCTGAACTCGCTCATGTCGAGCTGGATCAGCGAGTCCTCGTCGCCGAAGAGGAAGTCGGCGAGCGTCTTGGACAGCCAGGTCTTGCCGACGCCCGAGGGGCCGGCGAAGATGAACGACCCACCCGGACGCTTCGGGTCCTTGAGGCCGGCACGGGTACGACGGATCGCCCGGGAGAGCGCCTTGACGGCCTCCTCCTGGCCGATGACCCGCTTGTGCAGCTCTTCCTCCATGTTGAGCAAGCGGGTGGACTCCGCCTCGGAGAGCTTGACGATCGGGATGCCGGTCGCCACGGCGAGCACCTCGGCGATGAGCTCCTCGTCGACCTCGGCGATCTCGTCCATGTCACCGGCGCGCCACTGCTTCTCGCGCTCGGACTTCTTCGCGGTGAGCTGCTTCTCCTCGTCGCGCAGGCGGGCTGCGGCCTCGAAGTCCTGCCCGTCGATCGCCGCCTCCTTGCGCTCGCGCACCTCGGCGATCTGGTCGTCGAAGGCCCGCAGGTCCGGCGGCGCGGTCATCCGGCGGATGCGCAGGCGCGAGCCGGCCTCGTCGATCAGGTCGATCGCCTTGTCCGGCAGGAACCGGTCGGAGATGTACCGGTCGGCCAGGGTGGCCGCGGAGACCAGCGCCTCGTCGGTGATGGTCACCCGGTGGTGCGCCTCGTAGCGGTCGCGCAGCCCCTTGAGCATCTCGATGGTGTGCGCGATCGACGGCTCCGCGACCTGGATCGGCTGAAAGCGGCGCTCGAGCGCGGCGTCCTTCTCCAGGTACTTGCGGTACTCGTCGAGCGTGGTCGCGCCGATCGTCTGCAGCTCACCGCGGGCCAGCATCGGCTTGAGGATGCTGGCGGCATCGATCGCGCCCTCGGCGGCTCCGGCACCCACCAGGGTGTGGATCTCGTCGATGAACAGCACGATGTCGCCGCGGGTGCGGATCTCCTTGAGCACCTTCTTCAGGCGCTCCTCGAAGTCACCGCGGTAGCGGCTGCCCGCGACCAGGGCACCCAGGTCGAGGGTGTAGATCTGCTTGTCCTTGAGCGTCTCGGGCACGTTGCCCTTGACGATGTCCTGGGCCAGGCCCTCGACGATCGTGGTCTTGCCGACGCCGGGCTCACCGATCAGCACGGGGTTGTTCTTCGTGCGTCGGGAGAGGATCTGCATGACCCGCTCGATCTCCTGCTCGCGCCCGATCACCGGGTCGAGCTTGCCCTCGCGGGCCGCCTGGGTCAGGTTGCGGCCGAACTGGTCGAGGACCAGCGAGGAGGACGGAGCCTCGGCGCCACTGGCCCCGGGGCTGGCGGCGGCACCGGCCGCCTCCTTGCCCTGGAAGCCCGAGAGCAGCTGGATGACCTGCTGGCGCACCCGGTTGAGGTCGGCGCCGAGCTTCTGCAGCACCTGGGCGGCGACGCCCTCGCCCTCGCGGATGAGGCCGAGCAGGATGTGCTCGGTGCCGATGTAGGAGTGCCCCAGCTGCAGCGCCTCGCGCAGCGACAGCTCCAGCACCTTCTTGGCGCGCGGGGTGAAGGGGATGTGACCGGACGGCGCCTGCTGGCCCTGGCCGATGATCTCCTCGACCTGGGCGCGCACCGCCTCCAGCGAGATGTCCAGCGACTCCAGCGCCTTCGCGGCGACACCCTCGCCTTCGTGGATGAGCCCGAGCAGGATGTGCTCGGTCCCGATGTAGTTGTGGGAGAGCATGCGGGCCTCTTCCTGGGCCAGCACGACAACTCGCCGGGCTCGGTCGGTGAACCGCTCGAACATGTGCGCCTCGATTCTCAGCAGTGTGCACAGGTGGTACGTGATGACCGCTCCCCCGATGAAGACCGACCACGGCCGGGCGCAGCAGAAGCGCGGACACTCGTTCCAACTCTCCCCACAGCCTACGTGTTCCCGGTGGGGAGACCCGGGCGGTCCGCTGACAGCGAACAGACAGCGAACAGCCCGGGCCCTTCGATCAGTGCGCGGCGTCGTAGGCCTGGCGCACCTCGGCGGGGACCCGGCCCCGCTCGGAGAGCTCGTAGCCGTTCTCCCGCGCCCACGCGCGGACGTCCGCGGCGCTGGGGCCCGACGTCGTGGCCGAGGCGGTACGACGACCGCCACGGCGGTTGCCACCCGAGGCCTTGCGGGCGTGACCGACATATCCGCTGAGCGCCTCGCGCAGCGCTGCCGCATTCTCGTCGTTGAGGTCGATCTCGTAGGAGGTGCCGTCCAGTGCGAAGCTGACGGTCTCGGTCGCCTCGCTGCCGTCGAGATCGTCGACGAGCACGATGTTCACTTTCTGCGCCACGTGCGTATTCCTTTGTCCGGGGGGGATTCAAGCAATTACCTGAGACTTTGCCACAGGTTATTTACCCGCGACAATTCCTTCGGAACTTTTTACCCTATCCCGGAGATCGGGGACCCAATCCCCTCCCCAGGCTGCGATCAGCAGTTGCGCTCGTGCACCATGCGCAGCCCGTGCAGCGTCAGCCAGGGCGCGTGCGCGGTGAAGCACCCGCATTCCGCCAGCACCAGCGGCGCCAGGTGTCCCGTGGCGACCACGCGGACCTCCTCGGGGCGGACGCCGAGCTCGGCCACCATCCGCGCGACCATGCCCTCCACCTGGGCGGCCACGCCGAAGACCATCCCGGACTGCAGCGCCTCGACGGTGTTCTTCGCGATCACCGAGCGCGGCCGCTTGAGCTCGACCCGGCGCAGCTGGGCTCCGCGGCGTCCCAGCGCCTCGGCGGATATCTCGATCCCCGGCGCGATGGCGCCGCCCACGAACGCGCCGTCGGAATTCACCACGTCGAACGTCGTCGCGGTGCCGAAATCGACCACGACCGCCGGAGCCCCGTATGTCCGGGCCGCCGCGAGCGCATTGACGATGCGATCGGCTCCGACCTCGCGGGGATTGTCCATCAGCACCGGGATTCCGGTGCGCACGCCCGGCTCGACGATCACCGACGCGAGCGAGGAGAAATGCGTGGCGATCATTTCCCGCCATTCCGCGAGTACCGCCGGCACCGTGGCGCAGACTGCCACGCCGCTCAACGCCGCGCCGTGCTCGGTGTCGGCCAGCAGGCCGCGCACCAGCACCGACCACTCGTCGGCGGTCCGCCGCTCGTCGGTGGCGACCCGCCAGGAGGCGACCACCTCCTCGCCGACCATCAACCCCAGCACGGTGTCGCTGTTGCCGATGTCGACCGCGAGCAGCACGGTCACGTCAGGTCCATGCCCAGGTCGAAGACGGTGACCGAGTGGGTCAGCGCCCCGACCGAGATGTAGTCGACCCCGGTGGCGGCGACCTCGCGGGCACGGTCCAGGGTCAGCCCGCCCGAGGCCTCCAGCTCGACCCGACGGCCGTCGGCCCGCTCGTCGCGCAGCCGCACCGCCTCGGTCATCGTGGCGGCGTCCATGTTGTCGAGCAGGATCCGGTCGCAGCCGGCATCCAGCAGCGCCACCAGCTCGTCCAGGTCGGTGACCTCGACCTCCACCGGCAGCCCCGGGAAGGCGGACCGGACGGCCTCGAGCGCGGGGACGACGCCCCCGGCCGCGACCACGTGGTTGTCCTTGACCATCGCCATGTCGACCAGGCTGAACCGGTGGTTGACCCCGCCGCCGCAGCGCACGGCGTACTTCTGCAGCGCGCGCCAGCCGGGCAGTGTCTTGCGGGTGTCCAGCACCCGGGCGGCGGTGCCCTCCAGCGCTTCGACCCAGCGCGAGGTCGCGGTGGCCACCCCCGAGAGGTGGCTGGCGAAGTTCAGCGCCGTCCGCTCCGCGGTCAGCAGACCGCGAACCGGTCCGCTCACCGTCATCACCCGGTCCCCCGCGGCGACCCGCGTCCCGTCGGGCAGCCGGTCGGTGACGCGCACCTCGTCGCCCATCACCACCGCGAAGACCGCCTCCGCCAGACCGAGACCGGCGACCACGCCGGGCTCCCGGGCGTTGAACCCGGCCGTGCCCTGCTGCTCGGCGGGGATGGTGGCCACGCTGGTGGCGTCCAGGCCGCCGTCGGGCAGGTCCTCGGCCAGCGCTCCCAGGATCATCGCGAGCACCGCGTCGGGCTCCAGGCCGGCGGCCGTCAGCTCGTCCGCCAGGCGGGCCGGCAGCGTGCCCGGGAACCGGCTCCCGGACGAGGCGGACTGCGAGGGCTGGGTGACGGTCATGCGGGACTCCCGGTGGGCTGAAGGGGATCGGGGGCGGCGATCAGGTCGCCGGGGTCGGTGGACGGCGACGGGGTCCAGCGCGCGTGCACCACCCCGTCCTCCAGCCACGCGTCGACGTGACCGGCCACCCGCGGGTCGCGGTCGGGGTGGTCCTCGCGCCAGTGCGAGCCGCGGGTCTCGGTACGCAGCAGGGCGGCCTGGGCCAGGGCGGCGCTCACGGTGAGCAGGTTCGTGGTCTCCCAGGCGTCCACGCCCGGCGCGGGCGTGCCGTCTGACCCGCCCTGGTGGTCCCCGGCCAGCGACCCCAGCCGGTCCAGCGTCTCGCGCAGCCCGCGGTCGGAGCGGAGGACGCCCACGTGCCGGGTCATCTGCGCCTGCAGCTCACGGCGTACCGACCCGGGCACCAGCCAGGCCTCGCCAGCCGGCTCCTGGTTGGCCGGCTCCTGGGCCGCCCGCAGCTCGCCGGGCAGCACCGCGGCGATCCGGCGGGAGAAGACCAGTCCCTCCAGCAGCGAGTTGGAGGCCAGCCGGTTGGCGCCGTGCACGCCCGAGCAGGCGACCTCCCCGGTGGCGTAGAGGCCGGGCACCGAGGTCCGGCCGTCGAGGTCGGTGGCCACCCCGCCGGAGGCGTAGTGCTGGGCCGGCGCGACCGGGATCAGGTCGGTCGCCGGGTCGACGCCGTGCGCGCGACAGGTGGCCAGGATCGTGGGGAAGCGCCGCTCCCAGAACTCCGCGCCCAGGTGCCGGGCGTCCAGCATGAGGTGCGGACGGTCGGTCTCGAGCATCCGCCGGGTGATCGCCTTGGCCACCACGTCGCGCGGGGCCAGGTCGGCGAGCTCGTGCACGCCGGCCATCACCCGGCGGCCCTCCCAGTCGACCAGGAAGGCGCCCTCGCCGCGGACGGCCTCGGAGATCAGCGGCTGCTGACCCGAGGAGTCGGGGCCCAGGTACATCACGGTGGGGTGGAACTGGACGAACTCCAGGTCGCGGACCACCGCGCCGGCGCGCATGGCCAGCGCCGTCCCGTCGCCGGTGGCGACCGCGGGGTTGGTGGAGGAGGAGAAGACCTGTCCCAGGCCGCCGCTGGCCAGCACCACCGCGGGAGCGTGCACGGCGCCCACGCCGTCCCGCTGCCCCTCGCCCAGCACGTGCAGGGTCAGCCCGGCCACGCCTCCGTCGCCGGCCAGCAGGAGGTCGACGGCGAGGGCGTGCTGGATGACCTCGATCTGCGGGGCCCGCTCCACCGCGGCGATCAGCGCCCGCTGGATCTCCGCGCCGGTGGCGTCGCCGCCCGCGTGCGCGATCCGGTCGCGCAGGTGCCCGCCCTCCCGGGTCAGGCTCAGCTCGCCGTCGGGGTGGAGGTCGAAGCGGGTGCCCAGGGCGATCAGCTCGTGCACCGCGGCCGGCCCCTCGGTGACCAGCGTGCGGACGGCCTCGACGTCGCAGGCGCCGGCGCCCGCCACCAGGGTGTCGTGCTCGTGCTGGGCGGGGGTGTCCCCCGGCCCCAGGGCGGCGGCGATGCCGCCCTGGGCCCACTGGGTCGACCCGGCGTGCAGCACGTCCTTGGTCACCACCAGGACCTTCAGTCCGGGGGCCGCCGCGTCGATGCGCAGCGCGGCGGTCAGCCCGGCGATGCCCGAGCCGACCACGACCACGTCCGCGCGGGTGGTCCACCCCGGCGCGGGCGCGGCCAGCCGGGACGGGACGCGCAGCCGGGCTCCTCGGCTCCCTGTCACCTGGGTCAGCGGCCGATCAGGTCGCCGCGCTTGAGCGAGGGGTCGCCGAAGGTCTCGGCCGGGTCGAAGCCGGTGGCGAGGATCTTGTTCTCGCCGTCGACGAAGACCACGGAGGGCTGGAACTCCTTGGCCTCGGCGGTCTCCATCTGGCCGTAGCCGATCAGGATGACCAGGTCGCCGGGGTGCACCAGGCGGGCGGCGGCACCGTTGATGCCGATGATGCCGGAGCCACGCTCGCCGGCGATCGTGTAGGTCTCCAGCCGGGCACCGTTGTCGATGTCGACGATGTGCACCAGTTCTCCGGCGAGCAGGTCGGCGGCGTCGAGCAGGTCCTCGTCGACCGTGACCGAGCCCACGTAGTGCAGGTCCGCCTGGGTGACGGTGGCGCGGTGGATCTTGCTCTTCATCATCGTGCGAAGCATCAGAGGTCTCCTCTTCGGGTGCTGCTGGGGGTGCTGCTGGGGGTGGTGCGGGGTTCTCGGCGGGGGCCGAGGGTCAGGGGCATGTTGTCGATCAGCCGGGTGCTGCCCACGCGCGCGGCGATCAGGATCCGGGCCGGCGTCCCCTCGGGCAGGGGCGCGGGAGGGCCGGGCAGGGGGGCGAGCTCGGGGGTACGCAGCTCGAGGTAGTCCAGGTCGACGCCGTGCGAGCGCCGCAGCTCGGCGCGGGCCGCCTCGATCGCCACGTCGGGCCCCCAGTCGGCCGCCTCGCGGGCGGCGCTGAGCACCCGGTGCAGGGCGGTGGCCTGCTGCCGCTGCTCGGGGTCGAGGTAGCGGTTGCGGCTGCTCCGGGCGAGGCCGTCCGCCTCACGGACGGTCTCGGCCCCGACCACCTCGACACCCAGGCAGAGGTTCGTGGCCATCTGCCGGATCAGCACGAGCTGCTGGTAGTCCTTCTCCCCGAAGACCGCCACGTCGGGCCGGACCAGGCCGAAGAGCTTGGCCACCACCGTGAGCACGCCGCGGAAGTGGGTCGGCCGGACCCGGCCCTCGAGCTCGAGCGCCAGCGGGCCGGGGTCGACGGTGATCTGCTCGTCGGTGTGGCCCGCCCGCACCCCACCGGGATAGACCTCCTCGGGGCTGGGCGCGAAGACCACGTCCGCGCCGTTCTCGGTGCAGACCTCCACGTCGGCGTCCAGCGTGCGGGGGTAGCGGTCCAGGTCCTCGGTCGGGGCGAACTGGAGCGGGTTGACGAAGATGCTCACCACCACGCGGCCCTGCCGACCGACCCGCCGGCGCGCCTCGCGCACCAGGCTGGCGTGCCCCTCGTGCAGCGCGCCCATCGTGGGCACGTAGCCGACCAGGCCGTCGCCGCCGCGCTGGGCGGCCAGGGCGGAGAGCGCCTCGGAGAGCTCCTCGCGACTGCGCGCGAGGAGGGGGGACCCGGTCATCTCGTCGGGCCGCCCTCGTCGCCGGCGGGCTCCGCCGTGGCGGCCGGGCCGGGCACGACCGCCCGGGTGGCGCCGTCCAGCAGCGCGATGATCCGGGCCGCCCGGATGGGCAGCACCCGCCCGTCGGTCACGACGCGGCCGAGCGTGGCGCGGGCCAGCGCGACGTACGACGCCACGGACTGCGGCGCATGCGCCTGCAGGTCGGCCAGGTGCGCCTCGACCGTCTGCACGTCCCCGCGCACGATCGGGCCGGTCAGGGCCGCGTCGCCGGCGGCCAGCGCGTTGTCCAGGGCCGCGGTCAGCAACGGCCGCAGGATGGCCGAGGGGTCGTCGGCTCCGGAGGCGGCGAGCACCTCGCGGGCCTCGGCGACCAGGGTGACCAGGTGGTTGGCGCCGTGCGCGAGCCCGGCGTGGTAGAGCGTGCGGCGCTCCTCCTCGACCCAGACGGGGCGTCCGCCGAGGTCTGCGACCAGCCGCTCGGCGACCGCGCGCTCATCGGCGCCGACGGTCACGCCGAAGACGCAGCCGCTGAGCCGCGGCAGGTCGATCGCGGTGCCGGTGAAGGTCATCGCCGGGTGGATCGCCAGGGGGCGGGCGCCCACGGCGGTGGCCGCAGCCAGGACGGCGAGCCCGTGCCGGCCGGAGGTGTGCGCGACGATCTGGCCCTCGCGCAGCGAGCCGCTGGCGGCGAGCATGGAGACGACGTTGCCGAGCATGTCGTCGGGCACCGTGAGCAGCAGCAGGTCGCAGGCACGTGCCACGGCGCTCGGCTTGGCGATCGGCACCCCGGGAAGGAGCTGCTCGATCCGTCGGCGCGAGGCGTCGGACTCCCCCGCGGCGGCCACGACGAGGTGGCCGGCATCGCGCAGGGCTGACGAGAGGACGGCGCCGACGCGACCGGCGCCGACCACGCCCACCCGAAGGGTGGTGGTCATGGGTAAACCTCTCGTTTCAGTCCCTCCGACCACCTCGGTGCCGAAGCACCGAGACCGGGACGGGTACCAGACGATGTGGCTCGTGTGTTGGTGTGCGACCTGAGCCTACGTCGGCGTGTCACAGGTGGGAACCGGGCGCCGTGTGACGTGGGCCACGTGGGTCCGCGAGAGGGGCGCAGGCAGGCTCAGCCGGCGGCGTGCGCCGGGTCGTCCACCACGAACGGACGCGGCGCGCGCGGCAGCCAGTCGTGGGTCACGTGGTCGATCACGTGCACTCCCTCGGGGGCGACGATCTCCACCACGCCCTCGGGCACCGTGCCCTCCTGCAGGGCGTTCCAGACCGTCCACTCCCGGCGCTTGCGCCGGTTGCGCAGGCTGGTGGCGAACGACTGCGGGTCGGTCCAGTGGGCGAACTCGTCGCCGTCGAGCCACTTCAGCTCCACGCACAGGCCCTGGGGCAGGGCGAACATCTCGAACCGCTCCGGCGTGGTGCGGATCTCCCACTCGGGAGCCTTGGAGTAGACGAAGTCCGGGCTCATCGGGAAGCCCCACTCCTCGATGTTGCGCAGGCCCAGGTCGAGGAACGCGCGGCGGTCGGACTCGACGTACAGGCCGTGGCGCGGGAAACGGATGACCGCGTCCGTGGTGCCGACCTGCCAGGAGAGGTCACCCATCGAGACCTCGCCCTCGGTGGTCAGCACCATGTCGCCGTCCCACTTCCAGCTGTAGCGGGTGCGCACGTGCGAGAAGCACCAGTTGTAGAAGTACGCCAGCGAGTGGACCGAGCGTTCGTGCACCGCCAGGTGCTCCGCGCCGGCGCGGGCCACGTCGAAGGGGTAGGAGCGCACGGTCAGCTTCTCCGACCGGCCGGCGGCCTCGGCGACCCGGACCGCCTCGTCCGCGGTGCCGTCGGTGGAGTTGTTGTCGACCAGCAGCACGTGGTCGACGGCGCGCAGCAGCGGCGGCAGCACGAACCTCAGCCCCGGGGCCTCGTTCTTGACCCGGAGCACGGCGGTGGCGCCGCGCGCCAGCCCGCCGGGCCGCCGCCAGGGCCAGGTGATGTCGAACTCGGTGTGCCCCTCGAGATTGATGAGGCCCTCACCCTGCCCGATGGGGATCATTCGGAGGCCCGCTCGCGTCCCAGCGCCTTGCGCACGCCCCGGCGCACCGACGGCGGGATCTTGGCGCGCACCTCGTGCGGCACCAGGTCGGTCAGCGCGGGCCTGCCGGCCGGGCCGGCGGCCTCCGCGTCCTGCCGGGCCTGGTCGATGCGGGCCGCGACCACCGACGACTTGGAGATCGCCTCGGACTCCTCATAGAGGGCGGTGTAGGCCTCCCGGAGCTGGTCGAGGGTGGCGTGCGCCTGCGGCGTGTCCCCGCCCTCGTCGGCGAGCTTGTTGAGCTCCGCCCAGGTCTCGGAGACCAGCTCGTGCAGCCGGGGCGGCAGCGACAGGTCGTCGAGGGTCAGGCTGACCCGGCGCAGGCTCGGGTCGATGAACCGGTGCACCTCGCGGATCTGGTCGCTGCGGGTGTGGATCACCGACTGCACGTCGAGCTTGTGGCCCAGCGCCATGGTCGTCCTGACCCAGTCGCTGAGCAGGTCCTCGTAGCGGACGAAGGCGCGGCCGCCGCCGACCGTCGACCCGCTGAGGGACTCCCGCGTGGCCTTCTCGGTGTGCAGCAGCATGTTGAGCCAGCTCGCGGCCAGGTGCGCGGAGCCGAGCTTGTTGGCGTAGTACTTCTGCTTGCTGCCGACCACCTCGGCCGGCGGGCGGAGCATGGTGGCGAAGACCGGGGTGGCGCCGGTGCGGATCGCCGCGACCCGCCACAGGCCGAGGAACCAGCTGAGCCGCGGGTCCTTGACGACCAGCTCGGGGTGCTCGGCGAAGTGGCCCTCCAGCCAGTCCGAGACCCGGATGCGGGCGGGCTCGCGGCTGGCGATCCGGCCGGTCTCGAACCACGCCGAGGGGCGCGAGTCGCTCACCTGGACGCCGGCCTCGCGCAGCCACTGGTCGTGCACCTCGACCGCCCAGGCGGGCTCGCCGAACCCCTTGGGGTTGCTGGCGTCGGCCTGCACCTCGGGCTTGGGCACGTGCATGCCCAGCAGGCTGAGGATGCCGGCGAGCGTGCTGGTGCCGCTGCGTCCGGCCCCGGCCACGAAGAGGACCTTGCGTGGCACTCCGTCGGTGTTCATCTCGTCGGGCGCACGCCCGGGGACGCCGCCGACAGCTCCTGCTCCAGTCACGGTCGGTGAGCCTATCCGAGGTCCCGACGTACGCGCGGGGGCACCGGGAGACGCTCCGGGTCGCGCCCTGCTGCTCTAGGCTCGTCCCCATGAAGTGGTCCCTGCTCCGCCGGCGCGGACGCTCGCCCGAGGTGGGGGTCGTGGTGCCGGCGTACGGCGTCGAGCAGTGGCTGCCCGAGGCACTGGACAGCCTGATCGCCCAGCAGCACACGACCTGGCGGGCCGTGGTGGTCGACGACGGCTCGCCGGACCGCTGCGGCGAGATCGCCGAGGAGTACGCCGCGCGCGACTCCCGGATCACCGTCCTGCACACCCCCAACGGCGGGCTGGGCGCGGCCCGCAACGCCGGTACCGCCGCGCTGGACTGCGACTACCTCGCCTTCCTGGACTCCGACGACGTGCTGCCGGCGAACGCCCTGGCCGACCTGGTGGGGTCGCTGGAGGAGAGCGGCTCGGACTTCGCCACCGGCTCCGTGCTGCGCTGGGAGGCGCCCCCGCCCGACGGCGCCGGGCTGCACGAGCCGCCGTGGATGCGCCGGCTGCACACCCCGGGCCGGACCCGGGCGCGGGTCGGAGAGCACCCGGAGATCCTCGGCGACGTCTTCGCCTGGAACAAGCTCTTCCGGCGCTCCTTCTGGGACGCCCAGCAGCTCTCCTGGCCCGAGCAGGTCCACTACGAGGACCAGCCGGCCACCACCCGCGCCTACCTGGCCGGCACGTTCGACGTGCTCCAGGCGCCGGTCTACCACTGGCGCATCCGCACCGACGGCAGCTCGATCACCCAGCAGAGGCGCGAGGTCTCCGACCTGGTCGACCGGTGGGCGACCAAGCAGATGGCGCTCGAGTCCGTGCTCGCGCACGGCGACCCGGCAGTGACCCGGGTCTTCGTCGACCGGGTGCTGCCGGGCGACCTGTGGCGCTACTTCCTGGTCATCCCCGGCTGCTCGGACGCCTGGTGGGAGCTGCTGCGCGAGGGCATCGGCCAGCTGTGGGGCGAACGCTCGCTGGTGCACTCCGGGCTCCCCCCGGTTCACCGGTCCTGCGGCTACCTGGTCGAGCGCAACCGGCGAGCGGACGCGGAGGCCCTGATCACCTGGTTCACCTCGCTGACCGGTCCGCCGCCCCGCACCTACGACGGTCTGCGGCTGGCCATCCCCGGTGACGTGGTCCGCGCGGCCAGCGTGCCCGACTCCGCGCTGGAGATCGCGCCGCACGAGCAGCCGCGCCCATGAGCCCACGCACCCAGTCCGCTCCGGCCCCCAGCGCGACCGGGACGGTCCCGCCGCCCGTGGTGGCCCCGCCCCGCTACGGCCCGACCAGCCGGAGAGCCCGGACGCTGGCCATGCTGGTCTTCCTCGCCGTGCTCGTCGCCTGGAGCGTGGTGCTCGCGCCGCCGCGCTCGACGTACCAGGTCTTCGGCTTCCTGTTCGCCGGCACCGTCGCCTGGCACATCCAGGCGCCCTGGCGTGACCACCTGGCCTTCCTCCGCGACTGGTCGCTGCCGCTGGTGCTGCTCACCGTCTACCTCTACAGCCGGGGCATCGCCGACGACCTCGGCTTCGCCACCGTGCACGTGACCGAGCCGATCGAGGCCGACCGCGCGCTCTTCGGCGGGACCCTGCCGACCGAGGCACTGCAGGGCTGGCTGTGCGGCGACCCGTGCCTGCGCACCACCCCGCCCGCCTGGTACGACGTCGGGTTCACCACCGTCTACTACACCCACTTCGTCGTGGCCCCGGTGATCGCGGCGGTGCTGTGGGTGCGCAACCGGGACGCGTGGGTCCCGTTCATGCGCCGCTACCTGAGCCTGAACATGCTGGCCCTGGTCATCTACATCACCTACCCGATGGCCCCGCCGTGGATGGCCGCGCTGGACGGCTACCTGACCCCGGACATCGCCCGGATCACCGCCCGCGGCTGGTTCGACCTGAGCCCGGCCAGCGGGCTGCACCACCAGATGTCGGTGGTGAGCAACAAGGTCGCCGCGATGCCCTCGCTGCACGCCGGCGTCGCCATCCTGGTCACGGCGTACGCGATGCTCCGGATGCGCCACGGGTCCCGGCTGGTCCGGACGCTGCGCTGGCTGCTGCCGCTCTACCCGCTGCTGATGTCGTTCACGCTGGTCTACTACGCCGAGCACTACGTGGTCGACGTGATCGCCGGGCTGCTGGCCGTGGTGGCGGTCCTGGTCGGCTGTCACCTGTGGGAGCGCCGCTACCCGGACGGGTGGCTGGCCGCCCGCCGGGCCCGGGATACGAAGGCCAGCGCCTAGGAGACCAGGCCCTGCTCCTGCAGCCACTCGCTCGCCACGTCCTCCGGCTTCTCCCGGTCGACGGTGACCCGCGCGATCAGGTCGCCGAGGGTCTCGTTGTCCAGCGCCCCCATCAGCCCCTCCAGCCGGTCCTGCACGTCGGGGTTGGCGTCGAGGAACTCGGTGGAGACCGCCGGCACCAGGTTCTGCGCGGGCTGGATGCCGCGGTCGTCCTCGAGCAGCACGAGGCCCTGGGACTCCAGCGTCCCGTCCAGGGTGCCGCTCTGGCCGAGGTCGGCCTCGCCGTCGATCACCGCCTGGTAGGTCTGCGGGCTGCCGAAGCCGAGCGGGAGCAGCTCGGTGACGTCGATGCCGTAGGTCTCCGCCAGGCCCTTCTCGCAGTCGTCGCGCCCCTCGCAGTCGGGGGCCGCGGCCAGCACGACCTTCTCGCCCTCCAGGTCCGAGAGGGCGGTGAGGTCCTCGGCCTCGGCGCGCTCGGTGGTGACGAAGTACGCGTTCTGGGAGGTCGCCTCGGAGGGCTCCAGCAGGGTGATCCCCGCGTCGTCCAGCAGCGGCTGGGCGGCGTCGATCGACTCGGCGGCGTCGTTGGTGGTGATCGGCTCGGCGTCGGCGCCGTCGGCGCTGGTGTTGAGGTAGTCGGAGATGCCCGCCACGTACTCCGGGACGACGTCGACCTCGCCGGGGAACTCCTCCATGTAGACCGCCCGGGAGCCGACCAGCTTGGTGGTCACGTCGTACCCGGCGTCCTCGAGCACCTCGGCGTACATGGCGGTGACCAGGGCGGCCTCGCCGAAGTTCTGGCTGGCCAGGGTCACGCTGCCCTGGCTCCCGCCACCCTCGTCGTTCCCGGCCTCGTCCGAGGACAGGTCGTCGCCGGCGCAGGCGCCGGCCAGCACGGCCAGGGAGAGGACGGCCGCCGAGGCGAGCAGTCGGCGGGGGCTGCGGGTGCGCGGAGCGGTCATCGTTCTCTCCCGGGGTTGACGCTGAGGGGGTCTGGTCGGCGGTCGGTGGGCCGGCTGAGGCGTTGTACCCGCGCGGCGACGATCTCCAACACCAGCGCGACCACCGCCACCACCACGGCGCCGGCGAGCCCCTGGCCGTAGTCGTTGCGGTAGAAGCCGTCGGTGATCACCCGGCCCAGCCCCGGGCCGGCGACCAGGGCGGCGATGGTGGCGGTCGCCCAGACCTGGACCAGCGCCAGCCGGACCCCGCCGAGCACCAGCGGCAGCGCCAGCGGGAGCTCGGCGCGCCAGAACCGCTGCCGCCCCGTCATCCCCATCCCCCGGGCCGCCTCCTTCACGTCGGCGGGCACCTCGGTCATCGCCACGTAGGCGTTGGTGATCAGCGGGGGCAGCGCGAAGAGCGTGAGCGCGATCAGGGTGGCCAGGCCGGCCCGGCCGTAGGGCCCCAGGGTGTCGCTGCCCGGCCAGTCGGCGGCGACCAGGATCGCCAGCAGCGCGAAGGTGGGCACCGCCCGACCCACGGCCGAGACGTTGATCGCCACGAACCCGCCGCGGCCCAGGTGGCCGAGCCAGAGCGCCAGCGGCAGGCCGAGGGCCACCGCGACCGCCAGCGCCGTCCCGGTGAGCAGCAGCTGCTGCCAGAGCAGGTCGAGCATCGCGCCGGGCCCCAGCCAGCTGTCGGGGTCGCGAAGATAGGCCCAGGTGTCGGCGAGCACGTTCATGCGCGCACCCAGGGGGTCAGCAGCCGCTGGACCAGCACGAGCAGGGCGTCCAGCGCGAAGGCCAGCAGCACGCAGAGCACCGAGGCGGTGAGCACCTGCGCGCGGAAGGACTCCTCGACCCCGGTGACCAGCAGGTTGCCCAGGCCGCCGTAGGAGACCAGCGCCCCGACCGTGGTCAGCGCCACCGTGGAGACCGTGGCCACCCGGATCCCGGCCATCAGCACGGGCAGCGCGAGCGGCAGCTCGACCCGGAGCAGCCGCCGGCCCGGTGAGTAGCCCATCCCGGTGGCCGACTCCCGGACGTCGTCGGGAACGGCGCGCAGGCCGTCGAGGATCGCCCGGACCAGGATGGTCAGGGCGTAGAGCGCGAGCCCGATCACCACCGTGGTCGCGCTCAGCCCGGTGAACGGCAGCAGCAACGGGAACAGGGCCAGCGAGGGGATCGTGTAGATCCCGGTGGTCACACCCAGCACGCCCGCCTCCACGCGGGGCACCCGGCGTGCGAGCAGCGCCAGCGGGACGGCGAGCAGCAGGCCGAGCAGCACCGCGCTCACGGTCAGGGCCAGGTGCTGGGCGGTGGCGTCGAGGATCTCCTCGCGCCGGTCGACGACGTACTCGGGACACCACCAGTCGTTGCGCAGCCTGCTGTAGCAGGAAGGCTCGGCCAGTAGGGTCACGGGCATGGACGCTACCGGGTCGGACACGCCGATGCTCTCCCTGCGCGGCGTCGGGAAGACGTACGACGACGGCACGGTCGCCGTGGTCGAGCTCGACCTCGACGTGGCCCGCGGCGAGCTGGTCTGCCTGGTCGGCCCCTCGGGCTGCGGCAAGTCGACGACGCTGAAGATGGTCAACCGGCTGATCGAGCCGACCACCGGCCGGATCCTGGTCGACGGCCAGGACGTGACCGACGTCGACCCGCACGCCCTGCGCCGCAACATCGGCTACGTCATCCAGCAGGTGGGGCTCTTCCCGCACCAGCGGGTGGAGGCCAACGTGATGACCGTGCCGCTGCTGCACGGGGAGTCCAAGGCGACGGCCCGGGAGCGGGCGCGCGAGTTGCTGGCCACCGTGGGCCTGGACCCCGACCTCTACGGGCAGCGCTACCCGCACCAGCTCTCCGGCGGTCAGCGGCAGCGGGTGGGGGTGGCCCGGGCGCTGGCCGCCGACCCGCCGGTGCTGCTGATGGACGAGCCGTTCGGCGCGGTCGACCCGGTGGTGCGGACCCGGCTCCAGGACGAGTTCTCCCGGCTCCAGCGCGACCTGGGCAAGACGGTGCTGCTGGTCACCCACGACATCGACGAGGCGGTGCGGATGGGCGACCGGGTGGCCGTCTTCGCCGAGGGTGGCCGGCTCGCCCAGTACGGCACCCCGCAGGAGCTGCTGGCCCACCCGGCCGACGACTTCGTCGAGGACTTCGTCGGGGCCACCCGCGGCCTGCGCCGGCTCTCGGTGACCCCGATCGACGAGGCGCACCTGGAACCGCTGGACGGGGTGACCGGCGGGCAGCTGGGCGCCGCGATCGGCATCGACTCCACCCTCGAGGAGGCGCTGGCGCTGATGCTGCGCGAGGACCGGTCGATGCTCGGCGTACGCCGCGGCCCGATCTTCCTGGGCGTGCTCACCCCGGCCGGGGTGCACGCCCAGCTGCGCGCCTCGCTCAGGCGGTGACCGGCACGTCCTTGTGCCAGGACTCGGTGACGTACCGGGTCTCCCAGCCCATGGAGACGTAGAGCCCCTCCGCCCCCGTGGGCGAGTCGGCGTCCACCTCGAGCCCCACCCGGTCCCGGCCCCGGGCCGCGGCGTCGGCGATCACCGTGCGCAGCAGCCCCTTGGCCACGCCCCGTCCCCGGGCCGACTCGAGCACGCCGAGGTAGGAGACGTAGGACCCGTTGGGGCCGCGCGGCGACTCCGAGACGGTGCCCACCAGGGCGCCGCACGGCTCGGGAGTCTCCCCGTCGAGCAGCTCGGCCAGCCACCAGTGGTCCCAGCGGTGCCCGGGATCCTCCCGGAGCCGGTGCACGAACTCCTCGAAGGTCTCCTCCGAGGAGTTGAAGTGGTCGGTGAAGGCGCCCTCGAGGACGTCGTGCACCGCGCGCAGGTCGGCCTCGTCGGGCATACCGTCGCCCTGGCGGGCGACGGCCCGGAACCGCACACCGCGGTCCTCCCAGTGCTCGGGGTCGGAGACCAGCTCCTCCTCCTCCGCGGTCACCGGGCGGCTCATCTGCCACCAGGTGCGGACCTTCTCGAACCCCCGCTCGACGAGGAAGGCGTGCTGACGCTCGTCACCCTCGAAGGTCCCGGTGTCGATCTGCTGGGTCTTCACGCCGCGGGCCGCGCCCACGGTGCGCGCCTGCAGCTCGGCCCAGTCGAACATCACCCGCGAGCAGCGCCGGGCCTCGGAGTCGGTCATCGTGCGGTCGACGACGTGCACGTAGAGCATCCGCCCCAGGGAGCGGTCGTGCACGCTCGCCCAGGCGCGGATCTGGCCCTCGGCGTCGCGGATGACCAGGTTCTCCCGCATCGCCAGCCCGTGGCTGGAGACCTCGACCAGCACGTCCTGCTCGCTCGCCCCGGCCCAGCCGCGGGCGGTCCGCTCGTGCTCGCGCAGCAGCCAGGTGAGCCGGGCGACGTCGGCGGCGGAGTCCCCGTCCGGCGGCTCGGCGACCCATCCCTCCGGCAGTCCGGGGTCGTCCGGCAGCGCGGCGTCGGGGTCACTCTCGAACCTGTTGTCGTCGGGGATCACAGGGCGATTGTTCCGTACGACACTCCAGGACATGGCAAGTCCCCCGCGGTCCGGCGCTCCGACCGGGGTGGTCGGGGCCGAGCCACGGGGGACGTCCCGCTCTCGTTCGTCAGGTCAGGCGCGCTTGTACGCCGCCCGGCTCGCCGCGGCCTGCCAGGCCTCCAGCTCGGCCCGCAGGGCGTCGATCTCCGCCTCCAGCTCGGCGACCCGGACGACCGCCTCGGCGGCGCGCTGCTCGGAGCTCTCCAGCACCTCGCTGAGCTTGAGGCCCTCCAGCTCGGCCACGTCGGCGCGGCGGGCCTCGGCGTTCATCTTCAGCGTCGCGGTGGCGGCGCGCTCCAGCGCCTTGCCCAGCTCGCTCTCGAGGTGACCGATGGTCTCCTCGCGCTCCTCGATCCGGGTCTGCATGTCCGCGGCGAACGCCGCGCTCTCCGCCGTCCGCCGGGCGGTGATGTCGCGGTAGGCCTGCGCCTGCTGCGCGCGGTCCATCGCGGCGTCACGGCGGGTCTGCACCAGCTCGGAGTAGGTGATCCGGGTCGCGGCGGCGCCCAGCACGAGCGCGGCAAGCGCGGCGAGGAGGACCAGGAGGTACTGGCCAGTGGCGATCGCCCCGAAGACGAGGACGGCCGCGAGCAGCAGCAAACCGCTGGCGACGGTGAGGCGCGTGCTGCGCTGACGTCGGCGGGCGCTGGAACGAGCAGACGGGGAAGTCATGACCCTCAGGCTAGAGGTGAGGGTTGCCTTTCGGGACGCGACACGCGCGTTCGAGCAGCTTCGCCGTGACGACGATCGTCACACCACCCAGCGCAGCGGCTCCCGCGTGCCGGATCCGGTCGTCGGCCAGCTCGGCCGGGGAGCCCAGCCAGGAGACCAGGTAGCCGGTGTAGATGCCGGCCAGCAGGGCGCCCACGAGCAGGCAGGCCCGGGCCAGCACCAGCCGGTTGACCATCCGCCGGGCCTCCATCCGCTCCCGGCGCACGTGCACCGCCCGCCAGGTCACCAGGGCGACCGCACCGAGGATGAGCGCGACGAAGAAGAGCGCCAGTGCCTGGCCCCAGGCGAGCACCGGGGCGGTGCCGGTCAGCCGCTCGGCGACCGGGTGCCACAGCCAGCCCAGCACCAGGCCGAGGATCACCGCCGCGGTGAGCGGGCCCGGGCCCAGGGGGCGCAGGCTGCTCGGCCCGCCCGGCTCGTCCGGCGGCTCCTCGCCCGGCCGGGGTGACCCCGGGTCGGGCGGCTCCGGCGGCAGGGCGGTCATCTGCGGGACCGGTGCGTCTCGTCGCTCAGTGGAGCTCGAGCGAGAGGTCCTCGCGCTTGCGGACCCCGGAGAGGTCCACCTGCTCGAGCAGCTCGGCGATCGGGCCGGAGTCCAGCAGCACGGCGTCCGGCTCGAGGTCGTGCCACGGCTTGAGCACGAAGCCGCGCTGGCCGGCGCGGGGGTGCGGAAGACGGAGCAGGTCGTCGTCGGCGCGCCGGTCCCCGACCTGGATCAGGTCCACGTCCAGGGTGCGCGGGGCGTTGCGCACGTCGCTGCGCTCGCGGTCGAAGGCGATCTCCACGGCCAGCGCCCGCTCCATCAGGCGGTGGGCCGGCAGCGTGGTGTCGAGCAGCACGACCGCGTTGAGGTACGGCTTGGAGCCCTCGGGGGCGTCCACCGGGTCGGTCTCGTAGACGTCGGAGACGCTGGTGAGCCAGACGTCGGGGGTGTCGGCCAGCGCGTCCACCGCCCCTTGCAGCGCCGCCATCCGCTCGCCGAGGTTCGACCCGAGCGCGATGACGACCCGACGGATCGGGTGCATCTCGCCGGTCAGGAAGTCGGCGTCCACGATGTGCGGGTTGGGCGTCTCTGTCACTGGTCGGTCCCCTTGCTCCTGGTGATGGTCAGCGTCACGTCGCCGAACGTGGCGTCGATGGGCGCGTCGGGCTTGTGCACCCGTACCCGCACCCATTCAACACGGTCCTGCCCCAGCGCCACATCAGCGAGTCGCTGCGCGAGGGTCTCGATCAGGTCGACCGGGTCGCTCTCCACCGCGTTCTTGACGCGTCCGGCCAGCGTGCCGTAGTCGACGGTGTCGCTCAGGTCGTCGCTTGCCGCGGCGACCGAGGTGTCGACGCCGAGGGTGAGGTCGACGACGAACTTCTGCCCCTGGCGGCGCTCGAAGTCGAAGACGCCGTGGTGGCCCCAGCACTCGAGCCCGGTGATGGTCAGCTCGTCGGTCATCGGGCCCCTCCTTCGAGTCGTTGCCACACGGTCAGCGCGTCGAGGGTCGCACGGACGTCGTGCACGCGCAGACCCCAGACCCCCTGCTGGGCCATCAGGACCGCCAGCGCCGACCCCGCGTGCTCGCGCTGGTCGACCGGGCGGGGGACGCCGTCGGCGTCCGCCAGCAGCCGGCCCAGGAACCCCTTGCGGGAGGCGCCCACGAGCAGCGGGAGCCCCAGGGAGGCCAGCTCGTCGAGGGCGGCCAGCAGCTCCCAGTTGTGCTCGGCCGTCTTGGCGAACCCCAGCCCGGGGTCGACCACGATCCGCTCGTCGGGGACACCGGCGGCGCGCAGTGCCGCCAGCCGCTCGGCGAGCTCCCGGCGCACCCCGGCGACCACGCCGTCGGGGTAGGTGGTGAAGGAGTCCATGTGCTCGGCGTGGGCCCGCCAGTGCATGGCCACGAAGGTCGCGTCGGAGTCGGCCACCACCGGGATCATCCGGGGGTCGGCGAGGCCGCCGCTGACGTCGTTGACGATCCGGGCGCCGGCCGCGACCGCGGCCCGGGCGACCTCGGCCCGCATGGTGTCGACCGAGACCAGGGCACCGGACGCGGCCAGCTCGGCGATCACCGGGACCACCCGGTCCAGCTCCTCGGCCACCAGCGGCCGGGTGGCGCCGGGACGGGTCGACTCGCCGCCGATGTCGAGGATGTCGGCACCCTGCGCGACCAGCTCGAGCCCGTGCGCGACCGCGGAGTCCCGGTCGGCCCAGCGGCCGCCGTCGGAGAAGGAGTCCGGGGTCACGTTCACGATGCCCATCACGAGCGGGCGACCGGCCGGCTCCGGCCGGCTCACCGGGTGCCGGACCGGATCAGTGCCATCGCCTCGCTGCGGGTGGCCGCGTTGTGCATGATGCCGCGCACCGCCGAGGTGATGGTGCGGGCGCCGGCCTTGCGCACCCCCCGCATGGTCATGCACAGGTGCTCGGCCTCGATCACCACGATCACGCCCCGGGCCTCGAGGATCCCCATCATCGCGTCGGCCACCTGGGTGGTGAGCCGCTCCTGGACCTGGGGCCGCTTGGCGTAGACGTCGACCAGCCGGGCCAGCTTGGACAGGCCGGTGATCTTGCCGCTCTCGGCCGGGATGTAGCCCACGTGCGCCACGCCGGTGAACGGCACCAGGTGGTGCTCGCACATCGACCAGAGCTCGATGTCGCGGACCAGCACCATCTCGTCGTGCCCGAGGTCGAAGACCGTGCTCAGCACGTCCTCCGGCCGCTGCCGCAGGCCCTGGGTGAGCTCGGCGTACGCACGGGCGACCCGGGCCGGCGTCTCCCGCAGCCCCTCGCGCTCGACGTCCTCCCCCATCGCGGCCAGCAGCTCCCGGACCGCTGCCTCGGCCCGGTCGTGGTCGAAGTCGGGCACCGAGTCGGGGTCGCGCGCCACCAGGCCGATCCGGTCGGTCACGCGCCTGCCCCGGGGCTGGGCGGGGTCGGCGTGGAGCCGGTGGGTGGCATCCCTCCGTGCACGTCGCCCTCACTGCCCGGCGGCGTGAGGATGACGTTGCTCTCCGACTCCTGGTCGGTGGTGGTGCCGTTGGCCTTGGCCCGGTCACGGATCGCCTGCGGGATCTCCACCGGCGGGATGTCCGACGGCGTACGGGTCGGGCTACCCGTCCACGCGGGACGACGGGGCCGCAGCCGCAGTGCCTCGAAGATCCTGGCGATCTCGGCCTTGTCGAGCGTCTCCTTGTCCATCAGCTCGAGCACCAGCGCGTCCAGGACGTCGCGGTTCTCGACCAGGATGTCGAAGGCCTCCTGGTGGGCGGTGGCCAGCAGGTTCTTGGTCTCCTCGTCGACCGCCGCGGCGACCTCCTCGGAGTAGTTGCGCTGGTGGCCCATGTCGCGGCCCAGGAACGGCTCGCCCTGGGTCTCGCCGAGCTTGATCGCGCCCAGCCGCTCGGTCATGCCGTACTGGGTGACCATCGCGCGGGCCAGGTTGGTGGCCTTCTCGATGTCGTTGCCGGCGCCGGTGGTCGGGTCGTGGAAGACCATCTCCTCGGCCGCCCGGCCGCCGAGCATGTAGGCCAGCTTGTCCAGCATCTCGCTGCGGGTGGTGGAGTACTTGTCCTCGTCGGGCAGCACCATCGTGTAGCCCAGCGCCCGCCCGCGCGGCAGGATCGTCACCTTGTGCACCGGGTCGGTACCGGGCAGCGCCGCCGCGACCAGGGCGTGGCCGCCCTCGTGGTAGGCGGTGATGAGCTTCTCCTTCTCGCTCATCAGGCGGGTACGCCGCTGCGGGCCCGCGATCACCCGGTCGATGGCCTCGTCGAGGTTCTCGTCGGTGATCAGCTTCTCGTTGGAGCGGGCGGTCAGCAGCGCCGCCTCGTTGAGCACGTTGGCCAGGTCGGCACCGGTGAACCCGGGGGTCCGGCGGGCCACGCTGAGCAGGTCGATGTCGGGCGCCATCGGCTTGCCGCGCGAGTGCACCTGGAGGATCTGGTGGCGTCCGTGCAGGTCCGGGGCGTCGACCTGGATCTGCCGGTCGAAGCGGCCGGGCCGCAGCAGCGCCGGGTCCAGGACGTCGGGCCGGTTGGTGGCCGCGATCAGGATGACCCCGCCGCGCACGTCGAAGCCGTCCATCTCGACGAGCAGCTGGTTGAGGGTCTGCTCGCGCTCGTCGTGGCCGCCGCCCATGCCGGCGCCGCGGTGGCGGCCGACGGCGTCGATCTCGTCGATGAAGACGATCGCGGGGGCGTTCTCCTTGGCCTGCTCGAACAGGTCGCGCACCCGGGAGGCGCCGACGCCGACGAACATCTCGACGAAGTCCGACCCCGAGATCGAGTAGAACGGCACCCCGGCCTCGCCGGCCACGGCGCGGGCCAGCAGCGTCTTGCCGGTGCCGGGCGGGCCGTAGAGCAGGACGCCCTTGGGGATCTTGGCGCCGACCGCCTGGAACTTGGCGGGCTCGGCGAGGAACTCCTTGATCTCCCCGAGCTCCTCGATCGCCTCCTCGCAGCCGGCGACGTCGGTGAAGGTGGTCTTCGGCATGTCCTTGCTGATCAGCTTCGCCTTGGACTTGGCGAACTGCATCACGCCGCGGCCGCCGCCGCCCTGGGCCTGGTTCATCAGGAAGATGAACAGCAGCACGATCAGCACGAAGGGCAGCAGCGTCAGCAGGATCGAGCCGATCACGCTGGGCTTGGGGACCTCGGTGTTGTACTCCTTGATGTCACCCGCCTCGTACTGCTTGGCGACGGCCTTCTCGATGTCGGCCTGGGTGCCGGTCAGCCAGAACGAGACGACCTTGTCGGAGCCGTCGCGCACGTCCTTGTCGAGCGTGGCACGGACCTCCTGGTCACCGTCGACGAAGGTGATCTCGTCGACCTGACCTGCGGCGATGTAGTCGTTCATCTCCGCGGTGGTGATCTCGTCGTACCCGTCGTTGGGCGCGAGGAACTGGATGGCCAGCAGGACACCGAGGGCGGCGATGACCATCCACAGCCAGGGACCCTTGAAAATGCGCTTCACAGGCTTCTTTCGCGATCAGGACGAAGGAGTTTGTTGCAACACGACGGTACCTGCCTCGTCCCAGCGGAGGCGGTAGACGCCCGCAGCGCGCAGGATGAGAAGCGGCTCAGGAGTAGACGTGCGGGGCGAGCGTGCCGATGTCGCGCAGGTTGCGGTACCGCTCCTGGTAGTCCAGGCCGTACCCCACGACGAACTCGTTGGGGATGTCCCAGCCGATGTACTTCGGCTCCACCGGCATGGAGAGAGCCTCCGGCTTGCGCAGCAGCGTGGCGATCTCGATCGAGGCCGGGTTGCGGGTGCTCAGGCTGTTGACCAGCCAGCTCAGCGTGAGCCCGGTGTCGATGATCTCGTCGACGATCAGCACGTCCCGGCCGCTGATGTCGGTGTCCAGGTCCTTGAGGATCCGCACCACGCCGCTGGACTTGGTGCCCGCGCCGTAGGAGCTGATCGCCATCCAGTCCATCTCCACGTGCACCGGCAGCGCCCGGGCCAGGTCGGCCATGACCATCACCGCGCCACGGAGCACGCCGACCATCAGGATGTCGCGGCCCTGGTAGTCGTCCGCGATCTGCAGGGCCATCTCCTTGAGGCGGGCCTGGATCGCATCCTCGGTGAAGAGCACGTTGACCAGATCGTTCTCGACATCGGTGGCTTCCATGACGCGTACCCTAACCCCGCGCCGAACCCGGGCCGACGGCGTGCTCGAACTCGATGCGGCCCTCGCGGCGCAGGGCGCGCAGATGCCCGGGCAGGTCCACCCAGCGCTGTCCGCGCCAGCGGGTGACCAGCTCGTCGAGGGCGAGCACGTGGGCGGCGAAGAGCTCGCCGTCCAGCGCGCCGGCCCGGACCGCGGCCGCCCGCAGCACCCGCCGGCGCAGCGCCACCGGCAGCGCGGCCAGCGACGCCACCTCCAGCGCCCCCGGAGCGGCCAGCGCGGCGTCGGTGAGCTCGTCGAGCGCCTCCATGTCGGCGCGCAGCGAGTCGGCGGTCCGGGCCAGGGTCTCGGTGACCCCCGGCCCGAGCTCGCGCTCGAGCACCGGCAGCACGTCGTGGCGCACCCGCGCCCGCAGGAACCGGGGGTCGCTGTTGTGCGGGTCGACCCAGAAGTCCAGGCCCTGGGCCCGGCAGGCGGCCTCGGTCGCACCGCGCCGTACGTCGAGCAGCGGGCGCAGGTAGCGGGTCCCGTCCCGGACCAGCTCGCGGCGCATCCCGGCGATCGACCGGCCGCCGCTGCCCCGGCCCAGCCCGAGCAGCACGGTCTCGGCCTGGTCGTCGAGGGTGTGGCCCA
The DNA here is from genome assembly GCF_013624435.2 of Nocardioides campestrisoli. Lineage (NCBI taxonomy): Bacteria > Bacillati > Actinomycetota > Actinomycetes > Propionibacteriales > Nocardioidaceae > Nocardioides > Nocardioides campestrisoli. The sequence goes on from NZ_CP061768.1 coordinate 3,668,749, forward strand.
GCAGCACCGCGGCGGCCTGGGTGCGGGCGGCGATCTCGCCCAGCACGGCGTACCGGGCCTCGCGGGCCGCAGCCTCCGGCCCCTGGCCCGCGGCGTTGACCCGGACCCGGGCGCTGAACGTCTCGTCCACCCCGAGCGCCTCCATCTGCGCCAGCACCCGCTGGGCCTGCTCGGCGGAACCCTCCTGCAGGCCGTGGTCGACGGTGGCGCCGACCACCCGCCAGCCGGGGTCGGCGTCGCGGGCGCGGGCCTCGAAGACGCAGGCCGCCAGCAGCGCCAGGGAGTCCGCTCCCCCGCTGCAGGCCACCACGAGGGTGCCGGGCTGCTGGGCGCGCAGGTCGGCCAGCGCGCGGCGTACCGCCACGCGGCAGGCGGCGACCGCCGGGTCGGGACCTCCCACGTCCGGGCCCCGGGTCAGCCGTGCACCCGGGCGACCCAGGTCGCCGGGGCGTGGATCTCGTCCTTGGTGGGCAGGTGCGACGGGTCGGCCCACACCGCGTTGAAGCCCTCCATGCCGACCTGGTCGATCACCGTGCGCACGAACGCCGCACCGTCGCGGTACTGCGCCATCTTGGCGTCCAGGCCCAGGAGCCGGCGCAGCAGCCGGTCCAGGGTGCCGGTCCCGCCGCGCCGGGCGTTGAACTTGCTCCGGATCGAGGCGACCGAGCCGATCACCTCCGGCCCCACGCCGTCCATCACCACGTCGGCGTGCCCCTCGAGCAGGGACATCACCCCGGTGACCTGGTCGATCAGCGCCCGCTGCTCCGGGGAGCCGATCAGCTCCAGCAGGCTCCCGCCGCGCTCGCCGTCGGTGCCCCGGGTCGCGCGGACCAGCTGGGAGGCGCGGCTGACCACGTCCGCGACCATGGTGTCGGGCTGGACCGCGCCGACCACCTGGTCCATCAGCGAGAACAGGTGCTGGCGCATCCACGGGACGGCGGTGAACTGGACCCGGTGGGTCTCCTCGTGCAGGCAGACCCAGAGCCGGAAGTCGTGCGGGTCGGCGCGCAGCTCGCGCTCCACGTGCACCACGTTGGGAGCCACGAGCAGCAGCCGGCCGGCCGGCTCGTGGAAGGGGTCGAACTGGCCGAGCACCTTGCCGCCGAGGAAGCCGAGCAGCCCGCCCACCTCCGCGGCGGTGACCCGGGAGCCGACCGCCTTGACGATCCCGCTGGGGGTCGGCTTGCCGTCGGTCAGCCGCGAGGCCAGCGGGTCGATCACCCGGGCGAAGCTGTCGGCGTTGGCCCGGACCCAGCCGGCCCGGTCGACCACCAGCACCGGGGCCTCGCCCCAGGCGGCCTCGAGGCCGGTGAACTCCGCGACCAGCCCGGTCGACCGGTTCGCCCCGTCCCGCAGCTCGGCGACCGCCTCGTCCGCCTCCGCCGCGCTCACCACCGGGCCCGGGCCCGCGGCGCGCGCGCCGATCCGTGCGGCCAGCTCCCAGTCGACCATTCCCTGCGACTCCATGCAGCGACCCTAGCCGCCCGTGCCCGAGCCTCCGGCGGTCTCGGCGGTCCCGCACCGGCAACCGGCCAGCCCGGCGGCCACCCGGTCCAGCGCCTCCCGGGCGTCCAGGCTGCGGTCGGCCGGCACCCGGTCGGCGGCGAGCACGAAGGCCATCACGTCGCCCCCGGCGTCGGTGACCAGGCCGGCCAGGGCGTGCACCCCGGTCAGCGTGCCGGTCTTGGCCCGGACGCGGCCGGGACCGGCCGGCGGCCCCTCGACGAACCGGGTGGTAAGCGAGCCGCTGAACCCGGCCACCGGCAGCCCCTCGACCACCGCGCGCAGCTCGGGGTGCTCGGGCGAGGCGGCGAGCCGCACGGTCTCCAGCAGCGTCCTCGCCGAGATCAGGTTCTTCCGGGACAGGCCCGACCCGTCGTGGATCCGGTCGCCGGAGACGTCGAGCCCCAGCCCGGTCAGTGCGTCGGCGACCGCCACCGAGCCGGCGGCGAAGCTGCCCTCCCCCGAGGCCGCGAGGCCGGCGTGGTGGGCCAGCACCTCCGCGGTCTCGTTGTCGCTGACCTCCACCATCTGCTGGACCAGCTGGTCCAGGGGCGCGGACTCGACGGCCGCGACCTCCTCGGCGGTCTGGTCGGCGACCGCGGGACGCGGCGTACCGATCACCTGGACGCCGCTCTCCCGCAGGGCCTCGGCGAACCGCTGGGCCGCGCTCAGCGCGGGGTCCTCGACGCGGCCCCAGCCCGAGTCGTCGCGCCCGCCGTCGACCCAGAGCGGGACGATCCGGGAGACGATCTGGTCGCCGACGTAGTCGGGGCGCCAGTGGGGGTTGTCGTCGGGCCCGGTGAACAGGCTGGTGTCGTAGCGCAGGCGCACCCGGGGGCGGGTCCCGGCGGTCTGGTCGGCGGCCAGCGCCTGCGCCGTCCGCTCGGCCAGGGTGACCACGTCGGCCCGCTCGGGGTAGGCGCCCGGGCCGACGGGCTCGGAGGCCAGCAGCGGGTCGCCGCCGCCGACCAGCACCAGCTGACCGGGTCGGGCACCGGTGACCACCCGGGTCCGGAACCGGGTCTCGGGCGGCAGCAGGGAGAGCACGGCGACGCCGGTGAGCAGCTTGGTGGTCGAGGCCGGCACCACCGGGCCGCGACCGGCGGTGAGCACCGGCTCGCTCCCGACCAGGTCGGCCACCTCGGCCACCACGTGCGGGCCGAGGTCCTCGTCGCGCAGTCCCTGGCCGACCGCGGCGCGCACCGCAGCCGGGTCGAGCGCGCCGGGCACGACCGCCTCGGCCACCGGAGCGGGGGCAGGCGGGTCCGGGAGCAGCGGCGACTGCGCGGTCGCCGGGGCAGCCTCCGGAGCGGGCGCGAGGAAGGCCGGCGACCAGGACGTCTGCCGGGCCCCGACCGCGGCCGCGAGCAGCAGCACGACGAGCAGCACCGGCCCCCACCGCAGCACCCGGCTGCGTCGGGGCGGCGCCGAAGTACCGGTGTGACCTGGATCACGTCGCTGCACGTGTGGGCCTCCCGACTGTGTGTGCGGGTCCATTGTGCGCGACAATCACCCCCGTCACGTCCCGGGGACTGTCCTGGCGGTTCCACCGCACAGCAGGAGAACCGCTGGTCGACGTGGACCACAGCCCGCTTGAGACGTAGAGATGACGAGGTGAAATCCGTGCTGGAGTTCGACGTGCTGGTCGAGATCCCCAAGGGTGAGCGCAACAAGTACGAGGTCGACCACGAGACGGGGCGCCTCCGCCTCGACCGGATGCTCTTCACCTCGACGGCCTACCCGGCCGACTACGGGTACATCGAGAACACCCTGGGCCAGGACGGCGACCCGCTCGACGCGATGGTCATCCTCGGCAACCCGACGTTCCCCGGCTGCCTGATCGCCTGCCGCGCGATCGGCATGTTCCGGATGACCGACGAGGCCGGCGGCGACGACAAGGTGCTCTGCGTGCCCGCCCACGACCCGCGGATGGAGCACCTGCAGGACATCGGCGACGTCTCCAAGTTCGACCAGCTGGAGATCCAGCACTTCTTCGAGGTCTACAAGGACCTCGAGCCCGGCAAGTCCGTCGAGGGCGCCGAGTGGACCGGCCGCGAAGAGGCCGAGGCGGAGATCCACGCCTCGTTCGAGCGCGCCAAGACCGAGGGCCATGGCAGCGACCTGGCCAACATCGCCGACGACTCCCTCGGCGAGAAGAACTGACCCGGACAAACTGACCCAGCACCACCCGGACGCCCTGACTCAGCGAGTCAGGGCGTTCGGCGTCTCCAGGGAGCCGAGCTTGTCCGGGTTGCGCACCAGGTAGAGCGCGGTCACCAGTCCGTCCTGGACCAGCATGGTGCCGATCCCGTCGACCCGGCCGGCGACGACGAACTGGACCGCGGGCGCCCCGTTGAGCCAGACCGGGACCAGCTCGAGCCCCTCGGGGCTGACCCCGGTCAGGAAGCGCAGCACCTTGTCGCGGCCGCGGATCGGCCGGAGCGCGGCGCTGACCTTGCCGCCGCCGTCGCTGAGGAGCACCACGTCGGGGGCCAGCACGTCCATCAGCTGCTGGAGGTCCCCGGAGCCCGTCGCCGCCCGGAACCGCTCGACCACCGCCCGGGACTCCGCCGGGGCGACCACGGCCCGGGGACGCCGGGCCGCGACGTGCTCCCGGGCCCGGTGCGCCACCTGGCGCACCGCGGCCGGCGACTTGTCGACGGCAGCCGCGATCTCGGCGTACTCCAGGCCGAAGACCTCGCGCAGCACGAAGACCGCCCGCTCGGTCGGCGTCAGGGTCTCCAGGACGAGCAGCACCGCGGTGGAGACGCTCTCGGCGAGCTCCACGTCGTCGGCCACGTCCGGGACGGTCAGCAGCGGCTCCGGCAGCCACGGACCGACGTACTCCTCGCGGCGGCGGGCGGCGGTCCGCAACCGGTTGAGGGCCTGGCGGGTGACGGTCTGCACCAGGTAGGCCCGCGGGTCCCGCACCTGGGCGTGGTCGACCTCGGCCCACCGCAGCCACGTCTCCTGGAGCACGTCCTCGGCGTCGGCCGCCGAGCCGAGCATCTCGTAGGCGACCGTGAAGAGCAGGTTGCGGTGGGCGACGAACGCGTCGGTCGGCTCGGTCACGTCGTCGAGGGTACGGCGAGCGGCAGCTCGCAGACGTCCGAGTAGCCCTGGCTGGCCAGCCCCATCGCGGAGTTGAACCGGGACCGCTGGTTCTCCACCGCGACCATCATCGTCAGCTCGACCACCGCCGCGTGACCGAGCGCCTCGTCCAGGCGGGCGACCATCTCGTCGGTCACCGTCGGTGGCGTGGCGGTCATCGCCTCGGCGTACTTCATGACGTCGCGCTCGAGGTCGGTGAAGGCCGTCGAGTCGCGCCAGCGCGGCACCTCGCGGACCTTCGCCAGGTCCAGCCCCTCCTCACGGGCCATGAAGTAGCCGAAGTCCAGGCACCAGGAGCAGCCGATGCTGCCTGCCGACGCCATCACGGCATAGGTCTTGAGGTGTGCGTCGAGCGCCGACCACGAGGCGACCTTGCGCTCGAAGCCGAAGACCGCGCGCAGCACCGCACGGTTGTGCCACAGCACGTAGGCGTTGTCGGGCACCTGGCCCCACATCCGCCGGGCGACGCGGGTCATCACCGCGCCGTAGGCGCCGTCGGGCCGGGCCTCGGGGATCCGGAAGCTGCTGGACATCTCTCTCCTCCTGCCGTCGCGGCCGACCGCTCGTCGGCCGGTCCTCGACAGGGAGACACCGCCCGGGCGGGATCTGTGACACCCACCGGCGGAGGAGGGGCCGCAGTCAGCCCAGGGAGCGCAGGAAGAGCTCGGTCGCCTCGGCGACGGCGTACTGGATCTCCGCCGACCGCACCGCGTCCCTGGTGCCCATCGAGTGGTCCGCGTCCGGGATCTCCAGGACGTCGCAGCCGCCCCGGAGCAGGCGCTCGGCGACCTCGGCGTCCCACAGCTCGTCGACCAGCCCGCCGACCACCAGCTGGCGGGCCGGGTTGGCGGCGATCGCGTCGGCCACCTCCGGCACCGTGAGCAGCGGGGTGAGCCAGATCGCCGGGACGCCGCGCTCGGCGGCGTACGACGCGGCGCGAGTGCCCAGCGACTTCCCGACGAGCAGCGCGGGCTCGGCGCCGCCCTCCTGGGCCACCGCCTCCTCGACGTGCCTGCGCACCCAGGAGTCCGCCTCGTCCTCCGACGGCGTGGTCGGGTCGCTCGCCCACGCGACCGCCCGGGCGGCGAAGTCGTGCTGGACCAGCGCCTGGCGGGCGAAGTGGAGGAGCGGGGCGGCGGGCGGGTAGCCCCGGCCCGGGAGGACCAGGGCGAGCCCTCGGCTCATCCGTCGACCCCCACGGCCTCGTGCGCGAGCAGCTCCTCGGAGCGGAGCATCTCCCGCGGGATGCCGAAGGCGTCGACCAGGTCCGAGGCGAGCGGCCGCACCTTGCGGCACAGGCTGTTGACCTCGCGGGTGATCGCCTTGCTCCGGGCGATGGAGAGCCGTCCGTGCTCCATGAACCAGGCCCGGTCGGACTCGATCGTGGTGAGCGCGTAGAGGTCGCAGAGCAGGTTGAGCGCGACCTTGTTGTCGCTGTCGGGCAGCGCGGCGGTCTTGGCGACGAACGCCTCGAGCACCAGCCGGTCCATGTGCGCCCGGGCGGCCGCGATCACGTGGTCCTGCACCTCGGAGAAGACGTCGCCGGGGTTGCCGCCGTTGTCCACGCCCGCCTTGAGCCGCCGGGCGACCCCGCCGAGCATGTGCTCCTCGCGGTACCGGAGCATGGCGACCTGGTACTGCGGGTCCAGCAGCCCCGCCTCCTGGTCCCAGTCGTCCCCGCCGGGCAGCACGTCCTTGATCCGCTCGAGCAGCTTGCGTGCGGCGGTCTTCTCCAGCACCGTCTCCACGGCCAGGCCCGCGACGAACCGGACCATGCCGAACTGGTCCATCTCCTCGAACTCGCCGGCGTAGTCGGTGAGCAGGCCCTTGGCCACCAGCTGGAGCAGGACGTGGTTGTCGCCCTCGAAGGTGGTGAAGACGTCGGTGTCGGCCTTGAGCGCGTGGAAGCGGTTGGTGGACAGGTAGCCCGCGCCGCCGCAGGCCTCGCGGCACTCCTGGATGGTCCGGGTGGCGTGCCAGGTGCCGAGCGCCTTGGTGCCCGCGGCCCGCGACTCCAGCAGCCGCCGGTTCTCGGGGTCGTCGGTGATCCCGGAGAAGACGTCGTGCAGCTGCTCGGCGACCACCTCCTGGGCGAAGTGCAGGGCGTAGTTCTGGGCCAGCAGCGGCAGCAGCCGGCGCTGGTGCATCCCGTAGTCGAGCAGCAACTGCTCGGAGTCGGGGTCGGCGGCCTCGAACTGGCGGCGGTGGTCGGCGTACTTGATCGCGATCGCCAGCGCCACCTTGGCGGCGTTGATCCCCGCGCCGCCGACCGAGACCCGGCCCTGGACCAGGGTGCCGAGCATGGTGAAGAACCGGCGGCCCGGGCTCTCGATCTCGCTGCTGTAGACGCCGTCCTCGCTGACGTCGGCGAACCGGTTGAGCAGGTGGGTACGCGGCACCCGGACCTGGTCGAACCAGAACCGGCCGTTGTCCACGCCGTTGAGGCCCATCTTGGGCCCGCAGTCCTCGATCCGGACACCGGGCGCGGGCTCGCCGTCGACCCGGACCGGGACGACGAACGCGTGCACACCGTGCCGCTCGCCGGCGACCTCGAGCTGGGCGAAGACCACCGCCAGCTCGGCGTGCCGGGCGGCGTTGCCGATGTAGTCCTTGCGGGAGGCCTCGTCGGGCGTGCTGATCACGAACTCAGCCGTCTCCGGGTCGTAGACCGCGACCGTGCCGAGCGCCTGCACGTTGGAGCCGTGGCCGGTCTCGGTCATCGCGAACGAGCCCATCAGCCGCCCGGCGATGATGTCGGCCATCCAGCGGTCGTGGTGCTCCTTGGTGCCGAGCTGGAGGATCGCGCCGCCGAACAGACCGAACTGCACGCCCACCTTGACCAGGACCGAGAGGTCGCCGAAGGCGAGCGTCTCGAAGGCCGCGATCGAGGCGCCGACGTCGCCGCCACCGCCGTACTCGACGGGGAGGCCCATCCCGGTCTGGCCGGTCCCGGCGAGCTCCACCACGACGTCCTTGACCCGCTCGCGGAACGCGTCGGAGTCCAGCTCCTCGGCATCCGTGAGCACGTCGGCGTACCGGACCAGGTTGTCGCGGACCAGCTGGCGCACTCCGCCGTACCGGCCGTCGAGCAGCCGGGTCATCGCCTCGACGTCGACGTCGGGCTGGCGGTAGCCGTCGTCGGAGACGGACTCCTCGGCTGCGGCGGCCTGGGCGGGGGTGACGGTCTCGGCGCTCATGCCTCGACGGTACCCACGAGTAGGTAGGGCGATTCACCGCTCGGGAGTGGTCTGTACCGCCCTGTCCGGGCCGGTCGGTAACCTCGCCCTCGTGACTCCTCCCCGTCCCGAGCCCGAGGAGACCCCCTTCGGTCGGCTGGGCTACAACTTCTCGATCGTCGGGGCCCAGAAGTCGGGCACCTCCACGCTCTCGGGGACCATCAGCCAGCACCCGCTGGTCTGCCGGCCCCCGCGCAAGGAGGCGCACTTCTTCAACGACGAGGAGTACGACTGGGAGCACCCCGACTACGCGCGCGACTACACCGCGCCGAAGCGGGCGGCGATCCACACCATGGTGGGCGACTCCACGCCGGTCTACCTGATGTGGCCCCGGGCGCTGGAGCGGATGGCCGCCTACAAGCCGGACATGCCGCTGATCGCGATCTTCCGCGACCCCCTCGAGCGGCTCTTCTCGCACTGGACGATGCTGCGCACCCGCCACCCCGCCTGGCCCGACTGGCCGGGCTTCCTCACCGAGTTCCGGCCCACCTCGTTCCCCACCACGCTGCCCGAGGGCGTGCGGCCGATGCGCTACAAGCACCTGTCGGGGATCGCCCGCGGCTACTACGGCGGCCAGCTCGAGCACGGCTTCACCGTCTTCGACCGCGAGCAGTGGCTGCTGCTGGAGTTCCGGCAGATGCTGGCCGACTACGACACGGTCGTCGACCGGGTCACCGACCACCTCGGCCTGCCGCGCTTCGAGCAGCGGCCGCCGCTCCGCAACCGGTACGCCGGGGCCGAGCAGGTGCCCGGCACCGCCCCGACCGCCGAGGACCTGGCGGGCCTGGCCGACCTGTACGCCGAGGACCTGGCGCTCTTCACCCGGCTCTCCGGGATCGACACCTCGCACTGGCCGACCACCCGGATCCTCGACGGGTCCCTGGACCCGGGCGAGCTGGCCTCCCGCTTCGCCACCCGGGTCTCCCCCGCGCCGCAGTAGGGAATCAGGGGCGGGCGTAGAAGTTCGGCGTGCGCCAGTAGTACATCGACTCCTTGACCACGGGGCGACCGGTGCGCGGCGCGTGCACGATCATCCCGTCGCCCACGTAGAGCGCGACGTGGTAGATCGACGACGGGCTGGACGACGAGCCCCAGAAGACGAGGTCGCCCGGAGCCAGCTCGGAGGGGCGCACCGGCGTCGAGGCGGCGTACTGGCCCGCCGAGTAGTGCGGCAGCCGCACCCCGCCGGACGCCCAGGCCATCGCCGTGAGCCCCGAGCAGTCCCAGGCGTCCGGGCCAGCCGCGCCCCAGCGGTAGGGCTCGCCCAGCTGGGCGGTGGCGAACGCGATGGCGGCGCGCGCCCCCGTCGGGGAGGCGGGTGGCGGACTCGGTGCCGGCGTGGGCGTGGGGCTGGGCGCCGGAGCCGGGGTCGGCGGCGGAGTCGGGGTCGGCGTCGGTGTGGGGGTGGGCGTGGGCGTCGGGGTCCGGGTGGGCGTCGGCACCGGCGTCGGGGCCGCCGTCCGGGTGGGCGTGGGCGCAGGCGTCGGGGTCGGCACGACCACCTGCTGCTCGCGCGCGAGCCTGGCCGCCTCCTGGCGGCGCCGCTCCTCGGCCCGGGCGACCGCACGAGCCGCTCGCTCCTCGAGCGCGGTCTGCCGCTGCGCGGCCAGCGCCACACTGACCCCCTGCAGCTGCGCGAGCTCGGAGACCAGGCTGCTGCGCCGCTCCTCGATCGCGGCGGCCTCCTGTGCGGCGGCCGCCAGGGTGGCCTGGGCCGACTCCTGCGCGGCGCGCGCCTCGTCGGCGAGGGACTCGGCGTGCTCCTGCGCCCGGTCGGCCGAGGCGAGGGCGGACTCGCTCAGCACGGCGGAGGCCCGGAACCGGTCGTAGGAGCCCTCGAGTGCGTCCACGGCGGTCTCCGCGGTGATGGCGCGCTGCAGGTAGGTCTCGATGCCGTTCGACTCGACCATCGCGGCGAGCGACTCCACCTGGGGCGCGGACTGGTAGGAGCCGACGAGCGTCTCCCGGTACGCCGCCTGCTGGGCGTCGAGCTGCGCGGTCGCCGCGTCGGCTGCCGCCCGGGCGGCCCGGGCGGACCGCTTTGCCTCCCGCAGCTCCCAGGCCGTCCGGTTCGCCTGCTCCGCGGCCTGGGCCGCCCGGATGGACGAGGCGTCCAGCTCCTGGCGGGCCAGAGCCAGGTCGGCGCGGACCGCGGCCACGCCGCGGGCGGCGGCTCCGGCGGCCTGCTCGGCCGTGGCCACCTCCTCGGCCGAGGGGGCCGGCAGGTCGACCGTGCGCGCCGGGCCGAGCGCGCCGGCCGGGGCGGCGAGCGCGACCACGAGCGCCGCGATCGCCGGCACCGTGTGTCGTGCCTTGAGCTGTCGTCGTGAGCGCACGCCGTCGTTCCCCTGCCTGCCCTGCCTCAGCCGGGCGGCGGGTCACCGACGCGGCTGCGTCTCGGGCGGCTTCCCCACCGCCCGAGACACAGCAGACACGTTAGTGCGCTTTCGTCACATAAGGAACAGAAAACTTCAGAAACTTGCGTCACATCGGCGTGTCGCCTTGACGAATGACATCGTTGTAATTCGGCCGCGAGCTACGACGGGTCGGCCGTCGGGACGGCGTCCTCCTCGGGCGTCCGGTCCTGCCGGAGCCCCCGTTTGGTGAACTTCTGCCCCGCCGCCAGGCCGCCCAGGTAGAACGAGACGAGCGCGATCGCCACGCCGCCCAGGTCGTCGGCCACGTAGTGCCAGCCGAAGTAGAGCGTGGCGATCACGGTGACTCCGAAGTTGACCCAGAAGACGATCTTCACGATCCGGTTGCGCATCGTGTACTGGATCATCAGCGCGACCAGCAGGGTGACGCCGGTGTGCAGGCTGGCGAAGCCGGCCACCGACTGCACGGCACCCTCGATCCCGTCGTGGATCACCCCCTTGCGCCCGTAGAACAACGCCTCCATCAACGCACTGGTGCCGGTCTCCGGCAGCTCCTGGTAGAGCCAGGGGTAGCGGAAGCCGGGGCCGAGGGTGGGCAGCGCGTAGTACGACGCCGTGCCGAGCGTCCAGATCAGCACCTGGGAGTTGGCGAACCAGTAGCCGAAGGCGATGTTGCGCGACCACACCAGGAAGACCGCGACGCCGATCGGCACCAGCGGCAGGAACCACAGGTAGATCGTGGAGAGCACGTGGGCGCTGATCCCGGTGCCGAAGACGGCGTGCAGCACCTCGGCCGGCTCGGTGCCGAGGAAGAGCGCCCGGTCGAGCACGTGCAGCTCGCGGTCGTACTTGGTGTCGCCCATGATGAACGGCAGGAACGACTTGAGGTTCCGGTAGCTGACGTAGGTGATGTAGAAGCAGACGACGCCCATCACCACCAGCGTCAGCCGCTCGCGGTTCCAGTGGGTGCGCCAGCGCTCGCGCACCGCCTGCCAGCCCAGGCCCGGGTGACCGCGCCCTGCCCAGACGAACCGGGGCAGCATGTCGGCGAGCAGCGCCGCACCGAGCAGCAGCGGGAGCCGCGCCCAGGACGGACCGAGGAAGCCGTCGGGGTCGACGAGCGTGCGGTCGAGGGCGATCGCGGCCACCACGGCGAGGACGCCCATGGTGGCGGCGACGCCGATCAGGAGGTAGTGGGAACGGCGATACACCCCCGCAGTCTAGAGACTCCGGGAGACCTCGGTCCTCGCGCCCACGGGGGCGAGGCGGTCGGGGTCGACCGCCAGCCGGACCTCCTGGCCCACCGTGACCTGGGCCCCACGGGAGGCCACCGCGTGCAGGGCCCCGACGTCGGGGACGTCGACCTGCAGGCGCAGCAGCTCGGGCGTCGCCACCGCGGCGGTCACCGTGGCGGCCACCGGCCCCTCGGGATCGACCCGGAGCGCTGAGCGGCGCAGTGCCAGCACCCGGCCACCCGCCAGGCCGGCGGCCCGGGCCAGCCGGTCGGCGGGCTCCCCGGCGAGCACCGTGGGGTAGCCCAGGAACGTCGCGGTCTCCTCGTCCGCGGGCCACGCCCACACCTCGCCGATCGGCCCCTGCTGGACGACCCGGCCCCGGAACATCACCGCGAGCCGGTCGGCGACCGCGAAGGCCTCCTCGTGGTCGTGGGTCACCATCACCGCGGTGGTCCCGGCCGCGACCAGGATCGCGCGCAGGTCGGCGGCCAGGGACTCGCGCAGCGCGGCGTCCAGGGCCGAGAGCGGCTCGTCGAGGAGCAGCAGCCGGGGCCGCACCGCCAGGGCCCGGGCCAGCGCCACCCGCTGCCGCTCCCCGCCCGACAGCGTCGCCGGCATCCGGTCCTCGTAGCCCGCCAGCCCGACCAGTGCCAGCAGCTCGGCGACCCGGGACCGCACCTCGGCGCGCGGCCGCCGGGCCAGCCGCAGGGCGTAACCGACGTTGCGGGCCACGCTCAGGTGGGCGAAGAGCTGCCCGTCCTGGAACATCAGCGAGAAGCCGCGCCGGTGGGTGGGGCGCCCGGCCAGGTCGTCGCCGTCGAAGAGCACGGTCCCGGCACTCAGCGGCTCCAGGCCGGCGACCACCCGTAGCAGCGTGGACTTCCCGCACCCCGAGGGGCCCAGCACCGCGAGCACCTCGCCGGCCGGCAGGTCCAGCGAGACGTCGACCAGGGCCGGCTTGCCGTCGTACGCCGCGCAGGCACCACGCAGGGAGAGCGCGGGCCGCAGATCCTCCTCGTCGGGCATGTCAGAAGGCTCCCACGCTCGGCACCCGCAGCCGCTCCACGGCCAGCACGACCAGTGCGGTGGTGGCCGCGAGCACCACCGAGGCGGCCAGCGCCATCCCGTAGTTCATCTCCCCGGGATGGCCGATCAGCTGGTAGATCACCACCGGCAGCGTCGGGTTCTCGTCCCGGGCCAGGAAGGAGGTGGCACCGAACTCCCCCAGCGAGACGGCGAAGGCGAAGCCGCTGGCGGCCAGCAGCGGCTTCCACACCACCGGCGCCTCGACCGTCAGCCAGGTGCGCAGCGGTCCGGCACCCATCGAGGCGGCGGCCTGCCGCTGCCGGTCGTCGATCCCGGCCAGCACCGGGACCAGCGTGCGCAGCACCAGGGGGAGCGCCACCAGCGCCTGGGCGATCGGCACCAGCCACGGGGAGTCGCGCAGGTCGACCGGGGGCCGGTCCAGGGCGATCAGGAAGCCGAAGCCGAGCGTCACCGCCGAGACGCCGAGGGGCAGCATGAACAGCGCGTCCACCGTGGACCGGAGCCGGCGCTCGGTGCGCCCGTGGGAGCGGCGGGTCACCACCACCGCGAGCAGCAGGCCGAGCAGCAGCGCCATCCAGGTGGCGTCGACCGCGACCCGCAAGGACGTGGCCAGCGCCTCGGTCACCGGGACCAGCAACGCCCGGTCCTCCCCGGTGCCCGAGAGCGCGCGGTAGTTGTCCAGGCTCCAGCCACCGCGCACCCGCAGCGACCCGGCGACCAGGGCGGTCAGCGGGGTGGCGACGAAGACCAGCAGCAGCCCGGTGACCAGCAGGGCCGGCACGTCGGCCGCAGCGGGCCGCCGCGGCCTCGGCACGGCCCGGCTGAGCGCCGTCGTGGTCGCCCGCAGCCGACCGGTGACCAGCAGCAGGCCCGCCACCACGACCAGCTGGAGCAGGGAGAGCGCCGCCGCGGCCTGCAGGTCGAAGAGGGTGGTGGTGAGCAGGTAGATCTCGGTCTCCACCGTGGCGTAGCGGACCCCGCCGAGCGTCAGCACGATGCCGAACGCGGTGGCGCAGAAGAGGAAGACCACCGAGGCCGACGAGACGATCGCCGGGCGCAGCGCGGGCAGGGTCACCGTGCGCAGCACCTGCCAGGGCGTGGCGCCGAGCGCCGCGGCCGCCTCCGCGGGCCGCGGGTCCAGGGACTCCCAGGCCGCCCCGACCCCGCGCACCACCACGGCGGCGTTGAAGAAGGCCAGGCCCAGCACGATCGCCACCGGGGTGCCGTCCAGGCCCAGGCCGCCCAGCGGGCCGGAGTCGGCGAGCAGCTGGCGGAACGCCACGCCGACCACCACCGTGGGCAGCACGAACGGCACCAGCAGGGCGGCCCGGACCACCCGCCGGCCGGGCAGCCGGAGCCTGGTCAGGGTGTACGCCGCGGGCAGGCCGAGGGCGAGCGAGAGCAGCGTCCCGGCCAGGGCGGAGCCCAGGGTGAAGGCCAGCACCCGGTGCACCCGGGGGCGGCCGAGCACCTCCAGCACGCCGCCGAGGTCGAGGGACCCGTCGTCGAGGAAGCCGCGCGACACCATGGCCGCGACCGGCAGCCCGAAGAAGACCCCGAGCACCAGCAGCGGTCCGGCCGAGAGCCCGGCCAGCACCAGCAGCCGGCGCGTCGCAGCCCGCCGGCCCGCGCTCACCGGGTGGTGATCTCCGTCCACTGCTGGAGCCACTGCTCCCGGTTGGCCGCGATCTCCTCGGAGTCGACCTCGAAGGGCTGCTCGGGCTGGACCGCGTACTCGGCCCACGCGTCGGGGAGCTCGACCGTCGGGTCGACCGGGAAGACGAACATCGACTCCGGCAGCGCCGCCTGCACCTCCGGGCCGGTGAGGAACTCGACCAGGGCCCGGGCGCCCTCGGGGTTCGGGGCCCCGTCCAGCACGCCGGCGTACTCGACCTGGCGGAAGCAGGTCTCCAGCAGCGCGCTGGTGGTCGACCGCTTCTGGCCCTCGGCCACGGTGAAGGCCGGCGAGGAGTCGTAGGAGAGGACGATCGGGCGGTCGCCGTTCTCGCCGCCCTGGGTGAAGTCGGTGTAGTAGGCGTCGCTCCAGCCGTCGACGACCTTGAGGCCGTTGTCCAGCAGCTCCTGCCAGTAGTCGGGCCACTCGTCGCCGAAGGCCGCCACGGTGCTGAGCAGGAACGCCATCCCCGGCGAGGAGGTGGAGGCGGCGGGCACGACGGTGAGGTCCTCGTACGCCGGCTTCGTCAGGTCCTGCAGCGTCCGCGGCGGCTTCACCTCGTTCTTGTCGAACCAGGTGTCGTCGATGTTGAGGCACACGTGGCCGACGTCGACCGGGACCAGGCGGTCGGCTCCGTCGGCGAGCGCGTACTCCTCGGCGCCGGGCGGCAGCTCCACCTCGACCGGGGCGAAGACCCCCTCGTCCAGCACCCGGGAGGCGAAGGTGTTGTCGATCCCGAAGGCGACGTCGCCGGTCGGGTTCTCCTTGGTCAGCGCGAGCTTGGCGCTCAGCGCGCCGGCGTCGCCGGAGGCCCGGACGATCAGCTCCTGGCCGGTCTGCTCGGCGAACTCCTCGAGCAGCTCCTCGGGGAGGGTGAACGAGTCGTGCGTGACCAGGATGACCTCGCGGCTGCGCTCGGGGCCGGACTCCTCCGCGCTGGTGGTGCCGCCGGTGCTGCAGGCGGCGAGCAGGCCGAGGCCCACCACCCCCACGGTTGCGAGCAGGGCAGGACGCTTCACTTTCTGACTCCCTTCGCCGGTGCTAACCGGTGCAGGTTCGGAGGGTCTGCGGGCTCTCCCGCACTCTCAGCACGTGGCGTCGCGACGCCGGGTGCTCCCCTGTCTGGTGGTGCCAGCCTACCGGTAGCCGAACCGGCGCAGCAGCGGCCACGCCATCGCCGTGACCAGCCGCCGGTCGCCCGGAGCCATCGCGGCGCGCCACTCCTCGTCGGCCCGCAGCTCGGTGGGCCCGGTCCGGAACCGCATCGGGTTCCCGGCCACCGAGTGGCACGGCCCGAGGTCGACCTCGGGCGGGCCGGCGGCACCGCCCCCGCGCACCGGCAGCTCCGGCGAGCCTGGGAGGTCGAGCGCCCGCCAGGCCTCGGCCAGCGCCGCGGCAGGATCGGCGACCAGGTCCTCGTAGCGCATCCGGGTCAGCGGGACGCCGCGCCAGGCCAGCGCCTGCACGGTCAGGTTGCCCGAGAGCCACAGCCCGGTGCTGCGCGCCGGGGAGAAGCGCGGCATCGGCTCGCCGCCGGCCTCGGGGCGGGCCACGGTCTTCGCCCAGGAGTAGGCCACGCCGCGCGCGTCGCGCACCACGTGCAGGACGCGCAGGTCCAGGTCGTCGCGGTGGCTGAGGGTGAGCGCGGTGGGGATCTCCTTGCTGGAGTCGACCAGCACCCGGGCGCCGCCGACCTGCTGGGCCGCGGCGTAGACGGCGCGGAAGTGGCCGGCGTACTGCTCGACCTCGGCGCGGGTGCCGGGGTCGGGTCTGCGGCGTGCGGTGCGCGGCATCCGGCGCTGCCGGTCCACCCGCTCCCGCAGGTACGCGAGCCGGTCGAGGTCGACAGCCTGCCAGCCGCCGAAGGCCCGCGCGCCCACGGCCGTCCAGAACGGGCACGCGGAGAAGGCCGCGCCGCAGGCGCAGAGCTGGTCCTCGTGCAGACCCCGCTCCCAGAGGTGGACCACCTCCCCGAGCAGGGTGACGCCGGGGAGCTCGCCGAGCAGCCGCTCGAGCAGGGTGGAGCCGCTGCGTCCCCAGCCGGCGAGGTAGACGACGGTCGGGTCCTGGTCGCGCGTCTGCCCCCTCATGGTGGCCAGAGCCTAGGGTGCTCGCGTGCCCGCCGTCTCCCGTTCCCCGGTCGATCCGACCCTGTTCGACCCGATCCCGCGTCCCAGCTTCCGGCACCGGCTGCTGGTCCGGGCGCTGCCGGTGGTCCGCCGCAGCGGCGACCTCACCGACCCCGAGGCCGAGCGCCGGCGGGTGCTGGCCCGGCGGCGTGCGGAGCCGGCGGGGCTGCCCACCTGGGCGGTCCCCGGGTTCACCCGGCGGTTCGCGGTCGAGCGCGACGACTCCGCCGGCTTCCCCAGCTGGGTGGTCACGCCCCGGGCCCGAGCCGCGGGCACGAGTCCCGGGCTCACGGTCCTCTACCTGCACGGCGGCGGGTACGCCTTCGGGCTGGACCCGTTCCACCTGCGGTGGGTCTGCCGGCTGGCCCGGGCCACCGGTGCGCGGATCGTGCTGCCGGACTACCCGCTGGCCCCCGAGCACACCTGGCGCGACTCCCACGAGGCGCTCGTCGGGCTCGCCGGCCGGTACGCCGTCCAGGCGGCGGAAGGCGGCGGCGAGCTGGTCCTGGCCGGTGACTCCGCCGGCGGTGGCTACGCCCTCTCGCTCGCCCAGGCCATGCGCGACACCGGCGGGCCGCGCGCCGCGCGGACGGTGCTGATCTCGCCGTGGGTCGACCTCGCCGGCACCACCCCGGAGGAGACGGCGCAGGCCACCGCCGGGGACCCGTGGCTCTTCGTGGGCAAGATCGACGCCTACGCCGGCTGGTGGGCCGGGTCGGAGGCGGACCTGCGCCGGCCCGAGGTCTCGCCGGGGCTGGGCTCGCTGGCCGACCTGCCGCCCACGCTGCTGCTCGGGGGCACTCGGGACACCCTGCTGCCCGGCTTCCGGCTGCTGGTCCGTCATGCGGCGGAGGCGGGCTGGGAGCTCACCAGCGTGGAGGAGCCGGGGCTGCTGCACGTCTACCCCCTGCTGCCCCTGGTGCCCGAGGCCGACCGGGCGTTCCGCCAGGTGCTGGCCTTCCTGGCGCGCTGAGGTTCCAGCAGGTCTCAGCAGGTCTCAGGGTCTGGTCGTCCTGGCACCATCACGAGCGGTGCGGCACCCTGTCAGCCATGTCCGACCCGCGACCCGGCACGCTGCCCGGCTCCGTACGCCGTGGCGCCGCGGTCGCGGGGGCCACGCTGGCGGTCACCGGCGCGGCCTCGCTGCTGCTGGCGTGGCTGATCGCCACGGCGTCGATGACCTTCGGGCAGCTCCTGACCACGGCGGGCGTGCTGCTCGCAGGCGCGTTCGGTGCCGGCGTCGACGGCAGCATGAGCGGCAGCTTCGTCGTGGTCGGCGGCACCGCCAGCGGGAGCGCGACCGCGGTCCCGCTGACCCTGACCCTGCTGGCCGGGGCCACCGCCGTGCTCGCGTTCCGCCGCGTCAGCCGCGACGTGCCGCACACCGGGGCCGCCACCCCTCTGGTCGACGCCGCGGTCGCGGCCGCCCTGGTCGCCGTCGGCGTCCTGGTGGTCGCCCTGCTGGCCCGGACCGGCTCCGGCGGGATCCTGGTCGCGCTCGACTGGATCGCCGCCCGCGACGCCGACCAGGTGCGCGGGGACGCGGGGGTGGTGCCGTGGCGCGCCCCGCTCGGGGCGTTCGCCCTGATGCTCGGGGTGCTCGGGGTGCTGGCCGTGACGACGCTCGGCGAGCGGCTCCGGGCCCCGGTGCACGGCCTCGTCAC
This sequence comes from Nocardioides campestrisoli, assembly GCF_013624435.2. Lineage (NCBI taxonomy): Bacteria > Bacillati > Actinomycetota > Actinomycetes > Propionibacteriales > Nocardioidaceae > Nocardioides > Nocardioides campestrisoli. Next base: position 3,686,724 of record NZ_CP061768.1, read on the forward strand.
CCTGCTGCTCCTGCTGCCGGTCGCCGGGGTGCTGGGGGTGCTGATGCTCGCCGGTGGCGACCCGGCGCCGACCGGGGACGTCTCCGTCGAGGCGGCCAGCGGCGTCGGCCTGGGCCTCGCCGCCCTGGCCACCTGGGGGTTCGCGGTGCTCGCGCTCGGAGCCCTGGGGCCGGCCGGCTACACCGTGGACGGCTCGGCGTCCGGCGACCTGGAGGTCACCCTCGGCGCGTTCCACTCCCGCCTGGGCCACTGGACCGACTCCGAGCCGGGCCTGTGGGCCGCGATCCCGGTGGCGGTCCTGGTGCTCGGGCTCAGCGCGTTGCGCGTGGCCCGCTCCTCGACCGACGTACGCCGGGTGCCGGGGGACCTGCTGCGCTGGCTCGCGCTGCTCGCGGTGGTGCTGCCCGGCCTGGCCGTGGTCTCCCGGCTCTCCGGCACCGGCCGGGTGGCCGGGCAGTCGTGGGGGGAGGAGGGGCGCGGCGAGCTCACCGGGACGCTGGGGCTCGACCTGTGGCCGGCGACGCTGCACCTGCTCGCGCTCGCCGGCGCGGTGGCGCTGGTGGTCGGCCTGCTCGCCCGGGCCAGGGGGCGGCGACCCGGCGATCGCTTGTCCGCACCCTCGGACCGACGCACACTGGAGGAGACGTCTGTGACACCGGTCACGGGAGGTTCCTCGGATGGACACCCTGCTCCCCCACACCCGTGAGACCCATCGGGCCCTGGCAGCGCGGCTCGACCAGGCCGAGCGGGCCCACTCGATGAGGGATCCGCACGAGGGCTACCCCGCCGTCGACACCTTCCTGACGATGGCGGCGCGGCACACCGCCGCGAGCCACGCCGTGCTGGTCCCCGCGGCCCGGCGCAAGCTGGACCACGGGCAGGAGATGGCGCGCGAGCTGGTCGAGGAGAGCCGCCGGTTCGAGCTGACGCTCAACCAGGTGAAGGCCAAGCTCTACGGGTCGCCGTACGCGCAGCGCCGGAGCTGGCGGTCGCTGTGGTCCGACGTACGCCGGGAGTTCGAGTACGTCTCCCGGATGGAGGAGCGGGTGGCCGGGGAGCTCGCTGCCAGCCGGGTCGACGAGGACCCCGACTGGAGCGCGATGCTCTACCGGGTCGAGCTGCACGGCCCGGCCCGCCCACTGCCGTGGATCCCGAACCGGGGCGTCCACGGGCACCTGGCCCGGACGCTGGCCGCCCGGGTCGACGGCTGGGCGGAGGGCTGGTGGGCCACCGAGCCGCGCACGCTGGCACCGGACCCGGACGAAGAGCCCCAGCCCTCGGAGGAACAGGCGTCCCCGAGGCACAACGGCCGCCGGAAACGGCGCCGCTGAGCGTGCGGCTCAGGCGATCAGCTCGACCTCGCCCCGCGAGGCCGACCCGTCGCGCATCAGGTGCCGCTGCTCGGCTCCGCACCAGCAGGTGAAGGTCAGCTCCGGACCCGCCGGCGTCGCGGTCACCGCGTGCGCCTGGCTGGGGAAGATGAGCTGGACCTTGTGGCAGGCGGTGCAGGGGTGGGTGAACAGCATGGGAACCATTCTCCGCAATGACTCTGCATAGGGGTAGCCTTTCTTTTCTTTGGCTCCCCTAGGTCATCCCTATGCATGCGTACGCTGTGGCCCATGCTCTCGCTGCACCAGCTCACCTGCTTCCTGGCCACCTACGAACGCCGCTCCATCACGGCGGCGGCCGAGGACCTGGGGTACGCCCAGCCGTCGGTCTCCGAGCAGGTGCGCAGCCTGGAGAAGTCGCTCGGCGTACCGCTCTTCCACCGGGTCGGACGCGGCGTCGTGCCGACCGACGCGGGCGACGAGCTGCGGCCCTACGCCGAGCGGGTGCTGGCCGCCGCGGAGGACGCCCTGCGCGCGGTGCAGAGCACGGTCTCGCTGGAGACCGGCACGATCCGGTTCGGCATGTTCGGCACCGCCCGGCTCTACGCCGGCGCCGACCTGGTCGCCGACGTGCTCTCGCGCTACCCCGGCGTCCGGGTGGAGCTGATCGGGCAGAACTCCAGCGACGTCCAGGACGAGCTGCGGCGCGGCCGGCTCGAGGCGGCGATGATCGCCGTGCCCGCCCTGAGCAGCGAGGGGCTCGAAGTGACCCCGGTGGCTCGCGACGAGCTCGTCTACATCAGCGCGAACCCCGCCCACCTGGAGACGCCGGTGACCGCGCACCGGCTCTCCCAGGCCTCCCTGGTGATGCCGGAGACGACCTGGCGCGCGGTCGACTCCACCCGGATGGTGCTGCGGCAGATGCTGCACGAGGCCGGCCGCAACCCGGTGACCCGGATCGAGGTGGAGGACGCCGAGACCGCCGTCGAGCTCGTCGGCATGGGGTACGTCGACTCCGTCGTGCCGCGCGGGGTCGCCGAGGCCCTGCTCCCCCGGCTGGCGCCGAGCGCCGGCTGGGTCTCGCTGCGCCCCCGGCAGTGGGACACCCTGGCCATCGTGCACCGCCGGGGCGCGACCCTCTCCCCCGCCACCCGGCTGATGATCGAGCTGGCGACCCGGCGGATCCAGTCGATCGCGGAGCCGATCCCGGCCGCCGCGTCCCGGTAGCCGGGGTCAGAGCCGGTCGGCGTCCGGGTCGCTGCCGGGGGCGGGCGTGGCGTACGGCGAGGTGTACGGGTCGTACTGGTCCGGGAGCACGATCGGGTCCGGGACCCCGGCGGTGATCTTCGACCCGTCGGAGCGGACGCCGCCGGTCTGCGGCTTGTCGCCCAGCAGCCCGTCGATCCGCGGCCCCTGGTCGGTCAGCGGCACCTCGAGGGAGCGCTCCGGGCTGACCTTGTAGGTCTGGCCGCATACCTCGAGCTCGACCGTCCCGTCCCCCTGGACCACCTCGAAGGTGATCCGCTCCTGGGTGAGGTGGACCCGGATCCGGTTGCCCAGCCAGGTGACCCGGAAGGTCAGCGACCCCCAGGTCGCCGGGAGCCGCGGCTCGAAGGTGAGCCGGCGCTGGTAGTCGCGCATCCCGCCGAACCCGTTGACCAGCGCCGCCCACACACCGCCGGCCGACGCCACGTGGATCCCGTCGACGGTGTTGTCGTGCAGGTCGCCCAGGTCGGTGTTGAGCGCCTGGAGGAAGTAGTCCATCGCCGCCTCGTGGTAGCCCACCTCCGCCGCGACGATCGCCTGCACCACCGCCGAGAGCGTGGAGTCGCCGGTGGTGATCGGGTCGTAGTACTCGAAGTCGGCCTTCTTCTCCTCCGCGGTGAACCAGTCGCCGTGCAGGAAGAGGGCCAGCACCACGTCGGCCTGCTTGAGCACCTGGAACCGGTAGATGACCAGCGGGTGGTAGTGCAGCATCAGCGGCCGCAGGCTCTCCGGGGTCTGGGAGAGGTCCCACACCTCACGGTCGAGGAAGAAGTCGTCCTGCGGGTGGATGCCCAGGCCCTCGTCGAAGGGCACCGTCATCAGGTCGGCGCAGCGCTGCCACTCGACCACCTCGTCGGGCTGGATCCGGAGCCGGGAGGCCACCACCGCGTAGGCGTCCGGCTCGAGCTCCTCCATCCGGGTCAGCACCCGGGCCGCGGACTCCAGGTTGGCCCGGGCCATCAGGTTGGTGAACAGGTTGTTGTTCACCACCGTCGTGTACTCGTCCGGCCCGGTGACGCCGTGGATGTGGAACGAGGTCGCCCCTCCGTTGCCCCGCCAGAACCCGAGGTCGCGCCACATCCGGGCGGTCTCGACCAGCAGGTCGACCCCGTCGTGGCGCAGGAAGTCGGTGTCGTCGGTCGCGGCGACGTACTTCATCACCGCGTGCACGATGTCGGCGTTGATGTGCATCTGCGCACTGCCGGCCGCGTAGTACGCCGAGGCCTCCTCGCCGTTGATCGTGCGCCACGGGAAGAGCGCCCCGCTCTGGGCCATCTCCGCGGCGCGGGCCCGCGCCGCCGGCAGCATGCGGCGCCGGAAGTGCAGCGCGTTGCGGGCCAGCGCGGGCTGGGTGTAGGTGAGGAACGGGAGCACGTAGATCTCGGTGTCCCAGAAGTAGTGCCCCTCGTAGCCCGAGCCGGTGACGCCCTTCGCGGCGATCCCCTGGCCGTCCGCCCGGCCGGTGGCCTGGGCGAGCATGAACAGGTTGAACCGGATCGCCTGCTGGATCTCGGGCGAGGCGTCGACCAGGACGTCGGACTCGGCCCAGAACTCGTCGTACCAGTGGCGCTGCCGCTCCTGGTAGACCGCGACGCTGTGCCGGGCGGCCCGGTCCAGGGTCCGCTCGCACCGGTCGGTCAGCTCGCGCACCGGCACCCCGCGCGAGGTGTGGTAGGTGATGATCTTCTCCAGCCGCGCCGTGTTCCCCTCGGTCGCCTCGATCCGGAAGACCTGCTTGGCCAGGTCGTCGGTGCTGCGGAGCTGGGAGTCGTGGTCGTCGGTCGTGGTGAAGTGGTGCTGCGCCTCGACCGCCAGGGTCATCCCGGAGTGGCTGCACCGGTACCCCAGCCCGATCCGGTCGTCATGCGCACAGTGGTGCTTGGGCTGGAGCACCCGGCCGACGAAGTGACCCGCCTTGCGCGGATCGGTCTGCTCGTCGGAGACGGGCTTCTGGTAGTACTCGTCCGTCCCGTCCTGGCGGTTGAGCAGCTGGGAGGAGACCACGATCGCGGCGTTGCCCTCGAGCATCGTGACCTCGAAGGTGACGATGGCCAGGTGCCGCTCGGTCATCGACACCATCCGGCTCGACTCGACCTTGACCCGCTTGCCGGACGGGGTGCGCCAGATCAGCTCGCGCCGCAGCGTCCCCGTGCTGAAGTCGAGCACCCGCTCGTAGTGCTCGAGCTCGGAGGTCCCGAGCATCAGCGGCTCGTCGTCGACGTAGAGCTTGACCACCTTGGCGTCGGGCACGTTGACGATGGTCTGACCCGTGCGGGCGAAGCCGAAGGCGGCCTCCGCGTGCCGGATGGGCCAGGTCTCGTGGAACCCGTTGATGTAGGTGCCCTGCTCGATCGCCTCGCGGCCCTCCTCGGGGTTGCCGCGCATCCCGAGGTAGCCGTTGGCCACGCTGAACAGCGTCTCGGTCCGCCCGAGGTCCTCGCCGGTGTACTCGGTCTCGACCAGCGCCCACGGGTCGGCCGGGAAGCGGTGCCGGTCGAGCGGGTGGTGGGCGCGGTAGCGGCGGCCCCGGCTCATCGCCGCACCTCCGCCGGGACCAGCTCGGCCAGGTCGGAGACGACCAAGGAGGCGCCGGCGCGGGTCAGTGCCTCGCGCCCGGCCCCGCGGTCCACGCCGATGACCAGCCCGAAGCCGCCCGCGGCGCCTGCCTCGACGCCGGAGACCGCGTCCTCGAGGACGACGGTCCGCGCCACCGGGGCGCCGACCAGCTCGGCCGCGTGCACGAACGTGTCCGGGGCAGGCTTGCCGGGCAGGCCGCGGTCCTCGGCCACTGCGCCGGAGACCACCGCGCGGAACCGGTCGGCGAGCCCGGCGGCCTCGATCACGGCCGGGGCGTTGCGCGAGGAGGAGACGACGGCCAGCGGCAGGTCGAGCTCGCGGAGGTGGTCGAGCAGCAGCACGGAGCCGGGGAACGCCTCGACGCCGTCACGCTCGAGCACCCGGTTGAAGTCCTCGTTCTTCAGGTTGGCCAGCCCCCGCACGGTCGCGGCGTCGCCGGCGTCCCCGTCGCTGCCCTCGGGGAGCGTGATGCCGCGCGAGGCGAGGAAGTCGCGCACCCCGTCGTACCGGGGCTTGCCGTCGACGTGGGCGAAGTAGTCCGCGTCCGTGTACGGCGACCGGTCACCGCCCCCGGGCGCGGCCGGGTCGGCCAGGAAGTCGTTGAACATCTGTGACCACGCGCGCATGTGCACCTCGGCGGTCGGGGTGACGACCCCGTCCAGGTCGAAGAGCACGGCGTCGTAGTCGGCCCAGTCCACTGCCTCGTCGTGTTCGCTCACCACTCCAGCCTAGGCGCGCAGGTCTACCCGACCCCGGGGCCGTCTGGCGTGTGATCGGTCACTGGCGCAGGAACGTCTCCAGCACCGGACCGGCAGTCCCGGAGCCGGAGTCACCGCGCTCCACGAAGACCGCGACCGCGAGGTCGTCGCGGTAGCCGATCATCCAGGCGTGGGTGGGCAGGCTCCCGTCCGGGCCCGGCTCCCCGAACTCGGCGGTGCCGGTCTTGGCCCCGACCGCGCCCGGCACGTCGGCCAGGAGCCGGCCCGACCCCTCGACGACCACCGCACGCATCAGCCCGCGCAGCTGCTCGGCTTCCTGCGCGGTCAGCTCCGGTCCCGACGGCGTGGGGGCGGGCTGGTCGGGGAGCAGGACCGGGAGCACCGTGCGTCCGCCGGCCACCGAGGCCGCGACGGCGGCCATCGCCATCGGGCTCGCCAGCACCCTGCCCTGGCCGATCGTCGAGGCAGCCCGCTCGGTCTCGGTCTCCGGCTCCGGGACCTGCCCGAAGTACGCCGGGAAGCCCAGGTCGTGGTCGACGCCGAGCCCCAGGGAGGCGGCCGCCGCCGCGAGGTCGCCCTCGCCGAGCTGGTCGCGGGCGCCGATCATCGCGGTGTTGCAGCTGTGCGCGAAGGCCGTGCGCATCGGGATCCGGCCCAGCCGGGTGGCCGGGTAGTCGTCGTAGTTGCCGAAGGTGCGCCCGTCCACCACGGTGGTCGCCGGGCAGGGCAGCGGGTCCTGGGGCTCGAGGCCCGCCCGGAGCAGCGCCAGGGCGGTGGCGACCTTGAACGTCGAGCCGGGGGCGTACTGGCCGAAGGTGGCGGCGTTCAGCTCGGCGCCCGGTCCGCTGGCAGCGGCCAGCAGGTGCCCGTCCGAGGGCCGGACCGCGACCAGCGCCGAGGCGGTCCCTCCGAACCGCTCGAGGAGCTCCTCGGCCCGCTCCTGCAACCGACGGTCGAGGGTGAGCGCCAGGTCCTGGCCCGCCTGTGCGGCCCGCTCGTGCAGGACCGTCGCCTCCCCCTCGGTGCCGTCGGCGGGCAGCGCCCGGACCAGGACGCCGCGGGTGCCGAACAGCTGCTCGTCGTACCGCGCCTGGAGGCCGGAGAGCCCGACGTCGTCGCCGGGCCGGATCCGCCCCTCCGACGCCTCGACGACCTCCGCGGTCGCCGGGCCCACCCGGCCGAGGAGCTCGGCGGCGAAGTCCCGGGTCGGGGCCAGCGGCATCGCGTCCTCGATCACCGCGGCGCCCGGGATGTCGGCGTACGACGGGGGGACCTGGTCGACCGCGTCGTCGGCACGCAGCACGATCGCCTCGACGAACGCCTCGGGCCCGTAGGCCTCGACCTTCTTCACGTACGCCGCCCGGTCGAGGTCGAAGACGTCGGCCACCCTGCGGGCGCTGCGCCGCGCCTGGCCCTGAGGCACCCGGGCCTTGTCCACGCCGTACCGGAGCACCTTGCGCTCCACCACGAGCGGCTCACCGCCGGCGCCCAGCACCCGCCCGCGGGGCGGCGACAGGGTCGTGACCGCGAGGCTCTGCCCCTCCGCCAGCTCGGGGTGCAGGACCGTGGGCGACCAGTCCACCTGCCAGCCCTCCTCGCCCCGCACCAGGACGGCGCTGGACTCGTAGTCCCAGAAGTCGCCCGCCAGCTCCCAGGACCAGCCCAGCCGGGCGAGCGCCTGCGCGGGCTCCTCGTCGCCCTCCAGCTCCTCAACCTCGAGCAGCTCGACCGAGACGGGCACGTCGGTGACCGCGGTGGTCGCCTGCTCCAGCGGGTCCGGGTCGACCGCCTGGCCGGTCAGCGGCACCCCCTCCAGGGAGAGGCCCTGGGCCGAGGTGGCCAGCTGCTCGGCCACCGTCTCGGGGCCGGGCTCGTCGTCACCGCCCAGCAGCGAGCAGCCCGAGGCCGCCACCAGCAGGGCGAGCACGCCGATCAGCCGGGACGGGACTGGCGAGACACGGGAGACGGGCGGTGCGGCAGGCATGGGGGGATCCTGCCGCACCGTCGTCACGAGGTCGAGGGACCGACGCCTCAGCTGTCGGCGTGCACCACGTCGCGCTCCTGCGCGAAGTGGCAGGCGCTCGGGTGCGGGTGCGCCGGGCGGGGCACCAGCGCGGGACGCTCCTCGGCGCAGATGTCCTCCGCCTTCCAGCAGCGGGTCCGGAACGGGCAGCCCGAGGGCGGGTCGGCCGGCGAGGGCACGTCGCCCTCGAGCACGATCTCGTCCCGCAGCCCGCGCAGCGTCGGGTCCGGCACGGGCACCGCGGAGAGCAGCGCCTGGGTGTAGGGGTGCGTGGGGTGGTCGTAGATGTCGGTCTCGGTGCCGACCTCCATCACCTGGCCCAGGTACATCACGCCGACCCGGTCGGCGATGTGCCGCACGACCGACAGGTCGTGGGCGATGAAGACGTAGGACAGGTCGAGCTCGCCCTGGAGCCGCTCCAGCAGGTTCATCACCTGCGCCTGCACCGAGACGTCCAGCGCGCTGACCGGCTCGTCGCAGACGATGATCGCCGGGCGCAGCGCGAGTGCCCGGGCGATGCCGATGCGCTGGCGCTGACCGCCGGAGAACTGGTGCGGGTAGCGGTTGATGTGGTCGGGGTTGAGGCCGACCAGGTCGATCAGCTCCTGCACCTTGGCCCGCCGGCTGCCCTTGGGCGCGACGTCGGTGTGGATCTCGAACGGCTCACCGATGATGTCGCCCACGGTCATCCGCGGGTTCAGCGAGGTGTACGGGTCCTGCATGACCAGCTGGATGTCGCGGCGGGCCTTGCGCACCTGCTGCGGCGAGAGCGTGGACAGGTCGGTGCCGTTGACCACGATCGACCCCGAGGTCGGGGTCTCCAGGCCGGTCAGCAGCTTCGCCAGCGTCGACTTGCCGCAGCCGGACTCCCCGACGATGCCGAGGGTCTCGCCCCGGCGCAGGGTGACGTTGACGCCGTCGACGGCCTTGACCGCACCCACCTGGCGGCGCAGGACGATGCCCTGGGTCAGCGGGTAGTGCTTGACGAGGTCGTGGGTCTCGAGAACGGTCTCACTCACCTTCCCGGACCTCCTTCCAGAAGTGGCAGGCACTGGTGTGCTGGGCGGCGACGACGTAGTCCGGCGGCGGCGGGTCCTGGCGGCACACGTCGCGCGCGTAGCGGCAGCGCGGGTTGAACGCACAGCCGGGCGGGACGCTGGTCAGCGCCGGCGGCAGGCCGCCGATCACGGCCAGGTCCTGGCCCTTGCGGTCCAGCCGCGGGATCGACTCCAGCAGACCCTTGGTGTAGGGGTGCGAGGGCTTGGCGTAGATGTCCAGCACGGGCGCGCGCTCGACCACCTTGCCGGCGTACATCACGGCGATCTGGTCCGCCACGTCCGCGACCACGCCCATGTCGTGGGTGATCAGGATCAGCGACATCTGACGCTCCTCGCGGATCTCCGCGAGCAGCTTCATGATCTGGGCCTGCACGGTGACGTCGAGCGCGGTGGTGGGCTCGTCGGCGATCAGCACCTCGGGATCGAGGGCGAGCGCCATCGCGATCATCACCCGCTGCCGCATGCCCCCGGAGAACTGGTGGGGGAAGTCGGAGACGCGCTGCGCCGCGGCCGGGATCTTGACCAGGTCGAGCATCTCCACCGCGCGGGCCTTGGCGTCCTTGCGGGACATCCCGCGGTGGACGCGGAACAGCTCGGCGAGCTGGTAGCCGACGGTGAAGACCGGGTTGAGCGCGGAGAGGGCGTCCTGGAAGATCATCGAGATCTTCTGGGCGCGGTACGACCGCCGCTCATCCTCGGGCAACTTGAGCAGGTCGGTGCCCCGGTAGAGGATCTCGCCGCCGGTGATCGCCGCCGGCGGGGTCTCCAGGATGCCCATGATCGCCTGGGCGGTGACGCTCTTGCCGCAGCCGGACTCGCCGAGGATGGCCAGCGTCTCGCCCGCCTCCACGCGGAAGCTCACGCCGTTGACGGCGTGGGCGACCCCGGCGCGGGTGCGGAACTCGACGTGCAGGTCCTTGACCTCGAGCGGGGGCTCGGGCTGGCTGGGGAGCCGCCCGGAGGTGGCCGGGCCCTCGTGGCCCAGCACCTCGGTGTTGGAGTCTGTCATCGAACCCTCACTGGAGCTTCGGGTCGAGGGCGTCGCGCAGTGCGTCGCCCGCGAGGATGAACGAAAGGACGGTTCCCACGAGCAGGCCGACCGGGAACAGCAGGAGCCACGGGTCGGTGTCGAAGTAGTCGTCGTGCATGGAGATCATCACGCCCCACGACGCGGCCGGCGGCTGGAGGCCGACGCCCAGGTAGGTCAGGGTCGCCTCGGCGGCGACGAAGCTGCCGAGCATGATCGTGGCGTAGACCAGCACCGGCGCGATCGTGTTGGGGAGGATGTGCCGGACCATGATCCGGTAGTTCGTCGCCCCCAGGGCGCGCGCGGCCTGCACGTAGTCGAGGTTGCGTGCCTCGATCACACTGCCGCGCATGATCCGGGCGATCGTCGTCCAGCCCAGCACGATCAGGGCCAGCGAGATCGTCCAGATGTTGCGACCCGGCACGACGGCCAGCACGACCAGCGCACCCAGCAGGAACGGCAGCGACAGGAAGATGTCGGTGACGCGGGACATCACCGCGTCCAGCCACCCGCCGAAGAAGCCGGAGAGCAGACCGATCGCCCCGCCGAGCAGCACGACCGCCGCGGTGGCGACCAGGGCGATCGCCAGCGAGGGACGGGCGCCGTAGATCGCGTGCGCGTAGTAGTCGCACCCGAGCAGGTTGAAACCGAACGGGTGGTCCCCGCTCGGGGGCACCCGGGAGTTGCTGATCGAGCAGGCGAACGGGTCCTGGCTGGTCCACAGCTTCGGGAAGACCGCCATCGAGGTGACGAGGAGCAGGTAGAGCATGCAGAGCATGAACACCGGGCTGCGCACGAGGCGCTTGCGCGCGTCCCCCCACAGGCTGCTGGGCTTGCCCGGAGCGGTGACGCGCGCGGCGTCCGCGGGGCCGTCGCCGGCGGTGGGCGACGTGGTGGCCGTCGCCCCGGTGGTCATGCTGGAGGGGTCAGTCATAGCGGATCCTCGGATCGAGAACGGCGTACAGGATGTCGACCAGGAGGTTCATCACCAGGAACACCAGCACCAGGACGGTGACGATGCCGACCACCACGGACGGCTGCTGCTGCTGGATGGCCCGGAAGATCTCCCGGCCGATTCCTGGGATCCCGAAGATGCCCTCGGTCACGACGGCGCCACCCATCAGGGCGCCGAAGTCGATCCCGATGTAGGTCACCACGGGGATGAGGGAGTTGCGGAGCGTGTGCACGCCGATGACGCGACGCTGCGGCAGGCCCTTGGCCCGGGCAGTGCGCACGTAGTCGGCGCGGACGTTCTCCAGGATGCTGGTCCGGGTCAGTCGCGCGGTGGTCGCCAGCGAGATGGAGCCGAGGACGAGGCCCGGGATGACCAGGCTGGCCCAGGGGTAGTCCGGCTTGTAGACCGGGCTCATCACGCCGTAGGCGAACCAGTCCGGCCAGTCCCCGCCGCGGAACCAGTTGCCGACGTTGACCAGGAACATGTCGCGGACCAGGAAGCCCAGGACGAAGATCGGGACGGAGATGGCCAGCACGGTGCTGATCTTCACCAGGTAGTCGATGAAGCTGCCCGAGCGCAGACCGGCGAGCACACCGGCGGTGATGCCGACGAGGATCTCGAAGATGATCGCGATCACGACGACCTTGACGGTGGCAGAGAGACCGTCGGCGATGATGTCGGTGACCGGGCGGCCGGTGAAGCTCGACCCCAGGTCGAACTGGAGGAAGATCGACTGCAGCCGGTCGAAGTAGAGACCGACGCACGGGTCGCCCACCCGGGTCAGGCAGTCGTCACCGAGACCGAGCGAGTCCGCCATGGCGTTCATCTGCGCCTCGGTGGGGCGCCGGTCGCCGAAGATCGCGCGAACGGGGTTTCCGCCCAGCTGGATGCCCAGCGATGTCAGGTAGTGCAAGAGAAAGATGGCGCCCAGCACGGTCGGGATGAACTGGAGCAGGCGCCGGACGACGTAACGTCCCACGGTGGGTCCTCCTGGAGGGGCCGGGCCCGCCGTGGCGGCGACTTCCCGGAGGAAGCCGCCGCCACGTCAGGATCCAGCGTGATGGAACGGACTTGCTAGTTGTTCATCGTGATCTGGCCGTAGTCCACGTCCGTGATCGGGTTGTGGACCATCTCGGCGACGTTGTCGCTCCAGACGACGGTGGTCAGACCCCACCACATCGGGATGACCGGCATGTCCTCGGCGAGGAGGTCCTCAGCGGCCTGGTACGACGGGATCGCGTCCTCGAGCGAGTCGGCGGCGTCACCCTCCTGGATCAGCTTGTCGAACTCGGGGTTCGCGTAGCCGGAGTTGTTGCTGCTCGCACCGGTGGTGTACAGCGGAGCCAGGTAGGTCTCCATCACCGGGTAGTCCGGGCCCCAGCCGAGGCGGTACGGGCCGGTGAACTTCTTGTCGTCGGCGACCTTCAGGTACTGACCGAAGTCGGTGATGTCGACCTTGAGCTTGTAGTCGATGCCCAGGGTGTTCTTCCAGCCGTCACCGATGGCCTGCAGCCACTCCTCGTGACCCGAGCCGGCGTTGGCCCACAGCTCGACCGGGCCCTCGATGCCGTCGGTCTCCTCGTACAGGGCCTTGGCAGCGTCCTCGTCGAACTCGCAGTACTCGCAGATGCCCTCGCGGGCGCCGTCGAAGTTCGGCGCGACGAAGCCGGTGGCCGGGGCCAGCGAGCCGTCGAAGATGGCGTCGATGATGGCCTGGCGGTCGATCGCCATGGAGAGGGCCTGACGGAGCTTCGGGTCCTGGAAGCGCTCGTCGTAGGTGGGCAGACCCAGGTAGGTGAAGCTGGAGCTGGGCTCCTTGAGCAGGGTCTCGCCGTAGTTCTGCTCGACCTCGGCGATCTTGTTCGGCGGGACGGTGTACATGACGTCCAGCTCGCCGCCCTCGAACGCCGCGTAGGCGGCCTCGACGTCGTCGAAGATGCGGTAGGTCAGGGTGTCCGGCTTGCCGGCGTCCTCACCCGCGTAGTCCTCGTTGCGCTTGAGCTTGATCTGGACGTTGTTCTCCCACTCGCCGTCGATCATGTAGGGACCGTTGCCGATGGGCTGCTTGTTGCAGGCGTCGAAGTTGTCGACGCACTCCTGGGCCATCGGGAAGAACCCGGAGTAGCCGAGGACGGACTCGAAGCCGGAGAAGGGCTCGGTCAGCTCGATGGTGAAGGTGAGGTCGTCGACCTTCTTCAGACCGGAGAAGGTGGCGTTCTTCTTCACGCCCTCCTTCTGCATCTCGTCGAAGCCGGCGATGCGGCCCATGAAGTACGAGTTGTTCTGCGCGTTGCTCACGTTGCCCGCGTAGTTCCAGGAACGGAGGAACGAGTCAGCGTCGACGGGCTCGCCGTTGGTGAAGGTGTAGCCGTCCTTCAGCTTGACGGTCCACGTCTTGTTGTCGTCCGACTCGATCGACTCGGCGACGTCCAGCTGGGGGGCACCCTCCTGGTCGTACTTGACCAGGCCGCGGTAGAGCTGGCGCACCACGAGGATCGACGGCTCGTCGTCCGCGGCGCTGGGCACCAGGAACGCGGGCTCAGAGCTGTAGATCCGCAGGTCGCCACCGGCGGACCCGCCTCCAGTCGACTCCGAGTCGTCGGAGTCCGATCCGCCACAGGCGGCGGTAAGCATGCCGAGCGCTGCGACAGTCGCCGCGAGCCTCACCCTTGCTGTCCTTCGCATACAAAGCCTCCATCTAGAACGCCGTCCCCGGCGCACGGAAAGGACGGTGTTCGTCCCGGCGTCACCGTGTCACTCATCCGCAGAAAAGACGAGGGGGTGTTATCGACTTGTGACTGCACCGATGCCGGAGTGACGCGCGCCTGTGCGTTCTGCGTACCGGACACCCCACATCGGACCGTCAGGGAGTGACGTCGACCTCACCGGGGTTCTGCCGGGCGCTTGTGCGCCGCTCGGTCCGGCACCACACTCGTCGCGTGAGCACCCGCGCCGACGAGACGAACGACCCGACCAGCCCCCAGGAGGCCACCCGGACCAGCGACGGCTGGGCCCCCGACCTGCTGGGCGAGGGCTACCAGCAGCTGCGCTTCGACCTCGGCGAGGACCCCGACGGGGAGGGGTGGATCGAGGCCGTGCTGGTCCGCCGCAAGATGCGGCCGTCCGAGACCGTCGCCGGGGCCGTGCTCTACGTGCACGGCTTCTCCGACTACTTCTTCCAGACCGAGCTGGCCGACTTCGCCGCCGAGCGCGGCCTGGCCTTCTACGGCCTGGACCTGCGCAAGTCGGGCCGGGCCCGCAAGGACGGCCAGACCCCGCACTTCGTCAAGGACCTGGCCCGCTACGACCAGGAGCTCGAGCTGGCCCTGGCGCGCGTCCGCTCCGAGACCGCAGACGTCCCGGTCGTCGTGGTCGCCCACTCCACCGGCGGCCTGATCACGCCGTTGTGGCTGGACCGCCGCCGGCGGGCGGGCCGCGTGGCGCCGATCGCCGGCCTGGTCCTCAACAGCCCGTGGTTCGACCTGCAGGGCGGCTCCACCCCCCTGGCCAACGCCGTGCTGCGGGGACCCGTCACCCGGCTCGTCCGGGGGCTGGCCCGGGTGCAGCCGATGCGCGCGCTGAGCCTGGGGGTCACCACGGCGTACGGCGACTCGCTGCACCCCAGCGGTGCGGGGCAGGGCGAGTGGGACTACGACGTGTCGATGAAGCCGCTGACCGGCGACCAGGTGACCCTGGGCTGGCTGGCCGCGGTGCGTCGCGGCCACGCCCGGCTGCACCGAGGGCTCGACGTCGGCGTGCCGTCCCTGGTGCTCCGCTCGGACAAGACCCTCTTCTCCGGCCGCTGGGCCGAGGAGTGTGACCGCGCCGACGTGGTGCTCGACGTACGGCAGATCGCCCAGTGGGCAGGGTGCCTGGGGAACGAGACCACCGTGGTGCCGGTGCCCGACGCCCGCCACGACGTCTTCCTCTCGCTGCCCGAGCCGCGTCGCCGTGCCTACGAGACGGTGGACCGGTGGCTCACGGCGCACGGGCTGGCTCAGCGGGCGTGAGCCTGGACGACTGACGCATCACCCATCTCGGACTGTCGGCGGTCACGCCTATTCTCGAACACATGATCGAAGAGTCAGCCGCCCATACGTTGCCGCACGACCCGGTCGCGTGGTGCCGGGACGCGTGGAACGACTCCTCCGCGGACTCGGGCTGCGGCGCGGCGGAGGTGCCCTGGAGCACTCCGGAGCTCTCCGCGCTCGCGGCGATGCTCGCCGAGGTGAGCGCAGCCCCCGGACGGAGCGCGGACTGCCTCGCCCAGGTCGAGGCCCTGGAGGCACTGAAGGCGGCTGCCGCCGCCGCGCAGGTGCGGGTCACGGCGGCGTACGCCGCGCGCGAGCGGACCCGGCTGGCGCGGGTCGGCGCCCGTTCCGTCGAGCCCGCGGTGGGCTCCCAGCTCGGACTCGCGCGGCGGGAGGCGCCGGCCAGGGGACGCTTCCTGGTCACGGCCGCCGATGCCCTGGTCCACGACCTCCCCGGCACCCTGGCGGCACTCGAGCGCGGCGAGCTGACCGAGGAGCGGGCGCTGCTCGTCGTGCGCGAGACCGACGACCTGGACCCGGACGACCGGGTGCGGGTCGACGTCGCGCTGTGGCACGGCCCCTGCGCCGGCTCCGCGGCCACCCTCGGCACCGAGCAGCTGCGCGACCTGGTCCGCCGGCTCACCACGGAGGCGGATCCCGACGCCGGCGCTCGGATGGCGAGGTCCCGGGCCCGGCGCCACGTCTCCGGGCGGATGCTGGGCGACGGCACGGGGCGGATCACCGCGGTGGTCCGCTCCGAGCACTACGGCCCGGTGATGCAGGCCCTGCGAGAGGCTGCGAGCTCCGCCCGGGCGGAGGGCGACCCGCGCACCGCGGACCAGGTCCGGGCAGACGCGTTCGTCCAGCGACTCACCGGCCTGGACCCGGTCGCCCCGCGCCGCATCGACCTGCGGCTGGTGCTGAGCCTGGACAGCCTGCTCGGCGCGAGCGACACCGCGGGCTGGGTGCAGGGGTCGGGCCACCTGCCGGCCGAGGTGTGCCGCCAGCTCCTGGGCGAGGCCTTCGACCGGCAGGAGGTGGCGGTCCGGCGCCTCTTCGCCCTCCCGGAGGATGGCCAGCTGGTCGCCGTCGAGCAGACCACCCGGCGCTTCCACGGGCTCCTGGCCGAGATGATCCGGCTCCGCGACGGCGAGAGGTGCCGGACCCCGTGGTGCGACGCGGCCATCCGTCATCTCGACCACGTCGTGCCGGCCCGCGAGGACGGCCCGACGGCGTACCGGAACGGCCAGGGCCTGTGCGAGGCGTGCAACCAGGTGAAGGAGGCGCCGGGCTGGACGAGCTGGGTCGGGCACGCCGGCCGCAGCCCCGAGATCGCCAGCCGCACCAGCAGCGGCCGCACCGTGTACGGGCGGCCACCGCCCCTCCCCTGCTAGCCGGGAAGCGCAGCCGACCCGGCACTGTTGCGCCCAGGTGAGACTCTCGCTCCTGGACCGCTCCCGCACCCGCGCAGGCCACCCCGACGGCGCCGCCCTGCAGCACGGGGTGGAGCGTGCCGTGACGGTGGAGCGGCTCGGCTACGCCCGATTCTGGGCCGCCGAGCACCACGGGGTCCCGGGGATCGCCTCGGGCGCCCCGGCCGTGCTCCTGGCCGCCGTCGGCGCCCGCACCACCAGGATCCGACTGGGCTCGGGCGGGGTGATGCTCCCCCACCACCAGCCGCTGGTCGTAGCCGAGCAGTTCCAGATGCTCGCCGGCCTGTACGGCGACCGGGTCGACCTCGGCGTGGGCCGCACCCTGGGCTTCACCCCGCCCGTACGGCAGGCGTTGCGCCGCCCCGACGCCGAGCCCGACGACTTCCTCGACGACGTGGCCGAGCTGCGCGGCTACCTGGAGCGGACCGCTCCGGTCACCGCGCGTCCGGTCGTGGAGACCCCCGTCCCGCTCTTCGTGCTGGCCACGGGCCGCGGGATCGTCGGTGCGGCCGCTCTCGGCCTGCCGGTGGTGCTGGGCGGTCCGGTGCTCGACTCCCCCGACCTGCCGGCGACGCTCGCCGGCTACCGCCGCGACTTCCGGCCGCACCGCGGCAGCGAGCCGTCGGTGACGATCTCCCTGGACGTGCTGGTGGCAGACACCGACGCCGAGGCCCGCGACCTGGCACTGCCCGAGGTGTGGGCGATGGTCGCGTCCCGGCGGACCGGCTCCTTCGACCCGCTGCAGCCGGTGCCGGAGATCCGGGAACGGCTCGCGGACGACCGGGACGCCGCTCGGGCGCAGGCCGGGCTCGACCGGGTCACCGCGGGATCACCGGCCACCGTCCGCCGACGGCTGGAGCAGCTGGCTGAGGCCACCGGCGCGGACGAGCTGCTCGCGTCGGGATCCACGTACGACCGGGACGCGCTGGCCGCCTCGGACGCCGCCCTGGCCGCACTGCTGCGCTGAGCGCCGGGTTACGGTGACCGCGCACCACGTCCCGACCTCGGGGGAGGATCACCATTCCGGTGGAGAAGTTCTGGGTCGAGACCCGGACCGACGCGCAGGGCCGCGCGGTGGTCGTGCCGCACGGTGAGCTGGACCTGGCGACCCAGCGACAGCTGCGCGAGGCGATCCAGGAGCTGCTGATGGCAGGCCAGGTCGACCTCGTCGTCGACCTCGACCACACGACGTTCCTGGACTCGACCGCGCTGGGCACCCTGATCGGTGCCCGCCGGCGGGCGCACGCACTGAAGGGCAGCCTCGCGCTCCGCTGCCACCGCACCCAGCTGCTCAACGTCCTGCGGGTCACCGCGCTGGACCGGGTGTTCACCATCCTCGAGGACGAGTGAGCCTCACCGCGGCTCGGTGATGGGCGCCTGCAGCATTCCGGCGATCGCGTCGCACAGGAAGCTGCCCGCCTCGTGCCAGCGGGCCGGCTCGCCGGTGCGTTCGGCGCGTGCCTCGATCGTGGCGCAGGTCGAGCTGACCACCTGGGTGGTCAGTCGAGCCCGGGCCTCGACGATCGTCGGGTCCAGGTGGGCCAGCCGGGCCACCACCGACCGCACGATGTCGGCAGCGGCCGAGTCGCGCTCTCCGGCGTCCCGCATCAGGGAGACGGTCGGCGGGTCGTGCAGCGCCTGGTCCAGGAAGCGCGCCCGCCACGACGGGCTCGGCAGCGCGGCGAAGCTGGTGGTCATCGGCAGCACCAGGGCCCGGACGTCCCCGACCATGGAGTCCGACTCCGCGAACAGCCGGCGGTGCTCGGCGCTCAGCCCGGCCCGGTGGCGCTCGACCAGCGCGAGCAGGAGGCCCTCGCGGCCACCGAAGTAGTAGCGCACCGCGGAGTGGTTGGTGTTGCCGGCGGCCTCCGCGACCTGACGGTCCGAGACGGTCGGGATGCCGCGTTCGGCGAAGAGCCGCTCGGCCGCGTCGAGCAGGGCTCCGCGCGCGTCGGGACGCGCCATCCCTGCCTCCTCGTCGCTGGTCGTCGCTGGTGACGGAGATCAATCTACCGACAATGGCCCGATTGTAAGCCACGTGACTTACGCTGACGCTCCTGAATGACCCACCGCCCCAGGAGCACCGTGACCAGCAGCACCACCAGCCCAGACAGCACCGCAGGCCCGGCGGCGAAGTACCCCCCGCCGCCCCCGGAGTCCCCGGCCGAGCGCAAGGGCCGGATGGTCGCGCTCTTCGTGATGCCGTTCCTGATCGTCACGATGATGTACGCCACCTACGTCGGGACGATGCACGCCGCCCAGCCGCGCGACCTGCCGGTCGCCGTCGTCGGCCAGGGGGCCGCCGCCGAGCGCTTCGCCGCCGAGCTGGAGGACAACGCCGACGGCGCCCTCGACGTCCGCCTGGTCGACGACCTCGACGAGGTGGACGACCTGATCGGCGACGGCACCCTCGCCGGGGCCGTCGAGCTGCCCACCCAGCCGGCGAAGCAGCGGGGGAAGCAGCCGGTCGCGAAGATCCACCACGCGATGGCGGCAGGCGCCTCCCAGGCGACCGTGGTCTCCCAGCAGCTCGCGCCGGCGGCGATGGCGCAGGGCTGGCAGGTCGAGACCGTCGACCGCACGCCGCTGCCCGCGGGGGACAGCACCGGCACCATGGTGCTCTTCGCGGCGATGGGCATGATGCTCGCCGGCTACGTCCCGCTCAGCGGCATGCTGATGGGCACCCCCAACCTGCTGCGGCTGCGGCGGTTCCTCCCCGCGGTCGTCGGTTGGGGTGCGCTGACCAGCTCGCTGGTCTGGCTGATCCTGGGACCGCTGGTCGGCGCGGTCGAGGGCCACTACCCGCTCTTCCTCGGCGTCGGCACGCTCGCCGTGGCCGCGGTCGGCACGGCCCAGCTGCTCTTCACCAAGGTGCTCGGGCCCTTCGCCGTCCTGCTCGGGATGCTGCTGTGGGTCGTCTTCGGCGTCCCGGCCTCCAACCTCGCGCTGTCGGTGCACTCGATGCCCGGCTTCATCGAGTGGCTCAACGGCGTGCTGCCACTGCCGGCCGCCGGCGGCGCCCTGCGCTCGGCGATCTACTTCGACGGCCAGGGGTTCTGGGGCCACGTGACCACGCTCGCGGTCTGGCTGGTCGCCGCCCTCGCGCTGGCCGCGCTCAAGGAGCGGCGCTCGGGCCACCTGATCGTCGGCGGCCCGCTCTACACCGAGCCTGACGCCCCGCTGCCGGCCCTGGCCGGCGGTCCGGTCGCCCCCTACCGCCGCCGCGTGGCCGCGGTGGCGCTCTTCCCGCTCACCATCATGATCACCGTGGTCACCCTGATGAGCTTCTCGATGCACGAGGCCGACGTGAACGACATGCCGGTCGCGGTCGTCGGACCGGCCGCGCAGGCCGAGCGGTTCGTCGCGGCGGTCGAGCCGCAGCTCGGGGAGTACGTCGACCTGCGGGTGGTCACCTCCGCCGACGAGGCCACCGACCTGGTCCGCAGCCAGGAGCTGGTCGCGGCGTACGTGCTCCCCACCAGCGCGGACGGCGAGCCGACCCTGGTCACCGCCGGCGGCGCCGGCGCGAGCCAGCAGTCTGCGGTGCAGCAGATGTTCGGCGCCGTGGCGGCCGGGTCCGGTGCCGAGCTGGCGCTCGACGACATCGCGCCGCTCACCGGCGACGACACCGGCGGCAGCAACAGCATGTACGTCGGCATGGGCTGGATCATGGCGGGCTTCCTGTTCTTCGCGGTGATGCGCGGCGGGGCGCCGGACCTGACCCGGACCCGTCAGCTGCTGCCGCTGGTCGCCGGCTGGTCGGTGGGGATCTCGGTCTGGTTCTGGTTCCTCTACGACGTCCTGATCGGTGCGGTCAACGGGGTCGCGCTGGAGCTGATCGGCTACGGAGCGCTCACGGTCTTCTGCGTGGCCTGGGCCAGCGCGGCGGTGATCCGGGTGGCCGGACTGTTCGGGCTGATCCCGGTGATGGTCGTGGTCATGCTTGCGGGCGTGCCGGCCTCGGGCGGCGGCCTGTCGATCTGGATGGTGCCCCCGGTCTTCCGGCCCCTGGCCGACATCCTGCCGCTGCCGGCGGCGGTCGACCTGGTGCGCTCGGTGGTCTACCTCGACGGTGTGGGAATCGGCGGGAACGTCCTGGTGCTGCTGGTCTGGGGCGCCGTCGGGCTTGCCCTCAACCTGCTGGTGGTCGACCGGTGGCTCAACCGGTCGAGCGCCCCGGCGCCCGCGCCGATGGGTCCGCGGTACCAGCCGAGCCGGTCGTCGTCCCCGGAATAATTGAACTCTCAAGGAGGTTGGACCCGCACGTGAACACTCTCGCTCTCTCCCCCGACGCCCAGGCCCTCCTCTTCACCGAGGCCCGGACCGCGAACGCCTTCACCGACGAGCCGGTGAGTGACGAGCAGGTCGCCGCCATCTACGAGCTGATCAAGTTCGGGCCGACCGCGATGAACACCCAGCCCCTGCGGATCGTGCTGGTCCGTCAGGGCGAGGGCCGGGAGCGGCTGCTCAAGCACATGTCGGACGGCAACCGGGACAAGACCGCCACCGCCCCGCTGGTGGCGATCCTGGCCGCCGACACCGACTTCCACGAGCACCTGCCGACGACGTTCCCGCACTTCCCCGGCGCGCGCGACATGTTCGCCGGGGACGCGGCAGGCCGCGAGCAGATGGCCCGGTTCAACGCCACTCTGCAGGCCGGCTACTTCCTGGTCGGGGTCCGCGCGGCCGGGCTCGCCGCGGGTCCGATGACCGGCTTCGACGCCGACGGCATCGACCAGGAGTTCTTCGCCGACGGCACGCTCAAGACGCTGATCGTGGTCAACCTGGGCCGCCCGGCCGAGAACGCCTGGTTCGACCGGCTGCCGCGGCTCGCGCTGGACGAGGTCGTGCGCGAGGTCTGAGCCCGCTGCGGGCACGGGCGGGCTTCTTAGCGTTCCCTTCACCCGAGCAGGGTGCGCCCTTAACCCGGCGCTGGCGACGGTGAGGCATGAAGAAGCCCGCCCTGATCGTGTTCGTCATCGTGGTGGTGCTCGCCGTCGCGGGGCTGATCATCGCCGCCGTCCAGCTCGAGGACGAGACGGTGGTCTCGGGCGACTGCTCGGACAACACCTACGACCTCTCCCTCGACGGCGAGGACGGCGGGGTGCAGGTCGACTTCTCCCTCCAGACCCCGGACAGCGGACAGACCTGGCAGGTGGTGGTGCAGCAGGACTCCGCCGTGGTCTTCGAGGGCTCCCGCGCGACCGACGACGAGGGCGAGCTGGAGGTCGAGCTGACCGCCGACAAGGACGCCGGGAACGACTTCACCGTCGTCGCCCTCTCGCCCGACGGCACGGAGTGCAGGGTCGAGGCGACGCACGACTGAGCCCGCACCGAGGAGGAGACACCATGAGATCCATCCAGAAGAGCACCGCTGTACTGGCCGGCCTGCTCGCGCTGCCGCTCACCGCGCTGGTCGCGGCACCGGCCCAGGCCGCAGCACCCGCAGCGACCGGCGCCACCGCCTCCGCCCAGGGTGGGGTCGAGGTTCACCGGCGGGGCCGGTGCGGCCCCGGGCGCTACGAGCTCTCGGTGGAGCGGGATGGCCGCGGGTACGACGTCTCGGTCGAGCTCGACCGGGTGGGCGCCGGCACCCGCTGGCGGATCGTCCTGCGCCACAACGGCACCCGGTTCGCGCGGATCACGCGGAGAGCCGACCGCGAGGGCGAGATCGACGTCGACCGCTTCGCCTCCAACCGGGCCGGCCGCGAGTCGTTCGGCTTCACCGCCCGGCGGGTCGGCGGCGGACCACAGTGCCGCAACTCGGTGTACGTGCCCTGAACCACGTGCCCTGACCTACTCCCCCGGAGCAGCCAACCGGACCCCCACCCCGCGGACGGTGTGCACGTAGCGAGGCCTGGAGGCCGACTCCCCGAGCTTGCGGCGCAACCAGGAGAGGTGGACGTCGACGGTCTTCTCCGAGCCGCCCCACGCCTGGTGCCAGACGTCGCTGAGCAGCCGCGGCTTGGTCACCACCTCGCCGGCGTGCTCGGCCAGGTGGGCGAGCAGGTCGAACTCCCGGGGCGAGAGCTCCAGGCCCAGCCCGTCGAGCGCGACGCGCCGCCCCGCCAGGTCGATGTCGAGCCCGCCCACGCGCAGGTGCGGCCGGGCCGCCGGGGCGTACCCCGCTCGGCGGAGCACCGCCCGGATCCTGGCCTCGAGCAGCCCGGGGGCGCAGGGCTTGACCACGTAGTCGTCCGCCCCGGCGTCCAGGCAGCCGATCAGCGAGGCGTCGTCGTCCCGGGTGCTGGCCACGATCACCGGCACGTCGCTGACCGCACGCAGCATGGTCAGCACCTGGGTGCCGTCCACGTCCGGCAGGCACAGCTCCAGGACGACGACGCTGGGGCGCCCCTCCACGGCCATGCTCAGGCCTGCCATCCCGGTCGCGGCGCAGGAGACGGCGTGCCCGTGCTCCCCGAGCGAACGCACCACGTGCGGTCGGACCCGGTCGTCGGCCTCGATGAGGAGCACCTGCGCCACTTCTCGACGGTAGCGCGCTCAGGAGGCTCCGGCGACCGCCCGGGCCAGGTCGGTGAACCGATCGATGGTCAGCGGCCCGTCGGCGGGCGGCGGGTCGCCGAGCCGCACGGCGACGATCTTCTCCGTCGGGGAGACGTGCAGGATCTGCTGGTTGAGGCCGAGCGCCCAGTACGCGTCCTCGGGCGCGGTGGGGACCATCGGCCCCTGAGCCGTCGGGGTCCCCGCCGGGGGCGGGAGCGGTGACAGCACCGGACCGGGCTCGTTGATCCAGAAGAGCAGGCCGTAGGCGGTGTTCAGCTCCGAGCTCGGCCGCTGGGTGGCCTCGCGGACGTAGCGCCGCGAGACGATCCGCCGGCCGTCGTACCTGCCCTGGTCGGCCAGCATCACGCCGAGCCTGGCCAGGTCGGGGCAGGTGCTGCGCATGCCGCCGAAGAGCATCGGGTTGCCGACGACGTCGGTCTCGATCGAGGTGTTCCGCATCCGCAGCGGCCCGAACAGGGTGGCCTGGGCGAAGTCGGCGACCGGCCGCTTCGTCGCCTTCTCCAGCACCGCCTCGAGCACCTGGATCGCGGAGTTGTTGTAGGCCCACGTGGTGCCGGGCCGGTGCTGCTGGTCGAGCCGGATCCCGAACCGGGTCTTGTTCCGGGCCGCGATCATCACCTGGTAGTCGGTGCGGGCGTCCCACTCCCGGCCCGAGGTGTTGGCCAGCAGGTGCCGGATGGTGACCCGCTTCGACGCCGTCCCCCGCCACTGCGGCACGTACCGGGCGACCCGGTCGTCGAGCTTCAGCATCTTCTTGTCCTGCGCGATCCCGACCAGCAGGGAGGTGACCGACTTGGTGATCGACCACGCGATCGTGGTGTCGACCTTCTTCGCCAGGTCGCGGCTCAGCAGGACCTTGCCGTCGCGCACCACGGTGACGCAGTGGGAGTCGGCCGCCTTCGCCTCGGCGACCAGCGTCCGGGCGTCGCTGCCCGCCCGCGCCGATGCCCCGGTCACGCCTGCGCCTGCTGCGTACGCCGTGCTGGCGATCACCGCGGTCGCGACCAGCGCGACGACTGACTTGAGCCTGGTCGTCCTCATAAGCCGCACCCTGACCCAGGACGGGTCGACTGTCCAGAGGCGGGCGCTGGTCGAGATTTCCCGACGTTTTCGTCGGATTCTCGCGACCACAGCCCCGTTCGGGGTGACCATGGAGTGGTGATCGACGAACGACTCGAGACCCTGGCCCTCAACCTGGCATGCGTCATCGCGTCGGGATTCACCGCCTTCGTCCTGGGCATGTGGGCCAAGACCGGGTCGGTCGAGCCGGCCGCGGTGGCCGGCATGATGCTGATCTGGGGCGTGCTGGTGGTCGGCTGGGTCACCGGACCCGCCCGCCGCGGCCTCTCCTGAGGCTCGCTCAGTCGCCCACGGCGTCGCGGCCCCGCTTCACCAGCTCGGGGTCGGGCGGCAGCACGACCGACTCGTCCTTGCCCTCGTAGTCGAAGAGGCTGAGGAAGAGCCGCATCGCGTTGATCCGGCCGCGCTTCTTGTCGTTGCTCTTGATCGTGTGCCAGGGGGCGCCGTCGACGTCGGTGCGCAGGAACATCTGCTCCTTGGCCTCGGTGTAGTCCTCCCACTTGTCCAGGCTCTCCAGGTCCATCGGGGAGAGCTTCCAGCGGCGCACCGGGTCGAGCTGGCGGATCGCGAACCGGGTCCGCTGCTCCTGCTGGGTGACGGAGAACCACAGCTTGGTCACGTGGATCCCCGACTCCGACAGCATCTCCTCGAACAGCGGCGCCTGCTTCATGAAGGCGTCGTACTCCTCGTCGGTGCAGAAGCCCATCACCCGCTCGACGCCGGCGCGGTTGTACCAGGATCGGTCGAAGAGCACGATCTCGCCGGCCGTCGGCAGGTGCGAGACGTAGCGCTGGAAGTACCACTGCCCCTGCTCGGTGGTGGTCGGCTTGTTGAGCGCGACCACCCGCGCGGAACGCGGGTTGAGGTGCTCGATGAACCGCTTGATCGTGCCGCCCTTGCCGGCGGCGTCGCGCCCCTCGAAGACCACCACGACCCGCTGCCCGGTGTCCTGGACCCAGTACTGAAGCTTGAGCAGCTCGATCTGGAGCAGGTACTTCTCCACGTCGTAGTCGTCGCGGCTCATCAGCTCGTCGTAGGGGTAGTTCTCCCGCCAGGTCTCGACCGCGGACCCGTCGGGCCCGATCAGCATCGGGTCCTCGCCCTGGTCGTCGCGGACGGTGTAGCCCTCGTCGCGCAGGGAGTCGATGTAGTGGCGCAGGTCCATGTGCTGAGGCATGGTCCCTGTGTACCCCGAGGAAGGCTGTGTACCCCGAGTCAGGCTGCGTACCCGAGGCAACCTCTTCCCCCGTTCCCGCGTCTTCGCTGCGAGGATCGCCAAGCCAGAGGGCGGCACGATGTATGCCACGGAGGATGCGGTGGACGAGGACTTCTCGTCGTACATGGCAGGGAGACAGGCCTCGCTGCTGCGCACGGCCTACCTGCTGACCGGGGACCGGGCGGGTGCGGAGGACCTGGTGCAGACCGCCTTCGCCAAGCTCTACCTGTCCTGGGACAAGGTCCGCGACCGCGAGTCGCTGGACGGCTACGTCCGCCGGATCGTGGTCAACGAGCACCACTCGCTGTGGCGTCGCGCGTGGAAGCGGCTGGAGCGCAGCTCGGACCGGCTGCCCGAGACCGCGGTCCTCGACGAGTACGACGACGGAGCGGGCGCCGGGCTGTGGCGGCTCGTGCAGTCGCTGCCGCCCCGCCAGCGGGCGGTGGTCGTGCTGCGCTACTACGAGGAGCTCTCCGAGGCCGAGATCGCCGCGACGCTCGGGATCAGCACGGGGACGGTCAAGTCGCAAGCGAGCCGGGCGCTCGCCACCCTGCGCGAGCGTGCCGCCAGCCGTCCGACCGCACTCGACCACCAGCTCGACAGGCACCTCGACAGGCAGGAGGAGGGCCGATGAACACCCTCGAGCAGCAGCTGCAGGACGCCCTGCACCGGCACGCCGACAGCGGCGGCGCGCGCACCCCGCTGGACCTGGCGGGGGTCAAGGGCCGGGCCCGGCGGATCGTACGGCGCCGTCGCGCGACGGCCGTCGGCCTCGCCGCCGCGGTCGCGGCCGTGCTGGTGCCGGCCACGCTGGCGGTGGCGCCCGCCTTCGACCGGGGCTCGGAGGCACCGGTGGCTCCCCGGCCCACGCCGGCCCCGGCGCCCACCCCCGAGCACGCACTGCCGGGCGACACCACCCTGGACTTCCGGGACCTGCCCAGCGGTCCGGCGCCGAGCATCGGCTATCTCGACCTGACCGGCGAGATACCGGTGGTGGTGGAACGGGACGGCAACGAGACGCTGCTCGAGCTCCAGCACGAGCCGGTCCACCACACCGCGCTCGCGGACGGCCGGTACGTCGTGCTGACCCGCGACGACGAGGGCGTCGGGTACGTCGAGGTCACCGACTCCGGCGGCACCACGCGCCAGGCGCACCGGACGGTCCAGGGCTTCGCGGTCGACGACACCCACACCCAGGTCGCGTGGGCCGACCCCGACGGCGAGGTGATGGTGCTCGCCGCGCGGGTCGAGGAGCCCCGGGTGCTCGCGCAGGTCGACGGGGCCACCCGGTTGACGGTCACCGACCTAGCCGGCCGCGACTGCTTCGCCACCCCCGAGCCGGGCGGGCAGGAGTCGGGCTGCGTGGTCCGGGTCGGGACGTCCGGCGTGCCCGGCCCCGGCTTCCTGGTCACCGGACAGGAGGTGCTCCCCGTCGAGGGGACGACCGAGGAGTTCTTCCGGCACTCGGACTCCATCTCCCTCGGCGACCCGCAGGAGACGTCCTGGACCACCTGGACCGCCGGCATCCGGCGCCTCGGCGAAGGCACTGCCTGCTCGGAGGTCTACGGCAAGGGCCCCGGGGCGGCGGAGACGTCGGTGCTGGTCGAGACCTGCGAGCACGTCTTCGCCACCTTCTCCCCCGACGCCACCTCGCTGCTGGCCTGGGGCACGGAGAACGGCGGCTACCACCCGACGGTGGCCGTCTACGACCTGACGACCGGGTCGGTGCGGTGGCAGCGGAGCGCCACGACCGCGGAGATGGGCCAGGTGGCCTACGCCGAGTGGGAGGACGAGGAGCACCTGGTCGCCTCCGTGTTCCAGGGCGGCGCGTGGCAGCTCGTCCGGTTCGATCGGGACGGCGCGGTCGAGCGGCTGACCGAGCCGGTCGCCGGGGACATGCTGGAGCCGGCGTACCTGCCGGAGGTGCAGCAGTCGACCTGGTGAGCGGGTCAGTCCAGCGGCAGCAGCACCGCTCCCGCGTGCGCGGGCAGCTCCACCCCGCCCGGCACCAGCGTGGCGCCGGCCGGGGTCGCCCAACGGACGACGTGGTCGCTGCCCAGGTCGACGGTCACCGGCTCGTCGGAGAAGTTCACCGCGACCGCCACTTCTCCCCGGTGCATCACGAACCAGCGCGCGTCCTCGTCGTACTCGCACGAGGTGCGGAGCATGTCCGGGTCGGTGAGCTGCGGCAGCTCGCGCCGCAGTGCGGCCAGCGATCGGTAGACCTCCAGCAGCACCGCGTGCCGACCACCCTCGGCCTCGGCCCAGTCGAGCGTGGAGGAGAGGAAGGTCTGCGGGTCCTGCGGGTCGGGCACGGTCGAGACGTCCCAGTCCATCCGCTCGAACTCCTTGACCCGCCCCTCGGAGACGATCCGCCCCAGCTCGGTCTCCGGGTGGGAGGTGAAGAACGCGAACGGCGTCGAGGCCGCCCACTCCTCCCCCTGGAAGAGCATCGGGGTGAACGGCCCGGCCAGCGTGAGCAGCGCCGCGACCGCCAGCTGGTCGTCGTCGAGGTGCGCGGTCAGCCGGTCGCCCGCGGCCCGGTTGCCGATCTGGTCGTGGTTCTGGTTGCAGACCACGAGCCGCCACCCGGGCATGTGCTCGACGTCGAGCGGCCTGCCGTGCTCCCGGTCCCGGAACGAGGACCAGGTGCCGTCGTGGAAGAAGCCCTTCTCGCAGACCTTCGCCAGCGCGGCCAGCGGGGCGAAGTCGGCGTAGTAGCCGGACGTCTCCCCGGTCAGCGCGACGTGCACCGCGTGGTGGAAGTCGTCGCTCCACTGCCCGTCGAGTCCGTAGCCCCCGGCCTCGCGCGGGGTGATCAGCGTCGGGTCGTTGAGGTCCGACTCCGCGATCAGGGTCAGCGGACGCCGCTGCTGGGCGGAGAGCCGGCCCGCGAGCACCGCCATCTCCTCCAGCACGTGGGTCGGCGACTCGTCGCGCAGCGCGTGCACGGCGTCGAGCCGCAGCCCGTCGACGTGGAAGTCCTCCAGCCACATCCGCACGTTGTCGAGGACGTAGGCGCGCACCTCGGGCTCGGCGAGGTTGACGTAGTCGCCCCAGGTGTTGCGCCCCTCGGCCAGGTAGGGCCCGAACTTCGGCAGCCAGTTCCCCGACGGGCCCAGGTGGTTGTAGACGACGTCCTGGATCACGCCCAGGCCGGCCGCGTGGCAGGCGTCGACGAACCGTCGGTACGCCGCGGGGCCGCCGTACGCCTCGTGCACGGTGAACCAGGCGACCCCGTCGTAGCCCCAGTTGTGGGCGCCGTTGAAGCCGTTGACCGGGAGCAGCTCGACCAGGTCGACGCCGATCTCCTTGAGGTGGTCCAGCCGGGTGATCGCAGCGTCCAGGGTGCCCTCGGGGGTGAACGTGCCGACGTGCAGCTCGTAGATCACCGACCCGGCCAGCTGGCGCCCGGTCCAGCCGGCGTCGGTCCACTCGTGTGCCGCAGGGTCGTCGGTACGCGCCAGCCCGTGCACCCCGTCGGGCAGCCGCCGGGCCCGCGGGTCGAAGACGACCTGGTCGCCGCCGTCGACCCGGTAGCCGTAGTCGACCTCGCCCAGCGGCTCGGGACCGACCGGGTGCCACCAGTCGTCGGCTCCCCGCTCCATCTCGACCACGCGCTGCGCGGGCTCCTGGCCCACGACCAGCTCGAGCGACTCGGCCTTGGGCGCCCACACGTCGAACCGGCCGCGTCGGCCCGGGTCGGTGTCGGGGACCAGCAGGGCGACCGGGTAGTCGGCCAGCAGGTGGTCGACCTCGACCAGCCCCTCGCTGTCGGGGCGGACCCGGCGGTCGGTGAGCAGGTCGACGTACTGCCCGGGCGGCAGCGCCAGGGTGGTCTCGCGCCAGCCCCCGGCCCGGAGCAGTCCCACCGGCAGCCGGGTGGCGACCGTGACCGCACCCTGCCCCTCGTCGGTGCGGGCGAAGGCCAGCACGTGATCGGCGGCCGGCCCGTGCGCCGACAGCGGCCGGTAGCCGGTGAACCACTCGGGGTGGTCGCGCCGGGCGGTCAGCGCCAGGTGGGTGACCAGGAGCTTGGCGGCGCCGTCGTCGTCGGCGTGCGCGTGCACGTGCGGCCGCTCCCCCAGCCGGAGCTGGCTCAGCAGGTCGGCCCGGTGCTCGAAGCTGACCGGGCGGCGGTTGTCCGGGTCGACCAGGCTCTGCTCCCACAGCTCGCTGCCCTGGTAGACGTCCGGCACGCCGGGCACGGTGAGACCGACGAGCTTGGCGCCGAGCGAGTTGACCCAGCCGGCCGCGGCCAGCGCGTCGACCACCTCGGTCACCACGGCGAGCACCTCGGGGTCGTCGAAGGCAGCGTCCACGCACCGGTGCACCGCCGCCTCGAACTCCTCGTCGGGGGCGGTCCAGGTGGTCCGCTGGCCTGCCTCGCGCATCGCCTTCTCGGCGTACCCGTGCAGCCGCTCCCGGCTCGCGGGCCAGGCGCCGACCACGGCCTGCCAGAGCAGGTTGGCGAACCCGGGGTCGGGCACCGGCACCAGCGCCAGCAGCCGGTCCAGGGCGCGCTCCCACAGCTCGGGGACCTCGGCGATCACGCTGATCCGGGCGCGGGTGTCCTCCCCGCGCTTGGTGTCGTGGGTGGAGGCGGCGGTCATCGCGTGCGGCCAGTGCGCCTGCCGGTCCGCCATCGCCGCGTGCAGCTCGTCCGGGGAGACCGCGAAGACCGACGGGTCGGCGCCCACCTCGTTGAGCGAGGTCAGCCGCGCCCAGCGGTAGAAGGCGGTGTCCTCGACCCCCTTGGCCATCACCATCCCGCTGGTCTGCTGGAACCGGAGCGCCGGGTCCGCGGCGCCGTCGGCGAGCACCGGCGCGAGCACGTCGAGCACCGGGGCCAGGTCGGGCCGGTGGTGCCGGGCAGCCGCCACCGCGCGGTCCAGGTGCTCGTGGCCCTCGGGCAGGTAGGAGCGGTAGACCTCGAAGCAGGCCAGCAGCTCGGCGACGGCGTCGCCCAGCTCGGCCGGCGAGGGGGAGTCGTCGCCGAGCACGTGCGCGACCTCGCGCGCGATCCGGCGGACCTCCGACTGGAGGATCCCGTCGGCGACCACCCGCTTGGAGTCGTGCACCATCTGCGCCCAGTCGACCTCGCCGCCACGCAGCCGGGTCTCCAGCGCGTCCAGCGGCTTCTCGCCGGCCGGGTCGACGAAGACCCGGTCGACCAGCGCGAGCACGTCGTAGCCGGTCGTCCCGTCGGTGGTCCACGAGGTCGGCAGCTGCTCGCCGGGCTCGAGGATCTTCTCCACCAGCACGTAGCCGTCGCCGGTCAGCGCGGCGAGGTCCTGGAGGTACTTCGCCGGCTCGCGCAGCCCGTCGGGGTGGTCGACCCGCAGCCCCTGGACCAGCCCCTCGTCGAACCAGCGGCGGATCTCGGCGTGCGACTGTTCGAACCACTCCGGTTCCTCGACCCGGATCGCGGCCAGGGTGTTGACCGCGAAGAAGCGCCGGTAGTTCAGGTCCGTGTCGGCGCGCCGCCAGCTGACCAGCTCGTAGTGCTGGCGGGCGTGCACCTCGTCCGGATCGGCGTCGTACGGGTCGAGACCGGGCACGCTCTCGGGCGCCAGCGGGAACCGGTGGTCGTGGTAGTGCAGCTCGCCGGCCTCCACCCGCAGGTTGCGGATCCGGGTCACCCCGTCGACCTCCTCGAGGTCGTCGTCGCCGACCACCGGGATCCGCAGCCGGCCGCCGCCGGCCTCCCAGTCGATGTCGAAGGCCCCCGCGTACGGCGACTGCGCGCCGTGGGTGAGCACGTGCCACCACCACTCGTTCTGCCACGGGGCGGCGATGCCCACGTGGTTGGGCACGATGTCGACCAGCACGCCCATCCCCAGCCGCTGCGCCTCCGCTGCCAGCGCGGCCAACCCGGAGGCCCGGCCGCGGGACGGGTCGATCGCCCGGTGGTCGGCCACGTCGTACCCGTGGCTGCTGCCGGTCTCGGAGGAGAGCAGCGGGGAGAGGTAGACCCAGTCGGCGCCGAGCTCGTGCAGGTACCGCAGCGTGCGCGCGGCCTCCAGCAGGTCGAACTCCTCGGTGATCTGCAGCCGGTAGGTGCTGCGAGGCAGCCGCCGCGCGGTCATGAGGCGGCACCCGGCTCCGCCAGGGCCACCAGCGAGGCGGCCACCGAGGTGTCGGCCTCGGGCTCGGGCTCGGTGAACTCCCGCAGCACCAGCACGCTGCGGCCCTCCAGGGTGGTCTTCGCCGAGGCCGGCAGCGGTTCGGTCTCGAGCCGGGCCGCGGCGGTGTCGATCACCACCTCCCACTCCTCCGCGTACTCCGGCGAGGGCAGCACCGTCTCCACGGGCTCCTCGCCGGCGTTGAAGTAGAGCAGGAAGTGCTTGTCGACCAGCGGGTTGCCGGTGGCGTCCTTGCCCGGGATCCCGCGGCCGTTGAGGTACATCCCGATCGCACAGGCGCCGTCGGCCTCCCAGTCGCCGTCGGCCATCGGCTCGCCCGAGGGGTGCAGCCAGACGATGTCGTTGAGCCGGCTGTCCTCGTCGGTGCGCACCGTGTCGCCGGTGAAGAACCGCTTGCGCCGGAACGTCGGGTGCTCGGCGCGCAGCCGGGCCACCGCCGCGGTGAACTCGGCCAGCGGCCAGTCGGCCCGGTCCCAGTGCACCCAGGAGATCTCGGAGTCCTGGGCGTAGGTGTTGTTGTTGCCGTCCTGGCTGCGGCCGATCTCGTCGCCGTGCAGGATCATCGGCACCCCCTGGCTGAGCAGCAGGGTGGTGATCAGGTTGCGCTGCGCCCGGGCCCGCATCGCCAGCACCTCGATGTCGTCGGTCGGCCCCTCGACGCCGAAGTTCTGCGAGCGGTTGTGGCTCTCCCCGTCGTTGTTGTCCTCGCCGTTGGCCTCGTTGTGCTTCTCGTTGTAGGAGACCAGGTCGCGCAGGGTGAAGCCGTCGTGGGCGGTGACGAAGTTGATGCTGGCGAACGGCCGGCGGCCCGAGGTCTCGTAGAGGTCGGAGGAGCCAGCGAGCCGGCTGGCGAACTCGCCCAGCGTGGGCTCGCCGCGCCAGAAGTCGCGCACCGTGTCGCGGTACTTGCCGTTCCACTCGGTCCACTGCGGCGGGAAGTTGCCCACCTGGTAGCCGCCGGGGCCGACGTCCCAGGGCTCGGCGATCAGCTTGACCTGGCTGACCACCGGGTCCTGCTGCACGAGCTCGAAGAAGGTGGCCAGCCGGTCGACGTCGTAGAACTCCCGGGCCAGCGCCGAGGCGAGGTCGAAGCGGAAGCCGTCGACGTGCATCTCGGTGACCCAGTAGCGCAGCGAGTCCATGATCAGCTGGAGCGAGTGCGGGTGGCCGGCGTTGAGCGAGTTCCCGGTGCCGGTGTAGTCCATGTAGTACTTCTTGTCGTCGGACACCAGGTGGTAGTACGCCGCGTTGTCGATGCCGCGCATGCTCAGCGTCGGCCCGAGGTGGTTGCCCTCCGCGGTGTGGTTGTAGACCACGTCGAGGATGACCTCGATGCCCGCGGCGTGCAGCGCCTTGACCATCCCCTTGAACTCCTGCACCTGCTGCCCGACGTCGCGGGTGGCCGCGTAGTCGGCGTGCGGGGCGAAGAAGCCCAGGGTGTTGTAGCCCCAGTAGTTGCGCAGGCCCTTGTCGAGCAGGGTGGAGTCCTGGACGAACTGGTGCACCGGCATCAGCTCGATCGCGGTGACGCCCAGCTTGGTGAGGTGGTCGGTGATCGCCGGGTGCGCCACCCCGGCGTAGGTGCCGCGCAGCTCCTCGGGGACGTCGGGGTGCAGCTCGGTGAGCCCCTTGACGTGCGCCTCGTAGATCAGCGACTCCGAGTAGGGCACCGCGAGCCGGCGGTCGCCCTCCCAGTCGAAGAACGGGTTGATCACCACGCCCAGCGTCATGTGGTCGGCGGAGTCGTCGTCGTTGCGGCTGTCCTCGTCGCCGAACTGGTAGCTGAACAGCGACTGGTCCCAGACGATGTCGCCGTCGGTGGCCTTGGCGTAGGGGTCGAGCAGCAGCTTGTTCGGGTTGCAGCGCAGGCCCTGGGCCGGGTCGTAGGGCCCGTGCACGCGGTAGCCGTAGCGCTGGCCCGGCTGGACACCGGGCAGGTAGCAGTGCCACACGTGCGCGTCGACCTCGGTCACCTCGACCCGGGTCTCGCGCCGCTCGCCGGTGTCGGCGTCGACCTCGAACAGGCAGAGCTCCACCCGATCGGCCACCTCGCTGAAGAGTGCGAAGTTGGTGCCGCTGCCGTCGTACGTCGCTCCCAGCGGGTACGCGGTTCCAGGCCAGACCTGCACGAGTGACTCCTAAGGATCGAGGCGGGTTGAACGTTCCAACGCAGCCACGTACCCATCGCCCCGGGGCAGCACACCCGGCCGCCGGGGCCTCAGACGACCGAGGCCCAGGGCGTGCCGCGGTCCCGCAGCGCCACCCGCACCGGGCGGCTGCACGCACCGCAGGTGACCCGGGCCCGGGCCTGGGCGGCCCGGTCGACGCACCAGTCCAGGGCGACCAGGCCGTCGAGGTCGACCGTGACCACGCGGGAGAGGTCCAGCAGCAGGTCGTGCGCCTGGGCGCGCAGCGCCTCCTCCACGCAGCTGCGCAGGTCGTAGGCGCCCACGGCGTCCAGGACCCCGCCGACCTCGAGCACGGCCGAGGTCTCGATCGGGCGCTCGGCCGGGTGGTGCAGGTGCAGCTCGGTACGGCGCATCCGGTCCTCCTCCCCCTCGCCGCCAGCCTAGGCAGCCGCGCCCCCGGCGTGCAGGGATCGCGCCGTGATGTCACGAAGACTTCACACGGGGAGCGACCCGTTCACCTGCCGGACGCGGAGCAGGCCGGCTACAGCTCGGAGCCGAGGCGTACGGCGACCAGCGCCACGTCGTCCTCCGGCTCCACCGGGAGCAGCTGCTCCAGCACCCGGTCGCACAGCTGCTCCAGCGACTCCGCCGCCGGACCCAGGGCCAGGGCGTCGGCCAGCCGGGAGATGCTGTGGTCCAGGTCCTCCCCGCGGCGCTCGACCAGGCCGTCGGAGTAGAGCAGCAGGGTCGAGCCGTCCGGCACCAGGGCGTGCGAGGTGGTGCGGGGCGCCTGCGGGTCCAGGCCCAGGAGCAGGTCCGGCGTGGGAAGCTCGCCGTCGTCGGCGCCCAGCAGCCGGACCTCGCCCTCCGGGGTGAGCAGGATGGGCGGCGGGTGGCCCGCGCACGACCAGGAGAGCCGCAGGTCGCTGGGCCGCTCCCCGATGCCCGGCGCCACGGTCGGCTCCAGCCGGACCACCACGGCGGTCGCCATGGAAAGGATGGCCAGCCCCTCCATCGCCCGGTCGGCCCGGAGCAGCAGCTGGGCCGGGTCCTCCCCCGTGGTGTAGGCGATGCCGCGCAGCACGCCCCGGATCTGGCTCATCCCGGCGGCGGCGCGCCGGTCGTGGCCGATCACGTCGCCGACCACCAGCACGGTGCTGCCGTCGGGCTGGCTGAACGCGTCGTACCAGTCGCCGCCGACCTGGGCCTCGTGGGCCGCGGCCACGTACCGGACCGCGATCGGCCCGTGCGCCACCCGGGGCGGGGCGGTCAGCAGGCTGCGCTGAAGCTCGGTCGCCAGGTCGTGGTGGCTGCGGTAGAGGCGGGCGTTGTCCAGCGCCGACCCGGCCCGCCGCCCGGCCTCGACGGCGACCGCGAGGTGCGACTGGCGGAACTCGCTGCGTGCCTCGTCGCGCACCAGGACCATCGAGCCGAGGATGCCGTCCCGCCCGGGCAGGGGGACGGCGAGCAGGCTGCCCACCCCCATCTGCCGGACCAGCTCGCGCAGCTCCTCGTCGGCGACCGAGCGGTAGAGGTCCTGCTCGTCGAGCCGGTTCATCAGCAGCGGACCCCCGCCGGAGGCGACCCGGCGGCTGGGCGCTCCCTCTGAGGCGAAGAGGCGGTGCCGCGCGCGCATCCTGGCGGCGGTGCCCGCCAGGGCGGGGTTGCGGTGCAGGACCGTGACCTGCGACAGGTCGTCCATGTCGTCGCCCAGCTGGATGCAGACCCAGTCCGCGAACTCGGGCACCAGCACCTCGGCGAGCCGGGAGAGCGCCTCCTCGATCTCCAGGGTGCTGGTCAACGACTCCGAGATCCGGCCCAGCAGGTCGACCTGGCGGCTGAGCCGCTCGCGACCGCGCTCGGCCAGCCGCTGCTCGGTCACGTCGACCAGCAGCAGCAGCACCGCGCCCGCGGTCCCCGACGCCCCGGGCATGCCGTCCGGCACCGCCTCGGTCCGCACCGCGGTCACCTCCAGGTGCCGCCCCGCGGTGGTCGGCGCGACCAGCCCCAGCTCCCGGGCCTCGTCCTCGGGACCGGCCGCGTCGAGCGCGCGCAGCAGCGGCACCGCCTGGGGCAGCACGTCGCACAGGCGTCCCTCGACGCCGGCCACCAGGTGGGCGAGGTCCAGCAGCACGGAGGCCTTCCGGTTCCAGCCGAGCAGCTGCCCGTCGCTCCCGCTCAGCACCACCCCGACCGGCGCACGGTCCAGCAGCGGACCGAAGTCGACGGCGGGAGCCGGCTGCACCGCGGTCGCGGCGCTCGTCCCCGCCGTCAGGGTCTGGGGCAGGGTCGCCAGCACCTGGGGGTGGCGACCCCGCGGGGCCCGCGCGCTCACCCGCCCGAAGACGGAAGGGCGCAGCTCGTCGATGCCCAGCAGGACCAGGTCGTCGGGGCGGCCCTGCGCGGCCACGTCGCGCCGCAGGTCGGGCTCGGTCATCGGGGTGGTGAGCAGCAGGACCGTCACCCCGACGTGCCGGTCCCGGACCATCGGCACCAGGGACAGCGGGGCGGGGACGCCGGAGCCGAGGACCACCAGCTCCGGGGCGGCGTCGTCGGCCAGGGCGGCAGCCAGGTCCTCGGCCGCGCAGACCACCAGGTCGGGGAGGTCGTCGAGGGCGTAGCGCTCGGCCCGGGTCGGCCCCACCAGGAGCACGGACGAGCGGTCGGCCGGAAGCCGGTCCCGGGGCGCGTCGCGGGAAGGGGACACGGGCGACGGCACAGGCGCAAGGCTACCGAAATCGCACCCTCGGCACGGGCTCTTCCACAACTCCGTCAGGCTTGTCCCACCTAGCTAGGGTCGGCCGCCATGGACGTCGTCCTCGACTGGTTGGTCCAGATCATGCGCGCGGTCGGTGCGCCCGGTGTCGGGGTGGCGACCGCGCTGGAGACCGTGTTCCCCCCGGTCCCCTCGGAGGTGGTGCTGCCCCTGGCGGGCTACACCGCCAGCCTGGACCACTACTCGGTCGTCGCCGCGGTGGTGTGGGCCACCGTCGGCTCGGTGGTCGGGGCGCTGCTCCTCTACTGGGCCGGGGCCGTCTGGGGGGCCGAGCGGGTCTGCGTGCTGGCCGACCGGCTGCCGCTGCTGCACCGACGCGACGTGGAGCGCTCGCTGGACTGGTTCGCCCGGCACGGCCGCACGGCGGTGCTCGTCGGCCGGGTAGTGCCCGGCGTGCGCAGCCTGGTCTCCATCCCCGCCGGCGTCGACCGGATGCCGTTGCCCGCCTTCGTCGGATACACCGCGCTCGGCTCGCTGGCCTGGAACGCCCTGCTGGTCGGCGCCGGCTACCAGCTGGGCGCCCGGTGGCACCTGGTCGAGGGGTACGTCGGAAGCGCCTCGCGGGTGATCGTGGTCGTGCTGGCACTGGCCGCGGCCTACGGCTTCTGGCGGCTGCTGCACCGCCACCACCAGGGCGGGCTGGCGGAGTAGCCCGGGTCCAGACCGGCCAGAGAGTCCCATCCGCACGGCTTTCGTGTCAGACTCGACGCAGCCGAGCGGAGGAATGCGTGATCTCTGAGACCTCTCCCGCACAGTCGTCACCGACTGGCGGGCCTCCTGCGAGCGCCGCGGACACCCCGTCCGAGCCCTCGTCGAGCGAGCTGGGCGCCTCCTCGCTGGCCGGGACGCACCGCGTCGACCGGCTCGTCGAGCTCTCCGCCCGTCTCCTCGGCGCCTCCTCGGCCCGGATGACGCTGCTGCCCGACGTCCGCACGGTGATGGCCGGCCTGGGCAAGAGCGCGCACCGGGCACTGATGAAGTGGCCCGAGGACGACGCCCTGTGCGCCGTGGTCGTCAACGCCGGCGGACCGCTCGTGGTGCCCGACGCCGCCAGTGACGACCGGGTCAACGCGCTGCCCGCGGTGGTCTCCGGGGAGGTCGGCTCCTACCTCGGCGCCCCGCTGCTCGCCGACAGCCAGGTGATCGGCGCCCTGTGCGTCATCGACGGGGAGCCGCGCGAGTGGCGGCCCGAGGACCTGACACTGCTCGAGCAGCTGGCCGAGACCCTGACCGCCGAGCTGCGGGTCGCCGCGCTGACCAACAGCCAGCACGACGACCGCCTGGTCTGGCAGCTGGCCGTCGACGCGGCCGGCGTGGGGGCCTGGGACTGGGACCTGCGCAACGGCGACCTCCGGTGGGACGACCGGCTGATGGACCTGTTCGGCACCGACGCCGGCTCCTTCGGCGGCACCATCGAGGCGTTCCAGGAGATGGTCCACCCCGAGGACCGCGAGCGCGTGGGCCAGCTGCTCAGCGAGGCGATCGCCACCTGCGGGCTCTTCGCCACCGACTACCGGATCGTCCAGCCGGGCGGCGAGGTCCGGTGGGTCACCTCCCGCGGCAACGTCCTGGTCGGGGAGGACGGCAAGGCCGCCCGTCTGGTCGGCGCCGCCTTCGACTCCACCGCCGCGCAGGACGGCGAGGCCCGGGTCACCCGGATCCTGGAGTCGATGCCCGCGGCGTTCTACCACCTCGACACCGACTGGAGGTTCACCTTCGTCAACGCCGAGGCCGAGCGGCTCCTGGGCGCGGTCACCACGCGCCTGGTCGACGAGGTCGTCTGGGAGCTCTTCCCCGAGACCGTCGGCAGCGAGTTCGAGCGGCAGTACCGCCACGCCATCACGAGCGGCGAGCACCAGCAGTTCGAGGCGTACTACCCCGCCCCGCTGGACAGCTGGTACGAGGTGCGGGCCTGGCCCTCGCCCGACGGCCTGTCGGTCTACTTCCTCGACATCACCGAGCGCCGCCGCACCGAGGCCGAGCTGGCCCACAGCGCCGAGCGCTCCCGGCTGCTGGCCGAGGTCACTGCCGCGCTCACCGACACCCTGGACACCGAGAAGGGGGTGGGGGCACTGGCGAAGCTGCTGGTGCCCTCGGTCGCGGACTGGTGCATCGTCACCGTCGCCGACGGCCCCGACCCCCTCTCCAGCCACGACTGGC
This sequence comes from Nocardioides campestrisoli, assembly GCF_013624435.2. Taxonomy (NCBI): domain Bacteria; kingdom Bacillati; phylum Actinomycetota; class Actinomycetes; order Propionibacteriales; family Nocardioidaceae; genus Nocardioides; species Nocardioides campestrisoli. The sequence continues at coordinate 3,725,173 of NZ_CP061768.1, forward strand.
GGCGCGACCTGCGCGACCTCGGCTGGTGGCACCACGACCCGGCCGAGCGCGACACCCTCGCGGCCTATGCCGCCGTCCGGATCCCCGCCCTGCGGGACAGCTCCTTCCAGGCGCGGGCCCTGCGCAGCCGGGCCACCCTGCTGGCCCACGACGCCCGCAACGCTGTGGTCGCCGGGATGGAGCCGGGTCCGGCGGTCGACCGCTACCGCGAGCTCGACCCCGAGCAGGCCCTCTTCGTGCCGATGATCCGCCGCGGTCGGGTCACCGGCCTGCTCACCCTGGGACGGAGCGCGGAGCGCGGGCCGTTCACCACCCAGAGCGTCGAGATGCTCAACGACCTGGCCGGGCGGGCTGCGCTCGCCCTCGACAACGCCCGGGCCTACGGTGCCCAGCGCGACATGGCCGAGGCCCTGCAGCGCAGCCTGCTCACCGCCCCGCCGCGCTCGGAGCTGGTCGAGGTGGCCGTGCGCTACTCGCCCGCCGCCGAGGCCGCCCAGGTCGGGGGCGACTGGTACGACGCGTTCGTGCGCCCGTCCGGCGACCTGGTCGTGGTGATCGGCGACGTGGTCGGGCACGACGTCGAGGCGGCCGGCGCGATGGGCCAGGTGCGCGGGCTGCTGCGCGGGATCGCCGTGACCCACCCCGGAACCCCCGGGGAGGTGCTGGGCAGCGTCGACCTGGCCATGGAGGCCCTGCAGGTGGAGACCACCGCGACGGTGGTCGCCGCCGCCTTCGACCAGACGGGCGAGCCGGGCTCGCCGCTGAAGGTCACCTGGTCCAACGCCGGGCACCCGCCGGTGCTGGTGGTCCTGCCCCAGCCGGACGGCTCGTACCGGGTGGAGGTGCTCAGCGCCGAGGCGCCGGACCTGCTCCTGGGCCTGGACGCCGACTTCCCCCGCGACGACCACACCACGACCCTGCCGGTGGGCGCGTTGCTGCTGCTCTACACCGACGGCCTGGTGGAGCGCCGCGGGCAGGACCTCGACGACGGGGTCGACGAGCTGTGCGGGGTGCTGCTCGAGGAGGCGTCCCGGGCGCCGGACCTCGGCGCCCTCCTGGACTCGCTGCTCGAGCGGATGCTGCCACCGCAGTCCGAGGACGACGTCGCGCTGGTCGCGGTCCGCGTCCGCGGCTGACCCGTCACTCCGGCGGCGTCCACCGGGGCGGCAGCGCGTCCAGGGCGGCCCGGACCAGGGCGGCCCGCCCGGCCACCAGCACCTTGCGCTTGAGCCGGCCGCCGGCCTCGCCGAGGCTCTCCTCCACGGCGGCGACCACCTGGGCGTCGGAGAACGCCGGGCTCGTCCCGTCCGGGACCTCCACGTCGGGCAGTGCCAGCAGCACCGGCAGGAGCTGGTCGCCCAGCCCGTCGAGCAGCTGGTAGCGCTGGTAGCGGTCCATTGACTCCCACACGTCGTCGACCGTGGCCTTGCCCTTGCGCACGTCCTTGCGCCGAGCCGCGACCATCGTCTTGGCCGCCGCGGTCAAGGCGGTGGTGAGCTCGTGCTCGGTGAATCGCATGGCACCAAGGATGCCTGCCCCGAGCGGGCCGGGCACAGCCGGATCGCCCCTAGCGACGCAGCCGCACGGTCGCGCTGCGTTGCGCCGGCAGCCCGTGCTGGGCCGTGAGCACCACCCGGTAGCGCCCCCGCCGCAGGTCCAGGACCCGCTTCTCGGCCTTGCCCCGGGTCGCGCTCCTGGCCACCCGACGCCACGTCGAGCCCACCTTGCGCTGGACCACGAAGCGGTAGCTCACCGCGTTCCGGGCCGGGGTGACCCGCACCTGCAGCTTCGACCCACGATCCACCGCCCGCACCTTCACCCGCGGCTTCCCGGGACCGGACTCGTCGCCGGGTCCCCCGTTCCCCGGGGGCTGGCCGCTGGTGGTGCCCGTGAGAGTGAACCGCTGCCGGTTGAACGGCCCCACCAGGCCGGCCAGGTCGATGGCGCGCACGTCGAACGTGTGCTCCCCCGCCTCGAGCGGTCGGCTGACCGGGCTCTCGCACGACTCCCAGCCCCGCTCGTCCCAGCGGCACTGGAACCGGGGCGACGGCTCGTCGACCGTGAACTCGAACGTCACCGTCCCCGCGCTCGCCGAGGCGCCGGGCCCCCGGACGATGCTCGGCGCGGGGGGCGCCGTGGTGTCGCGCTTGATGTTGACCATCGTGGGGCCGACCACCGTGTCGACGCCCTCCCCGTGGTTGACCGCATAGACGTACACCGGCTGGTCCGCCCACAGGTTCTGGGTGTGGAACGTCAGCGCGAAGCCTCCCGTGATGACGGGCTCCCTCTGCTTGTCCGCCAGGGTGACGAACGGCCCCTCCACCCCCGGCTGGCCGGCACGCCCCCCGACGTACACGTGCACCTGGACGGGACGGAGGTACTCGGACGGGTCGAAAGCGATCCCCTCGACCTGCACCGTCTGGTGGGCGTTGCTCACGACCGAGTCGACCTGCAGGATCGGGTCGGGGTCCCCGACGGAGACCGAGCGCGTGCCGAGGAGGACGTTGCCGCCCGGCGCCTGCACGTCGATGCCGTAGACACGCACCTCGACCTGGCCCCGGGCGCGCACCGAGATCGCCTCGGAGAAACCGCTGTTCGCGCCCACCCCGTGCACCGCCTGGACGTCGGGCCGGGCCTTGCCCGTGCGGATGACGTGGATCTCCTGGTGGCCGGGTGCGATCACGTAGACGTGGATCGGGATCACGGCGGCCGGCGCGGACTCGTCGAATGCCCACCCCCGGACGTTGATGGTCCCTGGGAGGCTGGACGTGAGCTCGTCGAAGCGTCCCACCGGCGAACCGCCGTCGGCCGCGGCCGGTCCAGCTCCCACGGTGACCAGGCCGGTGAGGACCACCGCCAGCACGAGGCACACCTTGGTCAGGATCCGGCTCATCGTCTCCCCCTGCTCCACCTCGCCCCCCTGGCGACAGCGCCGGTCAGGCTAGCGCGGACGGCGATGGAACGGGCGGAGCCTGGGTACCGGAGGCCACGACACCGATCCCGACCGAGGAGAGACAGACGTGGCCACCCCTGACGAGCAGGCCCAGAAGCGCACTCTGCCCACCACGGACCAGCCCCTCAACGGCCCGCGCAAGGGCCCGTGGAAGCCGCTGCTGGTGACGGTCGCGGTCTTCGCGGTCCTGATCGGGCTCTACCTGCTGGGCGTGGCGTTCCTCGTCCCGGCCGACTGAGCGGCCTCGCTGAACGCGCCTTCAGCCGCCTTCAGGTGAGATTCAGCAGGCGTTCGCAGACTGGTGCCATCCCAGTCCGGAGCCGCCGGACGACCTGTGGAAGGAAGACCATGAAGACCCCTCGACTCCCCCGTGCACGCGTTCTCGTCCCCACCCTGGCGGCCGTCGCCGTCCTCGGCGCCGGTGGGGCGTTCTGGGCGACCAGCGCCAGTGCCGACGACCACGTGACCGGCGACCGGCGTGACCAGGTGGCGGCTGCCGCGGAGAAGGCGGCGGGCGGCACGGCGACCGAGGTCGAGCACAGCGACGACCGGGGCACCGCCTACGAGGTGGAGGTCCGGCTCGAGGACGGCTCCGAGTTCGACGTCGAGCTGGACGAGGACCTCGCCGTGCTCCGCCAGGACCAGGACGACGACACGGACGACCGGGACGACGACCGGGCGCTGACCGACACCGAGCGCACCTCCGCCGAGGAGGCGGCCCTGGAGGCGGTCGGCTCCGGCACCGTGACCGACGTCGAGGCCGAGGACGCCGGCAGCTACTCCGTCGAGGTCCGGGCCGACGACGGCACCGAGTGGGAGGTCGACCTCGATGCCGACTTCGAGGTCCTGGACAAGCACGTCGACGACTGAGCGGCAGCACGCTAGGCCGGTGCCACCGCCTGGAACGGCAGGATCAGCTCCACGGTGGTGCCGGCCCCCGGAGTGCTGGTGAGTCCGTAGGTGCCCCCCATCAGCCCGACCAGCTCGCGCAGGATGGCCAGGCCCAGCCCGGTCCCGGCGTACCTGCGGGTCACCGACCCGTCGCCCTGCACGAAGGGGTCGAAGAGCACCGAGTGCTGCTCGGGGGTCACGCCGATGCCGGTGTCGCTCACCTCGACCCGCAGGACGCAGAGCGGGCCCTCGTTGGCGTCGTCGCTCCGGTGCCGGCCGTGCTTGCGGCCGGTCGCGGGCACCTCGCCCACCCGCACCCGCACCCGGCCCCGCGCGGTGAACTTGACCGCGTTGTCGAGCAGGATGTCCAGCGCCTGTGCGAACCGCGGGGCGTCGCCGACCAGCCGGACCGGCACCGGCTCGGCCACCTCGATGGCGAGCGTCAGACCGGTCGCCTCAGCCGCCGGGGCGACCGCGGCCACCGCGGCCACGACCACCTGCCGCGGGTCGAAGGGAGCGGGCTCGGACCTGGCCTCGGCCTTGGACAGGGCGTGGAAGTCCACCACGTCGTCGACGAGCCGCCGCAGTCGCTCCCCGGCACGCTGGGCGGTGGCCAGCAGGGGCGCCCCCGGCGGCGGCAGGTCGACGTCCTCCAGCATCTCCAGCGCCGCGACCATCGCCGCCAGGGGCGTGCGCAGCTCGTGGCTGACGTTGGAGAGGAAGATCGACTTGGCCAGGCTCGCCTCCACGGCCACCCGCCGGGCCTCCTCCAGGTCGCGGAGCTCCTGCTTGCGCGCGGTCACGTCGTCGACCACCCCGTGCACCCCGGTCACCTCGCCGCCGACGACCACCGGGATCACGGTGAGCCTGGTGTCCACGTGCTCCCCGTCGGCGCGGTGCAGACGGCACTCCAGCGTGCGGGGGCGGCCGGCGAGCACCTCCTGGAAGGCGGCGAGGGCACGCTCGTGGTCCTCCTCGGCGACCATGGTCAGGAAGGACATCCCGATCATCTCGGGCTCGGTGTACCCGGCGCGCCGGCAGCCTTCCGGGTTGGCTGCCTGCAGCCTCCCTTCCCGGTCCAGCGCGAAGGCGGCCTGCGGGATGTGGGTGAACAGCGAGCGGTAGCGCTCGCGGGCCTCGGCGGGCGAGGAACGGGCGCTCAGGGAATCGGCACCACGTGGTCGCGCGTCTTCCCTCATGCGAACCTCCCCGCGTGCTCGCCCCCCACCTTCGAGAGTAGGGCTTGGACGGTCGCCGTCCCACCCCTCGAATCACCCCCTGCCTACGAATCCCCCGTGTGGGGTACGCATGGCGACAATGGACATCCTCTCCGTCGCCGGCGCGCTGCCGCCGCACCGTCACCCCCAGGGCGAGATCACCGACGCCCTGGCCCGGGTGGTGGCCCGGGGCGCACTGGACGAGCGCAAGCTGCGGGTCCTGCACGGCAACGCGGGGGTGGACCAGCGGCACCTGGTGCTTCCCCTGGAGCAGTACGCCGAGCTCGGCTCGTTCGACCAGGCCAACGACCTCTTCCTCGAACATGCCGTCGCGCTGGGCGCACGCGCCCTCGAGGACGCGCTCAAGGCGGCCGACCTGCTCCCCAGCGACGTGGACATGATCGTCTCGGCCACCGTCACCGGCCTGGCGATCCCGTCGCTGGAGGCGCGGATCGCGGCGGTCGTGGGCCTGCGCCCCGACGTGAAGCGGGTGCCGATCGTCGGGCTCGGGTGCGTGGCCGGCGCCGCCGGCACGGCGCGGCTGCACGACTACCTGGTCGGCCATCCCGACGACGTCGCGGTGCTGGTCGCGGTCGAGCTCTGCTCCCTGACGATCCAGCGCGACGACGTCTCGGTCGCCAACCTGGTCGCCAGCGGCCTCTTCGGCGACGGGGCCGCGGCGCTGGTGGCCGCCGGAGCGCGCCGCCGCGGGCCGGTCGAGGTGCTGGCCACCCGGAGCCGGCTCTATCCCGACACCGAGCGGACCATGGGCTTCGACGTGGGCAGCACCGGCCTGCGGATCGTGCTGGACGCGCAGGTGCCGGCGATCGTCGGACGCTTCCTGCGCGAGGACGTCGACGGCTTCCTGGCCGACCACGGGCTGACCCGCGACGACATCGGCTTCTGGGTCTGCCACCCGGGCGGGCCGAAGGTGATCGACGCGCTGCGCGACACCCTGGAGCTCACCGACCACGACCTGGCGCTGACCCGGGACTCGCTGCGCCGGATCGGCAACCTCTCCTCGGCCTCGGTGCTGCACGTCTTCGCCGACACGCTGCGCGAGCGGCCACCCACCCCCGGCTCCTACGGGATGCTGCTGGCCATGGGACCGGGCTTCTGCTCCGAGCTGGTGCTGCTGCGGGCGCGCGACGGGAGCGCGGCGTGACCACGCTGACCGCCTTCGTGGTGGTCGTCGCCCTGGTGGCGCTCGAGCGCCTGGCCGAGATGGTGGTCTCCACCCGCAACGCCGCCTGGAGCATGGCCCGCGGCGGCGTCGAGTCCGGCCGGGGCCACTACCCGGTGATGGTGCTGCTGCACACCGGCTTCCTGGTCGCGATGCTGCTCGAGGCGTTCTGGCGACGACCGGACGTGCCACCCGCGCTGGCCTGGTCGATGCTCGCTGTCGTGGTGGCCGCACAGGCGCTGCGCTGGTGGTGCATCGCCACCCTCGGGCGCCGGTGGAACACCCGGGTGATCATCGTGCCCGGGCTGGCGCCGGTGCGGTCCGGGCCCTACCGCTGGTTCCGCCACCCCAACTACGTCGCGGTGGTCGCCGAGGGCGTCGCCCTCCCGCTCGTGCACGGCTGCTGGATCACCGCCCTGCTCTTCACCGTGGCCAACGCGTTCCTGCTCCGGACCCGGATCCGGGTGGAGGACGAGGCGCTGGCCACGCTGCCGCCGGACTCCGAGCACCGCCCCGACCAGGCCCATGCGTGACCTCGTGGTCGCCGGCGGAGGCCCCGTCGGACTGGCCACGGCGCTGTACGCCGCCCGCGCCGGCCTCGACGTCGTGGTCCGCGAACCACGGGCCGGGGTGGTCGACAAGGCCTGCGGCGAGGGACTGATGCCCGGCGCGGTGGCCCGCCTGCGCGAGCTCGGGGTGCACCCGGCGGGGCAGCCGATCACCGGGATCCGCTACCTCGACGGGCGCGGGCGCACCGCGGAGGCACCGTTCCGCCGCGGCTCCGGACTGGGCGTGCGCCGCACCACCCTGCACGCCGCCCTGCTGGACCGGGTCGAGCGCGCGGACATCCCGGTGGAGCACACCGCGGTCAAGGCGGTCGTCGACCGCGAGACCCACCTGCTGGTCGACGGCAGTCCGGCCCGCTACCTCGTGGGCGCCGACGGTCTGCACTCCCCCGTACGCCGTCTGGTCGGCCTCGGCGGCACCCCCACCCGGAGCCGCCGCTACGGCCTGCGCCGGCACTTCGCCGTCACCCCGTGGAGCTCGCACGTCGAGGTCCACTGGGCCGGCGGCGCCGAGGCCTACGTGACCCCGGTGGGCCCGCACCAGGTGGGCGTCGCCGTGCTCAGCGCCGAGCGGCTCCCGTTCGAGGTGCTGCTGGACCAGTTCCCCCGGCTGCTCGACCGGCTCCGGGACGCCGACGGGGCGGGTGCCGTCCGCGGCGCCGGACCCTTGCGTCAGCGGGTGACCGGGCGGGTCCGCGGCCGGGTGCTGCTGGTCGGCGACGCCGCCGGCTACGTGGACGCGCTCACCGGCGAGGGGATCGCCCTGGGGACGGCGCAGGCGGAGGCCGCGGTCCGGGCGATCACCGCCGACGACCCGGCGTCGTACGCCGTCAGCTCGCGGCGGCTGGGCCGCCGGCACGAGCTGCTCACCCTCGGCCTGGTCACCGCGACCCGGGCAGGTCCGGTGCGGCGGATGATCGTGCCGGCGGCGCGCCGGCTGCCCCGCGTCTTCGCGGCCGCGGTCGACCAGCTGGCGAGGCCCCAGTGACGAGTCCAGTGACCGCCCTGCTGCGGGCCTCCCACCCCGGCCCCGTGGTCGCGGTCACCGTGCTGGCCGCGGCGCTGGCGGTCGCCGAGGGGCTCTCGCCCGGCCGTACCGCGCTGGTCGCGGCCGCCGTGCTCACCGGCCAGCTGAGCATCGGCTGGTCCAACGACCTCCTCGACGCCGGGCGCGACCGGGACGTGGGCCGCCGCGACAAGCCGCTGGCCACCGGCGAGCTCTCGGTCGCGCGGGTCGCCACCGCGTGCCGGGTCGCGGTGGCCGCCACCGTGGTGCTCTCGCTGGCGTGCGGCTGGCTGCCGGGGCTGGTCCACCTGGTCTGCGTCGCCGCCGGCTGGGCCTACAACCTCAGGCTCAAGGCCACCGCCCTCTCCTGGCTGCCCTACGCCGTGGCGTTCGGCGGCCTCACGGTCTTCGTCGCCCTCGCCGGGCCGGACGCCGCCCTCCCCCCGGCCTGGGTGCCGGTGGCGGGCGCGATGCTGGGGGTGGGCGCCCACCTGGTCAACACCCTGCCGGACCTGGCCGACGACGCCGCGACCGGCGTCCACGGGCTGCCGCACCGGCTCGGCGCCCGCGGCTCGACGGTGGCGGCGGCGCTGGTGCTGGTCGCGGCCTCGCTGATCGTGGCGGCCGGGGTGCTGGCGACCGGGGACGAGGCGACCCGGTCGACGGCCTGGCCGCTGGTGCTGGGCGCGGTCGCGGTCGTGCTGGTGCTCGGCGGGGTCGCGCTGCTCGCCGGGGGCCGGACCCCGTTCCGGGCGGCGATGGCGATCGCCCTGGTGGACGCGGTCCTGGTGGTGGCGGCGCGATGAGCGGCTCGCCCACCCCCGCCTGGGACCTGGCCGTGGTGGGCGCCGGGCCGGCCGGGGCCACCGCCGCCCTGGCGGCGCTGCGGCACGCCCCGCACCTGCGGGTCGCGCTGCTGGACCGGGCGGACTTCCCCCGGGACAAGTGCTGCGGGGACGGGGTCGCCCCGCACGTGCTGGACGTGCTCGAGCCGCTCGGGGCGGGAGACGTGGTCTCCGGGTGGACCCCGCTGAGCCGGCTCGACCTGGCCCGGGGCGAGCGGGTGGTGGGCAACCGGATGGCGCGCCCGGTGCACGTGGTGCCGCGCCGGGTGCTCGACGCACGGCTGGTGGAGCACGCCACCGCCGCCGGCGCGACGCTGCTGCACCACCGGGTCCGCGACCTGACCGTGGGCCCGGACGGCGTCCTGCTGGACGGGCGGCTGCTGGCCCGGGTGGTGGTCGGCGCGGACGGGGCGCACTCGGCGGTGCGGGTCGCGGTGGGCGCGGCGGAGCGCAGCCCGCAGGCGCTGGCGATCCGGGGCTACGCGCCGGTGACCGCCCGCCTGGCGCGGCGCCAGCTGATCCGGTTCGGCGACCGGCCGCAGCCGGCGTACGCCTGGGCCTTCGACCGCGGCGACGGCCTGGTCAACGTGGGGTACGGCGAGCTGGCCGGCGACGGTGAGCCGCTGAGCCGTGCCCTGCTGCTGGACCAGCTGGAGCGGCTGGTCCCCGGTGCTGCCGCGACCGGGACCGACTGGCGCGCCCACCACCTGCCGCTCTCCTCGTGGGGCTGGGGGCCGGAGCAGCCCGACGGACCGGTGCTGCTGGCCGGCGACGCCGCCGGGCTGGTCAACCCGATGACCGGCGAGGGGATCTACTACGCGGTGGCGACCGGCGCCCTGGCGGGCGTCTCGGCGGCCCGCGCGCTGGGGGCCGGCGCCCCGGACCAGGCGGGCCTGCGGCACCGGACGGCGGTGCGCGGGCTGCTCGGCCGGCACCTGCACCACACCTGGACCGCGGCCCGGCTGACCCGGGTGCCGGCCGTGGTCGACGCCGGGATCCGGGCGGCCGCCGCCGACCGCCGGGTCTTCGACCAGCTGGTCGAGCTGGGACTGGGCGACGGACGGATCACCCCGCGCCTGGCCGGGCGCCTGGTCCGGCACCTCCTACCGACCCGAGCACCAGGGTCTCCGGCCCGTTGACACCCGCCCCGGGCCGCGGTTCCATGCACCATGCCGTCCGACGATGTGAGCCAGAGCACACTGCGCGAGATGCGCCCGTTCGACACCGTGATCCGTCGGGCCCGGTGGTTCGACGGCACCGGAGCCCCCTCGGAGGTCCGTGACGTCGGGCTGCGGAACGGGCGGGTCGAGTCGGTCTCCGCCCAGCCGCTGGACACCACGGGCTGCCCCGACGTGGTCGACGCCGACGGGCTGTGGCTGCTCCCCGGGATGATCGACATCCACACCCACTACGACGTCGAGGTGCTCCAGGGGCCGGCCCTGGTGGAGTCGCTGCGGCACGGGGTCACCACCGTCCTGCTCGGCTCCTGCTCGCTCTCGACGGTGCACGTCGACAGCGTCGACGCGGGCGACCTCTTCGGCCGGGTGGAGGCGATCCCCCGGCAGCACGTGATCGAGCACGTGCAGGAGCAGAAGACCTGGCACGACGCGGCCTCCTACGTCGAGGCGCTCGAGCGGCTCCCCCTGGGACCCAACCTGGCCGCGTTCCTGGGCCACTCCGACGTGCGCACCGCCACGATGGGGCTGGACCGGGCGACCCGTGACGACGTCGTCCCCACCGAGGCCGAGCTGCGCCGGATGGAGCAGCTGCTGGAGTCGGCGCTGGCGGCCGGCTTCGTCGGCATGTCGGCCCAGCAGCTGCTCTTCGACAAGCTCGACGGCGACCTGTGCCGATCACGCACCCTGCCCTCGACCTTCGCCAGGAGCCGGGAGATGCGCCGGCTCCGGTCGATCCTGCGCCGCCGCGACCGGGTGCTCCAGGCCGGGCCGGACGCCTCCCACCCGCACACGATCCTGGTGCAGGCACTGCACTCGATCGGCCTGCCCCGGTTGGGCCGGCGCCCCCTGCGCACCAGCCTGCTCTCGGCGGCCGACCTCAAGGCCATCCCGTTCGTCATCCACCTGATGCGCGGCCTGGCCGGCACCGTCAACCGGCTCGGCGCCGACTTCCGCTGGCAGCACCTGCCGGTCCCGTTCGAGGTCTACGCCGACGGCGTCGACCTGGTGATCTTCGAGGAGTTCGGCACCGGCGCCGCCGCCCTGCACCTGAGCGAGAAGATCGCTCGCGACGAGCTGATGCGCGACCCGGCGTACCGGGCGGCGTTCCGCAAGGACTACGAGGCGAAGTACTCCCCGCGGGTGTGGCACCGCGACTTCTTCGACGCCGAGATCGTCGCCTGTCCCGACGCCGACGTGGTCGGCAAGTCGTTCGGCCAGGTCGGCGTGGAGCGCGGCGGGCAGCACCCGGTCGACGCCTTCCTCGACCTGGTGATCGAGCACGGCACGGCCGTGCGCTGGCGGACCACGATCTCCGGCCACCGGCCCCAGGTGCTCCGCAAGATCGCCGCCGAGAAGGGCGTGCAGATGGGCTTCTCCGACGCCGGTGCCCACCTGCGCAACATGGCGTTCTACAACTTCGGGCTACGGCTGCTCAAGCACGTGCGCGACGCCGAGCGGGCCGGCGAGCCGTTCCTGACCATGGAGCGGGCGGTGCACCGGATGACCGGCGAGCTCGCCGACTGGTACGGCATCGACGCCGGCCACCTGCGGCTCGGGGACCGCGCCGACCTGATGCTGGTCGACCCCGAGCGGCTCGACGACTCCCTCGAGGAGTACGCCGAGGAGCCGTGCGCGCAGTACGGCGGCCTGTCGCGGATGGTCAACCGCAACGACGCGACCGTCCCGCTGGTGATGGTGGGCGGCCGGGCGGTGTGGCGCGACGGCGCCGCCACCGAGGCGCTCGGCCAGGAGCGGACCGGCCGCTTCCTGCGGGCCGGCACGCGGTCGGCCGAGCCCCGGACGACGCCTTCAGCGCAGGTTCAGCAGGCCCAGGCGAGAATGGGAGCCCCGACCCCCGGAGGCTGACCATGCGCGTACTCGTCGTCGACGACGAGCAGCGGCTCGCGCGCTCGCTCAAGGTCGGCCTCGAGGCGGAGGGGTTCGCGGTCGACGTCGCCCACGACGGCGTGGACGGGCTCTGGCTGGCGCGCGAGCACGACTACGACGCAATCCTGCTCGACCTGATGCTCCCCGGCATCAACGGCTACAAGGTCTGCGAGACGCTGCGTCGCGAGCAGAACTGGACCCCGGTGCTGATGCTCACCGCCAAGGACGGCGAGTGGGACCAGGTCGAGGGCCTGGACACCGGCGCGGACGACTACCTGACCAAGCCCTTCTCCTTCCCGGTGCTGGTCGCCCGGCTGCGCGCCGTCGTACGCCGGGGAGCCCGGGAGCGGCCCACCCAGCTGGAGGCCGGCGACCTGCGGCTGGACCCCGCGGCCCGCCGTGCCTGGCGCGGGGAGACCGAGCTCGACCTGACCGCCCGGGAGCTCTCCCTGCTCGAGCACCTGATGCGGCACCGCGGCGACGTGGTCTCCAAGCGGCAGATCCTGGACGCCGTGTGGGACGTCGACTTCGAGGGCGACCCCAACATCGTGGAGGTCTACGTCCGGCACCTGCGCAACAAGATCGACCGGCCCTTCGGGCGGGAGGCCATCCAGACCCTGCGCGGCGCGGGCTACCGGCTGGCGAGCGACGGTGGCTGAGCGCTCCGCCCGGTCGTCGGTGCGGGTGCGCACCACCGCGGCGGCCACCCTCGTCGTCGCGCTCGCGCTGCTGGTCGGCGCGATCGCCCTGGTCTGGCTGGTTCGCGGGTCGCTCCGCGACGGCCTGGAGGCGACCGCCACCCAGCGGACCGCCGCCCTGGCCCAGCAGGTCGAGGCCTCGGGGCTCCCCGCGCCGGGCGAGGACGACGGCGACCTGGACGACGACCCTGACGACCTGGACGAGGACGAACCCCTCTGGCAGGTCCAGGACGAGGAGGGCCGGGTGCTGCGCTCCTCCCAGCCCGGCCTGCCCGCCCTCCCGGCCTCCGACACCGCGCGGGTCCGGGTCCCCGGCACCGACTCCGACTACCTGGTGGCCACCGAGGACGTCGAGCTGCCGGGCGACGGCGAGGACGCGGTCGTCGTGGTGGCGGTCTCCTGGGAGGAGGTCGACGACTCGATCGCCGCCCTGGTGCCTCCCCTGGTCGTCGGCCTCCCGCTGGTGCTGCTGGTGGTCTCCGGGGTCACCTGGCTGGTGGTCGGGCGGGCGCTCGCACCGGTCGAGCGGATCCGCCGCGAGGTCGAGCAGATCACCGGCGACCGGCTGGACCGCCGGGTGCCCGAGCCCCGCTCCCGCGACGAGGTGAACCGGCTGGCCCGGACGATGAACCTGATGCTGGGCCGGCTCGAGGGCTCATCGGAGCGTCAGCGGCGGTTCGTGGCCGACGCCTCGCACGAGCTCCGCTCCCCGCTGGCCTCGATCCGGCAGACGGCCGAGGTCGCGGTGGCCCACCCCGACGCGCTGCCCGAGGGCGAGCTGGCCGAGGCCGTGCTCGCGGAGTCGGTGCGGATGCAGCACCTGGTCGAGCAGCTGCTCCTGCTCACCCGAGACGACGCCGGGGCCGCCCTGGTCCGGCGCGAGGTGGACCTCGACGACCTGGTGCTGGCCGGCGTACGTCGCTCCCGGCGCGAGGGAGTGACCGTGGACGCCTCGGCCGTGGGCGCGGCCCGGGTGCTCGGCGATCCCGTCGCGCTCGGCCAGGTCGTGCGCAACCTGCTCGACAACGCGGTGCGGCACGCCCGGAGCCGGGTCACGGTCGAGCTGCACCCGGCCGGACCCGGCGGCCGCGAGGTGGTGCTGGTCGTCAGCGACGACGGCCAGGGGATCCCACCCGAGGAGCGGGAGCGGGTCTTCGAGCGGTTCGTCCGGCTCGACGAGGCCCGGGCCCGGGACGCCGGAGGCAGCGGCCTCGGCCTGGCCATCGTCCGCTCGGTCGTCGAGGCCCACGGCGGGTCGGTCACCGTCCAGGGCGGCGCGCGGTTCGTGGTCCGGCTTCCCGGCGTGCCCGACGCGGGGTGAAGCGGGTGGGCACTGGGTACGCACCGGAGGCCGCACCGACGACCCGAGGAGCACCATGGACCTCTCCGCCTCCCTGGCCACGAAGCTGCCCACGCGGGCCTACGACCCCGACGGCGAGGTCAACCTCGCCGGCTTCGCCGGGAGCATGCTCTCCTACTCCGCGATGGTCGGGCTGGTGGCGGCGGTCGCCCGCGCGCGACCCGGCACGGTGCCCGAGCGCTACGACCTCCAGGACCTGGCGCTGGGCGGGATCGCCGCGCACAAGCTGACCCGGCTCATCTCCAAGTCGTCGGTCGCCAGTCCGCTGCGCGCGCCGTTCGTCGAGTTCGACGAGCCGGCCGGCTCCGGGGAGCACGTGGAGCACCCGCGCGACGACGCCGGACCGGTGCGGCACACCATCGGCGAGCTCCTCACCTGCCCGTTCTGCCTCGGCGTGTGGGTGAGCACGGCGTACGTCGCCGGCCTGACGTTCGCGCCCCGGGCTACCCGCGCTGCGGCCGCGGTGATGGTCGTGGTGTCCGCCTCGGACTTCCTCCAGCACGCCTACGCCCGGCTGCGGCAGGACTGACCGGCGGGCTTCGTCTTTGTCGATTCCCGCCCCCTCCGGCCCTCGGGCAGGCTTCACTGGCCCCCCGCGGGACCACGACGGTCTCGCCGCGCGCCCGTCGCGCAGACCAGACCGAGGACGACACAGCGCATGACCGAGACGCCGCACACCTGGAGGGACATCGCCAACGGGCGCTTCGACGTGGAGCCCAAGCCGCTCCCGTCGTACGAGGCCCCGCAGGAGGACGAGCTTCCGGGCCCCGCCCCCGAGGCCCCTGCCCCCGCGCCGGCCGACGCCGGGCGGCGACGCACCTGGCCGATCGTGGTCACCGTGGCCCTGCTGGCCGGAGCGGCCGGGTTCGCCGGCGGCGCGACCCTCGACCCCCTCGACCGGGGCAGCGACCGTGAGGCCCGCGCCGCCGAGCTGCGCGGCCTCGAGGACGACCTGGACGCACGCGAGGCCTCGCTCACCGAGGACCAGGCCGACCTGGCGAAGGCGCGCAAGAAGGTCACCAGGCAGCGGAAGGCCCTGACCCGCCAGGAGAAGGCCGTCGCCACCCGCGAGAAGGCGGTCGCCGAGGCCGAGCAGGAGCTGACCGACGGGGGCACCGGCACGGACGTCGTGGACACCGACGGCGTCTTCGAGGTCGGCGTCGACGTCGAGGCCGGCACGTACGAGGCAGTGGCCGCGAGCGGTGACTGCACCTGGGTGCAGACCGACGACGAGGACAGCGCGGTGCCCCCGGGCGACGAGCAGACCGCGGCCGAGGGCGAGACGATCACCATCACCCTGACCGACGGCGGGTTCTTCCGCACCACCGGGTGCGGCGAGTGGGTGGCCCAGTTCTGACGGCCTGACCGCCGGGTCAGGCGATCAGCGCCACCACCAGCACCATCGGCAGCGAGATCACCGACGCCACGGAGGTCGCCACGGTCAGCGTCTTCAGCGCACCGGAGGTGGAGAGGCCGAGCAGCGCCTTGAACATCCAGAAGAAGTTGCTGTTGACCTGGAGGGCGAACATCGCGCCCGAGGCGATCGCCAGCCCGACCGCCACCGGGGCCACGTCGAGCGAGCCGAGGATCGGGGCGATGATGCCGGCCGCGGTGATCGCGGCCACCGAGACCGAGCCGATCGCCAGGTGGAGCAGGGCGGCGATGAACCAGGCCAGCAGCAGGGTGAGGATCACCGGGGCCCCGGTGTCGGCGGAGAAGAGGTCGGCCAGCACCTGGTCGAGGTCGGTCGCCCCGATCACCGCACCGAGCGACCCGCCGACGCCGGTGATCAGCAGGATCTCGCCGGTGGTGTGGAAGCCCTCCTCCATCGCGTTGCGGGTGTGGCCGATCCCCATCGTCCGCCGGGAGAGCAGGTAGGCGCCGACCAGGCCGACGAAGAGGGCGAAGTTGGCGTCGCCGAGGAAGGCGATCACCGGGGTGGAGAACTCGAAGAGGTCGGCGAAGGCACCGAAGGCGATCAACGCCAGCGGCACCAGGATCGGCAGCAGCAGCACCACCAGCGGGAGCCGGCGCCCGCCCTTGGTCATCACCTCGTGCTCCGCCTCGCGCTCGGCGTCGGCCTCGGCCAGCGCCTCTCGCCCGTCCTCGTCGTTGTCCGGGCGCCAGTAGCGGGTGCGGAGCACGACCCGCATCACCAGGGTGGTCAGCACCGCGGTGACCGGTCCGATCACGATGCCGTAGACCAGCCACAGCCCCAGGGAGACGTCGAGCAGCCCGGCGATGGAGATGGCCGCCAGGCCGGGGATGACGAAGACGTAGCCGGCGAAGATGCCCGCGCCCAGGGCGGAGGCGAACAGCGGCAGGCCGTGGCGGCCGAGCCGGGGTGCGGCCGACCGCGCCACCGGCGAGGCCAGCACCACTTGCACGTCGACGTAGATCGACGGCATCACCGTGGAGAGCAGCGCGGAGAGGGCGTACGGCAGGCGGCTCGCCCCGACCGCGCGGACCAGCACCTCCACCAGACGGCGGAACGCGCCCGCCTTCTGCAGCAGCGACCCGATCAGCACGCCGAAGCCGATGAGCAGGCCGACCTCGGCCATGATCTCGCCGAAGCCGGTGGCGATCGCCTCGATCGTGCCGGTCGGCCCGACCCCCGAGGCGAGGCCGAGGTAGAGGGAGGCGACGATCAGCGAGATCACCGGATCGACCTTGAACCGGATGATGAGGCCGATCGCCAGGACGATCGCGACGGCGGTGTGGAGGGCGATCATGACCTCAGTGTGCCAGTTTGCGTGAGATGCGCGTCACAACGCAGAGTTGGGTCATGACGCCCTCGTATGCCGCCGGAGAGACCGACTCGCCGCTGCTCGAGGAGACCATCGGGGCCAACCTGGACCGCACGGTCGCCGCGCATCCCGACCGGGAGGCGCTGGTCGAGGTGGCGACCGGGCGTCGCTGGACCTGGGCCGAGCTGGGCCGCGACGTCGACCGGGTCGCCCGCGCCCTGATCGCCGCCGGGATGCGGCCCGGGGACCGGGTGGGCGTCTGGGCGCCGAACTGCGCGGAGTGGACGCTGGTGCAGTACGGCACGGCGAAGGCGGGCGTGGTGCTGGTCAACGTCAACCCGTCGTACCGCACCCACGAGTTCGCCTTCGTCGCGAACCAGTCGGGGATGAGGATGCTGATCGCGGCGGAGTCGTTCAAGACCAGCGACTACCGCGGCATGGTCGAGGAGACCCGCGAGCAGACCGCGCTGGAGCGGGTGGTCTACCTCGGCACCCCGGGCTGGGACGAGCTGCTGGCCTCCGGCGAGGCGTTGGCGGACGACACGCTGGCCGAGCGGACCGCCGGCCTGAGCCCCACGGACCCGATCAACATCCAGTACACCTCGGGCACCACCGGCTTCCCCAAGGGCGCGACCCTGAGCCACCGCAACATCCTCAACAACGGCTACTTCGTCACCGAGACGATCAACCTCACGCACGAGGACCGGCTCTGCATCCCGGTGCCCTTCTACCACTGCTTCGGGATGGTGATGGGCAACCTCGGCTGCACCACCCACGGGGCCACCATGGTGATCCCGGCACCCGGCTTCGACCCCGAGGTGACCCTGCGGACGGTCCAGGACGAGCGGTGCACCGCCGTCTACGGGGTGCCGACCATGTTCATCGCGATGCAGAGCCACCCGGAGTTCGACTCCTTCGACCTCTCCACCCTGCGCACCGGGATCATGGCCGGCTCGCCGTGCCCGGTGGAGGTGATGAAGCGCTGCGTCGACGACATGCACATGGCCGAGGTCTCGATCGCCTACGGGATGACCGAGACCAGCCCCGTCTCCACCCAGACCCGCGCCGACGACGACCTGGAGCGGCGTACCGCGACCATCGGGCGGGTCCACCCGCACGTGGAGGTCAAGGTCGTCGACCCGGTCAGCGGCGAGACGGTGCCCCGGGGACAGACCGGCGAGCTGTGCACCCGCGGCTACTCGGTGATGCTCGGCTACTGGGACGAGCCGGAGAAGACCGCCGAGGCGATCGACGACGAGGGCTGGATGCACACCGGCGACCTGGCGGTGATGCGCGAGGACGGCTACTGCACGATCGTCGGCCGGATCAAGGACATGGTGATCCGCGGCGGGGAGAACATCTACCCGCGCGAGATCGAGGAGTTCCTCTACACCCACCCCGACGTGGAGGACGTGCAGGTCGTCGGCGTCCCCGACGAGCGGTACGGCGAGGAGCTGTGCGCCTGGATCCGGATGCGGCCCGGCGCGACCGCGCTGGACCCGGCCGGCGTGCGCGAGTTCGCCGCCGGCAAGCTGGCGCACTACAAGATCCCGCGCTACGTGCTGGCGGTCGAGGAGTTCCCGATGACGGTGACCGGGAAGATCCGCAAGGTCGAGATGCGTGAGGAGTCCGTGCGCCTGCTCGGCCTGGGCTGACCTTCCGGGTGTGAACAGACCCACCCCGGTCTTTCTTGGGCGGCCACCGTCCTGCGAGGGACGCTGGAGGTCGTGAACGAGCTCCTGGTCTTCCGGGTCGGCGCTCTGGCCGTCGCCCTGTGCGCACTGTGGGTGTTCCCCGAGTGGGACACCTACCGCACGCGGGCACTCCGGACCGGCCAGCGGTGGGGCGTGCTGCCGCCGCAGCCCGAGATGCCGCACTGTCCGCCGGTGGAGCAGGCGCTCGCGGACGCTGACCGGATCCGCGCGGACCTGCGGCACGCGCCGGCCGGGACGCCGGTGGCGCGGCTGCGCGGCTGGCTCGAGGCGTACGACGACGTCCTGCTCACCGTCTGCCACTCCCTGGAGTACGAGACCCGGCTCGGCTCACTGCCCTGGGGGGTCCAGCGTGAGCTGGAGCGCGAGCGGGTGGAGCGGATGCTGGTGCACGCCGGTCTGCTCAGCGGCGCCGATCGGTGACGACCGGCTGCCCGGACGAGACGAGCTGCCAGCCCGCACCGGCCAGCCAGCCGAGCGCACCGAGCAGGGTGAGGTAGAGCCCGATGGCCGCCGAGCCGCCCAGGTCCAGCAGGGCGATCACCCCGACCACACCGGCCAGGACCAGCAGCGCCACGTCCCGGCCGCGCCCGGGAGCCGGAGCGTTCTTCTTCGGCGGGACGTATCCCGCCGAGGTGGCGAGCACGACCCCGCCCACCACGGCGAGCACCAGGGTGATCACGCCGTCACCGTCGAGTCCGTAGACGTTGCCGTCCCACTCGGACATCCAGGGCAGGAACGCCGCCATCGCGACGACCAGGATCGACCCTGCCGACAGGCGCTGAGCATTGCTCACCACGCACCACCCCCGCGAGTCAGGGTAGGGGTTCGTTGAGCAGACGTCTACGCAGAACGAGCGCCCGTCTGGTCAGGCCGCCAGGTCGACGGTGAGGCGGCGGGTGCCGGTGTGGTCGACGAGGTAGAGGGCGCCGTACGGATCCCGCCACAGGAAGATGCCGGGGAACGGTTGCTGGACCTGCCAGCCGCCGTGCGTCTTGATCCGATGGTGGAAACCGGTCATCGGGCCGTAGTTCCCGATGCGGGACTGCCCGGGTCTCCCCCGTTGGTAGGCGCGGGTGTGGTCGAGCTGGTGCGACCCGGGGCTCGTGCTGGTCGCGTAGGGGAAGACGTCGGCGGGGTTGAGCACCTGCACGGCGCGCCGGTGGGAGTCGGGGACCTCGTAGGCGTCCACCGGGGCCTGTCCCTCGACGGCGAGGACGGGGCGGATGGTGAAGGCGGACTCCCCGAGCCACCGGCGGACCCAGTCGGCGGTGACCGGGCCGTGGTCGGGGATCCGGACGATCCCGGTGCCGGGCTCGTCGCATGCACAGGCCGGCGCGTAGGTGTGGACGGTGACGGTGACCTGGGGCAGCACCTTGGTCCAGTCGAGGATCGGGCGCGGACCGGTGCGCACCGCGGGTTCGCCGGGGTCGGCGGGATCGCTGGGTTCGGTCGCTCCACTGGGTGAAGGCGGTGATGAGCTCGACGGCCAGGTGGGGGTTGGCGAGCACCGCGACGGCCTTGACCCGGCGCCGGTCGACGGGGTCCGCGTCGCCAAGGTCGGCGAGGATGTCGGCGATGTACGCGACCCGGGCATCCAGCAGGGCGATGACGTTGAAGGGCCCGCGCACGTAGAAGCCGCGCAGCCCGTGCTCGGTGGATCGAGTGGGCTTGGCGAACTGGTCCTGGGCGGCGATCTCCTCCCGCTCGGCGGCCGCGACTGGGTCGGCGGCCGCCACGGCCGCCGCGACCAGCACCTCGAACCGGGACCAGGGGATCCGCCCGTCGGCGGACTCGACGACCCTGCAGTCGACGTACCGCGCCTGGTCGGGCTCGAGGTCGCGGGTCCTGCGGGCGACGTGCCGAGCGTAGGAGGCACGGACCTCGAGGGCCTGGACCCGACGCCACAGCAGCGGCAGCCGGGTGGCGAGGTCGAGGGCGTCGGCGATCAGCGAGGCCCCGGCCCCCGGACTGATGCCGAGCCCGGCGGCCAGGGTGGCGCAGCAGAACTCGGCAACCTCGGCCGTGCCCGGCCCGCCGTAGCGCCGAGCACGCTCTCGGCCGGGTAGTCGGGCCAGGTCGGGGTCGAGCGTGCCGGGGTTGTTGAGCACCGCGTGCTGGACCGCGATCCGCAGCTCCTGCACCTCGCACTCGCGCCGGACCCGGGAGACCTCGTCGGCGTGGTCGAGCAGCCGCGTCTGCGACAGCTCCTCCAGCACCACACCCGTCAGGTCCATACGAGAACTGAACCGGACGCCACCGACAGTTCGACCCCGAAAAGGCCCCTCCGTCTCACCTGCGGAGACAGCAGGGAAAACTCCCTGAAGGCCTCAGTCCTGGGTGACGCTGAAGGCCTCGGTCACGTCGGAGACGTCGCCGTTCTTCGTGCCCGGCCCGATCGACGTACGGAACGAGAGGGTGCCCGCGTCCGCGATGCAGGAGCGGGGGATCGTCGTCCGGATCCTCGACTTCTTGATGTTCCACTTCGTGCGGACACCGCACTCTGTCGGCACCAGGTTGTCCTCGGGACGGAAGTACCAGCTCTCCTCGACCTTGCCGTTGCGCTTGCGGTGGCTGGTGCCGGCGTAGCGCGCGGTCGGGCCCTCGACGTAGTAGCCGTAGAACTGGGTGTCGCGCTTCTTCAGCTTGCGGACCTTCGTGGTGATGACCACCTTGGCGGCGGTGTGGGAGACCTTCACGCGGGTCAGGTCCAGCTTGGCCGGGGCGTCTCCGGTCTTGTCCTTGGCGGCCCCGGTCGCTGCCTGGGACGGCGGCACGAGGGCCAGCGTGGCGGTGGCAAGCAGGGAGACGATGACGGCGGCGCGCTTCTTCATGGGGCTCCTGTTCCTCGATTGGGC
This sequence comes from Nocardioides campestrisoli, assembly GCF_013624435.2. NCBI lineage: Bacteria > Bacillati > Actinomycetota > Actinomycetes > Propionibacteriales > Nocardioidaceae > Nocardioides > Nocardioides campestrisoli. The sequence goes on from NZ_CP061768.1 coordinate 3,746,274, forward strand.
GCTCACCGTAGCGGCGCGACGGCGAGTCCGATACGTTCTGGTCTCCGTGTCCGGAGGGGAAGCGCCATGGGTGACAAGTCGACGCGGGCGCTGCGTGCCGCTCGGGCGGGCCGATGGGTGGGCCTGGCCGGCCTGGTCTACGGGGTGGTCTGGGCAGTGGCCTGTTTCGCGACGGGCGACGTGGCCGACGGGTGGTTGGCCCTTGCCTGGGCCCTGTGCATGCTGGCCCTGTTCCTCACGACGAGGAAGGTGACCAACGACGCGGAGACGCCGACTGGACCGGGATCGTCCCCATGGACGTGACGTCGCGAGGGACTCACGGACGCTGAGCATGTCGCGCTCGCTCACGCGGAGCGACAACGTGCTCGCCACGAGCCCATCCGGTGCTGGGGTGGTTGAACGCCCACATTCCGCGGGAGGCCGCGTGTTTCGAGGATTCGCCACCCTGAGCTTCTACCGACGACCTGGGTGCAGCCCGCGACTGGTACACCGAGGCGCTCCAGGTCCAGCCCTACTACGCCTTCCCGCACCCGCCGGCCGAGCCTGCGTACGTGGAGTTCCGCGTGGGGGACGACGAGGACGAGTTCGGAATCATCGACCGCGCCTGCGCTCCGGGTGCGGCTGGTGGCCCTGGAGGCGGCGTCCTCCCGTCTTGATGTGGTGCTCACGCTATGGGATCGGGGGTCTCCTCGCCGACCATCAGCCAACTCGGTCGACTCCTCGACCCCGTGGGAACGTGGTGCTGCCAAGACGAAGCACCAGGGTTTCGCCGGGATCCCGCGCCACTCCTGGACGCGAAGGAGGCCCCTGGTCTGCATCGCTGCAGGCCAGGGGCCCTATCTGAGCCGCCTGTCAGAATCGAACTGACGACCTAATCATTACGAGTGATTCGCTCTACCGACTGAGCTAAGGCGGCGTGCTGCCCGACTGTCCACGAGGGCGTGGTCGGGCAACCCGGGGAAGTATACGGACACCGGGCCCCGAGGGCGAAAACCGCCCACGGCCTGTCTCGCACTACCCCGTACGGCGCCGCTCGGCGTCCTCGCGCTCCTCGCGCTGCAGCTGGGCAAGCCGCTCCCGCAGGTCCGGGTCGGACATCACCAGCGCGACCAACGGGCAGTTCTCCGGGCCGCTGGCGCCCGGGACGCAGAGCGAGCAGTAGTCACCCGGGCGGACGGGGCACCGCGGGTCGTTGCTGCTCACCTCTCCACGCTACTCCCGCTGTTCACGAGGCCACCTCCACGCTGGGCTCGACCCGGGCGGCCGGGTCCGGCACCGGGACGGCGGCGAGCAGCGCACGCGTGTAGTCGTGCCGCGGGCGGGAGAAGACCTGACTGACCGGGCCGGACTCCACCACCTCGCCGCGGCGCAGCACCGCCACCTCGTCGGCGACCTGGTGCACCACCGCGAGGTCGTGGCTGATGAAGACGCAGGCGAAGCCCAGCTCCTGCTGGAGCGCGCGGAAGAGCGCGAGCACGTCGGCCTGCACCGAGACGTCCAAGGCACTCGTCGGCTCGTCGGCCACCAGCAGCGAGGGCCGCAGCACCAGCGCCCGGGCCAGGGCCACCCGCTGCCGCTGACCGCCGGAGAGCGCCCGGGGCCGCCGGTCGACGATGTCGACAGGCAGTCGCACCGCCTCCAGCAGCTCGTGCACCCGGCGTCGCCGCTCGGCAGGGGTGCCGACCCCGTGGATGTCCAGCGGCTCCCGGATCGAGGCGCCCACGCTCATCCGCGGGTCCAGCGAGGCCTCCGGGTCCTGGTGGACGAAGGCGAGGTCGCGGCGGAGCTCCCGCAGCTGCCGGGCCGGCAGGGCGAAGAGGTCCCGGCCGCCCACCTCCACCCGACCCTCGGCCAGCGGCACCAGTCCGGCCGCCAACCGGCCCAAGGTGGTCTTCCCCGAGCCCGACTCCCCCACCAGCCCGAGCACCCGTCCGGGCGCCAGCTCGAGGCTCACCCCGGTGACCGCGGGGAACGCCCGGCCCCTGCGGGAGGAGCCGTAGCGCACGTGCACGTCGGTGAACCGCAGCGCGGGCGTCCCGCCCGGGCCCGGACCGGGTGCCACCAGCTGGACCGGCTCGCCGGCCTCGCCCTGCGCGGGCAACCGCAGCACCGAGTCGAGCAGCTGGCGGGTGTAGGAGTGGCGGGGGTCGGCGAAGAGGCTGCCGGTCTCCCCCTCCTCGACCACGTCGCCCTGCCGCAGCACCATCACCCGGTCGGCGATCTCCGCGACCACCCCCATGTTGTGGGTGATCAGCAGGATGCTGGTGCCGGTGCGGTCCCGGATCCGGCGCAGCAGCGCGAGGATCTCCGCCTGCACGGTGACGTCCAGCGCCGTGGTGGGCTCGTCGGCCAGCAGGAGGTCGGGCTCGTTGGCCAGCGCCAGCGCCAGCACCACCCGCTGCTTCTGCCCCCCGGAGAGCTGGTGCGGGTAGTAGCCGAGCCGCTCCTCGGGGTCGGGGATCTCCACCTGGCGCAGCAGCTCGAGCGCACGGCTCCGCGCCTGCCCCCGGTCGACCCGGCCGTGGGCCCGGAGCGCCTCGCGGATCTGCCAGCCCACGGTCCGCACCGGGTTGAGCGCGGTCTGCGGCTCCTGGAAGACCATCGCGACCCGACTGCCGCGGAACCGCGACAGCGCCGCGTCGTCCAGGCCGAGCAGCTCCTCGCCGCGGAACCGGATCGAGCCCGACGCCCGCGCCCCCGGAGGCAGCAGGCCGAGCACGGCCCGGGCGGTCATCGACTTGCCCGACCCGGACTCCCCGACCAGGGCGAGCACCTCGCCCGGGGCGATCCGCAGCGAGACGTCGTTGACCGCGGGGCGCGGCTGGGCGAAGGAGATCGCCAGGTGGTCGATGGTGAGCAGCGGATCGGTCACGGTGGGTTCACGCACGGTGGGCCTCCGAGAGGGACTGGGCGACGAGCAGCAGCCCGAGGACGAGGGCCAGCACCACGACGAGCGGGCCGAGGGAGAGGAACGGCGCGTCGTACATCAGGCGCGTGCCGTCCTTGAGCAGCGACCCCAGCGAGGGATCGGGGGCCTTGACCCCGATGCCGAGGAAGCTCATCGCTCCCTCGATGAAGACCGCCACCGACATCGACAGCGCCAGCTGCACAGTGAGCGGCTCCAGCGAGTTGGGCAGCACGTGCCGGCGCAGCACCCACGCCGGGCGGGCGCCGACCACCTCGGCGGCCTCGACGTACGGCATCTCGCGCACGGTGCGCAGCGAGGTCCGCACCAGCCGGCCGAAGACCGGGACCTCGATCGACACGACCACCAGGACGATCGTCCACAGCCCGGGCCCGATCACCGCGGCCAGCGCGATCGCCAGGATCAGCGTGGGGAAGGCCAGCACCAGGTCGAAGACCCGCTGGGTGAGCACGTCGGTGACCTTCCACCAGCTGGTCACCAGCCCGATCAGCATGCCGAGCACTGCCCCGGTCGGCACCGCCAGGAAGACGATCAGGACGTCGACCCGGATCCCGGCGAGGGTGCGGGAGAGCACGTCCCGGTTGACGTCGTCGGTGCCCAGCCAGTGCGACGCCGACGGGCCGACCAGGTTGGCGCCCGGGACCTGCTGGGTCGGGGAGTACGGCGCCAGCAGGGGGCCCACCAGTCCGAGCAGCAGGATCCCCGCCACCAGCGCCAGCCCGGCGATCCCCTTGGCGGAGGTCAGCGCGCTCCTCATGCCGCACCGCCGATCCGGATCCGCGGGTCCAGCCAGGCGTGCACCACGTCGGTGACCAGCTGGGTGACCACGAAGACCGTCACCGAGAGCAGCAGCAGCACCTGGACCACCGGGTAGTCACGCGCGGAGATCGCCTCCTCGATCAGCCGGCCCAGCCCGGGCCAGGTGAAGATCGCCTCCACCAGCACTGCCCCGCCCAGCAGCGTGCCGAGCTGGATGCCCAGCACCGTGACCGCCGAGGGCAGCGCGTTGGGCAGCGCCTGGGTCAGCACGATCCGGGAGTGCCGGATGCCGACCGCGCGCGCGGTGGTGACGTAGGGCTGGCGCAGCTGGGAGCGCAGCGCCTCGGTGAGGAACCGGGAGAGCCCTGCCCAGACCGGGACCGCCAGGCAGGTCGCCGGCAGCAGCAGGTACTGCACGGAGATGTCGGGCCGCGCCAGGAAGCCGCCCGGCGGGGTGCCGCCCGAGGGCAGCACCGGCAGCAGCACCGCGAGGACCAGCACCAGCAGCAGGCCGGTGGCGAAGGTGGGCAAGGCCAGCGCGACCGTGTTGATCCCGGCCAGCAGCCCGTCCAGCCACCGCCGCTGGGCGACCACGGCGGTCACCGCGGTGACCAGGGCGGAGGTGACCGCCAGGGCGAGCGCGGTCAGCGTGAGCACCACCGTGTTGGCCGCCCCGTCGGCGAGCAGGTCGCTGACCTGCCCGCCGACCACGAACGAGCGGCCCAGGTCGAAGGTGAGCACGTCGCCCAGCCAGTCGACGTACTGGGTGAGGAAGGGCTGGTCCAGGCCGAGGTCGGCCCGGATCGCCGCCCGCGCCTCGGGCGTGGCGTCGGGGCCGGCCAAGGCGTCGACGGGGTCGCCGGGCACCAGTCGCATCAGCCAGAAGATGAGCAGCGACGCGCCGGCCAGCAGGCCGAGCGCCGAGGGCAGCCGCCCCAGGACGTAGCGCAGCATCAGCGGGTCACTGGTCCTTCCACGCCTCGTCGAGCAGCAGCTCGGTGCGCTTGCTGTAGTCGATCCCGTGCACCGCGCTGGTGGTGACGACCCGCGGGTGGCTGGTCACCAGGTCGGTGAGCCAGACGTTGTCGACGATGTGGTCGTTGACCCGGTCGAAGGGCTCCTCCGCCTCGGCCGACGCGGGGTCGGCGACCTTCCAGGAGGCGTCGGAGTCGGCGCGGTACTGCTCGTCGACGAAGTTGGAGGCGTTGTGCGCGGCGTTGAACGGGAAGGCGCTGACCGTCAGCGTCGCCGGCGTGTATTGGGCGTAGGTGTGGCCGAAGATCCACAGGCCCTCGAACTGCGCGCCCACCAGCTGCTTGTACATCTGCGCGAACTCCGTGGGCTTCAGCTCCACCTCCAGCCCGATCTCCTCGAGGTTGGCCTGGACGATCTGGGCGATCGTCTCCCCCGCCGGCTGACCGGCGGCGAACTGGAGCGGGAGGGTCGGCACGTCGCCCAGCTCGGCGACCAGCTGCTGGGCCTTGGCCACGTCCCGGGCGTAGGTCTGCCCCTTCTCCTCGTCGTACGCCGGGGAGGACGGCGACCAGGGCAGCCCGCTGGCCACCGCGCTGCCGCGGTAGAGCTCCTCGACGATCCGCTCCCGGTCCACCGCGTAGGCGATCGCCTGGCGCAGCCGGACCTCCTGGAGGTCCCGGTTCTTCAGCTGGAAGCCCAGGTACTGCTGCTGGGTGGCGCCCTCGAAGTCGTGGACGTCGAACTTCGGGTCCTGCTCCAGGGTCTCGACGTCGCGCGGGGTGACGCCGAGGGCCAGGTCGTACTGGCCGGACCGGAGCCCGGCGACCTGGGCCTGGGCGTCGGGCACCACCGAGACGTCGACCGCCTCCAGGTCGGGCGCACCCTTCCAGTAGTCCTCGTTGCGCTCGAAGGTCATCCCGGTCCCGGGCCGCCAGCCGGTGAACCGGAAGGGGCCGGTGCCGTTGTAGGTGCTGGCCTCCTTGAGGCCGGGGAACGACTCGGAGTCGACGATCGGGACGATGTCGAGCAGGTCGAGGATGTTGCTCAGCGGGTGCGCGAACTCCAGGGTGATCGCGTGCGGGTCGGAGGTGTCGAAGCCGGTGACCGCGGCGGCGGTGCGCTGCACCTGGACCGCCCACGCCGGGTCGGCGAAGGTCTCGATGCTGAACCTGACGTCCTCGGAGGTGAAGGGCCGCCCGTCGTGGAAGGTGACGTCGTTCCGCAGCTGCAGGGTGATCGACCGACCGTCCTCCGCGACCTCCCAGGAGGTGGCCAGCGAGGGCTGGGCATCCAGGCTGTCGTGCGGGTACTCGACCAGGGAGTCGTAGACCAGGCCGATCAGGGTGTTGCCCACGTCGCTGGACTGGCCGAAGACCGAGGCCGGGACGTGGTCGGTGGTGGCGGCGACGCGCAGGGTGCCGCCCTCGACGGGGCCCTGGGACCCGGAGCCGGACGTGGCGGACTGCTCCCCGACGGCGGACGTGCAGCCGGCGAGCAGCACCCCCGTGGCCAGGGCGGCGAGGGCGGAGGAGACCAGCCGTCGGGATGCCGGTCGGGAGGGCAGGAGGGAACGAGAGTCGGTCACGGGTGCGGCCTTTCAGAGGGCGTGCGAGTGGGCGGGTCGGAACGGCGTCGGAAGGACCGCGAAGGGGTCGTCGTAGACGGGGGCGAGCGCGACCGTGCAGGCGGCCAGGGCCTGGATGCCCGCGCCGAAGCGGGTGAAGGAGAGGTCGAGCGGAGGCAGGGTGGTGGTCCCGGCGAAGGCCGCCACCACCTCGTCCAGGACGCCGGGGAAGTCGGTGAACGCCTGGCCGACCAGGATCATCCGGTCCGGGTCGATCATGTCCCGGACCAGCGCCGCGGTCTCCCCGAGCAGCCGGGCCCGCTCGACGAGCAGCTCCCGGGCCGCCGGCACCCCCGCGCCGGCGGCCTCGTAGAGCGCCTCGACCACCGGCTCGTCGACCAGGCCGGCGGCGTGGGCGCGGACGGCGACGGCGTGGTCGCTGGTGCTGGCCTCCAGGCAGCCCGTCCGCCCGCAGGAGCAGGGCACGTCGGCCCGGGTCGGGAAGTGGGTGAGCCGGGCCGCCCGGGAGACCTCTGCCTCCCCACCGCTCTCCCGGGCGACCGCGAAGCCCGTGGTGTTGCGCACGTAGAGGTAGGTGGTGATCCCGGCGGTGCCGTGCCTGCGGTGGATGTACTCCGCGGCGGCGACGGCGGCGATGTGCTCGCTGGTGGTCACCTCGAGCCCGAGCGCCTCACGCAACGCCGCGCCGGTGGCGTGCTGGTCGAGGCCGATGTCGCGCCACGGCGCGACCATCCCCGCGACCAGCGGGCGGCGCCCGGGCAGCGTCCGGAGCATCTCGACCAGCCGGCTGCCCACCCAGTCGAGGTCAAGCGGGTCGGCGGGCAGCTTGTCGGTGGTGCGACTGTCGACCACGCGGCCCGACGGGTCCCCGACCGCGACGGTGAGCAGGCGGGTCCCGACGTGCACCCCGACGGTCACGTAGAGGGTGGGGTCGATCTCCACCGGCGTGCCGGGGCGGCCGATGCTGCCGGCCCGCGCCCGGTCGGGGCGCTCGCGGAGCAGGCCGCCCTCGAGCAGGGAGGCGACGGTGCGCGCCACGGTGCGGGCGCTCAGACAGGTGGGGCCGGCGAGCTCGTCGCGGGTGGCGAGTCCTCGACCCCGCACCTGCTCCAGCACCCGGCCGGCCGGCGAGCCGAACCTGCCCCGGCTGACCACGATGGTCGACGACTGCTGCGCCATCCGCCCTCCTCAAAGTGAAGTAAGTTGATTGAGAATGGCAGATATTGTCGTGCCTGTCCCCGGGTCTCAACCCCGCCACGGAGTTCGCGCCACCGCGCCTCGAACCCTTGAGGGCCGCTCTCGACGGACCGGATGGTGAGGGCTCGACCCCACGCACTCCGGAGGAACCCATGACCATCAGCCTTGACCGCGCAGCCACCGGCACCCTCGAGGTGCAGCAGCTCGGCGGACGCATCGGCGCCCGCATCGACGGCGTCCACCTGGGCCCCGACCTGGGCGCCGAGACGGTGGGCCGGATCCGGTCCGCCCTGCTCGAGCACAAGGTCGTCTTCTTCCGCGGCCAGGAGCACCTCGACGACGAGGGCCACATCGCGTTCGCCGAGCAGCTCGGCAGCCTGACCACCGCCCACCCGACGGTGAACACCGGCAGCGCGCGGATCTTCACCCTGACCGCCAACAAGGGAATGGCCGCCAACAGCTGGCACACCGACGTCACCTTCGTCGACCGGATCCCGGCGATCAGCATCCTGCGCGGCGTGACCATCCCGGCGTACGGGGGCAACACGGTGTGGGCCAACACGGCAGCCGCCTACGAGGCCCTCCCGGACTCGCTCCGGGCGCTGGTCGACAACCTGTGGGCAGTGCACAGCAACGACTACGACTACGCCGCGTCCTCGGAGTCACCGGAGGCGGTCGAGGAGTCGCACCGGTCGTTCACCCGCTCCCAGTTCGCCTCGACCAGGTTCGAGACCGAGCACCCGGTGGTCCGGGTGCACCCGGAGACCGGGGAGCGGACGCTCCTGCTCGGCCACTTCGTGAAGAAGTTCGTCGGCCTCAACCAGAAGGAGTCGGCGATCCTGTTCAACCTGCTCCAGGACCGCGTCACCAAGCTGGAGAACACCATCCGGTGGACCTGGCAGCCCGGTGACGTGGCGATGTGGGACAACCGCGCCACCCAGCACTACGCCGTCGCGGACTTCGACACCCAACCCCGGGAGGTACGCCGGATCACGGTCGCCGGCGACATCCCGGTAGGGGTCGACGGCCGGACCAGCATCCCGCGCGTGGGCGACGCCGCCTCCTTCTCCGACATCGGCGCGCTGGTGAGCTAATCCCGCCGGAACAGGCTCAGCCGGTCGGGTTCCCCACGGACCCGGCCGGCTGCTGCGTGCAACGGGTCAGCAGGTGACGTCGCCGTCAGGCACCTTGCCGTCGACCAGGAACGACTCGATCGTCTCGTCGACGCACTCGTTCCCCCGGTTGTACGCCGTGTGGCCGTCGCCGTCACGGGTCAGCAGGACGCCGGACTCCAGCTGGTCGGCCAGGGCCTCGGCCCACTTGTAGGGCGTGGCCGGGTCGCGGGTGGTGCCGGTGACCAGGATCGGCGGCGCACCCGCGCCGTCGATCTCCAGCGGCTCGGTCGTGCGGCCGTCGAAGTCCTCGCACCCGGTCAGGGCCCAGGCGAAGATCCGGCCCAGCGTGGGCGAGGCCTTCTCGAACGCCTCGAACTCCGCGGGCACCTCCTCGACCGGGATCGAGGTCGGGTCGTCGAGGCAGTTGATCACCCGGATCGCCTCGCTGGAGTTGTCGGTGTAGCCGTCGGGACCGCGCGAGGAGTAGAGGTCGGCGAGCATCATGAGCTGGCGGCCGTCGCCCTCCATCCCGGACTTCAGCGCCTGGTCCAGCAGCCTCCAGTACTCGCGGTTGTAGAGCGGGGCTGCCAGCGCGTAGAAGGCGTCACCGGCCCGCAGCTCGCGGTCGCCCGCCGGGATCGGCTTCTGGTCGACCTCGTCGAGGAACTCCTTGATCGAGGCCAGCCCCTCGTCGAGCGAGTCGCCCAGGTAGCAGTCGCCGCCGTCGACGCAGTTCTGCACGTAGGCCCGCAGCGCGGTCTCGAACCCGCGCGCCTGGTCCAGGCTCGCCTGGCGCTCGTCGAGGGAGACGTCCACGGCGCCGTCGAGCACCATGAAGCCGACCCGGTCGGGGAAGAGCTCCGCGTAGGTGGCGCCCAGCTGGGTGCCGTAGGAGGCCCCGAGGTAGTCCAGCTCGTCCTGCCCGAGGGCGGCCCGCAGGATGTCCATGTCCTTGGCCGCCTCCACGGTGGAGACGTGGTCGACCAGGTCACCGCTCTTCTCCCGGCACCCCTCGAAGAACCGGGCGGAGTCCTCCTCGGACTCCGCCAGCTCGGCCGCACCGTCCGGGTCCGGGTCGCTGGCGCGCAGCTCGTCGACCTCGGCGTCGCTCACGCAGTCGATCGGGTTGCTGCGTCCGGTGCCGCGCGGGTCGAAGCCGACCACGTCGAAGTGGTCGAGCAACGGTGGGCGGAAGGCCAGCGCCGCCTGCGCGGCGTACTCCGTGCCCGGGGCGCCGGGACCGCCGGGGTTGACCACCAGGGAGCCGACCCGCTGGTCCGGGGCCTCGGCGGGCACCTTGAGCAGCGCGAGGTCGATGGTCTTCCCGTCCGGGTCCTCGTAGTCCAGGGGCGCCTCGAGCCAGCCGCACTCGAACTCGCCGCACTCGCTCCACTCCAGCGTCTGGGAGTAGTAGGGCTGCAGGTCAGGCGACGGCGCCTCGGTGGCGCCCTCGTCCGGCTCGTCGCCGCTGCGCACGGGCCGCTCGGGCTCCCGGGTCGTTCCGCCGCTCTCCCCCGAGGAGGACGACGAGGAGCTGTCGTCCCCGCCCAGTAGGAACGACGCGCCCACGGCGCCCGCCCCCAGCACCAGAGCGAGCACCAGCAGCCCGGCCACCACGCGGTTCATCGCGTCCCACCTTCCAGCCGCAGCGCGACCATCATCGACTCCAGTGCCATCGCCGGCGGCACGTTGAACTCCAGCATCTGCTCGCGCGCGGTGAAGATCGCCTCGATCCGCCGCAGGTGCTCCTCGGGAGAGGAGCGCCGGGCCAGCATGGCGATGTCGACGCGGATCTCCTCGTTGACCAGCTGCCCGGGGGCGCCCAGCTTGAACGCGATCGCGTCCCGGTAGACCGAGACCAGGTCCATCAGGCTGCGGTCGACCACGTCGAGCACGCGCCGCTTGGCGCGGGTCTTCTGCCCCTTCTCCAGGTCGCGCAGGGCGGGTGCGTACTCCTTGGGCCGCTTGCCGCGCCCCTCGATCCCGTAGGAGCGCTCCAGCTCCGCCTTCTCCTTGGTGTCCAGCGCGGAGGTCTGCGCCTCCGCCTCCGCCTTGGCCACCTCCAGCAGGTTGGAGGCCGCGGTCATGCAGGAGCCCAGCGAGGTCAGCCGGGCCGGCAGCCGGACCACCTCGGCGCGGCGGTTGCGGGTGTCCTCGTCGAGCGCCAGCGCCCGGGCGCGCCCGATGTGGCCCTGGCTGGCCCGGGCGGCGTGCGCGGCCAGCGGCTCGCCCACGCCCTCGGTGCGGACCAGGAACGAGGCCACGTCGGCGGCCGTCGGCGTGGTCAGCGTGACCAGGCGGCAGCGCGAGCGGATGGTGACCAGCACGTCCTCGGCCGAGGGGGCGCACAGCAGCCACACGGTCCGGGCGTTCGGCTCCTCGATCGCCTTGAGCAGCGCGTTGCAGGCCCGGTCGGTGAGCCGGTCCGCGTCCTCGACGATCATCACCTGCCAGCGCGCGCCGTTGGGCGAGAGCGCCGACTTCCGGACCAGGTCGCGGATCTCCTCGACGCCGATGGAGAGCTTCTCGGTGCGGACGACGGTGACGTCGGCGTGGGTGCGCCCGAGCACCGTGCGGCAGGCGTGGCACTCCCCGCAGCCCGCACGCTCGCACTGCAGCGCGCCGGCGAACGCCACCGCGGCGTTGGAGCGGCCCGAGCCGGGAGGCCCGGTGAAGAGCCACGCATGGGTCATCGCCTCGCCGCGCGCCGCGCGGGCCAGGACCTCCACCACGTGCTGCTGGCCGACCAGGGTGTCCCAGATCGCCCCCGACGGGAGCTGGACGGCGGTCACCGACCCACCACCGTCGCTGCCAGCAGCGGCTCGACCCGGACCCGGATCGCCGCCGCGATCTCCTCGACCGGGGCGCGCGCGTCCAGCACCAGGTAGTGGTCGGGGTCGGCGGCGGCCATCGCGACGAACGCCTCCCGTACCCGCTGGTGGAACTCCGGCGCCTCGGCCTCGATCCGGTCCCGCTCGGTGAACCGGCCCAGGCCGGTCTCCGGCGCGAGGTCGAGCACCACGGTCAGGTGCGGGCGCAGGCCGCCGGTGGCCCAGCGCATCACCGGCTCGACCTCGCTCGCTGCCAGCGCACGGCCGGCGCCCTGGTAGGCCAGCGCGGAGTCGACGTACCGGTCGGTGATCACCACGGCGCCGCGCTCCAGCGCCGGACGGACCACGGTGTCGACGTGCTCGGCCTTGTCGGCGGCGTAGAGCAGCGCCTCGGTCCGGTCCGAGAGGTCGCCGGTCGCAGGGTCCAGCACGATCTGTCGCAGCCGCTTGCCCACCGCGGTGTCGCCGGGCTCGAAGGTGAGCACCACCTCGTGATCCTCGCCACGCAGCCACTCGGCCAGGGCGCGGGACTGGGTGGACTTGCCGGCTCCCTCGCCGCCCTCGAAGCAGACGAAGACCCCGCGCTCGGAGTACACGGGCACGACGGACTGGCTCACGTGCACACCCTACGGGCCGGGCCCGACAGGCGACCGGGTGTGCTCCGGGCGCCAGGCCCACATCGCGGACGCCCTTGCGGGAGGGGTGCCGCACCGCCAGGATCCTCGCCAACCACCACCCTTGGAAAGGCCACCATGAACAGGTCGCTGCGCGGTTCCGTCCTCGTCCTCACCACCGTGCTGGGTCTGGCAGGTCTGGCCGCACCCGGGCAGAGCGCCGAGGCCCAGGCCGACGCCTTCACGGCCACCGTCAGCGCGGGGCCCGGCGTCCTGTTCGCGGAGTGCACCGACCACCCGATCAGCTACTCGGTCACTCCCCCGCTCACCGTGCTCACCTGGAACATCCAGCTCTCCTTCCAGGCGCCCGACGGGACGTCCGCGGGCTCCGCCTACATCAGCAAGGGCGACCCGACGACCGGCATCGAGACCAAGCGGTTCTGCGGGGGCAGCGACCTGCCCGGGACCTACACCGTGACCGGGACCTACGAGGTCACCGACCAGGTCGGCAACAAGTACCCGAAGACGCTCACGCCGGTGACGCCCTTCACCTTCGACCTGCGCCTGCCGTACTCCGCGGTCACGGCGAAGCCGTCGACGAAGAAGCCGCGGCTCGGGCAGCACGTGAAGGTCAACGCCACCGTGACCGACGAACGCCCGTCCGGAGCCTTCTTCGGCACCAGCAACGCGAGCGCGCAGCTGCAGCGCCTCAAGGGCTCGAAGTGGGTCAACGTCAAGGGCGCACGGGACTACACCAAGGTCAACGGTCGGGCTCAGCTGCGCTACCGCCACACCTGGAAGGGCAAGACCACGTTCCGCGTCCTGAGCGACCTGGGCAAGGTCGGCACGGCGGTCTCCGAGAACTTCACCCTCAAGGCCGGCAAGAAGAAGGCCGGCAAGAAGGGCAAGAAGGGACGTCGCTGAGCCTCAGCGGGTGACGAGGCGGCGCCAGGGTCCCCGCGGCACGTCCCTGGCGTCGACGAACTGCCAGTCCACCCGGTCCCGGTCCCCGTCGAGCGAGCGGAAGCCCAGGCAGCCGTTGAGCGCCGGGGAGACGTCCATCCCCGCGTTGTTGTAGCGCTTCGAGGCGGGGCGGGCGTCGCCGTGGCCGAAGACGTAGCGCGCGTCGTGGTACTTCCCGGGGCCGGCGTCCTGGATCTGTCCGTAGCAGGTACGGCCCCGGGAGGTGAGCCGGACCCAGCGGTTCTTCATCAGGCTCACCTGCGGGTCGTCCACGAGCGCCGCGTAGCGCGGGCGGCTCGCCCAGGGGATCACCTCGCCGCGGCGGGCGAAGCCGACCGGGTCGTTGAGGTCGTCGTAGGGCAGGTCGAGGTAGAAGGGGTTCTGCTTCGGGGTCATCTGCCGGGGGAACCAGCCGTCGCGCCGGAAGCGGCGCTCGGTGCGGCACTCGCCGCCGACCACCCGGCCGTCGCACCCGCCGTAGCTCTCGTACCAGTGGTCGTCGTAGGTGGAGATCATCTGGCTGCCGTCCTCGGCGTCCGGATCGAAGATCTCCCCGACCCAGAACGTGGTGGCGACGATCCCGGTGTGCCAGGGGTACGACGTCGCGGCGGCACCCGCCTCAGGGCGCGCGTGCGCGGCGGTGGCCGTGCCCAGCAGGAGCGCGGCCACCGCCAGAGCAGCTGTCGTGCAGCGACTCGTACGCCGGTGCCCGCTCATGTGCGCGCCGGCAGGTTGCGGAACCGCCGGCCGGTGGCCAGCCGGACGATGCCGATCAGCACCCAGACGACCAGCAGCACGGCCAGGCCGAGGAAGAGCCCGAGGAAGAACCCGCCGACCGGGCCGCCGTACTCGTCGCCGAGCCGCTCCAGCGGCTCCTCGGGCAGCTGCGCGAACCACTCCGGGATCCGCAGCGCCGGGTCGCCCAGGTAGTCCGGCTCGTACTCGGTGAGCCGGTAGCCCTCGGTGACCTGGGTGGTGCTGTGGTCCGGGCCCTGCCACAGCACCAGCGCCGCGGGCTCGTCGAGGTGGGCCAGCACCTGTTCGGCCGCCTGCAGGTAGTGGTCGTAGCCGGCGAACCAGCTGTCCTGCCAGACCAGCACGTACACCGGGAGGTCCCGCTCGGCGAGCGCCTCGGCGATCGCCTGCTCACCCTCCTCGTCCAGCATCGCGCGGCTCGCGGCGTCGACGTGGACCGAGTCGTCCCGCAGCCCCTCGACGGCGGCCAGCACCCGGTCGCCCGCCCCCTCACCGAGGTCGGCCGAGGCGTCGAGGCGGGAGTCGACCACGAGGACGGCGAGCGTGCCCAGCAGGCCGGCGACGAGCAGGGAGGTGAGCCGGTTCATCGGACCCTCCGCCGGTCGCCCGCGACGTGCGGCCACAGCTCGTCCACGGAGGCGCCGTAGCCGGTGCGCGCCCACACGGTGTCCTGCTCGTACCAGGGCCGCGGACGACCCAGCAGCCCCGCCGGGACCAGCATCGGGTGCGGGGGTCCCGTGTGGATCCCGTCCAGGGTGTCGCTGCAGTGTCGGCAGGCCGGCACGGCCAACCGCCGGTCGCCCACCGGGACCGTGTGCCTGCGCACCGCCTCCCCGTGGCGCGGGTCGAAGTAGCACGGCAGGTACGCCGGTAGCGGGGCGCGCCGCGACGCCCGACGACTCCGGGGCCGTGCGGCGGCGTCGGCGGCGTCCAGCGCCCGGTCGGCGACCCGGACCAGCACCAGGGCGCCCACCAGGTCGGCCAGGTCCCGCTCCTCGGTGCCGGCGTCGGCCAGCACGCCGCGGGCGGTGTCGTAGGAGCCGTCGACCAGCTCGCGCGTCTCGGCGGACAGCGGCCGGTCGGCGGTGGCAGCCAGCCGCTCGGCGAGCGCGTCGAGCTCGCGCTCGGCGCGGGCTCGCACCTGCGCGGGGCCCTCGACCGGGAGCGCCGCCCGCGGCTGCGGGACCAGGCCGGTCTCGCGCCACCGGGCGATCGTGCGCAGCACCAGCCAGGCGCTGCCACCCACCACCACGAACGCCAGGGTGGTGAAGAAGGCGTAGGCACCGGTGTCGGGGACCTCGCGGGTCATCACGTCCCACTCCGGCGGGCGCTGCCAGACCGTCTCCTCGGCGTACGCCTCGTAGTCGGCCTGCGACAGCCTGCCGTCGGCGGCGATCACCGCCAGGTCGCGCGCCGCGTGCCCGGCGGGATTGAGCTCGCGGATCTCGCCCGCCGGCTGGCGCAGCGACACCTCGTACCGCACGTCGGCCGCGGGGACGTCCCCGAAGGAGACCACCGCGTCGCCGTAGCCGGTGGTGTCGGTGTGCACGACGTAGACGCCGTCACCCCCGATCCGCTCGTGCAGCAGGGTCGCCAGCTCGCGGTCGGGGTCGCTGGCCGAGAGGCCCTCGGGGCGGGGCACCAGCACGACGTACGCCGGGAAGTCCAGCTCCTCGACCGCCTCGGTGAGCGCCTCACGGACCTCCTCGGTGCGACCGTTGCCGAAGAGCGGGTCGACCACGACCGGGTCGTCGGCCAAGGCCTCCGCCAGCTCGTCGGCCAGCTCGTCGACGTTCATCGCAGGCCCCGGTGCAGTCGGGTGACCAGGTCGGGGTCGAGCGCGCCGAACCCGGTCGAGGCCCACGGCTCCCGGCCGGTCTCGAAGTAGTGCTGCGGGACGCCGCGGACGACCACGTCGAGGATGTCGGGCCGGCGCCCGGCCTCCAGGTCCTTGCGGCAGGTCGTGCAGACCGGCGCCTTGAGGCGCCGTCCCTTGTGCTCCAGGGTGCGGTCGAGCTCGGCCCGCCCGTGCAGGGGGTTGAGGAAGCACGTGGTGGTGGGGGTGAAGGCCCGACCGCGTTCGGCGGCGGCCAGCGCCTGCCGGCCGCGGTCGGCCAGGACGACGGCCCCCGCGGCGTCCAGGGGGTCGACCGGGTCGTCGGTCGGGGGCAGCAGCCGCCCGGCCGCGTCGTAGTGGTCCAGCGCCGCGGCCCAGGCCGGGCTGTCGGCGCCGTCCATCTCGGCGGCGTCGATCGCCTCGCCCAGCGCGAGCACGTCCTTGCGGGCCCGGCGCAGCAGGTCGGCGTCACCGGCCGAGCGGACCCGGTCGAGCACCGAGTCGGGCAGCTCGAAGGTGCGGGCCGCCTGCGCCCGGCGCCGGGCGCGGCGTGCCAGGAGCGTCACCGCGGTGGCCACGGCCACCAGGGCCACGAAGACGCCGAGCGCCACGTCGGCACCGCCCACGCCCTCGTCGCCGGACTGCTCGCCGGCAGGAGCAGGCACTCCGGTGCCGGTCTCGTCGGCGGTCTCGTCAGCGGGGTCCTCAGCGGTGCCCTCGTCGTCCTCCGCCAGCCGGAGGTCGAGCCCCTCGTGGGCGGAGTCGACCAGCGCGGGGAAGGTGCCCTCGCCGAGCGCCTCCACCACCCGCAGCAGGCCCTCGCCGAGCGGGTAGGCCTCGCCGGGGCCGTTGCCGTAGGAGAGGACCAGGTCGAGGTCGTCGGTCACGTCGCCGAGACCGCCGACGGTCCCCCACTGCTGCAGGGCCAGGTGCAGCGAGGAGCCGTCCTGGAGGAACGGCAGGGTCGGCGGACCCGGCTCGCCGGTCTCGGACCAGACGCCGTTGACCCCGACGTAGAGCCCGTCGGGACCGCCCGCGTCGTGGATCCGCACCAGCAGGTCGTCGCCCTGGTAGAGGTCGCCCTGCCCGGACGACGGCGGCGCCAGCAGCACCAGCCGGAGCGGGACGTCGCCCGCCTCCGCGGCCTCGGTGATCTGGGCCAGCTGCCGGTCGCCGATCCAGGTCTGGGTGCCGGGACCGCGGTGCACCCCGGTGCTGACCAGGTCGGCCACGATGGCGTCGACGTCGGGCTCGGCCACCCGGTCCTCCCTCTCCTCGTGCTGACTGCTCGTGCTGGCCGCGCTCGCGGCGGGAGAACCGTACGACGTCCCGGGAGCTCCGCGTGTCCGGGACGCGAACCGTGCTGGCGCCGTCCGCCGCGACCCGTCACAGTAGGGCCGGGCGGGGGACCTGCGGAGGGACTCGATCGGGGCGCCCGACGAGAGGATCCCGCGTGCCACGCAGCCTGACCACCGCCCTCGCCGCACTCTTGGCGGCGGGCGCGCTCAGCGCCCTACCTGCGGCTCCGCCCACCGCACTCGCGGCCGACCCGGGCCCGCTGGTCGACGCGAGCACCACCTGGCGCTACCTCGCCGACGACACCGACCCGGGGACCCCGCAGGACCCCGGGGCGTGGACCAGGGCCGGGTACGACGACAGCCGGTGGCCCAGCGGACGCGGCGGCTTCGGCGGTCGCCGGCTGGGCAGCAGCACCGAGACCCCCGCCTTCGACGCCGGCCGGGTCGCGGTCACCCAGCTGCCGATCCGCCCCGCCGGCGCCACCTCGCACGTGCGCACCTACTTCTTCCGGACCACCTTCGAGGTGACGCCCGCGATGCTCGCCACCGGGCGGGACCTGGTCGGCGACTCCTACGTCGACGACGCGGCGCTGGTCTACGTCAACGGCCAGGAGGTGGTCCGGCACCTGGTCGAGCCGACCACCCCGACGCTGGCCTTCGACGACGGCGTCGGCGGCGACCTGGACTTCACCATCCCGGCCTCGGCGCTGCGCGTGGGCACCAACACCCTCGCGGTCGCGCTCCACCAGGGCCGGCCGGACAGCTCCGACATCTGGTGGTCGCTGGACCGGCTCGCCCTGCAGCCCGGGCCGCCCGAGCCGCTCGCGCCGGGGCCCAGCCGGATCGTGCTCACCCCCACCGCCACGCCTGCGACGTCGCAGGCGGTCACCTGGCTCGCCACCGCCCCCGAGGAGACGACGGGTCAGGTCCAGCTCCAGCGGGCAGACGGGGGCGCGGTCCGCTCGGTCGCCGCGGCCGTCCGCGGGCCGGCGCCCAACCAGTCCCGTCGGCACTTCTCCGCCGTCCTGGACGGCCTGGCCCCCGGGCACGGCGTACCGCTACCGGGTGGGCGAAGACGGTGCCTGGTCGGCCTGGGCGGAGTTCGCCACGGCGGATCCCGCCGACCCCGACCTCCAGTACGTCTACTACGGCGACGCCCAGACCGGGCTGGACACCACCTGGCCGCGGGTGGTCGCGATGGCGGAGGCGAGCGCTCCGGACTCCATCGGCTCGGTGCACGCCGGCGACCTGGTCGACGTCGGCAACCACGACCACCTCTGGGAGAGCTGGTTCCGGGGGATGGCCCGGTCCGCGGCCACCACGAACGTGCTCGCCGCCCCCGGCAACCACGAGTACGCCGGCGACCGGCTGCTGCGGTCGTGGAAGGCGCACTTCGAGTACCCCGCCAACCACCCCGACACCGGCACGGTCGGTGCCCTGGCGCAGCGGGCGGTGGGCGAGACCGACGCCGCCCGCCAGTACCGCGCCCTCTTCGCGCACTGGCGCGACCTGGCGCACGAGACCGTCTACTTCACCGACTACCAGAGCGTCCGCTTCGTCACCGTCAACGCCACTCGCGACCTCACCTTCCTCACCCCGGCGTCGCTGCCGGCGTGCACGACGGCGCCGGGGAGCGACTGCCCGGCGGACCGGATCGCGGAGGTGTGGGTGGAGTACCAGGCGGCCTGGCTCGACCACGTCCTGACCCGATCCCCGGCCCGCTGGAACGTCGTCACCTTCCACCAGCCGGTCCTCTCCGCGACCGCGGGCCGCGACGAGCCGCTGCTGCGTCGGCACTGGCTGCCGGTCTTCAGCCGGCACGACGTCGACCTGGTGCAGATGGGCCACGACCACGCCTATGCGCGCGGCTACCTGAACCAGGACCGCACCACCGAGCCCGGCGTCACCGACGGCCCGGTCTTCGTGGTGAGCAACTCCGGCGACCGGCACTACAACCTCGAGGTCCCCGCCCGGAACGTGTGGACGGCGAACGGGGCCGCCCAGGTGCTCACCGGCGCCCGGGTGACGACGTACCAGGTGGTGACGGTCTCCGCCGACCGGCTGGTCTACCGCTCCTACCTGGCCGAGACCGCACCCGGCGCCTACACGGTGCCGGCCCAGCCCCTGGTGGTCGGCGGGGTGTTCGACTCCTTCACCATCCACAAGGCGGCCGACGGGTCGAAGCGGGTGGTCGGCGGGGGCGCTCCGCCGGTGAGCGGTCCCCCGCCGGCTGGTCCTCCCGCCGCCGGGCCGCCGCCCGCCGCGACCCCGCAGCGGGCACGCGTCGGCATCCCCCGGACCCGCTTGCGGCCGGGCCGCAAGGCCCTGGTCTGGGTGCGGTCGTCGACGGCCGGAAAGGCCCGGGTGACGTTGCGGGTGGGCCGGCGTACGACGGTCCGCACGGTGCGGGTCACCGGGGCGGCCGCCACCAAGGTGCGGCTGGGCCGGCTCCCCCGCGGGGCGGGCAAGGGCACCCGCCGGGTGCGACTGAAGGTCGTCCTCACCCCGACCGATCCCGCCGTGGCGCCGGCCCGCGCGGTCCGGCGGCCGCGGGTGACGCGCCGCTAGCCGGGAACGGCGGCGTCAGCCGATGCGCGCCGCCAGCGGTCCCTCGGCGAACGCCTTGTCCGCCGCCACCCGGACGGCGCCGGCCAGCGTCGCCTCGCCCTCGTCGTCGGCGCGGGTGATGGTCAGCGAGGCGGTGGTCGCGGGCAGGCAGGAGGCGTAGACGGTCGAGCGCAGCGCCGCCATGAAGGTGGGCAGCGAGCTGACCGGGCCGGCGAGCACCAGCTCGTCGGGGTTGAAGAAGCTGATCACGGTGCTCAGCACCGCGCCGATCCGCTCCCCCGCCTCGCGGACCAGGCCGGTGGCGAGCGGCTGGCCGTCGTGCACCATCCGGATCAGGTCGTCCATGCCCTCCGCGGCCACCCCGGCCGCGGTCAGGCTGTCGAGCAGCGCGGAGCCGCTGGCCACCACGTCCAGGCAGGCCGTGCGCCCGCAGGAGCAGGGGATCTCGGGCGCGTCGGCCACGGTCGTGTGGCTGATGTCGCCCGCCATCCCCGAGGCGCCGCGGAAGAGCCGGCCGTCGACCAGCACCCCGCAGCCGATCCCGGCGTCCACGGTGACCACCACCCGCTGACCCCCGCCGGGTCGGTGCTGGTGCTGCCCCACCGCGATCAGGTTGGCGTCGTTCTCGACCATCGTGGGCACACCGAAGAGCCGCTGGCCGAGGGCGGCCACGTCCACCCCGTTCCAGCCCGGCATCCGCGCCGGGGCGACGACATGGTCCAGCGCCGGACCGACGGGACCGGGCACGCCCACGCAGACCGCGTGCAGGGGCGGCCGGTCGTCCGGAGCCTGGGCGCGCAGCGCCTCGGCCACCGCGCCCAGCACCTCCTCGGGGCCACGGGTGAGCGGCACCGGGACGTCGCCGACGCAGAGCACCTCGCCGGTGAGGTCGGCCAGCACCGTCCGGGCGCGCACGGGGCCAAGCTCGACCGCCGCGACGGTGCCCAGGCCCGGGCGCAGGCTGAGACGACGGGGCCGGCGGCCCACCCGGGCCCCCGACTCGCTGTGCTCGACCAGCAGCCCGCGCCGTACCAGGGCGTCGACCCGCGCGGAGGCGGTCGAGGCCGAGACGGCGAGCACCCGCGCGACGTCGGCGCGCGAGGCGGCCCGGCCGCTGCGGACCTCGTCGAGCACGGAGGCGTGGGGGCTGGCCATGCGCTTCTCGGGGCTCCTCGGGTCGAGTGCGGGCGGATCGGTGCAGTGAGCCGGGACACAGTAGCGCGTACCCGCCGCAGTTGATCCAGAATCGAACATTTAATCTCTGTTCTCGTACCCCAAACTATGGATTAAGTTCGGCGCCACCACAACGTCCTGCGACTGGAGGTCCAGACGATGTCCCACCCCAGCGCGACCCCCGTGCTCGAGCTGCTGCACGTCGACAAGCACTTCGGCCAGCTGCACGTGCTGCGCGACATCGAGCTGACCGTGGGCCGTCAGGAGGTCGTCGTCGTGGTCGGCCCCTCGGGCTCCGGGAAGTCGACCCTGTGCCGGACCATCAACGGGCTGGAGACCATCGACTCCGGCACCATCCGCATCGACGGGGTGCCGCTGCCGGCCGAGGGCCGCGAGCTGGCCCGGGTCCGCGCCGACGTCGGCATGGTCTTCCAGTCGTTCAACCTCTTCTCCCACCTCTCGGTGCTCGACAACGTGGTGCTGGCGCCGACGATGGTGCGCCGCGCCAAGAAGGCGGAGGCGCGCGAGCACGCCATGTCCCTGCTCGAGCGGGTCGGCCTGGCCGACAAGGCCGACCGTCGTCCCGCGCAGCTCTCCGGCGGCCAGCAGCAGCGGGTGGCCATCGCCCGCGCGCTCGCCATGCGCCCCAAGGTGATGCTCTTCGACGAGCCCACCTCCGCGCTGGACCCCGAGATGATCAACGAGGTCCTGGAGGTGATGACCGGGCTGGCCCGCGACGGCATGACCATGGTCGTGGTCACCCACGAGATGGGCTTCGCCCGCCGCGCCGCCGACCGCGTCGTCTTCATGGACGGCGGCCGGATCGTCGAGCAGGCCGCGCCGGAGACCTTCTTCACCTCGCCCTCCAGCGAGCGCGCCCGCGCGTTCCTGGAGTCGGTCATGTCCCACTGAGACCCCCGCACGGCACCCGGCGCCACTGACGCCGCCCGGGGGCCAGCACTGTTGCAGCACCCGAAGGAAAGGGAACCATCCATGTCCCACACCCGACCCTGGAAGCGCCTCGGCGCGACGGTCGGCGTCCTCGCCCTGGGCTTCACGCTCGCGGCCTGCGGCTCCGACAGCGACTCCGACTCCGACGGCGGCAAGCCGACCGGCATCTTCGCCGACGCCCCCGTCGCCGACGAGGCGGACATCCCCGAGGGCTCGATCATGGCGGAGATCAAGGAGCGCGGCGAGCTCGTCGTCGCGGCCGCGCTGGACGCGCCGCTGCTCTCCCAGCAGGACCCCACGAACCCGGACAAGGTCGAGGGCTTCGACATCACCCTGGCCAAGCTGCTGGCGACCTACATCATCGGCGAGCCCGAGGTGAAGATCGTCCCGCCCGCCTCGGAGACCCGTGAGGCGCTGCTGCAGAACGGCACCGTCGACGTCGTGTTCAACACCTACACGATCACCGAGGAGCGCGCCGAGCAGATCAACTTCGCCGGCCCCTACTTCCTCTCCGGGCTCGCGGTGGCCACCAAGGCCGGCAGCGACATCGAGGGCATCGACGACCTGGCCGGCAAGAAGGTCATCGCCGGCGCGAACACCCCCGCCGTCGAGGCCGTCCCCGAGCTGGTCCCGGACGCCGAGCTGATCACCTTCGGCACCGACCCGCAGGCCATCGCGGCGCTGCTCCAGGGCCGCGGCGACGCCTACGTGCAGGACTACCTCCTGCTCGCCACCCAGGCGGCGTCCAACCCCGACCTCGAGGTGGCGGGCGACCCGTTCACCGAGGAGCCCTACGGCATCGGCCTCCCCCCGAAGGACCAGCAGTTCAAGGACTTCGTCAACGACTGGCTGCTGAAGATCCAGGAGGGCGGCCAGTGGGCCCAGGCCTTCGAGGACTCCATCGGTGAGGCCGTCGGCGGCGAGGCGCCCAACCCGCCGGAGATCGGTTCGGTCCCCGGCTCCTGAGCCGGATCGCCGGCAGAGGGACAGACAGGAAGAGGCATGGACGTCTTCACGCAGTACGGCGACCTCGTCGTCGACGCACTCGGCACCACCTTGTTGATCACCGCTCTCTCCTCCCTGGGAGCACTCGTGATCGGCATCCTGGTGACCGTGGCCCGGGTCTCCCCCGTCCCGGTGCTGCGGGGGGTCGCGTTCTGCTTCGTCCAGTTCTTCCTCAACGTCCCTCTGCTGGCGCTCCTTCTTCTCGCCGTCTTCGCCCTGCCCGACGCGGGCCTGCTGATGCCGCTGACCACGACGGTCGTGGTGGTGCTCGCCCTCTACGAAGGGGCGTACGTCGCCGAGGCCGTGCGCAGCGGGGTCAACACCGTCGCGCCGGGCGAGGTGGAGGCGGCCCGCGCCCTGGGCATGCGGTTCGCCCAGGTGATGCGCAAGGTGGTGGTGCCCCAGGCGCTGCGCGGCGTGGTCCAGCCGCTCGGCAACGTCGGCATCGCCCTGCTGATGAACACCGCGCTGGCCGCCACCGTGGGCGTGGTCGAGCTGACCAGCGCGGCCAACCGGATCAACAACGTCGCGGCCCAGCCGATCGTCGTCTACGCCGGGGTCGGGGCCGTCTACATGGCGATGGCGCTGTGCCTGGGCGTGCTCGCCGGCCGGGTCGAGAAGAAGGTGGCGGTGCAGCGATGAGCACGACCTCCCCGAAGGCCGGTCGCACCCACGAGCTGGCCTTCCTCTACGACACCCCCGGACCCCGCGCCCGCCGTCGCGTCCGGATCGCCACCCTTCTCACCGTGCTGGCGCTCGCCGCCGTCGTCGCCCTCGCCCTGCGCGAGCTCGACCAGGCCGGCCAGCTCGCCGCCGACCGGTGGACCCCCTTCCTGGAGTCCGGCATCGCCGAGTACCTCCTGGTCGGCCTGCGCGGCACCCTCCTCGCCGCCGCCGTGGTCGCGGTGCTCAGCCTGCCGATCGGCGCCCTGCTCGCCGTCGCCCGGACCAGCCGCAGCACCGCGATCCGCGTGCCCGCGGTGGTCTACATCGAGCTCTTCCGCACCGTCCCGGTGCTGCTGCTGATCTACGTGATGCTCTTCGCGCTCCCGTCGTACGGGTTCAACCCCGACGTGCTGTGGAAGCTCACCATCCCGCTGGTGCTGGCCAACTCCGCGGCGTTCGCCGAGATCGTCCGCGCCGGCATCCTGAGCCTGCCCCGCGGCCAGACCGAGGCCGGTCTGAGCCTCGGCCTGCGACGCTCCCAGGTGGTGCGCGCCGTGGTCCTCCCCCAGGCCCTGCGCAACGTCACCCCCTCCCTCGTCTCCCAGCTGGTGAGCCTGCTCAAGGACACCTCGCTGGGCTTCGTGGTGGCCTTCACCGAGCTGCTCTACCGGGCCCAGGTGCTGACCTCCTACAACCGACTCCTCATCCAGACCTATCTCGTGGTGACCCTCATGTACCTGATCGTCAACGGATCGCTCTCCTTCCTCGCCGCCCGGCTCCGGGCCCGCGCGGACGCCCCGGTCCCCCCGCCCGCGCTGGCCACCACCGGCACCACCCTGATGGCGGGTGAGCAGCGTGGCTGAGCTCGCCGTCGTCCGTCGTGGCGGCTTCATCGAGAGCCGGCACACCGGTCACCTGGTGGTCCTGGACGCCGCAGGCGAGGTCGCCCTCGCGGTGGGCGACCCGGACGAGGTGATCCTGCCGCGCTCCACGGTCAAGCCGCTGCAGGCCCAGGCGTGCCTGCGCGCGGGCGCTCCGCTGAGTGGCGAGGAGGTGGCGATCGCCGCCGGCAGCCACACCGGCGAGGACCGCCACGTCGAGGTCGTACGCCGGCTGCTGGCGCGCGCCGGCCTGGAGCCGGACGCGCTGGGCTGCCCGGTGGACCTGCCCGAGCACGAGCCCACCCGCAACGCGATCCTGGCGGCCGGCGGCAGCGCCGACCGGCTCCGGATGAACTGCTCGGGCAAGCACGCCGCGATGCTGCTGGCCTGCGCCACCAACGGCTGGGAGACCGCCGGCTACCTCGACCCCGCGCACCCGTTCCAGGTCGTCGTCCGCGAGGTCGTGGAGGAGATGACCGGCGGCCCGGTGCGGCACGTGACCGTCGACGGCTGCGGCGCCCCGCTCTTCGGGGTCACGGTGCGCGGCCTGGCCGACTCCTTCCGTCGCCTCGTGCTGGCCGAGCCGGGCACCGACGCGGCCGTGGTCGCCGAGCAGATGCGGGCCCACCCGTTCTTCGTGGGCGGCGAGCCGCACGCCAACTCCGACGCGATGCGGCTGGTCCCGGGACTGCTCTCCAAGGGCGGCGCCGAGGGCGTCATCGGCATGGCCGCGCCGACCGGCGAGGCGGTGGCGATGAAGATGGCCGACGGCAACCCCCGGGCCACCACCCTGGTCGGCCTGGCCGCGCTCCGCGCGGTGGGCGTGGACGTCTCCGGCGCCGCCTCGCTGATGGACCTGCCGGTCCTCGGCGGGGGCGTGCCGGTCGGCGAGATCGACCTCGGGGCGGACCTGCTGGCCGCGACCGGCGGCGCCGCGTGACCGCGGTCGAGATCTGCGTCGACGACATCGGGGGCGCCGAGACGGCGCTCAACGGCGGAGCCGACCGGGTGGAGCTGTGCGCCTCGCTCTCCGAGGGCGGCACCACGCCGACCCTGGGCTTCCTGTGCCAGGCGGCCCGGGAGGCCGGTCCGCTGGGGCTGCAGGTGCTGGTCCGGCCCCGGGGCGGCGACTTCGTGCACTCCCGGCCCGAGCTGGACGTGATGCTCGCCGACGTCGCGGCCACCCGGGCGGTCTTCGGCGAGGACGAACGGCTCGGGTTCACCCTCGGCGCGCTCACCCCGGACGGCGACCTCGACGACGAGGCGGTGACCGAGCTGGTCGCCGCCGCCGGCCCCTGCCCGGTCACCTTCCACAAGGCCTTCGACACCGCCCTGCGCACCGGCGAGCCGGACCGGCTGCTCGGCCGCCTGACCGACCTGGGGGTGGCCGCCGTGCTGACCTCGGGCGGCGACGGGCCGGCGATGGACCACCTCGACTCGCTGGCCGGGCTGGTCCGCGCCGCGGGCGACCGGATCCGGATCGTCGTGGCCGGCGGTGTCCGTCCGCACAACGCGGCCGCGGTGCTCACCGCCACCGGGGCGCGCGAGCTGCACCTGCGGGCCGCCACCGTGGTGCCCTCCGCGAGCACCACCGGCTCCAGCCAGTACGACGCCGGGTCGCGCAGCGTGACCAGCCAGGAGGTCGTGGCCCAGGTGGTCGCCGCCGTCGCCGGGGTCGCCTCGTGAGCGGGGCAGCGCTGCTCGCCGTCGACGTCGGCGGCACCACGATCAAGTCGGCGCTGGTCGGGGCCGACGGCCGGGTGTTGTCCCGGCAGTGGCTGGCCACCGGGCAGGGCGCGGCGGCCGAGCAGGCCGTCACCGACTCCGCCCGGCACCTCGGACGGCAGGCCCGCGACGAGGGGTTGACGGTGGTCGGGGCGGGCGTCGTCTCCCCCGGGGTGATCGACCCCGAGGCCGGCGTGGTGCGCTACGCCTCCAACCTGGACTGGACCGACGTCTCGCTCTCGGCGCTGGTCCGTGCCGGGCTCGACGTGCCGGTGGCCGTGGGGCACGACGCCCGGGCCGCGGGCGAGGCCGAGGGCCTGCTCGGGGCCGCCCGGGGGCGTCGCGACTACGTGCACGTCTCCATCGGCACCGGGATCGCCGCGAGCCTGGTGGTCGGCGGCACGCTGGTCGCCGGCAGCGCGGGTGGCGCCGGCGAGCTCGGTCACGCCCCCGTCGTCCCGGACGGCGAGGCCTGCCCGTGCGGTCAGCGGGGCTGCCTGGAGGTCTACGCCTCCGGCGGCGGGATCGCCCGCCGCTACCTGGAGCTCACCGGGCGTCCGGCGACCGCCCGCGAGGTGGCCGAGCGCCTCGTCACCGACCGGGTCGCCCAGCAGGTCTGGGACGACGCGGTGCGCGCCTGGGTGACCAGCCTCGCCTCGCTGACGCTGACCCTGGAGCCCGAGCTGGTGGTGCTGGGCGGCGGGCTCGCCCAGGCGGGCGACGCGCTGCTCGACCCCGTCCGCGCGGGTCTGCGCGCCGCCCTCACCTGGCGCACCCCGCCGGCGGTGGAGGTCTCCACGCTGGGCTCGGACGCCGCACTCACCGGGGCCGCGCTGCTCGCCGCGCGGGCGGCCGGCGTCGAGGTCGACCCGGACGCCTGGGGCGCCCGGGCCTGAGCGGTCGGCCGGTCAGTCGGTCTGGGTGACCTTGGCCAGCGACCGGGGGGCGTCGGGGTCGAGCCCGAGGAGCCGCGCGCTCTCCTCGACGGCCAGCTGGGCCGGCACGACCAGGCCCAGCGGCGCGACGGCCTCGGGCAGCCGCGGCCCCGGCACGACCAGGTCGCAGGCGGCCGCGAAGGCGTCGTCCCCGCCGATCCCCAGAACCCGGGCGCCCCGGCCGCGCAGGTCGGCGGCCAGCTGGGCCATGGCGGGGGCGAAGGGGCCGTCGGGGGCGCTCACCAGCACCGCCGTGGTGTCGTCGCCGACCACCGAGACCGGTCCGTGCCGCAGGTCGGCGTAGGAGTAGCCGCGGACCGGGCGCAGGCAGGTCTCCTCCAGCTTCAGCGCGATCTCCAGCGCGGTGCCGAGCACCACGCCGCGCCCGGAGACGACGACCGTGGCGGCCTCGGCGAGGGCGGCGGCGAGCTCGCTCACCCCGCGCCGCTCGGCCAGCAGCCGCGAGACCTCGCCGACGCTGCGGAGCAGCGGCTCCTCCAGCACGACCGGGTCGGGAGAGAGCGCGGAGGCGAGCACGCCCATCGCGGCGAGCTGCGCCAGGTAGGTCTTCGTCGCCGGGACCGCGACCTCGGGACCGGCGCCGGTCACCAGGGCCACGTCGGCGCGCTCGGCGAGCTCGGAGCCCGCCACGTTGGTCACCGCCACGGTCGCGGCGCCCTGCGTGCGGGCCCACTCCTGGTAGTCGACGATCTCCCGGGTGGCGCCGGACTGCGAGACCGAGACCACCAGCGCGTCCGAGAGGTCCTGCGCCACGGCGTAGTGGGTGGCGACGCTGGGCGCCGCGAGCGCGGTGCCGATCCCGGCCTGGGTCTCCAGCAGGTAGCGGCCGTAGACCGCCGCGTTGTCGCTGGTCCCCCGGGCGGCGAACAGCACCCGGCGGCGGCCGGCGGCCCGGGCACGCAGCTCCGCACGGAGCGGGAGGAGGTCGGCCAGCGTCCGCTCGAGGGCGTGGGGCCCCTCGGCGATCTCGTGGGCCATCCGGGTGCTGGCGGTCATCGTCGCTCCTGCTGTTCTTCCACTGGTACGGACTGGACCGTACCACTTGCGCGGTAGGGTGTCGCCGTGACCACGCACCCCGACCACGACGCCGGCACGGCGCGACTCCTCGGCGGCCCGGTGGCCAAGCACGCGCAACTGCGAGACCTGCTGGTGGACGCCGTACGCGGTCTGCGTCCCGGTGACGCCATCCCCTCCGAGCGGGCGCTGATGGGCACCTACGACGTCTCCCGCAGCACCGTGCGGACCGCGATCGACGCGCTCATCGCCGAGGGCCTGCTCGAGCGGGCGCAGGGCAAGGGCACCTTCGTGGCCCGGCCACGGCTGGGCAGCCGGCTCCACCTGGCCTCCTTCACCCAGGACATGGCCCGACGCGGGGTCCGGCCCACGACCCGGGTGGTCTCGGTGCGGGTGGAGACGCCGGCGGACGACGTCGCGCGGGCGCTCGGCCTGGCCGAGGGCGAGCAGGCCTGGCACCTGGTCCGGCTCCGGCTCGCCGACGACACCCCGATGGCCCTGGAGGACGGCTGGTACCCGCAGGCGCTGCTGCCCGGCCTGGACGCCCACGACCTCGCCGGCTCCCTCTACGACCTGCTCGCCACCCGTTACGGCACGGTGATCGACGCCGCCGAGCAGGTCGTCTGGGCCGACTCCGCCGACGCCGACCGGGCCGCCCTGCTGGCGGCCCCGTCCGGAGCCCCGCTGATGGTCTTCCAGCGCACCTCGACCGCCGCGGACACCCCGGTCGAGCACGTCGTCTCCGCCTACCGCGGAGACCGCTACCAGCTGCACATGTCCCTGACCCGCTCGATGCTCGACTGATGCTGATCACCGCCGACCGGGTCGCCCTCCCCGACCGCCTCCTCGAGCCCGGATGGGTCACCGTCGAGGGTGACCGGATCACCGGCGTCGGCGAGGGCCGACCCGGCGCCGCCGCCGACCTCGACCTGCCCGGGCACACCCTCGCGCCCGGGTTCGTCGACGCGCACTGCCACGGCGGCGGCGGGCACGCCTTCACCGACGGACCCGAGGCCGCCCGCGCGGCGGTCGCCGCGCACCTGCGCTCCGGCACCACCTCGACGATGGCCAGCCTGGTCACCGAGTCCGTCGCCGGGCTGGCCGGGCAGGTCGCCGCCCTGGCGCCGCTGGTGGCGGCCGGCGAGCTGGTCGGCGTCCACCTCGAGGGCCCCTGGCTGAGCCCCGCCCGCGCCGGGGCGCACGACCCGGCCCTGCTGGGCGCGCCCGAGCGCGCGGCGGTCGAGCAGGTCCTGGACGCCGCCCCCGGGGCCGTCCGGATGGTCACGCTCGCACCCGAGCTGCCCGGCGCGCTGGAGGCCGTCGCGCTGCTCCGCGAGCGGGGCTCGGTGGTCGCCGCCGGACACACGGAGGCGACGTACGACCAGACGGTCGCCGCGATCGACGCCGGGGTCACCGTGGCCACCCACCTGATGAACGCGATGCGCGCCCCGCACCAGCGCGAGCCCGGACCGGCGGTCGCGCTGCTCGAGTCCGACCAGGTGTACGTCGAGCTGATCGCCGACGGCGTCCACCTGCACCCCGCGGTCGTCCGCAGCGTGGCCCGGGCGCGCCCCGACCGCGTCGTGCTGGTCACCGACGCGATGGCGGCCGCCGGGGCCGCCGACGGCGACTACACCCTCGGCGGGCTCGCCGTGCAGGTCCGCGACGGCGAGGCGCGGCTGGCCGACGGGACCATCGCCGGCAGCACGCTCACGATGGCCCAGGCCGTCCGGTACGCCGTCCAGGTCGCCGGGGTGCCGTTGCTGGTGGCGCTGCGCGCCGCCACCGCCTCCCCCGCGGCGATGCTCGGCCTGGCCGACGTCGGGCGCCTCGCGCCGGGCGCCTGGGCGGACCTGGTGGCGCTCGACGCAGCCCTGCAGGTCACCGAGGTGGTGCACGGTGGGCGTCTGCGCGGCCGGGCTTAGGCAGGTTCCTGGATGACTGACTGGTTCTGACCTCAGCCGGACTTCCCGTACGAAACTCTCACTTCCACACCGTTGCAACGGTGTGGAAGTGAGAGTTTCACCGGGGACCCGGTGAAACCGACACCGGTCAGGCCTTCTTCGCCGCGGCCTTCTTCGCCGTGGTCTTCTTCGCCGCCGCCTTCTTGGCCGGCGCCTTCTTCGCGGTGGCCTTCTTCGTCGTCTTCTTGGCGCCCTTCTTCGCGCCCTTCTTGGCGGGGCCCTTGGCGCGGCGCTCCTCCAGCAGCTCGGCGGCGCGCTCGAGGGTGATCTCCTCGACCGTGTCGTCCTTGCGCAGGGTGGCGTTGTACTCGCCGTCGGTCACGTACTCACCGAACCGACCGGCCTTGACCACGATCGGCTGCCCGGAGACGGGGTCGTTGCCCAGCTCCTTGAGCGGCGCGGTCGCGGCCCCGCGACCCCGGGCCTTGGGCTGGGCGTAGATCGCCAGCGCCTCGTCCAGGGTGATGCTGAGCAGCTTCTCCTCGGACTCGATCGTGCGCGAGTCCGTGCCCTTCTTCAGGTACGGGCCGTAGCGGCCGTTCTGCGCGGTGATCTCGACGCCCTCGGCGTCGGTGCCGACCACCCGGGGCAGCGAGAGCAGCTGGACGGCCTGGTCGAGCGTCACCGTGTCCAGCGACATCGACTTGAAGAGAGAGCCGGTGCGCGGCTTGGCGTTCTTCGGCGCGTCCTCCGGGAGCACCTCGGTGACGTACGGGCCGTAGCGCCCGTTCTTGGCCACCACCTTCAGACCGGTCTCGGGGTGGACGCCGAGCTCGATCTCCTCGCCCGCCGGGTTGGCCAGCAGCTCCTTGGCCTTCTCCAGGGTCAGCTCGTCGGGCGGCAGGTCCTCGGGGACGTTGGCGCGACGGGCCGCGGCGGTGCCGTCGTCGTCCGGCCCCGGCACCTCCTCGACGTACGGGCCGTAGCGGCCCACCCGCAGGTGGATCCCGGAGTCCGGGCCGCCGACCGGGAAGGTCGCCAGCTCGCGCGCGTCGATGTCGCCCAGGCCGGTGACCAGCGGGTGCAGGCCGGCGATCTTGTCCGAGCCGTAGTAGAACTCGCCGAGCTCGCTGACGCGGTCGCGGCGGCCGCCCGCGATGTCGTCGAGGATGTCCTCCATGTCCGCGGTGAACTCGTAGGAGATGTGCCGCGGGAAGTGCTCCTCCATCAGCCGGACCACCGAGAAGGCGATCCAGGCCGGCACCAGGGCGGTGCCCTTCTTGTACACGTAGCCGCGGTTCTGGATCGTGCCGATGATCGAGGCGTACGTCGAGGGCCGGCCGATCTCCCGGTCCTCCAGCTCCTTGATCAAGGTGGCCTCGGTGTAGCGGGCCGGGGGCTTGGTCTCGTGGCCGGCGGCGCTGACCGAGGCGGCGCTGACGCTCGCACCCTGCACCAGCTCGGGCAGCCGGGCCTCCTGGTCGTCGCGCTGCTTGGAGCTGTCGTCCAGCCCCTCGACGTACGCCTTGAGGAAGCCGTGGAAGGTGATCACCCGGCCCGACGCGCCGAAGACCACGTCGCGACCGTCCGCGGCGGTGCCGCCGAGGCGGACCGAGACCGACTGGCCGACCGCGTCCTTCATCTGGGAGGCCACGGTGCGCATCCAGATCAGCTCGTAGAGCCGGAACTGGTCGCCCTTGAGCCCGGTCTGGGCGGGGGTGCGGAAGGTGTCGCCGGCGGGCCGGATCGCCTCGTGCGCCTCCTGGGCGTTCTTCACCTTCGAGGCGTAGGTGCGCGGGGCGTCGGGCAGGTACTCCGCGCCGTACAGCTCGCGGACCTGGTCGCGCGCCGCACCGACCGCCGCCGCGGAGAGCGTGGTGGAGTCGGTACGCATGTAGGTGATGAAGCCGTTCTCGTACAGACGCTGGGCGACCGACATGGCCACCGAGGCGCTCATCCCGAGCTTGCGCCCGGCCTCCTGCTGCAGCGTGGTGGTCCGGAACGGCGCGTACGGCGAGCGCTTGTACGGCTTGGACTCCACCGAGCGCACCTCGTAGGAGGTGTCGTAGAGACCCTCCACCAAGGCCTCGGCGGCCTTGCGGTCCAGGTGCACCACCGAGTCGGCGGACTTGAGCTCGCCGGTCTGGGTGAAGTCGGAGCCGCGGGCCACCCGCTTGCCGTCGACCGAGTGCAGCTTGGCGGGGAACATCCGCGGGTCGGCGTCGGCGCCGCCGTCGAAGGTGCCCTCCAGGTCCCAGTACGAGGCGACGCGGAACTTCATCCGCTCGCGCTCCCGGTCGACCACCAGGCGGGTCGCGACCGACTGCACGCGGCCCGCGGAGAGGCCGGACATGACCTTCTTCCACAGCACCGGGGAGACCTCGTAGCCGTAGAGGCGGTCCAGGATGCGGCGCGCCTCCTGGGCCTCGACCAGGTCCATGTCGATCTCGCGCGGGTTCTCCGCCGCCGCCAGGATCGCCGGCTTGGTGATCTCGTGGAAGACCATCCGGCGGACCGGGATGTTCTTCGGCTTCAGCTCGTCGAGGAGGTGCCAGGCGATCGCCTCGCCCTCGCGGTCCTCATCGGTGGCGAGGAAGAGCTCGTCGGCGTCCTTGAGCAGGCTCTTGAGCTTGGTGATGTGGCTCTTCTTGTCGCGGGGCACGACGTAGTACGGCTCGAAGCCGTTCTCCACGTCCACGCCGAACCGTCCCCACGGCTTGTCCTTGATCTTCGCGGGGATCTCGGCCGCACTCTGAGGGAGGTCGCGGATGTGGCCGATGGACGACTCGACCACGTACCCCTTGCCGAGGTACCCACCGATCTTCTGGGCCTTGGTGGGCGACTCCACGATGACCAGCTTGTGCGCCAACTTCACTCGTTCCTTGCTCCAGGGGCCCCAAGCGGGGCTCAGGTCGACACGGTAGCGCGCCCAGATGGGTCTCCCGGCCTCCCCGTCCCTCGCGGGACCCGCGAGGCGACCGCCCGGACGCTGCTCTGCGCGCCCGGCTTCGCCGGCGCGTCGTCCCCAAATTGAGGGTAATACCCGGCGAGTCGTGGTCGGGAGGTCGGCACCCGCCTAGGGTGCGCGGGTGAATCAGCCGCGCCCGCCCGCCCGCACCTCGTCCTCCGGCCGATCGGGCCCGCTCGCCGCGCTGGTCACCACGCTCGTGGTCGCGCTGGTCACGGGCCTCGGTCTCGCCGGATCGACCGCCTCGGCGGACGACCCGGAATGGGGAGTCGTCGTCGGCGTGGCGCGGGACGCGGAGGGTGCCGCGTCCCCCGGCGTCGACGTCACGCTCCGGGGCGCCCTCGGGGAGACGTACCGCAGCGAGACCGAGTTCGACGGTCGCTGGGAGGTCGACGCCCCGGTCGGGAGCTACACGGTGACGCTCGCCGAGGAGAGCGACGTCTTCGTCACCCAGACCCTGCCCGGTCGGGTCACGGTCACCGCCAACACCACCGTGGAGGTCTCTCCCGTCACCCTCCAGCGCTACCCCCGGGGCACCGTCTCGGGGACGGTGAGCGACCGGGGCGGCGTCCTGATCGCCGGCGCGGACGTCGAGCTGCTCCGCCTCAGCGGGAGCCCGACGGACTTCGCCAGCGCCGAGGTCGTCCAGGCGACCACCACCGACGCGCAGGGAGCCTTCCGGTTCACCGACGTGCTGGTCGGCGACGGCCGCTGGTACACCGTGGGCGCCTCGGCGCCCGGGTTCCCGCTCGCCTACCTGGGCGGCGGCACCGACCCGCTGGCCGCCGACCCGCTGCCCGTGGGCGAGGACGTCACCGCCGACCTCACCCTCAAGGCCGCCCCTTCGGTGCGCGGCACCGTGTCCGCCCCCGACGGCGCCGGGCTGCGCGGGGTCGAGGTGCAGCTGCACCGCTGGGACGCCGCGCTGGGCGAGTTCGTGCTCGCCGGGCAGCAGACCAGCCGCAGCGAGGGCAGGTACGGCGTGGCCGTGCCGACCGCGGGTACCTACACCCTGTTCTTCGACGCCGGCTCCGGGAGCGCCGCCGAGGTCGCCGTCTCCGGGTGGCTGGGCGGTGCCGCGCCGACCGGGCCGACGTCCCCCGGCGTCTTCACCCACGACCCCGCCGCGGGGGACCTGCTGCGCGACCACACGCTCACCGCGCCGCTGCGGGTGCGGGGGCGCCTGACCGGCCCCACCGGCTCGCCGGTGGCCGGGGCGCAGGTCCAGGTGCTCGAGTGGGACGGGACGTTCTTCTCCCCCAACGGCGTGAGCGCCCCGACGTCGGCGGACGGCCGCTTCTCCGTGCGGGTGCCGGCCGGGGTCGTGGTCTCGCTGGCCTTCGTCGCGGCCGACGGCACCACCGTCTACCTGGGCGGTGGGAGCGACTACCCGGAGACCCCGACCCCGCAGAACAGCCTGCGCGGGGCGACGGTCGACCTCGGGACGCTGGTGGGCGGGGTGCTGCCGGTGGTCACGCCGACGCCGTCCCCGACTCCGTCCCCCACGCCCACGCCGACGCCGACGCCGACGCCGACGCCCACGCCCACGCCCACGCCCACGCCCTCTCCGTCTCCGACGCCCACGCCCGAGGCCGCGCCCACGGTGTCGATCAAGGCCCCGGGCACGATCCGTCGCAGCCGCACGCTCGTGGTCAAGGTGACGGTGGCGGCGTACGGCAACGGGAGCGTCGCGGGCCGGCTCCAGCTGCGGGTCGGCACCAAGGTGCTGGCCAAGGTGCAGGTCCCGGCGGGCGTGCAGCGCACGCTCCGGGTCAAGATCTCCGCCAAGGCGCTCGCCCGGGCCGCGAACCGCCGGGGCGTGGTCAAGCTGCGCGCCCGCGTCGTCCCGTCCGGGACCGCCCCCGCCGGCACCTCGCGCACGGTGAAGGTGCGGCTGCGCTGACCCGGGTCAGGCTCCGGTGAGGAACCCCTCGGCCACCAGCTCGGCGACCACCGGCAGGTAGGTCTCCCGGAGCCCGGCCGCGTCCTGGTCGAGCAGCGAGGCGACCGCGTCGAGGATCTGCCCGACCGTGAGCTCGCCGTCGCTGGCGCCGACCAGGGCGGCCTCGACGGTGTCGACCTGGCGGGCCCGGCGCAGGCCGCGCTGCTGGCGCAGCACGATCGTCTCCGGGTCGTCGGCGCCCGGGGTGCCCTGCGTCTCCTGGACGACGTCGCCCGGGGTGACCAGCCGGAGCGCGGCGAGGTCGTCGGTGCGGTGCAGCAGGTCCTGGGCGGCGGCCCAGCGCGCGGTGGCCGGGGCGATCGGCTGCTCGACCTCGTAGGGCCACTCCACGAGCTCACGTGCCGCGCCGCGGGTCGGGCCGTTCTTGCGCAGGTTGATCCAGCCGAAGCCGACGGCCTCGATGCCCTGCTCGTCGAACCAGCTCAGCCAGGTGTCGTAGCGGCGTACGTAGTCGGGGCCGCCGTGGTGCCCGGCGTCCTTGAGCCACAGCTCGACGTACGCCGTGGGGTCGAGCACCTCGCGCTGCACGACCAGGGCGTCGGTGCCCTCGGGCACCCACTCCTCCAGCCGCTCGGCCCACGGCCGGTCACGCTCGATCACCCAGTTGGCCAGCACCTGGCACCAGCCGCCGTCGTTGAGCAGGCCCGGCGCGGTCCGCACGATGTGCTCGACGACCCGGTCGCCCGGCAGCCCGGAGTCGCGGTAGACCAGCCGCTCGCCGGTCGCCGGCGAGATGACGAACGGCGGGTTGGTGGCGATCAGGTCGAACGTCTCCGACGCCACCGGCTCGAAGAACGAGCCGTCGCGCACGTCGATGCCCTCGACCTCGTTGAGCGCGGCGTTGAACCGGGTCATCCACAGGGCCCGGGGGTTGACGTCGGTGGCGACCACCCGGTCGCTGTGCGTGGCCAGGTGCAGCGCCTGGACCCCGCACCCGGTGCCCAGGTCCAGGGCGGAGCCGACCGGCTCGCGCAGCGTCATCTGGGCCAGCGACGTCGACGCCGGGCTGATCCCCAGCACGTGCTCGGCCCCGACCCGGTTCGGGGCACCGTCCAGCCCGGGGGTCAGGTCGCTGACCACCCACAGGTCGCGGCGCTCGGGGTCGTCGGTGGCGTAGGGGCGCACGTCCAGGCGCGCCGCCACCTCACCGACGGACTGCTCCAGCAGGCCCTCGACGGCCAGCCGGTCCACCAGACCCGGCAGCGCCTCCTCCGCCCGGGCGAGCGGCACGGGCACCTGGAGGAGGAACAGCCGGGTCAGGGTCTCCAGCGGCGAGCCCCCGCCGGTGGCCCGGGCCCCCGGGGCGGTCTCGTTGCGGGCCAGCGCGGCGTGGGCCTGCGGCCCCAGCAGGCCGGCGACGGCGTCGTAGGTGAAGTCGGCGGCCTGCAGGGCCTGGCGCAGCTGGGAGGCGAGCATGCCGCTCATCCTCCCAGAGGCGATCTCAGGAGGCGGACGGGCTGGGCTGCAGCTCCGACATGCAGCCCATCAGCGCGGCGGTGAGGTCGTTGTCGCCCATGCTGGCCTCCTGGCCCTCCACCATGGAGGTCACGAAGAAGTCGCGCAGGGTGTCGTCGGTGATGGCCTCTTCGACGCACTCCTTGCCGGCCTCGGGCAGCTCGGCGTCGGCGTTGATCTGGGAGATCAGCTCCTCGCGGAGGTCGACGCCGCAGTCGTCGAACTTCTCGTAGATCTCGTTGCCCTGCTCGTCGGTGAGGTCGAGCGAGGCGAAGTCCAGGTTGCCGGACTCCCCGGCGAACTCCTCGGCGCTGCCGGCCTCCTTGACCTTGTCGATCCCGACGACGTCGACGAAGCCCTCGCTGAAGCACTCGGCCTCGCCCTTGTCCATCGGCGAGTCGCCCTCGGCCAGCGTCTCGGCCATCGCGTCGACGTACGGCTTGGCCTCGTCGCTGCTGCCGTCGCCGTCGCCGCCACAGGCGGTCAGGACGAACGGGATGAGGATGGTCATGGCGACCGGGACGAGACGACGACGCATAGGAGAACAGCCCTTCGATGAGGGCGCGCGCATCACGCCCGACTCCGGCCGACTATAGGGGAGGTGCGGTGAGGTCGCACCCTCCTCGCCGCCCCCTGGGCGCGCCGCTGGGCGCCCGGGACCTTAGTCCTCCGGGGCCACCTGGGGCTGGGTGGTCTGGCTGCCCCCGTGACTGCCACCGTGGCTGTCTCCCGGGCTGTCCCGGTGGCCGCTGCTGTGCCCGCCGAAGGCCGACGAGCCGCCCTCGTCGCCGTCGTCGGCGATCGCCACCTGGCGCTGCTTGGAGAGCCAGACCGCGACCACGATGATCGCCACCGCGGCCAGGGCGATCAGGATCCGCGCCACGTCGTTCTGGTCCTCGCCCACGCTCAGGGAGACCACCGCGCTGGCGATCAGCAGCGAGACCAGGTTCATCACCTTGATCAGCGGGTTGATGGCCGGCCCGGCGGTGTCCTTGAACGGGTCGCCGACGGTGTCGCCGATGACGGTGGCGGCGTGCGCCTCCGAGCCCTTGCCCCCGTGGTGCCCGTCCTCGACCAGCTTCTTGGCGTTGTCCCAGGCGCCGCCGGCGTTGGCCAGGAAGACGGCCATCAGGGTGCCGGTGCCGATCGCGCCGGCCAGGAAGCCTGCCAGCGCGGTCACGCCCAGGCCGAAGCCGACCGCGACCGGGGCGAGCACCGCCAGCAGTCCCGGTGCGACCAGCTCGCGCAGCGAGTCACGGGTGACGATGTCGACCACCCTGCCGTACTCCGGGCGGGTGGTGCCCTCCATGATCCCGGGGATCTCCCGGAACTGACGGCGCACCTCGAAGACCACGGCGCCGGCCGCCCGGCCGACGGCGCTGATCGCGAGCCCGGAGAACAGGAAGACGACCGCGGCGCCGAGGAGCACGCCCACCAGGACGGCGGGGTTGAAGACCTGGAAGCTGAGCAGGCCGAGCTCGTCCTCGGTGGGCCGGGCCTCCGCCAGCGCCTCGGCGACCGAGGTGGCGTAGGAGCCGAACAGCGCGGTCGCGGCGAGCACCGCCGTGGCGATCGCGATGCCCTTGGTGATCGCCTTGGTGGTGTTGCCGACCGCGTCGAGCTCGGTGAGGATCTGCGCCCCCTCCTCGTCGACGTCGCCGGACATCTCCGCGATGCCCTGGGCGTTGTCAGAGACCGGGCCGAAGGTGTCCATCGCGACGATCACGCCCACCGTGGTGAGCAGGCCGCAGCCGGCCAGGGCGACGGCGAAGAGCGAGACGGTCAGCGCCGCCCCGCCCAGCAGGTAGGCGCCGAAGACGGCAGCGCCGATCACCACGGTCGTGTAGACGGCCGACTCGAAGCCGACCGAGAGACCCGAGAGGATGACCGTGGCCGGGCCGGTGAGCGAGGTCTTGCCCACGTCCTTGACCGGACGGAACTCGGTGCCGGTGTAGTAGCCGGTCAGCGCCAGGATCCCGGCCGACATCACGATCCCGATCACCACCGCGGCGGAGGCGATGAACCGGGGGTCGCCGTCCAGCCCGGCGAAGGCCAGGCCGAAGTCGGCGAAGGAGGAGGGCAGGTAGAGGTAGGAGAGGATCACCGAGGCGACCGCGCCGACGGCCGCGGAGACGTAGAAGGCGCGGTTGATCGTGGTCAGGCCGTTCTCCCCGGCCCGCGGACGGGTGAGGAAGACACCCAGGACGGCGGTCAGCGCGCCGATCGCGGGGATCAGCAGCGGGTAGACCAGGCCCTTGTCGCCGAAGACCTGCGAGCCGAGGATGAGCGCGGCCACCAGGGTCACGGCGTACGACTCGAAGAGGTCGGCGGCCATGCCGGCGCAGTCGCCGACGTTGTCGCCCACGTTGTCGGCGATGGTCGCGGCGTTGCGCGGGTCGTCCTCGGGGATGCCCTGCTCGACCTTGCCCACCAGGTCGGCGCCGACGTCGGCGGCCTTGGTGAAGATGCCGCCGCCCACGCGCATGAACATCGCCAGCAGGGCGGCACCGAAGCCGAAGCCCTCCAGCACGTGCGCCGCCTGGTCGCGGTAGATCAGCACCACCGTGCTGGCGCCCAGCAGGCCGAGACCCACGGTCGCCATGCCCACGAACGCGCCGGTGCGGAAGCCGATCCGCATCGCCGGGTCGCGTCCCTCGGCCTGGGCCGCGGCTGCGACCCGCAGGTTGGCTCGGACCGCCAGCGACATGCCCAGATAGCCGATGGCGGCGGAGAAGGCGGCGCCGAGCAGGAAGAAGACGGAGCGCCCGATCCGCACGGAGAGGTCGTCGGCCGGCAGCACCAGGAGCACGAAGAAGGCGATCGCGGCGAACACCGCCAGGGTGCGGAACTGCCGGGCCAGGTAGGCGTTGGCACCCTCCTGGACCGCCAGGGCGATGGCGCGCATGGCTGGCGACCCCTCGCTGGCCGCCAGCACCTGGCCGCGGAAGACCGCGGCCATCGCCAGGGCGGCCAGCGCGATCACCAGCACCGCGACCACCAGCGCCAGGTTTCCTCCGGAGAGGTCTGGCGCGAAGAGTTCCGTCTGCATCCCGAGCATCTGCGTCCTCCGTCGTCACAGGCGTCGTGCCGTGGCCGGAGTCTAGCCAGATGTGACGCCTGTCACGTAGTGATTCGCAGCGTTCGTGGACCAGGAGTCACCGACCCAGCGTCAACGACCGGAACGGACGCACCCGGACACGACTCGACCGCCCGCCCCGGAGGGCGAGCGGTCGAGTGCTGGATCGAGTACCGGGAGGGTCAGCCGGCCAGCGCGCTGGTCTGGTCCTCGTGGATGGCGAACACCTTCGCCAGCCCGGTGATCCGGAAGATCTTCAGCAGCCGGTCCTGGTTGCACACCAGCGCCAGCGACCCGTCGTGGGCGCGCACCTTCTTCAGGCCGCCCACCAGGACGCCCAGGCCGGTGGAGTCCAGGAACTCCACGTCCGCCAGGTCGATCACGAGGTCGTACACCCCGGCGCCGACCAGCTCGGTGATCTTGTCGCGCAGCTTGGGGGCGGTGTAGACGTCGATCTCGCCCCCGACCGCGACGACGGTCTTGCCGTCGATGTCGCGGGTCTCAAGAGTCAGGTCCACGTCGTGCTCCTCGGCCTTTCCGCGGGAATCAAGCACTGGGGCAGGAACGCCGCCGTGCTGCTTGCGCAAGATATCAAACCACGCTTCGTCACCTGTCGGCCTCCCTTGTCACACTTCTGGATGTGGCTCCTCCTCCTTCTCCCAGCACGGCCCGCGTCCCCCGGCGCCGGACCGGCGACCTCCTGGCCCGCCTGGGCCACGTCCCCGGACGGGAGGAGCGGCTGCGGCACGTGCAGGTGGTCCCGGCCCGCGACGCGGTCACGGAGCCATGGCCGGCCTGGTCGCACCCGGAGGTGCGGGCCGCCTTCGAGCGACGCGGCATCCGCGCACCCTGGCGCCACCAGGTCGTGGCCGCCGACGCGGTGCGTGCCGGCCAGCACGTCATCCTGTCCACCGGCACGGCGTCGGGCAAGTCGCTCGCCTACCAGCTCCCCGCCCTGACCGCCGTGCTCGAGGCGCGGGGTTCGCGCGACCAGCGCGGCGCGGGCGTGCTCTACCTCTCCCCCACCAAGGCGCTGGCCCACGACCAGCTGGCCGGGCTCCAGGAGCTCCGGACGGGGGTCCGGGCGACCACCCACGACGGTGACAGCAGCCGCGAGCAGCGCGACTGGGCCCGCGACCACGCGGAGTACGTGCTGACCAACCCCGACATGCTGCACCGCTCCCTGCTGCCCGGACACAGCCGCTGGGCCAAGTTCCTGGGCTCGCTGCAGGTCGTGGTGGTCGACGAGTGCCACCACTACCGCGGCGTCTTCGGGGCGCACGTCGCCCAGGTGCTGCGTCGGCTGCGGCGGGTCTGCGCGATGTACGGCGCGTCCCCCACCTTCGTCCTGCTCTCGGCGACCGTGGCCGAGCCGGCCGAGTCCGCGCACCGGCTGACCGGCCTCGACGTGCTGGCCCTGACCGCCGACCACTCCCCGCACGGCGAGCTCACCCTGGGGCTGTGGGAGCCGCCGCTGACCTCGTTCACGGGCGAGAACGGTGCCCCGGTACGCCGCGCGGCCTCCTCGGAGACCGCCGACCTGCTGGCCGACCTGGTTGCCGAGGGGGTCGCCACCCTGGCCTTCGTCCGCTCCCGGCGCGGGGTGGAGCAGGTGGCGGTGCGGGCCGCCGAGCTGCTCGGCGAGGTCGCTCCCGAGCTGCCCACGCAGGTGGCGGCCTACCGCGGCGGCTACCTCCCCGAGGAGCGCCGCCAGCTCGAGTCAGCCCTGCGGGCCGGACGGCTCACCGGCCTGGCCGCCACCAACGCCCTCGAGCTGGGCATCGACATCAGCGGGCTGGACGCGGTGCTGCTCGCCGGCTTCCCGGGGACCAGGGCGGCCATGTGGCAGCAGATCGGCCGGGCCGGGCGCGAGGGGCAGGACGCGCTGGCGGTCCTGGTCGCCCGCGACGACCCGCTGGACACCTACCTGGTCGCCCACCCCGAGAGCCTGTTCGGCGCCCCGGTCGAGGCGACCGTCTTCGACCCGGACAACCACTACGTGCTGGCCCCGCACCTGTGCGCCGCGGCGTACGAGGCCCCGCTGACCGAGGCCGACCTGCCGCTCTTCGGCCCCTCCGCGGCGGCCGCGGTGCAGGGGCTGACCGACGCGGGGCTGCTGCGGCGCCGCCCCCGTGGCTGGTACTGGACCGACCGGAGCCGGCCCAGCGACGTGACCGACATCCGCTCCACCGGCGGGTCGCCCTTCCAGCTGGTCGAGGGCTCCAGCGGACGGGTGGTGGGCACCGTGGACGCCTCCAGCGTGCACGGGACGGCGCACCCCGGCGCGGTCTACCTGCACCGCGGCGAGTCCTGGCTCGTCGGCGAGCTCGACCTGGAGGACCGGGTGGCCACCATGGAGCGCACGGACGTGCCGTGGACCACCGCGGCGCGGGAGACCACGGAGATCAGCATCGTCGCCGAGCGCGAGCACGAGTACTGGGGCGACTGCCGGCTCTCCCTCGGCGAGGTCGACGTCACCCACCAGGTCGTCTCCTACCTGACCCGTCGCCAGCCCAGCGGCGAGGTGATCGCCGAGACGCCGCTGGACCTCCCGCCCCGCGACCTGCGGACGACCGCGGTGTGGTGGCAGGTGCCCGACCACGTGCTGGACTCCGCGGGCCTGGCGGCCGCCGACCTGCCGGGCAGCGCGCACGCGGCCGAGCACTGCTCGATCGGGCTGCTGCCGCTCTTCGCGACCTGCGACCGCTGGGACATCGGCGGCGTCTCCACCGCCCGGCACCCCGACACCGGCGTGCTCACCGTCTTCGTCCACGACGGCCACCCGGGCGGGGCGGGCTTCGCCGAGCGCGGCTACCGCTCGGCGCGGCGGTGGCTGACCGCGACCCGGGACACGATCGCGGCGTGCGAGTGCGACGAGGGCTGCCCGTCGTGCATCCAGTCCCCCAAGTGCGGAAATCAGAACAACCCGCTGGACAAGGCCGGCGCGACCCGCCTGCTGGACCTATTGCTCGACCAGGCTGCCCGCTAGGTTGGCCCTATGGTGGCTCTGGGGCTCGTCCTGATCATCGTCGGCGCGATCGCGATCCTGGCGGCGCTCTTCGTGAGCGAGGGGCGCGCCGAGCTGCTGGGGATGGACCTGACCGCGCTCACCATCTTCCTGATCGGGGCGGCGGCCGGCGCCTGCGTGATCTGGGGCATCAGCATCCTGCGGTGGGGCACCCGCCGCAGCATTGCCGCCCGGCGCGAGCGCAAGGAGCTGCGCAACCTCAACGCCAAGCTCGACCGGGCCCGTTCGGAGGGGGCCGAGGAGGAGCGCGGCAGCGAGCCACGGAGCGACGGCGGCCCGACCGTCTGACCGGACCGGCTCGGGCCCGGCCACGGAGCTCGGCCACGACCGGCAGCAGCGGGGGCGCGCCGACCTCCACCTCCAGGACCACCTCCTCCCCCTCGGTCCGGCACGACCTCAGCGTGGCCCCGTTGGCGGAGGCCACCTCCGCCGCACGCGGGCACGGGGGCGCTCCCGTGAGCAGCGCCTGCGCGGCGGCCAGCGCCGCCAGGTCGGCCGCCCCCTGTGCCCGCCGGTGCGCGTGCAGCAGCCCACCGACCCCGGCCACGCCTACCGCCACCGTGAGCAGCACGCCCACCATCGCGACCACCAGGACGGTCGCGGCTCCCCGCTCGTCGCGCGGCTGCCTCAGTCCCCGCGCGCCGCGCTGCCACCTCATTCCGCCTCGCCCTCCTCCTCGGCGGCGACGGCCTCCGCCTGGAGCCGGGCCCCGGGCAGCGCGCCGAGCAGCCCGTCGGCCTCGAGGATGGCCCTGACCCGGACCACCACCAGGCCGTCGGAGCGCCCGACGTCGATCCGGGCGCCCGGCGGGGCGACCCGTCCTCCCCACTCCCGGGCCCGTGCCTCGGACTCGCCCCGGGCGAGCGCCCGCGCCACCTCGCGGGCGGCGTCGACGACGCGCAGCTGCGCCACGCCGAGGGAGAGCATCCAGACCAGCGCGAGCACCACGGCCAGCAGCACCGGGATGCCCATCGCCAGCTCGGCGGTCACGGACCCGTGCTCGGTGCGGCTCCCTGCTCGGCCGCCTGGGCGGGGATGACGGGTCGCCCCGGACCTCACCCGATGCCCAGCAGCTCGAGGACGTGCTTGAACAGCGTCTTGAGCAGGTTGTCGCCGAACCCGCCCGTGAGCATCTTGTAGAGCAGCCCCGCCAGGCCGGCGCCCGCCGCGGTGCCCACGGCGTACTCCGCGGTGGTGATGCCCTGCTCGTCGCGGCGGCGCCTGCGCGCCCGCACCCCGGCGGGGCCGCCCCGCGTGCCCCGTCCCACCCTCGTGATCGTCTTCCGCATCCTCGCTCCTCGGTGTCGCAGCCACCGGACGTGGCCGACCGGCACCAGCCTCGGGACTCGACGGCGGGCGCGCGGGCGAGGTGCTGCGAGCCTGTGGAGCAACGGGCGCGGGAGGCGGCTGTGGACGAGTCGCGGCCCGGCGGGTCACTGCGGCTGCAGGACCTCCGACGCGGCGAGCTCGGCGAGCAGCGCGCGGCGCATGGTGACGGTCAGGGTGGCCACCCAGGCCGAGCAGGCGGGGATGGCGGGGTGACGGGCCTCGAAGACCGTCCCCTTGGGCAGGCAGGTGATCCAGGCGTGCATCTGGTCGTCGGCGGGCACCCGGCCCAGCAGGGCCCGGGACTCGTTGAGCATCCAGCCCTCCGCCGGGCTCCGGCGGTGGTCGACGAAGCCCAGCACGAGCGACGGCTCCCGCAGGTCGGGCAGCAGCCGGTGGACCAGCGGCGTGGGGATCGCCCCGTGCGCGGACCGGTCCCGCGCGGCGACCACCTGCCGGCAGACGGTGCGCAGCTCGGCGGTGGGGTCGACGGTGAGCAGCAGCGGCACCACGGCCGCGTACCAGCCGACCGACCTGGCGTGCTCCGGCGGACGGCCGGGGACCTTCAGCAGACCGGCCAGCTCGTAGGGTCCCGGCCCCTCCTGGTCGGCGATGGCGCGCAGCATCAGCGCGATCAGCACGGTCTCCAGGTCCGTCCCCCAGCGCCCGGCCAGCTCGTCGAGCTCGGCCGTCTCGCCCGGCGTGGCCAGCGGCATGGAGACCAGCTCGTGGCCCCACCGCCCGCCTCGCGAGACCCCGGAGGAGAGCGGCAGCCCGGCGGCGTCCCCGGCCTGCGCCACCTCGCGCCAGACGTCCATCCGCGGGTCCTCCGCGGTCAGCCCGGCGAGCCGCGCCTGCTCGCCGGCGGCATGGTCCAGGTGGCTGGGGGGCGCCGCGGGGACCGGCCCCGGCCCGTCGCCCCGGGCGTAGGCGGCGTGCAACAGCGGCAGCTCGTCGAGGGCGGCATGCATCGAGACGAGGTCGAAGGTGACGTGGTCGAACGCCG
The DNA here is from genome assembly GCF_013624435.2 of Nocardioides campestrisoli. Classification (NCBI taxonomy): domain Bacteria; kingdom Bacillati; phylum Actinomycetota; class Actinomycetes; order Propionibacteriales; family Nocardioidaceae; genus Nocardioides; species Nocardioides campestrisoli. The sequence continues at coordinate 3,790,795 of NZ_CP061768.1, forward strand.
CGAACAGGGTGAGCGAGTCCTCCGACTCCACGGTGACGAACCCGGCCCGGGGCCACACGTGCGGCTGAGCGCTGGCCGTCAGGTGCTCGACCAGGCAGTCGTGGGCCTCCGCCGCGGCCAGGTCGTCCCCGAGCGGAAGGGCGACGAACTCCACCTCACCGGGTGCCAGCAGCCGGCGGAAGAACTCGCCCCCGAGCCGCTCGTAGTCGCACCGCAGGCTCTCGTGGCGGTCGAAGAAGCTGGCCAGGGCGGCCGGCACCGCGTCCTCCGCGCCCGGCACGAGCCGGCCGGAGAGCCCGATCCACGGCGCCTCGGCCGGATCGGGACGCGGGCTGCCCGAGGCGGCCAGCAGGTGCTGGCGCTGGTCGACGGTCACGGGTCGCTCGTCAGGTGGGCTGACCCCGAGCGCCTTGGCGCACCGGTCGGACGGCACCCATGCCGTGACCCTCCCGGGGCGCACGTGCGCGGCGCCCAGATGTGTCGTACGCACCCGGCCCTCCCTGCTGGGTCCCCGTCACCCGAAAAAAGCCTCAACAGCGTTGACGAGGCATCACAGAGTCCCGGGCGACCCACTGGCTGTCAAGGGTCCCGTGCTCACCGCGCTCCCAGCTGGGCGGCGAGACCTGCCACGACAGGCACAACGCCCAACAGCAGGAAGCCGGGCAGCAGGCACAGCCCCAGGGGCAGAGCGGCCCAGACCCCGACGCCGCGGGCCCGGTCCTCGGCGGCCGCTCGTCCCTCCTGGGCGAGCTGGACGGCCAGCGCCTCCACCGTGTCGCTGACCGGCGCGCCGGTCTGGTGCGCCCGGGCCAGGGCCCTGCCGAGCACGGCGATGCCCGGCTCCTCGGCGAGCTCGTCCCACACCGTCGCCGGGTCCATGCCGAGCGCCAACCTGGCCCGAGCGCCGGCGAACGCCTCCGCCGCGGCCCCCGGGAGTGCGGCGCAGGCGCCGGCCAACGCCGCGGAGGGCGGCGCGCCCGCGCGGAGGCCCGCCGCCATCAACCCGACCAGGTGGGGCAGCTCGCGGGTCGCCTGCACCCGGGCCCGGCGGACCGCGGGTGGCTCCGAGCGCCCCAGCAACCGCCAGCAGACGACGGCGACCAGCACCGCCGACGGCAGGCCGAGCGGTCCGCCGACGAAGAGCCACGCCCCGGCTCCGGCGAGCGCCGCCACGACCGCTCGACGTACCGGGGAGCGTCCCCCGGCGGCCCGGCCCGCCGCCTGGGCGCCCGCGCCGTACCCGGGCGGATCGTACGGCGGCCGGAGGCTCGGTCGCGGGCTCCGGACGAGGAGCATCGCCGCCCCCAGGGCAAGCCCCGCCAGCAGCGCCGGGCTCACAGCTCGCGCTCCACCGAGCCGGCGATCGACTCGATCCACCACAGCCCGGCGACCTCCAGCACCAGCCCCGCGGCCAGGCACAGGGTCCCGGCGGTGGTGGTCAGCAGGAACTGCCACGATCCGCCGCCCGTGCCCTGGGCCGCGACCAGCGCCAGGACCGGCAGGGCGACCAGCAGCCGGGCCGTCGACCGCGCCGAGGCGAGCTCGGAGCCCACCACCCGCCGGGTGGCCCGGGCGGCTCGGAGCCCTTCCCCGACCCGGGCCAGCGCGTCCGCCAGGCCGTCGCCGCTGCGGTGGGCCACCTGCCAGGCTCCGGCCACCAGCCGCAGGTCCCGGTGCCCTCCGCGGCGCAACGCCCCGGGCACGTCGGCGCCGAGCCGTGCCGCCCGCACCGCCGGGTCCAGCGCGGAGCAGCCCTGAGCGGCCAGCTCCAGCGCCCGCTCCGCGCTCCGTCCGGCCCGCAGCTCGTCGGCCAGCACCAGGCAGGCCTCGAGCACCTGCTCGGCGAGCTGCGCCGCCGCCCGGCGCTGCCGTCCCCGCCGCCACAGCAGCACTCCGGCGCACCCCAGCGCGGTCGCGATCGCCCCGTGCAGCAGCGCCCTCGCGCCGGTCGCGGCGGAGTCGCCCGAGCTCTCGCGCAGACCCGGCACCAGCGTCGCAGCCAGCAGCCCGACCACCAGGAGAGCCGTCAGGGCCAGGGCCGGCGCCGGTGGCCGGACCCACGTCCGGGGAGCCGTCGCGCCGGGCGGCGGGGACGGGAGCGCCGCCCACCGGACCGGCAGCAGCAGGGCGGCCCCCGCGGCGGCCAGGACGACCGTCAGCCAGATCTCCACCGAGGGCCCCGAGCCGGTCACAGGCGGCGGGCCAGGTCGTCGGCGGCTGGGCCCTCGGCCAGGGTCCCGTCGGCGGCGAAGGTCAGGGCGGTGACCATCCGGGTCCCGTCCTGCCCGCGGGACGGCACGGCGACCTCTGCGAGGCGGCGTACCCCGTCCTCGCCCCGGACGACGTGCAGCACCAGGTCGACGGCCGCGCCGAGCTGGCTCATGGCCGCGTCCCGGCCGAGGCCGGCCGTGACCGCCAGCGCCTCGATCCGGGCGGTCACCTGGGTCGCGGCGTTGGCGTGCAGCGTCCCTGCACCACCCTCGTGCCCGGTGTTCATCGCGGCCAGCAGATCGACCACCTCGCCCCCGCGCACCTCCCCGACGACCAACCGGTCAGGGCGCATCCTCAGGGCCTGGCGCACGAGCAGCCGCAGATCCACGGCACCGCGGCCCTCGACGTTGGCCGGCCGAGCCTCCAGCGCGACCACGTGCGGGTGCTCGGGTCTCAGCTCCGAGGAGTCCTCGACCAGGACGATCCGCTCGGTGGGCGGCACCAGCCCCAGCATGGTCGCCAGCAGCGTGGTCTTCCCCGACCCGGTGCCGCCGCTGACCAGGAAGGCCAGCCGCCGGGCGACCACGTCGCCGAGCAGCCGGGCGCCGGGGGCGGTGAGCGCCCGGTTGGTCACGAGGTCCTCCAGGGCGAACGCCCGGGCCCGGGGCACCCGCAGCGAGATCAGCGTCCCGGGACGCGCCACCGGCGCCAGGACCGCATGGAACCGGGTGCCGTCGGGGAGCCGGACGTCGCACCACGGGGTGGCGTCGTCGAGGCGGCGCCCGCCCAGGCCCGCGAGGCGTTGGGCGAGTCGGCGCACCTCGGCCTCGTCGACCAGCTCCACGTCGGTGCGCTCCAGGCCGCGGCCCCGGTCGACCCAGACCGGCCCGGCGCCGTTGACCAGGACGTCGGTCACGGACTCGTCGTCGATCAGCGGCTCCAGCACACCGACGCCGAAGGCACTGCGGCGCAGCAGGTCGTGGATCGCCCGCACCGCGTCGTCGCCCACCGGGCGGCCCTGGCGCCGGAGCACGTCGGCCACCCGGTGAGGCGTGAGCTCGCCGTGCTCGCGGGCCAGCTGCTCGCGGACCGCCTCGACGATCTCCGGCGCGGTCGCGCTCAGGCCGCCCACGGCTCTCCCAGCCCGGCGAGCAGCTCCGCGGCGGCCCGCGCGAGCGGCCCACGCCGGCCACGGGCAGGTCCGAGCCCCAGCTCGACGGCCTCCTCGAGGCCCCGCTGGTCGAGCATCTGCACCAGCACCGGCGCGCCCACGGTCCGCTCCACCGAGCCCGGCGAGAGCCCGCGGCCGCGCAGCACCAGGGCGGCGCGGTCACCCCGCCCCTCCAGGACACGGGCGGTGGCGGCGACGCTGGTCAGCGTCGGGCGCAGCACCACGAGCAGCCGGTCAGCGCGGGTGACGACCTCCTCGACCAGCTCGCCGGAGCGGCGCGGCAGGTCGACCACCACCAGGTCGTGGACCCGGCGAGCCGCGGCCAACGCCTCCCGGACCACCTCGGGAGCCGGAGGGACCGGCGTACCGGGGCCCCAGGTGAGCACGCCGAGCCCGTCGCGACCGGGGACGGCGTCCCGCAACGAGACGCCGCTGAGGCGGCCGGTGGCGCCGGCGAGCGCGGACCAGCCCAGGCCGGGCTCGCCGTCGAGCCCCAGCACCCGGTCGACCCCCGGACCGCCCGGGTCGGTGTCGACCACCAGCGCCGGGCCGCTGCGGACGGCGACCTGGGCAAGCGCACACGCCAGGGTGGTGGCCCCGGCACCACCCGACCCGGCCTGGACCGCCAGCACCCGGCCCCGGCGCCGGGCCACCACCAGGTCGGACATCAGCCCTGCCAGCCAGTCGCCGGCCTGGTCCACCCGGAGCACCGCCTCCGCACCGAGCTCGACCGCGCGGCGGAACTCGCCCTCCTCCGGGTCGGCGCAGCCCACGAGGTGGACCCCGGGCCGCCGGGGCGGGCGGAGCAGGGCCAGTCGGCCCGCCAGGTCGAAGCCCACCAGCACCACCGACGCGCCCGGCCACTCGGCCAGCGCCGCCGCCTCGCCCCCGGCGACCCGCGGCATCACCCCCGCACCGGCAGCCAGCCGGTGCACCTCCTCGACCAGCCGCGGGTCCCGGCTGACGACCAGCAGCCCGCCCGCGCCCGCATCCCGCCCCGCATCCGCATCGCTCTGCGCCCCCGTCTCAGCCATGCACCGACTCTGGCGGGGCATGGTCCTGGGAGGCGCCGTCCAGGTCCCGGGCTGTGGACGAACCGGCGAGCGGGCGGGCCTGTGCAGGGCCACGGGGCCGTTTCCCGGTGCCGGGCAGCACCCCCGACCTACGATGGAGCACATGCCCAGCTCCACTGCGGCCTTCTTCGACCTCGACAAGACGATCATCGCCCGGTCGAGCACGCTCGCGTTCAGCCGCCCGTTCCAGGCCGGCGGACTCATCACCCGCCGCGCGATGCTGCGCTCGGCCTACGCGCAGTTCGTCTACCTGGTCGGCGGCGCCGATCACGACCAGATGGAGCGGATGCGCCTGTTCATGTCCAAGCTGGTCGCCGGCTGGGACGTCGCCACGGTCCGCGAGATCGTCGCCGACACCCTGCACAACGTCGTCGACCCGATCGTCTACGACGAGGCCGTCGAGCTGATCGAGGAGCACCACGCCGCCGGGCGCGACGTGGTCGTGGTCTCCGCCAGCGGCCTCGAGGTCGTCGGACCGATCGCGGAGATGCTGGGCGCCGACCGGGTCGTCGCGACCCGGCTGGAGATCGTCGACGGCAAGTACTCCGGCGACATCGAGTACTACGCGTACGCCGAGGAGAAGGCGCGGGCGATCGAGTCGCTGGCCCATGAGTGCGGATACGACCTCGCCGAGAGCTACGGCTACAGCGACTCCGTCACCGACGTGCCGATGCTCCAGGTGGTCGGGCGACCGTTCGCGGTCAACCCGGACAAGGAGCTGCGTCGGATCGCGACCGAGCGCGGCTGGCCGGTGCTCACCTTCAGCCGCCCGGTGGCGCTGCGCTCCCGCGTGGGGCTGCCCGGCAAGCCGGCGCTGGCCGCGCTGGCGGTCGGCGGCGTGGTAGCCGTCGGCGGCTACGTGTGGGCGAGCGCCAAGCGGCGTCACGGACCGGCCTGAGCGTCGCTCCAGGCTCCCGCCAGGCTCCCGGCGGGCCGGCTCGAAGCGCGCCCGACCGATATCCGCACAGCGTGCTGGGGGCCACGTCCGCCGGGCTTGCGTGCCCCCGGGGAGGGGCGTAGAACAGAGAGCAGAACTCCGGAGTACAGCACGTGCGCCGGGTACCCACGCGGCGATCCACCCTTCGCAAGGGAGATGGTCCCGGCGGGAGACTGCTGGGCCACAACTCAGAGATGCACGCCTGGTAGCCCGGCGCACGTGTCAGCAGCGGCACCCGATCCAGAAGGCTCGGGTGCCGCTCGCATCTCAGCCCGCGGAGCGGCGCAGCGGGCTCGCCTCGGCGCCTGCGGCGTACGCCTCGGCGGCGTACAGCGCCCAGGCGTGCACCCCGCGCTCCCCGCCGTCGCGGTAGGCGCGCAGGTTGGACTCGTACTGGGGCCGCAACGCGAGGTGGCCGGCCTCGGGGACGACCAGCGACTTGGCGTCCACCCCGCGGGCCACCAGCACCAGCCGCTCCACGGCCCGGGCGACGATCCCGTTGTGGGAGGGGAACGGCGCAGCGGTGGCGAGGTCGGCGTGCACGAGCGCGGCCACCAGCAGGGCCGGGGCCTCGGTGGGGGCGAGCAGCAGCTCGGAGACCCTCCGCAGCCGGTCCGCCGAGGCCTGGTCGCGGGGGCGACCGCGCTGGTCCTCGGGCAGCGAGGTCGCCGAGGCGACCGCGTGCAGCCGGGCCAGCGCCTGCAACGGCGACGTGGAGAGCGCCGGCGCGGTGGAGAGCAGCACCGCGGAGAGCCGCAGCGCGTCCTGGGCGACCTGGTCGCCGCGCCCTTCGGCCAGGTCGGCCAGCTCACTGGCGGATCCCTCGAGCACCGCCGAGGCGTGGGCGCCGCGCATCAGCGACTCCGCCGTGGTCTCCGGGGAGGTACGCCGTAGTCCGCGGTCTCGCAGCATCACGTCGATGCCGTCGCGGGTGGCGGCGTACGCCGAGGAGACGCCCTCGAGCTGCGTCAACCAGGCCAAGGGGTCCGTGCTCACTCCTCCACGCTAGTAGCCTGGGGCCAATGACCAGCGAGCAACCCCCGGACCGGGCCCCCCTCACGCGCGACGAGGCACGGGTCTACCACCGCGGGAGCCCGGACTACTCCCGGGAGGTCGCGGACTGGCTGGTCGGCGGGTCCGCCCGCAGCGTGCTCGAGCTGGGCGCCGGGACGGGTCGGCTGACCCGTCAGCTGGTCGCCGCCGGCCACGACGTGCACGCGACCGACGCCGAGCCGGCGATGCTGGAGGTGCTGCTGGAGCAGCTGCCCCGGGGCGCCCGCGCGCCCCGCACCAGCACCTGCCGGGCCGAGGAGCCGGGAGTCCCGGACCGCTCGGTCGACGTGGTGGTCTGCGCGGAGTCGTTCCACCTCTTCGAGACCGAGCCCGCCCTGGACGCGATCGCGCGGACGCTGCGCCCCGGCGGCCACCTCGCGCTGGTCTGGCACGAGCGCGACGAGCGGATCCCGTGGGTGCGTCGGCTGGGCCGCCTGCTCGACGGCCCGGACGCCGAGCGCCCCCCGGTGCACGACCAGCTGGTGCACTCCCCGCTCTTCAGCTTCGTGGAGGAGAAGACCTTCAAGGCCTGGCAGGACATCAACGCCGAGTCGGTCCGCGACCTGGTGCTCTGCCGCCCGCACGTGGCCAGGCTCGACCCCGCCGCCCAGGAGGACCGGGTGGCCGAGGTGCTCGACCTGTACGCCGAGTACGGCCGCGGCATGGACGGCATGCAGCTTCCGCACCTGGTGCGCTGCCTGCGCACCCAGGTCGTGCACCAGCCGGGACTCTTCCGCACCGACGACGATCCGGCGGCGAGCGAGTCGGCCGCGGAGCCGGAGGACGGAGCGGTCGAGGCCGGCCCGGACGTCCCGGCCGACCGGTCGGACCGGTCGGACCGGTCGGAGGCGGCCCGGCGGGCGCGCAGCCTGGAGACGTTCCGCTCCGACGGCACGGACACCGACATGCTGCTGATCGACTTCCGCTGATCTGAGCGCGATCTGCTCGGGCGGGGTTTGAGCGACCCGCCGGCGAGGCATGCTCGGAGGACCGACGGCGTCCGGTGCCGACGGTCGTCCAGTCTCGAGGGGGATCTTGATGAGTGTCCGCATCCCGTCCAGGAGCCGGCTGCTCGCCGGACTCGCCGCCACCTGCCTCGGCGCGAGCGGCCTCGCCGCCGTCGGGGTCGGCCCGGCGTACGCGGTGGAGACCTGCCGCGGCGCCGCCGCCACCGTCGTCGGCACCCCGGGCGTGCCCCTCACCGCGACTCCCGGCAATGACGTGGTGGTCACCAACGGCGCCTCGGTGGTCAGCGCCCTGGGCGGTGACGACCTGGTCTGCGTGACCGGCGGGACGCCGTACGTCGACACCGCGACGGGCGACGACGTGGTCGACACCATCAGCGCCGGCGACGCCCCGGCGAGCGTCTTCCTCGGCGCGGGATCGGACCGGTTCTTCGGCGGCGAGGGCGCCGACACCGTCGGCACCCACGGCGAGGGCCTGGTGGCCGACGTGGACGCCGACACGCTCCTCACCGGCGGCGGCGACGACGTGGTGGCCTCCGGCGCGCCCGGCCAGCCCAACGCCGACACCGTCGACCTCGGGCCGGGCAACGACCGGCTGGCGCTGCGCGGGGTGACCGCCCGCACCGCCGGCAGCATCTCCGGCGGGCGCAACAGCGACACCCTCGACCTCGACCTGTCCGGCAGTGCCTCCTGGTGGATCCACAACGGCAAGGGGGTGGCCAACCGCAACGAGAAGCGCCAGCACAACTGGGTGGCCTTCGAGCAGTTCGACCTGGTCCCGACCGCCGGCCGGTTCATCTTCCGCGGCTCGCCGAGCAACGAGCGGCTCCGCTACACCGACGCCTCCGGCGGTCCCGTGGGCTCGGTGCTGGTCACCATGGACGCGGGCAACGACCACGTGGAGGCGGCTCCGCAGGCGGCCACCGACAGCCGGTACGACGGCGGCGAGGGCCGCGACGAGCTCGAGATCTCCTCGCCCGGCGAGCGCCTCACCGTCGACCTCGGTGCCGGCCAGGTGCTGCGTGGCGGGCGCAAGCGCGGCGCGTTGGTCGCCACCGCCACCGGTTTCACCGACGCCACCGTGTGGGCGCGCAACGCCACCGCGAAGGGTGACGGCCAAGGCAACCGGCTCAGCGTCGGCGGGTGCACCGTGCGGGCGTACGGCCTCGGTCGGGGTGACGTGCTCAAGCGGCTCGACAGCCCCGCGTACGGCTGCGGCAAGCGCTCGAAGATGCTCGGCGGCCCCGGGCGGGACAAGCTGGTCGGCGGCGAGGGCCGCGACAAGCTCTACGGCGGACCGGGCCGCGACAAGGCCGTCGGCGGGCCCGGCCGTGACCTGTGCCAGGCCGAGAAGCGGAAGTCCTGCGAGCGCCGCTGAGCCCGGTCGCGCACCGGCCCACAACTTTCCTGGTCCCGGCGGCGTCTCACTGCCGTCCACCCCGTACCACCAAGGAGCTCGCATGCGCGTCCGCCCTGTCCTCGTCCTCACCGCCGGAGTCCTGGCGGCCTCCAGCCTCGTCGCCGGCGCCTCGGCCAGCACGACGACCACGGCGGTGGCCGGCACGGAGCACTACGGCTGCTGGTTCGCGGAAGCGACGCTGACCGGCACGGGCGAGCTGGTCGGCACCGAGGGCCGCGACGTCATCGTGGCCACCCCGCCCGCGACCGTGCGGGCGCTCGGCGGCGACGACGTGATCTGCGTCGAGGACGACGCTGGGGAGGGCGCCGTCCAGGTCTTCGCCGGCTCCGGCGACGACGAGGTGACGGTGCTGACCTACACCTCCGCCGCAGGCGACACCTTCGTCGGCGGCCGCGGCCGGGACTACCTCAACCTGGGCAGCCTGGACGGCCAGCTCTCCCTCGACCTGGCCCGCGGCGAGGTGCACACCGACGAGTCCCTGAGCGGGCCGGCCGAGGCCACCGCGACCGGGTTCGAGGACGCGTGGCTGCTGGCCGCGCGGGCCGTCCTGCTCGGCACCTCCGGACCGAACCGCCTCTCCCTCACCGGCTGCGACCTCAAGGCGACCGGCGGCAGGGGCAGCGACCGGATCTCGCGGTTGGCGGACAACTACCACGAGCTCTACACCAACGACTTCTTCGACAACTGCCCGGACGGGATGCGGGCCCGGTTCAGCGGCGGCCGGGGCCGCGACCGGATCCTCGGCAGCCTCGGCGACGACCGGCTGATCGGCGGACGCGGACGCGACCGGATCGACGGCTGGAGCGGGAAGGACCTGTGTCGCGCCGAGGTCACCAAGCGCTGCGAGCGATGAGGGCGCCCGCCCAGTAACCTGCGTCACATGAGCGTGTGGCCGCGGTTCCTCCGACGTACGCCGCTGGGCACCGAGGCCGACCGCGCCACCTTCCACACGCTGCACACCGCCTCGCTCGCCTCCCCCGCGCTGCGCGAAGGGCTCACCACCACCAGCGCCGAGCGGTCGGTCAAGCACCTGCGGGCGCTGCTGGGCTCCCCGGCGGTCGCGCTGACCGACACCGCCGGCGTGCTGGCCTGGGACGGGGTGGGCAGCCACCACACCGACCAGGTGCCGGACCTGCTGCGCCCGGTCTTCGAGCACGGCGGCACCCGCACGGCGGACTCCGGCGACCTCGCCTGCGTGGATTCCACCTGTCCGGTCCGGCACGCCATCGCCACCCCGCTGGTGGTCGAGGAGCGGATGGTCGGCGCCCTGCTGGCCTTCGCTCCCCAACCCACGGCCGGGCTGCTGCTGGCCACCCACGAGGTCGCCCGGTGGGTCAGCGGGCAGCTCGAGCTCGCCGAGCTCGACGCCCAGCGGACCCGGGCGATGGAGGCCGAGGTGCGTGCCCTGCGCGCGCAGATCAGCCCGCACTTCATCTACAACTCCCTCGGCGCGATTGCCAGCTTCGTCCGGACCGACCCCGACCGGGCGCGCGAGCTGCTGCTGGAGTTCGCCGACTTCACCCGCTACTCCTTCCGCAGCCACGGCGAGTTCACCACCCTGGCCGAGGAGCTTCGCTCGATCGAGCGCTACCTGCTGCTCGAGCAGGCCCGGTTCGGCGACCGGCTGCGGGTGACCCTGCAGATCGCCCCCGAGGTGCTGCCGGTGACGGTGCCGTTCCTGTGCATCCAGCCCCTGGCCGAGAACGCCGTCCGCCACGGGCTGGAGGCCGCCGAGGGGGTGGGCCACCTGAGCATCGTGGCCCGCGACCTGGGCCAGGAGTGCGTGATCGAGGTGGAGGACAACGGCGTCGGCGAGGACCCCGAGCGGGTACGCCGCGCCCTGGCCGGCGACGAGGCGCTCGACTCGGTAGGGCTGGGCAACGTCGACGCCCGGCTGCGCAACGCCTTCGGCGACGACTACGGCCTGGTGGTCGAGACCGCCCGGGGCGCCGGGACCAAGGTGACCGTGCGGGTGCCGAAGTTCGCCCCGGGGGTGCACGCATGAGCCAGGAGCCGGGCGGGCTGCGCGTCCTGGTGGTCGACGACGAGCAACCCACCCTGGACGAGCTCTCCTGGCTGCTCTCCCGCGACCCCCGGGTGGTCGAGGTGCTGACCTGCGACTCCGCCACCCAGGCGCTCAGGGTGCTGCGCGAGCACGAGGTCGGGGCGGTCTTCCTCGACATCTCGATGCCGGGGCTCACCGGGCTGGAGATGGCGCAGGTGCTCGCCCGGTTCAAGGCACCGCCGCCGATCGTCTTCGTGACCGCCTCCGAGCAGCACGCGGTCGAGGCCTTCGAGCTGCGCGCCGTCGACTACGTGCTCAAGCCGGTCCGGGAGGACCGGCTCGCCGAGGCCGTACGCCGGGTGGTCGAGGGCGGCGCCGGGCCGCAGGCTCCCGGCGACGAGCAGGTCCCGGTCGAGCGCGGCGGGGTGACCCGGTTCGTCAGCCGCAGCGACATCACCCACGTGGAGGCCCAGGGGGACTACGCCCGGCTGCACACCGACTCCGACTCCTACCTGGTCCGCACCCCGCTCTCCAGCCTGGAGTCCGAGTGGGGGGCGGCCGGGTTCGTCCGGATCCACCGATCCCTGCTGGTCTCCCTGCCCCACGTCCGCGAGCTGCGGATGGACCAGGGCCGCTGCACCGTCGTGGTCGGCGGGGTCGAGCTCGCGGTGAGCCGCCGGCACACGCGGGCGCTGCGCGAGCTGCTGGTGCGGCGATGAGCCCGGCGCCGCCCGAACGGGTCCGGGTCACCGGGCCGCCTCGGCGTACCGGAGCGGCACGGCGACCAGGCACCCCCGACATCGACGCGGGCACCCGGGTCGGCGACATCCTCATGGGCAGCCTGGTCGGCGAGCAGCGCCGCCTGGCCCTGGGCGTGCTGCTGGTGCTGGCGCTGACGGTCGGCGCGCTGCCGCTGCTCTTCCACCTGGCCCCGCACCTGGCCGAGGTGCGACTGCTCGGGGTGCCGATCCCGTGGCTGCTGCTGGGGGTGCTCGTCTACCCGCTGCTGCTGCTGCTGGGCTGGGTCTACGTCCGCCGGGCCGAGGCCAACGAGGCCGACTTCGCCGACCTGGTCGCCGGGACGCTGCCGGCGCGAACGGCGGATGAGGCCGAGTGCGCGCCGGACGGGCAGGCGGACGCCCGGTGATCGACTCCTGGTCCGGGCTGACCGGCGTGGTGCTGGTCTCGCTGACGACCCTGGCGATCGGCACCTGGGGGCTGCGGATCTCGCGCACCACCAGCGACTTCATGGTCGCCTCCCGCACGGTGCGTCCCGGGCTGAACGCCTCGGCGATCGGCGGGGAGTACCTCTCGGCCGCCTCCTACCTCGGCGTCGCGGGACTGGTGCTGACCTTCGGCGCCGACATGCTCTGGTATCCCGTTGGCTGGACCGCCGGCTACCTGGTGCTGCTGGTCCTGGTCGCCGCCCCGCTGCGCCGCTCGGGCGCCTACACGCTGCCCGACTTCGCCGAGGCCCGGCTGCAGTCCCGGGCGGTCCGGGCGGTCTGCTCGTTGCTGGTGGTGGTGATCGGCTGGCTCTACCTGCTGCCCCAGTTCCAGGGGGCCGGGCTCACGCTGCGCTCCGCGGTCGGCGCACCCCCGTGGGTGGGCACGCTGGTGGTGACCCTGGTGGTGCTGGCCAACGTGACCTCGGGCGGCATGCGCTCGATCACCTTCGTCCAGGCGTTCCAGTACTGGCTCAAGCTGACCGCCCTGCTGGTGCCGGCCGCCGTGCTCCTGGTGGTCTGGGTCGGCGACGGGGCGGTCAACCCGGCCGGGGCCGGCACCCCGGACGGGTCCGGCGGCTGGTCGATCCCGCTGGGCGAGGGCGGACCCCAGGGGCTCTACGTGACCTACTCGCTGATCGTGGCGACCTTCCTGGGCACCATGGGGCTGCCGCACGTGGTGGTCCGCTTCTACACCAACCCCGACGGGCGGGCGGCCCGACGTACGACGCTCGTGGTGCTGGGCCTGCTCGGCCTCTTCTACCTGCTGCCGCCCGTCTACGGCGCCCTGGGCCGGGTCTACGCCGCCGAGCTGGCCGAGACCGGCGGTGCCGACTCGCTGGTGCTGGAGCTGCCCCGGCTGATGCTGCCCGGCCTGGGTGGGGAGGTGCTGACCGGCCTGCTCACCGCCGGCGCGTTCGCCGCCTTCCTCTCCACCGCCTCGGGGCTGACCATCGCGGTGGCCGGCGTGCTCGGCCAGGACGTGACCGGGCGGAGGTACGGCGGGCGCCGCCTCTCGGGGGTGGCCGCCTTCCGGGTGGGCGCGGTGCTCGCGGTGGTGGTGCCCGGGGTCCTCGCGCTCACCGCGGCCGACGTGGGGCTGGCCCGGGTGGTCGGCCTGGCCTTCGCGGTCGCGGCCTCGACGTTCTGCCCGCTGCTGGTGCTGGGCATCTGGTGGCGGGGGCTGACCGCGCCGGGGGCGATCGCCGGCCTGGTGGTGGGCGGGCTGGGCTCGGGGTTCGCGGTGGTCTGGACGCTGGTGACGACCGCGACCACCGGCTGGACGACCGTGCTGCTGGGGCAGCCGGCCGCCTGGAGCGTCCCGGCGGCGTTCGCCACGATGGTGCTGGTCAGCCGAGCCACCGCGGGCCGCTCCCGGGTCGACGCCCGCCGGTTCATGGTGCGGCTGCACACCCCTGAGGCGGTCGACCTGGAGCGCTAGCGACCATCGACCTGGAGCGCTGGTCAGCGCTGCAGCGACGTACGCCAGTCGTGCTCCCCCGCCTGGGGGAGGTACTCGTCGCCGGCGGCGGTGTGCTCGAGCAGCAGCACCGCCACGTCGTCGTTGAGCTCGCCGCCGACCGCGTGCGCGCGGACCCCGCCCAGCAGCCGGTCGAGAGCGTCGTCCACGGTGCCCCCGACCAGCAGCGGCGCCACGCTGCGCAGGTCCAGGAACTCTCCGCGGGCGTCTCGTGCCTCGCTCACCCCGTCGGTGTAGAGCAGCAGCCGGTCGCCGGGCTCCCAGGTGAACTCGTGCCGCTCGAAGCTCACCCCGAGCCCCAGCGGCAGGTCCGCGGGGACCTCGATGAACTCGCACGTCCCGTCGGCCCGCACCAGCAGCGGCGGCGGGTGCCCGGCGTTGACCAGCGACGCCCGGCCGGCCTCGGTGGTGTCGATCAGCACCGCGGTGACGAACTCCTCCTCGTCGAAGAACGGCATCAGGTAGCCGCTCATGTCCTCGGCGACCACACCGAGCTCACGCTGCACGGCGGCGGCCTGGCGGAACGCGCGGATCACCCGGGCCGCCTGCTCGATCGCCTCGATCCCCTTGCCCCGCACGTCTCCGAGCAGGAACCGGGTGTGGCTGCGCGAGTGGTAGCAGTCGTACAGGTCCCCGCCCATCACCGCGTCCCGGGCCGCCGACTGGTAGCGCACGGCGATGTCGGTACGCCGGGCGTGGGCCGGCAGCACCGGGAGCACCGCCCGCTGGGCGACCTCCGCGATCGTGGTCAGCCGGAGCACCTGACGCTCGCGGTAGACCCGGAAGGCGGCCACCGCGACCGCGGCCGCACCCATCAGCAGCACGTCCACGACCCGGACCCAGTGCTGGGTGGTGTCGGCGTCCCCGTTCCACCAGCCGGCGGCCACGGCGAGCAGCACGGCCGCGGCCGCGAACAGCGCGGTGACCCGCCCCGGCAGCACCGCGGCGGCGATCAGGGGAGCGAGCGCGAACAACGGGGAGAGCGCCACCGCGGCATCGCGCTGGGCGACGTCCAGGAGCACGAGCACGCCCAACGTCAGGGTGGCCACCGCCGCACCCAGCCACTCGGTCCTGGTCCGCACCTCTCAGCCTTCCGTCGGCCTCCGTGGGCCGTCGGGAGAACGCTACCCGGCGCCGTTCGTCGCGGCGCACCGACCGTTCGTCGATCCGGCGCCTCCGCTGGGCGATGCGTGCACCTCGCAGGCTCGCGCCGGCTCGCGCGCCGGTCCAAGGTGACTCACGTCACACGACCCCCAGGGAGGGAGCCCCCATGAGCACATCCGACCAGGCCGCGCGCCACGATCCGATCTACGACCATCTCGCCGAGCAACCGGAGTTCGCCCGCCTGCGCCACCTTTACCGCCGCTTCATCATCCCCGCCACCGCGGTGTTCATGGGCTGGTACGGCCTGTACGTGGTGATGTCGATGTTCGCGCCCGGCTTCATGAACCACGTGCTCTTCGGCAACATCAACGTGGCGCTGGTCTTCGGGCTGCTCCAGTTCGTCACGACCTTCGGCATCGCCTACCTCTACAGCCAGTACTCCAACAAGCACCTGGACCCGCTGGCCCGCCAGCTCAACGAGGAGTTCGACGCCGACCGGGCGGGCCGCGGAATCACCGGCAGTCCCCGCCCCGGGCACCAGCCCGAGACCGGCCGCGACGGCGCCGAGGAGGCGGACCTCTGATGGACGGCAACCAGATCCTCACCGCCGCGCTCTTCCTCGCGGTGGTCGCGCTCACCGTCGGCATCACCTTCTGGGCGAGCCGGCAGACCTCGGGCGCGGCCGACTACTACGCCGGCGGCCGCGGCTTCTCCGGCTTCCAGAACGGGCTGGCGATCGGCGGCGACTACATGTCGGCCGCCTCGTTCCTCGGCATCTCCGGAGCGATCGCGCTCTACGGCTACGACGGCTTCCTCTACTCGATCGGCTTCCTGGTCGCCTGGCTGGTGGCGCTGCTGCTGGTCGCCGAGGTGCTGCGCAACTCCGGCCGCTACACGATGGCCGACCAGCTCGCCTACCGGATGCGGCAGACCCCGGTGCGGACCGCGGCCGCGGTGAGCACGGTCGCGGTCTCGATCTTCTACCTGCTGGCCCAGATGGTCGGCGCGGGCGCCCTGGTCGCGCTGCTGCTCGGCGTGGAGGGCGGCTGGGTGAAGAACCTGACGATCTTCGTGGTCGGCGCGCTGATGATCTTCTACGTGACCGTCGGCGGGATGAAGGGCACCACCTGGGTGCAGATCGTCAAGGCGGTGCTGCTGATGACCGGCTCGGCGCTGATCGTGGTGCTGGTGCTGATCAAGTTCGACTTCAACATCTCCGACCTGCTGGGTGCGGCGGCCGCCAACAACGGGGCCGGGCAGGCGTTCCTCGAGCCGGGCCTGCGGTACGGCGCCGACCTGACCAGCAAGATCGACTTCATCTCCCTCGGGCTGGCCCTGGTGCTCGGCACCGCGGGTCTGCCGCACATCCTGATCCGCTTCTACACCACCCCGACCTCGCGGGACGCCCGCAAGTCGGTGCTCTGGGCGATCGGACTGATCGGCACCTTCTACCTCTTCACCCTGGTGCTGGGCTTCGGCGCGGCCGCGCTGATCGCCCCGGACGACTTCGACGCCGCGGGCAACCTGGCCGCACCCAGGCTCGCCGAGGTGGTGGGTGGCGGGGTCGGCTCCACCGGCGGGGCGATCCTGCTGGCGCTGATCGCGGCGGTCGCCTTCGCCACGATCCTCGCGGTGGTGGCCGGGCTCACGCTGACGTCGTCGATGTCGGTGGCGCACGACATCTACAACTCGGTGATCCGCAAGGGGCAGGCGACCGAGGCGGAGGAGATGAAGGTGTCGCGGATCGCGGCCGCCGTGATCGGCCTGGTGGCGATCCTGCTGGCGATCCCGGCGCAGTCGCTCAACATCGCCTTCCTGGTCGCCCTGGCCTTCGCGGTGGCGGCCTCGGCGAACCTGCCGGCGATCCTGTTCAACATGTTCTGGCGGGGCTTCAACACCCGCGGGGCGGTGTGGAGCATCTACGGCGGCCTGATCTCGGCGGTCGGCCTGGTGATCTTCTCGCCGGTCTTCTCCGGCTCGGAGACGGCGCTCTTCCCGGACGCCGACTTCGCCTGGTTCCCGCTGCAGAACCCGGGCATCGTCTCGATCCCGCTGGGCTTTCTGCTCGGCTTCATCGGGTCGATCACCTCGCGTGAGCCCGAGGCGGCCGAGCGCTACACCGAGCTCGAGGTCCGCGCCCTCACCGGCGCGGGCGCCGAGCGGGCCGTCGTGCACTGAGACACCCTGCGGGGCGGCGTACGACGGGAGCAGCCCTCCCACCTCTCGTACGCCGTCCCGCGGGATCTGGGTACATTCGTCGCGACGAGACCTCGGTCACAGTCCACCCCTTCCCACACACAGGAGTCCCCTCTCATGGCTGACGACACGCTGTCGAACCTGCTCCAGGAGAACCGCCGCTTCGAGCCGCCCGCCGACCTCGCCGCCTCCGCCAACGTCACCGCGGAGGCCTACGAGCGGGCGGACGCCGACCGCGAGGCCTTCTGGGCCGACGCCGCCGAGCGCCTCGACTGGGGCCAGAAGTGGGACCAGGTCCTCGACTGGAGCAACCCGCCCTTCGCCAAGTGGTTCACCGGCGCCACGATCAACGCCTCGGTCAACTGCGTCGACCGGCACGTCGCGGCCGGCCGCGGCGACAAGGTCGCCCTGCACTGGGTCGGCGAGCCCGCGGACGACACCCGCGACCTGACCTACGCCCAGCTCCAGGACGAGGTCTGCAAGGCCGCGAACGCGCTCACCGAGCTCGGCGTGCGCAAGGGCGACCGGGTGGCCATCTACATGCCGATGATCCCCGAGACCGTGGTGGCGATGCTCGCCTGCGCCCGGCTCGGAGCGCCGCACACGGTCGTCTTCGGCGGGTTCTCCGCCGACGCGCTCGCCTCGCGGGTCAGCGACTGCGAGGCGAAGGTGATCATCACCGCCGACGGCGGCTACCGCCGGGGCAACGCCTCCGCGCTCAAGCCCGCCGTCGACGAGGCCGTGGTCAAGGCCGAGGCGCAGGGCCAGCAGGTGGAGAAGGTGCTGGTCGTGCGGCGTACCGGCCAGGAGGTCGACTGGGACGAGACCCGCGACGTGTGGTGGCACGACGTCGTCGACGCCGCCTCGACCGAGCACGAGGCCGAGCTGCACGACTCCGAGCACCCGCTCTACGTCATGTACACCTCCGGCACCACCGGCAAGCCCAAGGGCATCCTGCACACCACCGGCGGCTACCTGGTGGGGACGTCGTACACGCACTGGAGCGTCTTCGACCTCAAGGCCGACACGGACGTCTACTGGTGCACCGCCGACGTCGGCTGGGTGACCGGCCACTCCTACCTGGTCTACGGACCGCTGGCCAACGGCGCCACCCAGGTGATGTACGAGGGCACCCCCGACTCCCCGCACAAGGGCCGCTGGTGGGAGATCGTGGAGAAGTACGGCGTGACCATCTTCTACACCGCGCCCACCGCGATCCGGACCTTCATGAAGCAGGGCGACGACATCCCGGCGAAGTTCGACCTCTCCTCGATCCGGCTCCTCGGCTCGGTCGGTGAGTCGATCAACCCCGAGGCCTACATGTGGTACCGCAAGCACATCGGCGCCGAACGGGCACCGATCGTCGACACCTGGTGGCAGACCGAGACCGGTCAGATCATGATCTCCCCGCTGCCGGGCGTCACCGCCGGCAAGCCGGGGTCGGCGATGAAGGCGCTGCCCGGCATCTCGGCCGACGTGGTCGACGACGAGGCGAAGTCCGTGCCGAACGGGTCCGGCGGCTACCTCGTGCTCAAGGAGCCGTGGCCGGCGATGCTGCGCACGATCTGGGGCGACGACCAGCGGTTCAAGGACACCTACTGGTCGCGCTGGCCCGGGTTCTACTTCGCCGGCGACGGCGCCAAGAAGGACGAGGACGGCGACATCTGGCTGCTCGGCCGGGTCGACGACGTGATGAACGTGTCCGGGCACCGGCTCTCCACCACCGAGATCGAGTCCGCCCTGGTCTCCCACCCCAAGGTCGCCGAGGCGGCCGTGGTCGGGGCCGCGGACGACACCACCGGTCAGGCGGTCTGCGCGTTCGTGATCCTGCGCGACGCCGCCGGCGACGGCGGGGCGGACATCGTCAACGAGCTGCGCACCCACGTGGCCAAGGAGATCGGCGCGATCGCCAAGCCCCGCCAGGTGATGATCGTGCCCGAGCTGCCGAAGACCCGCTCGGGCAAGATCATGCGCCGCCTGCTCAAGGACGTCGCGGAGAACCGGGAGGTCGGCGACGTCACCACCCTGGCCGACTCCACGGTGATGGACCTGATCAAGCAGAAGGAGTCCGGCGCGGCCGCCTCGGAGGACTGAGCCGACGCTGCTCACGGACCGCCCGCACGCCCCTCGTCCCGCACGGGACGAGGGGCGTCGTGCGTCAGACCCGGGCCTCGCCCTCGGGGTCCGGCTCCAGCTCCGCCTCGGCGTCCTTGGGCGAGAGGACCAGCAGCAGCACCACACCGATCACCGCGGCGATCACCGAGGCGCCGAGGATGCCGACCTTCGCCTCCTCGGTCAGCAGCTCGGCACCGGGGAAGGAGAGCCCGGCGATGAACAGGCTGACGGTGAACCCGATGCCGGCGACCGCGCCGAGGCCGCCGATCATCGGCCAGGTGGTGTGCTCGGGCAGCCGGCCGAGGCCGATCTTCACCGCCAGGAAGCTGAACAGCAGGATGCCGATCGGCTTGCCGAGCACCAGGCCGGCCACGATGCCCAGCGCGATGTCGGACTGGACCGCCTCGCCCAGCACGCCGCCGCCGAGGTTGACCCCGGCGTTGGCGAGCGCGAAGACGGGGAGCACGACGTACGCCGAGAGCGGGTGCAGCGAGGTCTGGAGGCGCTCCACGACCGGCACCGACTCGTTGAGCAGGAACCGGAGCCGGCTCAGCTCCTCGGGGTCCAGCCGCTTGTCGGCGAGCGCCTCCTGGGCGTAGGTGCGGGAGACGTCCTCACGCAGCAGCGCCACCGCGGGGGTGATCAGGCCGATCGCGACGCCGGCCAGGGTGGCGTGCACGCCGGACTCGAGCATCGCGAACCAGAGCAGCACGCCGACCACGGCGTAGGCCCAGATCGCCCAGATCTTCAGCGCGCGCATCGCCACCATGACCAGCAGCAGCACCCCGGCCAGCGCCAGCCAGCCCAGGGCGAGGTCCTCGGTGTAGAAGACGGCGATCACGATGATCGCGCCGATGTCGTCGACGATCGCCAGGGTGAGCAGGAAGAGCCGGGCAGCCGACGGGATCCGTCGTCCGAGCACCCCGAGCACGCCGACCGCGAACGCGATGTCGGTGGCCATCGGGATGCCCCAGCCCGAGGAGCCGTCGCCGCCGCCGACGACGGCCAGGTAGATCACGGCGGGCACGACCATCCCGCCGAAGGCCGCCACGATCGGCAGCGCGGCCGACTTCGGGTCGCGCAGGTCGCCGTTGACCAGCTCGTACTTGATCTCCAGGCCGACCACGAAGAAGAAGATGACCATCAGGGCGTCGTTGACCCAGTGCTGCAGGCTCTCGGAGAGCTCGACGATCCCCAGGTCCAGGGTGATCGGGGTGTGCCAGAACGAGTCGTAGGAGGCGGCGGCCGGTGAGTTGGCCCAGATCAGCGCCGCCAGGGTGGCCAGCAGCAGCAGGATCGAGCCGGAGGCCTCGATCCGCAGGAAGTCGCGCAGCGGTCGAGCCACCAGCCGGGCCAGCGGACGGTCGCTGATGCTGTAGATCGGGCCGGAGGCCCAGACCTGGTCGTCCGGGTTTCGGCCGTGCTCGGGGGAGGAGTTGTCGTTCGCGCTCACGCAGAGGGCCCTTTCGGGGGGTCGGGAACAGCCTTCCACCGGCCGGTCGGCCGGTGAGCCGACCAGACTTCCCGGCACACCAGGGGCCAGCGTACCAACGCCACTGGGAGGCCTCCCGCGGGTTGTGTAGGGTCGCGCCATGGCAACCGAACCGGTCAAGGACACCGATCCGACCATCGGCCGACTGATCAGCGACGCGAGTCGCGACATCTCCACCCTGATCAACAAGGAGATCCAGCTCGCCAAGAGCGAGCTGAAGGTCAGCGTCAAGGCCGGTGGCACCGGCATCGGGCTCTTCGCCGGTGCCGCATTCCTCGGCCTGCTGGCCGTCATCATGCTCTCGGCGACGATCGCCTACTTCCTGCACTGGAACGGGCGCGGCCTGGACCTGCACTGGGCGTTCCTGATCGTCACCCTGGTCTACCTCGCGATCGGCGCGCTGCTGGGGTTCCTCGGCTACCGCAAGGTCCGCCAGGTCAAGGCGCCGCAGCGGGCGATCCACCAGGCGCAGGAGACCAAGGACATCCTCAAGCGCGGCTGACCGCTCAGCCCGGTCAGCCCGCGCAGGTGCCGGTGTCCACCGGGTCGCTGCTGCGCACGCCCAGCGCCGCGCTCTCGGCGACCTGCTCCGAGGTGACCGCGTAGCCGGTCTCGACGTCGGAGACGGAGGCGGCGAAGACCACGCCGACCACCTGTCCGTCGGAGTTGACCACCGGGCCGCCGGAGTTGCCGGGACGCACCTGGGCGCGGAGCGAGAGCACCTCGCGGATCACCGCCCCGTTGCCGTAGATGTCGGGCGAGCGCAGCCGCTGCTCGGAGCGGATCCGCCCGCTCTGCACGTCGTAGGGGCCGTCCTGCGGGTAGCCCAGGACGGCGATCGCCTCACGCGGCTCGGACTCCAGGTCGAAGGCGAGCGTCGGCAGGCCCTCGGCGGCGAAGGCGAGCACCGCGACGTCCAGGTCGGGGTCGTAGTGGACGACCGTCGCCGGGACGGCGCCGCCGGGCAGCACCACCTCCGGCTCGTCGACCCCGGCCACCACGTGGGCGTTGGTCATCAGCCGCCCCGGCGCGTAGAGGAAGCCGGTGCCCTCGACGCCCCGCCCGCACTCGTTGCTGCCGTAGACCTTGAGCACCGCCGGCTCGGCGGCGACCACGTCCGGGTCCTGGAGCATCCGGGCGTCCCCGGGCTCGACATCGACGATCCGCTCGGGGGCGAACGGCTCCAGGTAGCGGGGGAAGAACGTCGTCCCGACGACGTTGTTGAACGCCTGCAGCACCCGGTCCGCCCCGTCCGGGAGCGTCCGGTCCACCCGGGCCAGCACCTCCGAGCTGCGCACCAGCGGGGTGATCGCGCCGATCCGGGAGCCGGAGATCGCCACGCCCAGCGCCCAGGCCACCACCAGGACGGCGGCTGCGCTGAGCGCGGCGCCGCCCACCGCGTCGACCGCGCGCACGGGCTGCCAGGTGATCACGTCCCGGATCCGGGCGCCCAGGTACTGCAGCAGCGCCTGGCCGGCCGAGGCGCTGAGGATGACGATCAGCAGCGCCCCCAGCGAGACCCAGAGCGAGGGGGCCGCGTCGCCCAGGGCGACCGGCGCCAGCCAGACCCCGAGCAGGCCACCGAGGAGCAGTCCGGCGGTGGCGAAGGCGCCGGTGATGAAGCCTTGCCAGTAGCCGGAGAGCGCGTACGTGGCTGCGATGACCAGGAGGACCCAGTCCAGGACGTTCACGCGACTACTCCCGCAGGTTGGTGTTGGGCGCGAGGTCGGCCCGTGCCTGCTCACCTTGCAGCATGCGTGCCGGAAGTTCGCGCATCTTGGACCTGTCCCACTCCGTGCCCCACCCGAGGAACTCGAAGAGCCGCGAGATGATCCCGGCGGTGAACCCCCACAGGATGAGCTCTTTGTCCTCGCCGATGAGGAAGCCGGGGCCGACCCAGCCCGACGGGTGGCGGACGCTGATCCGGTGGGCGGGGTCGAGGAGCTCGGAGATCCGCTCGTGGTGGATGGCGTGCACCTCGTCGGGGCTGACCACGCTCACCTCGCCGCGGTCGCGCCAGTAGCCGAGCACCGGGGTGACGGCGAAGTTGGCCGGGGGCAGCCACAGCTCGGGGAGCTCCCCGAAGACCTCGACCTCGGCGGGCGCCAGCCCGATCTCCTCCCAGGCCTCGCGCAGGGCCGCCTCGACGACCGTCTCCCCGGGGTCGATGTGCCCGCCCGGGAAGGAGACCTGCCCCGGCTGGCTGCGCATGTGGTGGGCGCGCTCCGTGAGCAGCACCTCCGGTTCGCCGTCGTCGCCCTCGGCGAAGACCATCAGCACGGCACCGCGCCGCGGGTCGCTGTCGGGCGGCACCACGAACCGGGTCAGGTGGTCGGCGGTGACCTCCCCGCAGCGCTCCACCACCGGGTGCAGCCAGGTCGGGAACCGGCTCAGGTCGGGACTCTCGGTCATGCCACCCCCAGGTGGGTCTCGACGAGCTCCTCGAGCTGGGCCAGGTCCTTGATCTCCAGGAACTGCCACTCCACCACGCGTCCCTCCGCGTCGACGAAGGCCCAGAACGGCAGGCCGCGCAGGTGCGGGAAGGGGGCGGCCCGGTCCAGCACACCGTCCTGGTCGACGTAGAGGGGGTAGGTCACGCCGGTCTCCTGCACCAGGTCGCGCGCGGCGTCGGTCTGCACGTCCTGGAAGTCGATCCCGACCACCTCGACCTCGCCGGCGTGCTTCTGGGCGAACTCCTCGAGGATCGGCATCTCGCGCCGGCACGGACCGCACCAGGAGGCCCAGAAGTTGACCACGGCGGGCCCGCGCAGCTCGGCCAGGTCGAGCGGCTCGCCGCCGTCGAACCCCTCGAGCTCGACGTCGGGCAGCGGGGCCGGCAGGGTGGCCGCCTGGCTGCCGCCGGACGAGCCACTGTTCGAGCCGTCGTCACTCGTGCACCCCGCGACCAGCCCGAGCAGCAGCGCGGCCGTCAGCGCGGCGACCGAGCGCCGGATGGCAGCCCTCACGCCGGCCCCTGCGTCTTGACCAGGGCGGCCGCGACGATCGGGTCGGTGGGCCCCTCGCCGTACGACGGGCAGAGCTTGGCCACCGGGCACGCGCCGCAGGCCGGCTTCTTGGCGTGGCACCGCCGGCGCCCGTGCCAGATCACCCGGTGCGACAGCATCGTCCAGTCCTTCTTCGGGAACAGCGCGGCCACGGCGTGCTCGACCTTGACCGGGTCGGTCTCGGTGGTCCAGCCGAAGCGGCGGGCCAGCCGGCCGAAGTGCGTGTCGACGGTGATCCCCGGGATGCCGAACGCGTTGCCGAGCACCACGAAGGCGGTCTTGCGGCCCACGCCCGGCAGTGTGACCAGGTCCTCGAGCCGGGGAGGGACCTCGCCGTCGTACCGCTCGACCAGCGCCGCGCTCAGCTTGAGCAGCGCCTCGGTCTTGGCCCGGAAGAAGCCCAGGGGGCCGACGATCTGCTCCAGGTGCTCGCGGGGCGCTGCGGCCATCGCCTTGGGGTCCGGGTACGCCGCGAACAGGGTGGGACGCACCGCGTTGACCCGGCGGTCGGTGGTCTGCGCGCTGAGCACGGTGACCACCAGGAGCTGGAACGGGTCGTCGAAGTCGAGCTCGCAGGCGGCGTCGGGGTAGGTCTCGGCGAGCACCCGGTCGATCTTCCGGGCCCGGCGCACCAGCGCGGTGTCGGGCTTCTCCGACGCGGCCGCAGGGCCGGGTCCTGAGCGGGGTCGGGCGGACGGAGTACGGGCGGCGGGCACGCGCCCAGGGTACGTGGCGACGCCGACAGCACCTCTGGGACCGCGGGCGCGCGTCTACCAGGGGCAGGCCCGAGCGGGCGTCGATGCACCCACTTCTCCCCCTGTGACCCCCACCACGGCTAGGATCGAGGGTGACACCTGTTCAGCGGACGGTTTCTGGGACGAGCCGCACACCTTCCGGAGGATTTCTCGTGGACAACGACGTGCTGCGACAGGCACCACTCTTCAGCAGTCTCGACGACGAAGCCGCCGGGGCCCTGCGCAACTCGATGGCCGAGACCCGGCTGCGCCGCGGCGAGGTCCTCTTCCACGAGGGCGACTCCGGTGACCGGCTCTACATCGTGCTCGAGGGCAAGGTGAAGCTCGGCCGCTCGGCCGCCGACGGCCGGGAGAACCTGCTCGCCGTGATGGGCCCCGGGCAGATGTTCGGCGAGCTCTCCCTCTTCGATCCCGGCCCGCGCTCGGCGACGGTGACCGCCGTGACCGACGCCGCGTTCGCCTCGCTGAGCCACGACGACCTGCTCAAGTGGCTCGACGGCCGCCCGATGGTGGCCCGCGGGCTGCTGTCCCAGCTGGCTGGCCGGCTGCGCAAGTCCAACGACGTCGTCTCCGACCTGGTCTTCTCCGACGTCCCCGGCCGGGTGGCCAAGGCGCTGCTCGACCTGGCCGACAGGTTCGGCCGCACCGCCGACGACGGGGTGCACGTGCACCACGACCTCACCCAGGAGGAGCTCGCCCAGCTGGTCGGCGCTTCGCGCGAGACGGTCAACAAGGCGCTGGCCGACTTCGCCTCCCGCGGCTGGATCCGCCTGGAGCCGCGCTCCGTGGTGATCATGGACGTCGAGCGCCTGGGCCGCCGCTCCCGCTGAGGAACTTCTCGGCCGCACAACCCCCCGGATGCGCCCTCCGGCGCGTCTTGAGTGGTGAAGGGGGTGGCGATGCGCGCCGACGAGCAGCAGTTCCACGAGTTCGTGGCCGCGCGTTCGCGCGCCCTGGGCCGGACGGCGTACCTGCTCACCGGTGACCACCACCTCGCCGAGGACCTGCTGCAGACCGCGCTCCTCCAGGTGGCCCGGCACTGGGAGCGGATCGACGGTCACCCGGAGGCCTACGCACGCCGGGTTCTCTACACCCAGAACGTCTCCTGGTGGCGCCGCAAGCGGTTCGCCGAGCGGTCGCTCGAGTCGTACGACGACCGACCGGTCGCCGCTGCCGACCCGACGCCGGACCCGCTAGCTCACATGCTCCCGGTGTCCAGGTACCTCTGGTGCCAGCTCAGCGCTTCGGAGAGCAGGTGCGGGGTGTGCCGCGCGGTGGGCCGGGCGGCGATCGCGCGGTCCATGTAGTCCGTCAGCCGGTCGCGGTACGTCGGGTGCGCGCAGTTCGCGATCACCTTGCGCGCGCGGTCGTGCGGGGAGAGCCCGCGCAGGTCGGCGAGTCCCTGCTCGGTGACGATCACGTGCACGTCGTGCTCGGTGTGGTCGACGTGGCTGGCCATCGGCACGATCGAGGAGATCGCTCCGCCCTTGGCGGTCGAGGGCGAGACGAAGAAGTTGAGGTAGGCGTTGCGGGCGAAGTCGCCGCTGCCGCCGATCCCGTTCATCACCGCGCTGCCCATCACGTGGGTGGAGTTCACGTGGCCGTAGATGTCGGTCTCGATCATCCCGTTCATCGCGATCACGCCGAGCCGGCGGACCAGCTCGGGGTGGTTGGAGATCTCCTCGCTGCGCAGCAGGATCCGGCCCTTGTAGTGGTCGATCCCGTCCATGAACCGCTTCACCCCGGCGTCCGAGAGCCCGAACGAGGTCGCGGAGGCGAAGCGCAGGGTGCCGTCGTCGAGCAGGTCGAGCATCCCGTCCTGGATCACCTCGGTGAACGCCACCAGGTCGCTGAACTCGCTGCCGCCCAGGCCCGCCAGCACGGCGTTGGCGACGTTGCCCACCCCGGACTGGATCGGCAGCAGCTCGGGCGGCATCCGGCCCGCCGAGACCTCGTGACGCAGGAAGTCGAGCACGTGCCCGGCGATCGCCTCGGAGACGGCGTCCGGAGCGGTGAAGTCGCTGTTGCGGTCCGGGGCCCGGGTCTCCACCACCGCGACCACCTTGGCCGGGTCGACCCGCAGGTAGGGCTCGCCGATCCGGTCGGTGGGGTCGTCCAGCGGGATCGGCACCCGGTGCGGTGGCAGCGCCGTCTTGTAGTAGACGTCGTGGAAGCCTTCGAACTCGCGTGGTTGCCAGGAGTTGACCTCGAGGATCACCTTGTCGGCCTGGTCCAACCAGGTCTTGTTGTTGCCGACCGAGCTGCTCGGCACCAGCATCCCGCCGGGCAGGACGGCGGTCACCTCCACCACGGCGACGTCGAGCCGGCCGTAGAAGCCGAACCACATGTACGGCGCGGAGTGGCTCAGGTGGGCGTCGACGTAGTCGACCTCGCCGGCATTGATCAGGGCGCGCAGCGTGGGGTCGGAGTTGTAGGGCAGCCGCTGGGAGATCGCGTGTGCGTCAGCCAGCACGCCGTCGGCGTCCGGCGCGGTGGAGGCGCCGGTCCACAGGCCGATCTTGAACTCCTCGCCCCGCTCCCGGGCGGCCAGGACCCGCTTGGCCAGCGCGGTCGGCACCTCCTTGGGGTAACCGGCGCCGGTGAAGCCGCTCATCCCCACGTTGTCGCCAGGGTTGATGTGGGCGGCCGCCTCCTCGGCGGTCGTCACACGGGCCAGCAGGTCGGGGTCGGTGATCCGGGAGCTCACGCCCGTGATCATCGCAAACGCGCGGAGACGGGGACGATGCGGTCCTCCGGTCGGCTTCAGCGGACACCCTGCCTCAGGCACCCGCCGGCGACCACACGGCGAGCTCGTTGCCGCTGGGGTCGTGGAAGTGGAAGCGCCGACCACCGGGGAAGTCGTAGGGCCCGATCGCGATCTCCCCGCCCGCGATCCGGACGGCCTGCAGGCTGCCGTCGAGATTGTCGGAGAAGAGGATCGGCAGCGGCCCTCCGGACGTCGCGTCGGGATCGAGGCGGAAGCCGCCGATCTCGTCCTCGCCGTCGCCGCCCTTGATCCCGACGTAGTCGGGGCCGGGGCCGTAGTCGGTGAACTCCCAGCCGAAGGCCGCGCCGTAGAACGCCTTGGCGGCTGCCAGGTCGTCGACGGGAAGCTCGAGGTAGTCCAACCGGTGGTGCTTCGTGCTCTCTCCCATGGGCCGGAGCATGGCACGCACCGCCGACAGCGCGCGCCGTCCCGGCCTAGCGGATCTGCTCGACCAGGTAGGCCAGCTGGGCCCGCACCGAGAGCTCCGCGGCGCCCCACAGCACGGGGTCGACGTCCGCGTAGACCCGCTCCACCACGCTGCGCGGGGTCACGGTCGCTCCGCTGCCGGGGGCGAGGTCCAGCTCGGACAGGGCACGGGCCAGCGTCGGCTGGTCGGCCAGGGCGAGCAGCGCCTGCTCCACCTGCGCGAGGCGGTCGCGGCGGTGGGCCCGGTAGAGGTCCAGGGCCGCCAGCGCGTCGGTGATCACCGGGCCGTGGCCGGGCCAG
Organism: Nocardioides campestrisoli; assembly: GCF_013624435.2. Lineage (NCBI taxonomy): Bacteria > Bacillati > Actinomycetota > Actinomycetes > Propionibacteriales > Nocardioidaceae > Nocardioides > Nocardioides campestrisoli. The sequence continues at coordinate 3,818,496 of NZ_CP061768.1, forward strand.
ATGGCCTGCGCCTCGCGGGCGTCGGCCAGCGCGTGCAGACGGTCCAGGGAGTCCAGGTAGGCGCCGAGCTGCCCGTCGGGGTGCGCCACCACGGTGGTGCCCCGGCCCAGCACGGTGTCGCCGGTGAGGATCGCCCGCTCGGCCGGGACCAGGAAGGAGAGCGAGTCGGCGGTGTGCCCGGGCGTACCGACCACGTGCACCTCGAGCCCGTCGACCTCGACCACGTCGCCGTCCGCCAGGCCCTCGGAGCCGAGCCGGTGCGCGGGGTCGAGGGCCCGGACCCCGCAGCCCATCCGCTCCGCGAACTCCTTGGCCGCCTCGCTGTGGTCGAGGTGGTGGTGGGTCAGCAGCACCACGCCGACCTGGCCGGCCTGCTCGGCCACCTCGTCGAGGTGGCTGAGGATCGACGGCCCGGGGTCGACCACGACCGAGCGCGCGGCGCCCGGCTCGCGCAGCACCCAGGTGTTGGTGCCGTCGAGGGTCATCACGTTGGGGTTGGGTGCCAGCACGCACCTCGCGCGCTCGCCGAACCCGCCGCCGGCCCAGGTCACGGACCGCTCCGGCCGACCCGGCGCAAGTGCTCGGCGAGCAGGTCGACGTAGTCCGGGTGGGTGGAGAGCGTCCACTCCTCCCCGTCCGCCTGGAGCGCGGGGGTGAACATCTCCACCGTGCGCCCGCGGGAGGCGGCCAGCACCTCGTCGGGGTCGGCGTAGCGCGAGATGTCCAGGCAGGTGAGCCAGGTCGGCGGCATCATGCCGATCTCCTGGGCCTCCACCCGGCGTACGGCCTCGGAGCCCGCGACCCAGCGCACCGAGGAGGCCTCGGTGCCGACGTGCCGGGTCACCTGGCCCTCGGGCAGCGAGGCGACGAAGAACCAGGTGCGGTAGCGACGGGGCTCGAACTCCGGCGTCAGCCACCCCGACCAGGCGCCGAGCAGGTCGGTGCGCAGCACCAGCCCGCGGCGGACCAGGAAGTCGCTGAAGTGCAGCTCGCGGCTCTCCAGGGCGACCCGGTCGGCCTCCCAGTCGTCGCCCGTGGTGTCGCCCACGACGCTGTCGGGCGAAGGCCCCGCGAGCAGCACCCCGGACTCCTCGAAGGTCTCCCGGACCGCGGCGCAGACCAGCGCGCGAGCCTGGTCCTCGTCGACCGCGAGCCGGCTGGCCCACTCGGCCGGCGACGGGCCGGCCCAGGCGACCTCGGGATCGTCGTCGCGGGGGTCGACCCCACCACCGGGGAAGACGCACATCCCGCCGGCGAACGCCATCGAGGTCTGTCGGCGGAGCAGGTAGAGGTCGGGCTCACCGTCGCCGGGACGCATCAGCACCACGGTGGCCGCGTCCCGCGGCTCGACCGGGGTCGCGTCTCCGTCGCGGTAGCGCATGGCGTGCTCGACCAGTCGCTCGGGCAGAGGCATCCGCACGCTCAGGCCTCCGGGGTCTGCGCCGCGATCTCGACCATGATCTCGACCTCGACCGGAGCGTCCAGCGGCAGCACCGGGACGCCGACCGCGGAGCGGGCGTGCACGCCGGCGTCGCCGAAGACCCGGCCGAGCAGCTCGGAGGCGCCGTTGGCGACCTGCGGCTGGCCGGTGAAGTCGGGGGTGGAGGCGATGAAGGCCACCACCTTGACCACCCGGACCACCCGGGAGAGGTCCCCGACCTCAGCCTTGACCGCGGCGATCGCGTTGAGCGCGCACTGCTGCGCGCACTCGGTCGCCACCTCCGCGCTGACCTGGTCGCCGACCTTGCCGGTGGCGATCAGCGCGCCGGAGCGCATCGGCAGCTGACCCGAGGTCAGCACCAGCGACCCGGTCCGCACCGCCGGCACGTACGAGGCGACGGGGGCGACCACCTCGGGGACGGTCAGGCCGAGCTCGGCGAGCCTCTCCTCGGGGTGCATCAGAGCGAGCTTCCGCCGAGGGGGCGCTTGAAGAAGCCGACGTAGTTGTCGGGCGTCGGGCCGGGCATCAGCTGGACCAGCTCCCAGCCGTCCTGCCCGAAGTTGTCCAGGATCTGCTTGGCGGCGTGGTTGAGGATCGGCGCCGTGAAGTACTCCCACTTGTTCATGGGGGGACCATACTCGGCGCCAGGATCCTCCCCTGGTCTGACGTACGAGGCCTGCGCGCGGGCTACCTTGGCGACCATGCAGCACCCGAGCCCCCGCGCGCCCTGGCAGCTGGGACCACGCGGTCGGCGCTACTTCGACCGGCTGCTGGTGGCGGGGCTGCTCCTTCCCGTGCTGGTGATCGCGGTCGCGGGGACCGACCCCTGGTGGACGATCCTGGGGTTCGCGCAGATCGTGCCACTGCTGTGGCGGCGCAGCCGCCCGCTTGCTGCCTTCGCCGCCGTGGCGCTGGCCTCGGCGTGCCAGGTGCTGGTGATCGACTCCCCCATCTGGAGCCAGCTGGCGTTCCCGGTGGCGGTCTACTCGGCGGCCCGCTTCGGGACCGCGGCCGGAGCCTGGACGGCGCTCGGCGTCAGCGTCCTCGCGGCCGCCGTGGCGACCGTCGACTGGAGCTCCTCGCTGAGCCTGACCTGGGCCAGGCTGCTGCCCAACTTCCTCAGCATCAGCGCGATCGTCATCACCTCGTGGGCGCTGGGCACCGTGGGCCGCACCCGCGAGGCGCACGTGGCCACGTTGCTCGACCGCGCCGAGCAGGCGGAGCGGATCGCCGAGCGCGAAGTGCAGCTCGCCGCCCAGGACGAGCGCTCGCGGATCGCCCGGGAGATGCACGACGTGGTCGCCCACGGTCTGTCGGTGATCGTGGTGCAGGCCGACGGCGCCCGGTACGCCGCGGCGAAGGACCCCGACGTGGCCGTGCGGACGCTGGAGACGATCGGGGTCACCGGCCGCGAGGCCCTCACCGAGATGCGCCGGCTCCTCGGGCTGCTCCGCTCCGGGGACTCCGGGGTCCGCCCGCAGCCGGGGCTGGGCGACCTGCCGCATCTCCTCGACGAGGCGCGGGCGGCCGGGATGGATCTCGAGGCGAAGCTCCCCGACCCCGAGCAGGCCGCGTCGGTGCCCGAGGGCGTCGGACTGGCGGCGTACCGGATCGTCCAGGAGGCGCTCACCAACGTCCGCAAGCACGCCGGGCCGGCGGCCGCGGTCCGGGTCGCTGTCGAGGTCGGACGCGAGGTGCTGCTGGAGGTCTGTGACGACGGACGCGGCGCCGCCGCGCCCCCAGGGGACGGCCACGGCCTGGTCGGGATGCGGGAGCGGGCCGCCGTGCACGGCGGGTCGGTGCAGGCGGGTCCGGCCCCTGGTGGCGGGTTCACGGTGCGTGCGAGGATCCCCCGGTGAGCTCTGAGCACGAGTGGACCGGTGTGCCCGGGGCCCCGATCCGGGTCTTCCTCGTCGACGACCAGCAGATGGTCCGGGCCGGCTTCCGGATGCTGGTCGACAGCCAGGACGACATGGTGGTCGTCGGCGACGCGGGCGACGGCGGCGAGGCGCTCCAGCAGCTCGCCGTGACCGCCGCCGACGTGGTGCTGATGGACGTGCGGATGCCCCGGATGGACGGCGTCGAGGCGACCCGTCGGCTGCTGGCCCGGCCCGAGGCCCCGCGGGTGATCGTGCTGACCACCTTCGACCTCGACGAGTACGCGTTCGCCGCGATCCGCGCCGGTGCCTCGGCGTTCCTGCTCAAGGACGCCACCCCGCCGGACCTGCTCGGCGCGATCCGGGCGGTGCACCGCGGAGACGCGGTGGTGGCCCCGAGCACCACCCGCCGGCTGCTCGACCACTTCGCCGCGCTGCCCGAGCCGGGCAGTGCGCCGACCGACGACCGGCTCGCCGCGCTCACCGAGCGGGAGCGCGAGGTGCTCATGCTGGTGGCCCAGGGCCGGACCAACCCGGAGATCGCCGCGGACCTGGTGGTCGCCGAGACGACGGTGAAGACCCACGTGGGCCGGATCCTCGCCAAGACCGGGTCCCGGGACCGGGTGCAGCTGGTGGTCCTGGCCTACGAGACCGGTCTGGTCAGCGCGTGAGCGTCGCGGCGCCGGTGTCGGCCCCGGCTCCGGCACCGGTCGGCGCCGAGGCCCCTGTCGGCCGGCCGGTGCGGTGGCTGGCGCGGCTGCTGCTCGCGGGCTGGGTGGTGACCCTGGTCTGGCTCAGTCTCGTGGCGCTCCGGCCGGCCACGCTCGCGGACCTCGAGGCGGACCTGCGGGCCGGCGAGGTCGAGACGCTCGAGGTGGTGGGCGGGCTGGCCCCGCAGTCGCGCGGTTACTCCACCGTCGAGCTGCGCTGGCGCTCGGGCTGGGGCCGGCAGGCGGCGACGGCGGTGGAGGCGACGCCGGGACGGCAGGCCACGCTGGCCCGGAGCGGCACGCCGTTGGACGACTGGGGCGCCCGGGTCCCCGTGGTCGAGCCGGGCCTGGCGGACCGGCTGGCCGCTCTCGACGCCGACGTGCGGGTCGTCGAGGTGGACCGCCCGTCCAGCCACGGCACCCTCTTCGGCTGGCAGACCCCGATGGAGTCGTTCTGGGTGCTGCTGGTGCTCTGGCTGACCACCTTCACCGTCCTGGCGTGGCACGAGCACCCGCAGCGAGCGACCCGGGCGGCGTGGGCCTGGCTGGTGCTGCTGGGGGCTCCGCTGGGTCCGGTCGCCTACCTCGTGCTCGGTGGCCCGGCCGGGCTGCTCCGGCCGCCCGCCCCCGGGAGCCGGCGGCTCACCGAGGGCTGGGCGCTGCTGCTCGCCCTCCTGCTGCCCCCCACTGCTCGCTGAGTCCCGCTCAGGCGGGGGCGTCGCCCGGGTCCGGCGTCACCTCGACCTGCTCCTCGGGGGCGGCCGTCACCTTCTTCTCCGCTTCGCGCTGCTCGCCCCACTTCTCCAGGGCGCTCATCCCCAGCGTGAGCAGCGTGCCGCCCACGGCGAGCGCCACCCGGGGGCGCTTCATCCCGCGGCGCTCGAGCCAGCCGACGGAGGCGGTGTCCAGCTTCTCCGCGCCGCGCCAGGTGGCGTAGACCGTCCCGGCGATCCCGCCGGCGATCGCCGCCCGGACCGGCGGCGGCAGCAGCTCGTCCTCCTCCATCTGGCCCGTGGCGACATAGCCGCCGACGCCGACGAAGGCGGTCGCGGAGAGCCGGTACGCCCGGCGCATCCTGGGCGAGAGTCGTTGCGGGTCGATCAGGGTGGCGGCCCCGGTCACGAGGGCCATGGCGACGTCGTTGCGACTGAGCAGCATGGCCCGAGGCTACCGACCACGGCCAGCCGTCTCCGTCCTCCCCTGGTCGTACGCCGACCCGGCGGCCTCCGCCCCTCGGCGTACGCCGGGTTCGGTCCCCGGGCCGACGGAAACGGCCCGGCGCGACGGCAGTCTGGTCACATGACCACCACCGACCTCGCGGGCAACGCCCGCACCGGCCTCGCAGCCACCGCCCGCGGCCTCACCAAGACCTACGGACACGACGACCACGCGGTGCACGCGCTGCGCGGGGTCGACCTCGACCTGCCCGCGGGCCGGTTCACCGCGATCATGGGCCCCTCGGGCTCCGGCAAGTCGACGCTGATGCACTGCCTGGCCGGGCTCGACGCGGCCACCAGCGGCACCATCTCGGTGGCCGGGCGCGACCTGGCCGGGATGGACGACACCGCCCTGACCCTCTTCCGCCGCGAGCACATCGGCTTCGTCTTCCAGGCCTTCAACCTGCTGCCGATGCTCACCGCCGGCCAGAACATCCTGCTCCCGCTCGAGCTGGCCGGGCGGCCGGTCGACCGGGAGCGCTACGACTCGGTGGTCGGCGTGCTCGGCCTCGCCGACCGGCTCGGCCACCTGCCCAGCCAGCTCTCCGGCGGGCAGCAGCAGCGGGTGGCGATCGCCCGCGCGCTGGTCACCCAGCCCGACATCGTCTTCGCCGACGAGCCCACCGGCAACCTGGACAGCGAGGCCAGCGCCGAGGTGCTCGGCCACCTGCGCCGTTCGGTGCGCGAGCTGGGGATGACCGTGGTGATGGTGACCCACGAGCTGGACGCCGCGGCGTACGCCGATGACGTCGTGGTGATCCACGACGGGGCGATCAGCGCCCACCTGGCCGAGCCCGGCCAGGACGAGCTGGTCACCGCGCTGCGCCGCCGGACCGCCCGATGAGCGGGTCGCTGCTCAACCGCGGGATGCGCACGGTGCTGCTGGCCTCGCTGCGCCGGCACACCCGCCGCTACGTCGCCTCCGCGGTCGCCGTGGTCATCGGCGTCACCTTCATCATGGTCACCAGCGGCGTCTCCAGCGCGATGCGCGAGGGGCTGACCGCGGACGTCGGCGCCCCCTACGAGGGGGTCGACGTGGTCCTCGGCTACGTGGGGAACGAGGACGCGGCCACGCTGATGGACCACGCGCGCCAGCAGGGGATCCCGGCGGCCACCCGCGGCTACGCGACGGAGCAGGTCACCCGCGACGGGGTGAACCTGGGCGACGACGTCCGGATCTCCGAGGCGCCGCTCGAGGAGAGCCTGCAGTGGCTCGACCTCGTGGCCGGCCGCCAACCGACCGCACCCGGCCAGGGGGTCGCCGACCACAACGCGGCCAAGCAGAACGGCGTGGCGGTGGGCGACACCGTGGTCGTCGGGTCGGGCCCCGACACCGTCGAGGTCGAGGTGGTCGGCCTGGTCGACACCCCGGCCATGACCGGCGCTTCGCTCTACCTCCCGTGGGCCGACCTGAGCCGGTTCGACGAGTCCCTGTGGATCGAGGCGATCGCGTGGGGCGGCACCGCCGAGCAGGCCCTCGCGGTCGTCGACGACGAGGCTGTGGACGTGTGGGCCACCGCCGACTACGTCGCCGACCAGCAGGCCCAGATCGTCCGCGGCGTCGACTACCTGGCGATCATGGCGCTGCTCTTCGTGGCGATCGCCCTCTTCGTGGCGGTCATGGTCATCGCCAACACCTTCTCCATCCTCTTCGCCCAGCGGATGCGCGACTTCGCGCTGCTGCGCTGCGTCGGCGTGACCCGCCGCCAGCTGCGCCGGTCGGTGCGCCTGGAGGCGCTGGTGCTGGGACTGGTCTCCTCCACCCTGGGCGTGCTGGTCGGGATGGCCGCCGGGACCGGGGTGGTGGCCCTGGTCGGGATCTGGTTCGACGCGATCGGCTCGCCGGCGTTCGGGCTGCCGTGGGTGCTGGGCAGCATCGCGGTGGGCACCGCGGTCACCGTCGCGGCCGCCTGGCTGCCCACCCGGGCCGCGACCCGGGTGGCGCCGCTCGCCGCACTGCGCCCCGACACCGGCGTCGAGGTGGCCTCCCGCGCCGGGGTGCTGCGACTGCTCCTGGCCGGGCTCGCCCTGGTCGGCGGGGTCGCCCTGCTCGCCCTGGCGATCGACCGCGGCGACCTCGTGGTGATGCTGGCCGGCGGCACCGTGACCTTCCTCGGCGTCCTGCTGCTCGGCCCGGTGCTGGTGCCGGCGCTGATCCGGCTCGCCGGCCGGCTGCTCGGCGACGGACCGGTACGTCGGCTCGCCACCGGCAACGCGGTGCGCAACCCCCGGCGTACGGCGACCACCGCGGCCTCGCTGCTGGTGGGGGTCACCCTGACCACGGCCGTGCTCACCGGGCTGCACAGCTCCCGGACGATCGTCGACGAGGAGATGGACCTCTCCAACCCGCTGGACTCCGCGCTCCTCGCGGTCGACCAGCCGTTGGCCGACGACGTCGCCACCCGCGCGAAGGCGCTGACCGGCGTCGAGGAGGCGCTGCTGCTGCCGGGCACGACGGCCCGGCTGGCCGGGGCCCCCGACGAGGTCACCCTGGTGGGGGTCGCCGACGCCGCGGCCGTGGCCCGCGACGCCTCCCGCCTCTCCCCCGCCGACGGCGTGATCCACCTGCCGTACAAGGTCACCAACTCCTTCGACGAGCAGGCCATGACGCAGTGGACCGAGGAGGGCACCGTCACCGTCCGGGTCGACGGGCGCGACCGGGTGCTCGACGTGGAGACCGGCACCGGGTGGGGACAGGCCGGCCTGGTCTCGGCCGCGACCCTGGCCTCGCTGACGCCCGACACCGTCCCCTCCGCGCTCTGGGTCCGGGCCGCCGACGGCGCCGACGCCGAGGACCTGCGCGGCGACCTGGCGGTGCTGGCCTCCGGCACCGGCGCGGACCTGCTCGACGGCTACTCCGAGCGCACCTGGGTCGGGCAGCAGATCGACATCCTCACCGGCGCGGTGGTCGGGCTGCTGGGGATCGCGGTGCTGATCGCGCTGGTCGGGATCGCCAACACCCTGGGCCTCTCGGTGCTCGAGCGGGGCCGGGAGAACGCCCTGCTCCGGGCGATGGGGCTGACCCGCGGCCAGCTGCGGCGGGCGATGGCCACCGAGGGCCTGCTGCTCTCGATGGTGGCCACGGTGCTCGGCACCGCGATCGGCCTGGCCTTCGCCTGGGTGGCGGTCCAGGTGATGGTGGGCCAGGTCACCCAGGAGGTGGCGTTCTCCGTCCCGGCGCTCCAGCTGGCCGCCGTGGTGGCGGTGGCCGCGCTCGCCGGGCTGGCGGCCTGCGTGCTGCCGGCGCGGCGCGCCTCGCGGGTGGCGCCGGCCGCCGGGCTGGCCATGGAGTAGCGGTCGCTTGCCCGATCTGGGGGCTGGTGAGGGGACGGGTGCAGGTCTACGGTGCGGAGGATGTGGACCGCACTCGTCCCCGACCTCTTCACCCGCACCCACGAGTCCTGGCACGACCACCTGGGCGGCCTGCCGCCCGGGATGCTGCTGGCCCGGCCCGGGCCGGAGGCCAACCCGGTCGGGTGGATCGCCTGGCACGCGCTGCGTGTGCAGGACGACCACCTGGCCGACCTGGTCTCCGGCACCCAGGTCTGGCACCAGGGTTGGGCCGACCGGTTCTCGCTCCCCTACGACCGGGACGCGATCGGCTACGGCCAGAGCACCGAGGAGGTCGGCCACTTCCAGGCCGACTCCGCGCTGCTGCTCGGCTACGCCGACGCGGTGCACGCCCGGACCCTGGAGATCGTGGCGCAGCTCGGTGACGACGACCCGGAGCGGATCGTCGACGAGCGCTGGGACCCGCCCGTCACCCTCGGCGTCCGGCTGGTCAGCGTGGTCAACGACGTCACCCAGCACGTCGGCCAGGTCGGCTACGCGCTGGGCATCCTCGCCACTCACTGACCGTCGGCCCCGCATCCCGTCCCCGGCCGTAGCCTGGGGGCATGGCGAGGAAGGCGGGTGGTGGCACCCCCGCGACCGAGGTGCTGGAGGCGGCGGGCGTCGCCTTCAGCCTCCACCCCTACGAGCACGACCCGCGGGCGGCGTCGTACGGCATGGAGGCCGCGGAGGCGCTCGGCGTCGACCCCGCGCGGGTCTTCAAGACGCTGGTGGTCGACGTCGGCTCGGACCGCCCCGAGCTGGCGGTCGGCGTCGTCCCGGTCGCCGCTCGCCTCGACCTCAAGGCGATCGCCGGTGCGCTGGGCAGGAAGAAGGCGACGATGGCCGACCCGGCCGCCGCGTCACGCAGCAGCGGGTACGTCGTGGGCGGCATCTCCCCCCTCGGCCAGCGGACCCTGCTGCCCACCGTGGTCGACGAGAGCGCGATCCTGCACGAGACCATCCTGGTCTCCGGCGGCCGTCGCGGCCTCGACGTGGAGCTCGCCCCCGACGACCTGGTCACGCTGCTGGGTGCGTCGTACTCCCCCATCGCCCGCTAGTCCCGCCCGCCCCACGAATCCCCGCCTGTGCGGGGTTCCCGTGGGTTGGCACGCGCTGTATCCCCCGCCAACTCCCAGTTTCCCCGGCTGTGCGGGGATCCCTACGCCGGACCGCCTCCGCCCCAGACCTAGCATCATCCGGTGAAGACGACCGAGCAGCCGACGACGGGCGGGATCCTCTCCCCGACTTACCTGGCCACCACCGTGGCTGCGTTCTCCCTGATCGCCATCGTCGCGTTCGAGTCCCTCGCGGTCACCACCGTGATGCCCGACGTCGCCCAGCAGCTCGGCGGGGTGGGGCTGTACGCGCTGGCCTTCGCTGCCCCGCTGGCCAGCGGCGTCGTGGGCATGGTGATCGCCGGGATGTGGAGCGACCGGAGCGGCCCGACGGTGCCGCTGCTGACCGCGCTGACCGCGCTGTCCTTCGGACTCGTCGCCTGCGGGCTCGCACCCACGATGGAGGTGCTGGTCGCCGGGCGGATCCTGCAGGGGCTGGGCGGCGGCGCCGCGACGGTCGTCCTGTACGTCGTGGTCGGACTGGTCTACCCACGCCGGCTGCAGCCCTCGATCCTGGCCAGCTTCGCCGCGGCCTGGGTGCTGCCCTCGCTCTTCGGCCCCTACCTGGCCGCGCTGATCGCGGACGCGTTCGGCTGGCGCTGGGTCTTCCTCGGGGTGGTGGCGCTGATCGGTCTCGCGCTGGTCACGCTCACCCCCACCCTGCGCACCGTGCCCTCGGGCGTCGAGGAGGCCGACCCGCCCCAGCTGGCGCGGCTGGGGTGGGCGGTCGTGGCCGGCGCCGCCGTGCTCGGGGTCAAGCTGCTTGACTCCTCGTTGTGGCTGGCCGGCGGCTGCCTGGTGCTCGTGCTGTTCAGCCTCTCCCGGCTGATGCCGCCCGGCACGGTACGACTCCGGCGCGGACTGCCGTCGGTGATCGCCACCCGCGGGCTGCTCAGCGCCGGGTTCTTCTGCGCCGAGGCCTACATCGTCTTCGTGCTCCAGGAGCGGTGGGGCATCGCCGCCGCGACCGCGGGCCTGGCGCTCACCGGGGTCGGGGTGGTCTGGGCGCTGGCCAGCCAGGCCCAGGCCCGGCTGCCGAAGATCTCCCACACCCGCGCCCTGGTCACCGGCACCTCGGTGGTGCTGCTGGGCATCACGCTGCTCACGGTCGTGGTCTGGCTCGAGGCGCCCGCGCCGCTGGCGATGGCGGCCTACGTGCTGGCCGGTGCCGGCATGGGCTTCGGCTTCCCCCGCCTGGGCGTGGCGATGCTCGAGCACTCCTCGGACCGCGACCGGGGCGCCAACTCCTCGGCGCTGGCGGCCGCGGACTCGCTCAGCGCCGCACTGGCGCTGGCGATCACCGGCGTGGTCTTCGCCCGCACCGAGGCCGCCGGCTGGGACGCGTTCGTGGCGGTCTACCTGGTCGCGATCCTCTGCTCCGCGGGCGCGGTGGCGGCCGCCTCGCGGACCGCGTCGCACGAGCCCGTACGCCGCTGAGCGGCAGGGCTCAGGAGGTCAGGGCTCAGGAGGTCGTGGGCCGGGTGCACTCCAGGTCGGAGCAGGCCACCACGACACTCCTCCCGTCCTCGTCCTCGACGTGCAGCAGGACCCGGCCGTCGGTGTCCCACTCGGCGTAGTCGAGCGAGTCGGGGTAGCGCACCGCGTAGCGCAGCACCCGCTTGCCGCGGATCGTGCGGACCCTCGCGGACGTCCCGTCGAGGGTGGCCCGCATCAGCACCGACCGGCCGTCGGCCGAGAAGTCGTCCACGGAGGCGCCGCAGTTTCGCCACAGCTCCTTGCCGGAGCCGATCTTGGCGATCACGGTGCAGCCGCCGCTGTACTGGTCGGCGTCGTCGGTGTGCCGCGCATAGA